>JAHDHL010000006.1 GCA_020631355.1 Saprospiraceae bacterium | reverse complement strand
GCATCATTGAGTGAAAATAAAATGTGTAGTTACATTGTAAGCAATGATTTATACAAGTAAAAAACAAGGCCAATCTTATGATTGGCCTTGTTTTCCGATTCAATAGAATGGTTTAATGATTGCCCTGCTTCACGACTTGCTTCACGGAAACCTTGCCCTCATTATTGATTTTGACGAAATACATTCCATCAGCCAAGTGGCTGATGTCAATATCATGTCTGAAATCTTCTAGGTAAATATCCAAGGATTGGATGTAGATGCTTCTACCCATCACATCAACTACTTCCACATCAACATCACGTCCCTCGAAACCTTTCAGTTCGATGGAGAATGTTCCTTGTGTAGGATTAGGGAAGACACCCAATATTTGGTTTTGCTCCAAGTTTTCATTCGAAACCGTTCCATCCACAAAGAAATCATAATGGATGAAAGCACCGAAGTCAGGTTCGAATGTCTTGACGAGTTGGTTGTTCTGTACGATTCTGAAATAACCCGTTCCTACATTCTGTCCGACAGCCTGCCAGTACCAGAAATCCAATCCATCATCACCTGAATCATCAAATTCCATGGAATAACAACCCGGCATCAATGTGATTTCATCATTATAGGTCGTTTGGTTACTCATATTGGTTCTTTCCAATACGATATCCCCATTTTGGTCCCTTAGTCTGAAAGTATTCTGGAATGCTCTGTTGTTTGTATTGTAATTGAATGTAATGGCACCCTCATACTTATCCGTCAGGTCGAAAGTGGAAGTAAATGTATCATTGTCAGGATTCTCATCCGCTACACCATTGGGATTAGAAACAGTTACCTCAAATCGGTTGGTATTGGCTGTCTGCCAGAATAAATAGTTATTGGTGGGTAGTGTTACTTCCTCGGTTTCCAAGAAATCAAGGCTACCGGTCCAAGTAAACGTTTCCATCATACCTCCAACGGTCCCATAGCTGATATCGAGACTTGTAAGTGTGTTGCTACCAGAATTCTGGATGACCACAATCGGATTATTACAAATCGGATTCTTTCTTCCATGTTCGATATCGTTGGTGGGTCTGATGACAGTCAATGCCTCTGCATCGTTGCTGAAATTAGCAGCACCGTAGGTTACCAATTGGTTGGATACCAAATAATTGGTTGAACTTTGATCCGCTACCGGAATCACACCATAGTCGATTTCCGACATCTGCCCCGGCGTCACGAAATCAGTCAAGTCCAATTCCCTGAGGTCAGTAGGCATACCCGGACACCAACCCGCACGATCAAAAATCCATGTTCCTCCTTGGGGGTAAACAGGATTCTCACCACATTCTTTCCATACTTGGAAACTGTATTCATTAGTGCCGCCATCGACATTGATATAATGTGTTCTGGGTTGGAATTCCCCATTTTGTTGATGACCTGTTACGGAAGTTCTCATCTTGAAATAAGTACCATCAGGACTAAGCATTACATTTCTAGGTTCAAAGACATTATTATTCGTAATGGCAGTAAACCCACCGGAAGCGAATGGCCATACATTCTGTATGGATTGGACTTCTCTTGGAGGAGTACCAGTTATGAATAGGAATTTGATGTCGAATTCCTCGTTGTATTGACCACCTCTTTCCATGGTCAGGTATTTCGAACCTTTTAGGATAGGAGCGAAATCCGTAACATCGAAAGTCCAGGTTTGTCCATCCGGACCCAGGTCCAAGAAGAATCCGTAAGGTGTAACGAATGAAATCAATTCATACTTACTAGGTCGCTTATTATAGTATTCCAAATCGTTAATGCTAATGGAATTCTCAGCATTCACAGGATTCGAAGCGACTACATTCCCATCTTCGTCATAAGTGACTTCGTCAGCGGCTTGCCATACGAAAATGGTATTGCCCTCCACGAGGTCAGTACCGGATACGGAGTATTCAGTTACGGAATGTTGTCCGTTTTCCTCAGCGATGGTTTCAACGTGGTTGGTTATGGATTGTGTATAGACTCCTTGTACGAAAGATACATTAGGACGCATACTTGATGCGGTCATGTTTCTATAAATATCCTCACCAACGATTGATTTTCTTGCAGGAGCTCCATTGATGGTACCGAAAATGGCATTTGCTGAATTATCCATTACGATTTGACCACTTGGCTCATTGAATTGGTAATAAGCTACCATGTTGCCCCAATCAGGATGGCTCGCATTCAAATCCTTATACATCCATTCCTGTATGGTAGTTTGGGAAAGTTCCTTGTTCCAGATTCTGAACTCATTCAAGGCACCATGATACTTGTTCGTACCTGTGGAAGAAGAACCAATCTTGAAAGTACTGATATCGATTGGGTTGGTCATTCCTGTTCCCGAATGCCAAAGGCCACCATTGAGGTAGATTTTCATCCAACCTGTATTGGTATTCTTAGTAAATGTCCAATGGCTCCATTTTCCTTCGAAATCAGAAACATTCGCTTCCTTGTCAATTCTGTCATATCCTGAACCTGCGTTTCCACAATCCCAATAGATTCGTCCATTACTCCAGGGTAGGTGAACATTGGCTTGCCTGTTGTTATTGTCGTCCACTCCCTCGAATATGGTCGTATTGGTAGGTAGTGCATCTTCGGTACCATAGGACCAGAACGAAATGGTGATTTCATCTGAAATACCTTCGAAATTGGTTGTAGGAATATCAATGTTCTCTGCTCCACTGAAAACGAGATAACGATCTTCCATACCACTGACCAATGCGATATCTGCTCCTGCATCCTGTCCGACTGATTCGGATTGCATGCCAGCCATATCATTCTGATAAGAGAATTCCACCAGTATATTGGATGTTCCATCCCAATTGAATGGCGTATGGAAATTGAAACTATTCATGCCCGAAGTAGGTACTGTATTCAGGAAATATACATTGGTGAAGTTATCCGATTCCATACTGTTTCCATCCAATGTGGATTGATTGGTATGCTTCATTTTGATGCGGAGGAAATCCAGATTACTACCCAAACTGGATACATCCAATCTCAGGCTACTGATATCGCCAGCCGTTACACCTGCGGCCATTAATTCGGCTGCAGTCCATAAGTATTGATTCTTAGCCACAGGAATCGAGGTATTGAAAGGATGAGGGAGATTATCGGAACCTGTTCCGATTTGATTCACGCTTTCAGAAATGACATTGTCATAGGTGATTTCCTGTTGTGTGTATTGGTAATAGGTATAAGTGGGTTGGGATGTATAGTTGAATGTATTATCAGAATAATTACTGATAATGTAATTAGGGTGGAATGCTCTGGTGGAATCCACGCCAGTTGAATCTGTGAGGAAAGTATTACAACTATAATCCCATTCATGGCAACCGGTGGAGTTGTTACCTGGATTAACTTCTCCATTGAGGCATCTCATGGTGTATTGCATGAGAATCTTACGATAGGATTGGTTAGGGTCATCCGGAAATTCAAAGGAGCCCGAACGGGTAGGGGAGTCCAGTGTCAGTGTCTGGACCACAATGGTATCCTGTGCCTGCACGGCAATGAAAAAAAGGAAGAATGGAATCAGGAATACCATTCTCATTCTTAAGTAAAATTGATTCATACCAATAAAATTTTGTCTGTAAAAAGTTGGATCGGTCTAATTTACGGTATTCATAGCTTTTCCAATTCATTATGAATATAATTTATCTGTATGATATACATTTCCGGCGGAAGTTGGGAGTAGTAAGAGAGGGAGTATATGGTCATTGGGCCTAAGCAGGGCTTAGGAAAGGTCAGTTATCGAGGGAATGGGACTGTTGGTCTGATATGCTTTCTGGTTTGTGGGATATTCTTTATTTTCATAGAAAATAATATTGGATACCTACAAAAAATAAGATATGAAAAAGCCTCGGATTTCCTCACATTTGCTTGCTATGGGTATGGCTATTGGTTATACCTTATTGTTGTTGGTATTAGGAGGGATGGGGGTGGATACAGACACATTGATTGTCTTGATGATGCTTTTTTTTACTATTGGAATGTCCATTGTTCCATCATTCATGAAACCTTCTTGAGGGTACTAGTACCTATCTATAACATCCTTATCCAACGATTATTACTACATCGAAATTCTACTTGGATTGGTCTAAGATGACTTTACAACGACTCGGTTTATGACGAAATTATAAGTATAACCAATACCGTTGCATCATGAAAAATAAATTATCAGCCAACCAAGCAGCCACCATAGGGATAGCAGTAGGATTCGTCACATTGTTGGGCATATTCTCAGGTATGGGAGTGGATAATGATACGATAATGGGAATAGCAATGTGTTTTGCTGCCATAATCATTGCTACCTTGCCCATTATGGCCAGAAGAACAAGGAAATATCCTAGGAAATAAGATGATAAACAACCCACCCAGTAACGATTTTGGGATGGTACTGGGTGGGGATATATAGATTCAGAATTATCCTTTTTTCAAATCCTCTAATTGAGCCTTATTCATTACTTCAGCCTGATGGTTAATGGATTCCTGGTGGACCGCACGCAGGAGTATACTCATGAATGCCTCACTCAAACCCACTTTTTGCCCTTTGGATACCTGCTTTTCCAGAATTTCATTCCAACGAGTCGTCTGAAGAATCGGAATATTGTTATCCTTTTTGAATAAACCAATCTTATCCGCAATTTCCATCCTACGACCAAGTATGTTGATGAGTTCCGTATCAATTTCATCAATTTCCGAACGAAGGTGTACCAGTGTCTCACTGAACAATACATCATCAGTCGTGGATGTTCTCAGAACAAGATCATCCACTAATTCACCGAATACCTTTGGTGTGATTTGTTGCATGGCATCAGACCAGGCATTGTCAGGGTCGGGGTGTGTTTCGGTCATCAGGCCATCAAAGTTGAGGTCCATTGCCTTTTGTGCCACATCCTTGAGTATATCCCTTCTTCCACAGATATGGCTATTATCACAAATGATTTCCAAATTAGGGAATTGTCTTTTGAGCTCGATGGGAATTTGCCATCTGGGTACATTCCTATATCCTGTATCTCCATGGTGTGAAAACCCTCTATGGATAACAGCAATATGCTCAATACCCGCATTGTAAATCCTTTCAATGGCTCCCATCCATAGTTTGAGGTCGGGATTGATTGGATTCTTAATCATTACGGGAACCTGCGTACCTTCCAATGCATCCGCTACTTCCTGTACGGAGAATGGATTAACCGTTGTTCGGGCACCAAGCCAAAGCACATCAATACCATGTTTCAGTGCTTCGAATACATGGTCCTTATTGGCTACTTCAGTGGTGACCTTAAGACCCGTTTCAGACTTGACTTTCTGAAGCCATTTCAATCCTATCCTACCGACTCCCTCGAAAGAACCCGGGCGGGTTCTGGGTTTCCAGATTCCGGCTCTGAAAAGATCGATATTTTGTTGGGCCAATGCCTTAGCCGTAGTAAGTACCTGTTCCTCTGATTCCGCACTACAGGGACCTGCAATAACAATGGGACGGTCTTTCTTTGTGAAAATGGGTTTGATGTTCATATAATTATAATATTTGAGAACGACGATTGTTCTATTTTATGATTCTTTTGATTTCGTTACTTTCCTGTATCAATTGATGAAATTGGTCATAATCCTGTTTGATGAGTAAACTCCTGAAACGGGCCAGTTGATTGATGTGTTCATCCAAAACATCAAGTACATTATCCCGATTCTGCTTGAAGATGGGAACCCACATATCGGGAGAACTCTTTGCCAATCTTACCGTGGAACCGAATCCACCACTAGCCAATTCGAATATTCGATTCTCATCCTTTTCCTTAGCCAAAACAGTGAGTGCGAGGGCAAATGACGAGATATGCGATATATGGGAAACATAGGCTGTATGGACATCATGGGATTTAGCATCCAGTTCCAGAACTTTCATTGGAATGGATTGATACAAATCCCTCACTTTTTCCAAGGCATCCTCATCACTGTCCATTGCATCGCAAATGACAGTACACTTATGATCGAACAGATTCGGTAATGCTGCTTCTGGACCTGAATATTCCGTCCCTGCCATTGGGTGTGTTGCAACGAACCGTCCTCTTTGGGGATGTTGCTTGATATCATTCAGTAGATTCACTTTCGTAGAACCCACATCCATTACAACTTGATGTTCTACTTGATTCAGAATACCGGGGAGCAATTGTCTCATGGCATCCACAGGAGTAGAAAGAATGATGATGTCTGACGCATTGATGGCATCATTCAGGCTCATATCTTGGTCGATGAGTCTTCTCCGATAGGCCTTGTCGATGTTATCAGAGTTGATGTCAACCCCTATGATGGAGTCCGCAAAGCCATTTTCCTTGAGCGTAATGGCCAATGAGCCACCTATGAGTCCTATTCCTACTATTGATATAACCATGAATCAGGATTGAATTCTATCTAATGCTTTTTCCAATGTTTCCATATTGCTACAAAGGGATATTCTTACATATCGATTACCATTACTCCCGAAGATGCCTCCCGGAGTAATGAATACTTTCTTATGATAAAGGGTGCTATCGGATAGGGCGAAACCATCCTCTATGGAATCGGGAATCTTGGCCCATACGAACATTCCCTGCTGTTGTGATTCGTAGTCACAATTCAGGGCATCCATGATTTCGAATACTTTTTCTTGTCTCCGGGCATAGATTTCATTGAGATGATTGTACCAATCCTGTCCGAGTTCAAGGGCTTTGGTAGCTGCCATCTGTACGGGTTTGAACATACCGGAATCCATATTGCTTTTGAAACGCAGAACGTTTTCGATCCAATCAGCCCTTCCGGCCAGAACTCCGACCCTCCAACCAGCCATATTCTGGGCCTTACTGAGTGAATTCAATTCCATGGCTACCTCCTTGGCTCCATCCAAGGATAGGATAGAAAGGGGGCGTTCGTTTAGGATGAATGCATATGGATTATCATTAATCAGCATGATTTCGTTGCGATAAGCAAAATCTATCAGTGACTGGAAAATCTCCCTTGAACCTGCAGCACCCGTAGGCATATTGGGGTAGTTAATCCACATGATCTTGACTTTGGATAGGTCTTGTTGTTCTAGAGCCTCCAAATCTGGTAACCATTGCTTGTCCGCAGTAAGATTATAGTTGCGAATGGTACCTCCGGCCAATCTGGTAACAGCAGCATATGCTGGATATCCCGGATTGGGAACCAATACTTCGTCTCCCTCATTCAGAAAACTCATGGAAATGTGCATGATGCCCTCCTTGGAGCCCATCAATGGTAATATTTCCTTATCTGCATCCAAAGTGGCGTGAAAAAAACGATGATACCATCTAGAGAATGCCTGTCTTAGTTCGGGTAGCCCCTTGTAACTTTGGTAAGCATGATTTTGAGGTAGGATGGCATGTTGGTTCAGTGCTTCGATTACGCTGGCATGCGGAGCTAGGTCCGGACTACCAATACCAAGATTGATAATATCATTGCCTTGGGCATTCATCTCAGCGATTTCCCTAAGTTTGGTAGAGAAATAATACTCTTTGACTTCGCCTAACCGATTACTGTTTTTGATATGTAACTTTTCCTTGATCATTCCTTTGAATTCGATTGTCAGTTAGTATTCATAACTTTTTCCTTTGGGATAAATACCTAGTATGCTGAGTTGCTCCGTAATGGGTGTAATGGCATTGATGGCTTGTTCATAGCTGATATCCGAAGTGACAAAGTCAACATAGAAAAGATATTGCCATGGAGAACCAATTATGGGGGCGGAAGTGATTTTCGTCAGATTGGCATTATAAGCCGCCAATACGGCCAATACCTTGTGTAGGCTACCTACTTCGTGATTGGTTCTGAAACTGAGGGAAACCTTATTGGACATTGGATTAGAACGGGCCTTATCCTTGTGTTCCAGAACGAGGAATCGGGTATGATTCTTTTTATGGGTTTCGATACTTTCCCTAAGAATGTCTAAACCGTATAATTCTGCTGCCAATGTACTAGCAATCGCACCGATGTGTCTTTGTTGTTTTTCGCTGACCCATTTGGCACTCAGTGCCGTATCTGCATTTTCAATGAGTCGTATATGAGGATATGATTTGAAGAATTCCCTACACTGGGCAATGGCCATAGGGTGGGAATGTACTTCCGTGATTTCATCCATTGTAGCACCTGGTAGAACGAGTAGGTTTTGTTTGATTCTTAGGAGAACTTCACCCGTTATGGTGAGTTTGGATTGGTTCAATAGCTTATAATTATACATCAGATTACCTCCTAGGGTATTCTCTATGGCCATCAAACCCAGGTCTGCTTCCTCTTGTTGCTCAATTTTGTTGACCAAATCATCGAATGTATGGGCCGGTACGATTTCGATGGGTTCCTTACCAAAATTCATTCTGGCAGCAATCTCATGAAAGGCTCCTGCGTATCCTTGGATACAGACCTTCTGGAGTGTGCTTTTTTCCTTTTCCAATGTATTTACCGTCATATCATTCAATAAAAAAGCCTTGCTAAATGGCAAGGCTCAGGTTCATTTAATTATTCAATACCAAGCCTTATTCCTCTTTGAAGAAGAAATAGAATGCATAATAAGTATGGTTGCTATAATAGCGCATCAATGGTTAGGTTTGGTTGATATAAAAAAAGAGTCCCGTAAACGGAACTCCTGATATTGTAAATCCAATACATTCAAGTTCCCTTACACCTTAGTGTAAAAGAAATAATAATAAGAGAATGTTATGGAAGTATTTCGAATCATCTGAACCAAAGCTATGTGATTGTCGGGAAGAAAACAAGTGCTAGGCAAATTTTTTTTGACCAAACTTGAATGTCTATCCTCGGACAACTCAAATCGGGTCTGTATTTTATCTTAGGAAATAGAAGATGAATATGTTGTATCGAAATATCCTTTCCTTGATGCTAATCGGTTGCCTTTTGGTGACAGGTAAGGCCCAAACCTGTTGTTCGGGAGGTGTGCCCCTTTCGGGGAATGTTGGCTTGCCCTCAGGGAATAAGGGCTTGCTCCAATTGTCGCTTACATATGATGACAATGTTCTCAAAACCCTCAAGGACCATAGGAATACGCTCGATGATGATTCTAGGACAAGGCATACCCGTTCCCTGATTTTTCAAGGAGGATATCATTTGACTGATAAGTGGTCTGTGGATTTGTTTTCTTCCTTTGTCATCCAAGAAAGAAGCATTGACCAAGGAGTAGGATTGCAGGATCAGACCATAACGAGAGGTATCGGTGATTTAGCGGTCTTACTGAAATACAAATGGCTGACACTGGGAGCGGAAGAACATACTCGTATCACTTCTGCACTGGGAGTGAAATTCCCTTTGGGGGCTTCAGATCTTACGAATGATTTAGGATTCACAATCAATGCTGACCTACAGCCCGGAAGTGGTGCATGGGATGGAATATTCTGGACGCAGGCAACCCACCAATTAGCCTTCAGGCCGAGTTCCAATCTTTCCGGAACATTCATTTACAACCGCAAGGGAGTGAATGATGATTATTTGGGTGCATTTGAGTATCAGTTTGGTGACGAATACCAGATTCACTTAGGTTGGGGAGATCGTTTTTTGATAGCTAAGCGATTCTTTCTGGACCCCAGTATCCAATTACAGTACAGACATGCAAATAGGGACCAACAATCAAGAATGGATTTGGTGAATACCGGCGGGGATTGGTTATTTGCAAGACTGACTACCCAATGGTGGTTGAATTCATTCACCTCATTACAATTTGGTGGGTCCATACCATTGTATGCCCGTGTGGATGGTACGCAGTTGAGTCCTACCTATCGACTAGAGGCAGGTATTTATTTCAGTATTGAAACCCAAAAGAAACACAACGATATCATTGAAATCAAATAGATTAAAACTCAATAATATGAAATGGTTGAAAATGACAGTTCTCATTCTGATAGTAGTCGCTATGTCTTGCTCCAATGAGGGAGGAGGAACGATAGGAGGAGGAAATAATGGGACACCAGATAATAATAACGACCCATTATGGGCCATTCCCCAAACAGAAGTATTTGATGGGGGCCCGGGCAAGGATGGAATTCCGGCCTTGTCCAATCCCAATTTTGTTACAGTTGAAGTTGCTGATGAATATATGACGGATGAGGATTTGATAATTGGTGTCAAGGTAGGGAATGAGATAAGGGGATATACCCATCCGGTCTTGGATTGGCATGAGATCATCAATGATGAATTGGGTGATGAAAAATTTGCATTGACCTATTGTCCTTTGACAGGAACAGGTATCCGGTGGAATAGGGTATTGGATGGAGAAGAAACGACTTTTGGGGTCTCAGGTTTGCTATATAATACGAACCTGATTCCATACGATAGGGCTACGGATAGTAATTGGTCGCAGATGAGGAATGATTGTGTAAATGGGGAATTCAGAGGTGATAAGGCGGAGTTGCAACCCATTGTCGAATTGGACTGGAAAACATGGAAATTGATGTTTCCGGATGCTTTGGTGACGAGTACGGTTACGGGACATAGTAGGAATTATGGTTCCTATCCCTATGGAAATTACAGGACGAACCATGATTACCTCATTTTTCCCATTAGTCCTGATGATGATCGATTAGATAGGAAAGAAAGGGTTTTGGGTATTGAAATAGGTGGTGATGTCAGGGTCTATCGATTTTCCTCCTTTGAATTGTCTGAAATAAGGGTCGTACAAGACATTTTCAAGGGTGAGAATGTGGTGGTTGTAGGTAGTAGTGAACATAATTTCATGGTTGCGTACAATCGGGTCCTACCTGATGGGACGCAATTGAATTTTATTCCTCAGACTTCTTTGAGCGAAACTGTGATGCTGGATAATGAGGGGAATCAATGGAATGTTTTCGGTGAGGCCGTAATTGGTCCTAGGATGGGTCAAAGATTACAAACCTATGATTCCTATATGGGATATTGGTTGGCTTGGGGTTCATTCTATCCGGATTGCGATATCTTTCAATTCTAGTATTTCGGAGAGGGTTGGTATTGGAACAATAAAAAAGGGATTAGCCATTGGCTAATCCCTTTTTTATTTGATGAATGGGCTGATTAGTTCACGGTCAACTGGACAGTTGAGCTACCTCCACTAGAAGTGGAAATCCTATTCCTATCAATACCCGCGTCCATCAATCCTTTCTTTACGGAGATAGCACGTGTTTCAGGAGAAGCATCCAGTCTGATGTTCATCCCCGGATTGCTCTGCATGACTGCGGCCAATTCAGAAATGATATGCCTACTTCCTCGTGATATCCTAGCACCACCTCTGAAATCCAAGCCACTCATGGCTATTGAACCACCACCGGTAATTCCCTCAACCTCACCCTTGAATTGTCCATGCGGAATGGATGGTGCGGATGGTGTGTAGGATGATGAATTATCATCAGAGGAATAATCGGATGAACCACTATTCGACGACCCATTATCTGAATTGGAACCATTGTCTGCATTCGGAGCATCCGTATCAGCAACATTCTTGGTATCAGAACCATTCTTTTTGCCCTCGGCTACTTTAGTGGTTGCCTTGGGTTTTGTGGTTGTGGTATCCTTGGATTTGCTACAACTTCTAATAGCGAATATCAAAAGGAAAAGTAAGAGTAATCCACCGATGATAAACGGTAGGAATCTAAGGAATGATGGACTATCATTCGTCTTTTTCGCTACTTTCTTCGGAGGTGTTTTTACATTGGCTTGCTTCACTTGCTCCTTACTGATGGACTCGTTGATGGTCTTTTTCTTTTCAGGGGTAGGTGTGACCTTGGGTGTAGGTGTGCTAGGAGACATATTCTTTGTGGTGAATCCTGAAGGTATGGATGCACCGATATGACCTTTCTGCGCAGAAAGCAAACTCATCAACCCGGAAGTATCCAGATTCTGGTTCTTTACCTGCTTGCCAATGATTCCAAGTACCAAAGGCATCGCCATCTTTATCAGTGAATTAGCCGATATGCGCTTGATTCCACTAAAATTGGCAATGGCATCCGATAAAAGGGATTGCTTGTTACCCAAAAACTTATTCGATAGGATTTCTCCTGATTTCATGAGGGAGTTCGTAGAACTACCACCACTGAATAATCCCGATAGATAATTGAGCATACTCCCGTCGTGGTTACCCAATTTGATGGTGTCCATGACATCGTTGGCTCCTGTCCTATCAGCAGCCCTCCGTACAAAAACACTCAATATTGTGGGTAGGGTAGCATCCAATGCACTTTGTACCTTGCTGGAATCCTCCCCTAGATATGTGCCTAGTTGTTCAGTTAGTTTAGAACCTAACTGATACTTCAACAAATTCAAAAGATTCATTACAATGAAATTATGGTTTTCTCAAATGTCAAATTTAGTTGATTGATTTGGGTAAAGGGGGGAGTAATGTTTTCTATCTCACAGTTAATTATACACAGATATAAAATTAATATTTTTTTTAATAATATGCTTTCAATACGATGGCATAACGGATTTTGTTGGCTTTTCAGACTGTAAATATGAGTGAATTAACATATTAGTATCATTCATTACCTGATTTGCGGCCTATTTGAATACCATGATTGTTTTTTGCTTACTTGAGATACTACCTTGTCCACTGCCTTTGGTAGCGATTCTTTTTGCTTCAACTCCCTTGGCTACCAATGCCGATTTGAGTGCCTTGGCCCTATTGGAAGACAAGACCTTATCCGCATTGACATCCTCATTTTCCTTAGAAAATATTTCTAATTCGACCTTGTAGTCGAAATAGGTACTCAATAAGGCTGTTAGGTTATTAATTTGTTCTTGTGATTCCGGTAGGATGATATCTGAACCCTCCTTGAATGCGATTCCATCCATTACGAATTCTTGGTCAAAATCCTGTTCGTCGGCATTCAGGAATTGAACAACAGCATCCTCGAATCCTCCCTTGGCGAATTTGATTTCAAGTCCACCGGGTAGCGTGACAATCCGCATCTCCACTGTAGCAGTTTCCTCGGTATTCTCTGTTGCTTCATTTGTATCATCGGTTGGAACAGTTGTCGTTGGACTATCATCACTTGGAGTATCTGATGAGTTATCGCCAGCACATCCGATTAAGCCAAGAAAGGAGATTGTAATAATGGAAAAGATGATAGGAGACCACATCCGAAAGGATAATCCAAACAGATTATTCATAGGTTTTGCTTTGTTTTGTTTCTATAACGTAGCCCAACAAGGCTAGAGTATGCTTTGTTCAACAAAGTCGAAAATAAGAAAATGAACCCAAAAAGCGAAAGGCTACCATGACTAGTAAGGGCATTCACCCAATAATCCATCATATTTGTATCTAAATGGGGCATTGGACGGAGCTTGAGTGCTCAAATCATAGATTGGATAATGAGGTGTCCTACACAACAAAAATGCTTGATTACCCCTAAGGATAACCAAGCATTGTCCATACGATTGAAAGAAAGGGAAATATTAATTCTTAACTAATTTTCCTTTCTTACTGTATTCGATATTCTTTTCGATTTGGTGTCCCGGACGACTCCATTTTACCTTTTCTTTTTCACCATCATATTCCACCTCCTTGGTTTCTGGTTGAGGATGTTTGGCAAATGGGTCAGTAGGTTTCAAACCTAGTAGGTCAAACATTTCCAAATCCTCATATATGTCTGGATTCGGAGTGGTCAGTAACTTATCTCCTGCAAAGATGGAAGCAGCTCCTGCCATGAAACAAAAAGCTTGTCCTTCCCTACTCATGGTAGTACGACCGGCCGATAATCTGATGGTCGTCTTAGGCATAACGATTCTCGTTGTGGCTACCATCCTGATCATATCCCAAATCGGGATGGGTTCAAGGTCTTCCATTGGCGTACCCTCTACGGAAACCAGTGCATTGATGGGCACGGATTCCGGTTGTGGATTCAAGTTGGCCAATGTCAATAGCATCTTACAACGATCCTCGATGGATTCTCCCATTCCGATGATGCCACCAGAACAAACGGTTACTCCCGTTTTTCTGACATTATTGATGGTTTTAAGTCGATCTTCGTATCCTCTGGTAGAAATTACTTCCTTATAATATTCTTCGGATGTATCCACATTGTGGTTGTAGGCATATAATCCTGCATCTGCCAATCTTTGGGCCTGCTTTTCTGTCAGCATTCCTAATGTGCAGCAAACTTCCATTCCCTGTTGGTTGACAGCCTTGACCATATCGACTACTTGGTCGAATTCAGGACCATCCTTTACATTTCTCCAAGCAGCACCCATACACAATCTGGAAGAACCCAGTAGTTTGGCTCTTTTGGCTGCTATTTCTACTTGTTTGATGGACATCAGCCCCTCATTCTCTACTCCTGTATGGTACCTTGCAGCTTGTGGGCAATAACCACAATCCTCAGGACATCCACCTGTTTTGATGGAAAGTAATGTACTGATTTGTACCTCATTCGGATTATTATGCTGACGATGTACCGTGGCTGCCTGATATACCAAGTCCAATAGGGGACTGTTATACAATGCTACCACTTCTTCTATTGTCCAAGACTTTTGCGCTGTCATCTGCATGTATTT
This sequence comes from Saprospiraceae bacterium, assembly GCA_020631355.1. Classification (GTDB taxonomy): domain Bacteria; phylum Bacteroidota; class Bacteroidia; order Chitinophagales; family Saprospiraceae; genus JAHDCE01. The sequence goes on along the minus strand of JAHDHL010000006.1, from coordinate 168,350 downwards.
TTAATTGGTTGCAAGATACGGTTTAAATCAATAATTGAAGTGACTCTTTGAAGAATCATACATCTTGCTTATAATGAAATCCATAGTAGGACTGTTTCCGATGGGCAATGAATGCAACCGCCATATTGATTATCAATATACTAGGACTGAACAGCCTTTGCTCCGAACTGATTCAGGGCTTTGGTAATGACATCATATACTTTCTCTAATTGTTCCTTACTAATGCAGTAGGGGGGGAGGATATAGATGACATTTCCCAGAGGTCTGAGTAAGACACCCCTTTCCATGAAATAATCATACAATTGGTCACGGATATTGCTGAAGTAGGAAGTTTGGCTGTCCGTTTCGAACTCTATGGCCAGTATGGTTCCTCGTTGCCTGATATCCCTGATACTCGGGTGGTCCTTGATTCGTGTATGGAAAGCTTGATGTGAAGCTATCAGATTCTTGATATTCTCTTGTGTTTCTTCCATTTCGAAGATATCCAGACTGGCCAGTGCTGCCGTACATCCAATAGGGTTTCCTGTAAAGGAATGTCCATGAAAGAATGTTTTCATCTTATCATTGGAAAGGAATGCGTCATAGATTTCATCTGTACAGAGTGTGAGGGATAATGGCAGGGTACCTCCCGTAAGACCTTTGGACAAAGCGGTCAGGTCAGGTTTGTTCACCAAGTAATCCGATGCGAACATCTTGCCTGTTCTGTAAAATCCTGTCATCACCTCATCCGCAATACACAAAACACCATGTTCCCTGCAAATGGCAATCAATTCGTCGAGTGCTTCTGGTTCGTACATAATCATACCACCTGACCCCTGGACCAATGGCTCAAAAATGAAACAACAGACATCCTTTTCTTTCAGGATTCTAACCAATTGTTCTTTTGCCAATGCTAAGTTATCCTTAGTCGGAGTAGGAATTCTTTCTACATCAAACATCCATTGCTTGAACGGATTATTGAAGTTGTGGTCCGCACCTGCTGACATGGCACCAAAGGTATCTCCGTGATAGGCATTGTCCAATGCAACAATCGTATCCTTATTGATGCCCTTGTTATAAAAGTATTGGATACACATTTTAAGTGCCACTTCGATGGCTGTGGAACCATTATCTGAAAAGAATACCTTATGCTGATGTGGAAGGTATCTCAGTAAACGATCACAAAGCGTGACTGCGGGCCGATGGGTGAACCCTGCAAAGATGACATGTTCCAATGTTGTTAGTTGCTCATATATCCTATTGGCAATATGGGGATGAGCATGTCCGTGAACATTAACCCACCAGGAAGAAACAGCATCTATGTAAGTGTTTCCATCTCCATCAAAGAGTAATGCTCCCTCACCTCTTTCAATTAACTTGGGTAAACCCGCTGTTTTCATTTGGGTGAATGGGTGCCATATATATTGTTGGTCCTTATCTAATATTTCATTTGTCATACAATAGCTTTTAATTGGTTTGTAGCCTCTTGGACATGCTTTGCATCCACTTGGCTCAAGAGAGGGACTTCCACAAAATGACGTACATCATCCTTACTCATTTCGATGATGATGTCCCTGGTGGATGCTATAGGATTACCCATGAAAATAAGTGCATGTATATCTAATCCTGAATCTCTAAGAATCCTCAAGGTAGACAAAGTATGATTAATACTGCCTAGATAATAGTTGGCCACGACTATCACAGGAAGCTGCAATTGAACCATTAAATCAAGAATGGTGTGTTCCTGATTCAAGGGAACGAGTAATCCACCTGCACCCTCGACAATCAAATGATTATCCGTTTTGGGTAATTGGAAATCAGATAGTTGTATGCTGACTTGATCAACCTGAGCAGAATAATGGGGTGAAGCAGGAGTGTTCAACCTGTGGGTCTCAGGATGGATTTTAAGTTGGGGATGCGCAGCCCATTCGGCAATCTTGTCCGAGTCTGTATGGTGTAAGTCCCCTGATTGTACCGGTTTCCAATAATCGGCTTCTAGGGCCTTGACTATGATAGCAGAAGCAACGGTCTTACCTACTTCTGTGCTGATGCCTGTGATGAAATATTGTCTATGGTTCTTCATATATTCAATTCATTGATGCATGTTGCCAATTGTCTGATATTTTCTAGAGGATGGGATGCATTGATGGATATGCGAATCCGTTCTTTCCCTAAGGGAACAGTAGGGGAGACAATTGGTTTCACTCCGAAGCCCAGTCCCTGCATTTCCCTGGCAACGAACCTTGCTTTATCCGCATTTCCAAGAACCCAAGATTGTATGGGACTGATGCTGGGTAGGAATTGCGCTGATTTCTCTGGATGTAGATGGGCCCTGAATGTTGAAATGAGTTGGTTGAGATGCCCGATCAATGTAGTTTCTGCCAATACTTGATACGACTTTCTGATGAGATGCACACTGTGGGGGGGAATAGCAGTCGTAAAAATGAATGATCTTGCGTAGTTAATAAGATAATCCCTTAGTGTCCTACTACCTAGAACGATGGCTCCATGGCATCCCATAGCCTTTCCGAATGTATGGATTCTTGCGAAAATTTCCTTTTCCAAACCAAGTTGACAAACCCAGCCCTTTCCTTGCTCTCCAATGATACCATTGGAATGTGCTTCGTCTACGATGATGGCAGCATTATATGGTTTGCAAAGTTCCAGTATCTCCACTAAAGGAGCATAATCGCCATCCATGGAAAAGAGTCCCTCAGTGACCACGAAAATATTACCATTGGAACGTTTCAATTGTAGTTCCAAATCATTCAGGTCATTATGACGAAATGGTATGGCATTCGCTAATGACATTTTTAATCCATCCCTAATGGATGCATGGCTGAGTTCATCATAGATAATGGTATCTCCACGCTGTCCGATACAGCCTACAAGTCCTACATTCGCATCATATCCTGAATTGAAAAGCAAACCACATGTTGCGTGATGATAATTCGCAATCTCCTGTTCTACAGTTTCATGTAATGCGCTATTCCCTGAAATCAGTCGGGAAGCCTTTGCTCCTGATTGAATATTCAATCCGGTATCCAGATTCAGGAGTTGTTTGCTGGCAAATCCAAGGTAATCGTTGGATGAAAAATCCATAAGATGGTCTTCGACTACCAGACTTCTGAAAGTACTTTTTTGTTTTCGCTGTTCGAGTTTGGACCTCATGGCCTTTTCAATCTCCTTGGACATATCCCTTCTTTTACTACCGCAAATGTCTGATATTGGCTTGTAACAAACAAGAATTCGAAGGCTTCTTAGGAATTATACCCAAAAGCCAAGTGGATGTCACCAAAAGACATATATTTGCATGACTAAACCGTAAACTAGGGATATTTCAATGAATCAACGTTCACTCCAATCATCTATCAAGGTTAGTGGTAAGGGCCTGCATACAGGAAAAGATGTAAATCTGACCATTCATCCTGCTCCAGCAAATCATGGTGTGGTTTTCAAAAGAATTGATTTGGAGGGTACCCCTACCGTTTTGGCAGATGCTGCCAACGTGAGTTCTACGGTTAGGAATACCACCATCAGTAAGGGAAAAGCATCTGTCTCAACGATTGAGCATCTCATGTCTGCCTTGTATGCACAAGGAATTGATAATGTATTGGTGGAGATAGACGGCCCTGAAATTCCGATCAAGGATGGGAGTGCCACCCCATTTGTCAATGCTATCCAAGAGGCAGGAATCGTGGATTTGGATGCAGAAAGGGAAGTATTGGTTATCACTAATCCGATCCATTATAAGGACGAAGAAACCCAAAGTGAGATTTCAGTACTACCTGCAGAGCACTTCGAACTTACGGCATTGATTGATTTTGGGTCTGAACTGCTTGGAATGCAGTATGCCAATTATAATGGCTATACAGATTATACTAAGGACGTGGCTCCGGCTCGTACTTTTGTCTTCCTCCATGAACTGACCCAGTTGCTCCAATATGATTTGGTTAAAGGGGGAGGGTTGGATAATGCAGTGGTCTTTGTTGAGGAAATCCCTGAAAAAGAAGAATTGGATAACATTGCAACTTCCTTTGGTGAAAAGGACGTAAGAGTGGAATCCGAGGGAATTCTGAACAAGGGCGGACTACGATTTGAAAATGAACCAGCCCGTCATAAGTTGCTGGATATGATAGGTGACTTGGCTTTGGTGAATAAGGCCATCAAGGGTAGGATTGTCGTAACAAAACCCGGACATACCGCCAATGTTAATCTGGCTAAGAAACTCAAGGCGCTCTTCCGTAAGCAAAAGAAACTCAAGGGAATTCCCACATATGATCCGACACTCTCACCCATTTATGATGTGGTTGAGATTACGAAGAAATTACCTCATCGTTTTCCTTTCCTATTGATAGATAAGATCATTGAACTAAATGATAAGCAGGTCGTAGGAGTGAAGAATGTTACATTTAATGAAGGATTCTTCCAAGGTCATTTCCCTGATAATCCTGTCATGCCGGGTGTCCTTCAGATAGAAGCCATGGCACAGACCGGAGGTATACTAGCCCTGTCTACTGTTCCCGACCCTGAGAATTGGGATACTTACTTCCTAAAGATTGACAAGGCCAAATTCAAGCGTAAGGTTGTTCCCGGTGATACATTGATATTCAAATTGGAACTATTGGCTCCGATTCGCCGTGGGATTGTTTCCATGTTCGGTGTAGCTTATGTGGGAGAAAATATCGTATCCGAAGCTGAACTGACGGCACAGATTGTAAGGAGGTCGGACTAGATGATTCAATAGTAATCATGAATATTTCACTAGACCAAGTAGGGAAAAGATACCAGTTTGAATGGATATTCAGAGGGGTGGATTATCAATTTAAAATGGGACAACAATACGCTGTCCTAGGCTCTAATGGTTCAGGGAAATCAACCTTGATGAAAGTTCTGGCAGGACATCTTACACCCTCTAAGGGGAAAGTCATTTTCTCTGATGCTAATGATACGGAAATAGCTCGCTCCGTAGTGTACCAGCAAGTAGCTTTTGCTGGCCCGTATATCGAACTGATAGAGGAGTTCAGTATGGAAGAAATGATTCGATTCCATCAAAAATTCAAATCCTTTATCCATGATATGACGGTGGATGAAGTGATGGGAATCATTGACTTGCCCAAGACCGCTACCAAGAAAGAAATCAAGTTCTTTTCATCAGGAATGAAACAACGCGTCAAATTGGCTTTGGCCATCCTGACGGATTCCAGCCTTTTATTATTGGATGAACCCACAACGAATCTGGATCAGAAAGGTATGGCTTGGTACTTGGATTTGGTACAGAACCACCTGAATGACAGAACGGTCATCGTAGCTTCCAACGAGGAACGGGATTATGGTTTTTGTGATAATCATATCAATATCCTGGATTATAAGAGGAAGAAGAAAGCCTAAAAAGAATTTGATTTTGAGCTGGCAATGTATTGTTACTGGCATTCGTTACTAGAATATGAACATGTGAATCCTACCTATTTGCCCAAGAGTATCAAGCTTTAATGATTATTATGTACCTTCGTAGTTGCTTATTGAAGCATACTATGATGAGGATTGGCGTTCATTCAATTGAGAAACCAATCTGAATGGACAAAAACTAAAAACAATTGGTGATACCTATGGGAGTTCGTTACTTGCTATCATTCATGATGGGGCTTTTTGTTCTTGGGAGTAGTCTTTCTGCTCAATCCACTGCTACCATCAGACAAATGGCTGACTTACAATTCAAACATGAAAAATACAGGCAGGCGCTGGATAACTATAATAAGCTGCTGAAAGAAAAGCCTAATGATGACCTGATTAAGTATAGGCTTGGCGTTTGCCATCTTTATGCAGGCCAAATCCAAACAGCCGAGCAGTATTTACTATATGCTACCAGCCTTAAGGGGGGAGAAAAGGATGCATGGTATTATCTGGGAAGATTATATCATTTGGAATCCAATTTCAAGGAAGCAATCTCCTATTATAAGAAGTACATGAAAGAAGTGGATGGCGGTAATAAGAGAAGCTTGTCCAAACACTACATCAGACAATGTGCATTTTCTAGGGAAATCAAGTATCAGGAAGAAAAAGCCATAGTTGATAATCTGGGAAGCAAAGTCAATGGTTTTCTGGATGATTATGCTCCCATCATAAGCCCAGGAAGGGAAAGTACCATTTACTTTTCATCCAGTAGACCCGGAACTTCCGGAGGAATGAGGGATTCCGAAGGCGTTGAGGATGAAATTATTGGTCAGTATAATAGTGATATATTCTCCTCCCAACTCATTAATGGTGAATGGACTGCCACTCGGCCACTCAATGAACTCATCAATTCATCCAAGAATGATGAAGTCATTGGATTTAGTGACCGTTCTACTGTAATGTACTATTACAAGGGGTATATCCCAACGAGGGATGGAGCCATTTATACGGATACCCTGAAAAGCACCAAGGACGAATTCTATTATCCATCCACTTTCAGGAGTCCGGTTAATGTTCGTGAGGGTGATGAGGCTCCTTTCATTTTCAAGGACTCTACCATTATCTATGCCTCCAGCATGGAGGGCGGATATGGTGGTTTGGATTTGTATGTTATCAAGAGACTTCCCGGTGGTTTCTGGACTCGTCCTGAAAATCTGGGACCTGAGGTGAATAGTCCTTATGATGATACCTCTCCATTTCTTGCGAGGAATGGAAGAACCTTATATTATAGTTCTAATCGACCTTATTCATTGGGTGGATTCGATATATTCAAGACGACATTCAGGGATGATTTATTGGTTTGGACTACACCCGAGAATATGGGAGCACCTATTAATTCTCCCGGGGATGAACTCAGTTTTACACTATCCAAGGATGGACTCAAATCATTCCTTGCTTCGGATAGAGTAGGGGGAATGGGAGGATTTGATATTTACATCGGATATTTCAAGGCTGTTCAATCGGAACAATCCCGTGATTCTTATCCTTATGCATTCAATTTGATAGATAAGACTAAGAAACCGATTTCAGGAGGAGCCATTACACCCAAACCTGATACTCCTATTGCCCCAGTTGGGAATGATACGGAGGAAAGGGTCGTATTGTCTCCCTTGTTCTACAGTGGGGATAATATAGTGACGAAAGCGAACATGTCCGAGTTGAACAAGGTAGTGAAACTGGCATTGAAATACCCAAATCTCAAGATTGAACTCAACGGTCATACTGATGATAATGACCCGGAAAAATTCCGTTTGTATTTTTCTTATCTAAGGGCCCAGAAAGCTGCTGATTACCTTAAGAATAATGGTGTCGCTATTAAGAATATCTATGTCAAGGGATTCGGTTCCAGTTATCCTGTAGCTAGGAATCAGAACCAGGATGGTTCTGATAGTCCAAATGGAAGGAAGTTGAATAGAAGAATAGAAATACGCATCATCAATGGCGAGGGAACCAATGTGATTTCTAATGTGAAGTGGCCGATTATCAATGAGCGTCAGGTCGTATACCAGCGAGCTACCTATGATAATTCACTCATGGGATTATCCTACAAGGTACAGGTTGCAGCACTCAGAAGCATGTATGATAGTGATGTGATCCTAAAGTATAAGGACCCGATGATTGAACAGGATGCCGAACGCAATCTACTTAGGTATACCATAGGTTTGCATCGTTCCTATTCTATGGCACGTTCCATTAAGAATGAATTGAAGTCCAAGGGTGTTCAGAATGCATTCATCGTACCTTATGTGGATGGAGTCAGACTCAAGCCGGAAGAAGCACAGGAATGGGTTGGTAAATATTCTGATTTGAATAATTTTATTCAGGGTTGGTAACGGATTCTTCCTTCTCCTTCTTTTCCTGATAGGCTTTGACCAAAACGGACAGGTTACTGTATATTTCCTGTAAGGGATAATTGAATTCAGTCATGACATGGGCCTTGCCTGAATATTCCTCGACCAATATCATCCGTATGGTATCAATGGTAATCATTTCTCCTCCTCTGTGGATGGGATACTTGGAGTGTTGTTTGTCTTCTTTTAATTCAATTTTTCTGATATCATCAAAACTTACTTTACCTTGCGGCGTGGATAATCCCTCTTGGTAGATTTCGATATTGGGAAGTTTTTGTTGGTTGATAATGGAAAAGATACCCACACCCAATCCGATGACACCAAGGAAGCCCGAAAACAGTAACAAAAGCTGTTTGTGGTGCTTTAGGGAATAGTAGAAAAGAAGGGAGCATAGGACGAAAGCGGCAAAACCCAATATGGTGTAAAGACTGAGTTCTGAGGTGTTGGGTTCGTAGATATAAAGTGCTTCTTCCATGTTCGACTTTTAAATTCCAAATTGGGACATCAAGAACTTGCCTGATTCGTTATCATATATATGAATGCAAAGATACTGATATTGTTGTTATGCTTTTGGGCTCCAAGTTTATTGGGACAGGATTCCACCAATGTGGTTTTGGACAGCCTGAACCAACCTGTGATATCGGATACTACAGTCCAGAATAAGCTCTCTTTTGGTCAGCGACTGAAAATATTTCCATCCAAAGTGGCTCATTTTTTCAAAGATGAACAGCCCCGACCCAAAAAAGCCCTCTGGATGACTTTCATACTACCGGGAACGGGTCAGGCCTACAACGGTAAGCATTGGAAAATTCCTATTGTATATGCCGGGATTGGAGGCCTGAGCTATGCGATTGCTTACAATACTAGGAATTATAAACGATTCAAGACCGCATATATTTATAGATTGGATGGCGATGAGAATACGGTTGAGGAAGAATTCACCAGTTCACTGACTGATGCTCAATTACAAAATGTAAGGGAGGGATTCCGTAACAATTTGGAACGTTCCTACATGGGACTCATCGGTTTCTATGCCTTGGTAGGAGTGGATGCATTCGTGGATGCCCACCTTCAGGGCTTTGATGTAAGCGACGATTTAAGTTGGGAAATAGGGCCGAGTGTTGAACAACAGGACTATTCTCCCATTCCTAGTACAGGTATGGGATTGACATTAACCTTTGGTCATCGAAGTCCGGAGGTAACACCCCAATTGCATCCTACATTCGAATCCATTACACAGTCGGCTGTAAGGCCATAAAAATATAAAGATGAAATCCATAGTCATTACGGGAGGTACCAAGGGAATAGGTAGGGCCATAGCTGATATTTTTGCCAAGGATGGTGGTTGGCAAATCGTACTCTGTTCCAGGAATAAGGAAGATTTGGAGTCTGCCAAACAAGCCTTGGAAAAACAAGGTAATCAGGTGTTGTATCAGGTGACAGATATGAGTAAGCCAGCGGATGTGAAATCCTTTGCCGCAATGGTGAATCAGACTGTAGGAGCCATCGATATTCTGGTGAATAATGCTGGTGTTTTCCTACCCGGTGAAGTGTCTCTGGAAGATGAGGGGAATTTGGAATTGATGATGAATACCAATCTTTATAGTGCCTATCATCTGACGCGTGCCTTACTCCCATTGATGAAAGAAAGGAAGTCAGGACACATCTTTAATATGTGTTCGATTGCCAGTCGGATAGCCTATCCCAACGGAGGGTCCTATTCCATTTCCAAGTTTGCCCTATTGGGTTTTTCGAAGGTATTGAGAGAAGAAATGAAACCATTCAATATCAAGGTCTCATCCATTCTACCCGGTGCAACATGGTCGAATTCATGGGCTGGGGTAGACTTACCTGAATCCAGATTGATGCAGGCCAGTGATATTGCCAGAATCGTAAAGGCAGCTTATGAATTGAGTGATGCCGCAGTGATGGAGGATATCGTGTTGCGTCCGCAATTGGGAGATTTGTAATTTATTCCTCCCCTAGGAATTCCAACCACTCTTGTGTGTCGGGTTCATCCTCTGTGAATATTTCCAATTTTTCCTGTTCCACACTGAATATCTTATTGATGATTTGGTCTGCTTCCTTATTCGTATAGGATTTGGCTTCCGGACTCTTGGCTGTCATGTTACCTATGTTTTTCATGCTCTGATAGAATTGGAATGAATTCTTCATGAAATTGAAATAGGATTGTGCATTCTGGATACCTCCGTTGGCCTGAATCTTATCATCCATTTTCTCAAGGAATTTAATATCCGACGATTTGAGGTCCCGTTCGCCGGTTTGGCGGTAGTCCTCAACAAATGAAAGCAAAAGGGATTCAGCTTTTGCCTCCCTTTTTTTGCGTTCTGCCCTTTGTCTATCCTTGCGGTCCTTGAATTCATCCCAATCCGGCTGATGGTTGGGTCTATTACTGATTTCGACGGTTTCGGAAGTATCCACTACCTTGATACCTGATTGGTTCATCAGTATATATCCGATAATGGCAACGATGAGTATGAGTGTGATCCATTCAATGGGTCCCATCATTTTCTTTTGTGAAGACCCTTGTTGGTTTTTGTCCATGTATAATGTAGTTGCTACTCAAATGAATAGCACAAAGGTAATACCGATAAATGTTATGGAGTTCTAAAAATCGACCAATAATTCTTGTTTGAGCTGATTGAGGTGGTCCTCACTTAAGGATTTATGTAGGAGGGTGTGAATTTTGGGATGTTTATCAGCCCGGTCCCTTTCTATACTACTCAGGGAAGTGGTCAGCATGACAATCTTGGGAGCAGGTTCGATATTCAGCTTGGAAAAATGCTCCAGAAACTGCCATCCGTCCATCTTAGGCATATTGATATCCAAGAAGATAATATTAGGAATCTGTTCGACACTACTGATAGCACTGAAGTAATCCAATGCATCGAATGCTTTTGAAAAGAAAATGAAATTTTTACAGACGTCAGACTCATTCACGATGATTTCATGATAGTAATTGGTTGCTTCATCGTCATCTATGAACATGAGCAAGTCAAATTTCTTATCCATCACTTGGGTTATTTTGTTTTGCGCCACCATTTTTTGCAATTGTAAAGTAAAAGGTACTGCCGAATCCTTCTTCACTTTCTATCCAAATTCTACCACCATGCTTCTCAACAGCGTTCCTGCATGTGGATAGACCAATTCCCGTGCCATCAAACTCAGATCGTAGGTGTAGGCGCTTAAAAAGTCCGAAAATGAGTTGCTTATCCTTATGATTGATGCCTATTCCATTGTCCTTAACATAAAATTCGTATTCGTCCTCACGTTCCTCACAATGAATGACAATCTTGGGAGTCCTATCCTTGGGAATGAATTTACAGGCATTGGATATAAGATTGAAAAACAATTGCTTGATGAGTACCGTATCCCCTTGGATGACTTCAGGAATACTGCACATACAAATCTTGGCCTCATTGGATTCTATCATCAAGGAATTGTCCCTGAGGATTTCATCTAGGAGCTCCTTCAATGGAATACTACTGAAATTAACCTCCTTGTTACTTGATACGGAATAAGCTAGTAGGTCTTCTATGAATTGTTGCATTCTGAGACTTCCGTCCTGAATGAATCCAAGGAATTTTTGTTCTTTCTCATCCAGTTTTTCCTTTGCGGAATGACTGAGTAGGCGAGAAAAATTAAGAACATTATTAAGCGGTGACTTCAAATCATGGGAAGCGAGATAGGCAAAATTCTCAAGTTGGAGATTACTTTCGATATAATGTTGTAATTCCTTGTTCTTTTCCTCAATCTTAATCTCATTCTCCTTAATTTCAGTAATATCCTGGGCATATACATATGCTCCAATAATATTATTCTCCTCATCCAAGGCCGGGATATAGTATACATTCAGAATGAGTTTCTTTCCGCTCTTATTCTTTAGCTTAATATCATAGTGGATTTCCTCACCCTTGAATGTTTGTTCCAATAAGGGTTTACTATAATTGAGAAAGGCTTCCTCACCAATAATTTCTTTGATATGTAAGCCAATGAGGTCTTTCTTTCCTTTCCCGAACCATTTTTGATAGGATTTATTATTCAATTGATACCTGAAATCCAAATCTACATAAGCCATACTGTAAGGCATGGCATCCGTAATTTGATTCAGTCTGGTCTGTTGGAATCGGATGGTTCTTTCCTTTTCCTGTATTTCCTTGTCTGAATATTCCTTGATTTTTTCATTGGCCACCTCCAAATCCTTGATGGTGGCATTCAGAAATCCCTCAGTGATTTCCTTATCCTTTTTCAATCGCTCTACGGCAAATTCCAAACGACGGTTCCGTTTCATCAATTGCTTGATGATTAGTTCCATCTCATCCATTCTACTCCTAGAATGGTTGGGGGATTCATCATGTCCATCTGTATGTTCCGGATGATCCAAATTTGTCATTTTCCAGTTAGTGTAACGAGTGAACAAGATACATTGTGGAATTCACAAATGGAATTTTGTCCAATGTTTCCTATTTCTCCATAGGCCATATAGCCAACAGTGGGTTTTTTCCATATGTTATACAATCCCTCTACTTCGTCCTCAAACATGGGGCCGAACGCAAAGTGTCGCCCAGCACAACTATTGATGATGACTGCGTCCACTTCACCGGTATCCTTGGCCAATTCCGAGAATTGGTTCAGAGTCGTATCCACCACATCAAAACTAGGTGTGGGACAAAACTTGAATTGGTCACCTTGTTGCACACCGCCAGCTAATATTAAGGCCTTATTCTCAAAATCATAAATCATTCCCGAGCGAATGATTACAACATCATCATCACGCAAGATTTTCAATGGATAAATACCTGGAATGGTAAATAACTTTTCAGAATCATCCTGCTGCTTGTATTCGATACTCGGGAAGTAGGAATTGAAAAGGTCAAGGGCGGGTTTGCCATCAATCTCATAAATGATATTGGCTTCTGATTTGGTTATCGTATGAATCTTACCCAAATCATTCCATCCACTGAAGGTCTTTCCCATCATACGAACTTTATCAGTATCCAAGATGAGAGCAGATAGGCCATTGTCATTATTGGATTCGTGGGTATAGGTAGATACCTTTTGGTATCTAAAGTGATCGGCCCCTTGTCCGCCATGTATGGGGATTTCTCGTTCCATCGTAGACTTGATTCCTTTGACGATGCTTTCACCATCCACACCGATTCCTCCTGAATAGACTATAATGCCCGGATTGTCGAATGTTTCATTTGCAATCTTACCCAATTCGCGTCCTTGGGTACTGTAATCATTTCCCTCGGCCTCGAAACTTATAATCTTGAAAGAGGTAGGATTGAGATCGAGAAGTAAAGCTGAAAAAGTTTCCTCATTCAATTCATCATTACAGATCTCACCTGATGTTGAACATCCTATTAGCTGAATATCATGTGATTTGAATATCTCTATGGTATCATCTATTCCGAATTCCGGATCGGAAAATGTAATGGCCAATGTGGGATGGAAATCGTTCTTGATGGTTTCATTCAGGAACGAACGTAGCATCTCAGGTGTGCTTGCACTGATAGATTTGGACCTCATAATAGTTTTTTGCTTAGATAAAGTTTCCGTGACTTGACTCATATGTAATTTACCTGAATGTGAACATTCTGGGTATAGGTACATTACATTAGGTTATACTTGTTATCGTAAATATTGTTGCGACAACACAAGTTAATATTTCATATTCAAGGAGAATTCTGATTTTTCCTAGGAATGGATTCCTAGAATTCTACCCTGAATCTGAGATTTACACGTCTGGAAGTAAGGAAATTAGGTACAGCGAATTGGGTGCCATAAATGGTTTTAATCCAAGTGTTTGATGCCTGATTGGAAACTTTCATCAGGTTGAATGCTTCCAGACTAATCCACGAATTCCGAGTGAATCTAAGGGGATGTTTGGTTCGCCGTTCTTTCCAATCCTGACTCCAGACTTTAAAGGAGAAACCGATGTCAACCCGGTGATAAGCCGAGAAGCGATAGGTGTTTCTAGGCCCCACATTATTATCCGGAATACCAAAAGGCCAACCTGTACCAACAGTAAGGTTCAGGTGCATCTTGAAATTGGGATTCTTAGGTAGGTGATCCTGAAAGAAAATGGACATGAACATAAACTGGTCCGTAGGTCTGGCGACATCCTTGACGAATACCGTATCAGTAGAACCTACTTCGAATTTGTAATGATCCACATCATCGAGTCTTTCCCTGGCTCTGAGGAATGATAGATTAATCCATGATTCCTCTCCTGTAACAAACTCACCATTCAACCTCAAATCAATTCCTGCAACATATCCTCTGGCATCATTCAACCCTGAATACCTGATTCGAACATTATCCAACTCATAGGATACCAAATCCCAAAGATGTTTATAGTAAACTTCAGATATGAACTTGAACGGTGTATCCTTGATCTTGAAATCAAGGTTATAACCCAATACAGCATGGATTGACTTTTGGGATAACAAATCAGTATTAACGATGCCATTGGGAGCCCTCATTTCCCTGTAGAATGGAGGTTGATAGTACATACCTGCGGCAAGCCTGATGGCCATGTCATTCTTTGTTCGGGGTTGATAAAGTAATTGGGCTCTGGGAGAAATGATGAATTCCTTATTCAAATCCCAATACTGGGCCCTTACACCATAGGTGATGCTGAGGTTCATACTGTCTTTATTCCTCGTCCAAGTGTCTTGGATATAAGCACTGAAACGATTGGAACTGAGGTTGTTTTCAGTTTTGAGTACACTCTGTACGAATACCTGTTCATTGGAAAAGGGTAGGGAATATCCTGCGGAATCGAGTCTTTCCCATTCGTTCAACTTATCATTGATGAGTTCATTCTGGAATTTGACTCCCCATTGTAAGAAATGGGTATTGATGGTAGGAGATTCCTTTTCTTCATCTTCCGTTAGGTTGAATTCGGGAATCTCATCTGATTTTTTGAATTCTATTCCACCCTTGTATTCTGCATTCGTAACATTACTTGTAAGATAATTCCTTACGAATTGGTGTTGGGTTCCCGTACCTAGGACTGCTACGACTTCACCATAGTCATCACTCCCCAAATCAGATTCGATTTGTCCGATGAGATAATCACCAATGATATCAATCCTTTCATTCTCATCACTCTGATAGGTGGATGCAAGGAATTTCATATACAATGGATTCTTTTTCCTTTCAGGAACAAAAGATAAGGAAACGCCCCCCATATAAGTCGTGAAATCATCACGTTCCTGTCCCTCGAATACAGTTGTAAGGTTCAATGCAAAATCAATGAGACCAAATGCGGTGCTTCTTGAGACAGGAATGAAATCATATTGGCTCCTGTTGTAGTTGCCCAATAGACCCAGTTGCCATTCCTTGGATAGGTCGAATGTGAAGTACCCTTGCAAGTCGACAAAATTAGGAGTGTATTCCCCCCTTGTATCCAAGGAACCTAATAGGTATCGGGTTGATTTGTATCTCGTTCCGATGAGGTATCTGAACTTGCGATAGTCTGATGAGTCCTTTTTGAATGATTTACTTCCCTCAATGTGTGCTGTTCCTCCAAGGAGTGATAATTCTACGGAACCTTTGGTTTCGGTAGGCCTTTTATATCTGATATCCAGGACGGAAGACATCTTATCACCGAATCGGGGATCAAAGCCACCCGAAGAAAAGGATAAGTCACGGATGAGGTCAAGATTAGGAAAAGTGAGTCCCTCTTGCTGACCTGCACGAACAAGTTGGGGTCTGTAAATCGCAAAATCATTCACATAAACTAGATTCTCATCATAATTACCTCCTCTTACTGAGTATTGAGAACTCAGGGAACCACCACCTTGTCCACCTGTAACACCGAGTCCGATACCCGGAAGCATACTTTCGACATTACCGGTAGAATTGGGAAGTACCCTCAGATTTTCTGCACCCTCACGAATCATTCCACCCTCCTCTATGATACGGTCACCCCTTACTGTGGCACCTGTAATGATTTCATCCTTTCCCGTTAATTTGATATCGTATTGTTCCCTTTCACCATCTTCGAGTTTACCTGTGAAAATGATGGCCGTTTCATAACCCGTATAAGAGAAAATGACTTTGATTCTTGTATTGCTACGAAGATTCAATTCATAATTTCCGAATTCATCCGTGATGGTTCCATCGGATTCGTTCTTTTCGTCATATACAGAAGCTCCGATTAATGATTCGCCATTTTCATCTGTTACCTTACCATATATGGTGGCATTTTGCCCCGTGGACCAAAATGCGGATAATAACAATGGGAATAGGAGAAGTATCTTGTACATGTGCATCATGAGTGGCTTCTTTAAGAAAAGGAATGCTAGAAGTAAAACAAGGAATTAAACATGGAAAGTATAACCACCTATCTCCTTTAACCTACTTATGGCTTTGGTTGGATTTTCTGCCTTGAAAACACTACTTCCTGCAACCAGTACATTAGCTCCGGCTTGTAGGATTTTTTCAGCATTCTGTAGGCCTACACCACCATCCACCTCAATCAAGGTAGGGGCATTGTGTGTATCAATGATGTCCCTTAGTTTTTTGATTTTCGGAATGGCGTGGTATATGAATTTCTGTCCACCGAATCCGGGATTGACAGACATGACACAAACCAAATCGATATCCTCAATGATGGGTTCCAGAACAGATGCTGGTGTATGTGGATTCAAGGCAACACCGGCCTTGGCTCCTGTTTCCTTGATTTGTTGGAGGGTACGATGCAAGTGTGGACAAGCCTCATAATGTACTGTAATGACATCCGCTCCGGCATCCCTGAATCTGGAAATATATTTTTCGGGTTCCACTATCATTAAATGAACATCCAAAGGCTTTTCAGCTATGCCTTTCATGGTTTTGATGATATCCATTCCAAAGGATATATTAGGAACGAATCTGCCATCCATGACATCTACATGGAACCAGTCAGCTTCACTTTCATTCACCATTTTGAAATCGGCTTCCAAATGGGCAAAGTTAGCTGCCAATACTGAGGGTGCTACTAAATGCTTTTTCATAAGGCAAATGTAAGCAAACGATAAATGCTAATGAAGTAAAAATGATGTAAAGGTCATGGAATCAACATCTAGCCATTTTCCTCTTTTTACCGATTCTGTCCTTATCAATGATTTTTTGGATGTAAGGTCTGGCTTGAGGAACCTTACAGGCTGTTTCTCCCATTTCACATTGGACGAGTCCCACACTATCCGCGACCTTGAGTGCATGGTCTGTCAATGAAGAAATGTAAGCACCGACTGCGATTACGAATCCATTCATCGTATATCTGACGCGATTGGGTGAGGATTGTAATTTTTCTTTGACACGGTCCAACAGTTGACGGTATGCTTCCAAGTCAAGGTCATCATCGGATTGGGTACTGGCCACACTGGATAGGGTAGCCCAACCACAGGATGCCAATTTAGGGTCTTCGGATTCAATCCATTCCAAACCCATATCCCATCCGTGTGGACTATCAGCTGCAATCCAGGGTACTGTATACTCGCTTAACATGTACCAATAGGCTCCCTTGGCCCAGGTCCTGAGTTGCTCCTTGGTAATGGACTTTTCATCAGCGATGAGACCGGCCAGATACATTGCATCAGAATTGCCACTTTCATAAAGTTCAAGTGCCAGTTCTTGGTTTTTCTTGATTTTCTTTTGGACTTTTTTCAAATCTCCAACCTTGACCCCAAAGAATGGCTCCTTGGCTCCGTGTCTGGTTAGGATTTTCTTTGTCCCGGGATTACCCATTTCTTCTAATGTAGCAAGTACTTCCTCCTTTTTCATAAGATATTCTATTAACCGACTCTTTCCACAGCCATTTCGGCGGGAAGTTCCATACGTTTGTATTTCATGAGGAGTTGGGCGGTAGCCACAACATCCTTTTCACAATATACAGCTATTCTTTCAAGGTCATCATCTTCCCAAAATACCCGGCCAACCTCGCTTCCGTCAATATCATCCTTAGGTGTTGGAATTCCGAAGATATAGGTCAGTAAACTTAACTTGGTGTATGCCTTGAAATCACCGAATTTCCAAAGAGTCATGGTGTCGATGAAGTAATTCATCTCCCAAGGTTTCTTACCTGCAATGTCAA
Organism: Saprospiraceae bacterium; assembly: GCA_020631355.1. GTDB lineage: Bacteria > Bacteroidota > Bacteroidia > Chitinophagales > Saprospiraceae > JAHDCE01. Next base: position 150,458 of record JAHDHL010000006.1, on the reverse strand, counting down.
GTAATCTGGGCAGTTTGATACCATGAATGAGCATCCTCCTACAGATGTACGGAATATCGAATTCCTTGATATTGTGTCCGCAAATAGAATGCTTGTTCGGATTGTTATAATACTGATCCAAGAGTTGGCCAAAGTTCTCGAGTAGCACTTTTTCATCCCTATCCGCATACGATTTTACCCTTACGGTGTGTCCTTGTTCGTTACGGGAAATGAATCCTACGGAAATACAGACTATCTGACCGAATTCAGCAAAAATACCAGCACTTTCATACGCTGTCCGAACTTCCTCCTCCTCAAGAGGCCTATCATAAATCTTGACTACGGATTTGGCTTTTTGGGCCCATAAAGCTTGGAATGGCTCTGGCATTTGGTCGTAATTCGGATATCCCGATACCGTTTCGATATCAAGAAATAATACCTGACTTAAATCAATGTGTTCTAACATGTTAAAATTGTATAGTTATGGCTGCTTTCGGATAAAAGTAATATAAATAAAATTACTAACAAATGTAAACTATTTGCAAATTTTTTTTAATTTATTTGGTGTTACTTTTTGAGGTTTAGCAATTTTTGGATGCAATAATATAGATATTACTTTTCAAAAAATGTGAGTATCAAAATCAATAAATTATTGGAAAATAGATGCTTTTTCCTAGTTTTTTATTAAAATTACATTATCAAACCTCGATTTTTTCTGATTGTATCTTCCTGATTATCAGTAGTTTTTTACGATTTGTTTCTCATTGAATACCTATTGTAGTTCTATCTTCTTGGTATTTAGGAGAATGTATATGGTAATTAAGAATAATAACAAAAACTAAATGCAACACCAGTTATGAGAAAGACGCTCTTCTTCTTGTATTGCACCATAACCATTTTAATCACTTTTTCCTGTTCAGATAGGGATGGTTCTGGGTTTGAAAACCCGGAGCAACTTACCGGGATGGATGCCGAACTAATGGGCATGTTGGAGGATGAGGGAGGACATGCCAGATTCATTCTGCCCAAGAGTGATGATTATAACCAAATCCCACAAGATCCGAATAATGCCATTTCATCAGAGAAAATAGCTTTGGGTAAGAAATTGTTTTTTGAGACAGGTTTGGCTCTCGCTCCTATGATGGATGAGGGAATGGAAACATATTCCTGTGCTACATGCCATATACCCGGTTCGAGTTTCCAAGCGGGAATCCGTCAGGGTATCGGTGATGGAGGTATTGGTTTGGGAATAGCAGGGGAAGCTAGAGTTCCGAATCCGAATTATGAAATTGACCTTTTGGATATACCACCCATTAGAGTACCTAATAACTTGAATGTGGCTTACATAGAAAATGCAACATGGAATGGTAAATTAGGTGCAACAGGTGCCAATGTTGGTACGGAGGATTTATGGGTAGATGATATATTCCTAGAAACCAACAACTTGGGGTATACAGGTGTGGAAACCCAAGCCATAGCGGGATTGGAATTCCATAGGATGATTGTGGACCCGGCACTTATCATGTCAACATATTACAGGGATTTATTTGATTATGCATTTCCGGAATATCCTGAATCGGAAAGATATACTTTTGAAACAGCCGGATTGGCTATTTCGGCTTACGAAAGAGCCATGATGACCAATCAGGCTCCATTCCAGGATTGGCTGAGGGGTGATGTGAATGCCATGACTGACAATCAGAAATTGGGAGCGGTATTATTCTTTGGTAAGGGTGGTTGTAATAATTGTCATACTGGTCCTGCACTGAATAATAATGCATTCCACGCAGTGGGCATGGGAGAATTGGAAGGTGCAAATGTATTCGGCGATTTCTCTGAAATAGCAGAGGACATCAGTAAGGGTAGGGGAGGATTCACACAGAATCCAGCAGATGATTATAAGTTTAAGGTCCCTCAACTTTACAATCTCAGGGATGCCAAATTCCTTGGTCATGGTGCTACATTCCAATCCGTTCGTGAGGTAGTGGAATATAAGAATACAGCAGTGGCCCAGAATCCTAATGTTCCTGGGAGTCAGCTATCTAATCGCTTTGTTCCATTGGATTTGACGACTGAGGAAATTGATGCTTTGGTTGATTTCCTAGAGAACGGATTATACGATGCCAATATGGATAGATATGTAACTTCTGCGATTGCTTCGGGTAATTGTTTCCCAAATAATGACCCGCAATCACAAGCAGATATGGGTTGTAATTGATTAGTAGATTATAATAATAGATTTGATTGGAAAAGCTTCCCGAAAGGGAGGCTTTTTTTGTGTCAAGTATGAAAAACTGTTAATGTATAAGTTCGTGTTTTTAGGTATGGTTTTTGAAATATCGTAATTGGTAATTGAATACCTACACTTAAACATGTTACAATGAGAAAACTATCTACCTACCTCCTAGGTATGCTTGTCATACTTTTTTCTATCACTTCATGTAAGAACGATTCTGGTCTCGATGATCCTGCCACAGGCGAGGATGCCGAGTTGATTGATGCTTTGGATGCGGCAGGAGGACTGGCGGGTTTGAATCATTTTAAACTTCCCGAAAGCAATGATTATCATAATATACCACAAGACCCCAATAATCCATTGACAAGTGTGAAAGTGGAATTGGGTAGGAAACTATTCTACGAAACTGGATTGGCGGTGAGCCCTAATAATCCTGAAAGCACGGGAGATTATTCTTGTGCAAGTTGCCATGTACCGGGTTCATGTTTCCAAGCTGGTATACGACAAGGTATCGGAGAGGGTGGAGTTGGTTTCGGGTATGCAGGGGAATCCCGATTGCCTAATGCGGATTATGATGTCCTGGATTTGGATATCCAACCCATCCGAACACCATCAGCCATCCATGGTGCCTACAATAGGACATCTCTTTGGAATGGACAATTCGGAGCTGTTGGCCCGAATGTGGGAACAGAATCCAACTGGACGGTAGAAACACCAAAGGAAACCAATTTTATGGGATATGAGGGATTGGAAACTCAGGCAATTGCTGGTCTTAAAGTACATAGGATGGATGTGGATATGGATTTGGTCAGTAATTCTTATTATAAGGATTTGTTCGATTTGGCATTTGGTGATTTCGAGGAATCCGAAAGATACACTAGGGAAACTATCGGATTGGCCATTGCAGCTTATGAAAGAACCATCATTGCGAATAAGGCGCCTTTCCAGGATTGGATTAAAGGAGACCAGAATGCCATGACCCAACAACAGAAACTGGGTGCTTTGTTATTCTTTGGCAAGGCAGGATGTAATAGCTGTCATGATGGCCCCGCTTTGAATTCTGAAGCATTCCACGCAATGGGTATGAATGATTTGGATGGTGACGGTGTCTATGGTGATTTTCCGGATACTGATATCTCCAATACCGCTAAGGGTAGGGGTGGTTTCACGGGTAATCCTGATGATGACTACAAGTTCAAGACACCTCAGTTATATAGCCTTAAGGCAATGAAATTCCTAGGGCATGGAGCTACTTTCACGAGTGTTAGGGAAGTGATTGAGTATAAGAATGAGGGAATCGCTGAGAATAGTGAGGTTCCTGAAAGTCAATTGTCTCCTATGATGAGACCTTTGGGTTTGACTGATGCGGAGATTGACCAACTGACTGATTTTGTGGAGAATGCCTTGAATGATGATGAATTATATCGTTACGTTCCATCATCCATCGCTTCAGGTAATTGTTTCCCAAACAATGACCCGCAATCACAAGCAGATATGGGATGTAACTAATGTTACTTCGATAGAAAGATAACGTCCTAATAAAGGATGTCCAAACGATAAGAATCATAGAATAAAGGGGATGATGGAGTAGAGGACTTCATTATCCCCTTTATCATAAGAATCAGAGAACAAAACAAAAACATATTGGATTCATATCTAATAAAGTAGTCTTATTTCTTTTTGTAAGGAATTGGCTATTAATTAGATACGAAAATCATTACATTTGTAATTGAGAAAACAAACACTTTGACATGAACAGGGCTTGGATGATGTTTTACACTTCCCTTGTCATACTCGGAGTCATGTCCACCAAAGGATGTGGCGATGAACCCGTACAAAGACAAGAGGCAAAGGCAGAAACGCCTGCAATCAGCCAGTTGGATGATGACTTGGAACAACTTCTTTTAACAGAAGCGCAGGGCCAAGGTTTGGCCTATTATACCCTCCCGGATGACCATGATTATGATGCCATTCCACAAGACCCTAGAAATCCCATTAATTCTTTCAAGGTATTATTAGGTAAGAAATTATTTTGTGAACCGGCATTGGCTGTCAATCCTAAGAGAGGAGCCGCAAAACATACTTATTCATGCGCCTCATGCCACATTCCCGGAGCAGGTTTCGCAGCGGGAATCAAGCAAGGTATAGGTGAGGGAGGAATAGGATTCGGTACGATGGGCGAGGGGCGAATAGTGGATGTGGATTACCTTAAGGTCGAACTTGATATCCAACCCATCAAAACACCGTCTGTCATCAATTCAGCTTACAACAGGACTTCATTATGGAATGGTCAGTTCGGTGCCGTTGGGCCCAACGAGGGAACCAATGAATCATGGACAGCCGGAAAACCTACAGGGAAGAACCAACTCGGATTCGAGGGAGTGGAAACCCAGGCTATTGCCGGTATGGATGTGCATAGGATGGATGTGGACGAGGAATTCGTATTGTCCAATTATTACAAGGATTGGTTTGATTTGGCATTTCCAAAAGTGCCTGAAAGTAAACGCTATTCAAAACTGAATGCAGGATTGGCGATTGCAGCTTTCGAGAGAACTGTCATCGCAGACCAAGCACCTTTCCAATTATGGCTTAAGGGTGATAAGCAAGCCATGACTGATGAACAGAAATTAGGAGCCATGCTTTTCTTCGGTAAGGCTCAGTGTAATAGTTGTCATGATGGCCCAGCCTTGAATTCTGAGGAATTCTTTGCATTGGGTATGAATGACTTTGAGGATGGTGATGGCGTTATTATCAATAATCCTGCGGATTTTGAACGATCCAAAAAAGGTAGGGGTGGTTTTACGAAGAAAGAGGAAGATATGTTCAAATTCAAGACACCCCAACTCTATGGTCTGAAAACCATGGGGTTCTATGGTCACGGCGGTTCACATGCTTCCATTCGTGATATCATTGAATATAAGAACAAGGCAATTCCTGAGAATGGAATCGTTCCGTCCGGACAGTTGGCTGCCGAATTCAAACCCCTCGGATTGACAGAAAAGGAAATCAACCAATTGACAGCATTCGTAGAACAAGCCCTCCATGATGACAAAATGGATAGGTTTGCTCCGAGTGGTGTGGCATCTGGTATGTGTTTTCCGAATAATGATGCCCAATCCAAGGCGGATATGGGATGTAATCTCCCTTAGCGGAATTGTCGCCCATTTTGTTAATCCAATTGAATTACATTTTATTTATTTCGAATTTGATAATAATCCCATTGGGATAATTAACTTTGAGTTACTTTAATATTGCCTATACCATTTAAAATATTAAAGTTAAATTGAATTGTATTGATTGGAGGTCAGGTGTACTAACCACCTGACCTTTTTCTTTTCCAAAACATTAGCCCATATTTTTTGTTGCCATTCCGATGGCAAAGGAGGAAATCAATATCATCTGGCTGAAGCGGGATTTAAGGTTGGGAGACCACCACCCATTCTGGGCAGCAGCCCAATCCGATTTTCCCTCAGTTATCCTTTATATCTTCGAATCCTCATTGATACAAGACCCACATTATGACCTGAGGCATTTTCGGTTCATTTGGGAATCCTTGCAAGAGATGAACCTCGGATTGAAGCAATATGACCTTTCCGTCCAGATACTTTACGGGGAAGTCCTGGATATATTCAAGGCTTTCAATCAAACTTATCGAATCAGGAATATTTATTCCTATCAGGAAACCGGCCTTGGGCTTACTTTCAAGCGGGATAAGGCCGTCGCACGATTCTGTAAGAATGAGGGAATTGATTGGAAAGAATTCTTTCAGGATGGTGTTCGGCGAAGATTATATAATCGTAAGGTTTGGACCAAGATATGGGAGGAGGAGATGTCCCAGACGATACTACCCATAGATTTTGTTGCCCTGCACAATCCCTCTACGGAATGGGAAAAAGGGAATTGGAAGTTGGATGAATCGTTCCAACAGGCCATTGCTACACCCAATGAGATGTTCCAACCCGGCGGAACCCGATATGCATGGAAATATCTTCATTCATTTTATAAGAGTAGGGGAAAGACCTACATGCAGAATATCTCCAAGCCTTTCGTCAGCCGTAAAACGAATAGTAGGATATCACCTTATCTGGCTTGGGGTAATATCTCCATTCGACAAGCTTATCAGTTTGGGATGAATCAGGGAGATGCCATTATCGGTAAACGAAACCATAGGCAATTCATATCCAGATTATGGTGGCGGAGTCATTTCATGCAAAAATTCGAAACGGATTGTTCCATGGAGTTCTATCCTGTCAATCGTGGTTTCTTACGATTGAATCGGAATGATGAAAAAGGGTATTTCAATCATTGGAAGAATGGCACCACTGGATTCCCTATGGTGGATGCCAGTGTCCGATGCCTTAAGGCCACAGGCTATATCAACTTTAGGATGAGGGCCATGTTGACCACCTTTGCCACGTTTTCCCTTTGGTTGGATTGGAGGGCTGTTTCTTATCAGCTTTCTTCATGGTATCTGGATTTCGAGCCGGGTATACACTATGGTCAGGTACAGATGCAGAGTGGGAATAATGGTTACAATACACTTCGCATTTATAGTCCCACCAAACAGGTGACTAAAAATGATCCAGATGCTCGTTTCATTAAGAAATGGTGCCCGGAATTAAAGGATATTCCCAATCATCTGATTGCTGAACCTTGGTTACTCACAGAGATGGAACAGACGTTCTATAATTGTCGAATTGGAAAGGATTACCCCAGAAACATTATCAACTTCAGGAAAGCAACCAAAGAGCATAAGGATTTTTATTGGTCTATCCGACAATCAGATGCGGTACAATCCAAGATTCCTAAAATCCTGAAAAAAATGGTGGTTCCTAATTCATCCAAGGCCAGGAGTGCAGGATTGATTACGGGGAAACACAATGACGAAATTGAATAGGAAAACTTACCAGATCATCCCTTTTTCTAGGACGATTTTTTAGCATCATAAAATAATTGAATTATTTTTTAAATATTTTAATTGGATTAATTAATTGATAATGAGGTATCTGTGAGGGTGTATTTAATTTATTTTTAATTAAATCCTCTTTTTTTATAGATGATAGGGGTCACTTATTCTAACCATTGGTACTTATAGATAGAAAAGCAAAACGCAACATTGATTGCTGATATAAAAGTAAAATTGACAATCAAACTTATTTTTTAAATTTTAAAAATTCTATTACCAATGGAAAGCACTGAAAATGTAGTAAACATTCAAATTACCATCGATACGGATGGCATTATGTCAGATTTTTCTCCCAACCCAAGTCCCAATCCGAATAATCCCGTAGGAACGAATCATCGTTATTCCTATATGGTGGCCACAAGTGCCAATGTATTCTCTGCACAGACTGAAGGAACAGCCGACTTGGAAATCCAAGCGAATGTGGGTGATTATATCAACTGGCATATCACCTCTGAATATGGCAATGTGAAGAATCCTGTCATCATGACTGATATATTCAAGTACAGTGGTACGAACGTATTCAATAATATCACACCAACCAGTGTCACTGAAAACACTGTTGTGATGGATTCCGAATCCCAGGTCAGCCTACAGAATCAGACATTCTCTTTCTTCTCCGCACACATTGAGAATGCAGGGACTGAGGGATACGGAGTGGTATTCGCACTATATTATGTAGACAATGATGAGTACAAAATCTACGACTACTATAAGTGGGATCCAACCATCATCATCGAAGAAATCGGATTGGGCTAATCATACCGTAACTAACTTTAATTCAAGAGAATTAGCATAAGAAGCACCTACTTCAATATTGAAGTAGGTGCTTTCTTGTTCTATTTTTAATGATAATGGGAATGAGCAATGGATTATGGAACTAAAAGTAAATCCCTTACATTTCAGTTATTATGAAAATATCAGCTTATTCCACGGCCCTTTTTTCCACCTTTTTCTTCTTGGAAGAGTATGGGATTTTATTTGATTGTGGAGATGGTGCGGCAGCGATGCTCATGGGCAAATCCCGAAAGGTCAAACATATTTTCATCTCTCATGCGGATAGGGACCATTTATGTGGCTTATTACAATTCAATCAATTGAATGCAAGGGAGGGTTTTCCAAAAGTGTATTTCCCTAGGGATTGTGGATCTTTTCCATATCTGGAAGCATTCACGAAACAGTTTGACCCACATGTCTCAGGTACCGAGTGGGATTTCTTGGATGATGGTCAGGAGGTCAAAATTGGTAAGGGACTACTGGTGCGTGCGTTCAGGAATGAACATATTGCACATCAGAAAGATACTGTCAAAAGCCTTTCTTTCCAACTCATCAGAACCACACAAAAATTAAAGGAAGCATATCTGGAATTATCCGGAAGTGAGATTAAGGCAAAGAAAGAGGAGATAGGCTATGATGAAATGACCTATGAGAAAAGGGAAATATTATTGACCTATTCAGGAGATACTCCCGTAGAGTGGGATGGGAGATACAATGATTCTCAAATGTTAATCCATGAAGCCACATTCCTGAAAAAGGAGGATATGGGGGTGGATGGGAATCGATGGAATAAACACAGCACTTTGGATGAGGTCATGAAAATGATTTCCGAGTCCAAGGGAATTGAACGGCTTGTACTGAGTCATTTTTCTTCCCGTTATCATGCGGATGAGATTCAGCAAGCAGTGGAGGATGAAGCAAGGAGACATGCCGTGGATATACCGATTTCCTTGGTATTACCCGGGGTATTCTCTAGGAATATCTTGGATTAATCCAATAATGAATAATAAGAGGGAGCCCATTGCTATTTGGGCTCCCTCAGCAATATATTGGATTAAGGTCAACTCGCTTTTAGTCTGTTTTCTTAACGAATTTCTGACTGGATATCACATGTTGGAATGCATTGGTCTGCACAATGATATAGATACCATCGCTTAGATGTTGTGTATTGACTTCCAGTTGGTTCTCGTAGGATAGATATTCTCCTACTAGAATACCTTGTGCATTGTAAATCATAATGTTGGAATCCTCATTGATATCCTTTATGTGAAGTACATCAATGACTGGATTCGGGGCTATGACCATTGATGAATTGGAAATGGAGCCATTTTCTACTAATATGATTGGACTGAACTCGTATCCTCCATCAAAATCGATTTGTTTCAATCTGTAATAGGAGTGTTCACGCGGCTGTTCATCCACGAATTGGTACAAGGTGGGTTCTTGGCTATCGCCTTGCCCCTCTACTCGTCCGATATAATCAAAACTTTGCCCATCCCAGCTTCTATGGATTTCGAAATGGGAATTTTGTATTTCAGTGGCGGTTTCCCAGTACAATACATTATATCTACCCTCGGCATAACCATCAAAGCTCAATAGCTCCACAGGTAGGGCAGCGGCATTATTGGAGCCATGTATGGCGAATTTTGAAAAACTAGGAGTAGCCAATTCAATGTAATGATGCCCCAAATAGGAACCTGACCCACTTGCAAGAATCACACTTGGTGTTCCCTCGGAATTACCTGTGACACAATCATCGCTTGAACCCGGTATGTGAGAAATATTCAAGTCAGAAACGGAGCCGACCGCAGTCTCATTGCTACCATTGTACTCAATGGGTGTATTGTTGGTGGCATCCACTAATTCTTGTAGTTCATCATCAAGAAAGAATAACCTCATATTCACATCAGAGGGAAATGTATTCCCGTTAGGATAATTCGCACAAGTCAATCCCCATATCCTACCCAAATAGTGCATGTATCCATTATTGGGTACGGAATTGTGGTCTAATAAGGACACATTCACCTGCCCGAGGTTCACACTATTCTCAATTTGCATGATGATTTCATTATTCGCAGTGACATCCACCCAGCTACCAGGTGCACTGCCATCCACTGTGGCTGTGGCCACTACAGATTCACAAGAACCACTGCCCTCATAAATGATTGGGGAATCCGAGACAAGAATATCAAAGGTTCCTGCTTCATCATTCGAACTCCAAACCTGTATCAGGTAATCCGTATTGGCACTGACATAAGAGTCTATGTATTCACCATCACTATCATTATCCTCACAAAGTATGGCTGTGTTACCACAGAGTTCATATAGCGCAACTTCCATATTGGTAGCCGTACCCAAACCTGCATGTATATATATGATATTATTCGAACCTGAATTGAAAGTATACCACAAGTCTTTGATGGTTCCATAGTTGTCACAAGACGGATTGGTCAAGGCTGTACTGGCGCAGGTGTTATCCTCATTTTCAAGGGTAGAATTCATGCTGAGTGTGGTGGCACTGGAGCAATCATCGTTAGAGGGAGTGGGGAGGCAGAGCGCACTACAAGACATTTCAATGGTCGTGTTTCCAGTAGAAGTGCTGAACCCATGAACGGCAATGTAGTAACGTTGGCCGGAATAGGCATTGAAAATGATTTCAGATCTCAGTCCCGAAGTTGAGCATGTACCGGAATCATCATTACCACCCACGCAGCTCAATGATGAGCAATCCGTTCCTGTTGTTTCATAGACATCTATTCGGGTATCATAGGAACTATTACAAAGATCTAGGGTTACTTCCTCATCATTCCCATCGAAATAATACCAAATATTATTGGCTCCGGTACCACCCGAACCACAGTCTGAGCCCAAGGGATTATCGAATGTGGCATCCACCGTACTCGACGAGAGCGCATCCCCACAGCTGATTAGGATGGCGTCGTTACATTCATCATTAGATGGAGGACAAGTGATGGAAACGGATGCTGAGACGAGGCATCCTGTAGGGTCCGCATCCGATGAGAGGGTTAGGGAGACAGCAGTCCCGTCCGAATAGTTACCATAGGAAAATGTACCTGTTGCACTAATGCTCATGGTCGCTGTTCCTTGGTCATCACTGAGTGTATAGGGTGCTCCATTCCCAAGGTCCGTGATATCGATATCAACGGAACTGTTTCCGACTGAGCATGTGCCTGCGGAAAAACTGGCTGTGGGTAGGGTACATGTAGGTGCTGCCGTGAATGTCAGTTCCCAGTCAAATCCATCAGTGCTCCATCTATCATCCCATTCCATATAGTAATCCGTTCCTGAAGTGACAGGCACATCATACAGTGCGGATGCAAAGTTTGTACCCGTGCCATCCGAACATGCGTCATCTGAATCACTGACGTCAGTCAGGTTGGAACAATCACCCGAGTATAGCCATAATCGGGTATCCGCACCCCCATCGCAGGCGGATACGGATATGGTTCCGTCATTGGTGGCGGAGTAGACGTACCAGTCACTATTACTAGCATTGGCTTGTAGGTTGCCTCCTCCTGTGGCAGGTCCGTCTGCGGTATGTGATCCGGGAGAGACGGAAACTGCCGTCGCACAGGTTTCTCCTTGTGCAAAATTGGGATGAATCGAAGTAAATAATAAGCATAAACTTGCAATAAGAATCTTAATGTTTTGCATTTCTTTACGGTTTTTTGTTCGTGAAGTACGGACATGACTGGTCCGGCACTCCTAGGGAGTGTAGCACTTCACTTCGTATTAATGTGAGTATGAATAGTAGTCCATAAGTTCTTCAATTGCGGAACTTTGTTCTTTTTCTGTCCTACTACTTAAAGTATGCCTTATGCTGTTTAGGGATATAATGGAGGGGGAGAGGATTAAAGTGGGAGAGTGCCATCTCTTTTGACGCCCACTCTCCGTTACGACAAGTAAATTAAATTATTGATGAAAATCTGTACTAACCTCTTTCATGTTTCAAGCTTGAATAAATGGACCCGATTTCAATCGAAATCGGAATCCATTTAACTCACTTAAAATACTATTGCTTTATCAGGCAATAGGCCTAATCCCCTAGTGATTGTGTAATGATTTGTAATGGATATGAAAAGGGTGACTCATTGATGGGGCTCTATTTGGTTATGACATAATCCAAATATGTGGACTTGTCATCCAAATGATGAGATGGAGTGATGAAAAGAATGATTGATTTGTGATTGATATTTCTGTTTTTCATTGCGTGTCTGTATTAATAGTGATTTAGGATAGTAGCATTCGTGTTTGATTTGAAAGCAAGTTGGGATAAATACAGACGGAGAGGGGGGACAAAACACTGAAAAAAAGGACATTTTACCGAAAAAAAGGACATGTCTGAAAATTCAGGTTCATATTTTGGAAAACAAATCTCTATTTGAGATAATCAATGGGTTTCTTTCCGAATCGTTTGGCATATAATCTGGAAAAATAACTTGGATCTTCGAAACCTACGGCATAACTGACTTCATTGACAGTCCTGTAAGTTTGTTCCTCTAGGTATTTTCTTGCCTTATGTAATTTGATTTCCTTGATATATTGATTGGCAGTCAGTCCTGTACTGGCCTTGATTTTCCTTTGGAACTGCCTACTACTAATATCCATTTGGGTTGCTATGAATTCAACATTGAGTTCCTTTGCACCAAGATTGCGTTTGACAGTTCGTTCTGCTTCCCTTAGCCACTTGGAATCTACTTCAGAGGAATTACTTTTCGTACTTTCCGTTGGAATTGGTTCTATATGAGGTACTGACCTATTCTGTTGATTCTTGAGTAAGTTGCCAACCCTGACCATTAATTCGTCATTGTTGAATGGCTTGATGATATAATCATCCACACCGATTCTAAGGGCATTCAATTTATCCTGTATATCAGCCCGTGCCGTGAGCATGATGAATGGTATGGCTTCGAATGCTTCGGATTGTTTGACTCGACCCAAGAATTCCAATCCATCCATTAGGGGCATCATCATATCCGAAATGATAAGTTGAATATCTTTATGCTGACCCAGGGAAGTCAGGGCTTCCTCACCATTCATAGCTGTGATGACATGATAATCCGAGAGTAATTGTTGGATGTATTGGTTGAGGTCATAATTATCCTCAACGAGTAGAATCTTAATTCCATTATTGATCGGAGGTGGAACCGCCTCGGTATGGATGGTGGGTGTCTGTATGGTTTCCGTTATGGGTTGTTTCAGGGATTGTAGCACCCTTGTCATCGGAAATTTGAAATGGAATGTGGCTCCCATTCCGACCTGACTATCCACACTCAGGTTCCCTCGCATGATTTCAGCCAGTTGCTTGGAGAGATTCAGGCCAATTCCGGTACCTTCCGAACTCTTGATGTGATTGGATGATTGATAGAAACGATCAAAAACCCTTTCTAGGTCCTCCTTGGGTATTCCGGGGCCGGAATCCTTGACAGATAGGAGCAAACAAGCATCGTCAGTTTCCTCCAAAGAAACACGTACTTCACCTTTTCTGGGTGTGAATTTTAAGGCATTGGAAAGAAGATTATTGAATACTTTCTCGAATTTATCCTGATCCAAGCGGACTTGAAGGTGTTTAGGGATAACCAATCGAATGCTATATAGGATATCCTTGAATTGGGCGTTGGATTCAAAAGAGGATGAAAGTCTGGATATGAATGAATAAAGGTGGACGGTTGTCTCATTCAACTCCAATCTATCGGATTCTAATCTGGATAAATCCAATATCTCATTGATTCTCCCTAATAGTTTATTGACATTCTGTTCCACAATCCTGAGGTAGCCCATGTCTGTGCCATCGACTTTTTTCCTTTGGATAATGTGTTGGACAGGGCCATGAATGAGCGTAAGGGGTGTTCTGAGTTCATGCGAGACATTAGCAAAGAAAATGGATTTGTTCTTATCCAGTTGTTGCAATCGCTCTGATTGTTTGGAAATGGTATAGGTCCGTTGTTCCACAATCCGTTCCAATTCCATTTGTTTCTTCTTGAGTCGCTTTCCTCTCCAAAAGAAAATTACAACGACAGATGCGATGAGGAAAAGTCCCATGAACAGCATGAATGATGGTTGTTGGTACAAGGGAATCTCAAGGATGAGTGGAATTTCCAGTTGACTATAAAGATTGCGGTTGAATTTGTCCTTGACCTTGATTTCCAAGACATGATGGGTCCATCTTTTCGGACGGGAAAAGAACAATAAATTATCCTTGGTTTTTTTCCATCCATCTGGATTGCCCCTAAACCTGTAGTAGAATTCGATATCATCCCTATACATATAATTAGGAGCTGTAACCGTGATATTCTTGATGGAAACACCCGGTTTTATCAAATAGGGGTCTTCGTCTCCCTGGGGTAGGACAGAAGCAATGTTCTGTTCATGGAATCCCTTAGGATCCGCAATGGTGAATTCATTGATGTGTAAGGGATAGACGATAGTGTCATGTTGGAAATCCTTGGGGTGGAATGCTGTCACACCATTCAGACCACCAAAATAAATGGTTCCATCCGTTGCCTTGAAGTGTGATGTCTTATTGAATTCATAATGACTGATGCCATCCTCAGGTACATAGATTCTAGTAACGGTTTCCTTATCCTTATCGAAACGAATGATACCATTGTCACTACTCAACCATAGATATCCGAAATCATCCTCATAAATGGCATATAGGGTATTATTGGAGAGACCGTCCTCTGTATTGAACTGCCGATAATTCTCATTGGTCTTGTCCCAAAGAATGAGACCATTCCCCTCAGTGGCAATCCAATATCTGCCCTGCTTGTCATGATGCATGTGATATGCTGTTCCCAATGGTAGGTAGGCCGAACCATCTTGTCCTGAACCATATTGTGCAATGGGAATCCCCTTATCAGTATCAAAGAGGAATATGCCTTTGTCGGAAAATATCCAGACTTGTTGTTTGTCATCTGTGAAAAATCCTGAGATGAACGCATCACCCAAATCAGGGTATGCTCCATATTCGTGTTGTTCCCTTACGAAACCATCATCTCTTTCATAACTGTTCAGCCCCTGATAGGTGCCCATCCATACCTTTTCATTCTTATCCTCGAATAGGGACCATATTTTCTTAGGGGTAATATCATCAGCATAATGAATGTAATTATCCTCATTTCCCTTATCATCCGTTTCTATGAGTGTATTGGAGGCAATGTAATAATTGCCCCTGGAATTTCTTATGACCGGAAATCTAAAGTAATTATCATGGTGATTACTTGATGTCATCTTGGGTAGGAGTTGGCTTTCTCCCGACTTCAAGTCAATTTTATAACGTCCTTTTCGG
The DNA here is from genome assembly GCA_020631355.1 of Saprospiraceae bacterium. Lineage (GTDB taxonomy): Bacteria > Bacteroidota > Bacteroidia > Chitinophagales > Saprospiraceae > JAHDCE01. The sequence goes on along the minus strand of JAHDHL010000006.1, from coordinate 135,191 downwards.
GTGTGTACAAACAACTTCTCCTCATCAGCCCATAATCCCCTGCAACGGTAGGATTCATCTAGGAGATATTCATTATGATCAAATGAGAGATATCTTTTGAATGGGGTCTCCTTGAAGTCGAAAATGAGGATGCCATTATTGGAACTGAACCATTTATGGCCCATATTATCCACATAAATCTTATTGATGGAACGGTCCATTCTTGTTCCACCCATCTCTAGACTATTGAATATCAATCCTTTTTCATTATATATGGAGAAGCTATTGTGTTTGACATGATACAGGAAATCATCTATCCAAAATATCTTATCCGAATACTCCATTTGCCTACCAATGAAATCATATTGGTCAGAAAGGCGGAATATATGGTCATAAGTAAGGAATTTAAGATGGTTGCCCATAGGATGTAAGATGAAGAAGAATTCATCAGAAACGAAAGCCTTGCTGCAATCGTTTTTCATTTCTTTTTCAAGAAGGATTTCCTTGTTACTTGATATCTTGTACAGCATTCTAGTGTTTTCTGAATTAACTGCCAGAATGATGTTTTCTCTATGATTCAATATTTTGAATGGAACATCTGAATCCAATTCAGAAAGCCCCTCTTGTTCCAACCAGAATAGTTTGCCGTCCTTTCTTTCGAAGACAATATTTTTATCCTTGGTCTGAATGATGGTACGATAAAGGGATAGGTCAATATCAAAAAGGTCGAAAGCCTTGATTTCCGAATTATTGGGATTCAGGAAAGAGATATGGAATACTTGGTGTTTATCTTGATGTACGAGCCATATCCTATCATTTGGGTCAACTAGGATGTCATTGATGACATTGTGGTGCAAGCCGGAGTTCTTGGTATTGAAAACTTGAAAACGGTAACCATCATACCGATTCAGACCATTGCGGGTACCAATCCACATGATGTTGTTGTGGTCTTGGTGTATGGATAGGACTGCCCTGTTGGATAGGCCATCCCTTGTGGTGATGCTCCTGTTGTTGGTGACGTACTCTTGGGCCCTACCTGTATAATTAATTACAAATAGAATGCAGATAGTAAGTATCCATTCATACCCGCGAGTACAATACATAAGTGAGTCTTCGTTTCTGTCCTATGGTAACAATAGGATTTCATGAGTGAAAGGTCCAATACTAACGTGGTGATATCATGCATTATTACATCCTACCTGAAAACTGGAAGATGTGGCTGGACATTCCTTTAAAAAACTATCAATGGAAAATTTACTTGTGTTCAGTAAAGATAGGGATAACTTGTACTTCAGGCAAACCTGACCAATGATTTGGGATTCCGATAGAGTTCTTACCTTTAGGGCATGAACTTATCCGAGGAAGCCATCAATAATCTTAGACGACTCTGGGTTTCCCCCAATGCCCAACAAGTCCGGTTGGCAATTACAATGAGTCAGAATGCCATGCTCATACATGAGCATCTGATGCCCGAATGCATTCTCGCCAAGGAGTTCCATCCTGATTTGACTACCCGCCTGGATATAGAGGATTTCCTTAACCAATTCGTATATGGATTGGAGTTGAGGGAATGGAGGGAGCGCATCAAGTTCTTTCAGGCACCCCACGGTGTATACCACTACAAAAAGTATAAGGCATCTGAGGATATTTTTGAAAATTACTTTTTGGAAAAAGAGCATCTGTACGAAAAATATAAGGAAGCTGCAATCCATTGTAGTTATAGTTGGGGTAGGGGGGATAAGTTGAGAATCGGAGTGGAATTATTGAAGAAAATGATAGAGAAAGAGCCTGATATTGGCGACTATTATTTCTTCATCGGACGTTGCTATCACTACATTTACATGATGGACCACGAGTATGGTTCAACGCTTGCCATCAAGGCATACAGAAAGGCCCTTCGCAATAAGACATCCTACCGTGGCCAAATCAAAAAGGAATTAGAAAGTCTGGGTGCCTGATAGGGGATAATTGTAAAATGGTTGTCAATTAGATATTCAACACAGAAAAATAAAATATTTTTTTGTTGGCGCAACCCTTTTTATTTATCTGCCGTAATGGTATCACATTTATGGATCAAAAGGAAAACATTAAACTTATCATCTATGCCTGTTTGGAGGGCAAGGTGGCTGGTCAAAAAAAATTGTACCAGTTGTATTTTTCCTATGCCATATCCATAGCCCTAAGGTATGCGGATGATTTATCTGAAGCGGAGGATATTGTGAACGAAGCTTTTTTGAAGGTATTCCGGAATTTAAATCAGTATGATACTTCCCTTGAATTCAGACCTTGGTTCAAAGTGATTTTAATTCATGCTGCCATAGATTACATCAAAAAGCATAAGAAAATTAAATTTTCCGTATTGGATTATCAATTCAATACCAAGGGAGAAGACGTAAGTGGTTTACAACAATTATTTGCGGAGGACATTATGAAAGAAATCCAGTTATTACCACCTAAATACAGACTCGTATTCAACCTGTATGCCGTCGAGGGATATAATCATGTTGAAATTGCACAGAAACTGGGTATCAGTGTAGGAGGTTCTAAATCGAATTATTCAAGAGCCAGAAAAATATTGAGAAAAAAACTGGAACAGTTGAATACCCAAAAATCCATTCGCTATGGAGGATAATAATTTTGAAAAATATATCAGGAAAAAAATGGATGATTTTCCTCCTGTACCTTTCGAGGAAAGGCACTGGGAGAAAATGCACCAGAAAATGAATGAATCCGAGGACGAACAACGGAAAGGTGGAATTATCATCCTTCCGATATGGGCCCTAGCCGGATTGATTGCATTGCCTTTATTATTTTTATTTGGAGGCGTGGGATTATACATGAATCATCATCAAAAATTATCCGAATTAGAAAAAACTTTACACCAATACCAAAATCATCGTTTAACTGAAAATCAGGAACAGATAAAAAGTAGTATTACCATTTATGATACCATTTATCAAACTGTAATAATCAATAGGAATATCAACCAAGGAATAGAGGCAAAACCGATGCGCATGAAAACCACATCCCTAAATCGGAAGTTTGATTTTCTTGAACATTCAAGGTTTGTCCATTCCAAGGAAAATGCTGGGATAAAATCAGGGGATTCGACGATTGGATTATTGGATAAGAATATATTCATTGGACAATATTCAGCATCATTGAATAATGAATTATCATCGGATGAAAGTCTGATTTCAATGCCAAGGGAATTGGATGCCAGGCAAGGAATACTAGGAGAGAATATACCCTATCAAACTACGGATGAAGTAAGATACTCAGGAGGTACATGGCCGATATGGAAAATCGACATTGCTCCTGAAAAAAAGGAATGGAATGAATATCTGGAACCCTTGGTTCCAAGGAAATGGTCTGTAACCCCTTCGTTATCAATAGGTGCTGACTTGGTGTCAGGAGGGTTTTTATATCAGGGCGGTGCTTTATTCGAGGCGGGTTACAATGACCATTTCGGATTGGTATTAGGAATCGAATATCTGAATCATTCTTTTAAAAGAGAACAAGAAACAGGCAGTAATTTGGTTTTGGATGACTTGCCACCTGCTCCCCAACCCGAAATGGTAGGGGATGCCATCAAGGAAGTTTATGCGGATTTCCAATATATACAAGTGCCATTCGGATTGAATTATCATTTTTTAAAAAATAAGAAAATCCAACCACAAATAGCATTGGGCATGGTTTCTTATTTTCCTATCCAATCCAGTTTGAGATATGAATATCTGGCAGTCGGAGGAGGGGAATATTACCTCACACAGAATAATGTGGCAACACGAAAATTCCAAGTGGATGATATTTGGACCCAGGTTGGAATCAGATACCAATTCAATTCCAATTGGGCTTTGAATACAAGCATGAAAGGTCAATTTAATTTGAGGAATAAAAATTATATATATGATAATCACAAGTACCTATTATTTAATTTAGGTTCTACCTATACTTTTTAAAATTGGATGAATTATGAAAAAGTTATTGTTATTTCTAATGCTCCCTTTGTTGATGGTGTCTTGTGAATTTGAAGCAGAGGAAGAAGATGAATACGAAGCAGGGGAGGGTATGCCGACCTTTACGATTTGTTCCGAAAATCAACTCATCCCTGATGCTGACCGATTCAATGTGACATTGCTGAATCCTAGTGAATGGCCTGTATCCATACGGGAACATGTCGCTACAGAATTACCAGGAATAGCACTCGAATCCATTACTTCTTTTGAGGATGCGAATGCTGCACTTTATTTTGAAGCCCGTTTCAATGGTAATTCCTATTTATTGTTCAACGGTAATGGCCAATTTATTTGTGGGGTGAATTAAATTTTCACTAAACCCTAATCCCTCTCACGAACAACCCACTATTTCCGAATTTTAAAAGATGAATTATGAAGTCAATTCAAATATTGATATGGCTTGCCCTATGCCTTATTCAGGTGCAAGCCCAGGAATCCATTCCCTCTCATTGGGAAATTAATATGGAAAAAGCCAAGGAAAAAGCCCAAGCAGAAAATAAATCCATACTTATGGTTTTTGCGGGTTCTGATTGGTGTAAGCCATGTATTCAATTCAAAAAGGATATTTTATTATCTGATGAATTTTCCAAGTTCGAAGAACAGGAATTAATTATCTTGTATCTGGATTTTCCCGCAAGGAAAAAAAATAGATTACCAGAAAACCAAACCTTGCACAACGAACAATTGGCTGAAAAATTCAATCGACAGGGAGCTTTTCCCAAGGTTGTCTTATTGGATGGTAATGGAAAGAAAGTAAAGGATATTCCATTCAAGAACCAATCCCCATCGGATTATCTACATCAGTTTCCTAAAAAATCAGCCTTATCAACTGAAAGGATTTTTTCTCCTAAGAAAATCATCAAGATGATGGGAAGTCGTTTTGAGTTTACGGCTGTCTCCAAGGATGAACAACAGGCATGGAATGCCATTAATGCAGGTATGGCAGAAGTGGAAAGAATCGAACGATTGATTTCTTCCTGGGACCCTAATTCCCAAACCTCCCTTGTCAATCAGCATGCAGGTGTAAAGGCTGTTCAGGTGGATGAGGAATTATTCCATCTGGTCCAACGTTCCATCAAGGTTTCCCAACTTACGGATGGTGCATTTGATATTTCATATGCATCAATGGATAAGATTTGGTCATTCGATGGAAGCATGACCGAAATGCCTACCCAAAGCAGGATTGATGAGGCCCGCCAATATATCAATTGGGAACACATTATACTGGATGAAACCGAGTATAGCATATTCCTCAAGGAGAAAGGAATGAAAATAGGATTCGGAGCGATAGGAAAGGGCTATGCTGCGAATAAGGCGAAGCAAATTATGGAAATGATGAATGGCATTGACGGAGGAGTGGTCAATGCCGGCGGAGATCTCATCAGTTGGGGAAATCACCCCAAGAAGGACGCTTGGCACATCAAGATAGCGGACCCCAAGGATGAGCGTCGTTTCATAGCGGATTTGGATGTCAGGGATATGGCAGTAGTTACATCCGGTGATTATGAAAGATTCGTAACGTTCGATGGCCAGCGATATGCACATATTATTGACCCTCGTACGGGTTTCCCCACCACAGGAATCAAGAGCGTGACCGTAATCTGCCCGGATGCCGAGGTAGCTGATGCTTTGGCTACTTCGGTCTTTGTCATGGGCAAGGAAGATGGCCTGGCCATGGTGAATCAGCTCAATGCAATAGAATGCCTCATCGTCACTGATGAGGACGAACTCATCTCATCCCATCATTTAAATTTAAAATACTACGAATGAATACGAAAGCAAGAATATCAGTCCTCGTGATATGTATCGCATTGGTCACGCATGGTTGTGTATCGGTAAAGGCGTACCAGAAAGCCTATATCAATGATTCAGAAATGGAATTATCAGCCAAGAAAATCGAAGCATTCGAAACCAATTTTGAATCCTATCGAGAGGGTGCCGCAGGTGCCAATGGCGGAAAGGTAGGTGGCGGATGCGGATGTAACTAAATGGCCCGAATGAGTGCGCCAATCAAGCATTTAGTCATCTTACAATCTAACAATCATGCGTAATATAAAAATCATATTCTTCATCATAATGAGTCTTTCATTGCAAGCTCAGGATGGATATAAGATGAAAGGCAATACCAAGGAGGTAGATGCTAATTTTCTCTTTGGGTATTATAATCAGGATGGGAATAATGGAGCTGTGACAGGCGGTATCGGTACCGAACAGCTTCAGGATTTCGCCAATGTATTCACGGTTAATGTTCCCTTGGATTCCGTTCAGTCCCTCAATCTGATGTTGGGGGCGGACATCTATACTTCCGCCTCCACCGATAATATTGATGGTGATGTGTCTTCCGCCTCAAGGATGGATATAAGAGGTTATGGGAATATAGGCTATCAAAGGAAATTCCTGGACAGGGGGGAGACCTATGGAATAGGGATAGGCTATTCCATCGAATATGACTACCTGTCCTTTTCCGGGAATGTCTCCTATGCCAAGGAATGGAATGAGGGGAATTCCGAAATCAGTCTGAGGGCATTGGCATTCTTTGATAGATGGTCCCTGATATTCCCATCCGAACTCCGTGGGACGGATATCAGGAGTACGATCAGTTCTCCGAATCGCAGATCCTATAATTTGCAGGCTACTTATAGCCAGGTATTGAATAGGCGCATGCAGATGTCCGTGTCTGCTGAAGCCATCTGGATGAAAGGATTGCTTTCGACTCCATTCCATCGGGTATATTTCTCGGATCAGATTTCGCCGGATATCGAACGATTACCGGATAGTCGCTTGAAACTGCCGGTTGGTATTCGTTTCAATTATTTCCCTACGGATGATTTCATCATTCGAAGTTATTATCGGTATTATTGGGATGATTTCGGAATACAAGGACATACGATGAGTTTGGAAACGCCAATCAAGTTGGGGAATGTGACATTAGCTCCGTTCTATCGCTTCCATACTCAAACTGCTTCCAAGTACTTTGCGCCTTTCGCCACGCATTCTGTTGCAGAGACATTCTATACCTCAGACCATGACTTGTCAGGCTTGCACAGCCATAAGGTGGGATTGGGATTCACTTATTCACCCTTGTACGGATTATTCCGTTTCAAGGTGCCATTCACCAAAAAGCACATGGTACTCATGGATAAGTTGAGATTCCGAACGGCCTATTACAAGCGCAGTACCGGACTGAGGGGTTATTTGTTCAGTATCGATATGAGTTTCAAGATGAAACAAGGAAGCAGGAAGAAAATGACTACTCCAGCTTTCTGATATCGTTCTTTACCATTTCGAGATACTCAGAAAATTCAGCATACTGGGGGGAAGTCTTTACGAGTTCCTCCCAAAGCTGTTGGGCTTGGAGATAGTGGGATTTGGCTTTTTCTGAGTCTTTGGAATATTGGGCATGGAAGTGGCCGATTTTGGAGTAGGATATGGCCAATCCTTTGGTGATGGAAATGTCTTCCGTTGATTCTTCGAGTAATTCCAATAATAAATCTTTCTCAAGTTTAAAATATTCTATAGAGTCTTCTATTGCTGTAGTGCCGAATAAAATGTCACCTACTGCACCACATGAAATGGCATAGTTTAGTTTGAAATTATTATTCTGCTTATTGTCATTGTACATTTCTTGAAATAGAGTTAGTTGGATTTGAGCATGTTCTAAGGCTTCCTTTATTTTCCCTAATGCTCCATATGCTCTCATTAAGTTTGAATGTGTATTAGCTAGTTGATTTTTTATACTTAATGAATTATTGTTTTTATAATATATGCTGTTTGTTAAATCGAGACTCTGTTTTAATTTTAACAATGCCTTATTATATGCTTTTTCTTTAAGTAAGAAAACACTTATTTGATTTAGAGTAGTTGCTAATCCATGAATTATATTGAGATCTTTCTTATTATTTTGATATAATTTTTTAGATAGACGTAAGTCATTTTGATACATTTTCATCGCTTTTTTAGGTTGATTAATTTTCTCATATATGTGTCCCATCATAGAGAAAGAAGCTGCTAAATCTTTAATTACAATAGTTTTGTTTTTAGTTCTACTTAAGATGGATTTTAAAGATTTATTACCTTTCTTTAATAGCTTTTCTCCTTGTGTGAAATTTCCATTGATTGCATAAAGATGACCTAGTTTTCCCTCTGCAGTGGCTAGCATGTATTCATTGTATTCGTTGTTGTCAATTTTATTTATTTTTTTGAATATGTTTTTTGATTTAATTTGATATTGAATGGCTCCCTTAGGGTTGCCTTGTACTCTTTTTGAATTTGCTATGCATTCTAATAACTTTCCAATTTCTACTTTAGGTAAATAAATTTTATTGGTAAGGTGTTCAGCCCACGCACTCAATAGGAAAGCTTTGTCATAGTCAATATTAATAAAATGACCTATGCCTGGATTATAGTCAAGTAGTATGACCATATTTTTTATCATCCCCTCATTCGCTTCAAATATATCCTCCGTTACTTCAAGCACTACCGCCTGTACCACTGGACTGATTTTAATTTGGGAATAAGCATTTTCTTTTTCTTCCAATTCAATCCATCCCTTTTGATAAAGGTTATAAAGATGTTCATCCAGATTGGGATACTTCAATAATTGATTTTCCAAGATTTCTACATCAATGTATACAGCAGGTAAAACTGAAAGATTCTGTAGGATTTTTAATTCCATCTCAGGAAGTGGTTCTAGGTCGTATAATGCCTTGATGACTTCCTTGGGTTCTGATTTTGGGATGTTTCTTTGTTGACTCCAAGGGGCTTGGGTTTTCTTATCTGCTTGGGTATGGAATATTCCCTTGTCTGTTAAATCCTGAATGAGTTCTGGTAGCGTATACTTATGATTCAGTCTGTTCTTGAAATATAAACTTTTGGCCAATAATTCTATTACCAATGTATTTCCTCCTACAAGATAAATGAGTTGCTTTAAGATATCCTCATCAATTTTTTTCTTGTAATGTTTCTTAAAAATACGAATCAGGATATCATCATTCAGGATGTTAGCCTTATGACAAGTTGCTTGTTCGTATTCATTGATTCTACTGGTTAATAATAAATGGAAATTCGTGCAGGTTTTTAATTTTCCATAATATAAATCCAAATTCTTAATATCATTCGCATTATCAATCACTAGGAGGCAGGGTTTTTCTAGTTCAGCCATTCTCCTAAGAATGATATCCAGTTTTTCCTCCTCAGGTATATTAGGAGTGAAATTGATTTTTAATTCAATATTCAATAAAAGAATGGCATTCAGAATACCTCTTTCTGCAAAGAGCCAAGCCAAGTGATGGTACTCATCCTTGTATTCATGGAAATATTTGGCCGCCAGTGTTGTCTTACCGATACCTCCCTCACCATTGACGATAAGTAATATATTCTCACCTTGGAATAAATGCTCATGGATGGCCTTGACATCCTCCTCCCGACCCTCGAATACATCTGGTACGAATGGTTGGTTGGTGAGGAATTTGGGAAGACCTATAATTGTCTTGGATTTTTGTATCCCATTTTCCATGTGTTGGAACGTAACACTTTCATCCGTTGACCAAGAATCCAAGAATCGCATCAAATCCAAGTGGAGTCTATTCTTTTCTAGCTGATAGGTCTCATCACGGATAACACGATTACTGATTTGTTGCTCGTTTTCTTTCCATCTTCTATGGATATTGGCGAGATTGTTTTCTTCACTTGGGTCATCGAAAACTAATGATTTGCACTTGTTGATGGCAAGAGGGAACTTGTTATTTTCTAATTCATACTTAATGATATTGATCCATTCTCTTTTGGTCATCCTCGATTAATTTAAGCTCCTCTTTTTACCCACAAGATACAAAAACGATAGAATTTGACAGTATGTCCGATTTTTCAATCCCTTGGTACGAACTATGGATTCATTCGTAGAAACTCAATGCTTTTGAGGCGTCCTTCGAGGTGTTTTAATGTTCTTTATAAGTGTAAATCATTTGATCAATCTTAATAAAACTCTTTAAAATGAAATCATTCAAATTGTTGTTCGTAGCGATGCTAATCGGTTTAAGTACAGTAACTTATGCAGGAAACGAATTGGGTAAGGAACCAACGGCCAAGTCCGTAAGTACATTTGTACAACAGGAATTAACCGATGATTGCGACGAATATTTTGATGGAGACGAATCCAAGGTCTACATTGAGTTCATGGTGAACAAAAACAACGAATTCATCGTCCTGAGCACTAGTGCGGAAGATAGGGCATTCGATTTGTTCATCAAATCCCGTTTGAACTACAAGTCATTCCAATCCGCAAGCATCGAAGTTGGAAAAACCTATAACATCAAGGTGAATTTCCAGAAGAAATTCAAGGCATAAAAGTAATTCATACCGTATTGATATTTTTATTGCAGTTCTGTTGGCAGGTGGTTGGCGTACCACCTGCTTTTTGTTTTGGGTAGCCCCATGGCCTAGTCCTACTCAGACTCAGCTAATATGGACCGAATGACAGGTTCCAGTTGGTTGGCAATGCGCATCATACCGATATCATTGGGATGGATGCCATCAATCGTAGCCTCCGTATCATTTCCGATGAGCCCATCTGAAGAAAGATAGTGCATGTCCTCCATACCCTTGTTCTGTAGTTGTAGGAAGATTTCCCTAATGGTTCGGGTCTGTTGCATCTCAAATGTCTGACTGCCCCAAGTTTCAGCATCCTCATGGTTCCAAGGTGCGGATGCATTAGGGATATTCTCAATAATGAGAATGGGAATGTCAGGATGACAATCCCTGATTTGATTGATGAACGAACTGGCATAGGTACTGATATCCACTGGGCTCATATTAGGTGTACAATCAATAATGATGAGTTGATTGGGAATGCCACAGATGACTTCAGCTAATTCCATTTCCATGCGACCATTACCCGAAAATCCCAGATTGATGATTTCTTTCCCCAATGTTCTTGAGAGAATGGATGGATAGGCAAGTCCGGGTCTGGAAGCACTCGCTCCTTGCGTGATGGAAGTTCCATAAATAACGATGGGTAGTACATCCTCTTCCTTTTTTTCGAAACTTAGGTTGCTTTCGGGCAAAACCCCAATTTCCAAATCAGTGATATCATTATATAGTGGCAAATACAAAAGGTATTCTTGCGGACTGTTACTCAGGTTATGGGTCAGAATTTGATGATTATGCAAATCATTCGGAATAGCTGATGCAACATATTTCCAACTACTGTCTTTTCTGATATATAAATCCAATCCACTGGTTGCAATATCAGTCATATTCCGCATGTGCCTTTCCCGTTCAAGGGACCAGTTTGCAGCGATGTATGGTGAATCGGATTGGAAACGAATACTAAGACCAGCCGAATGCTGACTCAATTGCCATACCTTAGGTCTGACTTTTCCTTGGGATTGTTGTTCGAGTCTGTTGAATCCTTTTTCCTGATGGTATTGTCCTAAGACGGAAAGGGATGGAATCTTATGGTAAATAAATGAATGAACATCAGAGTTGGCGATGACGGTAGCACCCTGATCACTGTTCTCCCATTCAAAAAATAAGAAATACCATCCTATCGAGAATAAAAAGAGTACAATGCCTACGATATATAAGATATATTTTTTCACTTAGGAAAAATAATCAAAGTTTTCGGATAAAGGATTGGATACCTTGATGAATCGAACCTATTTTTTACGAAGTAGTTTTTTGTATTCTAATAAATAAATGGTGGCATAAGAACGGTAGGGTGACCATGATTCAGCAATGGCCTTATGCTGCGCCTTGATTCTTGCGGAAGTATCTACGTCATATAATTTATTCAATATTAATTTAAGATGGTAATCATCTGCGGGAAAGATATCTTTTCGCCCCAGATTATATAATAATAGCATATCTATGGTCCAGGGACCGATTCCCTTGATTTGTTTGAATGTGGAACGGACATCATCATCACTCAATTGCTGCCAATCTATTTTATTTTCAGAGAAAAATGTGATGGTTCTTTCAAGGGTCTCGTATTTCTTAGCGGACATTTTAATGTCAACTAGCCCCTTTTCTTCAAACGCATCAAAATTATCCAAGGTCAATAGATGAATACCTGCTTTTTCCAAAGCCTTGGAGAATATTTTCTTCGTACTTCGATAATGGATTTGTTGTTCGATGATACAACTCATCAGGTCATGGAAAATATTTCCGGTGGATTTTAGTACGGGAAATGAAACCTGGGAAATGATTCCCGATAGTGTGGTATCCTGTTTTAAGTGTGAAAGGATAGTATTTTGCATGGACATTGGATTTCAAGGACACAACAGCGATTATTATAATTTGTTGCATCATCATTATTCCCTGATTTCAAATGATGATTGGAGTAGGTCATTATTTCTGGAACTACCACCAACAAACAATTCATAAGTCATCATTTCTATCTCCCATGCTTTTTGTTTGGGGTTGTACCATGCCAAATCCCTTGGGTGGATATCAAAAAAGACTGTTTTGGATGCTTGTGGTTCCAAGGTAATCTTGTCGAATGCCCGAAGTAATTTAATCGGACGGTCAACTTCGGATTCGGAAAAACCAATGTATAATTGTACGATTTCAGCTCCTTGTACCTCACCTGTATTCCTAATGTCCACTTGGATTTTCAAGGTGCTGTCAGGATGGATAATTCCACTGTTTGTTTTCAGATTGGAGTATTCGAATTCCGTATAGCTCAATCCGTGTCCAAAAGGATAAAGTACTTCCTTTTTTTCTTTTTCGAAAAGGGTATAGCCATGATAATATCCATAGGTTATCTCCTTGGTGAAAGCATTGAAATAAGGATAATCACCAGATTTCCTAGCGATACTGAATGGTAATTTTCCACTTGGATTCCGGGTGCCATAAAGAAGATGTGCCAAGGCATTTCCACCCTCCATTCCTGCATACCATGAAAAAAGAATAGCAGGGACTTCATCATGCCAATTGGATAAATCTATGGCACTTCCTCCTGAATAAACCACGACGGTCTTTTCGTTTTTATCTGCCAAGGCGAGAATTAATGCTTCATCCTCTGCTAACAATTTCAAATCTTCACGGTCTCCTCCCGTTCCTTTTTTTCCTACAAGTTTTCCAGCTTCTGCGGATGCTTTCATCTTGTTTTTATTCATGATGATATATTCTCCTTCCTCCTTGAATGTATATCCCACTACAATAATGACTTCATCAGCTTCGGTAGCCAATTGTTTGGCTTCGGCCAGATTTGTTCCGTCGTTATAAATGACCTCATTACCCAGTTGTTGATGGAAATTAACCAAGCCTTGATAGGGAGTAATGACATAGGGTGGGGTGCAGTTACTACTTCCATGGTCACCTGTTTGTTCCAAGTCTGCCAATCTTCCAATCACGGCTATTTTCTTATTGGAATTTTGGGTGAATGGAAGTACATTTTCATTCTTGATTAGTACCATGCTTTTTTCGGCTGCTTCACGCGCCAATACGATATGTTCCTTTGATAGGATTAATTCTTTCGGAAATTGGTCATCATCTTGGATTATGGCATATTTTAATCTTGTTTTCAATATCCTTTCTACCAATTGGTCAATTTGTTTTTCTGTTATTTCGCCATTTTCAATTCCCTTTTTAATCGTTTTGTAGGCATATGCATTCTGAACGGGCATTTCGACATCCAATCCTGCCTGCACACCTCCGATACCGTCATACAATCCATAAATCCAATCCGTACTGACAAAACCCTCGAAGCCCCATTCTTCCCTGAGGATTTGTGTGAGTAATTCATGGTTGCTACCGCAATGTTCTCCTCTGAATTGATTGTAGGCACTCATAAGGGAAGCTGGTTGTCCCTCCTGTATGACCTTTTTGAAATGAGGAAGATATACCTCCCTCAATGCCCTTTCTTCCAGTTCCACATTGACCACCCATCTGGAATTTTCTATACTATTCAGTGCGAAATGCTTGGGACAAGCCATGACATTATTTTGTTCTATGGCTTTGACGGCTGCAAGGCCGAATTCTCCCAATAACCAAGGGTCTTCCCCGTATGTTTCCTGTGCCCGACCCCAAGCAGGATGACGCAGTAAATTGATACAGGGCGTAGCTGCATAATTGGTTTGGTTCGCTCTCATTTCCTTGGCAATGACATCATTAATGCGATATTCCAAATCAACATCCCAACTCGCACCTCGGGCCATGGCTACGGGGAATGTGGTGACAGCCTTGATATCACTTCTCATGACCCTGGCTCCCCTTGGTCCATCCGATAAGACCCAAGGTGGAATTCCCAGTTGCTTATTCCTCCCGACGTAAACATGAGGAAACCTTTTTTTAATAAAGAAATTAATCAGGAATTTGGGATAGAACCGAAAGGGTTTTTCTCCATACAATTGACTGACCTTATCCTTGAGTGTCATTTGACTGATGAATGATTGAACCAAGGAGTCCATTTCGACATTCTCATTGAGATGGGGAAATTTCTTTGTATTCACCTTTAGGGGATAGGTCTTGTAATGAACACTGTTATGATAGATGAAACAGGAAGAAATAAAGAGAACCAGTAAGGATACACAAAGGAATATCATCAATTTTCTAATGAATTTTTTCATAATGGATAAGGACTAATTATATTCAATTCTCAAATTGGGAATATTGAGGAATCGACCATGCTTGTAGTGTGTTCGGTATTCAGACGATAAAATCTGAACCCACTCTAAATCCCAAAATAAAAAATAAGGATTATTGTTCAATTACAATATGTCCTCATAAAAAATCAATATATGTCAGGAGGAGACTGGAAAGCAATGTTCAAGGGAGTACAGGAGGGTGATTTGGGTTTGGTGGAATTTTATCTGAATCAAGGCATCGATCCGAATTATCAGCATCCCGAATATATGGCTTCCGCCTTGGTGGAAAGTATTCGTTTCAATCATTTGGATATTACCCGGTTCTTATTGGAAAATGGAGCCAATCCGGAAGTAGTGGAAGACTTTGAGGGAGATACCCCCTTGTCCGTAGCCCGCTTGAAAAGGAACAAGCAGGCAGAGGCATTAATATTGGAATATATCAATAAGAAATAGTGGAATGAAAAATGCCTTTGTTCAGGTACGACAAAGGCATTTTTTAATTAGAATCGAATGGCTTCTATTTTTGGTATTTGATCATTCCGCTGACCATACTGAATCCAATCATGATAATGGAACCCACGGCAGCATTATACAAATCGGTACCGATGAATAATTCTTTTCCCGTTGTGACATAAGCCCAGATTACGAATGCAACAGTAGAAACGGCAAGGTGCATGACCTTGGGTTTTCCATCCTCTGCCTGGGAATTAAGATAAACAGGAGTCAGTATCAGGCAAATACCAAAAATAACCCATCCCGCAATGGATTTGGCACTTGTTTCCGTACTAATCATAGGTACGAATCCAAACATGGCCAAATATCCCGCAATGATTTCCGCAGGAACGAGTTTGGCGATTTTTGTCAGGTATTGCCCTGTCGCTCCTGTATTGGAATTGTTTGCGGGTGGAGTGGGTACATTACCATCCTTGACTTGGAAATTCTTTGTAATCGTTCCAGACGAATCGTCTGAGTGATTTTCATAGTGCAATCGACTCATTTTGTTAATTTTTCAATTTGATAAAATAGGAAATAGGGCTGGAGGCCCAAAAAGTACTTTTTGTAGCTAGATAAGAAGAGTGAATCTAAATTTATCAAATTTTTTGAAAAAAAACGAATCAGAATATATCTGTATGAACAATTCAGGAATTAGAAATAAACGCTGAGATGCTTCGGACGTATTCCTTGATGTCACATTCGTAAAAGCCAATGGAATTGGCGCAGCCGCATTCAATGATATAATATTCATGTTCCGTTCCGCACAAAGCAATATCCATTGCGAAAATAGCATGGGGCATGAATTCCTTGCAACGTTTCTCAACGAATTCAACCATACGGTCGGGGATATCAGTTGCAGAAAAATAGGGCTCAAAATCTTTCCGATAACTGGAACTAGCCACGACTTTTCCATCCACTACAATGTTCCTCCATTCCTTGTGAATCTGATAGGCAGGCCCTGCCAGAACAATGGTATCCGTACCTATTTTTTCTACTTTTTGTTCGATGATATTTTGATACCATTCCTTTATTTTTCGAAATTCAAGAACCTTGCCCTCAAATAATTTGGAATCGTCATTGGGACGAATGAAAAGCATTTTATCCAAGGGGATTTCCTGATGGACAAGTTGTTCGAATGTACTGACTTTGGCTTCGGATGATAGCATGTGCTGACCCCAAGTTTCAAGGTAACGACTCATCAGAAAAGTATCCTGGTCAAAGAACAATCCCTTGGGTTGTTTGAAGTCCCGGTATGTCCTTTCCATCATTGTAGTGGAACCGTAATAAATATTCTCATATTCATCATCCAAGGGGATATGGGGAAGTTCATTGGAAAAAGGAATGATTTCAACCAATAGGTACGCATACCCCAATTCATTACAAGCATCAATGATGGCATTCCTATCCTTAACGGAGTAATTATTCTCTTGTATGACCCATCGAATCTTCTTCATATTTGGACAGCTTTTGTTTTCAGTCAAATATCAGTGATACAAGAATAATGAAAGCATGCGATATTAAGTTCCAAATAGCTAATAGCAAGAAGATGGATGATGGCAAATCATAGTCGATTCCAACGTTCACTTTTCTTCATTATGAATTCCTATTTCTTGATGAATTGAGAATGGAAATGTCGATGTTCGTATTCGAATGAAATATTATAAGTACCAGTAGGGAGATGACCCAGGTTCTCAATCGTGATTTGTTGTTGGAAAGGAGTGGCTTGGATTTGCCTGACCAATTTCCCGTTCATATCATGAATACTGATTGGAATATTTGCATTGTTGGAAGCTTCGAGTTGTATAACCAAATATTCTTCAACGGGATTGGGAAACGTAGTGAGTTCCTCAGATTCCCATTGTGCAATGGATGAAGTAGGCTCCTGATAAACCCTTACATAGTCAATCTCCATTGCACTCTGGGTGAAACTGGCATCAATCTCGGGTTGGATGGCAATATTCAATAGGATATATTGTTCTGCATCAAAAGGCCATGTATCCGCATTCTGAACTTCTGGTTCGTAGGTATAATGTATGACATCATCCACGCTGAACACCAACTTGTCCGCAGTCCATTCCAATGCATAAATATGGAAGTCTGAAGAAACCGTAGGGATGTACTGGCCGCCATGATTGACTGTTGCACCAAAACTGGAGGGCGTATGTGTGGCACTCTGCACATAATTCTGATTATTGCCCCAGTGTTCCATGATGTCAATCTCACCACAAGCAGGCCAATAGGTAGTTCCGAATCCTTCATTGGTCCAATAAGCTCCTGTTTCAATGATGTTCTTACCTAGCATCCACATAGCAGGCCAGGTACCCACTCCTGTTGGGAGTTTGGCCCTGATTTCGACCCGACCGTATTGGAATGCGAATTTTGAATTCAATCTCGCTGAAGTATGACTTTTTGTAACCCCTTGGTCGGTATAGTTTTCTTTTCTGGCAATGATTTTCAATAAGCCATCTTCCACGGTTGCATTTTCCTCCCTGTCCGTATAATGTTGGATTTCACCATTGAACCAACTCCCACCATCAGGTAACTGAGTTTGCGGGAACCACTTGCCATCATCAATTGCACCATCCGTATCAAATTCGTCGGCCCATACCAATTCTGTGAAAATGGAGGGTTCTGGTTCGGATTCGAAATGGTCGATATCGTCAAGGAAAGCAAGGACATGGTCATTGTTGTTTTCCCCATTGATTTGGATGACTACCCGATTCAGGTCGTTTCGTTGGAGTGGAGCAGGTGAACCACCATCCAGGTTAATGTAAGGGTCGTGTTCAAAGTCAAAGGTGATGGTTTGCCAGGTATCAAGAGAAATGGGCTTGATGATTTCGGTTTGGGTAAGCCAAGGTTCTGCTAGGGTATTATTCTGTAACTTAAGTGAAATCTGATTCGGAGCCGTTCCGGTAATGCCATTGGATGGGACATAGATTTTCAAGGAAAATGTATTCTTCTCCAATAGGTCGAAATTACTGCCAGCATCAAATCTGACATTGGCATATTGTCCTCCTGTATCATGATATCTCAGTACCGTAGGAGAAGTGTTTTCGCCTTGTTGGTATGGATTGCTAAAGTTGTTGTCCATGGCGCAATCATCACCATACCACGTATTGATGTTTCCATTGCCCTCGAAATCATCAGATGCATTTTGGGATTGGATATTGGAAATCAAGAAGAAAAGGGAAAATGACAGAAGAATTAGTCTCATGTTTGAATGTATCATTTTAAGTATAGGTCAGGCGGGCAACCCAAAGATAGTAATATATCAAATGAAAAGGCTGTTCGGTAAACAAATGTACCGAACAGCCTTTTTCATTACAGGAATGAATATGGTCATATATGATTAGGACGAAAGGGTAATCAGTCCCTTTATCATCATGACTAGGCCTGCGAGTATCAAACCATAGAATACCACACCTCCACCTGAACCGAATGTGGCAATGGTCAATGCAATACCGATAAACATGATGAATCCTCCCACAAAAACATTGAACAATCGGTTTTCACCTGAATTGTGTGCTTTGACAGCTACATGGTTATGAATCTGATTGTGAACTTGCTGTTTGGAGTAGAAATTCGGATCAACGGCTTCGTAAATATCCTTGTGACTATAGCCCTTTCTCAGCATTTCCTTAACCAGGTTCTTTTGTTCACTGACCAGTGAGTCGAATTCCAGTTTCGATTGTCTTTTCAATTCTTCCCTACTAACAAGTGCAAATTTACCCTCATACTTCAAGGGAATCTGACCAATTAGGTGTCTTCTGATATCAGGCCTCAACTTATCACCAAGGATTTTAGGGTAGGTATTCATGACCAAGGTGACATCCAAATCCTTTAGGCCTTGGTCTTTGAGTTGTTGTTTCAGTTGTTGTTCATCTTCTCCATTGAGAATGCCTGATGCTATGGCATTGGCATGTTGCATTTTCTCTTTGAAAGTCATATTTTTTATAGTTAGTTGTGAAAAATATAATGGGAATACCCAAAGGGCAACCGCAAAGATAATGCTAATTTGATTTTTTAAAAGGAAGCAGTTTGTTATAAGGGATGCTACCCTTGATTCATTGGGGTGGCTATATTGTGATTTGTATCAGTTAATCAACTAATACAGTATTTATTTATTACAGAATTAGATGGTGTGTGATAATTTAAAATATTGATAATGAACGTTTTGTTGTTTTGTTTCAATGCAATAATTTATCAGTTTTGATTTGAATTGTACTTTTACCTAGTTCTGTTGTAGACTAATTTTGATTTCGAAATGAGACTAGAAAAGGCTCGATTGTTTATAATTAAAATCATTAAAGATGAACAAGAGAAATCAATTTCAATTACTAATCATCCTAGGAATATTTACCCTTTTTTCCATGGGATGTGTTGAAGAAACAGAATCCGGAGGAAGTTATTGTGAGGGGGCTGTATCACCCTATTCCTTACCTGACAATTATATATCACAAACGGCCAAGGATGCAATCTTTGCAGCCCCCAATTGGTATAGGAATGTAGGCGATGAGAATGTTCCTGTAGTTGTTGTACCGTTCGAATTCCCACAAGTATTTCCTGTGAATCCCGGCTTGACTAAGGAGTATATCAGATCCGTATATTTTGGTGAGAATAATGGAAGTCTGAATGATTATTTCAGGGAGAATTCAAGAGGCAGATTCGAAATGTTGGAGGGATATATTGCTGATCCGGTCACAATGGATTTTGATACCGCTTTTTATAATAATGGTGCACCTACGGGTGGTTTCATTGATAATCCGGTGCTGCATCAGGAATTGATGGAGAAAGTAGGGGAGCAGGGATTGGATTGGAGTATTTTCGATACGAATAATAATTTCCTACTGACCAATACAGAGGTACAAGTCGTATTCATTCCCTCAATAGGAGGATTGGGGGCTGCAAGGCCAGGAAATTTTGATATCCAGCCTTCGAATGCTAATTCACCAATTTCCATATCCATGCAGTTTGTGTTTGCAGATGCCAAAAGGAGCGATGAAACCACAATAGAACCCATTGCATATAATTTCTTTACCCACGCCCATGAACTTTGTCACGGATTATTCGGATTACCTGATAGGTATGCCAATGGAACCTGTGGTACGGGAGCCGGAGCGAGATATGATTTGATGAGTAATAATTGTGAGAGTATGGAAATGAATCCGGTAGATAAGATGTGGCTGGGATGGCTGTCTCCTAAAATCATCGGAACCGAATCCATGCGTCCCAATCCCGGAAGATACTGCTATCTGTTTGAGAATGATTATCCTGATAGAAAAGGGGCTGCCATTCTTTACGATGAGAATGCTCCTGATCAATTCTGGATGATAGAGAATCGCAACAGATCGTCTTCCATGTTTGGTTTTGATGGCCAAATTCCCAAGGAGGGATTGGTTATATGGAACGTCAACCTGGATACCAAGCATGTCAATTTGGTAGGTGCTGAGAACTATGACGGCCTACTGACCTATGAGGGATATGGCGAAAGTGCGGAAGCTGCATATGCGGATACGAGTGGCGGTGATGATATTCCTGCCATGTTACTCTATCCCTTACCCATTAATTCTGTAACATCGCCATCTTTCGAATTACGGAATGTTTCGCCAGCGGGTCGAGAGATGACTTGTGAATTCTAAGGTGATTCATCGTTCATAATGTATGATTATGAATAAGGTACGGATTTCCCAGAAATGGGGAATCCGTCTTTTTTATGAATCGGGGATAATGGTTTTGATACTGATATTGGAAGCATCCAGAACGAGTTCCACACGTTGACCCTTATGGAATGAATTCATTGCAGAATCGGTAATGTTCAGATGAATAATCTGACCTTGGAAGTGTATATCCAAAATGGTTGATTCTGATGTTTTTCTGATATGTAGAATCGTCCCGTAAAGGGAGAATGAATGGTTATTTTGTTCCTGAAAGAAAAGTTCGGCAGGCGTTCCCTGACGTATTATTTTTCCATGATTAAATTCAATAATCCTATCTGATAATTGAATGATTTCCGGAATATCATGACTGACCATAATAGTGGTCAATTTTCTTTTTTTATGGAAAGCCAGGATATAATCCTGAATCTGGTTTCTTATTTTTTGATCCAATGCAGATAAGGGCTCGTCCAGTAATAATAAACGAGGTTGTTGTGCGAGGGCCCTAGCCAGTGCAACGCGTTGTTGTTGGCCACCGGAGAGGGTGGAGGGTTTGGATTTTTCCAACCCTTTCAATGCCATGACTTCCAATAATTCATCAATTAAATAATTATCCTGATTTTTTCCTTGTGCATATTTTAGATTTTGGATGACATTCATATTGGGGAATAATGCATAATCCTGAAATACATAACCAATATTTCTTTTTTGTGGAATAACGGAAATATTATTTACGGTATCCAACCATAGGGTATTGTTAAAAATAATTCGCCCTTTATCCGCTAGCATTAATCCGGATATAATACTGAGTGTTGAGGTTTTTCCTGCACCTGATGGGCCATAGAATGTTATGAATTCACCTGTCTGGATTTGAAGATCCAAATCCAAATACATTTGTCCTTGTGGTGCATTTAATTTTTTATGAATTTTTATGTGCATCATTTCCAAAAGCCTTTGAGATAACCTCCGTTGGTCAGGTAGACCGAAAGGAGAATGGCAAAAGAAAGGATGAATAATATGGCAGAATATAAATGTGCATCCGCATAATTCAGGGATTCCACTTCATCATAAATTGCAATGGAAGCGACCTTGGTTTTTCCTGGGATATTCCCCCCAATCATTAGTACCACACCAAATTCACCTATGGTATGTGCAAAGGACAGTACAATACCCGTCAGAATGGACGGGCGGATATTAGGAAGCAATACTTTCATGAGTGTCTCCCATTTTGATTTTCCCATTAGGAATGAAGCCTGTCTCAGGCTGTCCGGAATATGGGTTAATCCAGATTGTATCGGATGTACCATGAATGGCAAACTATAAATTACCGATGCGATGACCAGACCTGTAAAAGAAAAAACCAGCGGGATGCCCAGCGTTTCATCCATCCATTTTCCAAAGGAATGATTGGGACTGAAAGCCAGTAGGAAATAAAAACCCAATACCGTTGGGGGTAAGACCAAAGGCATGCTGATAAGGGTTTCGAAAATAGGCTTGAGCCTAGACTGTGTTTGGGAAAGCCAGTAGGCAAGGGGGATAGAGACAAGGACAAGGATCAATGTCGTAATGGATGCCAGTTGGAATGTAAGTATGAGTGGTTCCCAATTCATCAGAGTGACTTAGTCAGGCACGGAATATCCGAATTTATTCAGAATCTTTCCTGCTTCGTCACTAAAAATAAATGTTTGGAAAGCTTTTGCCTTAGGGTGGGGATGTTCCCGATGACGCACCAAAACGATTCCCTGCCGGATGGGCGTATACAGATGATTCGGTATTTCTTGCCATTGTCCCCTGTCTTTCATATTGGGACTCAATACAACAGATTTGGAGGTGAATCCCGCAGCAACGGATTCCGTTGCCACAAACTGGTTGACCTGTGAAATACTTTCGCCATAAACCAAGCGTTCATCAGCATCAGGTAATTCGTAATGTCTCAATACTTCCATCGCGGCACTTCCATAAGGTGCATTTTCGGGATGGGCAATGGCAATTCTGGTATTCGTATTTTCCTGAATGAATTCCAACGGTGATTTAAGGGATTCCTGCAAGGTCCATAAGACCAAATGACCATTCGCATAAACAGTAGGTGGATGTAAGGATTTATTATTCTGATGGATTTTCTGTGGATATTTCATGTCCGCAGAAAGAAAAATATCGAAAGGGGCTCCTTGGATGATTTGTGCGGTTAATTTTCCGGAAGACCCTAGGATGATATTACAATCAATATCATTTTTTTGGGAAAAAGAATCCACCAATTCTTCTATAGCAAATTGCATATTAGCAGCAACGGCAATATTTAATTTTTCTTTTTCTGTCTTGGAATGACAAGCAGTGAAAAAAATAATCAGGAAAAAGGAATAAAAATAAATCCTCATTTTATCATACGATTCGATCTCGGTTGATATTCGTTACATCAATACACCCTCCTTGGCTTGGACACTCGGAGGCAAGGAGGTTTCTCCCAGCATTTCCCTCAAATCTATTTCAATGACACGGCATAAGGATAACATCGGAATATCATTGGCCATGCCTTGGAATGGGTTTTCGGAATAATCCCCAATCACTTCCATCATCACATACACCCATCCAATCAAGGCCGTTAGCGGAATGGATAACCATATGCCATAACCACCCTCCAGACTCATTAATTCAGGTATCATACTGAATGGTAATAATATGATGAAAATTGCTACGAAATAACGACTCATATTCGCATACTGACGGGGTAGGGGGAATTTTTTTATCCGTTCGTTCTTACCTTGGAGTGTATAAAAACTCTTGAGTAAGTTAGCCATTTCCATGTGGCGGAAATCATCAATTAAATTATCTTTCCTCAATGCTTTCAAATCCCTGGATTGCTCGTTGATGATTTGGGTAGCGGTATTGACATGATTGATAAGCCTATCATGTTCCGCATCGGGTAGGAATAGCTTGAGTTCCGTACGCGTGATTTCATCATCAACAAGACCTACACCATATCTTTTTTGATAATATTTGGCTGTTCTTCCTATGTGGCCCGTTTGGCTGGCATGTTCCCAAGGCGTAGGAACCAATAACTGACTCCGATGTGCATACAACCATCCGATATGGCGGTACATCAATCGTTTCTTAATGGAATGAATTTCTGATTCGGATTTCTGATCTGTAGTGAATTGATTACTGAGAAAACCATCGACCATCATACCCCAGGTCCGGCTATCATTGATGATGCCTCCCCATATCTTGCGTGCTTCCCACATCCTATCATACGCCTGATTGTTCTTGAAACCAACATAAAATGCAACTGCAGTACCGATTACCGAAACCGGAAGCCAGGGAATCTTGACATCAATGATATCATAATGATATAGGAGTACGATACTGGTCATCATGGCAGTCAGCCAGAGGATGTGCATTCCGGTCCATTTAATGAGATTGGTGAGACTTATTCCCTTGGTAATAATCATGACGGTAATATTAATTGAGTGGTAATCGGTGTTTTGAAAATGGAATGGATATCTCTATTTTTTGAAAATACCATTATCGACAAGGATCTGGAACGAGTCCTCCATGGTTTTTTGCATGGGCATGAATGAAATACCCAATTCGTTCTGGATTTTGGAATTATTGGCTTTCCATTCCACATTCACATTATTCCTGATGAATTTTCTTGTGAATAATTTATTCGCGAACGGCCCTACAATCATCAATAACCATTTCGGTAATGCCTTTTTCGGAATGGGGTAGTCCTTACCGAATTTATCCTGTAAGGCCAATCCCATTTCAAGGAAGTCCGTATTGTGTCCTACCGTGATATATCTACCCTTGGCTGCCTCGTTCAGTCCTGCTTGTAAGTGCGCATCCGCTACATCCCTTACATCCACCAATCCTAAGCCCATCTTAGGTACACCCGCTTTCATGGTACCGTCACCCATCTGTTTGAGGATATTGAAACTTTCTGAGGTAGTTGCCTTGGGATTCAGCATGGGCCCCATTACAAAAGCAGGATTGACCGTGACCAAGTCCCATTGGTTTTGTGCATTAGCCATTTCCCATGCCTTTTTCTCAGCCATTGTTTTGGAGTAGGAATAAGGTTGGTAATCCAGTGATGAAGTGGTATTCCATACTTCTTCTGTCAATTCTCCATTAGGAGCATTCTTACAATCAATCGCATCCGTATAGATGGCTGCACAACTGGATGTTACCACAACTCTTTTGACGCTGGGAGTCTGATTGGCAGTCTGTAGTACGTTGGCAGTACCCTTTACAGCAGGGTCGATTAATTCTGTTTGGGGATTCTTGTATTTGGACGTGAAAGGAGATGCGGTATGATACACCAGCTGGCACCCTTCCATAGCTTCCTTATAGGATCCCTCTTGCAACAAGTCGGATTTGAAATATTTGATTTGTCCGGGGGATTGTGCTGCCATCTGATTCAGATGGGCTAATTTTTGCTCATTCCCAGGGTTCCTTACTGCGGCATGGACCGTATGTCCCTGCTCTAACAATTTCTTGACCAACCATCCGGCAACATAACCAGTGGCACCTGTGACTAAAATCGGACTTGAAGCATCTATGTATGACATTTGATATGATTTTTATAATGAATGGATGGAACCCTAGTTGATGGTTCGATACTGATGGGGTGTCTGCCCGGTTTTGGATTTGAACAGACGTGTGAAATAATGCGGATAGTTGAATCCGAGGTCATAGGCAATCTCACTGACGGACTGCTTCGAACTAACCAGTATGTTCTTGGCTTTCTCAATAATGAAATCATTGATGTGGTCCTTAGCGGAACGACCGGTTTCCTTTTTTAGCAAATCACTGAAATAGTGTGATGATAAATTCGCTTTCTCCGCAAAATATTGAATGCTGGGGATACCATTCTCAAGATGTAATTCCTTATTGAAATATTGTTTTATTTCCTTTTCGAAATCAGAAACGATATCCTTATTCTTGGATGTTCTGGTATTGAATTGCCTTTCGTAGAATCTAAGGGAATAATTGAGTAATAATTCAATATTAGATACAATGACCCTTTGGCTGTGCTTATCAATTCGTTGGGAATATTCCTGCTTGATTTTGTCAAAACAGTCCAACAGTATTTTTTCCTCATCCTCAGAAAGGTGCAGGGCTTCGAATACATCATAATTGAAAAAGGAAAAATCATCAATCGAAGCACCAAGGTGTGTGTTGCGGATAAGATCAGGGTGGAAGACCAACATCCAACCCGAATTCTGTCCCTTTTGGATTTCCTCCGTGGGAACCATTACCTGCCTAGGAGCCGTAAACATCAATACACCCTCATCGAAGTCATAATGATTGCGGCCATATTCCATTCCGCAACTCTTGTCTTTTATCGATATCTGGTATAAGTCCGCCATCATTCTTACACCCAACATTTCCTTGGTAACAGCCAAATCGGAAACATCAATGACCGAAATCAGAGGATGCTTGGGTTTTCCATAACCAATGGTTTCATGAAGTTGGCTAATGGAACGGATATGAACAATGTGTTCTGACATGATTTTCAATTATGACACAAAGATGCGTAGAATTTGATGTTCCAAAATAACACAAAACGCAGGAGTCCTAACACAAATTCCGCTTTTTGTGTTGCAGTCGGATATTTCAGGTATGGATGAGGACTTGACTTGTTGATTAGCTTAGGTCGGAATGCTGTGCCAATAGGATACCTGCGGAGGTGCCCATTCCATAGGAGGCCTGGCCCATTAACTCCGATGCTTCATCGCCATAGAAGAAATTGAAAATGATATCGTAGGATGTTGCTTCTTCATAGGTGTGTAAGAATAATAAGGCTTCCTCCTCTTTGAAACCAATAGGATTCTCAAGATAGGAATGGGAAAAGGCAAATTGTTCCATCTTGAAATAATCCATGAGTGTGGTTGGTGGGCCTTGTTGTATCCAATGAATATACCTGAGTAAATATTCCTTGGTTCTATTCCTGATGATGGTTTCCGTAATAGTTTCATTGGTCCAGAAGTAAGGGGCACAAAATTGTCTGTTGACCAATGGATTCAGTTCGAATTTACTCTTGAAATCCGTTGTATTGTGTTGTGTCCAAGCTCCTCCGATGTCATCTGCCAGATTGATGACTACCTGTATTTCCTCATCCGGAAAAAGAGGATACATATCATTCATTTCCTGAATGACTCGATGGGTAATGAATTCCGTTTCGGAATCCATCAATACCCTGATTTTTTCAAGTACATGTTCCTTTCCCATCGGATTATAACCCATGATAGGTAGTATCAGCTCCTCACCCTTACTGTTCCCTTGAAGGAGTTGTAGGTAGGTTTCGAACCGTGCCCTGTCTCTGGGCTGGAGGTAGAGGGTTTCCATCCTTTCCAATATGGGTGTGATGATGAATGGCATGGTTCTGAATTAATAACTTACCTGGAATCCTCCAAAATCTTCTAAATACGATGATTGGTCCATTCTCAAGCCTATAGGGCCATAATCACCTATATGGATATGAGAAGCCTGATTGAAAATATTGAGATTGTTTGAGCCATCCAATTCAGGTACGAGGTGTATACTTCCTTCGAAGTCCGTATTCGGAAGCAACATTCGATAGACCAGTAACATATTGTCACTTGCGATATTCCAAGGAATAAAATTCAATCCTTGGGCTTTTACCCTATTGGCTTCCGTATCCTTGGCAATGACCACATTCACAAACCCATCCGATGCAATGATAAAATCCTCATCTTTAATTCCATTGAAAGTCCTGGTGAATTCATTACTAATATTGACAGACCAATATCGTGTTTGATTAGCATTATTATTAGGAGCCTTGAAACGAATAAGAAAGACTTCTTCCTCATTTATCCTACTCAATGGTGTAACAAGGTATTGATTATCTGAATTGGCAAATAACCTGTTTCCGGGAAGATTGTAAAAACGAATATTCTCATCAAATTGTACATTGAAGAAATTCTCAATCGCATCTGCAATATTGCCAGTATCCTGATAAGTATCTCTGAGGCTAAAGGGGTTGGGGTGATTTACCATATTACCATCATCGGGATTGAAAGCAGATACGGAAGGCAGGGGAGTACTTCCGAATGGGTCAATCTCGGGGACATAATATCGTAGAATTATGGATATACTATCCAAATCCGAATCAAAGTACAGCGGATTTTGCAAACATGAAATATCCGTTCCGTTGGGGACAATGTGAATCGTATATGATTGTTGGGAGGTATGCATTCCGATAAGGAAAGGGTTGGTTTGGTCACAATCTGGTAGAATATCCACATCGGTGATGTTTTGCAACTCATTCCCTGTACTAGCATCATATAGCGTAAAACTCATATATCTAGTCTTGCTGAATATCCCTTGAATCCTAATGCCCGCCCCTGTCAGATTGGCGTAGGAATAGGCCCAATAATTAGCATGGTAATCCGGTAATGCACCGACCAGGGTATCTGTACCCAAGAATGTTTCCCATATTTCATTATGGTCAGCTTTAGGGTAGTCGTGACAGATATCA
The DNA here is from genome assembly GCA_020631355.1 of Saprospiraceae bacterium. GTDB lineage: Bacteria > Bacteroidota > Bacteroidia > Chitinophagales > Saprospiraceae > JAHDCE01. The sequence continues at coordinate 106,960 of JAHDHL010000006.1, read as the reverse complement.
CAAGATTCTTTTATGGTTCCATCCGGATTATCCTTACAGGAAAGTATTGATAGGATACCAAGGAATGTTATGAGAATCATCTGCTTTTCCATATCCCCAAGTTAAGTCTTTATTCCTAGGGGCAAAAGTGATTTTGCCTTTATGTCAATGGTTAATCCAAGGGTTGTTGTTGGGTAACACAATGAACCATTCCGCCATTCGCATAAACATTCCTACAATCGATTCCGACTACTGTACGATTAGGATAGAGGCCTTGTAACAATTGTAGGGCCGTATCGTCATTAGGGTCATTGTATATAGGGACAAGGACCTTGGTATTGGCGATATAATAATTACAATAGGAACCCTTATAGCCGAGATTTTCGCCATAAGTAGTGACGACATTGTTTTGGGTCAATGGAAGTCGTAGGAATTCATATGCGATACCATCCTTATTCTTGGCAGCAAATAATCGTTGGATATCCGATGACTTGACATCGTAATTCTGTAGGTCATTCTCATTCATGGTCACGATGGTGGATGCATTTCCGAATCGGGCGAATCCATCAATATGCTGGTCGGTAATTTCCAGTCCTGCCTGACCATCAAGCCAGATGAAATTCGTAGCACCAAGGTAGGTCGTAAAGATATCCTCTGCTTCCTTTTGGGACATTCCGGGGTTGCGATTACTATTGAGTATGGAGCTCTTGCAGGCCATCAAGGTACCATGACCGTCCAATTCCACACTGCCTCCCTCATTGATCATGATGGCATTGAGATTGATGCGTTCCATCCCGGTATCCTCTGCGATTCTTCTTGGGATATCGTCACATTTTACATACGCTGTTTTTTCACCCCAACCATTGAATCCCCAATCCTGAATGACGAGTTGTCCATCGTTATCACGGGTATAAATAGGGCCATTGTCCCTGATCCAAAAATCATCATTGGGATAGACCTTGAAATCCACATTGTCCAAACTGACATTGGCGTTGTTCAGTAAACCGATGATTCTATCCTTTTCTGTTTCGTCATAAGCAATGATATGTACATTTTCGCTACAGATGAGTTCCCGGGTAATGCTGATCCATGTATCATCAAGGTCATTTCTGAAATCCAGGCCGTATTGGTATTGGTGCGGCCATTGGAGCCAGGTGCCCTCATGAGGTTCACTTTCCTCAGGAAAGGTGTAAAGTACTTCAGGCATGGTGGTTGGATTATTGTCGGTTTCTTCCTCCAATGGTTCACATGAAAATGAAGCAAGAATAATGAATAATAAATAATGGAAAATCATTGGATTGGACCTAGGTTTTAGCATTGTTCGGATATTTGGTAATCAATTGCTCTGAAAACTAATTATGCTCCAAGATATTGTATTTGAATGTGATTATTCATTAGGATTCGGATGATTTTCTTTATGAAGTTGTTTAAGAATGGTTGGTGAAATGAGTTGTAAGTGCTTGATAACTAGGACGAAGTTCATTTTGAGTTTCGTAGCCATAGCTACGGGGCGAAAAATAACTGAAGTAATAGGTTGTCAATGACTTGCAAATCAATCATTGAATCATTTTTAAACAACTTCTATTATTAAATACTATATTTTATAAATTATATTATTCAATATTCAGTGATTTTTAAGAAATTCGAAACCATTAATCTTTCATATATTCCAGTATGAATTGTTGGATTATTTCTGGATTGATTCGTTCCAGTACATGTTTTACCCCATCCAATCTTATATATTCTGATTGAGGAAGTAGCATGTGAATATCTTCGGTTTCTTCCAAGGAAACCATATGGTCTTTTGTACCGATTCCAAGAACGACCTTACAATTGATTTTCGTGAAATCTTCCTTGGATAACCTTTCTCCGTTACCCATTGCTTCCATCATGTTTGCTGTTTTTCTAACGACTGTTTTCCAATCTTGTGCAGGATGGTCGGCAGCGAGTTTCTCAGCAAAATTAGGAACCTTTTTTTCTATGATATCAGGGTCTAACATCTGAATTTCTTTTTCAGCTGTTTCTTTACTCCAATCCATTTTTGTCCCAAGAGTAATGATTCTATTGATTTCGTCGGGAATTTCTATTGCAGTATGTAATGCAACATAACCACCCATGCTGTATCCGAAGATATGGACATCCTGGAGTTGGTTTTGATGGATGTAATCTTTCAGGTTGTCACTGAAATGTTGGATGGAAAATAGAATATCCTTTCCATTGTTTCCATGTCCATCAAAATCGAAGGTATGGATTTGGAATTGTTCACTAAGTGGTTCAATGATGCCATTGAAATGGGACTGCTGCCCTAATGCACCATGTAATAGGATAAGGTGTTTCTTCATTGGTCATGGAATGACTTAATCAAATTTGGTTTTTCTTCTTCTGCGTTTCATTCTTTCGTCGTGTCCTCCAAAATTATTGTTTTCGGAAATGAATGCAAAGCTGCTTATGAAAGCCCATAATTTTTGGAAGAATGTTTTTCTGGGAGTCTTTCTAAATTCTCTCATGATAGATGATTTTGGATGATATATTCTTGATATCCATCCAAGATAATAGCTTTGGATTGTAGTACAAAATAACCAATTGTAAAAAAGAGTGGGTTAGGAAGCTATTTCAAAATGTTTTTTAAATCCGGGATTAAATATTTTGGGATGGCATTTAGGTTGTCGTAACGGCCTCCATGGTTTCCATTTGGAAATCCCTGATACTAAAAAAGAAAGTGGTTCCATGTGGATGGTTCGATTCGAACCAGATATGACCATCGTGGAGTTCCACTACTTTCTTACAATGGGCCAGACCGATTCCTGTACCCTCATATTCGGATTGGTTGTGGAGTCGCTTGAACATTTGGAATACTGTTTCTGTGTGTTTGGCATCTATGCCGATTCCATTGTCAGAGCAAGAAAAAACATAATGATTGCCTTTTTTTTCGCAATCAATGGAAATGACGGGCTTCCTGTCCTCGTGTCTGAATTTGAGTGCATTGGAAAGCATGTTCTGGAACAAGGAATATATTTCGGAGGGAATGGCTTTTATCGTAGGTAAGGGTTGTATCAGCATCTCACCTCCTGTTTCTTGCAATTGTACTTCCAGGAAAGAATGAACCTTGAGCAGTACCTCATTGCAATCCACGATTTGTAATTCCCTGCTATTGCCAATCTTGGAGTAATCCATGGCACTCCTAATCATGTTGCTCATGCGGTCAGTGGCCTGATTCAGATAAGTCAATGGTTTCTCAGCTCTCGGCTGCTTGTCCGTTTCGATGGTCTTATTGATGAGCGACACCATATTCTTGATGTTCTTGAGTGGTTCCTGTAGGTCGTGGGAAGTGATATAGATCATCTGTTCCAGTTGTTCGTTCTTGAGGTTGAGTAAGGCGTTGCTCTTTTTGATTTCCTTCAGTATCCTTTTGTTCTTTTTCCGGTACCATTGCAATTCGACATACATGAAATATGATAGCAGGGCAGCAGAAATCATTGCCATGATGAAGTTGATGTATTCACCGATATTGAGCCTTGAACCCACATTCATGGGGCCATGTTCCGCCAGATATGCATAGACGAAAATATGTGTGACACAAACCAGGATAAGATTGATGATAGGTATCAGTACACCTTGGAATAATAGGAAGGATGTGGCGGTAATAATGATGAAGAACATCTGCGCCTGTATGTCATATCCGGCTAATAATAGAGTGTAGAAAATGAGTACATTGGATATGAGGAGTGTGAATATCCGATTGAGTAGGAATTTCTGATGATAGTTGAGAACCAAACCAAAAACAGCACTTGCCAATGTCATGAAATAGGGTAGGCTGTAGGTGTATTTTTCATAACTCATGTACAAGCCTGCATATATGATACAGACAACCAGAATCGACCACAAGAAGTAGTTGCATAACTTGATTCTGAACTGTTCAATTTGGGATTGATTTCCAGTGATGCCTATTCCAAGTATTCTCATTCCAAGCCGGGCTGATGTTTGTTTCAGGTGAACTGCTAAGTTATACGCCTTTACAATGGAATAGTTACAGACGCACAAGACAAGATGAAGCGTATGATTAATGTTTGGCTTGGGATAATGCGGAGATGGCCTTGTATTCAATTCCAACCACTATCCATAGAATAATGATTTCGATAATGAAGTAACTCAAACCCAAAAGTGTCATTTCATTATAATGAATCACCATCAGGGAAAGGGTAAGTATGCTGTAAAGGAAATTCATCATGGCAATTCCGGCAAGGAATGGTTTCCAATTGGATTGGACGCCAAGGAAACATACGGATGAATAACAAAGGAAAAAAACAGCTATACCTGCAAGGACATAGAGGTTGTTGAGTGGCATGCCTATCAGGTATTGCATACTCGTAAGTACCAGCCCAAGAAAAATGGATGAAACCAAGGCACCAATGGCATCCATCAGGAAAACTTTTTTAGGATGATTGATAATGGTATGTAAATCGAACATGAATGCGGATTATGTAACAGTCATGGCCGGTAATCTGAACCAGAATTCAGCTCCTTGGTTCAGGTGGCTACTGACTTGGATATTGGTATTGTGAATTTCCAATATTTTCTTCACAATTGCCAATCCTAATCCTGCTCCCTTGTTTTTTTGCCTACCATTGGCAGCTTTTTGGTATCGTTCAAAAATATAGGCTTGTTCCTCTTGTGGGATGCCCGGCCCCGAATCGACAATCCTTACTTCCACGCTATCATCTTGTTTTTTCAACACGATTCCTACCGTACCGCCTTGGGGAGTAAACTTCATGGCATTGTCCATCAAATTCTGAATAACCCTTTCCACCAATCCCAAATCCGCAAAGACCATCGGTAATTCATCGGGAATATCCACTTCGATTTTTAATTCTTTTTCCTTGGCTAGAATCTGATATTTCGCAAATACATCCTGTGCCAAATCCGAAAGATGGAATGCCTCTTTTTCCGGCTTGATTTCATTGGCTTCCAGTTTGGAGTATTCAAACAATTGGCTGACCAGTGTCGAAAGCTTCTTGGAACTATTGAAAACGATTCCTAGATATTTTTCTTGGTCTTCCTTGGAGATGTTTTCTTGCTTCATCATCAGTGTTTCGATATAGCCCTGCATGATGGCCAACGGTGTCCTAAGGTCATGGGAAACATTGGCAACCAATTCTCTCCTTAACCGTTCCACCGATTGTAGCTCGTCTATATTTTGGGAAATGGTATCCGCCATATCATTGAATGTTTCAGCTAGGATTTCCAAATCCCCCTGTGATGCACCATTGATTCGGGCGTTGTAATCCCCCTCCTTGAACCGTTTGAAAGTATCAATGATATCCTGAAGATTCTTCGTAATATATTTCAGCGCAAATAAACCAATTATCAAAGCTCCGATAAGGGTGATGAAAAATAGGAAAGTACCATTTTTAAGAATGAATGAACTGAATAGGGAGCTAGCAATCTCCGTCTGTTTTTCACTCGCAAGAATGATGTAGGCATAACCTGTTATTTCTTCATTCTCATAAATAGGAGCAACAGAAAATACCTTTTTTTCTCCCTTATTCCTAGGGTCATCGCCAAGGGCGTAGCATTCTCCTTCATCCTTGATGAATTGATGGATGGGAGTGAGGTCCACTGATTCCAACTGAACCGTTTTGCCCGGTACTACAAAATCAATGATTTCACCCTCTGGATTCAATAGGTAAACTTCCGCACTCGGATTGATGACCATCATCGAATGCATGATGTCATGGGTAGCTGCCGTATCCGGAACACCATTGATAAGAGGCTTGGTTTCCTTGACAAGATGGGATGCAATATCACCATATAATCTTTGGTTCACTTCTTGGAAATACCTATTGGAGGTGTAGGAAGTAATCAGTATGTATCCCACACCCAATATGATGAGTAGGCCCAAGAGTGTCATTGATATTTTCCAATATAATTTAGTACCAGCTTTCATAACTAATTGATATTTAATAATGGGAGGTTCCTCATGCTTCAGACCTCCTCATTGAATCTATATCCAACACCCCAGGTCGTTAGGATGTAAGTAGGTTTGTTGACATCAGGTTCGATTTTGGCCCGCAATCTATTGATGTGGGAATTCACCGTATGTTCAAAACCGTCGAATTCATATCCCCAAACAAGGTTAAGTATCCTTTGCCTGTTGTAGCTCGTTCCCGGCTTGGAGGCAAGGAGTACCAATAAATCGAATTCCTTAGGAGATAGTTCTATTCTCTTATCATTAATGGTCACTTTTCTCTTTTCAAGATCCACTTTGAGAGCTCCATGATCCAATACCTGTGATGTAGGATTATCCTTTACCTGCCTAATCATTTCGGACCTCCTGAATATGGCCTTGACCCTTGCAATGAATTCCCTGACAGAAAAGGGCTTCGTCAGATAATCATCCGCTCCCGTTTCCAGACCAAGTACCTTATCTATTTCCTCTGACTTGGCAGTGAGCATCAGGATTGGGGTATGGATTTCCTTTGCACGTATACGCCTGCAGATTTCCAATCCATCCAAGGAGGGGAGCATGATATCCAGAATGATGAGATCATATTGGGATGCCAAGGCATGACCCAGACCCTCAATGCCATCATGGGCCTTGGTAATCTGGCAATTCAAATCCTTGAGATGGATTTCCAATAAATCCACAATGTTGATGTCATCTTCTACAACTAGGACTTTTTTCATCGGTGTCTGTTTGATTATGGCTTCAATTTCGGGATTAATTATCACAACAATATCACAATTCTTTGCAAATCATGTGATAATTGGATGGGATGAGGCATGAATTTCAGAGTGGAATAGTGGCATTCCATCAAAAAATGCAATCCCCAAGACATCACAACACTTCTAAGTACTTGTCGGATGTACTCGAAATAAAATATAAGTTGTTGAATATGAGTAGCTAGTTAGTGTATTTGGAGGTGAAGGCAGATGCTGTGATATTCTTGTGATAAAGTCGTGATGGTAAGGCTATAGTTCAGCCATAGCTTTGTGGTTGTAATCATTATTCAAAATCATTATTGAGTTAATAAGCCACTTGGTAATGAATAATCATCAAATAAATTAAGACTTATGAAAAAGCTATTAAGAACAGGCTCATTCTTACTTTTTGCCCTTGTAATCCTAAGTGTATATTCTTGTAAGGATGATGATAACCAACAAGGAACTTTCGAATTGAATATCAACGGTCTTGAGGACCTAGGAGCTGACTTCAGGTACGAAGGCTGGCTGATTGTGGATGGAGCTCCGGTTACTTCCGGCCTGTTTGATGTGGATGCGAATGGTAATATGTCCACAAATTCCTTTACAGTGAATCAGGAAGATTTGGATAAGGCAACCACATTCGTATTGACAATCGAACCATCTCCTGATAATGACCCTGCACCAAGTGATGTACATATCCTAGCAGGTGATTTCAATGGCAATAATGCCAACCTTACGGTAGGGCACGGAGCTGCATTGGGAGATGATTTCACGTCTTCAACCGGTAGCTATATCCTTGCTACACCAACAGATGGCATGAATAATAACGAAAGGTCTGGGGTTTGGTTCTTGGATCCTGCTGCTGGCCCTGGAGCTGCCTTGAATCTGCCTGCTCTACCCGCAGGATGGGATTATGAGGGATGGGCCGTAATCGACGGTACACCTGTAACGACTGGTAAATTCAGGGATTTGGCTGCTTCTGATGATGCCGCTCCTTTCAGCGGACCGATGGCAGGTCCTCCATTCCCGGGTGAGGATTTCTTGGAAAATGCCCCATCAGGATTGACATTCCCGACTGATTTGTCCGAGGGAACCATTGTTATCTCCGTAGAGCCGTTTCCGGATAATAGCCCTGCACCATTCACATTGAAGCCATTGTTGCATCAGGTACCTGCCAATGCAGCAGACCATACCTCTTTCCAATTGGGTAACATTGCGAGTGATACCAACCCGACAGGAACTGCCACTAAATAAAAAGCATGTGTTCAGTCATACCGATCAAACAAGTATGAATTGTGATAAGATGAATTGATAAATGATTTATTTGTTTGATTACCAATGGAGAGATGGGGATTCGTCCTTGTCTCTCCTTTTTTATTGGAATAATGATGGATGATATTATCTATCTTTGACCCTATGAAATTCATCGCAAAGACATTACATGGTCTCGAACCAGTGCTGGTACAGGAATTGGAAGAATTGGGAGCCAAGGAAATCAGGCCCTTGAAAAGGGCTGTGGCATTTGAGGGGGATAAGGCATTGTTGTATCAGGCCAACTATCAATTGCGTACGGCAATTAGGGTATTGCGTCCCATCTATCATTTCGTGGCAAGGAGTGAAAGACAATTGTACCATAAGATATATTCCTACAATTGGGCGATGCATTTCGATGTCAAAAAGACATTTGCCATTACAAGTAACGTACATTCCTCCTTTTTCAACCATTCCAAATATGTGGCACTGAAAGCCAAGGATGCAATAGTGGACCAATTTCGTAATAAGTCAGGAAAACGGCCCTCCATTAGTACGAGCCATCCGGATGTATTATTGAATATTCATGTGAATGAGGATGAATTTACGGTCTCGCTGGATAGTTCGGGCGAATCATTGCACAGAAGGGAATACAGGGATATAGGCCATGCTGCTCCCTTGAATGAGGCTTTGGCCGCCGGCATGTTGAAATTGGCCGGTTGGGATAAATCCAAGCCCTTGTTGGATGCGATGTGTGGTACAGGTACCATCCTTTTCGAAGCTGCTATGATGGGTAGCCACACACCAACCGGATATTATAAGAAAGAAAGGTATAACTTCCAGAATTGGAATGATTATGATGATGATTTATTCCAGAAAATCAAGGCGGAAGCTGATGCCAAGATAGACTATTCAGGCCTCCAACTCAAAGGAGGGGATAACAACCCTACCGCAGTTAAAATGGCTTTGTCCACTATACAGGATTTAGGATTCGATGATTTCATCGAAATAGAAAGGGTACCTTTCAAAAGGCATGAACCATCCTTTGAATCCGGTATCCTGATGATGAATCCTCCTTACGGAGAACGGTTGCAAATTCGCAATATCAATGCATTCTACAAGGAAATCGGGGATATTCTGAAACAACAATATACCGGATGGGATGCCTGGATTATCAGTTCGAATTTCGAAGCAATGAAGAATATAGGACTAAGACCCTCCAAACGCCATACCCTATTCAACGGAGCACTGGAATGCAAGTTCCAGAGATTCAGTATGTACCAAGGTACCAAGAAACAAAAATGGGCCGTGATTTAGAGTGAGAAGTGCAGCAAAGCCAATGCTGGACGTGTTATATTCATGATGGGTTAGGATTATTATTGAATGGATTGCATCATTGATGCTTGAATTTAGTATTTTGAAATCCTCTAAAATCAATTGGAATACATGAAACAACTTCTACTCATTTTATGCTCGCTCAGCTTATCCTTGTATGTATCCGCACAGCAATCGGAATATGTGGATACATTCAAAACCCAAGTTTTGTATTATCCATTGACCATAGAGGAGTCCATTGGAATCAGTAAAAAGAATAAATTACCCGAATCATTCAATTGGAATCCCTCAAGGGCAACTGCTTTCAAGCGAGGGGAGGAAAAGGTTTCCGAGTTGGATAGGGGACAATATATCAGAGTGAATTATGGAGGGGTTACGCATATGTCATTCCGAAATGAATTGAGCTTTGAGTACGTGAATGTTCATTCCCATCATTTGGAGGTACTCCAGTCCGGGGATGGATTGGATTTGTTCATTGTCGATTTATCCGGGAAAAAGAAAACAGCAGACCAGTTCCTATGGAATGGCAAGGAATTATCATTCGATTCAAAAAGGGAATCCTATTTTATCTCCAAACCAAAAAGGAAGAATAAGGTTAGGGTGATACTAGGTGATGAAGTAATGTTTTATGTTCTGGAAAATAACGATTACCGTTCGGGTTGGCAATTATTCAAGGCTTCTCCCGTAGGTAAGGTCCTTGTGGAATATCCCAAGAGAGGTCTTAGGAAATTCTTCCGTTTGTTTCGCAAGAAAAGAGAGACATACAGCGGTTATGTACTAACCAGCCAATCCAAATACAGACGAGGTGATACCATCAGAACGACAGCCTACATTCTGGATTGCCTGAATCGAGAACCATTGAATAGACCCATTACCTTTCTTATCAATGAAGACCAGGGCGGTTATTATTACAGCAGTTCAAAAGCCATAGTCAAACAGAAAGTGAGCCCTAGGGAACCCGGCCGCTATGAATTTGAATGGATTGTAGGCGAGGATTTTAAATTGGATAAGTCCTACTATGTGAATTTTGAAGTACAGCACATGAAGCCAAAATGGAGGAGTGATGATTTTAATGTATCATTTTATGTGGAAGATTATCAACTGGATGATGTAAAGTTCTCTTTGAATAAGACTAAAAATAAATACCTCAAAGGAGAAAAGATCATCCTCAGAGCCGCAGCATTGGATGCACTTAATCATTATGCTACAGGTATCCAAGCAGAAGTAATCGTCTCATGTGGCGAGTTTATGGAATTCAATGAGGATAAGATGCTGATTCCTGACACCCTCTGGACCCATCATTTGTCCTTGGATGGAGTGGGGCCCACATCCATAATGATTCCTGATTCCATTATTCCTAATGCGGAGATGATGCTGAATGCCTCCGTACGTTTCTTCACGCCTGATGGAGAAACGGAAACGAAAACCACCTTGCTGCACGTCAATTGGAATGAGGACGAAATGTACGAGCGATTATATTTTGAAGTGGATGATGGATGGCTTCATGCAAGGTTCATAACCGAAGATACCACACATCATACATCAGCTATCTTGTATGAAATCCACGATTCTCATGCGAATATATACCAAAAACAAACCATTACCTTACCCTATAAGGCGAAAGTAAAAAACCATGTTGAATCGTACAATCTGGTAATAGACGATTTTAAGGCTAAGGTACCTTTGGATAAGAGTAATGTTCCATTATATGTCCGGAATACAATTCTTGATAAGGATACGATTGGAGTAGAGATTCTGAATCCGAATGGTTTCGAGATGAGTTATCAGTTATTCTATGAAAATGAATTAATAATTGATTCCATTACTACCGAAACCAAGGTGGAATTCAAGGAGAAACCCAGAGGAATAGGGAATTATAGGCTAGTATCCTACATGATTTGGGGCAGTAAGAATTACCAACTTGTAAAGGGGTTTTCCCTTGATGAATATGAACTGAATATCTCTCTGGATGTGCCTGAAACCACCCAACCCGGACAGTCAGTGACTGCTGATATTGAGGTTAGGGATGTCAATGGAACCCCTGTTCCCAATGTGGTTCTTGCCGCCACTGTATTGAATTCAAAATTCGGTACGACTTGGGATGATATATTATTATCACCTAAGCCGATAAGCCATGTTTCCAATTCCCCGCCACTGTATACCTACCAAGTAAACTACAATTATTCGGTGTATGGATATGATTCGGAAACCGCCACCATCCCAGAAATTTGGAAGCGCAATCTCGCGTTGGACTCATCTGTTATTTATCAATTATACCATCCGGATACGAATATTGTTTGCCAATATTTACCTATTCCGGATGACTTGGGAGAGCAGGCTCAATTCTTTCCATTCATTATTGATGCGGATAAGAATATTAAGAATATATACGCCATCGATATCAATGGGATGCCGGTGTATTATTATGATACAAGCCAAGGTTGTGAATCCCTTTTTGTAGCGGCCAGTGATCATAATACCATTCGGATTAGAACCCATAAGGGAACCTATACCATCAAGGATATTTCTTTTAAAAAGGGATATAAACTGGTGGTTTCCATAGATGCGGAAAAGGTTGAGAATGGAATAGTGAAAAAGGCTCGGTTTAAGAAATTAAAACAGTCTTGGACTCGAGAGGAATTACGGATTCGGGAACGGACTTTGATGCGTATCCAAAGGAATAGTGGTTATTTATTCAATACCTCAGGACAGGTGTATCTTCTAAAAGGGAATTATTATTTTGACCGTTTATTCGGTCCGTTTAATTATGGTTCCGAATTAGTACTGGGTTCTGAATTCATTCCGAATCATTCATTTACCTACGAGGGGAATTATAATTATCTTATTAATAAGGATAAAGTGAAATTATATCCAAGTGAATTATATCCACATAGGAAATTTAAAACAAAATCGAATTATTATAATCCTTTTCGAATTTCTTTACATGCCAGTCAGTTGAAATTATACGAAGCAGATCAAAATCGCTTTAAGATGTTACTTCATTCCGTTGTTAATGATGCGCCAACTGCAATAAGGATTGAAAATAAAATGGATGATATTCGTTTGTTGATATTAAGAAATAGTCAAGGAGAAAAATACTTTTTTGATAGCAATAGAAAGAAAATAACAGGATTAGAATCTGGGAAATATGAATTGATTGCTTGTAAACAATCATCCTATGCTATTTATGAAATAAATTGTAAGGATAATCATTTGAGCTATATAAGATTGAATGAAAAAGATTTTAATTCAGAGGATTATAAAGTCCTTTTACAAGAAATTTTTAATGGCGTATTCAATGATGAAAAGATATTGTTCCGTACAGAAGATAAACCTTTGTATGATGTAGAGGTAGAAATAGGTAAAAGGAATTTGATTGAGGATTTTTATAGACAATCTTATCAGGGAGAATCCAAGAATTCTAATTGGAATAGGATAATCATTGGGGCCGTTTATGATAATATGACAGGGGAACCACTTTTGGGTGCAAATGTACAAATAAAAGGAACGGAATATGGTGTGATTACCGACTTTGACGGGACATATCAACTAAAGGTTCCTGATGATGTTACAACGGATCAGTTGGAGATTTCCTATACGGGGTATTCCAGTGTGACATTGAGTATGGGAGATGCTTCATTTGCAAATGTAATGCTGGATGAGGGCATGTTACTAGAGGAAGTGGTTGTATTGAAATCTAGTCGATCTCACAACAGAAAGGGTTTGTTTTTTGGCCGTAGAAAAAAATCTTTCAGTTCGGTTCGCCCCAATACAAATACAACATCAAGCGCACTATACGGTTCCAGGGCTCCTTTAAGAGATATGTCCGAAACAGAATTGTCCGATTCTGCCAAATTCATGTCGAAATCCGGAGAATATGATTTTGATAGTTATCAGGATATGTCAGAACGTGAGCGACTAGGTAATTATGAGGAATTATTATTCCAGTATCAGAATCTCAAGGGTAATATGGAAAAAAAATATGCCCAGGGGTCGATAAGTCAGAAACAGATGGATGAGGAGCTGAAGTCAATCCAGGAATTGGAAATGAAAATCATCCATCTGGAACAGTTGATAGGACAGGATCCAACAGAACTCAGAACGGATTTTAAGGATAACGCTTTTTGGAACGCAGAGATAATAACGGATGAATCAGGTAGGGCAAGCACTACCTTTACATTGCCGGATGATATCACGACTTGGGAATTTTACATTGTCGGAATGGACGATGAAAGGAGATTCGGGAAAATTCAAAAAAATATTGTTTCATCCAAAGAATTGATGGTAGAATTATCTGTTCCACGTTTTGCAGTAGAGGGTGATAGTATTGAAGTCGTCGGACAGATTCAGAATATGACAAAGGATTCCATAGAAATGAATACTCGATTTATTTATAATGGTCATGTAATTGATTATGATAAATTTTTATTGGGTAATTACAGTGTTGAAAAGACATCGATTATAATTCCTGAAAATAGGGATTCTGTTACTGTGGGATATGGTGCGAATGGAGGTAATTACCGAGATGGAGAGGGACGGGTCCTCCAGGTTAAACAACAGGGTTCCTTATTTTCCAAAGGTGAATTCCATGTGTTGGAAAATGACACCATTATCGCGTTCTTTAATATGGAAGCAAGACCCATAAAAGTCGCCATCCAGAATAATATCTATGATGCCTTATGGAGTTCCTTGGAATATCTAAAGGATTACGAATATGGTTGCAACGAACAAATTGCAAGTAAATTAATTGCACTCCTTTTGGAAAAGGATATAAGAAAACAACTCAATGAAAAATTCAAGGGAGAAAAGAAAATCAAGAAAGCCATAAAGCTTCTGGAAAAAAGACGGAATAATCTCGGACTATGGGGTTGGTTCAAGGAGGGGAATACCGTCAATTGGGTTTCATTATATGTATTGGATGCACTGGCTAAGGCCAAGTCCGCAGGATATGATGTCTCATTCACCCGAGAGTCGATGAACGAATTGAGGAATTGGAATTTCGATACGAAATTGGATGAGTTGAAAGCAATGGATATCCGGCACAAACTGGAATTCGATAGAATGAACCTGGATAAGTTCGAATCGGATAGTACCTTGAATAATCTTGAATATGCATACCTACAAAAGTTGAAGCATGACTTTAATAAGTCCCCGAATGTGGATTCCATTGTACACATGCTGAATCCCACCACTTATGGAGGGAAATACATCAGACCTGACCGTTCGGATTGGTACTACAATGAAATCCAATCCACGCTATTGGTTTATGATATCATGAAACAGCACGGTAGGGAAAAGGAAATGAAAGCCATCGAATTATACCTATTGAAGAATAAGGGAAACAGACACTGGCGCAATACCATTTTGGCAGCACAAGTACTGAATCGCCTACTTTCCAACGAAAATAGAACCTATGATTCCGAAATATGGGTGGAGAATGAAAAAATAGAATCATTTCCTTATCAGGAATCCTTGGATAAGAATGGAGTGCAGGTTGATTTCAAGGGGGATGGACCATTTTTTCTGAGCATCTATCAGGAATTCTGGGATGATACCCCGAAGCCTGTGGATTCTCTATTTCAGATAGAGACAGCTTTTTATCAAGGGGACAAGAAAATCGAATTCCTGGAAAAGGCCCAACCCGTAAGTATGTCAGTCCGTGTACATGCCAAGGTGAAAGGCGAATATGTATTGGTTGAGATACCGATTCCCTCAGGTTGTTCCTACAGTTCCAAAAAACAAGCGGAAACGTCATTCGAGACACACCGTGAATACCAAAAGGACAAGGTATTGGTTTATTGTAAGGATTTACCGGTAGGGATGCATACGTTCAGTATAGATTTGGAACCTCGATTCAAAGGAAGATTCCAGGTGAATCCCACTAAGGTCGAAGAAATGTACAGCCCGATGAATTTCGGAAGGAATAATATGAATAGGATAAATATCCAATAAGAACGACCTAGGTCTTCATAAGAGTAAAGTAGAACGTAGTTCCCTCACCCAAGGTAGATTCAAGCCAGATTTTTCCTTGGTGCTGTTCAACGATCTTCTTACACAAGGCCAATCCGATACCCGTACCCTCATAGACATCATTGGTATGGAGTTTCTTGAATAGGAGGAAAATCTTCTGGAAGTATTCCTCCTCTATTCCTATACCGTTATCCCTTATGATGAATTGCCAAGCATTGTCCTTTTCCTTAGCATGGATTTCAACCTTGGGGAATTCAGAAACTGCTGAGAATTTTACGGCATTGGATATCAGATTCTGGAACAGTTGTTTCACCTTGGTCTTATCCGCTTCGATTTTATCAGGTAATATTCCAATTTCAACATTGGTTCCATGTTCATTGATCTGACTCGACAACTCATAGCATATGTCCTCTATCATGGATTGGGGGGAGAATAGACTCCGCTGTATTTTTTTCGTATCCACCCTAGAGTAAGAAAGAAGATCATCTATGAGCATCTGCATATTCTTGGTGGCCGATAGGATAAAATTGAGGTATTCTACTTCATCCTGATTCAGTTTGTCCTTGGCAGAACGCTTAAGCAATTGGGAAAAGCTCACCATCGTTCGGATAGGGCCCTTAAGGTCATGCGAGGCGATATATGCAAAGTTCTCCAGTTGCATATTACTCTCAATGTATTTCTCCAATTCCTTATTCTTGGCATTGAGCTCCTGCATGTTTTGCTCAATGGTCATTTCCTGTAACTTATTCTGGGTAATATCCCTGAAAATGGAAGTGTATATATTCGGATTGTCACTATTCTTGAATGTATAAACGGAAGTGTACAACTTCGTTCCGTCATCCAATTGGTGTAGCCAATTGAATTCGAATCCATCCTCCTGGTTCGCCCTCGCCATGATGGTCTGTAGATAATCCTCCGAACGAATTCCGTCGGGTTGGTATTCGGGACTGAATGCAAGGGAATCCCTGGAGAGGAAATCTTCCTTGGATTCCAATTTGAAGTATTCCAATAATTTTTGATTGACTTCGACTATACGGGACTGCTCCAGATCAAAATTGACTATCCCATCAAATCCATTCTCAAACAATGACCTGTACTTGGACTCACTATTCACCAATGCGAATTGGGCCTTTTTCTGCTCATCCACATCCACTACGAAGCCAATGACATAATCTTTACCATCAAGGTTGATGATGGAGCGGTAAATCCTTCCCCAAAAAATCTCACCATCCAATCGCTTGAATTGGGTATCCTCTACATAGGAATGTAGCCTGCCTTTTCTGAGTTCCTCCATCTTTTCCTGATTCTCCTTGGTTTTGGGATGAATCATGATGGCATCCGCAGGCAGCTCATTCACATCATTGGGTATCCTGAGTATTTCCCTCAATTTGGGGTTGAATGAGGATATATTCGGTTCATCCATACATCTGAAGCCAATCCCGAAAGGACTGTTGGAAAACAGTCGTTCGAACTTTTTCTCAGCCTTGTACTTTTCCTCCTGGTCCTTGATTTGTTTGGTGATGTCCTCGTAACTATACAAGGAGGCGAAATACTTACCGTTAGCTCGCCTCAGGTCTGTACGGGTAATCCTGAACCAAGCTTCTCTCTGGCCACAATCATAGGGGATTTCATATCCTGCAACCGCCTCGTTTTCGGGTAGATTGATTTGAAAGACAGTATTCTTGAGCTTCTCCTTGAAAATATCAGTATGCTTGTCTGCCAATTCACTGGCATCATTCAGTTCCAGATAATCAAGGAACATGGAATTGCCACCCAAGAACCGACCTTGGTCGTCTTTCCAGAAAATGTATTGGGGAAGATTGTTGATAATGAGTTGTAGGATGTCGAGCCGTTCCCGCATCAGATCCTTTTGTCGTTCATTCTCCTTGAATTCCACTTCTTCCGTCAACTTGACTTTCTGATAAGCCATGAAAATAAGCATCTTGTAGGCAAAGGTGAATGCAAATATGACAATGTAGAAGTATCGGGTGACGGTTTGCCACACGGGAGCAAATTCGAATATGGGGTCGAATTCTATGGAAACAAGAATAGAAAAAAGTATAAGCACCAATATGAATAGGGTAGATGCCGCCTTTTTATTGGGAATGTAATGAGTGAAACAACTGAACGAACATACAATCAGCACCAATTGGGTCTGCAAGTAACTCCCGAAAAGGATAACCATGACCGAGATGAATACAGCATAGAATGTTAATCCATACAATGATGCAAGCTGGTATTTCTTGAGATGATTCAAGTACAGTATCAGAATGTTGGCAGGAATCAGTAGGAGAGAAATGACAAGGAATGAGTATTGGAAAAACCAAATGGAACAGGCTGTCAGGAAAATGATGACCGATACAATGGCCACAACCACATCCAAATTCAGAATCCTGATTTGTAATTGCTCATAGCGGTTCAATTCTTCGTCGATGCCTATGTTGACAAAAGGTATGGATTGAATCCAATTCATTGATTCATCGTTTTTTGTTTTGTATCAATGGGTATTATAAAATATTCGAAATGATATGAAAGTTGGGATAATCCCCACTTGATTTGTGGTAGGTGCCTAGTGTAAGGGATTCGGTGTTTGTTCCTCGATTTTCAAACATGATGTAACATAGTATCTGTTGATGAAAGATAACTGTATTACGGATGAATCTGCCAAGTGTTGTCAATTTTTCAGAATTATTTTATCGAATGGTACATTGTTGAAAAATAATTTTGACCATGAATGCAGCGTAATGATGATTCGTAGGATTCTAAGGGTAGAAGTTGTCTGAGAGATTCAATTATGTTAAGAATGTAACAAGCCAAAACTAATTGCTTAGACAGCTTCGATTTTTTATCCCCCCTCCATGTATTCCGTTCCTATTTCAATAAGTCAGCTTGTTTTCCATCTGTTCCTATTTCGGATGACCCGGATTTGGAGCATTCTCCTGCTTTGGATAAATGGTGTCCAATCAGTACAATTGCCATAAATTACACTGATAATTGCAAGCGTTAACAAAGCGTTAATTTTATTTAGAGGAAATCTAAATAGAATATAGTTCACTTTCTGTATTGGCAAATACTACCCCTTAGACTATATTTGCGTCAATAAAACATGACATTTTTCTGACATTTGTTACAAGCTTTTGTAAATCAACAAAATATGTTGCACAAGCGAATTCATATAAAAGTATTTCTGTTAGCAGCTTTCTCATTCTTGAGTGTAAGTCTGTTTGCAGAAGCAACCATTGCAGAGGGTAAATCCCTTTTCAAAGCCAACTGTGCCCAGTGTCACGCTAAGGATATGAAGTCAAAATTGACGGGTCCTGCATTAGGTGGAGTTGAAGAACGTTGGAGTGATTATCCAAGGGAAGATCTTTACAGTTGGGTAAGGAATTCCCAGAAAATGATTTCTGAGGGACACCCTAGAGCGGTAGAACTTTGGAATGAGTGGACTCCTACTGTTATGAACAATTTCCCGAATCTGACAGACGAGCAGATTGATGGGATGTTGTTATATATCAATGATGCCTACGTTAATGGTGGAAAGAAAAAAGGTGGAGATGGAGAAGTTGTTGTCGGTACTGATAAATCAGATGATGGCTCTAATTCCATGTTCTACGTTTTCCTATTGGCTATCTTAGGTCTTTTGGCAGTAATTCTGGCTAGAATTGTTTCTAACCTGAATCACATGGCTGATGAGAAAGAAGGTAAGGCTGTTGGTCGTAGGGCTACATTGGTGGAACAACTACTGAGCCCTAAGGTAATCGGTTTTGTATTGTTCGCCTTGATTCTTATCGGAGGTTACACCACCGTAAACAATGCCATCGACTTGGGTCGTCAGCAAGGTTATGCTCCTGAGCAGCCCATCAAGTTCTCCCACGTTACCCACGCAGGTATCCAAAAGATTGATTGTCAATATTGCCACGACGGAGCTCGTCGTTCCAAGCATTCTGTCATTCCTGCTACCAATACTTGTATGAACTGTCACACAGCTGTGAAAGTAGGTTCCAAGTACGGAACAGGAGAGTTGACAAAGATTTATGCTTCCGCAGGTTGGAATCCGAATACAGGTAAGTATTTTGAGGATAATGTTTCTTACGAAGCCAAGGAAGAGGAATATAAGAAGTGGATCAAGGAAAACTTCGTGGCGGCTAAGCCAGAAGCTTCCGACAAATCCATAGATGCAGAAGTGACAAACCAATGGAATGCTATCGCAGGTCACTTGGGTAAGCCAATCGAATGGACGAAAATCCACAACTTACCTGACCATGCCTATTTCAACCACGCTCAACACGTAGCCGTAGGTAAGGTTGAATGCCAAACTTGTCACGGTCCTGTAGAAGAAATGGAGGTTGTTCAGCAATATGCTCCATTATCCATGGGATGGTGTATCAATTGTCACAGACAAACCAATGTTCAGTTCGCTGACAATCCTTATTATGATAGCTATGAGGCTTATCATGACCAACTTAAGGATGTGAAGTCAGGTAGAACCGGCGTAACCGTTGAGGAAATCGGTGGTTTGGAATGTCAAAAGTGTCACTATTAATATTCATTTAAGCTAAAGATGAATTTCTGGTCAGAATCCTAGACTCTTACCAGAAATTTAAAATCTATAAACACCTATATAATAAAGATGAAAGATCAGCATAACAACATCTGGATTGGTGTACAGGATAAGACAAACGATCCTGCATTTGAAGAAATGGCTTCTCAGGAATTCTATGAACTCCCTATCGTCGATTCATTGGCGGATGATGAGTTCGTGGAAAAGTCATCTACTAATCGTCGTGATTTCCTTAAGTACCTAGGTTTTGGTACAGGTGCCGCCATGTTGGCAGCAAGTTGTGATATTCCTGTCAAGAAAGCTATTCCTTATGTAGTTAAACCGGATTCAATCGTTCCGGGTGTGGCTACATACTATGCTTCATCATTCGTTAGGGGAGGAGATTATTGTTCAATTTTGGTGAAGACCCGTGAGGGACGTCCGATTAAGATTGAGGGTAATCCATCTTCTACTATTACCCAAGGTGGTACTTCAGCCAGGGCACAGGCATCAGTGTTGGATTTATACAATACTGAACGTCTTAAGAGTCCAGCCCAAAAGGTTGATGATAAATTCGAAAAGATTGACTGGAAAGCATTGGACACTGCCATTAGGTCCAAGATGTCTGCAGGTTCCAATATCAGAATTGTTACCAATACGGTATTGAGTCCTAGTTTCAAGGCATACTTCCAAGAATTGACGAATAGATATCCGAATACAAAGGTCGTAACCTATGACCCGATTTCATCTGCTGCTATCCTTAGGGCCAATCAGGAGAGCTTCGGTGATAAGGTGTTGCCTAACTACAGGTTCGACAAAGCTCAGATGGTAGTGAGTTTTGACGCTGATTTCTTGGGTTCATGGATTTCCCCTGTCGAGTATGCTGCAGACTGGGTGAAAAACAGAAAGGTTGATACCAAGAATCCTAAGATGTCTCGTTTGGTCGTTGTCGAGAACGGTATGTCCTTGACAGGTTCCAATGCTGATAATAGAATCAAGGTTAAGCCATCTGAGCAAGCTTCTGCTGTTGTATTCCTTTACAACAAGGTTGCTGCCCTAGTTGGTGGAACAGCACTTCCTGAAATCAATGGCTCCAATGCAGTGAATGGTTCTGCTCAGGAGGCACTTAAGGAGTTGGCCAAGGAGCTGGCTGCCAATAAGGGCAAATCATTGGTTGTATCCGGTAGTAATGATACAAACGTACAGATTGTAATCAATAAGTTGAATGACATTCTGTCCAGTTATGGAAATACGATTTCCTTTAGTGGCGCTTCATTGCAAAAGCAAGGTGATGAGGGAGCTGTTAAGGAATTGATCAGGGAAATGAAGTCCGGTACAGTTGATATGGTTATCCTAAATGGAGCCAATCCTGTTTACGACCTACCGAATTCTGCTGAATTTGCAGAAGCTTTCGCCAAGGTAGGAACAAGAGTTTCATTCGCTGAAACAATGGATGAAACCACTGCTCTTTGTAATTTCCTTGCTCCTGATAATAACATCCTTGAATCTTGGGGAGATGCTGAGCCTAAGAGAGGCCACTACAGCCTTATCCAACCAACGATTCAACCATTATACGATACAAGACAAAAGGAATTGAGCTTGTTGATGTGGTTGTCTACTAATGAGGAGCTGGCAGTAGATGCTGGTTTTGGTGACCAACCATACTACAATATATTGAGAAACTATTGGAAAGCTAATATCTTCCCGAAGCAGTCCCAATTCATTTCTTTTGATTCTTTCTGGGATACAGTACTTCATGATGGAGTATTCCATGTGGCTTCTGAAGCTGCTCCTGCCGTATTTGCAGGCGATGCCAGCTCTGCTGCATCCAAGATCAATAAGGTGTCTTCCGCTGAAGTTGAAATCAACTTCTACGAAACAGTAAATATGGGAGCGGGACAATATGCAGGTAATCCTTGGTTACAGGAAATGCCGGATCCCGTTAATCGTACCGTATGGGGTAATTACTTGGGTACGAATATCACATTCAATGGAAACAATGATTACAAGTCATTCAAGGACTTGAATCAGGATTCAAAGGGTAATACGGATTTGGCAGAAGTAACTGCAAACAGCTTATCCGCTATCATTCCTATTACACCGACTTTCGGCCAGATGGATAATACAGTATCCTGTGGCCTTGGTTATGGTAGGACCGTGGTTACAAGTGCAGGTAAGGATACAGGAAAGAATCTATTTCCAATGTGTCGTTACAATAATGATGGTTTGATTCAGTATTGGTCTGAATGTGAGGTAACCAAACAATCTGAAAGGGAAAGGGAATTCGCTTGCGTCCAGTATCACCACACAATGGGTGTTACGGGTACGAAAGAAGGCTCTGAAGAAGTCATCAATGTGGATGAGGAGGTATTGAGTTACCAAGGTTCCTTGACGGATCGTTCCATCATTTACAATGCTCATGTTGATGAAGTAGGTGATTTCGTTGAGAAATTGACGAAGAAGCGTTCACATGCCCAGTATCTTAATAAAAAGACCCTTTACCCAGGACACGAGGATACGTTCAAGATGGGACATCACTGGGCAATGCATATCGATTTGAATGCTTGTACAGGTTGTGCAGCATGTACGGTCGCTTGTATGGCTGAGAATAATGTACCTGTTGTAGGTAAGAAAGAGGTTTATCGCCACCATGAAATGACTTGGTTGCGTATTGATAGGTATTTCTATGGGGATGTAAATAACCCGAATGTGGTTTACCAACCCATGATGTGCCAACACTGTGATAATGCACCTTGTGAGAATGTGTGTCCGGTAGCTGCTACCAACCACTCCTCCGAGGGATTGAATCAAATGACTTACAACAGATGTATCGGTACTCGTTACTGTGCGAACAACTGTCCTTACAAGGTTCGTAGATTCAACTGGTTGGATTATACCACAGCTGATATCTGGCCTGCGAATGAATATCCGATCAATGGTGAAGATTTGCCATTCGGTGCGGATAACCTGACTCGTATGGTACTTAATCCTGATGTTACAGTCCGTTCTCGTGGTGTGATCGAGAAATGTAGCTTCTGTGTTCAAAGAATCCAAGAAGGTAAGCTGACCGCTAAGCGTGAGGGTAGAAGATTAAAGGATAATGATGTGAAGACTGCTTGTCAGACCGCTTGTCCTACCGGAGCTATCGTGTTCGGTGATAGAAACGATAAGGAGGGTATGGTAAGTAAGCAAATGGAGTCTCCATTGAATTATTTCGCTCTTGAGGAAATCAACGTTGCACCATCAGTGATGTACACAGCGAAGATTCACAATAGGAATACTAAAATGGATGCCTAAGCATCCTTAATGAATTGAAAATTTAATAATCATTCATCAGTCAGTGATTACGCTAGAATCCAGGTACTGATAACTGATAACTAATTAATATGAGTGCAGTTGTTTCTCCAATTCGGGAACCGTTAGTGAATGGTAGCAAAACCTACCATCAGATTACGGAAGATATATGCTCACCAACTGAGCGTACACCCAGTCCGGCATGGATCGCAGCCTTTATAGTGGCAGTTGCTTGCCTCTCTTTTGGTGTAGCTTGTATCCTATGGACCATCTGGCAAGGAATCGGAACTTGGGACTTGAACAGAACCATCGGTTGGGGCTGGGATATTACCAACTTCGTTTGGTGGGTTGGTATCGGTCACGCCGGTACATTGATTTCCGCTATCCTTCTCCTTTTCCGTCAAAAATGGCGTACAGGTGTAAACCGTGCAGCAGAAGCGATGACCATTTTTGCCGTAATTTGTGCGGCATTGTTCCCAGGTATCCACATGGGACGTATCTGGTTGTCATTCTTTGTACTTCCTTATCCTAATACTCGTGGACCACTTTGGGTGAACTTCAACTCACCACTACTCTGGGACGTATTCGCGATATCCACTTATTTCACAGTATCATTATTATTCTGGTACACAGGTCTTGTTCCTGATTTTGCCACAGTAAGGGATAGAGCTAGAGGATTCCGTAAGAAATTCTATAATTTCCTTTCATTCGGTTGGACAGGAAAGGCCAAGCACTGGCAAAGATGGGAGTCATTATCCCTTATCCTTGCAGGTCTTGCAACACCACTCGTACTTTCTGTACACACCATCGTATCATTCGATTTCGCCACATCTGTAATTCCAGGTTGGCACACCACGATTTTCCCTCCTTACTTCGTAGCAGGAGCGATTTTCTCTGGTTTCGCAATGGTACAAACCCTGATGTTGATTACCAGAAAGGTATTGAAACTAGAAGACTATATCACAGTTGCACATATCGAATCCATGAATAAGGTAATCCTACTTACAGGTACAATCGTAGGTGTGGCTTACTTGACAGAGTTATTCATCGCATGGTATTCTGGATATGTATATGAGCAGTTCGCTTTCTATAACAGAGCAGCGGGTATCTACTGGTGGTCATATTTTGGTATGATGGCCTGTAACGTACTTTCTCCTCAGATTTTCTGGGTGAAGAAATTCCGTAGGAGCATTTTCGTAACATTCTTCATGTCCATATTCGTGAATATAGGTATGTGGTTCGAACGTTTCGTAATCATTGCTACAACATTGGCTCGTGATTATTTACCATCTGCATGGAGTTACTATGTACCAACATGGGTAGAAATAGGAATCTTCATCGGTACATTGGGTATCTTCTTCACATTCTACCTGATTTTCGTAAGAGTAGCACCAGTGGTTGC
This sequence comes from Saprospiraceae bacterium, assembly GCA_020631355.1. GTDB lineage: Bacteria > Bacteroidota > Bacteroidia > Chitinophagales > Saprospiraceae > JAHDCE01. Next base: position 82,487 of record JAHDHL010000006.1, on the reverse strand, counting down.
CATTGCAGAAATCAAGTCTATCCTGAAATCAGCTGGTGACCAGTATACTGGTCCTGAAGCTCACAGGAAGAAGAAAGAAGCAGAACAAGTTCACTAAATTTAGCAAACAAGATACAATTCACAATATAATGGCTAGTAGTAAGCATAACGAAGTCTTGTACGGTCTATATAATGATGAGGAAGTCCTAATGGATGCAATCAGAAATGCACACAAGAAAGGCTTGGACATCATGGAAGTATATACTCCATTCCCGGTTCACGGATTGGATGATTGCTTAGGCTTGGAAGAATCAAGATTACACATAGCAGGATTCATATACGGAATCACTGGTACCATGACCGCTTTTGGTTTCATGACATGGGTTTTTACTCGTGATTGGCCCATCATTTTTGGTGGTAAACCGTATTGGTCTGTACCTGCATTCATTCCTATCTCATTCGAGTTGACTGTATTGTTTGCTTGTGTGGGAATGGTAATCACATTCTATACCATCTGTGGTATGGGACCAGGTATTACGAATCCTATATTGGATGACAGGATTACAGATGATAAGTTCTGTATCGCATTCAATGTCAATAATGCTTCATCAGGCGATGTCAATGAAATGAAGGCTTTCTTCAATGAAACAGGCGCCGAAGAAGTAAATAAGAAAACCATCTGATTCAGATAAAGATTTAATCATTCTTGTGATGAAGAAATATCAAGGAATATTAGCACTAGCTGCTGCATTTATGGTCCTCGTCGGATTTCAGGCTTGTTCACCTGCCTCAGGTGATAGCGCAGGTTCTGAGTATATGCCGGACATGGGACACTCTATCGCTTATGAAGCGAATACCTATGGTTATTATTATCAGAATACCTGGGATCCTCAAAGTGAGGAAAGTACGAACTCTGGTAAGTCCAGATATGAACTGACCTTGCACAATAAGCCTGTTCAGGGAACAGTGCCAAGAGGATATGCCGGAGCATTGAATGCTTCAGGTAAGGATTATGCCAATAAGATTAAGGTATTGAGAGGTGAAACAACTACCAATGCCATCGCTGTTCCTGTGAATGGAAGTGTACCTTATTACATTCCCAATACAGAGGAAGGAAGAACCTATGCTTATACAGCAGAGGAACTTCGTATGAATCCTTATCCTATCACAGAGGATGGATTGGCCAAGGGAAAGGAATTGTATGAAATCTATTGTGGTATTTGCCATGGTAATAAGGGTGACGGTAATGGTTGGTTAGTCGATGAGGCTAACTCCAATGTCAAGTACCCTGCACAACCAACCAGCTATTTGACGGATGACCTAATCAATGCTGAGAATGGTCGTTACTATCATGCAATTCAATATGGTAAGGGTGTAATGGGTGGATATACTGATAAGTTATCTTATGAAGAAAGATGGCAGGTAATCCATTACATCAGAAGCCTACAGGCCAAGGAGAAGAAATTGAACTACAATATGTATGACAATACGCTGAATGCCTGGGCTGTTCCTTTCGTAGATACGGATATGGCTGTTGATTTGGATAAGAGTGAGTTGGCTCGTGATTTCGGTAAGGCTGTTCGTACAGAGACTGCTGCTGCCAAATTCGATTTGAACAACGTATTCTTCGATACTGGTTCGGCTAATCTTAAGGTTGAGTCTAAATTGGAATTGAATATCCTAGCTGAGATTCTTAAGAAGTACGAAACTGCAACAATTGAAGTGGCAGGTCATACAGATAATGTTGGAAATCCTGATAGTAACTTATCCCTTTCTGATGCAAGAGCTAATTCTGTAAAGAATTATCTGATAGCCAAGGGTATAACAGCTAACAGACTACAGGCTGTAGGATATGGAGAATCCAATCCGGTAGCTAACAACGCAACTGAGACAGGTAGAGCTAAGAACCGTAGAACGGAATTCTCAATCTTGTCAAGATAAACTAGAAACAAACTTTAGAAGCTTTATAATATAATATATAATGGGCCACCATACTAAAGATATTGATATTTCAGAGAAGTTTGAGTTCACAGGCAGGGAGAAATCTGTCTTGGGTGGACTGATGGGTCTGGGTGTGATTTGTCTTGCTATAACCTATTTTCAGGGTAGTGATGACCATCACCTGAGATTCTGGACCAATTTCCTACACAATACCGTTTTCTTTACAGGTATTGCATTCATCTCAATGTTCCTTTTGGCAGCCAAGGTTTTGGCTTATTCGGGATGGCATACTGTATGGAAAAGATTACTAGAAGCCAAGGCTCAGTTCTTGATTTTCGGTTTGGTTTCCATTCTATTGATTTGGTTGGGTTCCCAGTTAGGAATGCACCATATATACCACTGGAATTTCCCTAACATCACTGACGAGGCATCAGAATGTTTTGATCCAATTATTGGTTCAAAGGCAGGATTCTTGAATTCTTCATTCTATTTGGGAGCCACATTGGTATTCGGTGGTTTATGGTATGCTTGTGTTATCATGTTCCGTAGGTTGTCCCTAAGTGAGGATGCCAATGGCGATGAGTCCTATTCCCACCACAAGAAGATGAAGTTGGTTTCTGCTTTCTTCATGCCATTCGGTGGTTTTACAAGTGCTGCCTTGATTTGGTTGTGGGTGATGTCAATTGACTCTCACTGGTATAGTACCATGTTTGCATGGTATGCAACAGCTAGTTGGTTAGTGAGTGCTGTGGCATTGTTAATCCTAACGATTATTTATTTGAAAGGAAGGGGCTACTTCTCATATATCAGTGGTGAGCATATCCACGATTTGGGTAAGTACCTATTCGGTTTCTCTATCTTCTGGACATACCTTTGGTTCTCTCAATTCATGTTAATCTGGTATGCTAACGTAGGTGAGGAAACAATATATTTCGATGGAAGAATGAATGATTATCCATTATTGTTCTGGGCTAATCTTGTCATGAACTTTGCTTTACCACTTTTGGTATTGGTAAGGAATGATGCAAAGCGTAAGTTCGGTATCCTGACTTTCGTCTGTGTATTGGTTCTTTTCGGACACTGGTGGGATTTCTTCCAAATGATTAAGCCTGGTGCACTTCATACTGAGCACATGTGGCACTCTTATCAGTGTGCAGGTGATCATGGACATGCTGATGACCATAGCGAGACAGGATTCTTGAATGAGGCTCCGAATTCAGATGCTACAGCCATGTTAACGAATTTCCAAGATGACAATCATGCTCACGATGATGCAGACCATGCTCATGGAGATGAAGCACATGCTGATGGTGAGCACCACCACCATGACGAAGATGCTGCTAATGCAGACGAGCATCATCATCACGGAGAGGAGGCACACGAGGATGGTCATTCCGATGATCACGGTGCGGACGGACATCATGATGAGCATCATAGCGATGGTCACCATGACGACCATCATGGTGATGATCATGCAGGTCACCACGGAGGTGAGCATGGAGATCACGGTGGTCATGACGGACACCACCATGATACTGAATTCAGAATGGGTTTCACAGTTCCTGGTTTATTAGAATTGGGTACATTCATTGGTTTCTTAGCATTCTTCTACTTTGTAGTATTCACTTCATTGGCAAAGGCAGCTTTGGTACCTAAGAATGATCCTTATTTGGATGAGAGTTTACATCACCATGTTGGTTATGGTGGTGGAAACATGGAAGATGGTGGACACCACTAATTAGATTCTGTCTAAACAAGTCAGGTCTGAAAACATAAATAAGGCTTTTCAGTTTACCTATTAGTAATTTTGAGGAGCGATATTAAAAATTAATTTTATTCATCATGATGTATGTAGTAGGCACGTTGATTTTGGTTTTCATCATTGTCATCGTCGTACAAATCGGAAATATCACTGAAGTAGCTGCAAGGTTACGAGGAGAGAAGCAAGCTGAACACGATAAGAACGAGTTCAATGCAAGGATGATGATTCTTTTCATGGTTGGATTCCTTGTGTATTCAGTGGCGTCAGCCATTTATTATGCTCCTTACATGTTGGGTTATGGACCAAATATCCTACCAACACAGCATGCAAGGGATATTATGCAATTATTCAATGTTACCTTATTCTTTACGGGTATCGTATTCATATTGACTCAGATCATGTTATTCTGGTTTGCATATAAATACAGAGCAAAGGAGGGTAGAGTAGCATTATATATGCCTCATGACAATAAGTTGGAGGTAGTGTGGACTTTGATTCCTGCTGTTGTAATGGCCATCCTTGTAGTATTCGGTCTTATGGTATGGAATGATACCATGTCAGACGTTTCTACTGAAGCTGAATCTGTTGGTTTGGTTACAGGAAAGGACAATGAATACATCGAGATTGAGGCTACAGGTATGCAGTTCGCTTGGACGCTCCGTCACCCAGGTATGGATGGAAAGATCGGTGAGAAATATTATAAGGCCATCACACCAACCAACCAAGTAGGTCAGGTTTGGGATGATCCTAAGAATATTGATGATATCATCTTGGATGAGTTGGTTCTACCAGTGAATACAACTATCCGTGCAAGAATTACTTCTAGGGATGTATTGCACAACTTTGATATTCCTCACTTCTTTGTGAAAATGGATGCTGTACCAGGTATGCCTACTTACTTCAAGTTCACACCTGATATGACTACTGAGCAATACAGAGAGCACCTAAGTCAATATCCGGAGTGGAATGTTCCTGCTGATCCAGACGAACCGGACGGACCTAAGCGTTGGGAAGAATTCAACTTTGAGTTGGCATGTGCTGAACTTTGTGGTAAGTCACACTACAGTATGCGTAAGATTGTAAGGGTTGTGACTGCTGAAGAATATAATGCTTGGTTATTAGCCAATGAGGAAAAGTCTCTATACCTAACTGAAATCAGGGGTACAGAAGAAGATCCGTTCTTGGATAAGGCTACGCTTACAATTGAAAAAAGGATTGCTGATAGAAAAGCAGCTGATCAAGCACCTTCGGATGATCCTACACCTGCAACTCCTGAAGTAGAGGAAGATGCAGCAGCACCAGCACCGGCTCCTGCACCAGAAACTCCTGAGGCACCAGTTGATGCACCTGAACAGGAAGAAGCAGGACAATAAATTTTAAAATAACCATTCCTATATTGGAATTTAGATCTGATAATTTTTTCTAAGATGGCAGATTTGAAACATAATGATGAGTTTTTGATTGAAGAGGTAAAGTTCGCTGACGTAATGGAAGATGGTTTCCATGACCATCATCATGGCGATAAATACCAATCTAATTTCATCACTCATTACATCTTTAGCCAAGATCATAAGATGATTGCAAAACAATTCCTGATTACAGGTATGTTTTGGGGTGTTATCGGTGGTCTGATGTCTTTGGTTTTCCGTTTACAATTAGGTTTTCCAGAAGCTAGTCTTGCTTGGTTGAAACCTATCCTTGGAAAATGGATTGTAGTATCTGACGGAGTTGGAACATTGGATCCACAGTTCTATTATGCATTGGTAACCATGCACGGTACCATACTGGTATTCTTCGTACTGACTGCGGGATTATCGGGTACTTTCAGTAATCTACTCATACCCTTACAATTGGGAGCAAGGGATATGGCATCTCCGCTATTGAATATGCTTTCCTATTGGTTCTTTTTCCTTGCAGGAGCGATTATGTTCGCATCATTGTTCCTAAGTACAGGGCCATTCTCGGGTGGTTGGACAGCTTATCCTCCACTGAGTGGTTTGCCTCAAGCCAGTTCCGGTTCAGGGGCAGGTATGACCATGTGGATTCTGAGTTTGGTATTCTTTGTAGTATCCGTACTACTTGGAGGTATCAACTATATTACAACAGTATTGAATCTTCGTACCAAAGGTATGAGCCTTTGGAGAATGCCATTAACTATCTGGGCATTCTTTATCACAGCTATATTGGGTCTTTTATCATTCCCAGTATTGGTTTCAGGATTGTTCCTAGTAATGTGTGATAGGGAATTGGGTACCAGTTTCTTCCTTAACGAAATCTTCGTAGGAGGTCAGGCATTGGAGCAAGTGGGAGGTTCACCTATCCTATACCAACACCTTTTCTGGTTCCTAGGACACCCTGAGGTATATATTATCATATTGCCAGCGATGGGATTGGTATCAGAAGTATTGGCAGTGAATTCAAGGAAACCGATTTTTGGTTACCAGGCTATGGTATTATCCATCCTAGCTATCGCATTCCTTTCATTCATCGTATGGGCCCACCACATGTTCATGGCAGGTGTGAATCCATTCATCTCGAATATCTTCGTAATCTTTACACTGATTATTGCGGTACCATCCGCTGTAAAGGTGTTCAACTGGATTGCGACATTATATGGAGGTAACATCCGATTCAATCCGGGTATGCTGTTCGCTATCGGATTCGTTTCCTTGTTCATCTCTGGTGGTTTGACAGGTATTTTCCTTGGAAACTCAGCAATTGATATTCCAATGCACGATACTTACTTCGTAGTGGCTCACTTCCACATCGTAATGGGTGTTGCTGCATTCTTTGGAATGTTTGCAGGGGTTTATCACTGGTTCCCTAAGATGTATGGTCGTTTTATGAACGATACATTGGGTAAGATCCACTTCTGGGGTACAATGATTGGTGCTTACGCAGTATTCTGGCCAATGCACTACCTAGGTATGGCTGGTGTACCAAGACGTTACTATTCTTTCACAACTTTTGATTTTTCAAGTCAGTTTGCTGAAACGAATCAGTTCATCACCATTGCAGCTATCATTACATTCGGTTTCCAAATCATCTTTATCGTGAACTTCTTCTACAGTATTTTCTATGGTAAGAAGCAAACGACAAGAAACCCATATGGTGCTACTACATTAGAATGGACTACACCAATTAATGCTGGTCACGGTAACTGGCCTGGTGGAATCCCTGCTGTACACCGTGGTGCATATGATTATGGTAAAGGTGGTCGTGAGTATATTCCTCAAATCGAACCTGTTTCTGATGAGGAGAAATTATTCGACGAGGAACACGCACATTAATTCAAAATTAGTAGATAACAATAGAATTGGCTAAGCCTACTACATATCAAAACGAATGGACTTCACTCGCGACCAGAGTGGATGACTTCAAGCAGTTGGTGAAATTCCGCCTGAACCTGATGGTTGTTGTATCAGCAGTATTGGCATATTTCATTGCTGCGGGCGGTTGGGGTTCATTGAAACAGGTAGTTGTGCTTGCCTTGGGTGGTTTCCTAGTTACGGGCGCTTCCAATACATTGAATCAAGTACTCGAAAAGGACTTTGATAAGATGATGGATAGGACAAAAAATCGTCCTATGCCACAGGGTAGGATGACGATTTCCCAAGCAGTGATGAATGCCGGATGGATGAGTGTGATTGGTATCACACTCCTAGCCATGCTGAATCCATGGGCTGGTTTGTTGGGTGCTATTTCCCTATTGTTATACTCATTTATTTATACGCCTATCAAGAGGGTTTCACCAGTATCTGTTACGATTGGTGCAATTCCCGGAGCCATGCCGGCTCTGATTGGTTGTGTAGCCTTTGAGGGAACCATCACTCCTTTAGGATTACTTCTATTCGGAATGATGTTTTTCTGGCAATTCCCCCATTTTTGGGCTATTGCTGAACTCGCTAAGGAAGATTACAGAAAAGCCGGATTCAAAATCATCGCTGATGATGCCAATGCTGCTACATTGGGAATCCAGTCCTTAATACATGCCACATTTCTTCTCCCAATAGTGGGAGGATTGTATTACTTTGGATACATAGGAATTATCAATCTGGTATTGATGTCCTTGATGACCATGGTTTATATGTGGCTTTGTTATGCTTTTAGTGAAAAGCAAACGAGAAAATCAGCTTTAACCGTTATGTTCAGTTCTTTCTTCTATCTACCCCTATTCATGGGAGCGATGATGATAGAGCAATTTATGGTCTAAAGTTTTGAAATATGAATGCAAGATCAATGCAATACCAAAACAATAGAAGCAAGATTCATCCGAAGAAATTTAGTCTTTGGGTGGCGATGGGCTCCTTGTGTATGATGTTTGCCGCGATGACCAGTTTTTATCTGGTTAGACAAGCATCAGGTAATTGGCTTCAATTCGAATTACCATCTGCCTTTTACACTAGTACAGCAATTATTGTTTTGAGTAGTATTACCCTTCATGTTTCCTACTTCTTATTTAAGAAAGGAAATACGTTAGGGTATAGGATGTTGATGTTGGCATCCCTGATTCTTGGGGTATTGTTTGTGTATTTCCAACTTGTCGGTTGGGACCAAATGAACCAAGATGGGATTTACTTGGATGGTAATGCATCAGGTGCTACGATAATTATCATAACAGGTCTTCATGCTGCCCACGTTTTAGGGGGTATCGGAGCCTTGTTGTTGGCTAATTTGCATGCTTTTACATTACCACACAAAGTAACTGAAACCAGAAAGTTGAGGTTCGAAATGACTTATACTTACTGGCACTTTGTGGATATTCTATGGATTTATTTATTAGTGTTCTTTATGATGACACTATAATTTATAAACAGACATTTAAAAATATTTAGTCATAATGGCTCACGATCACGATACGCTAATAGAGGAAGAAGTTGCAATGCAAGACGACTCTTGGTCAGGTGGTAAACCGCCTATGAAAGCCAGCTACGGTAAGCTGATGATGTGGTACTTCCTACTATCGGATGCCTTTACATTCGCTGGTTTCCTGATTGCTTATGGAGCATTGAGATTCAGTTCTCCTACATGGCCGATTCCAGATTCCGTATTCTCTACGGCACCATTTGGTATTCATGAATATTTCCCCGGAGGTCATGCACCATTGATCTTCGTTACATTCATGTCATTCCTTTTGATCATCAGTTCCGTAACGATGGTTCGTGCGGTACAGGAAGGACACAGGGAAAATCAAGGTGGAGTTTCATTTTGGATGCTCCTGACCATTCTTGGTGGTCTTGGATTCCTTGGCTGTCAGGCTTGGGAGTGGAGCAATCTGATTGCTGTGGAGCACATGACAGTAACTAAGAATCCTTTTGGAACTCATACGATTGCCGGACAATATCTACACCCGGATGGTACACTTTCAGATGATACCTTTGATGGTGGAGACGGCTATCTGATGCATTTGGCAGGTGCTGGTCATCATGGACATGGTGAGGAAGATCATTCACATGGTTCGTATGATGGAGAATACAGCCTTACTGTTGATATGAAAGATGGAAAAATGGACGAGTATGTCGATTTCCCGGGATATCGTATCAATAAGGAGGGATACATCCTTAAGAAATTCAAGGCAATAGAGGGAGAAAATGAGGGACAGGTCATGTCCGAACAAATGGGACCTAAGGCATTTGGTGCTTTGTTCTTCTTCATTACCGGATTCCATGGATTCCACGTATTCTCAGGTGTTGTTTTCCTACTTATTATCATGGTAAATGTAATGAGTGGGTTGTATGCAGAGAGAAAGAATGGATATGAGATGGTAGAAAAGATTGGATTATACTGGCACTTTGTAGATTTGGTGTGGGTATTCGTATTCCTAGTATTCTATCTACTTTAATTCCGTTTCATCCTAGATTATAAAGTTAATAACAATAAAAAGATATATCAATGGGACATGAGAGTTATGAAGACGCCAAAAAGAAAGTATTCAAGGGAATGCTACTATTGGCAGTTGTAACCCTGATTGAGGTAATCTTCTCACTATTCGGCAAGGGCCATATCATTGCAGGTATGGAGGACATTACTTGGGTGGCCTATGTTGTAGGTTTGATTATCATCATCCTTTCCATATACAAGGCATATTTCATCGTATATGAATTCATGCACATGAAGCATGAGGTGAAAGGTTTGGCCATGAGTGTACTTTTACCAACCCTTTTATTGGTTTGGGCCATCATCGCATTCTTCCAGGAGGGAAACAGATGGGGAGAAAGTAGAGAATTGGTTAAGGAAAAGAATGCCATCGAATCAGATCAGTACTTCATTGATTCCGATGCTGATGATGTCAAGGAAATCAAGGAAGAAGATGTACAGGGTAATCATTCAGATGATAACCACTAATCGGTTCTTATAGAAATAAATGAGGCGGGATGAATAATCCCGCCTTTTTTTATATCCCTTCCTAAATATTACATGATTCCGACAAACAGTGATGTATCTTTGTTGTTCCGTTTGTAAGAGAAATGAATACAATCATGGAGTATAAACCACCAAGTAGGGCGAAGAAAATTCTTATTAATATTGTTCTGTTATTCATGCTCATCATTTTTCCGGCGATGTCTTGGTACTATCTGAATAGTGGTGCTAATTTTTATCGAGGAATCATGAAGAGTTTGGGTGAATATGGCAATATGCCAGCATTCCAACTGAATGAACCGGACGGAACCCTTGTTACCGATAAGAAGTATGATAAGAAATTATCTGTGGTTAACTTTTCCGATACCCAAGGAAAAGAACCTTCCTTTGACGGTATGAAATATGTGTACGACCAGTTCATTGATAATCCAGATGTTTTATTCCTGACCATAGAATCGTCCGTAAGGGATTCGGTTACATTCGGTTCAGAAATCATAGAGCAGGGAATTGATCCGGTAAAGTGGTCATTCGCATTCGGCGATAGTAGTGAAGTTGCTTCATTAAGGAATGATGCTTTCATCATGCCCGATTCCTTGGAAAAAATAGTAGGCACCATAGACCAGGCCCTGATTCTGGTGGACACCAATAACGTCATCCGTAATTATTATTTGTCTTCAGATTCTACCCAACTGAATAAGATGATTACGACGATGTCCTTGTTGATGCCAAGGGATGAAAAGGCCTCCATTAAATTTGAACGAGAAAAAGAAAAGTAAAATGGCAGATTTAGCTAAAGCAAAAACCCTGAATAGGGTGGCGTGGGTCCTTACAGGTGTCGTCCTTTTATTGGTAGGATTGATGAGAAGACCCCAATTCAAGATTCAATTACCAGAGGGAGTGGATTTGGGATTCCTCCCACCTTTCCATTCACTTATGAATGCACTGACAGCAGTTGCATTGATCATGGCACTGGTTTACATCAAGAAGAAAGATGTAAAGAAACACCAGAGAGCTGTTTATGTGGCTTTGGGATTCTCAACCTTGTTCCTCTTGTCTTATGTAGCCTATCATTTCACTTCATCCGAAGTCATTTATGGTGATATCAATGGAGACAAGGAACTTGATGCTGCTGAATTGGCAGAAGTGGGAATAATGAGAACCATCTATCTGATGCTATTACTGCTACATATTATTTCGGCAGCAGTTATCTTTCCGTTTATTTTGTTTACGTTCATCAGAGCTTATACAGGGCAGATCGAGGCGCATAGAAAAATGGCAAAATGGGTATTTCCCGTATGGTTATTTGTAGCGATTTCTGGACCTGTATGTTATTTGATGTTGATGCCTTATTACCAATAGTGTTAAAATAGGGCGTGGGAATTTTTCCTGATGTAAATTTGTAATACAATTCGAAGTAATGAAAAAGTATAATTGGATATTAATAGTAGTAATGGTTTTGGGATTGGTAATGGGAATCCAATTGGATGCAGATGCACAATGTGCAATGTGTAAGGCTACTGCAGAACAAGGAGACCAAAGGGGATTGAACCTCGGAATCCTTTACTTATTCCTTATGCCATATACAATTGTGGCCACAATAGCATTCGTATGGTGGAGAAACAGGAAAAAAGAAGATGATTTTGTTGATGATTGGAACAGGCAGTCCCAGTTGAATTAATCAGAATCATTATCATAAAAAATGGGCGCATTCGTAATGAATGCGCCCATTTTTATTTCCAAGCTGTTAGGTTTATCTCACCACAAGTAGCTTTTCGACTTTTCGTTGCTGGCCATTATCTATAATCATCAGATAAGTGCCAACAGGATGCTGGGTCAGATCAATCGTACCTCTAATGGATTGTCCCTGCCATTGATCCTGCAACACGGATTGTCCGTTCATATTCACAATCTGGACATTCATTTCTGTGTAGGACTCCATTTCGATATCTACAAGGAATTGTCCCTGACTTGGGTTCGGCATTACATTGAAATCAACCAATCCATCTATTTCCTGAACCTGTGTAGCAAACTGAACCAAACCCTCTGCCACAACTACACAACCATTGGCATCCTCTACAGTTACGACATAATTTCCTGGATCGATATCCAATAGACTTGGTTCTGTGGATCCATTGCTCCAGAAGTATTCATAAGGTGCTGTTCCTCCCGTTGTTACTGCGTAGGCCACTCCGGGTAAGGTGACGACTTCTACATCCAAGGCTGCAGCTTCCTCAACCGTAACACTTGTTCCGAAACCACAACCACTTGCATCATAAATGATGAGTGTATATTGGCCTGCTACCAGATTATTGATGTCCTCATCATTAGAAAGATAGTTGTTCGGACCATTCCAGAAGATTTGATAGGGTGGTGTTCCTGTTACGATATCAATATTGATAACGCCATCATTCTCTCCATTACAGCTGATATCCTGAACGGAAAAGTTGACACTGATATTCGGAGTTGTCTCCACATTACCCGTGCCTGTTGTAGTACAGCCATTGGCATCTGTTACGGTAACAATATAGGCTCCCATGCTTACATTGTTGAGGAATGCCGTCGTATTACCTGTAGACCACTCATATGTGTAAGGAGGGATACCTCCGAACACGGCAGCAGTAGCGCTTCCTTCTCCTGTTTCACAAATATCATCCTGAATAATCATTTCTACCTCCAGTCCAACACTTACAATAATATCAATGGTATGGATACTATCACAACCATTGAGGCTGATTCCCTCATTGATGATTGTAGTGGACTCATTATAGGTAACCCCTTCGTATTCGTCCCCCTCACAGAGTAGAATCGTTTCTTCTGTATTAATGGTAACAACTACCTCAAGAGTAGTGATTACGGTACTATCACATCCCAAACTGGATTCCAATACATCGGTATAGGTTCCGGGTAGGGTATAATTACTATCTCCGATGCTATAGGTATCACCCTCACAAATCTGAACCTGATTGTCAAATGGGCTATTACCAATGACGGTTAGGTTTGTAACAACGGTTGAATCACAACCGATAACAGATGGAATCACATCCGTATAAACTCCTTCTTCAGTATAATTACTTCCTCCAATCGAGTAAGTTTCTCCAAAACAAATACTCACATCCTGAGTGGAACCCAAACCAGAAATAACGGTTAGATTGGTGGTGACAACAGAATCACAACCACCTGATGCTATAAGTACATCCGTGTATGTTCCTGTAGCAGTGTAGTTACTCATACCAATAGAATAGGATTCACCATCACAAATAGAGATATCATCAGTCACCTCAATCTGAGCTACGACTGTCAAAATGGTAGTGACTGTAGAATCACAACCCTCAGGTGTGGTATACATATCCGTATAAGTACCATTTTGGGTATATTCGCTATCTCCCTCCATATAAGTCTGACCCGCACAAATTTGGACTTCATTGGTCGTTTCGATTGGAGGTGAGAATGTCAATGTAAGATTTACCGTAGAGTCACATCCATTACCAGCCATAAGAACATCGGTGTAATTTCCGGGTGAGTCATAGACACTCGTTCCTACTGTAACAGATTGTCCCGGACATATTTCAATATCCAAATCCTCTATAATTTCATCCAATACGGTTAGGAATGTCATTACAGTAGAATCACAACCATTGACGGATTCAAGCGTATCGGTATAATTTCCTGTTACATCATATACATTGTCACCTACGGAAACTGATTCTCCCGCACACAATTCGAATGTGTTCTCTACCATGATTTCATCCAATATGGTAAGTGTTGTATTCACAGTAGAATCACAACCTTGATAGGTCGTTAATACATCTGTAAAAGAACCCGATGTGGTATATTCATTATCTCCAACAAACAAGGTATCACCAAAACATAGGATAGGGGATTGGTCGAAAATGACATTAGGAGCAACAGTCAAGTGTAAGGTAACTGTGGAATCACAACCAGAATTACTGGTTAGCATATCCACATAATCACCCGATGTATCATAACTACTCATTCCAACTTCGTATGTTTCCCCATCACAAATCGTAACGAATAATTCCTCGGTAATTTCAGTTACAACAGTAAGATGGGTCAGGATAGTCGAGTCACATCCTTGGTAGGAAGTCAATACATCCGTAAAGTCACCTGTTGTATTATAAGTACTTGTCCCAACGGTATAGGATTCACCCGTACAAATCTGAACGAAATCCTCAGTGAAGTTTTCAGGGAGGACAGTTAGGTTTGTTGTAACTGTGGAATCACAACCCTGATAAGAAGTCAGAACATCCGTATAAGTACCATCAGCATCATAAACACTACCTGCAATGGTATATTCATCCCCAAAACAAATGGTGATATCTTGGGTTGAAGTAATCTCATCCAATACGATTAGATTCGTATTAACGGTAGAATCACATCCGATACTATTTTCTAATAAATCGGAATAGTTGCCTGTCGTATTGTAGGTACTGGTTCCGATGGTATACGATTCTCCAAAGCAAATAACAACATCCTCATCCGTAAAGGTACTCGGTATCACATCCAAAATTGTTTGGACAGTGGAGTCACATCCCAAGTAGGATGTCAATATATCTGAGTATGTACCTGATGTGGTATAGGTACTGCTTCCTACAGAATAGGAATCCCCATCACAAATCGATACATTCTCGGTAGTTTCAATAGGAGCCAAAACCGTCAAATTAGTTTGGACCGTAGAATCACAACCTTGGGAAGAAGTCAGGACATCTGTATAGACACCCGAACTGTTGTAAGTACTTGAGCCAATAGTGAAGGATTCCCCATCACAAATGGTCGGGAAGATATCCGTCGTACCGGCTGAACCTACAACCAGATTCGTATTTACAATGGAATCACAACCTAAATAGGAAGTGAATACATCCTGATAATTTCCTGTGGTGTTATATACACTGGTTCCTACAGTATAGGTTTGACCATCACAAATACTGACATCATTGGTTACACTTGCATCACCGAACAAAACGGTTACATCATCGACCGCAGTCTCTGTTCCATCTGTTACTGTAACAGTATAGGTACCGGATTCTGTAACCGTAATACTTTGGGTCGTCCCACCGGTAGACCAATTGTAGGTCAGTCCGGGGAGTTCACTGTCAATGACGAATGAATTTGCATTACAGATAATGGTATCGCAATCGGAGGGTACAGGAGGTACGGTCCAGGTCAGTGTCAAGGTAAATGTGACTTCTGCATCCACACCGGGATCATTGGAAGAATCTACGATTGTAAAGTCCCAAAGCCCCGTAGGGTCATTATCACCATAATC
The DNA here is from genome assembly GCA_020631355.1 of Saprospiraceae bacterium. Taxonomy (GTDB): domain Bacteria; phylum Bacteroidota; class Bacteroidia; order Chitinophagales; family Saprospiraceae; genus JAHDCE01. Next base: position 67,161 of record JAHDHL010000006.1, on the reverse strand, counting down.
CGTGGTGTAGGTTTCAGTACCATTACCATTCGTATTGGATGGTTGGGAAGTACCATCGGCAAATGTCCCTGGTGCTGCAATATTGATGGTCAACTCACTCAACCAAGAAGCCCCGAAAGCCTCCAACTCTGTGGTTAGTGCAACGTTGACATCAATGGCATTCGCAGGAATCGTAGAATAGATACCAGATGGAAATGTAATACTTCCTGCTCCGGTTCCTACTGTGGCACCTACGGTGACGTCAACGGTTTCTTCGGCAAAACCCTCTGAACCCGGAGTGGCGGGACAAAGCAGACTCACTACCAATGGATCCATCATTTGGGATGTGGGTTGGATGTCATAGCATCCATCATCGAATTCGATACAGTCTTCATTCTCAGTAACTAACACCTCACAATCATCAATATGAGTTGCGTATGAACTTACAGAAAGGAAAATGAAGAATAAGAAAAGACTAGATTTGTGAAATTTCCTCATACGGGTAAACAATTGTATTAGAATTTGTTATGATGTTTTGTTAACAGAAATAAATCAAAAAACATACCCTAATTACATATTCATTAACTCCTTTGAAGAAAAATTGGATAATTGTAAAATTTGTGACCTCGTATGGGAACTCATTCTAATGCATGACGTTTATTTAAGTGATATCGGGCCTTGGAAAGCCTAGCAAAACAGACATATTTTGTAATGCCATTGTTATTCCTGAAAGAGAATTCGATTGGGAATATGGGAACAGAGTCCTGAATGAAAAGGATGGTTTTCTATAAAGTCGCAAAACATGGAGGGACTTTATTATCTTGGCATCCTTACAAAGGAATAAAGACGGATACGACAACGAATCATGGAACTTTTACCCAACGATATATTGGAAAAATTGGAGTTTGATAAAATACTCCAGATTGTGGAATTGAAGTGTAAGGGAGCTCCCGGACGGCAGATGGTTAGAAAAATCAAACCCCGTACAGAGATATTCATACTGGACAGACTGCTTAAGGAAGTCAAGGAATATACCCTTTCGATAGAGGAGAGTAAACATATTCCCATGGGGAATTATGAGGATGTCACAGAAGAATTGAAAATGTTGGAGATAGAGGGATATGTTCTTCCGATAGAGCAAATCCTACTGATAAAAAACCAACTCTGGCTCGTAAGGGATTTATTCCGATTCTTCCATCCGGACAATCAAAAAATCTATCCTACCATATATGATATCATCAGACCCTTGTCATTTGATGAGGGATTGATTGAGAGTATTGAGAAAATTATTGACGAGGAAGGAAATATCAGACCTACTGCTTCCCCCGAACTGGTACAGATAAGAAAGGCCATGTCCTCGAAACATAGGGAACTGAACAAACTTTTTGCCACCACCATTCAGAATTATAAGAACAAGGGATGGCTTACTGATAATGTCGAGAGTTTCAGAAATGGTAGACGAGTCTTATCTGTTCCTGCAGAACATAAGAGGAAAATCAAGGGAATCATACACGATGAATCCTCAACAGGACGAACTGCCTTTATAGAACCTGATGGTATCATCAATATCAATAATGACCTTTTTGACCTTAGTAATGAGGAGCGCAGGGAAATTGTGAGGATACTCAGGAATCTTTGTGCCAAACTCAGGCCTTATATACCCATCATGAGAAAGTATCAGGAATTCCTGATACGAATGGATGTAATACAGGCCAAGGCATATTTGGCTATACAATTGGGAGCTGACCTACCTAAGATCAAGGATGAACCCAAATTGGGATTCATGAAGTCCTATCATCCCTTGTTGCTACTGAAGAATAAGGCAGAAAGGAAAAAGACTGTTCCTTTTGATTTGGTATTACACGGTAGGAATAGGGTATTGATGCTTAGTGGACCGAATGCGGGTGGAAAATCCGTATCCATGAAAGCGGCTGGATTGATACAGATGATGCTGCAAGCCGGGATGTTGGTGCCTTGCGACCCAGAATCCCAATTTGGTATTTTCCACTCTTTCTTTGCAGATATCGGAGACCAACAATCCCTAGAGGACGACTTGAGTACATATTCATCCCGACTAAAGAATATGAAAGCATTCATCCAGAACGCTGATGACCGTTCCTTTATCCTGATTGATGAGTTCGGTTCGGGTACCGACCCACAAATTGGTGGTGCCATAGCTGAGGCCATCCTAAAGGAATTACACCATAAAAAAGCATTTGCGTTTGTTACCACACACTATTCAAATCTAAAGGTTTTTGCCTTTAAGACACCCGGAATCGTAAATGGTGCGATGCGTTTTGATAAGGATACACTTTCTCCTACATATGAATTACAGGTAGGAAAACCAGGTAGTTCATATGGATTCGAAATTGCCAATAAAATCGGATTGAATAAAAAGGTGATTCAATATGCCAAAAAGAAAATAGGTAAGAACGAAAGGGCCGTGGATCAATTATTAATTGATTTGCAAAAGGAAAAACAAGAACTGGAAGAAAAGTTGGAAGCTGCCATTAATCGCCAACAACACTTGGATAAGCTCATTCGTAATTATGAGCAATTATCAGGTGAATTGGAAGTAGGCCGGAAAAAACTCAAGCTGGATATCAAGGAATGGAATATGCAGCAGGCTGCCAGGGATAATAAAACCCTTGAAAAATTAGTCAGGGAAATAAAAGAGGAGAAAAACCTTGAAAAAGCTAAGAAATTGGCAGAGGAGGCAAGGAAGAAAAGACAGAATAATACCAAGGAAGTCCATGATCTGAAAGAGAAAATTTATTACAAGGAATCCCAGAAATTGGAGCGACCCATAGTGGTAGGGGATTTTGTGAAATTGAAGACAGGTGGTGCAACAGGTAAGGTCACCAGAGTGGATAAGAAAAAGGTGGAAGTCGAAATGGGGATGATTAAGATCATGACACATTTAAGGGATCTGGAATTGGTAGGGGAACCTCTGATGATACAAAGGGAAAAACGCGTCAAATCAGATATCATAGAGCAGCGAGCTAAATTCAATTCTAGGATTGACCTAAGAGGAATGAGACGGGATGAAGCACTGCAATTGCTTGAAAAATATATGGATGAAGCCGTCATGACAGGAGTGGACCATATCGAAATCGTACATGGTAAGGGAGATGGTATCCTTAGGAAAGCGGTGAAAACAAAATTAAGGGAATATCCCAATGTAGCCTCAATGTCCCATCCTGAAAATAATAAGGGAGGTGATGGCGTCACCTTGGTCACTTTGGATTAGAATATCCATTCTAATGATGACTTGAAAAATATATTCCAATGGAAGAAAAGGATCTGATCCTATTTTTAGGTTATTCAATCCACGAACCTCTTTTAAAACAACATCTCCAACAATTCCGAATTGAATTGGATAATGGTGATAATCTGGATGTCTCAGGTTTTCAGTATGATGTGAATGCAACAAACGACCGCCATGATATTTTCCTGACCTATAATGGAAATAAAAGATATACATCCGGTTTCGGTACTCCGATAGGCCTACTCGATGAAGATGGTGATGAATTAATCCTGACGGAGGTTACTTTTGATAATCATTATTATGATACTCAAATTCCATTTCCAACTTCATTACCCTACGATCTGAAGCAAGGAGATACCGACAAGGAAGTCATTCGGAAATTAGGAAAAAAGCCTTTTGAAAGAATGAAAGTAAATTACGGACAGGCTTGGTGGTTCAATATGGGAACATTCCGATTATTAACTGCCTTGGATGCCGGTAATAAATTAATCTGGATCAGATGTATTCAATTTTCCAGAAATGAGCTATCCCAAATGGAGCTCAAAAGGATGCTGGGCCGGCAAAGGAAAAATATCCGCCCCGAACGTGTACCACAATTGGAACAATTAAAAAAAGAAATTCCTACCATCCAATGGAAAAAGAGAATGACCGATGGTGATGATTTATTTACCCCAGAGAATATCGGAGTCGTAGAAACTTGTCTTCTGTCATTTTTGGAAAAAATAATGGAACATACCGAAAAAAAGAAAGCAGGCCCGATTTATACTTCAGTAAAACGATTGGTACAACAAATCAATCGGATAAATCTGGATTATGATGCTTTCATCGAAACGATGGAAAGAGAGGAATTATGTGAATTCATAGACAAAGCCGTTACCACAACAGGCTTCATAATTGAGAATGATTTGGATATTACAGCTCCTTGGAGAGAGTGGTAAATTCAAGTTTAAAGGGTTATTTCCGAAAGCCTTAACACAACAAAAATTCCTTAACGTAAGATTAACTATATCCACTCAATATTTCATAATAAAGCTTTTTCGGACGGCGTTTTTTAGGAAAATTAAACGATATGAAGTACCTAACTTTTGTTTTCGCATTCCTCCTTAGTACAACCATGATTCAAGCACAAACCTATAATACCGCAGTGGGCCTAAGAATGGGTTCGGGTATCGGTTTGTCTGTCCAACAACGAATAGCCAATAAGACGACCATCGAGGGAATCGTAAACAATCGTTTCAAACAGGATCTCGTAACCGTAACCCTATTGGGAGAACAGCATTTTCCCATTTTATTCAAGCGTTTTAATGTGTATACAGGAATGGGAGTTCACAAGGGGTGGTACACCGGACAAGCCAATGATGGTATTGCATATGACGATCCATTCGGAGTATCATTCATTGCAGGAGGGGAGATATCCATAGGCCGATTCAATGTGAGTTATGATTATAAACCGGCATTCAACATAACAGGGGGTGAAAAGGCATTTGCCGGAGAATCATCCCTTTCGGTAAGGTACATCATCAATAAGAGACCCACCAAATTCCAGAAGTGGAAGAATAAGAGGAAGAAGAACAAGAAGAAAAAGAAAAAGGATGGAGACGGTTTCAATTGGGGAGATATCTTCAAGAAGAAAAACTAGAAAATAGTCCACAAATAGATCAAAACCGAGTAAGTGGTGCAGCATATGACGATGTTGCACCCTTTTTATTTAAAGGGGATTGGAATCATGATTAGTCCATATTCCTGCTATCATGTCGGATATCGCAACTTATGTCCCCCAAATAGCGTTTAGCTACTAATCCAAGTCGGGACTGCTGCCATTTCCCACTTTTATCCCTAATAATTATTAAATTGGGTAATAATCGCAATACTTAGCGTATGAGGCATATCATAACCACAACCTTACTTCTTATCTTTCTGACCTGTTCATCCGTAGCTCAATCCGGATTCGAAACAGAAGAAACATATGGGGTCATTTACAATAAGGAACTGACATTCGATTTCAGACTCCATACCAATGGAATCTTTGCCTTGGCCATGAATAAGGCAAAAATCAAGACCTATTACAGGACTACATTCTATCAGGTTGAATTGGGTACATTAAAGCATCCCAAGGAATCCCGTAACAATAACCGCTCCTTGGGTTCTTTCCAGAATAACCCGGGTGGTGCCTATGTCTTCGGTAAGCAGAATTCACTCTTTGTAGCCAGAGGAGGTTGGGGAGAGAAGCGCTATTTTTCTGAAAAGCAGGAAAGGAGAGGGGTAGCAGTAGGAATGTCATATATGGGAGGTGTGACCCTAGGTGTACTGAAACCTTATTATCTGGATCTGAAAGTGAATCAGGATGGTGATTTGATTTTCGTTAGGACACCTTATACTGAACAGTATGCTGATGCATTCCTTGATACAGGGAATATCATCAATTCTTCCGGATTCAGATATGGCTGGAATGACCTATCCGTTATTCCGGGAGGACATGCCAAGATTGCACTGCATCTGGATTGGGGAGCATTTGACGAGTTTGTCAAGGCACTGGAATTCGGATTCATGCTGGATGTTTACTACAAGAAAGTACCCATCATGGTCGAACAGGCCGATAATCAGATGGCATTCCTGAATGTTTATTTGGCATTCCAATTCGGAAAGCGAAGCAATTAATTCCACTTTGATATCAACTTAGCTATCTTTGCATTTGTTATCTAAGGTATACATTCACATACCCATCTGTTACTACTATGATAGACTTGCCAATTGTCGATAATAATAAGAAACCACCAAGGGAAAGAAAACCTGATTGGTTAAGGGTGAAATTGCCGATAGGCAAGGAATACAAACGTGTCCGTGAATTAGTGGATACCTATAATCTCCATACCATTTGCCAAAGTGGGAACTGTCCCAATATGGGTGAATGTTGGGGTGCAGGTACGGCAACATTCATGATTCTGGGGAATGTATGTACCCGTTCTTGCTCATTCTGTGCCGTAAAGACCGGTCGTCCGAACGAATATGATGAGGATGAACCCCGCAGGGTAGCCGAAGCCATCAGATTGATGCAGGTCAAGCATGCGGTAATCACATCCGTCAATAGGGATGAACTCAAGGACCGTGGTGCGGAAATTTGGTATCAGACAGTTAAGCAAGTCAAGGAACAATCGCCAAGTACCACCATCGAAACCCTTATCCCTGATGTCAGAGGGAATTGGGAAGCCTTGGTACGAATGATTTCAGGGGGACAGGAGGTCGTGTCCCATAATATGGAAACCGTTGAGGAACTATACAGGAAAGTACGTCCTCAAGGAAAATATAAACGTTCCCTTGAAGAACTGAAGCGCATCAAGGACTTCGGTAAACGGACCAAGACCGGATTCATGGTCGGATTGGGAGAAACGGAAGACCAGGTACTTCGTATCCTGGATGATTTGCGTGAAATGGGTGTGGACGTCGTAACCATCGGCCAATATCTCCAACCTACCAAAATGCACCTCGCAGTAGCAGAATTCGTACATCCGGACATTTTCGAAAAATATCGATTAGCTGGTTTGGAAAGGGGATTCGATTTTGTCGAGAGTGGACCTTTGGTCAGGTCATCCTATCATGCAGAGCGACATTTATAAGAATTGGAATAGAGTCCATTTATTCATTGATCCTCTTACACCATTCTTTTTCCAAACTATCGGACCAATAATCTTCCCATTTGGAAGTTTTTGTAGCGTGAATCATTGGGTTCATATCGATTTGTTCGGATGACATCCGGGACAAATCATGTTTCTTTATGATGTGTAGGGCCTTTTTTATTTGTTGGGGTTGAAATTCGAGATATTCGAAAATTTCTTGGAATGTTGACTGGTACTGTTCCATGACTTTTTCAAACTGGATTTCCAAAACATTATCCCTGGTATGATTCCATTGTTGTAAATCCTGAATCGTCCAGGAAGCATACCTTTCCATTTCGAAAAGAATTCCTTTTTCCTGGGATAATTGTAATAAGTTTTTTTGATAGGATAATCCGTTGAGATTCGATATGTAGGTCTTTTTCCATTCGTAGGGTTGGTGTTGCTGTGAATATGGGATTTGTGGAAAAAGAATAGGCTTGTCCATCTGGAAATTCTCATTCAAACACCATTTTTCCCTGCATCTTTTATGATATAAATATCCCGAAATTAGAATGTCCTTATAATTCCTAGAAAGATGAACGCCCCTGAATGTTCTGGGATTTAGATTAAAATCCAAACCCGAATGACTGAATAGGATTATATCATATCCCTCCGGAATTCTTTTTTGATATCCTTTCAATGCAATAAAATTCCAGTCAAAGGCAATGGCAATCTCCTTGAAGCATTTTCTGAACAATGTTGTGCCACATTTATGATGGGTGAAAATACAAATAGGAATATTAGGCTTCTTGGAAACCTTCTTGAAAATCCCATTCATTAAATTCAGTACCCCCATTCAAATTGATTTATTCACTATGCATTCTTTGTAACAATTCCTTGGTCAGCCATTCTGCACCCTTGTGATTCAGATGGTCAAAATTAGCAAAATAACTTTCATCTAATCTTTCTTGATGGAAATCATATAAAGGAATATTCAAATGATTCAGATGTTGTTTGGTTGTGTTGAATTGTTCTTGGTATATCTCTGGGATTAATGCCACATATGCTTCTTGCTGTGGAATATATACAGTGGATAATTCTATGTTTTTCTCCTGGCAATAATAAATTACTGAATCCAAATATTGAATGGAAATATCAGAAATAGGATAGAGGGTCGTATCATTTTTATAATAATGTCTTTGAATGAAAATATCTACTTCCTGCTGCCTTGCATCCTGAATAATTGGATGATATCTGCCAATGAATGCATCGTGTTTTTTTCTGGGATAAAGTAGCATATTCTTAATGTATGTCTTGGTATAAATTCTCCAGTCAGGACCTACGGATTCCAAGGCTCGTATCGGAATGATGGCGTAGGCTCTATTCATGAATTCGTGTGCAAAATGTGCATCCCTGAATTTGGTATCATTAAAACCAGAGAAAGTATTGTGTCCAATACCCAAAATGACTGCTTGGGTTTTGGGGTGTAATTGTATGTATCTTTTTAATTTATGGAATGTCAAGAATATATTTTCTGCGGGTTGTGCAATATTGGCAGCATCTTCCATCCATTCCGGATTCAACCCGGAACGAATATGTGATTCCCCAATGATTAAAGTCTTACAAGATTGTCCTACGATTTCATGCTGTATAAAATAGGAATTCATTCCGAAATTCATTCCGAAAAAAAATAAGATACCCAAGCACCAAAATCCAATCTTATAAGAGAATTTTTTCATATTAGAATTGAAAATAAATATAAGCTTCTTCGTTTCCGAAATAATATAATATCATCCAAATGACCCCCGCATAAATACTCCATCTCATTATATGGGGCAATGCTTCTATTTGTAGGCCATGGTCTTTTTTTCTTACTAACCATTCCCAAACAAACAATAAAATAATAAGCGGAAAATAATTCAGTCGACCCAAGTCAAAAGGATGAAAATTCATGCTGAATAATCCAATGAAATATTCATAAGCCTGTTGGATGTCCGATGACCTGAAAAATACCATACTAAGGCAGATGTAAACATTGACAAGAATCATTCCCGATAGTTCCTTGAAACTGGGGAATAGTTTTCCTTGGGCAATTGTCGTACCTACATAATTCCGATTATTTCCTGTAACCAGATACGGAATGAATGCAAGTCCACAAAATAAACCCCAAAGAATAAAGGTCCAATTGGCACCATGCCAGAATCCACTGACTAGGAAAATAATTAATACATTCCTTATTTTTTTCCATAATCCATATCGACTACCACCCAGAGGAATATATACATAATCCACAAACCAACTTGTTAGGGAAATATGCCATTTTCTCCAGAATTCAGGAATATCCCTTGAGAATAAAGGGAAATCAAAATTTTTCATGAGTCGGAATCCGAATAATTTACCCAGACCAATCGCCATGTCGGAGTACCCCGAAAAATCACAATAGACTTGGATGAGAAAATAGATGATACCCAATAATAGAGTAGAGCTATTGACCTCCTGATGATGTTCGAAAATATAATTCGCATGAATGGCACATGTATCCGCGATAACGATTTTCTTGAATAGGCCCCATATGATTTGGAGGGTTCCGTCACGGGCTAATTCATAATTGAACCTCCGCTTTTCTTGGAATTGGGGAAGCAGTCTTTTGGCTCTTTCTATGGGCCCAGCCACCAATTGCGGAAAAAAGGATACATATGCAAAGAATGAAATAGGGTCCTTACTCGCCTCTAATTTTCCACGGTAAATATCTATGGTATAACTTAGCGTCTGGAAGGTATAAAAACTAATACCTACGGGTAGGATAATATGCATGGTTTCCCATGAATGTTCCATACCCATCCATCTGAATCCGGAAATGAATTCCTCAATGAAGAAATTAAAATACTTGAAAAATCCCAGCAATCCCAAATTGACTGCAATACTCAGCCATAACCAATATTTCCGACCCTTTCCTTTATGATTGACTATTTTCTGACCAACCAGAAAATCCACCAAAGAACTCAGAAAAATCAGTATCAGAAAGCGATAGTCCCACCAACCATAGAACACATAACTGGCCAAAAGCAGAAATGCATTCTGCCATTGCCTCCTTTCGGTTCCTATCATCCAGTACACCGCAAATACGATGGGGAGGAAAACAGCAAAGTCTATGGAATTGAATAACATAAGGATATATGAGTTGGGCTTGTTGTTTTCATCCCAACAAACAATCCGAACTTACAACATTCTTCATTAACTTACAACCATGGAAATTCTTCTGATGTCAATGGGAACAAGAGGTGATATGGAGCCATTCCTTGCCATTGGCCATCTTCTCAAGGAAAAGGGACACGATGTGACCGCTGTTATGCCTATCCAATTCGAACAGGAAGTTTTGGATACTCACCTGAATTTCATTCCTTTTGATAAGCGATTCCTGGAAATGTTGGAAAGTGAGGAAGCCAAGTCTTTCCTTGGCCAGAAAGGAAATATCCTGACCCGTTTGGGAATACTGAGGAAGATGTATCTTCAGATGAAAGCGGTACATCATATTTTCATCAAGGAACAATACGAAACACTTCGTGATGAACAACCCGATATCGTAATATTCCACGCAAAAATTTATATGGCCTACATCTGGGGCATGCAGAATAAGGGGAAAGCCTATTTCCTGTTTCCGATGCCACAGTTGATGCATCCGAATGAACATGTACCTTCTATTCCTCTGACGAAGAACATGGGGAAATTCCTGAATTTGTTGACTTTCCGACTGCTGAATTTTTTTACAGCGAAGTACATGATAAAATTCACCAAGAAATTCCATAAGTATTATCCAGGATTGAAAATGACCAATAAACGGGTTAGGAATTTCATGCTCGATGAAGCAAGGAGTATGATAATGATATCCCGGTATATGTACAACCGTCCACCCGATTGGAAAGAGAATGTAAGGATATTGGGTTTTAGGGAAAGGAATAAGAAAGTCAATTGGGAAGCGGATGATCAACTATTAGATTTTATTAGGCGGTATCCTAAATATTGTCTCATTACCTTTGGTAGTATGGTGAATGCCGAACCGCAAAAGAATACCGCATTCATTTTAGACATATTAGAACGGTATAAGATTCCGGCCATCATCAATACATATGCAGGAGGCCTGGAAGAACAAAAGGATGCAGGAGAGCATATATTGTTCGTGAATAGGATTCCATATGATTATATTTTTCCCAAGTGCTATCTGGTTATGCATCATGGTGGTGCAGGTACGACTCATATGGCGATAAAATATCAATGTGTGAATGTCGTGGTTCCACATGCGGTAGACCAATTCTATTGGAATAAGAATGTGGCCAGTTTGGGTGTAGGCCCATTGGGTGTTCCCATAAAAAAACTCAGGACAAAACAATTTGAAAACTTATTTTTGGATGCATGGGAGAATATATCCTACAAACGAAAGGTGGAGCACTTAGGGAAGTTGATGGAACAGGAGAACCACGAAAAGGAAATCCTTTCTTTCCTAAACCTGGATTAGGACTGGAGCTGATGACCCAATGATTGATAAATGAAAGAGATGATGCAAGCAGTATTGGAATACGATGGGAAGAAACTCCCTCTAAAAGAAAAAGGAATGACCACAACAGAAGAACTCTATGTGGACATTATGCATTCTGAAGTAGCGGGAGGCAAACGCATACAGTTGTCCGTTCATCCGAAACAAAAGATTACACTTGATAGGGTCAGGATTGAATTGGATTTATCCACAGCCGATATCAATAAGGTTTTTTCCAATGGTTTCCAATCCTGGTCAGAGAGTAGGGAAATGGATTTGGACGAGGAAATACCACAACTCAGACGACTCGTTTTTCCATTAATGAAAATGTATGGGGATTATACTTTCGAGAACATACAGAGAGGCCCCGGGAAAATCCATTCGTGGACCTATACTTATCTCAGAAAGAAAAACCATCAAATCCGATTGTTCGCATCCTTGAATGAAAGGACGGGGTATACCTTATTCAATTTTGATAAGAATAACCAGAAGCTCATCATAGAAAAGGATTGCAAGGGATTGGAATTACCTCATTCCTATGCCGGGTTGGATATTTTCATTGCTGATGGAAAGGATAGGGATGTATTCGGAAATTGGTTCCAATTGGCTGAAATCAAGAAACCCAAGGTAAGGTTGGCACATGGCTGGACAAGTTGGTACAACTATTACACGAATATCAATGAAGATATCATCCTTAAGAATTTAGCAGCTTTCAAGGAAAGGGAATTGGAGATAGATATCTTTCAAATAGATGACGGATACCAAGCGAGTGTAGGGGATTGGTTGGATATCCAACAGGATAAATTCCCAAAGGGAATGAAGCAGTTGGCGGATGCCATTCATGCCAATGATACCAAGGCAGGTTTATGGTTGGCTCCTTTTGTGGTTGAAAAGAAGTCGAGCATTTTCAAGAACAAACAACATTGGCTCCTTAAGGATGAGTCAGGAAAGAATGTGGCGGTAGGATACAATCCCATGTGGAGTGGCTACTTCTATGCATTGGATATCTACAACAAGGAAGTCAGGGATTACCTGATGGGTGTATTCCATACCGTACTGAAGAAATGGGGCTATGATATGGTCAAGTTGGATTTTCTGTATGGAGCAGCTGTTATCCCTAGAAAGGATAAGACCAGGGGGCAAATCATGTCCGATGGTATGGAATTCCTGAGACAAGCCTGTGGTGATAAAATCATTCTGGGATGTGGTGTTCCTTTGGGGCCCTCATTCGGTAAGGTGGATTATTGTCGAATTGGTGCGGATATTCACTTGTCATGGGAACACAAGCCATTGAAATGGCTCAATAACAGAGAACGTGTATCCACGATGATAGCATTACGCTCTGTTTTGGGAAGATGGCAACTCAACCAACATGCATTTCTCAATGATCCCGATGTTTTTATCCTTAGGGATAAGAATAATAAGCTGACACCCACCCAACAGAATACGATACTGACATTGAACAGTATCCTTGGGAAACTCATTTTCACTTCGGACTACTTGGGTGATTATAATGAGGAACAATACGCTGAATATCTCTCCACAAGAAAATGGGCCAAGAGTGAAGTAGAAAGGGTCATAGAGCTCAAGGGATACTATAAGATTGATTTTACCAACGAGGGAAAGAAATATACGGCATATTCCAATTTATGGAATCATGAAAAGAGTATTCCCATCAAAAAGGGACAAATCAAACTCGAACCCTATGAAACCATTATCCTACAATCCTAGGAACGGTCTGCAAATCCCTTACAATACAACCGAATCATATCCCTGACCCTGAAATATTCATCCAGGTCATGGCCATGTGGATCGGGAAAGCTATGATGAATGGTTTTTCCCTCTCCCGGATAAACAGGACAACTTTCCTTTGCATTATCACAAACCGTAATGACAAAATCAAAGTGGATGTCCACATATTCATCCATATGATTGGAAGTATGTCCCGAAATATCCACGCCATCCTTATTCATAACAACAATGGTATTCGGATTGACTCCCGATGGATGGGTTCCTGCACTGTAGACCTCCGCATGGTCTCCAAGGAAGTGGGCTAAGTACCCATGTGCCATCTGGCTACGGCACGAATTACCCGTACATAGGATAAGGATTTTCATAATCAATGAGTTTTCTTCAATTTGAGTCTAACCAATTTGCATTGGCATATCAAGTATGCACTTGTCGGAAAAAGGATGACATTCATCTAAAAGGATTTGTAAAATAGTATCATTTTCCAACTTTGAAGTCGTAATACATGTAGATGATTATAACAAATGGGAATTGGATGGAAATATGTATCCAACCCAACACAAAAACCAACTCACAAGACAACTTTTTTGAAAGCAATTTGGCATGGTTACACCTGAGTTATTATTAATCAATAGTCGTACACTGGTATTATTTATGGTATTACTGGTTGCACTCTACTACACCTCATCCAAGGTAAGGATTCCTCTGAATAAGAGGATGCCCAAGGACATGCTGCGCCTCAAACAAATCGTCAACCAGTTCGTCTCACAACTGATTCCTTGGGAAAAGAATGAAATCGAACTCCTTTCATTGAACAAGGTGAATGTGAAATCCTCCCAAAAGAACGGTTTTGAATCCACGGGAGCATTCGCTTCCATATATCAGGAACCACTGTTCAGTTATGGTTATCGTGAATATCCTACCAAGGAAACCTATAGTGTACTGTATGCCCAGACCAAGGAAAACGAATTATTCTTCTACGAATATCCCAAGGAAGTGGAAGTTTTGGTCAATGGGGCTGCTTTGGGTAGATTGATTGATGGCAAACTCTATGGTACGGATGGTAGTATGCTGGCGAATTTCCTTGAAAACAATCTGGAGAGTTATACTACAGTCGTAATCGGAAATAAGGATGCCGGACATATCCTTAGAAAGGATGGTTATAATAATGATGTCAATCCAAGAGCCCTGGATTTGGTATCGAACCAGATGAAAGGGAATGAGAATGTCATCTTTCTGGCAATGTGCATCTGGAAAATCGTAAAGGAAAACGTGAGATAGCAAGGTTCCTTACTTTATCATATCTTTATCCGTGATATAGGTAGACAAAATCAATCCGGCCATCACATGATTCAGCAATTAAGGAAAAAAGCAAAACATTTCATGCTCAAGGCTTCAGGTGCCATGAAGCATTTGGATAAGGCCACAGATTGTAATGCCATTTGGTATGGTAATGAATACGGAGGCTTTTACATCCATCCTGATGTGTTGGATAAGGATAGCATCGTATATTCATTCGGAATCGGAGAGGACATCACCTTTGACAAGGCTGTCATCAATAAGCATCATTGTAAGGTCATCGGTTTTGACCCTACCCCAAAATCCCTTGATTGGCTCGCTCGACAACAACTACCTACGGGTTATTCCTACAAGGACTATGGTATTGCAAAGGATACAGGAACTGCTGATTTCCTTTTGCCTGTGAATGAGGATCACGTATCAGGCTCATTGATTCATCACGAAACCGTTGACACGAAACGCAAAGTGACCGTCCCCATGAAATCATGGAATGACCTTACCCTTGAATTGGGCTACCAGAAAGTGGACGTGGTGAAAATGGATATCGAAGGTGCTGAGTATGATGTCCTACCATCCATATTGGCTTCGGATGTAGAGGTTGGCCAGTTTCTGATTGAATTCCACGACCGATTCTTTGATAATGGTAGAGACAAGACCATCCAATCCATTCAGTTGCTAAGAGAACATGGCTATGGTATATTCGGCGTCTCCCAATCTTTCGAGGAAGTGTCTTTTATTAGGATATAGAATGTTTCCATAGAAACTTAACCAAGCGTTAAGACTATTGGAACAAAGCAACCAAATTATAATTTATACGTCTTTATATTGAATAAATCGGATTAGAATGAAAGGTTCAATACTCTCAATACTTATGATTCTTTTTCTTGGAATGGGATTGACCGCACAAGAGGAAGAAAGAAAGAGTCAGGAAGAAATGGATATGGATGCACTCCGCTCTGAAATGCAGGAGAAAATGGATGCGATGAAAGCCGAGATGGAGGAGGCTATGCAGCAGATGCAATCCTACATGCAAGAACTGGAATTCAATTCACTGAATGGTAAGAACGAAATCATAATCAATGGTGATACACTCATTATTACCAATGAGGACCTACCCGACAATCTTCTGGGATTCGGTGATATGTTCAATCAGGTACCCGAGGACATGGAGGGACTCAATTTTTTCTTTGGTGGGCCAGAAATGGAAGACCTGATGGGCAAAATGGAAGATTTCCAAGGTGATTTCTTCAATTTGGATCAATTCTTACAATTACCCGATTCTGAAGATAGACCAGAATTCAAGGAAGATGAGGATTCCGATACCAAGAAAACCAAACCTACCAAGAAAAGAAAGACTTACTCCTTGTAAGGATAAGCGAATATTATTTTGGAAAAAGGGTTGCGGAAAGGATTTTCGCAACCCTTTTTTGTCAGTTTTGACTATAAATAGTATGAATTTCAAAAAGGTGTGTCAATTTGACACTAAGATATTTGGATTACATTACAATAATATTCTATATTTACTCGTAGCCGGCAAACTTTTGCATGGAGTCATTTGGGTTTTACGCAAATAACTTCTTTCTACTCATCAAGTCAAAGTAACAAAATGAAACGTATCAGTTTGTTTGCCATACTCATTGCAGTCACTGTCCAGTTGACCGCCCAAGTTCCCAATGATGATAGGATTCTCTTACAAGGATTCTATTGGGATGCACAGGATAATTCCAACGGTTGGTACAATAACATCAATACCTTATCGAGCGAGCTGGGAACAGCAGGTTTTGACATGGTTTGGATGCCACCTCCAAGTAATTCAGGAGCCCCGCAGGGATATCTGCCTCGTGAATTGAATAATCTGGGAAATGCCTACGGTACAGCCACCGAACACGCAGCAATGATAACAGCCCTGCATAATGAGGGGATAGAAGTAATTGCAGATATCGTCATCAATCACAGAATTGGATGTGGCAATTGGTTGGATTTCTGTAATCCGGCATGGGGAACAGATGTGATTTGTAGCAATGATGAGGTCTGGAACCAACCCGAACATTCGAATACATTTCCCAGAGGAAATAATGACACAGGTACGGCCTACGGACCTGCTCGTGACATAGACCATTCTAATCCTTATGTACAGCAAGAAGTTATTTCTTGGATGAATAATGTCCTGAAAGGAGTAGGATACGATGGTTGGAGATACGATTTCGTACATGGATATGATGAATATTATATCACTCATTATAATAACAATACAAATCCCTCATTCTCCGTAGGTGAATATTGGACACAGGATAAACAGGTCATTCAGAATTGGATTGATGAGACTGGTTCCGCAGCATTCGATTTTCCGACCTATTATAGTGTCAAGGGGGCTATCAAGGATAATAATTGGAGTTATCTGGCCTACCAGAATGCTGCACCCGGAGGTATTGGCTGGGACCCAAGGAATTATGTTACTTTCTTGGAAAATCACGATACCCCTTATTATGATTCGGATAACAATATTCTCAATGGAAATAATATCGGCTCAGGTTATGCATATATCCTGACGCATCCTGGTGTTCCCACCATATTCTATCCCCACTATTTTGATTGGGGGAACAATGTAAAGCAGGAAATCACTTCCCTAATGAGCGCAAGGAAAACTGCGGGTATCCATAGTGAGAGTCCGTTGACTATCCAATCCTATTCCAATCAGTTCTATGCAGCTACCATCCAGGGAGACCAATCGAATCTCGCTGTAAAACTAGGAAATAGCAATTGGGATCCCAATTCCGCAGGTTTGGCCGGAAATTGGGTGATGGTTGCATCCGGGAATAACTATGCAGTATGGCTGGACCAAACCCAAACACCTCCACCGCCTGCTAATTATGATATCACGGTATATGCCCAAAGTTTTACGAATGCCTATGCATGGGATGACAATGATAACCCTCTTTTGGGAGCGTGGCCGGGTGGTTCCATGACCTTTATGGATGGATGGTATTCCATTACATTCTCATCCCCGACTGAATGTGCCAATATCATATTCAGTAATGGAGGAGAAGACCAAACAGCCGATTTGGTCACATGTGGTGGATATTATTATGATGGAGCATTCCATACAGATCCTCCTCCTACGGGTGAGGTGGAGTGCAACGATGGAACCGCTAGCTCAATTACGGTCTACGTACAAGGATATACCCATTTCTATGCTTGGGATTCACTCGGTAATGAAGTAACGGATCCCTGGCCGGGTGATACCTTGGTAGACGAGGGAGATGGTTGGTTTTCAGGTACTATGGCTGTAGGATGTACGAATATCATTTTCAGTAATAATGGTGCGGACCAAACCTTGGACTTACACACTTGTGGAGGTTATTATTATGATAATGAATGGCATTGCGAAGACCCCGTCAATCCTCCTGTGGGCTGTGTAGCTACGGATGTATATGTGGATTTGGCAGCTTCTGGTAATAATGATGGAACATCATGGGCTGATGCTTACACCGATTTGCAACTAGCTTTGGCTGCATTGGATGGAACTTGCCTTGCTTATGTTCACATGGCAGAGGGAATGTATTATCCCACTTCAGGAACCAGTAGGGGAGCAGCATTCGAAGTACCATCGAATGTCCAATTGTGGGGTGGATACCCAATAGGAGGAGGAGACCGTGATGCAACTACTTACACCACTACATTATCAGGAGATATCGACCAGGATAATACATTATCAGGCAACTCATTCCATGTGGTCAAATTGACGGATGCTACGGATGTGGTCTTGGATGGCCTAACCATTGAGGACGGAAATGCCGATAACGCCAATACATTCGGACGTGCCAGGGGTGGAGCCATTTATTCCGTGGGTGCTACTCTGACATTACAGGATGTCAGACTTACCGGCAACCATGCCATTTATGGTGGTGCCATGTTTGCTACGCTTTCACCGGAAGTGAACGTTAATCATTGTTTATTGGAGAATAATACCGCATTGAATGGAAGTGCATTGTACCACAGTAATGAAACTATGATGTATGTGCGTTCTTCAAGAATCATTAATAACAGCGCTTCAGGCAGATGTGCCATTGAAATCAATAATTCCTTATATACCTATATAGAGAATAGTATCATCGCTAATAATGCTTCGCAGAATGCCAATGCAATTGCATTGATTGCTACGAACAGGGACCAGACATTTGATATGATTCATACAACCGTTCTGGGAGAGACCAAGAACAAGTTATTGATGACTTTCCAAATTGGATTCAATGACCAGTTGGATGTGAATATTGATAATTCCATCATAGCACACCAAAATTTGGCATTCTCAAAGAATGTAAAGGCTTTCAACAATGGAATATTGAATTTCAATCACAATAATTGTTACTTCCAAGGTAGTACCGTTATTGGTAATGGAACCAATACACTGATGTCAGCAACTGTAGGTGACCTATTGTTGAATGCGGATTATTCCGTACAGGATTGTTCGCCTATAGTTGATATGGGAGATGATGCATTATCCAGCGGGATTACTGAGGATATAACAGGAGCTATCAGGATATTCGGTACTGCGGACCTAGGAGCATATGAAGTTCAGACCAGTTGCTCAGGTGGTAATAGGATGTCTGATGAATCATTGACAACAGATGATTTCCTCACTTCGGATGATATTTCAACCTATCCGAATCCTATTGTGGACCAATTGAATATTAAAACTAGCTTAGAATCGGTGGATGTTCTTATTTTTGACATGATGGGAAGAAAACTGATGCATTCCCAGCAAACGGAACTGAATCTTTCCCATCTGAATGGTGGCATGTACCATGTCCAGATTTGGAATGAGGGTGAAATGGTTCACTCCGAAAAAATCATCAAACATTAGAATTGATAGAACAAACATCCATAAGAATACCTGCGGCAGATGGCTTTGAGCTATCTGCCGTTGTGCTTTCTCCCAAGGATATTCCCGTAAGGGCCAATATCCAATTCCACGCAGGAACGGTCATTAAAAAGGAATTCTATCTGAAGATGTGCTCATTCCTCGCAAGTAAGGGATATCGAATCATCTTATTTGATTACAGGGGCGTAGGCGCTTCCAAACCCGATAGTCTTAGGGGATTCAATGCCTCGATTTCTGATTGGGGTAGAAAGGATGCACGAGGTGTTTTGGATTGGATTAAGAATGAATATCCTGAAGTACCAACGCATTTGTTCGCCCATTCCATGGGTGGGCAATTACTAGGACTGATGTCCAATTGGAATATGTTGGATAAGGTAATAGTCGTAGCCAGCTCATCCGGGAATTATCACAACTTTGAGCCATCTTATAGAAGAAAAGTAAAATGGTCCTCCAATATCTTTTTCCCTATCATATTGCCCATATGGGGATATGCTCCCGGTATTTTCGGATTAGGGGAGGATTGGCCGAAAGGTGTGGCTGAGGAATGGTGGAAGAATAGTCGTGGTAATACACTGATGGCACATTATATGGAACATCAGTTCAGTGATACCCATTATAGGACCGTAGATAAGGAAATTACGGCTTGGTTCTTTCCTGATGACATTATGGCAACGCCCAAGACATTACCCAATTATCAGAAATCCTATCCGAATGCAAAGGTCAATGCCTATACCATAAGACCTGCATCCTGTAATCTCAAGGAGATAGGTCATTTCGGGGTGTTCAAGGAAAAATCCAAGGATACATTATGGGAAGAATTGGACTATTTTTTCTCACAATAGCCAATTACCACATCATTCATCATTATTCTACAAGGAAACATTTCCACCCATCGGTTATTCATCATCATGCCAGAAAGTATTTAAGTGTTCTTGAATGTAAATTATACCCTTTCTGAATCGGAATTTCTTATGATGTACCTACCACTTTCCAACCAGGATAAGTGGTAGGGGATTTTGTATAAGTGGTTTTATTCTAATCCTCCAAATAAATGATTTTCTCCTGATGGATGATATGACTATCATTCCTTACGAATAAGAAATACGTACCACTGGTCATCGGATAAGTATTCAAGTCCAACTCCAAGGATGTCTCATCAAATGGTAAGGATATGATTTTCTGACTCAGGACATTATAGATTTCAAGGATGGATGATTGTGTATCCTTACTGGTGATTTGAAGCATTCCATGTGTAGGATTAGGATGGATTGATATGTTATTATCCTTACCACACTGGGATGGGATGATATCACTGTACTCGAAAGTCCCATCCAAATCGACCATCTTTAATCTGAAATATTGTGTTCCTTGCAATTCATTCCTCTTGTACTCAAATTCATAATATTGTATCTGTGCGGTATGGCCGGCTGCCTCGATTTCTCCTAGTGTTATCCAATGGTTCCCTTGCCACATTTCAACTTCGAAATGGGAACTGTTCTGTTCGGTGAGAGTAGACCATGCGAATGATATCTCCGTTCCACATTGGGCCCTGAACGATAGGAGTTCGACAGGTAAGAACAGATTCACAGGAGGAGTATAACATACAATATTATCCAGTAGTGCCTCCCATTTCGGAGCTGGTTCCACGCTGGCATCCTGTTCTATATATTCCAAAGCTCCCCATGAACCGAACTGACTTTCTCGCCAGGAAGATAAGGTAAATGGCATGATAAGTTTGTTGTCAAGGACCCTAAGGGAATCAATCGCCCTTTGGTACAAATCATACATGCTGGGATGAATCTGCGCATCATAAATAGCTTGTGCATTCGGGTCACTGCCATTCCTTGGAACCAAGTGTTGCCCACCCTCATAAGTAATGATTTCCACGCCAAACATCTTGGCATTTCTGGTATGAGCCCTGAGTGCTTCCATGTTATTGATGAGACTTTGTTCCGCACAGTCCAATACATCCTGAACGGTAGCACCGTTGGGAATATTATTCGAACAACCACTACCAAAATACCAAGTAGGGGCAATGTAATCCACTTCTCCCTTGAGGTAGGCCAATCCCTGCATGCCGTGGACTTCACTATTCAACCACGTACCAAGGACTGTCTTAATACGGTCTTCCTGTCCTGTCCAAACCCCTTTCCAAATATCAAATACATTCTTGGACAGTTGTGCATATTTTCGCTCATAACTCCAGTGACTCGGGGTTCTATCAAGTACCCAGTAGGTTTGGGGAAAGAAAAAATTCCATACTTCATTGGAATATTCAATGTATACATCCACATCGGGATGAAGATTATCCCTGAAAAACGTTGCCATTTGCGTTATGTAATCATCACTGGCTGCATGCGGTACATTGACCCAGATATCCTTTCTTGTCAGATTGGCCAATTCTATGATGAATTCGTAGGATACTCCCTCACTGTAACCGAATGCTTCCGAGTAAAAGTTAGCAGGTTTTCGGTCTATCCAATCCACTTGTTCTGCTTCATTGATATCCTGTGCCTCCATGAATCTGATGACTTCGAAATGATTCAGTTTGTCTAGAAAATGAGCATTGAATGGAGCGGATTGATAAGTGGATTCATCTTCCGTTCTGAAGATATGGATATTCCTGATGTGATTCCCGATTGTACTTTGGAAAATACGGATGAATACACCATCTGGATTGGGCAGGTTGAATTCAATTCTACCGGCGATGTTTTGGGTGATATTGACTGAATTACTCATGGCAATGATTCCATCACCATCATAGGTGAGTACATAATCGCCGGGGAGCATATGACCGGCCGATGCTATTGAGCTCCTGACATATTGGTCGCCGGAACCATCCGCGGGAACAAAGGGAAGTTCCAATGGATAACCACTTGCATCCACAGGTATGCTATCCATGAATTCCGTATTTCCAAGGGCTGAGAATGTTCTGAAATAACCTGCTTGTCTTGCATAATCCTTGAGATGTCTGGACGAATTCCAATAATTCAGAGGATCGATATTCATCCCCATGCGGGTGAGGCAAGGATTGGGTGACCATCCGGGAATACTGTTGCTATCCAGAGGGACCACCAGATTGAAAGTATCGGTGCATGTGCCACCATTGGATGAGACAACCAATTCATAATCTCCCTGAGCGAGTTGTACGAATGTACCATTTGCCTGGGTTGTTTGGCTCATATCGGGGTAGGTAAGGGTATAGCTATCCCCACCGAATGCTTCTATTCTTCCATTATCCGTACTCCAATCTGCCATTCTTTCCAATTGGACTACACTCTGACAAGGAAAATTACCATTCATATCTGCAATAGCTACATCGAATGTCGTGGCATTCTGGGCTCCGCAATTATCCGTAGCTATAACATGTCCCGTCATATTCCCGGTAATATCGTATTGATGATTCACGATGGGACCTGTGGCTGTTTCCCCATCACCGAAATGCCATTCATAATTGACAATGGAACCATCCGAATCCGTTGAGGAACTGGCATCAAAGCTTACGGTATGTGGCGCATTGCCATTCATACTGCTATTGCTCATGCTGATTTGGGGTAATTGATTGAGAGCCGTAACCGCATCAGGTGTGGCGCATTCATAGGAATCCGCAACCCTGACCTCATCCACATGATTGGCTCCGGAAACATTATTGAGATAGAATTTAATAGAGCGGAAGCTCATCTGTCCGGAAATGGCTTGGACTAAATCAGGAGTAGGCATGGTCGCCCCAATGGTACTTGGATTGACCCAGATGCTGTAAGTGTTATTGTCATTGGCACCCATTTCTGCACGGAGTACGATGAGTACATCCTCGTTGAGTGTGAGGGGAATATTGGTAGGGTAATAATTGTTGAATACCCGAAGTGTCCAGTAGATGGTTCCGCCAACATCAGAATCACTACCGTACACCCCCGCACCTAGGATTTGGGCACCATTGAAGTTGTCTCTCGTCGGATTAGTACCGTTGTGCATATGTCCGAAATGGGAGCCGTTGTATTGGTCAATTCTGATTTTGAATGAAAAGTAAAGCGTGCTTCCTGCTGCCCCAACGGAATTGTAACTGGCCATGATATTCTGATATGGACTATCCTCACTCACATCCAGTAATCTGCCTATCGCATCGTATTGGCTACCTCCGTTCAATGTGCCACCGGTTGATTGTAAATCCATGTAGGGTATACTCTCCGTAGTGGAAATATGGTAGCCGGGAACGGTTATGTTATCATTCTGAACCACCCATGCGTCATTCCATCCTGTTCCTCCTTGTTGTTCATGTAGGGGAGTCAAATCGGCATAGTTAAAGCCCTCATAGGTGAATGGATTACAAATGCCCGGACACTGTCCTTGTAGACTCAGGGGGAATAGTAAGGATAGGATGACAATTATTTGTTTCATCATTGGTTTGGATATTACTGCGGATGACTTAGGGTAGGGGGGTGGTTTCATTTGCAATGTAAATCAAATCGGGGTTCAATGGAGAATGGTTGAACAAAGGGTATGCATCAGTTGATACTTGGTATGGAATGATGTATGATTGGTTGGTGTCATCTGGCCATGAATACCAATCAATCAGCTAGATTTTGGATGGCTTCCAGTAGGTCCATTTTTTTTCGTCTGGAAACGGGTAATGAAGTTTGATTAAATAGAATGATTTCGCTACCATCGGTCTGCCTGAATCTTTTGATGGCCGTAAGATTGACGAGATAGGAATGATGAATCCTAAAGAAGAATTGCTGATCCAGTAATTTTTCAATTTGGGCAAGGTTCTTACTCACAACAATCATCTTTCTTTCCTTGAGATGGATTTCTGTGTAATTCGCATCTGCCTTACAGTAGAGTATCTCATTTTCATGGACGATTTCTATGCCATCGGATACGGATAATAACAATCTTTTGGAATGTCCCTCGATGGAGATGTCCGCTTTGAGTTGAGCGATTTTATCCTTATCGAATTTACTTTTTTTCTTGAGTAGTCGTTCGTATAATTCAATCAAGTCATCTTTGATGACCGGTTTCAATAAATAATCCATTGCGGAATATTTAAAGGCTTTGATGGCATACTGGTTATAAGCTGTTACGAAAATCACTTCGAATTGAATATCATCACCCAAGGATTCCAGAAATTCAAAACCATTGATCCAAGGCATTTCTATATCAAGGAAAATAATATCCGGATTCATGGTATTGACAGCCTTGAAACCCGTCTTGGCAGAATCGCATAATTCAAGGATTTCGATTTCGGGACAATATAATTCCAACTTGCTTTTCAGACTGAGTAAAGCTGCTTGTTCGTCATCAATGAGAATGGCTTTCATAAATTCGTTGTTGGATTTATTGGTAAGGTAAATAAATGGTGACCTTTGTACCTTGGGGTATATGCTCGGTGATGTCTACATGTCCTTTTTTCGTATAGGATTGGCTATATAATTCTATTCTTTCCTTGGTAATTTTTAATCCAAGGGATTGCTTATGTTTTCTTTTTTTATCATTGATTTTTTTGGACATTTTTATTCCTATTCCATCATCAATGATCTCATAAATGATAAATGAATTTCTTCTACTGATATTAATATGAAGATGGCCTTTTCCCTCCTTGTACATCAATCCGTGTAAGATGGCATTTTCTACAAAAGGTTGGAGCACCAATGGAGGAATCTTAATGTGCCTGATATCAATGTCAGGTTCTACATGAATATTAAAATCAAATTCTTTTGAAAATCTTAATTGTTCCAATTGGACATATAAATTAATGTTTTTTAATTCTTCGGAAAGGTCAATCACATTTTCTTCTGTTCCTAGAATCTTACGCATCAATTGACTGAATTTTCCAAGATATTCGGAAGCTTTTTCTGATTTTTTTAGTAGGATGAGACTGTCTATGGAATTGAGGCTATTGAAAATGAAATGAGGATTCATCTGATTCCTGAGAGCCTTGGCTTCTGATAAAATGATTTTCTCCTTGACTTCAGCTTTTTTATCCCTGATTCTTTCCCGCCAATACAACAATCCCAGTATGCTTCCCATTCCTAAGCAAATACAGGTAATTCTAAAGATATTGGTTTGCCAAAACGCTGGATGTATATTGATTTCTAGGGCTTTGGCTTCTTGGAATGCTTCACCATTGGAATGGACTGTTCTGACTCGGAATCTATAATTTCCAGGAGGAATATTGGTGAAGTTGGCAGTATTACTTTTTCCATTTTCAATCCAATTTTGATGGATGCCCTCCAGTTTTATTTGATAATTCTTATCCTCTATTCCAAGGAAATCCAAGGCATTGAATCGGATTTGGAAATTTTTATTGAAATGGGACAAGTCTATTTTTTTCTTGTTTAATAAGGAAGTCTCCTTGAATGTGTCATGGTGTTGATAGTTGATTTTTTGTAAAAGTATATGGCTGAAAATGCTGTCCTTTCGAATATCCTTGGGGTTGAACCAATTGATGCCATCTAATCCACCGAAATAAATAATATTATCCCTGGATTTGAAATATGCACCCGTATTGAATTCATTATTAATTAAGCCGGAATCCTTAGTGAAATATTGCTGGATATAAGGTTGTGTTTTATTGAGAATATTTTTTTTATTCAATTGGCATATACCTTTATTGGTACTTATCCATAGGAAATCGTCAGTATCCGAAAGAATGGAATAAATAACATTATTGGGGAGTCCATCTTTCTTATGTATTCTAGAATGCTCTCCTTTTTCTAAGTCATATAAATAAATACCCTCTCCTTGGGTTCCAATCCAAAGCATATGATTTTCTATGTATAATGTCTTTATGGATGTCTGAATGGGGATGTCGATGATTTGAAATTGTTGTGTATGTATATTCAAGGAAAGTATTTCTCCCTGTTCGGTTCCCATATAGAATATTCCATTATTACCCGTAATTATTTTTCGGATATTATCGGAAATTGTTGCATTAATTAATTGTGAGGGTTTGAAAATTTGATGCGTCTTATTTTTTGTATCGTAGAGAATGATTCCATTTTGTCTGGTAGCCAGTAGTAATTGATTGTTATGGATGGGTAAGATGTTCCAAACCGTTTTGCAAGGCAATGTGTCGGAAGTTTCAAAAAAGGTTTGGGTTGCGATATCCATCCCTTGGAAACCTCCATCCTGATGTCCAATCCAGAGTTGGTTTTTGATGGCAACAAGGCTCATGATTCGGTTACTATTCAATTTTGAATCATCAGTTTTGAAAGTTTCCAAAGTACCATTTGGAGCTAACATCGTCAGTCCGTGTCCTGAGGTTCCAATCCATAATTGTCCCCGTTCATCCATGGCAATGGAGCGGGGGACTTTTACAAAAACATCATCCCTTACCTGATTTTGGGATAATACATGGAAAACATTGAGGGCATCACTCGTAATGGATACGCCTCCACCATCGGATCCCATCCAAATATGTCCCTCACGATCCTCGAATAGGCTAATGATATCATTGTAATTTATGGAATATTCATTCTGTGGATTATGTTTGAATTGTTGGATGCCCTGATTCCCTAAAAGATAAGTCCCATCCCCATAAGTAGCTACCCATATTTGTTGTTTGTTATCTTCTATTACATCCTGAATGTTCAAATGGTGGGGAATGGATTGAACCTGACGGACCTGTTCCAAATCCGAACTGAAATAAAAACCCTGACCATGGGTACCCCAATAGAATCCTTTCTTGGCTCGGATGATTTTACTAATGGGCTTATCATTCAACTCCTTGAGAATAGTCTTGGTTTTTTTCTCCTTGAGATCAAAAATATATGCACCATCGTACCGGCCCAGAATGAGTTCGTTTTCGTGTATCACCATGGTATTGATGCCCGTTTGGGGAAGATAATGATGGACATCATATCCGTTTTCATCGGGTTTCAATTCATATAAACCACTATCGTAGGTAGCTACCCAAAGGTGATGTTCATCATCTTCAAGAATCGAACTCGCATATTGAATATTAGGAACAAGGGTAAAGGAATCAGTGGTATAACTATAATATTCCAGATGACCATTCAGGGTGCTGATCCAGACCTGATTCTGGTGGTCCACAAAAATTTGACCGAGTCTACTGTAAGTAGGTTTGGTGATATCTGTAAAATACTTCTCAAATAGTGTTACGTCATTGCCATCGTACCGATTCAGGCCATCCTGTGTAGCCATCCAAACCATGCCGAAACTATCTTGTGCAATATCTATCACACTATTCTGTGAAAGGAAATCATTGGTAGTGTAATGTTTGAAACGTAGGGATTGGGCATCCATACGGAAAGATGCAAGGAATAGGATACCAAGAATGATATGTTTTTTCATCAGGTTGGTCAAAACAATATAAATTTAGAATTCATTTCAAGTACCAACAATATGAAATTCAATTTTTGTGAATGCTATTGAAAATAAAATGATGATTATCTAATTGTATATTAATTCATTAGATAATTATTTGTGAATGATTCCAATACTCTGTTTTATTCACTTTGCATCAGGATAATCTTATCAGTTCCCAAAGTTTGACCCCCTTGGGAGAGATGTATGATATACGTTCCATTCCTAAGACCCATTTGGCTCAAATCTAAGCTATACTTAGTATCAGGAGATTGGATGATATGTGATGCGATGCTTTGGCCCAAGATATTATGAATATCAATCCGTAGGTTTTCTAAAGCGGAAACTTCCCATTCCATATGCAGGATGCCTGATGTGGGATTAGGGAATAAATGAATATTCATCGAATGGTCGGG
This sequence comes from Saprospiraceae bacterium, assembly GCA_020631355.1. Classification (GTDB taxonomy): domain Bacteria; phylum Bacteroidota; class Bacteroidia; order Chitinophagales; family Saprospiraceae; genus JAHDCE01. The sequence goes on along the minus strand of JAHDHL010000006.1, from coordinate 39,122 downwards.
TATGTATGCTATATCTGTCGAGAAATCGACAGCGGGTTCATAACAAAGAATATTATCAATGAGGGCATCCCATTTAGGTGCGGATGTTACCATAGGGTCTTGCTCAATGTATTCCAATGCTCCCCATGAACCATATATGGATTCACGGACACTTGAGAGCGTGAATGCCATAGCCAATTTGGAATCCCAAATCCTAAGACTATCCATGACTTCCTGATAGAGGTCATAGATGCCGGGATGAACTTGTGCATCATACACGGCCTGTTGGAATGAAACCGTGGCTGGATTCGAAGTCATGTGTTGGCCTCCCTCGTATTCAATTACCTCCTTTCCGTAGAGTTTGGCATTCATATGTTGTTGTCTCAAAGCACCAGCTTGTGCGAGAAAGTTCTGTCTGGTACAATCTAGTACGTCCTCGGCTGTTGCATTGGCACCCAGTGCTTCCAATTGGGATTGGCAAATATCAGAAGCATATCCGAAGTACCAAGTAGGGGATAGATAGTCGAATTCCCCCTTGAGTTGGGACATGGCTTGTTGTCCGAGCCAAGGATTGACCGTCTGTGTAGCTAGGACTCGTTTCACTCGATTCGCATCATTCGCAAACACATCGTGCCAGATTCTGAATACATTCCCGGAACGTTCGGCATAGTATCTCTGTTGGGACCAATTGGCTGGTTTGCGGTCATTGACCCAGTGTGCCTGTGAGAATTGCCAATTCCATACTTCATTGGAATATTCAAGATAAATGGTAATATTTTCATCCAATTGTTCCCTGAACAAAAGGGCCATTTGAGTGATATAGTCATCATCTGCTTGGTGAGGAACACAAATCCAGATATCTTTTTGCATCAGATTGGCCAATTCAATCATCCATTCATAAGCGACTCCTGCATGGCCATGTCCTTGCGTATGATAATCGGGCAACTTCCTATCCGACCATGCTATTTGCTCTGAACCATTGGTATGCCCCCAATCCATGAACCGAATGGCTTCGAATTCATTCAGTTTCTCTAAGAATGGTACATAGAAAGGAGCTGTTTCGAAATCTGCTTCGTCTTCCACCCTGACTATACGTACATTCCTTACATGATTCCCTAATGTACTTTGTTGGATATGATACCAGATGTTGCCTTGGCCAATGACTGAGAATTCTATTCTACCCGGAATATTACCCATTTCCTGCACATCTCCGAATAAGGTTACTACGCCCTCCCCATCATACAATAGGACATAATCCCCAAGCAACATATGGCCATCAGCTGATATGACACCCCTAACTAATTGTTCACCACCCCCATCACTAGGGGAGTAGGGGAGTTCTAATGGATATCCTTGATTATCAACGGCTACCTCATTCATATATCCTGAATTCCAAACACCTCCCTCAACTGGTCCTGTAAAGTAATCATCCGCTTGCATAGCAAAATCCTTGAAAGCCCTGATTTGGTTCCAATAGGGGATACCGTCTATGTTCATACCGATATGGAAATTACAGATATCCGGTGTCCAGTTCTCGATGCTTGTACTATCTGTAGGAATGGTGATTTCGAAAGTTTCGGTACAACCTCCCTGACCCATGACCTCCAATGCATATTGTCCTGCAGCCAGATTGGTGAAATGACCATTCGATTGATTGATTTGGGAATTATCCGGTAGCGTAAGTGTATAGTCCGTACCGCCTTCCACAAAAAAGGCACCATTGGCTACTTCAAAATCAGCCATTTGGTCGAGTCTGATGGTAGAAAGGCAAGGGAATTCACCATTCTCATCCAAAACGGTAATCGTTATGATTTCCGAAAAGGTAGAACCACAATTATCCGTCAGGGTAAGTGTGGCGGTCATCTGTCCGGTATGGATATAGGTATTGGAAACGATGGCTCCTGATGCAGTCTGACCATCGCCAAAATCCCATTCATAGGATATGATATCACCATTGATATCCGGATCATATGAATTCGATGCATCAAAATCAACAACCAATGGTCCCATTCCCGAAAGGGTAGTGGTCGTTATTTCAGCTACTGGAACCCTGTTCAATGGTGTATTGCTATCCGGAACGGCACAGTTCCAACTTTCCGAAAAACGTATCTCATCCATGATTCCGAATTCCGTACCTGAACCGTGATAGAGTTTCAGTGAACGAAAGCGCATTTCTCCGTTGATGGTTTGGGTCAGGCTAGGACTTGGCATATTGGAACCGATGGTAGCAGGATTGACCCACCAATCGTAGGTATTCATATCATTGGTTCCGAATGTTACTGCCAATACAAAAAGAACATCTTCTCCGACTACAACAGGTATGTCCGACAGATAATAATCATCAAAAATCCTGAGTGTCCAATAATCAGTCCCATTCTCATTGGATGCATTTCCATAATATCCAAAACCAGTAAGTTGGGGACTGTCAAATTCATCGTACCAAGGAATATTACCCTCGTGTAAATTTATGAAGATCGGATCCGAATTATTTTCATCCTTACGGATAATGGCAGAAAAATACAAAGTGGTATTCTCCGCCCCGATAAAGCCATTATCCAAATAATTATTGAATAATCCGTCTTCCGATAAGTCCAAGGCCCTACCTGCACTCAACCAAGAATTCCCTCCTGAAAGACCACCACCGAAAGTTTGTAAATCGTCGTATCCTAAGTTATCATTAGCAGAAACGTGATATCCGGGGATGGATGTGTCACTACCCTGGACTTCCCAAATATTACCCCAACCTGAGCCGCCGGATAGTTCATCCAAGGGACTGAGTTCATCATATTCGAATCCCTCATAGGCTAGGGGAGTACATACGGCATTGCACTGTGCGTATAAGTGGGATGTTGTTGTTATGATTAGGGAAAGAACGATGATGATATGCTTCATAAGATGGATTGGAATTGGCTTATTCTATTTACGAATATAATCCAAAGAGGTTGTAAAGAGAAGATAATTAGCTTGGAGTATTATTGAATGATTTCGAATCTTATTACCTTTCGAAACATCATATTAAAAATCATGAATAGATTAGCAATAGTATTTTTGATATCCATATCATTACTTGCATTTTCCTGTAAGGGAAAAAAAGGATTGAATGCAACAAAGCAGAATCATCTGAATGAGCTATATGGATTGATGCAGGGTTCGTTTGATTCTTCCCAGCAAGCAGCAGAGGATGAGGCATTCTATGATATTACCTTGCATATGTATCCCATTTGGAAAGATAGGGAGGATGCCAAGTATTTGTATGTGGAACAATCGGTGACCAAGAGTCAGGAGCGTCCTTATAGACAGAGGGTGTATAAGTTATTTCAGAATGCATCAGGTGATTATGTATCCGAAGTATATAAATTACCCAATGAAAAGAATTGGATAATGGCTTGGAAAGATTCTAGGAAATGGGATGCATTGAAGCCTGAACAATTGGAGATTCGTGAGGGTTGTGAGGTCGTAATGAAAAGATTGGGTGAGCATCACTTCAAGGGGGCAACAGGAGCTACTTCCTGTGGTAGTACCTTACGAGGAGCATCTTATGCTACATCCAAGGTCGAGGTGACAAAAGGTAAAATCGAGAGTTGGGATCAAGGGTTCGATAAGGATGGGAAGCAAGTTTGGGGAGCTGAAAAGAAAGGATATGTTTTCCTAAAAAAGGAATAGGAATCAAAAAGGGGCGATAGTAATTATACTATCGCCCCTTTTTGATTGGGTTATATATGCATGAGGATTATTCCAATCCGGTAATCCTGAATTCAGCATAATCCAATTCTTCACCTCCTGCATCGCTTACTGATACTGCAGCAATGTATTCCATATCCACTACATTATCTGATTCTATGAAAGTGATGCTGTTATTCTTGTAGATTCTACTGGTCTCCGTTTCTCCTGTCAAGGTCAGTTCGAATGTAGCTGGATCTGATTCGGAACCTCCGTCATCCGGTGTCAGGCTAACTTGTACCTTTTCGACCTGACCGATGTTATCTCCCTTAAGAACCAGTCTTAGTTTGAATGTTTCCCCATCATTCTTCATACTTAATTTCGGAGCTTTCATACTGAGTCCGTCATTATCCTGAACTGTGATATAATCAGTAACGGGTGCGCCAATGTCAGCACCATTCTCATCCCTGAATTGGGTAATGGTTGTGAATGATATACCATCAGGTTCTCCTCCCTCGAAATTAAGATCCTTAAATACAAAACGAACATCACCGGCATCCGTTAAGCCTTTATTTTCCAATGGGAAATTGGAGGGGCTTGGAAATACATCCCCTGAAGGTAGAATCGTATATTCTGCTTGGGCAATTGCCGGAATGTCTTCTGAGGAATCATTATCGTCGTTGGAAGCAATAACCCTGACTTTATATCCCACAGTACTCTTTTTCTTGATTTTGCCTCGCCTGATAAATGCTTTTTCACCTATGGATAGGAATGGATTATCATTTGCGGATGTACTTTGATGGGTCGTAATTTCTTCTTGGCAGGAAAAGAAGAAGAAAGTGCAAATGGCAAAGAAAAGTGCTTGCTTGAATGTTTTCATTTCAAATGGTTTAGTGTGTGATGAAAGGATTGGGGATTCAAATCGAATTATGACAAATATAGTCATAATGATTGGTGGGCTAATGCCTGATTGCTGAGATAGGGAAAGTAATTGCTGAAAGGTGGGAATGGGCATCCCAATAAAAAAAGCCATCCCATTGGGATGGCTCTTGTAGCGCTAATCGGGTTCGAACCGATGACCTCTACCCTGTCAAGGTAGCGCTCTAAACCAGCTGAGCTATAGCACTAACTTTGTTCGTCGCAAATATAAATACAATTTTTGAATTCAAATGGTTCCGTTGATATGATTTATTCATCCTTTTTCTTGACAAGGATTTCAAATTTCTGTTGGAGTTGATGTCCCTCATCATCCACAATGGTCAGAATGTGTTCTCCCTCAGGCGGATCCAGCTCCAAACTATGGAATGTTTCGGTCTGTCCTACGAATTCATTCCCCAAATGCCAATAGAGTGTGGCATCATCATTTCTGTGGGTAGCTTTGAAAACCGTCTTACTCCTTTTTCCATCATAATCCAGTGGGACATATATCTTGGCAGCATACTTGGGATATATCATTTGCATCGGATTATCCTTTGAATGATTCCCTTGGCAGCCATCCCTGAAAGGAGGGAGCTTGGAATAGGATGGATGTTTTGATTGATAATAATGTTCCTCCAATGGAGGCAATACAAACCATGATTGGGTGTTCATCCTACCCGGGGAATAGCAAGCAGCATTCACCCTTTTGCCTGCCTCATCCAATTGTATGGTTTGGTGATATGGACAAGCCTTGGAACGGATGCCATTCTTTGGCAATCTTAAGCTATCCTTAGTCTCACAGTGCGGTAAGGCCAAATGACCACTTTCCGCACAGACCAGAATATCCACCATTTCATCTTCCGGGCGGTCAAACCAATCAGAGTGGGGGAGAAAGTCAAAGATATCAAAAAGGATAGGAGCTGATGCATATACACCAATGAGTCCGGGTCTTCCTTCTCCGTCAGCATTCCCGGTCCAAACGCCTACGGCATACTTAGGAGTGACTCCAACAGCCCATGCATCACGGAATCCGAAACTGGTACCTGTTTTCCATGCAATCTGTCTATCGGAATCGAAGACTTCCCAGTTGCCCTCTGATGTTGGACGCTCCACATTCTGAATGGTGTTGAACGTTTGCCAGATGGATGCTGCACTCAAAACATAGGGTTGGGTGGATAATTTTGCTTTCGGAGTCCTAGGAATGGATTTTCCATGAACATAATTGGCGGTTCTGAAATCCAAGGGGTCATATTGGCCGTCATAATCATAAAAATGATTGAGTGTTCTGGCCATTGAGGCGTACATGCTTGTAATTTCGAACAGGTTGCCCTCCGAACCTCCAACGACCAATGTAAGGCCGTAATGGCTTGGCGGACGATTGAGGGTCGTCATACCCATTTTTCCAAGGATGTTATGGAATTTCTCTACACCATATTGTTGTAACATCCTGATGGAGGGTACATTCAATGAACGAATCAATGCTCTACTGGCAGGAACTGCACCATCATAGGTTTCAAAATAGTTCAATGGACGATAATTACCCATTTGGGTCGGAACATCCGAAATGAGTGCATCAGGCAAAAGGCTTCCCTCATCGAGCATGGCTGCATAGAGAAATGGTTTCAGGATACTCCCCGTACTCCTAGGGGCTTTGGTTATATCAACACTAGGCGCGTGCTCATTTCCTATGAATGGCATATTACCCACATAAGAAAGAATATCCCCTGATTCCACATCCATAATCATCACACAAGCATTATGAATTCCATTCGCAGCTAATCTTTCCTTATGACGGATAAGAATATTGTTGGTTTGGGATTGGAAATAAGGATCAATAGTCGTTTTCATCCTTGTAATTGCATTCCTTTTTCCATAGAAATGCTCATATGCTACCTTATCCAATAAATGGGGTGCTAATCGGGGTAGGGGTAAGGGTTTGTCAGGCAAGGGTTCTGACTTAGCCAGCGAACAACTGATGGAATCCAATTGTCCTTGTGCTACCAATCTATCCAGCAAACGATTCCTTTTTTGCATGAGTGCATCCCTGTTTCTTCCGGGATGTATCAAGGCCGGGCTATTGGGCAGTACGGCCAATGTCGCTGCTTCTCCCCATGAAAGCAAATCGGGTCTTTTGCCATAATATCTCCATGATGCTGCATCCAAACCAACGACATTACCACCAAATGGTGCATTGGATGCATAATAGGAAAGGATTTCTTTTTTCGTATAGCCAATTTCCAGACGGGTTGCCATGATGGCTTCTACAATCTTATTCCATACGTTCCTTTTCTTGTTACCCCTAGCCATTCTTATTACCTGCATGCTGATGGTACTGCCCCCACTCACGACTTCTCTGTTCCTGATGTTTTGTTCTATGGCACGGGCTATTCCCTTGGGGTCGACCCCCAAATGATAATGGAATCTCCTATCCTCGAATTCCAGTATGGATTTTTCGAATTTTTCAGGTATCCTATCCGAATAAGGGAATCTCCACTGTCCATCCCTAGCGATACTGGCGCCTAGCAGGTTTCCATCCTTATCCTCCAATACGATGGATGTGGGTGATTGGAATAGGGGTCTTGGCAGGCAAAAGGCATAGGCCAATAATACTATACTCCCTAGGATGAGGGTGATTCTCCTATGTTTGATGAATATGAAACGGAATATGGATTTGAATTTTTCTTTCATCTGATATCCTTTCGGTTCTGGGGTAAGGATGTGTCCAAAGATATATCATTACCCGTTGAATACTATTCCTAAAGATATCGGCCACTTCGGTTGCTATGCATCCATGAATTAGAATTTGTCGGGATTCTTTGAGGATTCGTAGTAATACGGATGAACTTATTCTCTGGATTGAATCAGAAGCATCTCTTGGGTACTTTCCGTTTGGCCATTCTGCTTCCATGAGGTTTCCACGAAATATAATCCCGATGGGAATTGGTGTTGGAACCCATATTGATTCGTATCCAAATCATCTTTTTCAAATACTATCTGTCCCAGGGTATTCCTGATTGTAAGACCATTGAAAGGGAATGATTCAGATTGAATCGAAATGAAATCCTTATTCGGATTGGGAAAAACTCGTATGTGTGAATGATTATCCGGTTCCAAAATGGAAGTCGTACAGGATGGCCCATCGGCCATCTGTTCGGATAGGGAACCTGACAAAACGGACCATTCCATCCAAGTTCCGCCAATTCCTGTTTGCCAATCATTCAGATCAAAAGTATTGCTTCCGTTTAGTGTTCCGGGAAGTTGATATGCCTTGATTGCCTGTCCATCATGATTCCATGTCAATGGCTCATTGGCCATGCAGGTTTCAGGTAAGGATTGCTCCAATTCACAGTTGACTTGTAGGAAATAAGCAAAATCATCGTATTCTGGATACTCGCCATATACGCTGGCTATCCCATCGGGCGCAATGCAAACGGCAGTATATTCCTCACAGGCTATTCCCTTGGCATCCAGCCCCCAGTCATTGAATATTCGAGCCAGAAAAACGGCATGCCTGCCTTTTCTATCCGGATTATCATAATGCGTGTCCGTAATGGTGTTTTCTAGATATGGAATGGATAAGAAAGGAGTATTATCAATGGTAACATCATTGTCATAAGGATTATTAAGTGCCGTATTCGATGTGACTGTACCATTTTCCGCACTGAAATATAATTGTCCCAGAATAGCCATTCCTGCACTGGTTCCACCAATGACAATGTTCCGATCTGAAACGGCTTCATTAATGAGTTGGCCTATGGTGTTACCTCTCCAATAAGATATATAATTCCATTGGTCACCACCTGCAAACCAAATCGCTTCGGCCTGTTGTATCTTATTGTGTATATAAGTATCATTGGCTGCATTCGAATTATTGAATACGATGGTTTCAACAGAATTAACGGTAGTGCCTAGGTCGGTATAGAAATAATCGTTATATCCATCAGAACCGGATGTACGAAGGATTAGGATGTCTCCTCCATCTGAACGATTGAGGAACCATTTCATGGCTTCATCATTTTCAGTTGCGCCACCCATTAGACAGACTCCACCGCTAGGAGTGGTAGTTACATCATTCCCATTCCCTGTAAAGTAGGAAGTATAATCTTGGGACATAGTCCAAGAAGAATAGAACAGAAAAGGTAGAATCCAAATACTTTTCATCTGATTTGATTATTGAATGAAGTATAAAAATAATCCATGTTCTCCATTATTTTGAATCGTATCCTTTTTCAATTTTAATTGGCCCTTGAAATGTCCGCTAAGATAAACCTTGGAATTCTGGCATCGAATACCTCTGAAAAGCGCGATGTCCGTGTATTGGGGTAGCTCATAGTATATCAGTTCCAGATTCTTATCCAATTCCAAGAGGAAAGCTGTATGTTCCTGATATTGAGTTAGGATATCCGCACCTACTTTCAAGGAATAATCAGACTTCCCTGCAATCCAAAAATGTCCTTTTTCATCTTTTTCTATCAGACCAATGGATTTATAACTGATGGGTTCTGCAATGGTGGAAGTGTTGATTTGCTTGCCATCCCATGTATAGTGATACCATTGCATTTTTTGGATAGGACTGTTATAGGGAATGTTACTGTCCTCAATGGTTATGAGGTAAATCCCATTTTCATCCACTACCATATCGGTTGCACTTTCTGAAGTTCGGTAACCATCTTTTAGGATTCCACGATTTCCGAAAGTCCTGAGCCATCCATTTCCATTTTGTTTATGATATTGGAATAGGAATGCATCCTGGTCCAATGGCCCACTGGTTTGGGCTTCCATATCCCTGAATACAAATGCTTCGTGGAAATGTCCTGAAATATAGAAATGACCATCAGGTGCAGATTCGATTCTTTGTATTGTTCCTTGTATGGGTTCTATCTGGATACAATTACCATTAGAATCCAGAAGTGCGATAAAAGTATCGGAAGATGAATGTTGTAGTGTACAATCATCGAGTATCATTTTCTGATGAAATACACCTGATACAAGTACTTGGCCAGTATGATTGACATGTATGTTGAATCCTTGTGCGCCTAAGCTATGTTTAAGGACAATGCATTGTCCGTTTGGATGTATCCGTGCAACGAATAGGCGATGTCCCGGGATATTATTGGTATGCTTTCCATTGATTTCCAAACGGTCCTCGAAATAGCCTGTTACCCAGATATGATTTTGCGAATCAATGGAAATGGCCGTGGCTCTACCAAGTGATTCATTTCCCAAATCCCATTCCATCCTGCCCTCTGGATCCATCTTGATGATGGATATGTAATCTTGGTTATCAATCTTTTTTTCAAAAGTTGCGATATAACTATTCCCATTATCATCTACCACTATATCTGAAAAATGGTTACTACTGATGCGCCGAGTATTCTTGATATGATGGAGACTGGACGACTCAATGTGTCTAGTGGTGGTTGTACTATTTGATATCGTGTCTACTGAATCTTGCTGTTGACAATTAATCCAGAAAGGAATGATACATAAGAATGAAATAATTTTGATAGATGGATTCGGTAACATGTTTGGATGGTTAGGCAGGAAGTGGTTTTTTCTTTTTCCAACTCACAAGGAATACACCAAGGAATATGAGGGATGAAAACATGATGGTTTGCCAGGTCAATGGGTCGTTCCTGAATAGAATGGCAATGGCACTTGCGATGATGGGTTGTAGGTAAATATAGTACCCAACTACATTGGGGCTGATATGTTTAAGGGCCCAACCATTGAGGAGATAGGTTAGGAAAGTAGTGAAAAGGATAATGTATCCTATTGCGATGTAATTGGCTTGCGGAATGGTCTGCCACTGTATGGCTGAAAAGTCCTGCCATCCGAATGGTAGGACGTACAGGATTCCGAAAGTGAATATCCACTTGACTACCGTAGTGGGTTTGTACTTGACCATCAATGGTTTGACGATTACCAGATAAACGCCATAAGCACAGGCATTGATGAGTATCATGATGTCACCCCAGAATGTATCCCCTCCAAATCGTATTCCACCACCTGTCAGTAGGAGGAATGCTCCCAGGAATCCCAAAAGTATACCCACAATTTTGAGTCCGGTGATTTTTTCCTTGAGGATGATGGCTGTAGCAATCAGAACCAGGATTGGGGTGGAAGTCATGATGACCGATGCGTTGATGGGAACAGTCAATGCCAAACCCTTGATAAAGAAAATCTGATTCAATGCCACGCCGAATAGGGCGGATAATGCCAGGATGAGATAATCTTTCTTATCCTTGATTTTCTCCCGTGGTGAAATCAACCAAAAAAGTATCGCTGCACTAACTACCCGGATCACAACCAATCCTAGAGGTTGGATGTATTCGGGTGTAACCGTTTTCATGATGCTATAATTGGCACCATAAATCAATGCTACGGTCAGAATGGCTCCATGAACGAGTAAATGGTGTGGTTTCATTGAATCAAAGGTATGATAGTTATCCGGATTGACTTGTGATGAAAGGTTATTTTAAGCATACAATTAATTTATTAGCTTTGTTGAGTACCGAATGAATGAATAACCATGCGATTAGTGATTTTTCTGCTCCTATGCCCCATACTGATACAGGCCCAAATTGTCAATATTGAGAAATTAAGATTGTCTGATACCTTATCCAATCACTTCAGCATGGAGATAGGGCTTGGGATGTCGATGTCCAGGAACTCCTCAGGTGATGTATTGGAGGGAGAGGGGAGTTTGAAAGGGGATTATCAATTCAACAATAAGAACCGTATCATGATGATTGGGGCATTCGGTATCAATAGGTTCAGGGAAAGGGGGAATACGGAAACTACCGATATTAATAATAATCAGTTCATACATTTCAGATATAATCGGAAACTTACCTCTTTCATGACCTGGGAAGCATTCAGTCAGGGCCAGTTCAATCAGGTGGAATTGATTAATCTTAGATTACTGGCGGGTACAGGCCCAAGATTCCAATTATTGAGAAAGGAAAAAGGTTATATCTATTTGGGTTTGCTGTACATGTTTGAACATTCGGATGAGGAATGGGATGGTATTTCGAAACATACGATTTTCAACCATCATCGTTTATCCGGCTACCTAAATATGTTCTACAAGCCTAATGATAATTTAGGAATCAGTCATGTTACCTACATCCAACCCAGGGTGGATGCATTCCATGACCTGAGAATTTCATCCGAAACAGGATTGGAGTTCAAAATCTTCAAAAAACTGAATTGGCGAACCTATTTTCAGTTATTGTACGATAGCTCACCGCCGATATCCGTAATCGAGCTCCGATACCAATTCAAGAATGGTTTGAACCTGAAGATTTAAATAACAATGGGAGTTGATTTTCATCAACTCCCATTATTACTGATTCTTGTATAAGAATTATCCTCTCAGAATTTCATGTCCCATCTTATCCCTTTTGGTCTGCAGATAGAATTCATTATGCTCATTCGGAGAAATTTCGATAGGTACGTTCTCCACGATTTCCAAACCATACCCTATGAGTCCGATTCTTTTTCTCGGGTTATTGGTCATTAGTTTGATTTTGGAAATACCCAAATCCCTAAGGATTTGTGCTCCGATACCATAATCTCTTTGGTCCATTTGGAAACCTAACTTTTGGTTGGCTTCATAGGTGTCATACCCTTCTTCCTGAAGTTTGTAGGCCTTGAGTTTGTTGACGAGTCCGATACCACGTCCTTCCTGTCTCATGTACAGGACCAATCCCTTACCGTATTCGTCCACTTTTTTCATGGCGGCATGGAGTTGGGGGCCACAATCACATCTGAGTGAACCGAGGATATCCCCTGTGTCACAAGATGAGTGTACCCTGACTAATATGGGTTCGTCTTTTTCCCAATTTCCTTTCTTCAAGGCCAGGTGGGTGTCACCTGTAATTTTTTCAGTGTAAGCTATAAGATCGAATTCTCCCCACTCTGTGGGCATCTTTACACTGGTTTCTCTTTGGATGAGGCGTTCATTGTTCATGCGATACTCTACTAAATCTTTGATTGAAATTATTTTCAAGTCAAATTTTTCCGCCACCTTGACCAAATCCGGCAACCTAGCCATCGTACCATCGGCATTGAGTATTTCTACCAGGATACCCGCGGGATAGAACCCTGCCATTCTGGCCAAATCCACTGCAGCTTCGGTATGTCCTGTTCTTCTTAGGACGCCACCATCCTTGGCAATCAGTGGGAAAATATGTCCCGGTCTTGCAAAGTCGCTGGCTTTCGTGTCCTTTTGGGTCATGGCCTTGATGCCCGTAGAGCGATCATAAGCCGAGATTCCAGTAGAACATCCCTGACCCACAAGATCAATGGAAACGGTGAAGGCAGTTTCATGCAGTGCTGTATTGTCATTGACCATCATGGGCAATTGCAATTCGATGGCTCTGCGTTCGGTAATCGGGGTACAAATCAATCCACGGCCGTGTGTGGCCATGAAGTTGATCATTTCAGGAGTCACCATTTCTGCTGCTCCGATGAAGTCCCCCTCATTTTCCCTGTCTTCATCGTCTACTACGATGATCAATTTCCCTGCCTTGATATCCTCAATGGCTTCGGGAATGCTATTCAGTTGTATTGGGTCGTTTGGTTGGTTGCCAGACATTGCTCTTCACTCCTTTTAAATAGTTGATAAATCCTTCTAGTAAGGCTAGGTTCATCATGAAAAAGTAACGGATCGATCTCAATAATGGCATATTGACTTGTAATCGTTCCAAAACTAAGTCAAATATCGGTATTATAAAGATCAAACTTGTCTGAAATACTAACAATATAGAATAAAATATGTTTCCGTAGGCTGCTAATGTTATGTTAGATAGATAAGCGACAATGATAAGGAATGGTCCCAACCATCTTATAACCTTATGTCCCCAGAAATTAAATGCTATACCATTTCCTTTGGGAATAAGGAGGTGGGCGTAGGTTTGTAGGTTTTGGAAATTTCCCGCGGATATTCTCCTTTTCCTCCTATATTCCTCATGGATTTCATGTGAAACGGATTCCCAACACACGGCTTGTGTATCATTGATGGCCAAGTAGCCCCTTTCCAATACATGCATGGCCAAGTAAAAATCATCCACAAGGAAATTAGAGGGAACGGGTTTGTAGAGTTGTGAACGGATGGCATAACAACCTCCAAAAGGGCCCATCATCCTGCCGTTGGCCAGACTCTCATTGGATTTGATATCGACTTCCTTACTGATATATTCATCCTCTGATTGGGAAATGCCTTGTTTTCGGAGTCCAAGGTGTTTTTGTAATGAATCCACCAGTCCTATTCGTGGATTTTTGAAGTGTCGGGCCAGTAACCGTGTGACATTGGGCTCAGGAAGAACACTTGCATCCGTAATGAAGATGACATGTTGTTCCCCTAAAGGGAAATCCTTGGCAGCCTCAGCGAATAATTGGTTGATAACGCCGGGTTTTCCTTGCCTATTGGTATTGGGAAAGAAATGGAAATGTCCTAATTGATGTTCCTGAATGTAAGTATCCACAATTTCATTTGTCCGGTCATCCGAACAATCAGAACCTATATATATGTGGAGTAAATCACTTGGGTAGTTTTGTTGTTGTAGGTGATTGAGCTTTTCCAAAATGATGCTTTCCTCATTGTATAGGGACATGAGTACGGATACCCTGGGGAGTTCATTATCTGAGTACAAATCTGTATGTCGCTGCTTATTCCTGGCTAGGAAACGGAGGATTAGGGGAAAGAGGATGTAGGAATAGATGATAAGGAAAAGACAAGACCATAATATTATTTGTAGGACAATAATGATTATGGGACTCATACAATACTCTGGGTTTTCTTATGGATAATCTGATGATACCTATCCAATAATTTTTGTGCAATTTGGGTATTATCGAATTCTTTTCCAATAAAATCCTTGGCTTTTTCACCAATGGAGCGCAGACTTCCGTTCTTCCTGTGGCAAATTCTCATAGCTGATAAGAACTCCTTGGGTGTGTCAGCCACAAAGACTTCTTCCTGATGCTCAGCATGAATACCCTCCACTCCGATGGAGGTAGTGAGGACAATACGGCCCAAGGCCATCGCCTCAAGGATTTTGACCCGCATACCACTACCTGCTTGCAGTGGTACCACCATTATGGGGTGCTGATTGATGAATTCATGGGCATCCTCAACTTCGCCGTGTACGATGACATCCCTAAGGTTGGATTTGAGTAGCCAATCAGGGGTGTTCCTCCCGGCAATATGGAATGTGAGTTGGGGGAATTGCTGTTTCATTTCGGGCCAAACCTTATCCAAAAACCATTTTACCCCCTCAATATTAGGCATCCAATCCAGGGAGCCAATAAAGGAAACGGACAATGGCTTCTGGAATGCTTGTGCATTCCATTCATAATCATTCATATCAATCCCAATCGGAATGTTGACTCCCTTACCATTGAATCCCAATTGTCTATACCTTTCCAAATCCCTTTGCGTAATGGCAGCAAAAAGATCATAATCATTCAACCGTTGGATTTCGTAATTCCTTAATTTTTGAGTCAGATGGTTCAGGTACCATTTTTTAGGTCCCATTTGGGTGTTGTGCGTTACCCTTTCCCAAATCTCATGTTCAACGTTGTGGGAACGCATGACTATTTTCGCCTTGGAATATTGCCTTATGGTGGGAATATAGGGAGCCAAATAGAGTGTTTCTAGTTGGATAATGTCAAAATGTTGCGACTTTAGGAGCTTTTTAAGTTTTTCTTCAAAAGCTTCTGATACAAAACGACTGATATGGAACGAATCCTTACTGAACAAATTGGCAATCGCATCCTTCACCTTGACCCTATTATCAATTTGAACGACATCTATCGTTTGGTAGAAGTCGAGTTGTTCCTTGTTTCCACAATCATTGCTATGATGTTTCGTAGTATTCATGGCCAAGAGGGAAACCTCACAGCCCAATTGATGTAAAGCCTTACTCAGATAGGTAATGGCCAGTGATTCTCCATCCTTGACAGGGTAGGGGAATTTCTTACATAATTGGAGTACTCTCATCACAAGTGTTTAGGATTAGGGATGGGGACATCGGATGTTCCCATAACACCTATTCAAACGTAAATATAATATTCCAACGATTGAAAGTGTCCAAACGCTTAGGCTATTTAACCTTTATCACAGAGCTTTGTACGATAGTTGGCATCCTAGTGGAGTTTGGGATGATGACCATGGTCAAACGAATTCAGAGATTAATCCACCCACAATCATACTGGTTACCAGCCAATAAGAAAGATGAAGGAGATAGAATTTGTATCCCTTGTTTTCCAACATGGCGAAGAATCCTACAAATGGGAGTGCAAAGACAAAAGCATTAATGAATCCATGAAAGATACCATGTCCCAGATGTCTGTGTTTGTAACGGTATTGGGCTAGGAATTCATCCACTATTTGTTGTGCTTCCTCTTTTCCCATCATGATATCCGTGAAGAATAATTCATAGAAACCCATCTGATGGATGATGAGATTGATGTATCCATATATTAGAGTAATACTTAAGATGAAAGCCCATAAGTATTTGGCAATGTTCCATTTGGATTGTGATATGATAGGGTGTTCTCCAGACCATTTGAGTATGGAGGATTGTGGTCTGTACCAAAACCTACCCAACATGAGCGGAATAAATGAAATGAGAAAGAATGCGAGATAATTCAAATCCATGTCAAGGAATAATTAGGAAGGAACCCAAAACAAAATGGTGAACGAATACGAATTCATTCACCATTTTGATATTATCAGATAAAAGCTAATGCTTTTCAGATTAATCCTTAAAACATCGACAGAGATTCATACTAGATATTGAGAATACTAGGAAAAATCACTTCCCCCAAGCATATCAGCCAGCAAATCCCTGAATTCGAACTTCTGATTGATGATGTCCTTGTTCAGTACATTGTATTCGGATAACCCAAACAATGCCAATTCCATGAATGCATGTACTTCTTCCTCCTCAACTTGTGGAACGGACTTGATGACCAAACGTTCTAGTCCCGGAACTTTTTCAAGTGCTTTTCTCCAATTTTTCTGGGCATCATCATTCAGGAATTCCACATGCTTACCATTGGAAAACCATTCTCTGATATTTTGGTACGGATCTCTTTGTCCATCCCTGATGAGTGCCTCAGGATCTGGGAAATATTCATCGAATTCTTCCTTAATGGCTTCACCCAAAAGCTTGATGGCAACCATATAGGGTCCCTCTTGTTCACCCTCGTAAACCAGTTCGACCTTACCTGTGATGGCTGGTACAACACCCCAAAAGTCCGTGATACGGGCTTGGGTTCGTTCCTCACCACAAATAATCATGCGCCGTTCTGCCGTGCTGACCAGATTTTCATAGCCTGCTATCGTCAGACGTGCGGATACACCACTTTTTTCGTCAATGTATTCACTCTCTCTGGCAGCAAAGGCTATCCTTTCCAGGATGTTTTCCAGTATTTCTGGAACATGTACTTGTTTCCTTTGCGAATCCGTGATTTGGGCCTCTTGTCTTGTAATTTGCTTTCCGATATCCAATGTTCTTGGATAATGGGTCAGGATTTGGGATTCAATCCGGTCTTTTAATGGAGTGATGATACTCCCTCTATTGGTATAATCCTCAGGATTGGCAGTGAATACGAATTCAATATCCAACGGCAATCTGAGCTTGAATCCCCTGATTTGCATATCGCCCTCCTGAAGCATATTAAAAAGGGATACTTGTATCCTGGGCTGGAGGTCTGGTAATTCATTAATGACAAAAAGACATCTATGTGAACGAGGAATCAGGCCGAAATGAATGACCCTTTCATCCGAGTAGGGGAGCTTCAGGGTTGCAGCCTTGATGGGGTCTACATCACCTACCAAATCTGCGATACTTACATCAGGCGTTGCTAATTTCTCCACATAACGCTCTGAACGATGCATCCAGGTGATGGGAGTATCATCTCCCTTTTCATCAACGATATCCCTCGCAATCCTGGATATAGGATTCATGGGGTCATCATTCAATTCACTACCCTCAACGACTGGAATATATTCATCCAACAGGTCTACCATCAATCTGGCAAGTCGTGTCTTGGCCTGGCCTCTCAATCCAAGAAGCAGGATATTATGTCTTGATAAAATGGCCCTTTCCAAATCCGGAATCACGGTATCCTCGAATCCGAGTATTCCCTCGAATACCTTTTCTTTTTGCCTTAGCTTTTGAATCAGGTTATCCCTTAATTCCTCTTTGACGCTTTTGGGTTGGTAGTTGGTTTTCTTGAGTTCGCCAAGGGTCTTTATTTCAAGCATGTTGAATCTTTAGTTTGATGTGTACAAAGAAAAGAACACATTGCTAAAAATAATGTTTGGTGTTTCCTGTGATAAAATAGAAAAGGAACTATCCAAGGCTAGAATTTGAAAGGTGAAACGAGTGAATCAGTTCCTTTTTCCGCTACCATTACAAACCTTACATCTGTTTTTTTCTCCCCTGGTTCCTAACCAATGACCCTTGCCATCGCAATATTCACAACTATTGATACCCAGATTCACATTATCATAAATCTGTTTGAATAAGAAGAATAGAACTCCGGCTACGAATAAGAGTCCCAGGATTCGAAATAATATACCCATTGTTCTTTATTTGATAACTCCCTTAGGAATAGCGTCCTTGTGTAGGGTGACGCTTACTGTTTTGAATTGGAAATAGGATTTTGACATGTAAAGGTATCCTTTGTAAGGCCCTTCCTCTCCCCATGAATTCTTAATCTTGTAATACTGGTTTCCCTTTTGGTCCTTGAACAAGCCCACGATATGCATCAGGTGGTCATCTGTAGTGCTGTAATTCTCGAACAATTCCTGACGTTTTTTCACATCGTATTCTATTTCCTTAACAGGCCCTGAAAAACCATCTGCTCCTTTTTCTGGATTTACCGCTAATCCCTTGGATTGCCTAAAGAAATTTTCAGAGACATCTCCATCCCATGCAACAGTATAACCCTTTTCCAGTGCGGAGTCCACAGATTTTTCTAAGTCGGACATAGGTAGGTTCCAGTAGGAACCATTGGAATAATTATCAGGTATCTCCAAAATGAATTCATCATGGTAGGGATGGTGCGTGAATGAGGTCAGATTGATATAATTATCAGCATCAAGGCCTAGGGATTCCGCATAGGTCATGGGATTATATTCCTTGTTGTCAATGGAAAATTTTTCAGGTATGAATCCGAAGAAGATGTCAAGGACAGCATTGTAGGCCCTTTTCCAATTCTTGCCAATGGTCTTATCCTTAATCAGTTGCTTGAGCATTCCCGTAAGGATGGATACCAATTCATTGTGGTCATGATAGGCAGGGTCCTTAATGGAAGTCTTACCTTGCGGAACGACACCATGCTTATCCAGTGTATTGATAACGTCATGTGCCAGACCTCCCTCACTGAATTGGGCCTTACCCTGCCTAAGCATATAGTTCATTCCCTTGTCCATGTAGATATTCCTAACGATGTACATTTCAGAAAGATTGACATCCTGCTGTGTCATCCTAGCTGCTTCCGATTCTAGGAAAGAAATGGTGGAAAAACTCCAACAGGTTCCAGTGTTGCATTGGTCCTTGATTGGGGTATGCTGAATTTCATGGATGGGCTCAAACTGATATTGTCCCATCAGAGGTATTGAAGAAGCGAAGAAAAGGGTAAAAAGAATGATTGGATATTTCATGATTAGATTCTGTTGTGGTAAAACTTTGGACTAAAGTTAAGCATAGGAATTCATGCTTTGGATATTTTTACAAAATATTGACGTGTGGGAATAGGACAGTGTACCATGTTCTCCATTGTTTGCCCATGACAATGGGAGTTACCTACTTCCAAGAAAATAAACAAATACCATTGGGTTGATGTTCCATCTCTTTTAGTTCAATGGGCCTAAATTCAGTGTGGTGGAGTAATACCATGAAATTGTTGGAATGCTTCTGAAACTAAGGTTTATATTTGCCCGTCATACATCAGGATATGGAAGTCAGACTCGTCAAAAGGGAGGATATTGATAAATTAAAATGGGACAGTTGTGTCCATTATTCCAATACGGGAAACCTATTCGGATACACATGGTATTTGGATCAGGTAGCCAAGGAATGGGATGGTTTGGTAGAGGGTGATTACGAATCTGTTTTTCCATTGATGAAAAAGGAATTGCGAGGAAGTGAAATGGCATTGCATGTTCCTGATTTATTGCCTAAGTCAGGGTTGTATTCCGTGAATATCCCGTCCTCCGTACGGGTAAAGGCTTTCCTCAATGCCATACCGGAGGATTATAAGGTGAGGGAAATCAATTTTTCCAAATCCTTTCCATCATTGAGCGACCATGATATCACACAATGGAAAGACTATCAGCTGGTACTTCGCGACCCTTATGATTTGATTCTGGGGAAATATACGGATGAGTTGAGGGCTGGTATGGAAGTCATCCATCGTTCGAATCTCATTGCGGATGGAGGTGTGAAACCTGAGGAGTTAGTTGATTTCTACATGAAGTATGATTCCCATGCAGTTGAATCAAAGAAGCATGCATACCTCAGAATCATATATAACCTATTGCATAGAGGAATAGGATTTATTTCTGGAATGAGGACTGAAAAGGGAGAATTGGTGGCAGCGGATTGTTTTGCATTCAGTCACGGAAAGGTAGTGAGCCTTATTCCTGTCCATAGTGGGGGAGATAATAAATTCGCACTTTGGAAATTGACGGATATGATGATTCAGACCCAATCCGGGAAACCCATTATTCTGGATTTCAATACGAGAATGGGAAATATCCGTCCTGAGATATTCAATGCGGAGTCCATGCTCTACTCCACATATAAGGAAAACCATCTCAAGGGCTGGAAAAAATGGTGGGCCCAATTCTAAAGAATACGAACAAATGGACGCATCGACAAAAAGATCATACTTGGAATTACATCTGGCCGTATTCCTTTGGGGGTTCACGGCTATTTTGGGTAAGGTGATTACACTGGAAGAAATTGCATTGGTTTGGTGGCGTTTATTGTTCACTTGTGTCAGTTTGTTGTTCTTCAAGGTCATCTGGACCCATGTTCCCAAATATTCCTGGAAGCTCATCCTGAGGATGATGGGGATAGGGATTGTAGTGGCTACCCATTGGGTACTGTTCTTCGGAAGTATCAAGTATTCCAATGTATCCATTTGCTTGGTCTGTATGGCAACGGGCTCTTTCTTCGCCTCACTTATTGAGCCTATACTGATGCGGTATAAACACAAATGGTACGAGGTATTCCTAGGACTATTGGTCATTCCGGGAATGTATCTGGTGGTCAATTTTATTCCTAGTGAAAAGGTGCTGGGTGTTTATTTGGGATTATTATCAGCCTTATTAGCGGCTATCTTTTCCATTCTGAATAAGCAGGTCATTGACGAGAATGAGAATATCAATCCATTGGGCATGACATTCATTGAATTATCAAGCGGGCTGATTTTCCTGAGTATCATCTTTCCGATTTCCAAGCAGTACTTAGGAGAGACAGCTTTTGTACCCGCAGGTTTCATGGATATCTTTTACCTTTTGATATTGGCCCTGCTGTGTACCACATTCGGATATGTACTTGGATTGAGGGCGTTGAGGCACCTCTCCGCTTTTGCATCCACACTGGTAGTGAATTTGGAACCCGTATACGGCATCATCCTCGCTTGGTTGATTTTTCAGGAGAATCAGGAAGTGGGACAGTTTTTCTATCTGGGGGTACTCATTATCCTATTCGCGGTTTTCATGCATCCGTTCATGAAAAGGCGTTTCGAAAAAACATAACATCAACACCAGCCCTACGAACCAAATGATTTCTTTGGGTGGATAAAATGAATAAGGCACTAGGAACCAAGGATATTACTCATAATCCCTAAACCTAGCGCCTTATTTTAATGAAAGGAATCTTGATGTTGAATCAGATTCTATTGACTATCATTTATTATACATCTCTGAAATCTTCACTTTGTTGAACTTACATTGGTGAAGTGTCTTTTGGCCCAATTGGCCCATCTTGCCGTCATTGCATACATTAACAGTAAAATGACCACTGATGGTACCTGCGGATTCATCATGTTCATCCACGAAAATGGACCCTGGATTACCCTGGCAGAAATTACTGCCATATACAGTGAGCATATTATCCACCTTATGATTGAGGTATAATCTATTCCCCTCCTTATTCATACTATGTTCGCCTTTCAGGTTTTCTCCCTCCGCAAGACTCAGTTCGAAAAAGTATCCCTCAGTACCAGAATAAGAGAGGACCGTATACTTTCGAATACCGTTTTCAGTTTTGACATGTCCCTCAGTCTTCTTAGGACTCACGACTTCATTGTCCAGATAGTAACTACTCTTGTTATCCCCTTCCACAACCAACTCCTCAAAGATGGTTGGCTCAGAAGATGTTGCTGAATCATTAATCTTTTCCGATGATTCGCTTGTTTCACTACTACAAGAGAATAGCGTAGCTAGGAATAGAAAGGATATAAAAATGGTAAAAATTCGAAATTGCTCTTTTGATTCCATAATCCTGCGTATTTTTGTGCCTCCAATAGAAGATGATGTATGAGTAACCATACCCATCATCATACTATGAGTAAAAGTATAAAATTTAGATTATGTTCAGCATTAATATATACCTCCGTTTCGCATTGATTGGAATTTTATTGGTCGGAGGAATTGTTTTGGCCATTTTCACCAACTTCTGGTATGCCTCTCCTTTGATTCTGTTAGGAATCATATTATTAGTAGGTTATTTTATTTTCGGTACAATCCAGTCCGCTGCCACACTCATGCAAGCGGGAGATATGGATGCTGCTGATGAACGCTTGAAATTGACACTGAAACCGGAATGGCTTTTTGGTCCTAATAAGGCCATGTACTACATGATTAAGGGAACCATCGCACTGAATAAAAAGGATATCTCCGCAGGGGAGGAATGGTTTAAGAAGGCTGAACAAATCAAGATGCCATCGGATAATGAGACCGCTATGATTCAGGTTCAGTTGGCAGCATTGAATGCTTCCCGTAGAAAATGGAATCAAGCCAATGTCCATGTTAAGAATGCGAAAAAATTGAAGATAACGAATCAGGAAATCAAAGGCCAGCTCCTACAAGTGGAACAAATGGTGAAGACCAAGGGACAATCACATGCGGTGAGAATGAAGCCCAAGGGAAGAAAAGGTTTCCGTTATCACAATTAATTCCTGACGACATACCGGCCCCATTCCAACCAAACATCCATACATGCAATCCTATTCACTATTCGAATTGAATGAGTACATCAGGAGGGTCTTGGTATTGAATTTTGCCGAGGCACTATGGATTCGTTGTGAGATAGGTCAGCTCAACGAGTCAGGAGGGCATATCTTTATGGATTTAGTCCAGAAAAATGAGGAGACCGATGAGATCATCGCAAGGGCTGAATCTGTCATTTGGAAGAAATCACTGAAACAAATCATTAATTCCTCTCAACTGCCCTTGGAACAAATCCTACAAGAGGGGAATGAGGTCCTTTTCAAGACCCAGGTCGATTTTCATGAACGGTACGGATTGAAACTCATCGTTGAAGAAATAGATGGTGATTTTACCTTGGGGAAAATTCTGGTTCGTAGAACAGAAATCCTCCAACGATTGAAAAAAAGGGGGTTGTTATACAAGAATGCTTCCCTGAAATTGCCACATGTTATTCAGAAAGTAGCCGTCATCTCCAGTGCGAATGCTGCGGGCTTGCAGGATTACTTACAACAAATACAGCACAATCCCCTAGGATATAAGATAGAGAACACCCTATTCGCCACAACGGTCCAAGGAGACAGAGCGGCCCAAAACATCACTAAACAGTTGGAATCCATCAAACGCAAACCCGATTTTGACATTGTTGTCATCATCCGGGGAGGCGGAGCCCGTCTGGATTTATCAGCATTCGATGAATATGATTTAGGGAAAGCGATTGCTAAGTGTCCATTACCCGTGATAACGGGAATAGGCCACGATGTGGATGAAACCGTTGCGGATCAGGTAGCCCATACCGACCTGAAGACGCCCACTGCAGTAGCAGATTTCATCATCCATCACAATTCCGCATTCGAATTTAGGATGGAACAAATGGGACAGGGAATCAAGGATATATCAAATGGAATACTCCAGAGACATCTCCTGCAATTACAATCCCAACAACAACGGATTCAATTTTTTGCTAACAGAAAATATCAGGGAGCAGTAAGGGAATTGGATGTGCATACCCAACGCTTCAGTCAGCATTTACAGCGATACTTTTTGGAACAAAGAAGCCAATTGGACCAATTGGAGCACCGGCTCGCTGGATACGATGCCCAACAGATATTGGATAAGGGATATGCACTGGTTACCAAAGATGGAAAGAAAGTGGATTCCATTGAACTTTTGAAGCCCTCAGACCATTTGAATATCATACTTAGGGATGGTGAGGCATTAGTCAGGGTAGAGCAACTAAAAATCGAATAGTATGGCCAAGGAAATGACATATGAAAAAGCCATGGAAGTGCTTTCCACCATTATGAATGATTTGGAAAATGATAAGGTCAGTGTAGACCAATTATCAGATAAGGTGAAAGAGGCACAACAACTCATCCAATTCTGTCGCAATAAATTGAGGGGAACCGAGGAAGTCGTCCTTGGGATGATGGATGATAAAGTCTAATTATGAAGCATTTAGCATATCTGAATCGATACATCTGGAAATACAAATGGAGATTCCTTCTGGGAATAGTCTTTGTCGTGGTGTCCAATTATTTCAGAGTGCTCCAGCCACGCATTATCAGGAATGCGCTGGATTTGGTGGTTGAGAATATCAATCTTTTCAGGAATACATCCGGATTCGAGGTACAATCCGAGATTCAGAACGAATTGGGGCAAACCCTTCTGGTATTTGGAGGCATTGTTTTGTTATTAGCCCTGATGATGGGCGTTTTCATGTTTTTCATGAGACAAACCATCATTGTGATGTCAAGATTGATAGAATTTGATTTGAGGAATGACATTTTCGCCCATTATGAAAAATTGAGCCTGGCCTTCTACAAAAAGAACAATACGGGCGACCTTATGGCTCGGATTTCCGAGGATGTAGGTAAGGTTAGGATGTATCTGGGGCCTGCTATCATGTATGCCATCAATCTGGTTTCCCTGTTCGTATTGGTCATTTCATCCATGCTGAGTGTGAGTTGGGAGTTGACCTTGTATTCCTTACTGCCATTACCCATTCTTTCCATTTCGATTTATTATGTGAGTAATAGAATCAATAAGAAAAGTGAGAAGATACAGGCACAGCTATCTACGCTCAATAGTACCTCACAGGAAGTATTTTCCGGTATCAGAGTCATCAAGTCATATGTACAGGAAATTCCAATGCTGAAGCACTTCACGAGTCAGGCTGATGACTTCAAGGATAAGTCCATGTCGTTGGCAAAGACGGAAGCGATGTTCCATCCTTTGATGATGGTACTCATCGGTGCAAGCACCCTGATTGTAATCTATGTCGGAGGAATCCAAGTCGCTAAGGGTAACATCACACCCGGAAACATTGCCGAGTTTGTTATCTATATCAATATGTTGACCTGGCCCGTTACAGCCATTGGTTGGGTAGCATCCATCATTCAACGTGCAGCAGCTTCCCAAAAGAGAATCAATGAGTTTCTACATGCGCAGCCCGACATTATGAATGAAAACAATGAAGTCGTTCCCATTAAGGGGCATATAGCATTCAAGCACGTATCCTTTACTTATCCAGATACAGGAATACAGGCATTAAAGGATGTTAACTTCGAATTGGAACCCGGCCAGAAAATGGCCATCATTGGTAAGACGGGTACGGGAAAGACAACCATTGCAGACCTTCTGGTGAGGATGTATGATATCACTTCCGGAGAATTACTTATTGATGGTATTCCCATCAGACAGCATAATCTAGACCATCTGAGGAAACGAACTGGATATGTCCCACAGGATGTTTTCCTTTTCTCCGACTCAGTAGCAGGGAATGTAGCATTCGGAAAACCAGATGCCAATCAGAAAGAGATTGAGGAATACACCAAACATGCATCGGTCTATGAGGATATCGCTGGGTTACCCGAGGGTTTCGAAACCGTGGTAGGGGAGCGGGGTGTGACCTTATCCGGAGGTCAAAAGCAAAGGGTTTCCATCGCTAGGGCTTTCATCAAGAATCCGGATATCATTATTTTGGATGATTGTTTATCTGCTGTGGATACGACAACCGAACAACGAATCCTAGGTTTCCTAGAAAATCATCTCAAGGATAAGACAACCATTATCATTACACATAGGATATATTCCTTGTTGGATTTTGATAAGATAATCGTCTTGGATGAGGGCGTGGTCGCAGAAGAAGGTACACATGACGAACTCCTTGCCAAAGGAGGTTTCTACGCGGAATTATACGAACAGCAAAAACCCGCTGAGGAAGAATTTTTAGAGCCTTAGTTCACCCAATGATATACCATTAATTATTTTTTTGTTAAAACTTCGCCATCAAAAGGATAACCGATAGCGAAGTTTTTTTATATTTATATCAGTTTCGATGGCGTTTTCGCCAATTTCAATGGTATGAATTTTCACATTTATATTACTGAACGAACATTTCAATCAAAAACAAAACAGAATTTCCGTGGATTTCGAACGCAAACGACAAGAGAGTGTGTACTCTAACAGAGTAAGGGCGGGGAAGAGACGAACTTATTTCTTTGATGTCCGTAAAACTAAAGGCGACGACTACTATCTGACCATTACAGAAAGCACTAAACGATTTGATAGTGATCGTTATGAACGACATAAGATTTTCCTGTATAAGGAAGATTTTAATCGTTTTATAGAGGGATTGGAGGATACAGTGAACCATGTCAAGACCGAGCTGATGCCGGATTATGACTATGATGAATTCACAAGAAGAAATGAGGAGTATGAAGCCAGTTTGGCCAATAGGGAAGATGATACTACATCAGAAGATGATATGAGCTGGTAATATATATTGCCAAATAATTTAATGAGCATTTTAAGCGGGAATCCTAGTTGGTTTTCCGCTTTTGCTTTTGGTACTCATCCTGACCATGCCTAATCCTCAGAATTAATTCAATGGAAGATGAAACAATTACTGTATCTATTCATATCTCTAATGTTTGTTTCCTTGGGCTGTAGGCCACCTACTATTGAAGCATTACCCATGGATTTACCTAGGGATGTATTATATACTCCGCAGGCAACAACGGCTGAATCTGCTATCCGTTATCAGGATTTTTCCGCTTCGGATGCCATCAATTCCATAGCTGCGATTGAGAATGAATATTTTAATGATATCAACTTGGGTCGGGTATCGAAATATTATGGTACAATCTGGAGGCAGCGTGCGGAAGCGAGTGGATTGTATACTGGATACATTACAGACTTGGAGAAAAGGGGATTGGATACAGATAGTATGCATTGTACCTTGTACGCATTCGATGGTCTTAGTGAGGGGTTCAGTATCGATGATTTATCCCTATTGATGGAGCAACATCGCAAAATCTGGAAAGATAGGGAAATTGCAGGCTGGAGTTTGGGGTATCTTCTGGTAAAATATTGGGACTGGAAAGCATACCTGGTTTTGGATGAATCATCCCACGAATACGAACATTGCCTCAAGGCATTCGAAAAAAGTAAGGAATACCCGGTTTGGAAACAACCCAATATCCCATTAACGCATCTTTATATCCGAGGAAAGGATGATGAGGCTATATCAGAATTACTGAAAGAGCATCCATTCGCATGGGGATTCAGTGACCAAGGGTATCATACCTGGATTACTCGTTTTTCGCAATTGAAAGAATGTAACTGGGCAGGTTCACCTGCTAATCCGTCATTTGGATATGGTAACAATACCATTCTTTTTATTGAGACACCCTTTTTGGAATATAATGACTATCAATCCCATGTCATCGTTGTCCCTCCTAAAATAGATGAACCATTGTAACTAGAAACGGATATGGCGTTATGGAAAAAATGACTACAATGAAAAATTGGATACTCCCTTTAATGATTCTGACACTACCTCTCCTGATAAGTGCACAGGATGAAACATTTTTCTTCAAATCGGATGAATACCAATTAGAAGAACAGGAAAAAGCAAAGATTCATGCCCTCATTTCTCAATTCAATCCCGATTCCCATGAATACCGGATAGTTGGACACTGCGATATGGCCGGTTCGGTTGCTTACAATATGACCCTTTCGGATAATAGGGTGAGAACCATCAAGAACCTGATGATACAAAATGGTATTCCATCTGAAAAGATAAGAACTGAATCCAAGGGGGAGTCCGAGGCATTGGATGTTGCTAGGGCTTATCGGAGAGTGGATGTTTACCAGATAGAAATGCCTCGATTATTAGGGAAAACCCGAATCCAAGTGCCCGAAAAGGTAGAGGTAAAAGAGGAGGTCCCTGTGGATGTAGAATATGAGCCTGTTTTGGAATTAGTGGATGAGGAAGTGGTGATTGATCACGGTCCTGTTGAGGATATCGCAGAGGAAGATGATAATCCTGACCCCGTATCCCTACAAGATTATATCAGGGAAAACGAACCTACTGTTCAGGAATTTAAGTTCCATGGTAATTATCCCAAGGTAATTAAGGGAGAAAAGGATACCAGAATCAGAATTCCGACCAATGCGTTTGTCAGGAAGGATGGTAAGGAAATCATAGGTGAGATTACCTTATCCTTGAAAGAATTCACAACAAAGAAGGATATGGTAATCAATAACTTGAATACCATCAGTAAGGGAAACCCCTTGATTTCTCTAGGGATGATAGATATCAGTGCAAAAGACGAAACCGATGCTGAATTAGACCTGGACGAGGGAGTTTCAATGGAAATTTTATTCCCTACACCAATGGAATCTTCCTATTACACCTTTTATGGTGAAAGGGATGATGAGGGAATGATGGATTGGGAAATAGATAAAAGATATACCCGGGAAGGACAACCCAGCCTGAATCTCGATGATTATGGGGTAGTGATGACCAAGGACGGTAGCGGGCTTCGATTGGTGGAAAAGAGTGAGGCCAAAAAGAGGAATAAGAAAACCAGAATAAATGGAATGTCCGGAACATTCAGGGAACTAACCAAACAGGAAAAGGACAGTATCATAACAGCCTACGAAAAGCGGGTGGAATATGAACGAAAGGTTTGGGAGGAATCCAAGCGTTTTAGGACACTGATTGAATCAAGTCGCATGGGAATCATCAATTGTGATAGATTTATGGAGGATGAAAAGATGAAAGAGGTGGAGTTTTTGGTGAATGTAAAGAATGATGATGTCCAAATCAATACGGCTTACATCGTATTCGAAAAAAGGGAAAGTGTCATCCAACTCAGAAAGGAAGCAGATAAGTACTTTTTTCTGAATGCCAGGATGCCGGTAGAGGAAGATATCAAACTCATCGTTACGGCCTTTGATAATCAAGGCAATGTCTACTTGTATACCGATTCCGGAAAACTAAGGAAAAAGACCTCTAAGGAAATCATGGTCGAACCGACTTCAAGGGAAGCGCTGGATATGCTTTTATCCGGTCTTTAGGACTTCGGTGCTTTGTTTCCTCCATGCATGATATGCAGTAGCAATCTCAAGGTATTCGGAGTGGGAAAGATCAAAGGCACAGATGTAGGTTTTTTGGTCTTCCAATGTGATTTTCAATTTTCCAAAGAAAAAGGGGAAGTTGTTTCCCATCTTACGAATACCTGATTTGACATTGGTATGATGGTATTCCATCCTCTCCACTTGGCTGAAGTTGATGACCATTTCCTTATGTAAAATACACTTTCGTGTAATGACCATACTAGCCCGATTGATATCGATGATTTCCTTGCCGAATACATACCACAACCAATTCCAAACCAAGTTGAAATAGGCCACCGAAAAGAAAAGGACGACAATCAGGGCTGCTATCTGCAACAATAAGATTAAATCCTGGAATAGAACCCTAAACGTATTTTCAATTAGCCCATTGCCCATGGGTAATGCAAAGAATAGTGTGACGATGACCAAGTGAAAGGTTCTGAATCCGATTTCACCCCATCTTCCCTTGAAAGTGGGTTTGATAATATGGTTGTTATGGTCTAGGATTTCATTCATGTTACATAATATCATCCCTTTGGACTTGAACTCCCAAATTTCACGATGAATCCAAGGAAGAATTCGACCATGTAATATCCATACACATTTGTGATTATTGGGAATAAATGCTTATCTTTGCATCCGCTGCTGAAAACGCATTGCATAATCTTTTTCGGTTCATTTAAATTTTTAAACAATGCCAACGTATTTGGAAGGAGGTAAACTCCAAGAAATTTTCAACGAATATGGTGGTTCTGAGAAGAACACCGGTTCCACAGAGGGACAGATTGCCATGTTCACATTCAAGATTGCTCAATTATCCGAGCACTTGAAAAGTAACAAGAAAGATCACTCTTGCCGTCGTTCACTTTTGAAAATGGTAGGTAAGCGTAGAAGATTGTTGAATTATCTTGCCAAGAAAGATTTGGAAGGATACCGTGCTCTAATCAAGAAGCTGGGTCTAAGAAGATAATCCAATCTGAAAGGATACAAAAGCCTGTAATACAATGTATTGCAGGCTTTTTTTATGTCCTTGTCCTATATGTTAAAACCGAAGTGATGGGTAAGGGTGATGTTATATGGCATAATTCGAAATATTTAGCTGGTTCACAAGGTGTAAGTTGTGACATTAAATTTATGCTCAATTTGATTTTACATATAGAAAAAACGGTACAAATCCAAGTAATAGCTTACCTTTGCACCCGATATATAAAAAGGATAAAGAAGCAATAAGACCATCTTCAACCTTTAATTCAGAATCACTTAGAAATCTAAAGATGGGTAAACAAATTCCAATTTCCGTCTCATTCGATTTACCAGATGGAACCCCCGTAACTATAGAAACGGGAAAACTGGCCACGCTCGCAGCAGGGTCAGTCGTAGTTAGGATCGGCGAAACAATGTTGTTTGCAGTCGTTTCCTCCAGTAAAGAGCCAAGAGAAGGCCAAAGTTTCTTCCCACTATCTGTTGACTACCAGGAAAAATTCGCAGCTGCGGGTAGAATCCCGGGTAACTTCTTCAGACGTGAGGCTCGTTTGTCAGAACATGAAATCCTAGTGAGTAGATTGGTAGACCGTGCCGTCCGTCCACTATTCCCGAAAGGATACATGAATGATACTCAAATCATCATCAACCTAATGTCATCCGAGCCGGAAGTACTTCCTGATGCATATGCTGCATTAGCTGGTTCTGCTGCTTTGGCTGTATCCAATCTACCGTTCGACGGTCCTATCTCCGAGGTAAGGGTAGCCCGTATCAATGGTAAGTTCATCATCAATCCGATGAAGAGCGATTTGGCGAATGCCGACTTGGATATCATCGTGGCTGCTACCATGGAGAATGTAATGATGGTAGAGGGTGAAATGGATGAATGTCAGGAAGCTGATTTGCTTGAGGCAATCAAGGTTGGACACGAAGCCATTAAGGTACAGTGCGAAGCCCAGCTGAAATTGAAGGAATTGGTAGGCGAAAAGGCCGTTATCGTTCCTTTCGTACCTGCTGAGGAAGACGCAGAATTGAAAGAACGCATCAATGCTTTTGCAAAGGATAAGATTTATGCTGTTGCAAAGGGAGCATTGGATAAGAAGAAAAGAAAAGAGGGACTCGAAAAGGTTAAGGAGGAGCTTAAGGCTCATCTTACTGAAGCCGAGAGCGAAGAATGGATAGATGAAAGATGGGGTGAATGTAAGGAATACCTTTACTACCACCAGAAGAATATCATCCGTGAAATGGTATTGGAAGAAGGTGTTCGTTTGGATGGTCGTAAGACTGACCAGGTTCGTCCGATTTGGACGGAAATCGATTACCTGCCAGCCACACACGGTTCCGCTATCTTCAACAGAGGGGAAACCCAAGCACTTGCTACACTGACTTTAGGTAGTAAGACGGATAAGATGATGGTGGATACGGCTCAGGAATTGACATTCTCCAATTTCATCCTACATTATAATTTCCCTGGATATTCCGTTGGTGAAGTAAAGCCGATGAGAGGACCTGGACGTAGGGAAGTAGGTCACGCCAACCTTGCCGGACGTTCCATCAAGAAAGTAATGCCAGACGAATTTCCATATACGATAAGAATCGTTTCCGATATCTTAGAATCCAATGGTTCATCTTCAATGGCTACAGTTTGTGCCGGAACCCTTGCCCTTCAGGATGCAGGTGTACCGATTAAGGCTCCTGTATCAGGTGTGGCAATGGGTATGATTGCAGATGGAGAGCGTATCGCAATCCTTACGGATATCCTTGGTGACGAGGATGCCTTGGGTGATATGGACTTCAAGGTAACAGGTACCAAGAATGGTATTTGTGCTTGCCAGATGGATATCAAGGTAGATGGATTACCATATGAAATCCTTGCTAAGGCATTGGATCAGGCTAGGGATGGCCGTATTCATATCCTTGATGAAATGGCTAAGACCATCGAGGATGCAAGGGAGGACTTCAAGCCTCATGCTCCTAGAATCGTGGAGTTGAAGATTGATAAGAGCTTCATTGGTGCAGTAATCGGACCTGGTGGTAGAATCATTCAGGAGCTTCAGGCAACTACCGGAACTGTCATTAATATCGAGGAAGTGGATGACATGGGTATCGTACAGATTTCTTCTAATGATAAGGCTTCGATTGATGCTGCTTTGGAAGCCATCAATGCCATTACATTCACACCTCAGGTAGGTGATGTTTATGATGCAAAGGTAGCTACCATCCAACCATACGGTGTATTCGTTGATTTCAAGGGAGGTAAATCCGGCTTGCTTCACGTTTCTGAGTTCGCTTGGGAAAGAGTGGAAAAAGTGGAGGACTTCTTCAAGGAAGGTGATGATGTGAAAGTCAAGCTGATTGGTGTCGATGAAAAAACCGGCAAGCTGAAACTTTCAAGGAGAGCCTTGCTAGAAAAGCCAGAAGGATATGTTGAGCGTCCACCTAGGAGAGGTGGTGACCGTAGAGGTGGAGGAAGAAATGACCGCAGAGGTGGAGGAAGAAACGATCGCAGAGGCGGAGGAAGAAATGACCGTAGGGATTAATCATCCTATATAGATAGAATAAAGAGAAGCCTCACCATTTTGGTGGGGCTTTTTGTATTTTGTTCGCAATATGGAGAAGATGCATATCGGATATGATGCCAAACGCTTATACAGCAACTCGTCGGGTCTCGGTAATTACAGCCGGACGTTGGTTCGTAATATGATGACATTATTCCCCGATAATGAATATAGCCTTTTTACAACCAAGAAAAATCCTGATTTGGAGACTTCCTATTTTGATCATCAGGCAAATGTTATACATTATAATGGTGTATTATCGGGCGCTTGGCGAACCATTAGGATAGCACAGAAAACGAATGAAATGGGACTTCACCTGTTTCATGGATTGAGTAATGAAATTCCTCTGGGGCTTGATATTCCTGCCATTGTTACGATACATGATGTCATATTCAAACATCTTCCAACTACCTATAAACCTTGGGACAGATGGATTTACAATCAAAAGACAACCATTGCCTGTAATGAAGCTGACAAGATCATCGCCATAAGCCAACAAACCAAGAGGGATTTATTACAATATTATCAGATTCCGGAGGATAAGATTGAAGTGGTTTACCAATCCGTAGACCCTATATTTTATGTGATGGAATCCGAAACGACCAATATCCAACATCTTCAACTCCCGGATAAATTCATGTTGACGGTAGGGAATCTTGAAGAACGAAAGAACCAATTGCTGATTCTAGAGGCAATGGGCCAAATTCCCAAATCTGAAAGAATACCCCTTGTTATCGTTGGAAAAGGAAAGGGATATCATCAACGTATGTTGGAATACATCGAACAGCACCAACTCCATGAATGGGTACATTTCGTTCAGGATTATTTGAGTACAGCTGAGTTAAAATCCGTTTATGAAGCTGCCAATATGATGATTTATCCCTCAAGTTTTGAGGGATTCGGATTGCCTGTGGTAGAAGCCCTTTTATCACGGACACCAGTGATTACCAACAGGGCCGCTTCACTACCGGAAGCCGGAGGACCGGATACTTGTTATTTGGATGTATTGGAAGCGTCTCATTTGGCGGAAGCCATATTGAAACTCACAAAGGATAAGAAATTATGTGACCATATGGCAGAGAAAGGATATCAGTATGCCATGAATGAATTCCATCCCAACTTACTCACTCGTCAGTTGTTGAAAGTATATAAGGATACAATACGATTACATGAATAATATACTTATCGTAGGAGCAGGGCCAGGTGGGTTGGCTATGGCGGGTAGGCTTCGAAAAGCAGGGATACCCTTTGATATAGTTGAGCGAAACAGCCAGATAGTCAGCTCCTGGAGAAGGCATTATGACCGTTTGAAACTGCATACCGTCAAGAAGTTTTCTCACCTCCCACATCTTCAATTTCCAAAGGATTTTCCAAAATTCGTCTCCAAGGATGAACTGGTTGAATATTATGAATCCTATTGCGAACATTTTGATATCCAACCCGAATTGGATACCGAAGTGAAGCATATTACCAAGGATACATCAGGGAATTGGTCTGTTACTACGAACAAGGGGACTGCAACATACCAAAAAGTAGTCATAGCCACAGGAGTGAACCGAATTCCAAGGATACCCCGTTTTCCTAATCAGGAAGCTTTCCAAGGAGACATTACCCACAGTATTCATTATAAGAATCCTATGCCCTTTTTGGGTAAGAAAGTTTTGGTAGTGGGAATGGGGAATACAGGTGCTGAGATTGCATTGGATTTGAGTAATTCCAACATAGATACCTCCATTTCCGTAAGGAGTAAGATAAACATTGTTCCCTTGGTCTTTTTGGGTCGTGCTAGTCAGGAAACTGCATTCACGCTCAATAAACTTCCAAGGGTAGTCGCCCGTAATATTTCCAATTTGGCACAGAAAATAGCCATTGGAAACCTTGAACCCTATGGTCTGGAAAAACCTAATATTTCACCAATTGAACAATTGGGTGAAACAGGAAAAACCCCGGTCATCGATTTGGGGACTGTGGAAGCCATCAAATCGGGTAGGATAGTAGTAAGGAAGGATATCGCCAATTTTACGGAAAAGGGTGTTTCCTTTAAGGACGGAACCGATTCGACATTCAATCATATTATACTCTGTACGGGTTATGATGCGAAGTTGGAGGAATACATTCAGGGGATAGGATCTTTCTTGGATACCAATGGCAATCCTAAGTCCTGTTTAGGTTCGGGAGAATGGGAGGGTATGTATTTCCTCGGATACGATATATATAAGGCCGGTGGCATCCTTGGAGTGATTCGAGAAGAAAGCGAACGAATATTGAATCATCTGACCTAGGCTTAATTCTTGGGATTTTCCTAATTTAGGAGAAAATAATCCAAGATTCATGAACCTGAAAACCTGTCCATCCTGCCATTCAATCGTGAAAGGGAAATACTGTGGTCATTGTGGAGAGAAGCAGGTAACGGAAAAGGATTTCAATATCTGGCATATTCTATCCCATGGATTCTCATTCTTCACTCATCTTGATTCCAAACTGTATCGAACCATAAAGGGTTTGTTGTTCCAGCCGGGCCATTTACCTATGGAATATATTCGGGGAAAACGCCAAGCGTACATGAAACCGTTTCAGGTTTTCGTATTATCCAGTATTCTTTTTTACTTATTCATGTCCCAGATTGACTTGCTTCTCGTACCATCAAAATGGTTCTTCACAACGGAAAACGAGGCGATTGTGCAATCCATTATGACAGAAAAATCAATGACAAAGGACGCCGTGGCAGAAATCTACGATCAAAAGGTAGTCAGTCATTCCAAATTATTCGTATTCATCCTATTACCTTTTCTAGCCATGATGGTGTATCTGTTCAACTTTAGGGTAGAACGCCAATTCGGAAAACATTTCCTATTCGTTGTGTATCTCCTTTCCTTTTTTATGGTCATGACAACCATCATCATCCAACTGATGGAACTGTTGCCCGTTTCCATCAATAAATGGGTATATATCTATACATTAGAAGCTTTGTTCGTCATCTATCTCTGTATGGCCATAATGCACATGTTCAAAAGGAAATGGTGGATAGGAGTATTACAAAGTGGACTCATTACCTTGGTTTTCGGATTCATGTTGGGTTCCTACAGATATGGGGTCAGTTATTATACCTTGAATTCCCTATTGGAGTAGAATGAATATGGTATAGGCCATTTTGACTACTATTGTAAGAGCAATGAATCCGGTAAGAAAATTACCTCCAAACAAATGAGCCGGTCTTACTTCTTCGCCTTTTGTTTGTTTCCTCGCCTTGAATCTTCTATATATCAGTAGCATGAATATAGAACCCACAATGAGAATGTAATAGGGCTGCTTACTAATGAAAAAGCCAAAGAAAATACCCAAACTAATGGTTAGTATGATACCCATTAGTATTTTGGTTTTCATGGGTAATGATGCTCTATCAACTTCCAATTCTACCTCGGTATACTGGGAAGTGAATTGGATGATTTCTTCTCCTCTCGTGATTCTTCCTACGGGTAACCTATAAATCTGGTTGTTCTCCCTATCATGTATGTCAGTAGGTTTCCTTAGCTCTAGGTCGCCATTCTTCATATGTGTAGCTACCCGGATTCCATTCATATCAATCTCAAATGAAATCTTACCCATTTGTTCTATGACAATCTTATCCCCATCAATGGTGAGAATAAATTGTTTTTGGGCTTTTACATGATTATTGTAGGCTCTCCAGAGTTGGAAAATGTAGGCGATTATTAGAATGAGATAATACGAGATTGGTATGTTATTGAAGAAGGAATCACTTCTGATATCAAAAGTGATGGTATAGGCCATAAGAAGAAAGATAACAAAAGGAATCAGAAGCAGTTTCATCATATTGAACACATCCTTCCAGTCAACTCCCTGCTCTATGTAGTATTTCATCATTGATTTCGGATTATGACCGAAGATAGAAATCTTCTCCCATACCGAATAGATTATCTAGGGTAATCAATCCTTGGTTACTTTGTATCGTGCCATTGAAATATCCATATGGTCCTTGGTATTTGCTTTGGATAATGAGTGCATTGACCTCCACTGCATGATGCTCAACAGGAGTGAATGTCAGGTTCACCTTGCCTTGACTGTCCTGAATGATCCAATCTTTTTTATAGCCATTGGGACGTTTGATTTCTGTGAATGGTAGGAATGTAAGTTGGCCGTCAATCCATATCCCATTCTCATTGTATTTATCCTTATTGATTATCTGATTGTCCGTAAAATTAAAACCGATTCTTCGACCGTCCCCAAGGAATCCTGCCGCAGTAACCCAATCATACCTTGTGGTATAGGGATAATATCCCTTATGGTCGTCAAGGATAAGATTACTGTTCTCATGTAAAAGGGTGAGCGTATCATCTCCCAAACGGATATTCCC
This sequence comes from Saprospiraceae bacterium, assembly GCA_020631355.1. GTDB lineage: Bacteria > Bacteroidota > Bacteroidia > Chitinophagales > Saprospiraceae > JAHDCE01. The sequence goes on along the minus strand of JAHDHL010000006.1, from coordinate 2,005 downwards.
CGAAAGGGGCATCATACATTTATGGGAATACATGGCTCGCTTTTCACTGAATGGTAGACATACAACGATAGGAGTGAATGCTTCCACATTATGATATGCCTCTAATTGTGCCTGTATTGCCGGATTCTTTTTCGTGGCAGAGATATCTACTTTGATAGAGAGTTTGTGTTGGTTGATATCGTGTTCTACGATTAGACTATGTTTGGCATCCTTATAATACGCAGTGGTTCCGAACAGCCCCGACGGTACCTGCATGGACCATGATGGTACTTTCTTTTCGAATCTGATTTTTCTTTTTCTTTGGATATCATACATGATGAACTGCACGATACAGACTTTCTTGGTGTTGTAGATTGCCATGATTCCGAAATATCCCTTTGTGGATATTTGGAAAGCCTGCCATTCCCTTAAGGAGAAGTTTTTAGTGAAAGGCAAAAGGGTAGGGCTCTTGGCATCCAACATGTTCACTATCCTGAATGGGGATTCGTACCGACCAAAATTAAATCGCCCATCAGTGACTAGGGCTTCTTGCTTGTTCATGTTCATGATTTGCAAGTAAAATAAGGATTCGATTCATTTTCTATATGGTTTGAGTATCAAAAACAACAATTGGAACGGAAATGGAATACAGCATAATAACTGTATCCAAAGGGATCAATACTGCATAACCTATTGATTGCTAATGTATTTTAATAAATTTAATATGAGGTGTATCACTAGATTTTAATATTAAAAACAGTCCAATTCCATTTTTTTTCGAAGAAGTCTTAGCGTTGAATTGGCACTTTTTACACCGTTAATTCATTGTTGTACCTTGTAATACATTGTTTATCAGTTGTTTATTGTTTTATTTTGTTGTCATTGCTCATATTTATGATGTCACATAATGTAAGCTTGTGTTTTTGCTAAAAAATCAGATAGCCCGCTTATTGGCATCATATATGACATACAACATACATCGACAGAACCATTAATCAGATGTCTAATCCTAATCTAAACATATTATCTAAATTGACTTTACTTACCCTTATTTGGGTAGTATCGTCCTCATTCACTTCTAGTGGTGTAGCTACAGATAGTTTCATCGGACAAGTGAATAGTGTGAGTTTGGATGATGCGGATATTTCCGATTACCAGAAAATGATGTATGAGAAAGATGCCACACGTTTGGCATTGCGTTATATAGCTCAGGGGGGTGGATATGATGAATTGGGAGCCGAGGTTCCTGATGAAGTGAAGGATGAGTTATACAGTGCATTGATTGCGGTACACAAATCTCCTTTCAGTGAATCCGTACTTGTAACACAAAAGCACAGGCTCCACACTTTTCCTAATCCTGCAGTTGATAAGTTCCAAGTAAATTATAAGAATACAGCCAAATGGGCAACTCCATTGCGCTTAGGAGATAATATTACCAATAGTGATATCATCAATAAGCTGAGTTCGAAGTATGGTCTGAAAATAGAATCCCATCAGACTTGGGATGACGATAGTAATCTTTTCATAGTAAAGGCTAAGAAAGCCATCAATCTGGCTCCAGTGGCTAATGATTTCATGGAAGAGGAAGGTGTGGAAGTAGTAAAGTTACTGATACCTGATTCTGACGGGAATGACATTGAGGCTACCAGAACCTCTAAAGGATGGAAATTGGATTATATCGTCAAATTCGAAAAGTGTTTTACGGGGTGTAAGAAAAGTCACACATGGAGTTTTGAAGTAGCCAATATTAGTTCAGGATCCGCCAATGTGAACTTTATCGAACATTACGGTGATGAGTTGCCACCTTGGATGAGAGATTAAAAAAATCTTTTATCTAATTTTGGGAAACCTCTGATAAACAACCCCGTATACATAAGTATAACTTGAAGAAGTATACTTTCAATAGGAAACAGAAATAGGCTGGATACATTCAATTTTCCGCTTCCTTTTTGAAATAAGAAAGATAGAACTAAAGAGATTATAAGAGTGAGTGTTTGTTCATAGTTTTTGTTTTTTGTTTTTGTCC
>JAHDHL010000038.1 GCA_020631355.1 Saprospiraceae bacterium | reverse complement strand
ACAAACGCATCCTCATCAAACTCAACAACTATTTCAGATGTGGTAGTATCTGATGGGAATCCTGTATCACAAACTGCTTTTGCAGCAATGGTATAAGTCATACCAGTCTCAACATTGGAAATGGTTATAGGAGTAGTGGAAGATGATTTTGTCCCTACTATCTCACCTGCTTCATCATAATAGTCCACTTCGAAACCTGTGTATTGGGGATCATTGGCTATGTATACAACAAGATCGTTTGCGTCAACGACTTCTACTGTATCAATGGTGGGTTCTGGACATTCACAAGCATCAGGAACTCCATTTGCGGGTTCTACATCCACATCATCATCACCATCGGGACAGATATCCTCTGCATCGTGGACTCCATCACCATCTGAGTCATGGCCTATTATTCCTACACATTGGCAGGCTTCGTTATAGGCATCCATATCAGTGAAATCATCGAAATCATCGCAAGGCTCTCCTACATAGTGGGGACATCCTGAGGGGCCTTCCACTTCTCCTACACTCTGATATCCACAAGGAACATTGGCTCCGAATTGGACCATTCCAACGGGTAGGGTATTGAATTCGGTTGTACTGCTTACATCCGTTAGTAACATATAGGAACCATATTGTTCTATTACGCCTGTTACATTACCTACTCCCGTGCCTATGCCCGGAACATCATAACTGAATGTTTGTTCCAATGCTCCGATGGAGAAGTCCTCTATGTTCATTCCCATTTTGAATTCGCCACTGGCTCCTATCTTGAGGTGGTTGGGGCAGCCTAAACTTGGGGTTGAAACCACGTCCTGATAACTATATGTGTACGTTGTCGTTGCATCCTCAACGGGTAGATTCATGGTTTCATAACAAGGGCTATTCAGAGGAGGGCCTATAGTTTCCATTTGATATGGAAATTCCTGAGCGGTATCATCACATTCGTTGATGGCCAATACTTGGGCGAAGTAGGGTTTGGATGAATCCGTTAATTCAAAACTTGCAGAAAAACTGCCTGTTTCTGGATTGTAGTCATATACATTGTCGGGCCAAGTTCCTGTTCCCATACAGAAAATGACATCATCCGCATTGGATATCACTCCTGAAATATTGACCTGAGCCGGATCGGATTCGGGGATAATGTTAGAAGTCAACATCAGGACCGGTGGCCCACCCTCGCATACTTCTGGAGTGTATTCATTGATACTCAATTCACAGGCCTGATATTCCGAATAGGCAATATACGCATCAAAAGTAGCTGGCGTAATTTGTGTTGGAACATTGATACTGGGGTCCAAGTCAGGTACTTCATAGAAGCCCTCAACCATGACGTGGGTGGGGTTTCCTGCCGCATCTGTTTCCGTAACTACTGTCCGGAATCCCTTGAGAGGGACCTGAGGGAAGAAATGTAAGTCATTGTCTATCCGAATGGTCAGGGAAACCGGGTTGGGGAGGGTTTCCATTGTGGCATCAGGGATGTCATAGGTCAATACATAACCTACTGAATTCTCATGTACGAATGCTATCTCAACGGGACATTGTAATTCATAATAAGGTGGATCACAACCATCAGGAATACCATCATTATCAAAATCCAAGGAATCCGGGAATCCTGGACATTGGTCCAATACATCACATATTCCATCATTGTCGGAATCGAATGATTCCCCAACACAATCACAGAAGTCGTTGTACATGTCGTTAATGGTACAGGTATCACCATCGGAACAGGTGGAACCTAGTGTCCCCTCTAATTCGGGACATATATCACAACCATCAGGAATGCCATCCTCATCCGTATCCAAGGAATCGGGGTAATTCGGACATAGGTCGTATGAATCACAAACGCCATCATCATCCGAGTCCAAGTCGGGCGTTCCCTCACATACGCAATAACCCAGTGTATCGACATATACCCAAGTATCACCTGAGGTACAAATATCACCATCATCACAGGCATTGGTATCGCCTGTTGCTTCCGGACATAATACGAATTGGTCACAGCCATCCGGAATACCATCTCCATCTATATCTATGTTGTCATCCCAACCTTGGCATAAGTCATTGGCGTCACAGACTCCATCCTCATCATAATCCTGTAATTGTCCAACACAATCACAATTACAATCCAATTGGTCATTGACTGTACAATCGTTATTATCGTCACAATCCGTATCGAACATGTATCCGACTGCGAATGTGTAATCATGTAGGCAATTCCCTTCCTCATCCTCACAACCATCCGGGATACCATTCTCATTATCATCAATACTATCATCACTACCCGGACACAAATCAAACATGTCGCAAACCCCATCATAATCACTATCAGCTGCTAATAGTTGGTAACTGATTACGGGGTCTTCAGTATCATCCAGTATGGTTTCGAGAACGAGTAATGCATCATTATCCATGGTCACGGTATCTGTTCCTACGGAATCCACCAATGCATCATTATTGAGGAATGCACCACAGAGGTCCTTCATGGATATGCGCTCAATGTCATCACAAGCTGCATATGAATTAATCAATTGACAGGCTATTTCCTTTGGATCTCCGGATATGACTTCGTCTCCGCAAATCATTTCATCGCAACCATCCGGTTTACCATTGCCATTCGTATCGTATTGGTCCGGATATCCCGGACATAAATCCAAGGAGTCACATACATAATCATTATCAGAATCAAGGAATTCACCTGCACAGGAACAGTCCTCCTGAATGACATCATTCACGGTACAGATATCATCATCATCGCAGGCTTTTCCTATTCTGCATTCGCAACCATCAGGGATACCATTATCATCCCAATCCTCAAAATCATCATATCCCTCGCAGATATCCTTTGTATTACATGCACCATCACCATCATCATCGCCTACATAATCCCCAACACAATTACAATATGCGTCATAATGGTCATTCTTGGTACAGATGTCCCCATCATTACAAGGCATATTTTCTATACAATCCGTCTCTGCTTCGTAAACACAACCTTTGGTACAAGTTATTGTAACTGAATAATCATCAATAGGAGGTGAAATCGTAATGGTTTGGGTCGTCTCACCCGTACTCCATTCGTAGGTATCTATTGGTTGGCAGATTTTGTTTTCATCCGGCACTTCCTCTACCTCAATACTGATTTCATAATCATTCACTGAGACATCCTGACAATCCAGGGAATTGAATTCCATTGTTTTTTCATTCTCTCCATACTTATCTGCATAAGTAGCTTCCAGTGCTATAACATCCGATTGGTGAAGAACAAATTGCGGGTTGGAATTATCACATAATTGACTACCATCAGGAACTACGATTGCTGTACCATTCAATCCCATGGATGCCATCCAATTATTGATATCAATAACCAAATTGGACATGTTGTAATTTTGGATACCACATTCTGCAATCTCATCTATACAATAAGGGAAATGATACCCTAGGTCGCCTATATCAAGAATGTAGTCCTCGTCATTGATTCGAACCAATAATTCCTCCAGTATCACTGGGCCTGAGATTTCTGATTTCAATTCAAGACAATACGTACATAATTCCCGTTCCACTGCTATGGGTGTAGCGGAAATCTGTACGATACCATTACAATCATCAGAATTATCCATACAGTCCGGAACACCATCATTATCGCTATCGTTGGCATCATTTTCGTCCGGACATCGGTCACAACCATCCGGGACACCATCGTTATCGGTATCTATTGTATCATCACCTTGATCGCAAATATCCAATGCATCACAAATTCCATCCCCGTCCGTATCAGTAGAACAATCTATTGGTGTTCCGATACATTGACAAGGCTCGACACCTGCCGGTAAGGGGACATGTTGTGGATATTGGTCATCCCAAACTAGTTTGTCATCCTCTGTCATGACATTGCCGTCATCACAAGGAGTTCCCTCCACACAGTCATCACACAAGTCAGGATAACCGTCATTATCTATATCTATATTATCATTATAGCCCTCGCACTTATCATTCGCATTACAAACTCCGTCCCCGTCCGAATCCGGATTACCATCCTCATCCAATTCAGGAACTCCCTCACAAGAACAAAATTCATTGACTTGATCATTGATGGTACAGGGATCACCATCATTACAGGGTTCATCAAAATCATAATTACAATTGGGTTCCAATTCTCCAATATTAATGGAGACCACGTTGGATGACTTAGGGCCTTGTACTCCATTAAGAATAGGGGTGATATTATAATAATAAATACCAGGCATCAGAACGGATAGGTCGAATGTCGTTCCTGAAACTATAATATTATTGGCTTGTGGGACCATGGTCTTGAACTCGGCATCCAGTGCTACCCTCAAGACATAATTATCCACTCCAACCATAGGAGCCCAACGGGCCCTGAAGTAATCCTCTCCATAGGTCTTGGGAACGAGGGCCACTGGTTCGTCCTTGAAGACAGGAGCTTCACAATCCTTGACCATGATGGGTTTGCCCTCACTTTTTCCTCCATTCAGAAAATCGGACTGAATACATTCATCCGTAGAAATGACCTGAATCTCATATTTCTCTCCCTGACGGAAAACAACATCGTTGAAATCCATATTAGTGGACAGACCATTGACACTCATCGCAATGACAACATCATTGAAATTATTGAGTGCATTGAGCTCATCGACCAATTCCAATACCCTGATTTCCCGTTGTTCTCTCAGTTCAAGGATTTCAGCCTCTTTTTCTTTTTCAAAAGTGATGAGTTTATTCTGTTGTTCTTTTAAGAGGTAATTATAGGCTTCTGTTGTTGACTTATCAAAAGCTTTCAGTGCATCCTCCTTGGCCTCCCTACATTTTGGTGTAGCCTTATTGTAATCGGGAGAACAGATTTCATATAATTTCCCCTTATCCAAAATAAATGAATGCCTGACTTGATTCTGCTTGTCAATAAACTCCTTTCTTTCTTTCTCATGTTTGATGAGCAAGTCCTTGTATTCTTGCTTGAGTTGCTCTTTGAGTTCGAAATACTCCTTGGTATTGTATGGGTCTACTCCTACCCTACTGATGATGAGTTCATACTCAATATCATGTAGATAATTATGTTCCGGAGACCATGCTATCAATGCACTTCCATCCGTAATACAAAGTACGTTATCTGTCGGATAGGTAATTTTAGGTGGGTTAATGGTAAATGGTTCGCATTGACCATCATGATTCGGGTCATATATTGGCGTCCCTACACATTCACAGGCTGAATTGTACATGTCATTGTAGGTACATTCATCATTATCATCACATTCCGTATTTGGTATACAGGTTTTCTTGAGTCTGAAGGTTTCGAATTGACTGAATCCATTATTCTTGAAAATATTCAGACCCGACAAATCCACAGCTTGTACCACAAGATAATAATCCTTATCTGCTTCCAGCAAAGGATCAAAAATGGTATAGAGATAGTTGGTTCCAAAGGTTTTATTCTTAAAAATCGGAGCTGTATTCGTGAATATTTGATTGGGTGCCATCCCCTCGATGGATTCATAAATGCTCAGTTCGTACTCTACGGGGAATCCACCCGCATGCATGGGTTGCCAAGAGAAGATATAATTCTGGGGAACGACCCTATTATTCACACCTTTCATCGTGGCAATTAATGGAGGGTCATGGATTACCATCTGCGCACTGGCACAACCCCTATTGGATACTGCCAATAAATCCTCTCTTTGATAATCGAATGCTTCCAAACAAATGGAATAGAATCCCTCGGGTAAAGCACCCAAGGCCAGATATTGTTCTTTGGTAATTCCTTGGAATTGTAAATTATCAGGATTGAAATATTGTGCCAAGTCAGGACCTGTAAGAATGGTTGGTGTATTGAATGTCAGGGTGATCGGAGCAGGTAGATAATCCGGTCTGGTACTCACACTGATGCCATTTCCGGAAATGGTCAATCTCAGTTTCACATCATAGGTTGGCTCATTGATATCATTGAGAATCAATGTGGCAATCAATGGATTGGAAGTCCCTACTGTCAATTCATCAAAATAAGGTACGGTTGGACTAGTGAGGGATACCGTCGTGGAAATAGGATAAGGTTGAGCATAGGCTACAGCCCATCCCATTAGGAAAAGTAGTGTGGTTAATAGTTTATGCTTGGCCATTTGTTTTGTTTTCAGAGGATTAGAAATTAAAACTATAAGTCAATCTGGCGGTGAACTCCTGGAAATCGGGGGCAATTCCATCCCCTGAAACCTTATTGACATAGTTCATGACTAAACCTGTTGATTGTTTTTTATGGAATTTATATTGGACATTTGATTGTAGGGTCAACAAATGATTGGGTTGTCCGGCATCAATTACATTCACATATACATAACTCGCTCCTCCGGTAATATTCATCTTTTCTTCCAAGAGTGGCATTCCGAATGAGAATGTGGGTGCAATGGATAATGACTTGGCTATGGGTAATTCACTATAATTGGCCAATACTGCTCCTGTCAATTTCAACTTGGATTCAGTAAACAGATAAGTGTGCATCAGATTGGCCATGTAACTCGTGTTGCTTTGGTTGGGGTCCACTGTTTCGTTTTCTATTGTATTTGAATTTTGGAATGCAAATATACCATTGAACATGATATTCTTTTCCTCTCCTGTAATGTAGGATATCGCAAGATTCGCATTCTGATTGACCTGCGATAATTTGATGGAATCAATTTGGATCAATGGGATGACCGTTGTCCTGATTCTGTTGGTATTCCTAAAGTTGGAGTAGGAAGCATTGATATTGACCTTTTCACTTGGTGTATAGGTGAGGTTCAAGGAACCCACGACCCTAGTCAGGGTATTATCCGCTGTATTCTTGATATTGTTCCGTTGGATTCCGAGATTGGAACTGAGTATGACTTTCTTATCAAACATCCCTGCATTGGCAGAAACAGTGAAATTCTCAAAGTCGTCATTAAAGAATAATGCGCCCAAGGTTCTGTATCCGGGTGTTACCCTTTCATGGTTGACGGCAATATCACCGAAACCCAATTTCAGATTCAGGCTGGTCTTTAGGGCAAAATTATAACTAGAACTCACCCTAGGATCAAAAAGTCCGAATACCCTTTGTCCTATGTTTACATCATTCGTTACCATAGGAGCATAAATATCCCGAGTGAATGCACTGTAAGCATAATCCCCTTCTACGGTCAGCTTCTCCGAAATCTTTTTCTTACCAACCAAACTCACAACCGTATTATCCGTTGGTTTTACTTCCTCATTAAATTGTATGTTAGGTATGGATGTCGTATCATCCTTAGCTTGGAATAATATCAACTTGACATTATCATTTTCTCCCTCATAACCAATGGAAACACCCCATCCCCTACGTTTATATAAAGGTTCTAAGTTATTTGGATTCGCCAAATCCTCAGGTCTGGCACGCTGTAATCTACCATACATGGCTGCAAACCTGAATTTACCGGGTTTGAGTTCTGTTCCGATTCCTCTGAAGTTATGCCCTGATAAGGTGTATGGAGAAAATGTCATGTTTCTATCACCAACATGCAGGGTGGCCCATTTATAACTGGGACTGAATCCCGTAAAGTTGTATGATGGTAATTTGATGGGAGGTAATGAATAATTATATACGAATTGGCCATTGGAGAAATTAGTGGAGAATGGAATACTCATCCCACCAATTTTCAGATTCAATGATGCATTCAATTGATAATTGAATGGATTGTCCCTTTGGGGAATACCATTGATATAATTATAGGTAAATAATGTATTAATGCCTCCGGTGAGTTGGGGTTTCTCCTTGAACTTACTGATGAATTGTTTGGGCCAGGCCTTGATTTTTTTCCATGTACTCTCCACATCCTGCCCCTGTGCAGTTGGGGCGGATATTAGTAAAAGTAGTAGCAGTAAAGCAGATGTGTGTTTGAGCCTGTCCATATTTTTTGGGTTTCACAACCAGACTCACAGTATGTTGTTGTTTGTGGGTGCAATATATGTATGAAAAATGGAATGTAGTGAATAAACATACTTTTATTTTTTCGCCACAATTAGATGAGGATAATATTGATAACAGCACCTTTGTTTTCTAACAAAAGTAATCCGCGACACCGACAACCGAATTCGATAGCCATTCCAAACCCTCTATTCTTCTTTCAATTTCACATCCCTTGTATTATCCAAGTATTGATTCAACTAATATCAATTCAGATGGTTATGTCCTTGTTAGACATCCACATTGTTTTGTACCACAATATCCATTGAATTACCATTTCATTACTAATTTTGCGGCCAACAACCATTATCGGAACACCATGAAATATATTCTCAGTACATTAACCCTTCTCTTTTTCTCAATTCTTACCATTGCCCAAAGTAATGGCATCATTTTCAAAGGAAGGGTTTTGGACCAATCCTCAGGCCAACCCATTGAGTTTGCTACTGTAATCCTTATACATCCTGAAACAAGTGAGAATATCACAGGAGATGCCACCGGCCTTGATGGCCAATTCTCCATTTCGTCCACTACCGCTGATTGTCATGTGAAAATCAGTTTTATGGGATACAACAGCCAGACCATCAAAGAATTCACGTTGGATAAAAACAAAGTGGATTTGGGTGACATCATATTGATGGAGGATAGTGAATTGTTGGATGAGGTTGTGGTGCGAGCTGAAAAATCAACCACTGAATTCAAACTGGACAAGCGTGTATTCAATGTCGGAAGGGATTTGAGTACAACAGGTGCCAGTGCATTGGAAGTATTGGATAACGTACCATCTGTCAATGTCAGTATCGAAGGTGAAATTTCCCTCCGTGGTAGCCAAGGTGTACAGATTCTCATCAATGGAAAACCATCCGTACTCTCTGAGGATGGAGCCAATGCACTTGGAACTATCACGGCAGACATGATTGAAAAAGTGGAAGTCATCACTAACCCTTCTGCAAAGTATGATGCCGAAGGAACATCGGGTATCATTAATATTGTCATTAAGAAAGAAGAACGTAAGGGAATGAATGGTTCCATTTCCCTGAATACGGGCTATCCGCATAATCATAGCTTAGGATTGAGCTTGAATAGAAGAACAGAAAAATTCAATCTTTTCAGTCAACTGGGTGTCGGATACAGGGAATTGCCTTGGCATAGGAGATCCATCAATCAGGATTTTAATACCGGAACCACGCTCATCAGTGATGGTAATGAGTTTAGGAATGAGACATTCTTCAATCTTGTACTCGGAACGGATTATTATATCAACAAGTACAATGTCATTACTCTTTCGGGCAACTTCGCTTATGAAATAGAAGACCAACCCTCCAGAACCAATTTCAGTTTTCAGGATGATGCGGAAGTCACATTCGCTGATTGGTTCCGAACCGAGGAGACCTCTGCCACCAATCCTAAGATTCGGTATGAATTACAATATAAAAAGGAATTCCCCGATGACAAGGACCATACCTTGATGTTCAGTGCTTTGGGTAATTTCTTTGGGAAGAAGCAATCCTCTGATTTTCTGGATACCTATAATCTTGGAACGAGCAATGTCAGCACCCAACAAACCGAAACAGCATTCGACGAATCCAAATTCACATTCAATCTCGATTACAAACATCCGTTTTCTGAAAAATGGGAATTGGAAACCGGTGTCCAATATGTGGTGAATGATGTGGGGAATGATTATGCTGTTAGGGATTTTATTAATAACGAATGGGTCAACAATGAAAACCTGACCAATATCTTCGAATTCAGTCAGAATGTCCTAGGGGCTTATGCGACTGGTGCCTATGAACACAACAAATGGGGTGTAAAGGTAGGTCTGAGGGTAGAGAATACGGACTTGAGCACCTTGTTGGTCAATACGGATGAATCCAACAAAAGGAACTTCACGAACTTTTTTCCTACTTTCCATTCTTCCTATAAGATTACAGAACGTATCTCTGTCCAGGCGGGATATTCCAGGAGAATTTTCAGACCAAGGCTCTGGAATCTTAATCCATTCTTCAATATCAGAAACAATTTCAATGTCTGGACGGGTAATCCGAATCTGCTCCCAGAATTGACGGATTCCTATGAGGTATCGAGTATCTATATCTTCGAAAAAACCTCCTTGAATTGCAGTGTATATTATCGTTATACCACAGATGTTGTTGAACGTATTTCCCTATTTGAGAATAATGTGAATACCTACAAGCCTTTCAATATCGGAACCAATCAGGCCGTAGGTTTTGAGTTCAATGGAAAATATACTCCATTCAAATGGTTGACCCTGAATGGGGATTTCAATTATAGTTACTTCAAGCGGAAAGGTGAATTGGATGCGACGTCCTTCGATTTCAGTGCGGACCAATGGTCTTCCGAGTTGACGACCAAATTCAAAATCACAAAGAATCTGGATTTCGAACTGACCGGAGAATATGAATCAAGGGAACAGAATGTTCAGCGTATCGTTTCTGATAACTTGTTTGCCAATATGGGTGTCCGCCTTAAAATCCTGAAAGGAAAAGGTGTGTTCAATTTCAGTATCCGAGATATCTTTGCTTCAAGGGTAAGGGAAAGCATCGTTGACCAAGAAGATTTCTATATCTATGGCTGGGGTAAGAGAGGACGATTCATCACTTTCGGGTTCAGTTATGGATTCGGAAAAGGCGAAGCAATGGAATATTCCGGACAACGTAGGTATCGTTGATGCTGAAACAGGGCTTGGATTCTAATTCCTCAAGAATATCAGAATAGCACCCATTGCCGTTAGGGCCAGAATCAGTTTTCGGTATTGATAATCCTTAATCCAACTGATGATTCGTACACCTACGAAAAAACCGGCAACAATTCCTAGGGATAATCTGATATCCACTGCTATGGTGGAGGGTGTGATTGTCCCCCATGAGAAGATATGGAATGGTAATTTGAATATATTGATAAGTAGGAACAACCAAGCAGCCGTACCGATGAACTCGTTCTTGGGTAAGCGCATTGCCAGAAAGAATATATTGGAAAATGCACCTGCAAGATTACCTATCATTGTGGTGAATCCCGCCAATGTCCCCATAATTCCAGCAAACCACCACTGGGTAGGAACGACCTTGGAATCCCGTTTTTCCCACCAATACATGATGATAACACTTATCAGAATGATAATGGCCATTCCCATCTTGAATGTTGCCTCAGGCAAATCCTTGCCTACATAAGCTCCGAATATCACCCCTAACATCATCCAAGGCAATAATCGCCAAAGATATTTCCATTGGGTATGTTTCCTGTAATAGATGACTGCCATCACATCCCCTACCAAAAGCAGTGGTAGAATGATTCCTGTTGATGCCTTACTTCCAAACACCAAAGCCATCAGGGTGACAATAATGATGGAAATTCCTTTCAGACCTGACTTGGCAATCCCCAAGGTAAAGGCAGCCAGTAATGCCAGAAACCATTCCCATTGGGAAAGTTGAAATGTCTCCGTTAAGATCAAAAAGTCTTTCATGTGAATAGGAATACGGTTAGGAATATCTACCTGATATTCCTAAAATGAAACAATCGTTCCTATCCTAAAGGTACATAAAAGCCAAAGTGTTCATTCTGATTCGAATTCCTGTGACTGAATGAATCGTTAGAATTTGAATACAGCTCCAAAATATAGACTGGCAGGCTGATAGGTTTCTTCCAGTGTTTGGGTATAATCCAAGTTATAATACTCAGAACGCACATTCTGGGAATTCAATATGTTATTGACGGTAATGAAACCAATGATGGTCATGTCATTCTTGAGAAAGAAAAGCCTTGAATAATTCAGACTCAGATTGGAATACATTCCGAATTGTTCGCTATTCCCGACATAACTGGAATCGAAAAGTGGCACATAATCATCGAGTTCCTCACTGAATATGCCATTCTCAATGGTATTATAAAATTTTCCGGGACGATTGATGTAAGCCAAACCAATCGTCCCGATGGATTGGTTCGTGTATTGGACATTTCCTTTGAAAAAATAATTATAGGATGGATTCAATAAATCATTCTCACCTGACAAGGATTTAAGGTAAGTATTAGAGGCACTTACCATCCATTCATCATTAATATTATATCTGGCGAAAGCTTCTGCACCATAAATATTCTTTTCCCTGACTGCAAGGATTCCGGAATTCACTACAGACCAAAGTGAGTTGCTATATGCCTCATGCTTATAGAATGTCGCTACTTGGACTTCCCATTTTGGTGACTTATAAAAATACTCCAATGTAACATGCTGGCTCTGTAAATGATTGATGACATCATTTTGTGCAGCCGATTGTAGGACCTTATTATAATTACCCACACCCAATAATATTTTCGAATGTTTTGACCAATTGAAATTGACATTGGCTTGGGCACTGATATAATCTAGGAAATCACCATTATTCAAGGAAACCCCATATCGCAATCCTGTACTGAAAATCCATTTTCCGGATTCGTATTTCAAATAACCGAACGCTTCCGGATTATGCAATAGGTTATTCACTTGCACACTATCGCTGAGGTGTTGATTATTGGGATTAAAACTGGTATAGAATGGTGGATAAATATCATTTGTTTTCAGATCATCCAATCTATAATTCAACCCTACTTTCAGAATCAAACCATTATTCCAATATTTATCCATACTTCCTATCCAAAAACCATTAAGACGCTCCTGATCCAATTTCAGATTACCGAAATCAGTTTCTGACTTTCTAAAATCAATACCCAAACTGGTATCAAAAAATAGGGAGCCTTTATTACTGGAAAAATTCAGGATATTAAAATTACGGGTTAATGACCCTTTGGATACGCCCCTATAATTAAATAGACCTACATCCACATCATTCTTTTCCGTAATGAAATAACTCAGGAATTTCAGTTTTTTTGTTCCACCTAAATCAAAGGATGAATTAAAGCCTGCATCAATGATGGAAAACTCGTTCAGGAAATCATAACCACTACCATTAATCAATTTAAAAAAAGGAGAGAATTGATAATTTCCATAAGCTTGGATATATCCTTTTTCGTCTTGGATTTTTTTTGAGAATAATGTACCCACACTAGCCGCGGATATGGATACATCCAGCGTTTCGTAATCCAATTCATCCGCTGTTTTTATTTCGACCAAACCTCCAATCGTCTGTCCGATATATAGAGGTGGATTACTTGGATAAACGGACATTTCCTCAAGAATTTCCGGATTAATCAAACTGAAATATCCTATACCATTGATGCTATTTGCCTTTACCGGATCCGCTAACGGAATACCATTGATGACCACTGCGGACAAGGACGGTGCTGCTCCCCTGAGTTCAGGATTGGCTGTCTCATCGGCATTGGTGGAAGATGGCAAAAGCGTAATGGCCCGCAATGGATCGCCTTGTGAAACCGGGTTGAGATAAACATCCAACTTATCCAGCTCCATACTCGAAAATTCGGAAGCCATTGATTTCGATGCTGTTACATTGATGGTATTCATAAGTACCCCCTCTCCGAGCTTAATGTTAACTATCGTATCCTGTGTTGGATTGAGGTAAATGCTTCGTTTCTGGAATCCGATATAATTAATGTGTAGGGTATCCCCCTCTGGAATGGATATAAGTTGAAAATCACCATCGAGACCTGTTGTCGTACCGGTGTTACTCTTAGCCCAAGAGACACTTGCACCAATGAGACTCTGGCCATCCTCATCAGTGACCACCCCACTGATATTATGCTGACCAAGAATTAAATGAATATTAAAAAACAATCCCAAAACCAAGATGATGGCAGACCTCATATTGATATTAATCTGATGAATCATAAATGAATGATTTAAACCTTAATGCAGGAAAAAACACAAGGCATTAAAGTCAATTAAATAGTATGACTATTTGGTGGTGCTTGGTGAAAAAAATCATTGGGATAGGTATTCGGTTCTTTGGAATCTGAGAGAACCGAAAGGAATAAATGTGATGGAATAACGATTTGCTATTCCATCACATTTTAGGTAATGCTAGTTTTCAATAAACCCATTAGGGTTGATATTAAATTAGCTTTTGAGCCAATTGGCTAATCATATAATTATTAGGGAATTCCTTGATTGCCTCTCGGAATGTTTCCTTGGCCTTTTCGATTTCCTTTTTCTTGATATAATGTTTGATGAGTAACTCATACGCACTGTCTTTTCCCCAAGAAGGAAAATATTCGCTCTTTATTACTTGCTTATCACATGCTATTGCCTTGGTTAGGTATTCTTCGGTTTTCTTTCCTCCACCATATTTTTCAGGTGTATAGAAATCATTACTACCCAAAACGAAATAAGCCCTTAGATTCTTATCATTCAACTTCAATGCCTTTTCTGCATTTTTCTTCACTTTTTTCGAAACGCTGGCGGCACCCAATCCACTTTGGAACTGAATGGAAAAACTAAGGATGTGGGACATGAGTGCGAAGTCTTCAGAATTCATTTTTTCCTTTTCATTCAAATCAGTCACTCCCCTATCACACATGGCCTCACTATTTTTCTTATCACCGGTCTTGATATAACAAATCGCTTGCTTATAAGCAGTGTAAGCCATCCAATACTTAATGAGGTCATTGGGCTTTTCCTTGTCCAAATCCTTTAGATTATTGTACATGTCCTCTATGTGGGACATTTCATTCGTACTGATACTCTTAATGAATGCGTTCTCTACCTTGGATTCAATATTCACCAATACGGAATCACTTTGAGGATTACTCTCCTTATAAGTATTGAACTCCACTAAAGTATTATCAATTGAAGTCGTCTTCGCAGATGCGGAAGAACAGGAGTATTGTGTCATGAACACAAAAGGGGCAAAAAATAATAACAGTAAGTACCTCATCTTTTAAAACATTTTAATGATAACTATAATAATGCACATCCAAGCAAAAAAGTGGATATACCATTTTTTTGTAAAGAGATAATCATCCGTGGGAATCCCCGTGATGATGGTAAAATCAGAATAGAATGGATTCGTTTCCATAATAATCTGATAGGCAAAAGCCAATGACAACCATTTCAACAGAACCAATTGTCCGGACAAGAAACAAATGAGGAGCAGGCTGAGTGTTACAGCACTACCCGCCATCAGGTAAATGAATTTTTTCCAAAACACCTTCGGATATCCGACAGCTACGAAAAGGTGTGGAAAGGGGCGGAGCAATGCACCGACCTTGAATATCCTTAGGTTCAATGCCTTGGCTGCAGCCACATGACCGAGTTCATGCAGGACAGTCAGTACCAATATGGTTATAGTAACTAATAATACTGTTTCCATATCTTATGAATTATCGGGCGACCTTTGAACGGTTAAAGAGAATTATGAAAATCATCATGGGTACGAATACCCAGAATGCAATCACGAACCAATTAGGGGATTCATCCATCCGCATGATATGGAGTAAGCCATTAAACGGAAGATAATCACCAATGGTACCGATGACAGAATTCAACATCTTTGCAGGATAGAATGCTTCGGAAGTAAATAACATACTGAAGTATAGGATACTTGTCAGACTTCTTTCTCCACCTGATTTCAAATCCAAGAAACTCAGACTCAATCCCAGAAAAGAAAAAATGGACAATCCTATCAATCCACCCCACAGTATCCGTAACACTCCATAGGCATCTATCTCGACACCGAAAAACAGCACACCTATGAGTATCAGGAAGAATATTTCGATAATAATCAGAATGAACCGGCTCAATACCAGAGAAAGGAAATGCACTACGATATGTATGGGCATTTTCTTTACATACTTGATGAACCCATTGGCATAGAATTGCTTGATTACAGGGCCGATGGCAAAAAAACCATCACTTGCTATCAGCATCGTAATGACCCCCGTCAGTAAGTAAAAGGAATATTCAGAACCTGTATTTCCCCATAACGAATTAAATACGACATATAGGAATATGGGAAAGAAAACGCTGAAAAAGACCGCCTGTTTTAATCGGGTGAATATGACCACCTGATAAAAAGTACTCAGTCCTAATATCTTAATGAAATGCATATTCGTATTTATATGAGTGTTTTGTAATAGTCTTCCAAGCTCTTTTCCTCAATGGAAAAATTAAGGGTGTGATTACTGATTAACTGTACGAAATCACGTTCCTCACTACTGACCGGAAAGAAATAAAGATTGGAATCATCCTCCTGGAATTGCACTTGGGAAAGTCGGGAATCCACATTCATATCAATGGAATCCTTGGAGACGGTAATCTTCTTACCTTTCACCTTTTCCAGAATCTCATCCTTGTGTAGTACATCCCCTACGATTTGTCCCTTGCTGATAAATGCAATCTTATCTGCATACCTGTGTGCTTCCTCCCACTGGTGGGTAGTAAAAATGAGGCTTCGCTCGTTATCCTTATCCTGGAATACCTTTTTCCAAATCACATCCCTGATCAGGGGATCCAATTCTCCTGTGGGCTCATCCAGAATTACGACTTCGGGTTGATGGCAGAAAGCGATGAATAAACCTACTTTCTTTCTTTCCCCCTTGGACAACTTATTGAATAATCGGCCTTGGATATGTCCAATCTGTAGGAATTCAATGAGATTATTCTTCTCCTTGTAATCCACTTTGTAAATCCTGGAGAATAGGTTCAGGATTTCCTGAACCTTGAGCATGGGATAGAAGGGGGTGGAATCATAAACGATTCCAAGGTTGTCCTTGAACTTCTGGAACGTCTTATGGTACGGGTATTCCACCGAACCAGAAGTAGGTTTCAAATCCTGGGTAACCTGGTCGATTAGGGTTGATTTCCCTGCACCATTGCTACCAAGGATAGCAAAGAAATCCCCTCTATCCACTTGGAAAGAAATATTCTTCAGAATACGTTCTTTCTCAACTTCATACTCCAATTGATTTACGCTTAGAATTGGTTCCATTATTTCCCCATCTTATTTTTTCCGAAAATTAGAATGTTGTGGCAGGTTTCGAATACACCATCCACACCAATCATCTCATTGACCTTATCGTCTATGTAACCTCCCACCATACAGGAACCCAATCCAATGGCTTCCATAATCAGACTGAGATTCTGTGCTAGGAACCCTGATTCATGAATCATGAATCGGTAAGCACGTTCACCATACTTTATGGATAATCGTTCGTATAGTCCCGTAACGAGTACCATACCACAGGCTGTATTGATATTGATATAAGGTTCTGTCGTAACGATTTCCTTGAATTGGCTGAGGGTATCACCATCATATATCTTTTCAAGGGTCATCTCATCCGGACGGAAATGGAAGATGCCGGGTCCTGTTTGGCTATTGAACAGAACAAGGTACATTTCCAAGGAATACAATCCTCCGGGAGATGGAATGGGCCTAAAACCAACATGTCCATCCACCTCATCCATCTTCACCCGATTCGTCACGGCATAGGAATGTTTCAGCATGATGTGAAGTTCCCTTTCAGAAACCTTATAGTCGGGTTTGTAATCCCTGACAGACCTACGATTCAGTATCGTACCGAACAGGTCCTTTTGGGGTGTGGGCAAATCATCATATACCTTGAGATCAATCTTTTCTGCATTGGGATAATGCTTGAAAGGCTGACTACATCTTTCGGTGATATAAGGATTATAGAAAACGCCTATCTTCTCCCCCTGTTTCCTTTGGGAATACACATTGAATTTTGAATTCTCGTGATAAACGAGGGCGAGGGCATCCTTGACATTCTTCTTACCATAAAGTCCCTCGTCTATGGAATCAAAGAATGCTTTCGTTTCATTTATTTTACTAATCATAATATACTTATCTTTTGTTGGTACATCAGCGAATAATATGGAGACTGGCCTCCACTCCATAGCCACTAGGCCTTGATGGATATCTGCTTCGATGTACTGTTATGGGAATGGATGGGGATATGGATTGAGGTTTGCATAATCATTGGATGTATACCCCATTTTTGCGGGTACCTCATACAATCGTTTTCCTCCATTGAAATAAAACGGATATGCACCTGCCATCTGAATCAGTTGTGGGACGAACATCCTAATGGAATAGAAGCCCATCTGTCTGGTATCAGGTGTAGTGATATCCTTGAAAAGTACGTTATAATTCTTATCCTTGAATGTCTTGAATATCTTTCTGAGATTCTCGACATCACTCAATTTCGATTCTTCATGCATATCCACGACCTTGGTTTCCTCGGCATTGAAATAATCCTCGAAAACATGCCATAAATCCTGACGCTTGGTATAGAAGATGGAGTGTTGTTCGAAATCCAGGATTTCATTGAAATCATCACTGGGCTCCCAATCCTTTTTCTCACCCATCAGGTGTCTGAAATAACCGACTCCCTGTCCGATTTCCTTGACTGTTTTCTCAACCGCTTCCCTTAGGGTCGCTCTTGTGGAAGAACCTACTGCGATGAATTTACCGAAATCAGCATGGCCGACGCAGAAACCCAATACGGATGGTTCACCCAAATCATAGGTAATATCGAATAGGTGCCATTCGTATTTCTTGGAAAAGATGCTATGGATATATGATAATACATCCTTGGACAATACAATCTTTGGTGGTACTAATTTTTGTACCCAAGTGATGGTGAAACTATCCCTTTCAATCAGCTCATACATTCCGGTGAGCATGGCCTTGTGGATATTCGTATGTGCTGCCAATCCTGTGGATGTGGTCAGGTTAATCCATTTCTTATCCATTGTCCATGGCAGGTAGATGAATGCTCCGGGACAGAGTGTCTTTTCGCCCCCATTGGTGAGATCGATGGTTTCGAACCAATTGACTTCCACATCCTCTGTAAAAGGTACGATTCTGAAATTGGGGTGCTTGTGTTGTTCCTCATGGAATAATGCGAATTCGGACGGATGGATGGCCTTTTGTTTCAAATCCTTATAACTGCTCAAGACAGCTTCATTAGGATCATAAAAAGCTGAGGAATACCTTTCGAGGGTCTCCCCTACCGTTCCCAAAAGGGCCTCATCCCAAGATGTTCCACAACCACTACTTCTTCCTCCGAATTTTTCCCTTGAAAAGGTACTCGTATCGCAAGGCCAGATGCCGTATCCCCGAATGGCGGGGTCCTCGTTCAGCAGCGGTAATTTGACCAACCTCGATAGGATACCTATTTCATTCGAAATGATTTTCTTACAATTGACTACATGGTTTGCCTTTAACATAACTTTCATTTAATGTTTGAAAAGAAATAAATGAGACATGGCTCTTAAGTAAGTGTAACCGACTCAAGCCATGGAGCCAGATTGTATTCTATCTCAGGTTTGCAACTTTCGCAATATGGTATTTTCAGCAAGGTATGGCTTGCCGTTTGGTACGTGACCATATTGAGGCTGATGTAATTTCCGATGGTTTCAGGTACGGACCAGAATTCAAGGTATTTGGAAACTTCCACCACTACGATATTGGCCAGTATATTCAGACTGGATTTATAAACCGGTAATTTATCAGGTTGTCCGGTTTTATTATTCTGGATGAGATAATTCTCATAATTGGCATTATATGGAACCAACTCATCATTACTTTGGATTCTTTTTCTCAGGCAATCATAACATCCCAATTCGCCTCCTAGGAAAATGGGTCCTACTTTTACTTCTGCGCCCTCGAGTCCTTTGACATAAAGCCAAGGTTTCTTTCTTTTTATGAGTTCCTTATTAATGGATTTCAATACAACCGGATTCCAGTTGTGTCCATCCACCACGCAAAAGTCAATATTATCCAAAAAGACCTTATTTTCTTTTTCGGTGTATGCCTTATGGTTGATACATTCCACATTTTCGAAACCCTCTGCGGAAAAAGCATTTTTCAACAAATCCATCATGGCATCCTCACCGATAATTAGGATTTTCTTTTCCTTGTGATCCTCATGGTTATTGGGTTCCTTATTCTTAATCGCCAAATCAACATAGTAATCCATTGATAATAAACCATATTCCTTGAGCTCATTAAGAATATCCATAATCATAAATTCCTCATATTCCCCTTTGAGCGTACTCAAAAGCTTATTGAGTTTGATGTCAGGTTTTTCAGAAATCAGTTCGACCATTCTTTCGAATAATTTCTTTTTGTCCTCACTATCGAACTCCAGAGCATAAACATCTGTCTTAGTTCGAACCTGATAGATATTATGATCCTCATCCCAAAAAACATCATATTGATTCAACATATCCGTATGTATATTTTATAGTGTTCAAAACACTTTGTAACTTTGTTAGCACAAGGGTTTCAAGAAATTCATTACACATAGATTGTCCCTTATTACAGTATTTTCAGGTACTGAAATTTGAACATCTTACTGATCTATTTGTAGTATTTATCCCCCCATTCAACTAAAAAGATCTAACAAAGTATTTTGGGTTTTGAGTATGATGGAGTCATTCTGATTTCTTCATCAATCATGCTAGCCTGACATACTCTAAAAATGTTTCTAAATAAGAAGCTGTTCGCATTCTGGCATTGAACTAAAACAGCTTCTATTGGAAGGTTGGAGTTACCAATTGAGTCTTTATACTCTTTTGGTAATCTCCAACAGCGTAGATAACGTATTATTACACCTCTACTTTGATTTCTACTGAAACGTCTCCGCCGTCTCCGCCGTCTCCACCCCAACAACAGGAGCAAGTACAACAACAAGAGTTACAGCAGCATCCAGCTGCAGCATAAAGCAATTTCTTCATGCCTTTTCTAGAAAGATTCTTGACTTTCATAATAATTAGAATTAAGGTTTTAAAAAATCCTCTCCGTAACGTGGTTGAGGTAAATACGTTCATGAAATCTTTATCACCACATGATGAATAATGACATGCGATGCCCAGTGCAATAAAAGCCACTGCTTCGATATTGCATGAGAAGTTGTTTCAAAATTGAAACATCAATCTTAATCATCAAATAAGTATTACCATATCATCAGTGATATAGGTACTTATTAAATTATATAGGAAAATAACAATTCAAATCACACACAACTATGTATGGGATAGCATTGCCAATGACAAGCATTGGAATACTGTTAGTGTGTGTGTATCATTTTGACTTAAATTGAACCCATAAGAATATATGGGAATAGAATGTTGTTAGAGAATAAATATAAGGATATACTCGCAAAACCCTTTGTCGTTATTCTTTCACAGGGGATATAATTGTTTGTCCAGTTTAGGGAAGAACAATCAGTACATGTTGAATTTTCAAATTAAGTATTTCACTACACAATTATTTGGAATTATCTTTTACCTCTTTTGGTAACTATATTTAGAATTAAAATATTGGCTGGGTATTTTTTTTAACATGATTCCAAGTCATTAATTCTCATAACATGAATGGTTTTCTCAAAAATATGCCAATAAATAGAATTGGGAAATCCATACTTAAAATCATGTTTCACCATGAATTTCGCCGAAGCGATTAAAACGAATATAAGGGATAAAATCCAATAAATCAAAGAATATACGCCTGACAAAGCCTAGTTGGGACAACAAAAAAAGTAATTTTCCAATCATTAGAATTGAGTAAAAAAAACAAAGTGCCAGACCCTGTCACCGCAAAACTTCATTTATCGATTCATACTCAGTGTCGTAGATATTAAATGTCATTTATCAGCCTTATGCTACAACTGATTTTTATTTTTTCCAGAATTTAATGTTATTATTTTCTTAAAACAAAAACGGCCACGCTTTTAGCGTGGCCGTTCGATATTGTCATTCAAATCAATTCATTATCTATGAATCTGGACATAACCGGAGACTTTCTTCATTTTCTCCCCTCCATTTTCATCTTCAGCCATGTAACTCAGGACATAGAAGTAAGTTCCATCAGGAAGTGATTTTCCATCCCAAGTACCGTCCCAATCATTTCTATAATTTTCGGTCACGAATACTTGATTACCCCATCTGTTGAAGATACACAGTGAGTGTTCTGGGAACCTATCCAGTCCTTCGATTACAAATGTTTCGTTCACACCATCACCATTCGGTGACATACCTGAATAGACCACGATCTCATCACAGAATACATTCACATAAACCGTAGCGGTATCACAACCTGTCTCGTTACAGATTACATATGTGAAGCTATCCTGTCCATCACAATAGTCAGGTGTTGGTGTATACAGTATCGTACTATCAGCGGAGATGGTTACCGAACCATTGAATGGTGCATCCACTATCTCCAACAATGTTACATCACAATCCATTAGGATATCATTCTCAAGGATAGCATAAGCTGCATCCGTATTGGTAATGGTTCCTACGGTATCATTCACTGCCACTGGCAGTATACAATTGTTTGTGACCTCAATAATGAATATCGTGGTATCACAGACACCCAATAAGGTATCACAGACTACGATACATGCCGTATCCATACCTGTTTGGACTCCCATGATATCAATCATGGCAGGATCCAATGAGAAGTTATCCACGATACTGTTTCCAGTAGCTATTGATTCACAATCATTATAGATGGTATCCTGACTCAACACACATGTTTCATCCACAGTGGCCAACTCAGTCAATACCTCCCCTACCTCAAGGCTAACGAATATCGTATCATGAAGTACACATGCCGTATCCGGTTCTACATTCACGAAGTAAACCGTAGTGTCGCATACTCCTACCAAGGTATCGCACAATACCAGACAGAATGTATCCAATCCTGCTTCTACCCCTTCGAATGTAACCTGACCTCCATTCGGCAGGATGGTCAAATCAGCTATCGTAGCATTTCCATCAGATAAGCTATCACAATCATTCGTCATTACATGGACAGAATCCAAGCATCCCTCTGTAATGATAACATCCTGTAGGAATTCGTTCTCCATCATACTCAATACAATGGTATCTATGCCACAATCCAGAGGTTCTACTGTTACGATTACCAATGTGGTATCACAGATACCCAAGTCATCGCAAACAACGATACAAGCAGAATCCGTACCCGGAGTCAATCCTTCGTAGAAGATGCAGATTCCCTCATCCGTTACGATGTTGAAGTCCACATTATCATCATCACCTGAACACTCATCAATCACACTGATGATTTCTCCTTGGATATCCAATAAGGAATCAATACATACGAAGCTGGAGTCACCCATTGTAATCGTATCCATTACGATATCCGTTGGTACACAGAATACTTCCAACTGAAGTGTATCCGTACAACCTGTTTCGTTGTTGGTCAGTACAACCTCATGCGTACCCACTCCGAATTCAAGGACAGTACCATTCGCTGTCAATCCAAGATTCACGTTGAATGTGGATTGTGAACCAGTAGCAATGTGTGTTGCTTGGATGTCCCCATAATCATCAAAGGTAGTTCCACCTTGTAACAATTGTAGTGATGCATCCACGGTCCAGTTACCTTCTGGATTCCAAACATTCATGCTATCAGCCAAATCCTGAACATTCATGAATTCGCCCGAATAAGTAGTTCCATTCACGTTCCACATATCCAAGTTGTATGGTCCCATGTCACCCATTCCGAATAGTGTGAAGTAACTGTAAGTGATAATGGTATCAAACTCACAACCACTCGCTCCACCGAAGTACTGAGCGTTGTTATCCAGGATTTCGTAGGACATGATGTCTTCCAATGGAATGGACACACACAACTCAGCTGGTTGGTCACAATCAGATACCTGAAGAGTCATGCTATCCACCAAGAAGATTTCATCACATGCTTCCTCAATCACATCAATCACATAGATGGTCGTATCACATACGCCATTCAATGTATCACAGATGACGATACAAGCCGTATCGGAAGTTCCGACAAGGATTGGTTCGAAGTCGATGGTCATGCTATCCGCATCCAAAGTAGCGGAAGCGAATGTTCCTGAAGCAGCAGGACATGCATTGAAGATGGTATCCGCAGTAAAGATGCAGGAATCCAACTCAATGTTCATCGGTTCGTATTCCTCACCAATTTCTAGTACTACATACAATGTATCATTGCTACATGCTACCATGGTATCCGGCATCACATTCACAATCACACACAAGGTGTCTTCCATTCCATTATCACCCAATGCAGTGATACAGAAGAAGTCAACACCTGCTCCGGTAGTTGTACCATCAGAAATATAGGTTACACATCCTGTGGTATCCAATTCTATGGTACCGGCTGCACCTCCCTGTGGATTCAATATGAATCCTCCGGTAGGATCAATCTGTAATTCAGGTTGAGTGAAGCAGATTCCATCAAGGGTATCACCCACATTCAATGTAATTTCAATCGTATCGGATGTAATCATTGAAGAATCAGGAATCACATTCACATTGACACACAATGTATCCGTTGCTCCATTATTACCCAATGCAGTGATACAGAAGAAGTCAACATCAGCACCTGTGGTCATTCCATCAGAAATGTAGGTTACGCATCCGTTGGCATCCAACTGAATAGTACCCGCTGTTCCTCCTTGTGGATTCAATACGAATCCTCCGACTGGATCCAACTCCAATTCAGGTACATCGAAGCAGATATCCATAAGGGTATCACCTACATTCAATGTAATGTCAATCGTATCGGATGTGATACTACATCCTGTATCTATCGTGTTGATTACTTGTACAGGACAACCTGTCAATGTATCAATCACCTCAATCGTATGATCTCCCTCAGGAACGCAAACCGCAGATCCCATTGCGATGACCATATTATTCACATTCAAGGTCGAATTAGACTGTAAGCCTGCAAGGTTCGTCACTTGGATGGTACTGTATACATTTGCAGTATTTCCGCCTGTGATATTCAATGCAGGAGCATTCAACTCCCAGTTTCCGGTAGGATCGAACTGATTCATCAAATCAACCAGTTCTTGTGGATTGTTGAACATTCCAGAGTAAACCTGATCATTCACCATCCATGCATCCAACTGGTATGGTCCCATGTCACCCATTCCCAATAATGTGAAGTAAGTATAACTGGTCAATGTATCGAACTGACATCCTACCAAATTGGATTGATCCAATGGTGTTCCGTCCAAGGATACAACGAAGTCTCCGATTTCAGCGAATGGAATTTCCAGACAAACCGGAGTACAATCCTCACAACTAGCAGTTTCCACTGTTGATGGCGTGATATCATCACAATCCTCAGTGATGGTAATGATGAATGTCGAAGCATCCACATTTCCATCCGCATCTGTAGCGAAGATGGTAATCGTATCCACGAACATACCTGTATTCATGTCCGCAGTGTATTCGATACAATCATCACCTGCAACATAGGTCCAAGTACCGAATGTACTCATCATATCCGCAGCTTCAACATTGTAAACCGGAAGCATGACTTCTAGTCCCTCGAAGCACAACTGTCCTGTGGATTCCGTAACCACCACACTTACATAAGATGTATCGAATGTAATCGTATCCGGAGGAATAACTTCATCAATCAAGTTCACGATGATGGTCGTGCTATCCACCAGACCATTCTCATCCGTAGCAATCAGTGCTATGGTTTCCACATCGTCCCCGGGAGTAGTACCAGCATCGAAGTGTAGACAACCATTGGTATCTATACTCCACATACTACCATCCGTTCCTGGTGAAGTAGAAGCAGCATCCGTTCCTAATGTATAAGTTACGTTACCTGTTAGGTCAAGGTCATCGAAACAAACTACATTATCCAATGTATTCACTACATATGTCACCTCAACCACTGCAGGATCGATTTCAGGATCACAACTTTCAGTGGTACCACCGAATACTTCGATGATTTCGATTGGACAATCCAAACTTTCACTGATATCATAAATCTGGATCACATGATTCTCATTCGCATCCACACAGATTCCAGAACCTAGGGCAATGATACCCTCATTGAATCCGATTTCTGAGAATGAATTCAGACCAGCCAAGTTCTGTACTTGCATGATACCGTAATCTGTACCATTCTGACCACCAACAATCAGGTAACTATCCGGCATTAGTATCCAGTTTCCTGCTGGGTCATTAGCATTCATCAAGTCTACTAGTTCCGTAGGATTATTGAATGTACCCATGTACATATTGCCTTCCACTGTCCATGATAACAACTCATAAGGACCTTGGTCACCCATACCCAACAATGTGAAGTAAGTGTAAGCAATTACTGTATCATAATCACATCCTAGGAAGTCTCCCTCTGGAATTTCGACACCATTCAATGTAATCATGTAGTCATTGATATTATCCATTGGAATACCAATGCAAACCTCCGTGCAATCCTCACAGCCATCACTCTCGATGGTTGTCATGACAGGATCATCACAAACAACACTACAATCCGTTTCACTGATGACCAATCCAAGTACTGAAGCAGTACAACCGTTGGCATCCGTTACCATCAAATCATATGTACCTGCATCCAACATCATGATACTTGGATTTGTGGATGTGAATCCGTTGGAACCTGTCCACTCGTAAGTGTAAGGAGCACTTCCTCCAGTCACGACGGTATTAATCATACCTGGAATAAGAACATCATTCTCATTACAAGCTGCATCCGTCAATTCCACATCTATATCCATTGTTGCTGGCTCCAATACCTCGAAGCAGGATTCTCCAACAACACATCCATTCGCATCCTTAGCCAATACACAGTATGTACCTGCGGAAAGTGTACCATTAAGTACAACATTACCATTCGTCGCATTGACGATTTCCGTAGTAATATCAGCACCTCCATCCGTAGTGAACTCAACCATACCATCATTGGAACCAATACAAGCCAACATGATAGGATCATTCGTAATGAATACATTCACAGGGTTATTGGAAATGTCAGACAATACGATACTGGTTTCAGCCGTACAACCGTCAGCGTCAGTCACTGTAAGACCGTAAACACCAGAAGCCAAGTTGTTGACGGATGGATTCGTATCACCATTACTCCATGCGTAAGTATAGTTGCCAGAACCATTCAATACCATTGCCTGAAGCGAACCATTCGCAGAACCACAAGTAGGTTCGTTTTCAGTGATATCAATAACAAGGTCTGATACAACAGGAACCTCTACATCCAGTATATTGGTACAACCATTCTCATCCGTAATCGTTACTTGGTGCTCACCTCCTGCCAAGCCAGTAGCCTGAGCAGTTGACTGGCCATTAGACCATATGTAGGTTACATTATCCAAGTTGGATTCGATGGTAACGGAACCATCAGCTGCATTACAAGAAGCTGCAATCACTTCAGTAATATTAGCGTCAGGACCATCAGCATTACCTACTACGAATGTCTCTACAACGGAACAATCCGCATCAGCCAATTCAGTGATGGTAACCATGTAAGTACCCGCAGCCAAATCCGTTTGGACTGGTCCTGTTGCACCTACAGGGAAGTTCCATTCGAATGAGTACAAGCTCTCATCCTGAACCAGGTCGATGGTAGCGGAGCCTACTGCATTACCACAAGTGGACTCAACTACAACGATGTTCAAGACTTCAGGACCCTCACATTCTGTATCATCAGAACAATCTGCAGGATTAATTGTCAATCCTGTGGCAGCAGCCACACATCCATTGGCATCCGTAACCGTAAGGTCATAAGTACCAGGAAGTGCATTGATTAGGTTCGGACTAGTCGAACCATCTGACCATGCATATGTATAAGGTGCCTGACCACCCGTAACTGTTGTTTCAATCAATCCATTCACGAATTGAGTACCCATACAGGTTACATCCGTGATTTCGATATCAATATCAATCAATGTAGGCTCAATCACATCGAAGCATTCCTGACCAGCTACACAGCCCTCAGTATCCGTCACGATGATACAGTAAGTACCTACATTCAAGGAACCGTTTGTCACCTCATTTCCATCAGCATCCACGATAATGGATGTGAATGTCAATGGAGTCACTTCGAAGTTCACATTACCATCTGTCTCACCGATACAACTGATACTTGGTGTACCGAAGATATTGATGGTTGCTTCTGTATCCACGTCATCCGTCAAGACTACGGTTTCTACCAATTCGCAACCTGAATCATTATCAATAACAGTCACCTGATAAGTACCAGCAGCCAATCCAGTAGCTGTAGCACCCATCTGGAAGTTATCATCATTCCAGATGTAAGTATAATTGCCAGAGCCATTGTTAGCAGATGCAGTCAATGAACCATCCGCTTCACCACAAGTAGAGTTGCCTACTGTGATATCCACAGTCAATGTAGTTTCTGTTGGAACTTCAACTGTTAGGATATTCGGACAATTCGGAGCATCAGTATCCGTGATTGTTACTTCGTACTGACCTGCAGCCAAATCTGTAATGGCAGCACCGGTAGCACCCGTTGACCACTCATAGGTATAAGTATCAGGTGTCATGGTAATCGTACCATTGGTTTCGCCACAAGTAGCAGGAGTAACAACTGGATCGGACACTACAGGTCCCTCAGTATTACTGATGGTAAATGTAGCCTCGGTCTGACAAACACCCGTAGCGATATCAGTGATGGTTACGGTGTAAGTACCCGCAGCCAATCCAGATTGGGCATTACCCATCATGCCTGTATTCCAAGCAAATGTGTAATTTGCCTCATCCTGTACCAGACTGATACTTGCAGAACCATTATCAGCAGGAGCATCACAGTTATTCTCAACTACAACGATATTCTCAATCTCAGGTTCTTCACAATCACCTAAGCAGACACCTACTTCCACCTCTAGGTTAGCAGCAGTCACTGCACAGCCATTCGCATCTACAACTACAAGTTCGTAAATACCAGCTTCTAGGTTATCTATATCAGCCGTAGCAGCAGTGAATCCATTAGGACCTGTCCACTCGTAAGTATATGGTGCTTCTCCACCCAGAACTGAAGTAGCTATTGAACCTGGCAGGATGACATCATTCACACAAGTCTCATCTGTGATTTCAACATCCAAATCCATCAATGATGGCTCAACCACCTCGAAACAATTCTGACCAGCCAAACATCCATCAGCGTCAATAGCTAATAGACAGTAAGTACCAGCACCCAATTCACCATTCAACACTTCTTCATCCGTTGCCGAATTCACGATTGTAACGGTATATCCAGTAGCAGGATCAATGGTATAATCCACTGTTCCGTCGTTAGCACCCAAGCAGCTTACGATAACAGGATCATTTGTGATTGTAATTGCAACAGGCGTATCGACATTATCCATGATGGTAACGGATTCGATTAGTTCGCAACCTGTATCCGCATCAGTAATAGTTACCTGATAAGTACCAGATGTCAATCCAGTCTGGGTAGCACCCGTAGCTGGGATATTCCACTCGTACTCATAGTTACCAGAACCATTCGCAGCAGTAGCAGTTACTTCTCCATCAGCCATTCCACAAGTAGCATTCGTTGTATTGAATTCTACTGTCAATGGTGTTACGGATGGTACTACCACATCAATTACATTAGGACAATCCATATCAGCAGGATCAACCACTGTTACTTGATAAGTACCTGCAACGATTCCTGTAAGTACCGCACCTTGGTCTCCTGTATTCCATGTGTACATGTAATTATCCGGAGTCATGGTAATTACACCATCTGCGTCCATACAAGTAGCTGGCTCAACCAAGTCGACAGAAGCAACAGGTCCCTCTACATTACCTACAGGGATTGTAATCTCGATGGAGCAATCTCCTGTCATCACATCTGTGATGGTAACGTTGTAAGAACCAGCAGCCAATCCTGTTTGAGTAACGCCTGTTCCATTTACGGGAGCACCCCATGAGAATGTGTACATATTCTCATCCTGAACCAAGTCGATGGTAGCCATACCATTGTCCTCGCCACAGTTGGCCTCCACCACAACAACATTCAACACTTCAGGATTTGAACAAGGAGCAGGTTCGCAAGGAGCTTCCTCTACTGTCAATCCTGTAGCGTATGCCTCACAACCGTTGGCATCGGTAACTGTCAAGTCATAAGTACCCGCTGGAACGACCATTAGGTCTTCTGTCGTGGCACCATTTGACCATTCGTAAGTATAAGGAGCTTGTCCACCGAACGTAGTTGTGGTGATGGAACCACCAACCAACATATTATCAGTATCACAAGACTCATTCACAATTTCAATATCTACATCAATCAATGTAGGTTCAACTACATCGAAGCAGGATTGACCGGCTACACATCCATCAGCATCCGTAGCGATGATACAGTATGAACCAGCGGCCAATTGACCATTCAATACTACATTACCAGTAGCATCCTGAATCTCAGTAGTAATTCCTGCACTTGGATTCGTAGTGAAGATAACCATTGCATCAGCAGCACCTACACAATCCAATTGTACTGGATTATTGGTAACTGTGATGGTTACCGGATTATCCACTGCATCCATCAATACGATGGATTGAACTACCTCACAACCATCTGTATCTGTCACTGTCACTTCATAAGTTCCGGCAGAAAGACCTGAGATAGTTGCACCAGTATCACCAGTATTCCAAACGTATGTATAATTACCATTACCATTTGCTGCAGTTGCAGTCAACTCACCGTTAGACTCACCACATGATGGGTTCGTTTCTGTGAATTCAACCGTCATATCAGAGATGGATGGCACCTCAACATTCAATACATTGAAACATCCATTATCATCAGATACCGTTACTTGGTAATCACCAGCAGCCAATCCTGTAGCCATAGCCGTTGTCTGACCATCGGACCAAGTATAATCGAATCCTTCAGGACCTACCGTAGCAGTTCCATCTGCAGCATCACAAGTAGCAGGAGTAACTTCCATTATTGAAGTAACAGGGCCATCTGCGTTTCCGATTACAAACACCTCAACCACAGAACAAGCCGGATTGGCAATTTCTGTAATGGTTACCTGATAAGTACCTGCAGACAATCCGGATTGAGACGGGCTATCAGGAGTACCTGGCATATCCCAAGCGAATGTGTACAAGGACTCATCCTGAACCAAGTCAATGCTTGCAGAACCATTCAATTCACCACATGTAGCTTCCACTACAACGATATTGGTTACATCTGGTCCGATGCACTCTCCACCCTCACAATCGTCAGACATGATAACTAGGTTATTCGCACTGGCCTCACAACCATTAGCATCCGTAACTGTCAAGTCATAAGTACCTGCAGGAAGTGATGGTAGGTCTTCATCCGTAGATGAGAATCCGCCGGTACCGTTCCACTCATAAGTGTATGGAGCTGTACCACCTGTAACAGTGATATTGATGGAACCTGCAACAACAGTGTTATTGACACAAGCCTCATCCAATAATTCGACATCGACATCCATCAATGTAGGTTCAACTACATCGAAGCATTCCTGACCTGCCAAACATCCATCAGCATCCAAGGCAATGATACAGTAAGTACCCACACCTAATTGGCCATTGGTCATCTCATTCTCTCCATCAACAGAGATAATGGTTGTAGCAAATCCAGTAGCTGGGTCAATTGTGAATTCTACGGTTGCATCAGATTCACCTACACAACTTACAGTTGGGATATTGGTGATGGTCACAGTAGCAGGATTGTCAACATCATTCACCAATGTGTATGTTTCAACAATCTCACAACCTGATACATTATCTGTGATAGTTACATTGTAAACAGCAGCTTCCAAATCAGTGATGGTTGCTGTCGTACCCAATGTACCCCAATCATAACTATAATCACCCGAACCATTCGCACCCTCAACCGTCAATGAACCATTCGCTTCACCACATGATGGATTCACTGGTGTAATGATGGCCATTAATGTATTATCAGATGGTACTTCAACAGCGTAAACATTCGGACAATCAGGAGCAGCAGGATCCACTACTGTCACTTCATAAGTTCCAGCAGCCACACTTGATAGTGTATTACCGGTAGCACCTGTTGACCAAGTATATTCATAATTAGCAGGAGTCATTGTGACTGAACCGTTAGGTGTATCACAATTTGCATCATTCACTGTCGCTACTTCAGCAACAGGTCCCTCTACATTACCCACAACGAACGTCTCAACGATTGAGCAAGTTGCATCGATGGCATCTGCAATGGTAACAGTGTAAGTACCTGCAGCCAAGTTGGACTGTACATTACCCTCAGGTAATCCGCCCGACCATGTGAATGTGTAATCCGCTTCATCCTGTACCAGGTAAATCGTAGCATCACCATCCGCATTTCCACAAGTCGCTTCAACCACTACAATATTCAACACCTCAGGATCTTCACAAGGACCACAGTTGGCCTGTGTGACTACCAATGAACCAGCCTCTGCCGTACATCCATTAGCATCCGTAATCGTGAGGCTGTAAGTTCCTGCATCAGCAGAAGTCAGGCTCTCTGTCATAGCACCATTAGACCAACTGTAAGTGTAAGGAGCAGTTCCTCCAGTCACAGTGGTCATAATGCTACCTGCAACGGTACCATCTATATCACAAGTCTCGCCTTGTACTTCGATATCCATATCCAACAATTCAGGATAAACCACATCGAAGCAGGATTCAGCAACGATACATCCAGATGCATCGCTTACTTGGATACAATAAGTACCAGCGTTTAGTGTGCCATTCGTCGCTTCATCTCCATTAGCAGCTAGGATTACAGCCGTGTAATCTGCATCTGGAGTAATAGTATATTCAACTGTTCCGTTTGCGTCACCGATACAAGCTACAGTCACTGGTTCGTTAGTGATTGTCACTGTTGGTGGGTTCGGAACATCATTCGTCAACACGAATGTTTCAGTTACGGTACAACCTGTTTCAGTATCTGTAACTGTTACAGCATAAGACCCAGCTTCCAGACCTGTTTGAGTAGCTCCCGTAGCAGGGATATCCCAAACGTAAGTATAGTTACCAGAACCATTCGCAGCAGTAGCAGTCGCTTCACCATTGGACTCATCACATGATGGGCTTACTGTGGAGATGGATACTGTCAGGTCACTTTCAGCAGGAATTTCTACTGTGATTACATTCGAACAAGTAGGATCAGCAGGATCCGTAACCGTCACGAAGTATTCACCAGCAGCTACATTGGTTAATATAGCACCTGTTGTATTATTAGCATCAGACCATTCATATGTGAAGTTAGCTGGTTCCATTGTAGCGGCACCATCCAATTCCTCACAAGTTGCAGCCGTTACGGTAGCGGTAGCCTCAGGGCCTCCAACAGTACCTACTGCGAATTCTGCAACATATTCACAAGTACCTTGTGTAATGGTCACTGCGTAGTTACCAGAAGCCAAATCAGTCTGAGATGCACCAGCACCTCCATTCGACCAAGTGAATGTATAATCAGCCTCATCCTGTACCAAGTCGATGGTTGCCGTACCAGTAGCTTCGCCACATTCCGTTTCGACCACTACGATGGTATTCACTTCAGGAGATACACATGGTTCGCAACTTGCATTACCGATAACCAGGTTATTGGCAACAGCCGTACAACCATTCGCATCCGTTACGGTCACAGCGTATGTACCATCATTCAAGTCTGTCAAGTCTTCCGTACTTGCTCCATTAGACCAAGCATAGGAATAAGGAGATTGTCCACCAGTAGTTGTGGTAAGAATACTACCACCAGTGAATACATCATTCTCATCACAAACCTCATTTGTGATTTCAATATCAATATCAATCAATGTTGGTTCGACTACTTCGAAGCATTCCTCTCCTCCGATACAACCATCCGCATCCGTAGCGATGATACAGTAAGAACCAGCAGATAAGTTACCGTTGAATACTTCCTCACCTGTTGCTGCATCCACAATCATTGTGCTATACAATCCAAGCGGAGTGATATCAAATGTAACCGTACCATTGGTATTACCTACACAATCCAACATGACTGGATCCTCACTCACTGTTATGGTAGCAGGATTATCTACATCATCCAACAATGTGAATGTCTCGATTGCCTGACAACCTGTATTATCATCCGTTACTGTTACTCCGATTGTACCTGAAGCCAAGT
Source organism: Saprospiraceae bacterium (assembly GCA_020631355.1). Lineage (GTDB taxonomy): Bacteria > Bacteroidota > Bacteroidia > Chitinophagales > Saprospiraceae > JAHDCE01. The sequence continues at coordinate 17,425 of JAHDHL010000038.1, read as the reverse complement.
CAACCATTTCACTTGTTCCTACTACATTATCACCATTGATATTCCAAACATAGGTGTAGGCACCTGTTCCACCTGAAGGCGTTACCTCAGCAGAACCGTTGGATTCTCCACATGTTGGAGGAATGGTTGTAATCATCATGATTTCAAGCGGATTCTCTTCCTCGATGACTACCTCGATGATATTCGGACAATCAGGAGTAGCAGCATCCGTTACCGTTACCATGTAAGTACCAGCAACAAGACCCGTTACTGAAGCCGTAGACTGTCCATCAGGCCATGCATATGTCAAAGTACTAGGTGTAAGGATAGCTGCACCATCATTCAGATTACATGTAGCATTCGTGATGTTACTGATGTTCACTTCAGGACCATCTGCATTTCCTACTGATACATTCACAGTAATCTGACAAACTGGATTCGCAATCTCTGTAACTTCAACAGTATAAGTACCAGCAGCCAAGTCGGATTGGAATGTACCTGTACCTCCATTCGACCATTCGAATGTATACAAGGACTCATCCTCCACCAAACTGATATTTGCTGTTCCATTATCCTCACCACAATTGGCTTCGACCACTACAATGTTCTCAACCATTGGAGGCATACAAACATTACACTCATCTATCAAGGTCAGGTCAGTAGCAACAGCAGTACATCCATTGGCATCCGTAACCGTTACATCATAGATTCCTGAAGTAGTTGTTGATAAAGTTGGGCTAGTGGATCCATCTGACCACTCGTAAGTGTTGAATCCTGCACCTCCATTCACAACCAATTCGATAGTACCCGGAATAGCATTACCTGCACCATTACAACCAATTGCATTCACTGTAACATCCAATGTAATCAATTCAGGTTCGATAACATCGAAGCAAGCACTACCTGCCAAACAACCATCTAGGTCGTAAGCTTCGATACAATAATTACCTACAGCCAACTGACCATTATTGAATACATTTCCAGCTGCATCCACAATGATAGCGTTATATCCTACCATTGGTATTAATGAGAATTCAACTGTTGCATCAGCCTCACCTACACAACTTACCTCAGGTGTGTTGTTGATGGTGATGGTTGTTGGTTCAGCGTCATCCATCAATGTGAATGTGATATCCGTTTCACAACCTGTATCATTATCACTCACTGTCACCTCATAAGTTCCAGATGTCAGACCTGTAGCTGTAGCTGCATTCAATGTAGCATCATGACTCCAGATGAATGTGTAGTTATCTGAACCACCATTCACGGCCAAGGTTACCTCACCATTGGATTCACCACAAGCTGGTTGAGTCATATCATCCACTATTACAGCCAGGGAACCAGCATCCACACCGATTTCAACATCCAAGAATTGGAAACAACCTGAATCATCCGTAGCAGTAACCTGGTAAGTACCCGCTTCCAGACCTGTCTGAGTGTTACCTGTAGCACCATTGCTCCAAGTATAATCAAAGTCAGCCGGAGTCAAGGTAGCCGTACCATCCGCATCCGTACAAGTAGCAGGAGTGCTAGATACTGTCACTTCAGGTCCGTCAGAGTTGCTGATAGTAACGACTGTGGTTGTAGAACAAGCACTGTTATTATTATCTGTAATCGTCACGGTATAAGTACCAGCCAATAGTTCAGACTGAGCATCACCGAATGCAGGAATACTCCATTCGTAGGAATAATTTGCATTATCACCTACCATCTCGATGGTAGCGGCTCCATTTGCATCACCACAAGTTGCCTCAACCGTTACGACATTAGCTACCTCAATGATACACTCTGTACACTCATTCATCACTTCTATATCCAACAATTCGATTTCACATCCATTGGCATCTGTTACAGTTACGCTGTAAATACCACCATTTAGTGAAGCCAAATCCTCATTCGTAGCACCATTTGACCATGTGTAAGTGTAAGGAGCTGTTCCTCCAGTTACCGTAAGGTTGATTGAACCGTATTGTGTTACTCCATTCACACAAGACTCATTCACTACCTCAAGGGCCACATCAATCAATTCAGGTTCGATAACATCGAAGCATTCCTGACCAGCGATACAACCATCTGCATCCAAGGCAATGATACAGTAAGTACCTGCACCCAACATGCCATTCGTCATTTCGTTCTCGCCATCAACAGATACGATTGTTGTAGAGAATCCGACAACCGGATTCAATGTGAATTCAACTGCTGCATCCGTTTCGCCAATACAGCTCACCATTGGAGTATTCGTGATGGTAATCGTAGTAGGATTATCCACGTCATTCACCAATGTGTAAGTCTCGACTATTTGACAATTAGATACATTATCTGTAATCGTCACATTATATATGGCTGCTTCAAGTCCGAAGATGGTTGAAGAAATACCCAATGTGCCCCAATCGTAACTATAGTTTCCGGAACCATTCACTCCCTCCACTGTCAGTGAACCATTAGATTCTCCACAAGTTGGGTTTACAGGAGTAATGGAAGCTTCCAATGTATTCTCAGCAGGAACTTCCACTGAATAGATATTCGGACAACCCGGCAATGCGGAACTTGTTACTGTCACCTCATAAGTACCAGCAGGAACATCCACTAGGGTATTACCCGTAGCACCTGTTGACCAGCTATAGTTATAAGTACTTGGTGTCATTGTTACGGAACCATTAGGAGTATCACATGTAGCAGGAACTACAGTTCCAACCTCAGCGACAGGTCCCTCAACATTTCCTACAACGATGGTTTCCACTAAAGAACAAGCGTTATCATTCGCAGCTGAAATAGTTACGGTATAAGTACCTGCAGCAATTCCATTCTGTACATCACCATTCGGTAGACCATCAGACCATTCGAAGGTGTAGAAGTCCTCATTCTGTACCAAGTAGATTGTAACATTACCATCTGCATTACCACAAGTTGCTTCCTCTACGATAACACTGATGATCTCAGGATCTTCGCATGGACCACAATTCGCAGGAGCGACTACCAATGAAGCAGCTTCAGCAATACATCCATTCGCATCCGTAATGGTCAGGCTATAAGTACCAGCAGGAACATCTGTCAAGTTATCCGTGGATGATCCATTGGACCAAGCGAATGTATAAGGAGCTGTTCCTCCAGAAATTGTAGTAGTGATATTACCCGGGATAACATCTCCATTATCCTCACATACCTCATCTTCTATTTCGATATCCATATCCAACAATGTAGGATCAATCACATCGAAACAAGATTCAGCTACAATACAACCTTCAGTATCTGTCACTTGGATACAGTAAGCACCTGCGCTTAGTGTTCCATTATTCACTTCACTTCCTGAATCATCAATGATGGTTGCCGTATAACCAGCTTCAGGAGTGATTGTATATTCCACTGTACCATTCGCATCACCTACACAAGCGACCTCAATTGGATCATTGGTCACTGTAATGGTCGGTGGATTCGGTACGTCATTCGTCAATATGAATGTCTCAGTAACTGTACAACCTGCATCCAAGTCAGTAACCGTCACCGCATAGGAACCTGCTTCCAAACCAGTTTGGGTAGCGCCCGTTGCCGGGATATCCCATTCGTACTGATAATTACCAGAACCATTGGAAGCTGTTGCCGTTGCTTCACCATTAGCTTCACCACAAGATGGGTCAACAGTAGTGAATGTTACCTCGAGGTTATTCTCAGCAGGAATTTCTACTGTAATCACATCCATACAAGTTGGATCAGTTGGATCCGTAACTGTTACGAAGTATTCACCAGCAGGAACATTAGCCAATGTAGCACCTGTGGAATTATTATCATCCGACCATTCATACAAGAATGAGGTTGGTGACATACTTGCGGAACCATCCGATAATTCACAAGAAGCAGCCACTACAGAGAATGTAGCTTCTGGCCCTCCGATAGAACCTACTGCGAATTCGGCGATATATTCACAAGAACCTTGTGTAATCGTTACAGCATAATTACCTGCAGCCAATCCAGTTTGGGTCACACCTGTTCCACCGTTTGACCAATCGAATGTGTAGTTACTTTCATCCTGAACCAATTCGATGGTTGCAGTACCTGTTGACTCACCACATTCTGTCTCCACAACTACGATGTTATTCACCTCAGGAGTGACACAAGGTGTACAAGGAGCATCATTCACTACAAGATTATCTGTAGATAATGTACAACCATTCGCATCTGTTACTGTCACAGCGTAGGTACCATCAGCGGCAGCATTCAATGAAGCATCCGTAGAACCATCTGACCATTCGTAACTATAAGGAGCAGCTCCACCAGTTACGGTTGTTTCAATTCCACCTAGAACAACCACACCAGCATCATCACAAGATTCATCTGTGATAGCTACATCCATTTCAAGTGTTGTAGGCTCAATCACATCGAAGCATTCCTGACCTGCAATACAATCATTCACATCCCTAGCGATGATACAGTATGTACCAGCGGCCAAGTTACCGTTGGTTACCTCATCACCAGTATCAGCATCCACGATTGTTGTAGTAAATCCGTTTGGAGCAACATTGAATGATACTGTACCATCCGTGTTACCTACACAATCCAATACTACTGGATTATCATCCACGGTAATCGTAGCAGGTGTATCCACATCATCCAACAATGTGAATGTTTCAGTTGCTTGACAACCTGTCAGATCATCCGTTACTGTAACATTGATTGTTCCAGAAGCGAGATCAGTCATTAGGCTTGTACCTACAACATTATCACCTTCGATATTCCAAACATAGGAATAAGTACCAGACCCGCCAGCAGGCGTCACTTCAGCAGAACCATTAGATTCCCCACATGTTGGTGGTACTGTCGTAATCGTGATGATTTCCAATGGATTTTCTTCTTCGATTACGATATCGATGATATTCGGACAATCAGGAGTAGCGGGGTCTGTAACCGTAACGGCATAAGTACCCGCAACCAAACCTGTCACGTCAGAAGTAGACTGACCATCAGGCCATGCATATTCGTAGAAGTTCGGAGATAATTCAACTGCACCATCATCCAAGTTACAAGTAGCCGGAGTAATGTTGTCAACGAATACCTCTGGTCCATCCGCATTACCAACTGTCACATCCTCAACAATCTGACATGCTGGATTTGTTATTTCAGTAATGGATACGGTATAGGTACCTGCTGCAAGTCCTGTCTGAACCGCACCTGTGGCACCATTTGACCATTCGAATGTGTATAGTGACTCATCCTCAATCAAGGTAACATTAGCAGTACCATTATCCATTCCACAATTCGCCTCCACTACGATCACATTCTCGATAGTAGGTTCGATACATACGTTACACTCATCTATCAATGTCAAGTTTTCGGCAACTGCCGTACAACCATTCACATCAGAAACAGTCACAGCGTAAATACCTGGCATGGTCGTCATAAGTGTAGCATTCGCAGAACCGTCTGACCATACATAACTGTAAGCACCTGTACCACCTGTCACATCAAGTTCGATAGAACCAGGAAGTGGAGTGGCAGCAGAGTTACAGCTGATGATATTCACTGTTACGTCGATATCTATCGAAGTAGGTTCCGTCACATCGAAACATGCACTACCCACCAAACAACCATCTAAGTCGTAAGCTTCGATACAGTAACTACCCACAGCTAACTCACCATTGTTATAATTATTACCATCCGCATCCACGATAATGGTATTATAACCTGTAGCAGGAATCATTGTGAAGTCAACTGTAGCATCGGCATCACCCAAGCAACTCACCTGTGGTGTATTACTGATTGCAATGGTAGCAGGATTGGTACCCTCATCCATTAAGGAGAATGTCAATTCAGTATAACAACCCTCAACATCATCTGTAACTGTAACTCCGTAAGTTCCAGAAGACAAACCAGTTGCAGTAATTGCATTCAAGTTGTCATCATGGCTCCATACGAATGAGTATGTTCCAGAACCACCAGTCACTGATAATGTAACTTCTCCATCTGACTCACCACAAGCTGGTTCTGTCAATTGGTCTACTTCAGCCAACAATGAACCAGGATCCTGAGGTACTTCAACTTCCAAGTATTGGATACAACCAGAGTCATCTGTTACAGTTACTTGGTAAGTACCTGCTTCAAGTGCCGTCTGTGTATTACCTGTTGCACCTGTACTCCAAGTGTAATCGAAATCTGCAGGAGTCAAGGTAGCTGTACCATCCGCATCCGTACAAGTAGCAGGAGTCGTTTCTACTGTTACTTCAGGACCATCCATATTGCTGATGGTTACATTCACGACTGTGGTACATTCAGCATCATCCACATGTGTGATGGTAACAGAATAAGTACCAGCCATCAATTCAGTCTGTGTATCACCGAATGCAGGAATACTCCATTCGTAAGTGTAATCCTCATTATCCGTTACCATTTCAATAGCAGCAGAACCATTCGCATCACCACAAGTTGCTTCAACCGTTACGATATTGGCAACCTCAATCACACATTCCTCACAATCATCAGCTACTATGATATCGTTCAATTCAACCATACAACCCTTGGCATCCGTTACGGTCAATCCGTAAGTTCCCACTTCAATATTGGTTTGGTTCATATCCGTAGAACCATTTGACCAATCGAAGCTATAAGGAGCTGTACCTCCGGTTACAGACTCAACGATGATATCCTGAAGCCCCTCTACCCCATCTGCACAATCATATGCAGAGACGTGAAGTACAATCATATCAGGAACTTCTATCGTGAAGTCTTCCGCACCTACGATACAACCATTATCGTCTTCGACAACGATGGTATAGGTTACACCTGGGTTCAATGTTCCATTCAAGAACATATTTCCATTCGAATCAAAGATTCTTTCTTCCAATGGTTCAACAGCACCATTATTCGTAACGGTGTAGACTACTGTTCCTGTCATATCTCCCACACAATCCGCATCAGTGATATCTGTGATTTCAATGGTTACCTCACCTGCATCTGAAGCAGGAAGTGTAACAGCGGCAGTCTGCATACAACCCGTAACATTATCCGTAACGATTACATTGTATGAACCTGGAGTAAGCTCTGTCATGGAAGAAGTTGTCGAACCATCTTCCCACAAGTAAGAGTAGTTACCAGAACCACCACTTGCAGAAACTCCCACGGCACCTGTATTACCATCACAAGTCGGAGTATTGATAATCTGGCTATTCACAACCAAATTATTTTCATTCTCAATCACAACAATCACTTCTTCCGTACAATTTGGTAATGCTGGGTTAGTTACCGTAACGATATACTCACCAGCTGCCAAATCCAATCTTGTTGGAGCATTTTCGAAACCAGTACCCCAATTATAAATGAAGCTACTAGGTAAGAATGTCGCAGCACCATTGGCTTGTGTACAATCCGTGTTCGTTGTTGTCAATGTATATTCAGGACCATCAATATTGGTCACTTCAACATTGACATCCATAGCACATTCAGGGCTTCCGAATGGATAGATGGAAACAGTATAGATACCTGCTGGTATGTCAGACTGTGCATTTCCATCTGCATTCAAGGTTCCATTCATTGGAGCCCATTCAAATACATAACCTAAGTTTCCTCCTGCCACATTCACTTCAGCATAACCATTGCTTTCGCCACATGCAGCATTCAACACCTCGATATCAGATACTTCGAATGCAGCCGGAGCAGTCATATTGATCTGACCTATTGCTTCACAGCCATTCGCATCCGTTACCGTAACCATGTGTGCTCCACCATTCAGCATTGTTGCGACAGCAGTAGTTTCGCCACTATCCCATGCATATGTGTAAGGAGCTGCACCACCTGTTACGGTTACCTCTGCACTTCCATCAGAAGTGTTAGAACAACTTGGCTTATCAATCAAGCTCACTGATGCACTTGGAGAAGGAACAGTTGTAATGGTCACATCATCCGTAACCAAACAATCACCGAATGCAGCATCCAAGGTATATGTACCCGCTACAGCAGTTGTAATGTTCTCCAATACTGGGTTCTGCTCTGTGGATGTAAATCCGTTAGGACCTGTCCACATGTAAGAATCCGCACCATCGGATGCTGTAAGTGTGAAGTCCTCGCCCTCACAAAGCGTCATATCTTCAATGGTCATTACATTATCAGTAGAGATTACTGTTACTTCGGGGAAGAATGTAGCTCTACAATAATTGAATGTACCAGGAATGAAGTTCGTCACCATTACCTCGTATACCCCTGCATCGTCAGCAGTTGCACTAGGAATTGTAATAGATGGTGTTGTATAGAATGTTCCATCTGGTGCTAACCACTGGTATCCATCCGCACCCTCTACTGACAAGGTGAATGATTCACCCTCACAAACAGTGATATTCTCTGGTTGGTCCACATCAATCAATGCTTCAATCAGAAGATCAACTGAATTCACTGAAGTACAACCCTCAGTAGATGTTACGGTAACAGTATATGTTCCTTGATTTATAACATCAAAGTTGTTGATGACAGGATCAGGTATGCTTGATGTGAATCCATTAGGACCAGACCATTCATATACCATACCACCAGAAGCAGTGAATTGTACATCACCTCCTTGACAGATTACATCATCCGTAATAATAGATACATCAGGTGCTCTATTCACCATAACTGTAGTTGAACGTACAGTAGAACATACTCCATCTGTGATCGTCACTGTATAGGAGTAAGGAATTGGTGAATAGTAACCATAATCAATTACAATAGAATCACCCATATCCGTGAACTCACTGGTACCCTCCCATTCGTAGGATAAACCACCAGAAGCCACTACGGAGTAAGTATCACCATGACAGATTACCTGAGGGTCAGAAATATCACCAACGATATTCTCACCGACTGTTACATCAACAGTGGCCGTACCTACACAACCGTCGCTATCTGTTGCTGTTACTGTGTAAGTAACATCACCAATAGACACAGCGGATGCAGTAACTATCTGTCCTGTTGTAGCATCAAGGTTCAACCCAGACCATTCATAAGTCCAAGTTGGATCACCAACAGCCTCTAATGTGAAGTCGCTATCCACACAGACTGTACCCACATCAGCAATGGTTACATCCGGACCATTGTCAACGGTCAATTCGAAACTTGCTGTTCCTGTACAACCATTGTCGTCCGTAACAGTCACCTCATATAGGAATGTACCCAATTGGGTTGGTGTGGCATCGACTGATTGTTCATCATCCGACTCCAAGCCTTCTCCTGACCACTCGTATGTCCAAGTCGTTTGACCTGTTGCATTGAATGTAGCTGTTGAGCCCAAGCAAATTGGGTCAACTGGTTCGATACTCGTATCCAAACCGTCACCAACGAATACTGTGGTCATTGCCGTAGCAGTACAACCATGAGCATTTGTGGCGGTAACGGTATAATCATAAGAACCAGCCAATGCAATGTTAGCCGTGACATTGGTACCGTTCATACTTGTCAGACCTGGACCTGACCAAGCATATGAAACGCCAGTTCCCTGAGCCAATAACTCAATTGGGTCATTGCTATCACAAGGTTGGTTTCCTGAAGCTACAACGATAGGTAGACCATGTATGGTCAATACTGCTGAAGCTTGGGATTCACAACCTGCATCATTGGTTACTGTTACATAATAAGTATAATCACCTTCGGAAAGGTTACTTGTATTCACAGATACGGAACTTCCTGAAGTAGACATCAATTCTGGGCCTGACCACTCATAAGTACCATCCACAGCAGGGATAACACTCAAGGCAGCAGCCTGTCCCACACATGCCGTACTCGGATCAACATCAATGAAAATTTCAGGACCTTCCTCACTTACTTCGATTTCGATAGTTGCCTCGGCAGTACAGCCATCAGCATCCGTACCTATAACAGTGTATGTATAAACACCATTCAATCCTAGCGTATTAATGGTTACATTCTCACCAGTAGTACTTTCAAGGTTGGTACCTGTCCACTCATAGGTTGTTGCACCTGAAGCGGTCAATGTAACAGGCTGACCTGCGCATACAATACCATTCGCATCAGAGACAACATCGATTTCGATACCCTCTCCTACTGTTACCGTAATTGTAGCTTCGGCCGTACAACCATTAGCATCTACCAATTCGACTGTAAAGTCGTGATCGCCTATACCCAGTTCATCGGAATCCACCTGAACGGTCGTACCACTTGTACTGGATAAGCCATCTCCTGTCCATGTATAGGTTCCGACAGGACCATTCACGGTCAAGTCAAATACAGTACCCTCACAAATCGGCCCTACTGGGTCGATAGTCAAATCGGCACTTGCCCCAACTGTCACAGTAATGGATGCTTCCGAAGAACAACCACTCGCATCCTCACAAGTAATGGTGAATGTATATTCACCAGCAGAAAGGCCAGTAGCAGTAACTGTCGCACCTGCCGTAGATGTAAGACCATCTCCTGTCCAAGTACAAGTACCTGCAGAACCATTCGCTACTAATACGATATCATCACCCTCACAAACCGGATCCACTGGATCAATTGTTACCTGAGGCGCATTCAATACCGTAATTGTAGTCGTCGCTGTATTCGTACAACCATTCGCATCCGTAATGGTCACTGTATAATCGTAAGTTCCATCAGACAACTCAGAAGCAGTAACTGAAGCACCTGTTGTGCTTTCCAGCCCTTGACCATCCCAGGAGAATGTTCCTGTTCCGTTAGCGGTCAATGTCGCATCTGTACCCTCACAAATCGGATCAACCGGATCGATGGATACTTCAGGAGTATCAGATACTACTAATGTAGTAGTTGCTGTATTCGTACAACCATTAACATCTGTAATGGTTACTGTATAATCATATTCACCAGCTGCCAAGCCCGATACTGTAACTGACTCTCCCGTAGAAGAATCCAATCCATCACCAGACCATTCGTAGGTACCTTGAGAACCAACCGCTGTAATCGTTGTAGAACCATCCGAACAAATCGGATCTACTGGGTTGATTGCTACTTCAGGAGTAGGATTCACTGTAACCGTAACAGATTCAGTAGCAGTACAACCATTGATATCCTCCATTTCCACTGTATAAGTGTGGGTACCTGGAGTCAGGTTACTTGCTGTTACTGTTTCGCCACTTGTCAAATCCAGACCATCACCTGTCCAAGTATAAGTACCTGCAGGACCATTGGCAGTCAATACTAGTGTTTCATATTCACAAATCGGATCAATTGGATCGATAGTTACTTCTGGTGCCTCATTCACTGTAAGTATAGTAGAAGCAGTAGCGGAACAACCATTCGCATCCGTCATTGTCACTGTATAATCGTATTCTCCTACAGTCAAGTTATCTACAGTCACAGACTGTCCACTCGTACTGTTCAAGCCATCACCAGACCATTCGTAGATTCCGACAGGTCCACTCACTGTTAATGTAGCTGTACCATCTGAACAAATTGGTTCAATTGGGTCAATGGAAATCTCAGGAGTAGCATTCACCGTAAGGGTTACTGTAGCTGTTGCTACACATCCATTATCATCAGTAAGGGCAACTGTGTAATCATAATTACCTGCAGTTAACCCGCTTACATTTACAGATTGACCTGTAGTACTTTCAAGGCCATCACCGGACCATTCATAAGTTCCATCAGGACCATTAGCTGTCAATGTAGCTGTACCATCCTCACAGATTGCATCAACTGGGTCAATGGAAATCTCAGGATTCGGATTTATCACTACGGTAGTTTCAGCCGTTCCCGTACAACCACTAGCATCAGTAACTGTTACTGCGTAATCATAAGCTCCAACAGCCAATCCACCTACTACGGAAACTGTTTGTTCTGCAGCACTAACAAGTCCTAATCCAGACCAGTTATAGGTAGCACCCGGAATATCACTTGCGGATAAATCGAATGGAGTACCCTGACAAACAGGATCAACAGGGTCGATGGAAACAACCGGATTATCATTGATAGTCAAGTCTACCTCTGCGGTATTCGTACAACCATTATCATCAGTAACCGTAACCGTGTAAGTATAAGTACCTGGATTCATTCCAGTTGTACTCACTACCACATCCTTACCTGTTGTTGAATTCAGATTATCACCTGTCCATTCATAGGTATTAGCGAAACTTCCTTCAGCAGTAATACCCACTTCTGTTCCGATACATACCGGATCAAGTGGATCAATGGATACTTCTGGGTCAGGAGTTACGATAATATTAATCGTAGCATCCTTTGTACAACCAGAGATATCCGTTACAGTGAATGTAACAACATATGTACCTGGTGTATTAGATACAAATGTAGCATCCTCAGCATCAGCTGGAGTAATTGTAGCAGTATTAGGAGCTACTGTCCAAGCATATGTATATCCAGGAGTACCTGCTGTTGCGGAACCATCCAACTGGACTGTTTCATCCATACAAGGCATTGGATCAGAAACTACTGCATCTACTTCCACCTCATTCACTACAGTGATTACCTGTGTACATTCGGTAGCGTTTCCACAACCATCCACACCAGACCAAGTACGAGTCAATGTGTAACCACACTCAATCATTACTTGCTCCTCTACGAATTCCACTTCCAAGTCACCATCACAATTATCAACGATACTGACATCAGCTGGAGCAGGAACTGTTTCTCCGTTATTCAGATTCACAGTCAAATCAGCAGGAACACCCTCGCAAACCGGAGGTGAATCATCACCTACCGTAATGGTTTGTGAAATTTCAGTAGTGTTACCACAAGCATCGGCGAATGTCCAAGTTCTTACCGTAACGAAACTGTTTGGACAATCACCCGGGGTGGTCACTTCCGTTGGGTCAACAGTGATTGGACCATCACAATTATCCTGAGCAGTCAATTGTATTGGATCGGGAACATTTTCTGAACATTCAGCGAAGATATCATCAGGTGCAGCTGGAGCCACAGGAGCTGTTTCATCACTCACTACGATTGTTTGTGAAATTTCAGTGGTATTACCACATCCATCAACAAATGTCCATGTTCTTACCAATGTATATTGATTCTCACAATTATCATCCAAGATTTCATCTGTAGGCATTACTGTGATTGTTCCATCACAATTATCCGTAGCGGATAATTCCATTGGTTCAGGAACACCATTTCCACATTCAACCTGAACATCTTCTGGTGTTTCAGGAGCAACTGGTGCTTCTGTATCATCCACTACGATGGTTTGTGATACCTCGGAGGTATTGCCACATTCATCAGTGAATGTCCATGTACGAACAATCTCGAAACTATTCGGACAGTCACCCGGGGTCGTAACCTCAGTTGGACTTACCGTAATATTACCATCACAATTATCCACACCTGTCAAATCAACTGGCGCAGGTACATCTGTAGCACATAGTACCAGTACATCATCCGGTGCAGCCGGTGCAACTGGCTCTGTCGTATCATCTACTGTAATCGTTTGTGATACTTCGGAGGTATTTCCACATCCATCAGTAAATGTCCAAGTACGAACAATCTCAAAGCTATTCGGACAATCTCCTGGGGTCGTAACCTCAGTTGGACTTACCGTAATATCGCCATCACAATTATCCACACCTGTCAAATCAACTGGCGCAGGTACATCCTCTGCACATTCTACCAAGACATCGGCAGGTGCATTAGGTGCAACTGGTTCTGTCGTATCCTCTACCGTAATTGTTTGTGACACTTCGGATGTATTTCCACAACCGTCAACAAATGTCCAAGTTCTAACTAGGACAAATGAATTCGGACAATCACCTGGAGTAGTCACCTCTGTTGGACTTACTGTAATATCTCCATCACAATTATCGATTGCTGTCAAGTCAACTGGTGCAGGTACATCCTCTGCACATTCTACCAAGACATCGGCAGGTGCAGTTGGTGCAGCAGGTGATGTTGTATCATTTACTGTAATGGTCTGTGATACTTCTGAAGTATTTCCACAATCATCAGCAAACGTCCAAGTACGAACAATCTCAAAGCTATTCGGACAGTCACCTGGGGTCGTAACCTCTGTTGGACTTACCGTAATATTACCATCACAATTATCAGTAGCTGTCAAATCAACTGGTGCAGGTACATCCTCTGCACATTCCACTACTACATCATTAGGAGCAGGTGGAGCTACTGGTTCAGTTGAATCATTTACTGTTATGGTTTGTGATACCTCAGATGTATTTCCACAACCATCAATAAATGTCCAAGTACGAACAATCTCAAAGCTATTCGGACAGTCACCCGGAGTAGTCACCTCTGTTGGACTTACCGTAATATTACCATCACAGTTATCTACTGCCGTCAAATCAATTGGTGCTGGCACATCCGCACCACACTCTACCAACACATCGTCTGGTGCAGCTGGTGCAACTGGTGCACTTACATCATTCACTGTAATGGTTTGTGATACCTCAGATGTATTTCCACAACCATCAGTGAATGTCCAAGTACGAACAATCACGAAGCTATTCGGACAATCTCCTGGGGTCGTAACCTCTGCAGGACTCACTGTAATATTACCATCACAATTATCCACACCTGTCAAATCAATCGCAGCAGGCACATCCTCAGCACATTCTACCAAGATATCATCCGGTGCAGCTGGTGCAGCAGGTTCAGTCGTATCATCCACTGTAATGGTTTGTGATACCTCAGATGTGTTATCACATGCATCTGTGAATGTCCATGTACGAACAATTACATATGAATTCGGACAGTCACCTGGGGTAACTACCTCAACTGGACTTACTGTGATATCACCATCACAATTATCCACCGCTGTCAAATCAATTGGAGCAGGTACATCCTCAGCACACTCTACCAACACATCGTCTGGTGCAGCTGGTGCAACTGGTTCAGTTACATCATTCACTGTAATGGTTTGTGATACCTCAGATGTATTTCCACAACCATCAGTGAATGTCCAAGTACGAACAATTACGAAGTTATTTGGACAATCACCTGGAGTTACTACCTCCAAAGGACTCACTGTAATGTCACCATCACAATTATCCACTGCTGTCAAATCAACTGGTGCAGGTACTTCTTGTGCACACTCCACTAATACATCATCAGGTGCAGCTGGTGCAACTGGTTCAGTTGTATCATTGACTGTAATCGTTTGTGATACCTCACTTGTGTTATCACAACCATCCGTGAACGTCCAAGTACGAACGATTACGAAGCTATTCGGACAGTCACCTGGAGTCGTCACTTCAGTTGGACTCACTGTGATATCGCCATCACAATTATCCACTGCTGTCAAATCAACTGGCGCTGGTACTTCCTCAGCACACTCTACCAATACATCATCTGGTGCAGCTGGTGCAACTGGTTCAGTTATATCATTGACTGTAATCGTTTGTGATACTTCAGATGTATTACCACAACCGTCTGTGAATGTCCAAGTTCTAGTAATCTCAAAGCTATTTGGACAACTACCTGGAATTGTTACTTCAACAGGACTCACGGTAATATCACCATCACAATTATCCACTGCTGTCAAATCTATTGGAGCAGGAACATCCTCAGCACATTCCACCAAGACATCATCTGGTGCAGCTGGTGCAACTGGTTCAGTCGTATCCTCAACTGTTATCGTTTGTGATACCTCAGAGGTATTACCACAACCATCTGTGAACGTCCAAGTACGAACAGTAACGAAACTATTCGGACAGTCACCAGGGGTCGTCACTTCTGTCGGACTCACGGTAATATCACCATCACAATTATCCACTGCTGTCAAATCAACTGGTGCAGGTACATCTGCTGCACACTCTACCAATACATCATCAGGAGCAGCTGGTGCAACTGGCTCTGTCGTATCTTCAACTGTAATCGTTTGTGATACCTCAGAGGTATTACCACAACCATCTGTGAATGTCCAAGTACGAACAGTAACGAAACTATTCGGACAATCACCTGGAGTTGTCACTTCTGTTGGACTCACTGTAATATCTCCATCACAGTTATCTACTGCGGTCAAATCTATTGGAGCAGGAACATCTGCTGCACATTCCACCAATACATCATCTGGTGCAGTTGGTGCAACAGGAGCATAATTATCTTCTACCGTAATGGTTTGTGATACCTCAGATGTATTACCACATCCATCAATGAACGTCCAAGTACGAACAGTAACGAAACTATTCGGACAATCACCTGGAGTTGTCACTTCTGTTGGACTTACTGTAATATCACCATCACAATTATCCACTGCTGTCAAGTCTATTGGTGCTGGCACTTCCGCCGCACATTCTACATAGACATCATCTGGTGCAGCTGGCGCAACAGGTGCTGTAACATCACTTACCGTAATCGTTTGAGACACCTCAGATGTATTACCACATCCATCAGTGAATGTCCAAGTACGAACAGTAACGAAACTATTCGGACAATCACCTGGAGTCGTAACCTCTGTTGGACTCACTGTAATGTCACCATCACAATTATCTACCGCTGTCAAGTCAATTGGAGCTGGGACATCTGCCGCACACTGAACCAATACATCATCAGGAGCAGCTGGTGCAACTGGCTCTGTTGTATCCTCAACTGTTATCGTCTGTGATACCTCAGATGTATTATCACATGCATCTGTGAATGTCCAAGTACGAACAATTACATAGGAATTCGGACAATCACCTGGAGTCGTCACTTCAGTTGGACTCACTGTAATATCACCATCACAATCATCTGTAGCTGTCAAATCAACTGGCGCGGGTACTTCCTCAGCACATTCTACAAGCATGTCTGCTGGAGCAGCTGGTGCCTGAGGTTCAGTTGTATCTTGTACTGTAAATGTAGCTTGCTTTGTAGTTTCATTACCACAAACATCAGTAATCGTATATGTAACAGTGATACTTCCTGATTCACCACATGTGAATACAAAATTACTATAATCATAATCACTTGTCACCTCAATTGAACTACATGCATCTGATGAGCACGCAATCAAAGCAACAACATTATCAATATTCCACTGATCAGCAGTTATTTCATTAGCTGGACCTCCTGTACACTCATGAACAATTGACTCTGGATCACAAGTCACTACTGGAGGCGTTTGGTCATCCACAGTAATCGTTTGTGAAATTTCAGAAGTATTTCCACAAGCATCAATGAATGTCCAAGTACGAACAACTGTGAAGTTATGATCGCAATCACCTGGTGTAATCACTTCTGTTGGACTCACAATGATATCACCATCACAATTATCTACAGCGATTAAGTCAACTGGTGCTGGTACCTCTTGGGCACATTCCACCAACACATCATCTGGTGCAGCTGGTGCAACAGGTGCTGTCGTATCCTCTACTGTTATCGTTTGTGATACTTCGGATGTATTATCACAACCATCAACGAATGTCCAAGTTCTTACGATTACATATGAATTCGGACAATCACCTGGAGTAATTACCTCAGTTGGACTCACTGTAATGTCACCATCACAATTATCCACTGCTGTCAAGTCAACTGGTGCTGGTACCTCCTGTGCACATTCCACTAACACATCATC
>JAHDHL010000037.1 GCA_020631355.1 Saprospiraceae bacterium | reverse complement strand
TTATTATCGGAGCGGGGGCATCGGGCTTGGCAGCAGCAAAAGTATTAGAACAGAACAATGTTGATTATCTGATTTTAGAGGCAACTAATAGATATGGTGGCAGGTTGAAAAAGGATACAACACTTGCAGATTTCCCAATTGATATTGGTGCAGAATGGGTACATAGTGCTCCCATTGTATTAAATGTGTTGAAAGGAAAAAAAGGCAAACAGATAGATGAAGAACTCATCCCTTATAAATTGGAAAACACCGCAAGTTGGGACGGGGAAAAATACAAAACCAATCCTAAATGGGAGAATAACGCTATGTATAATTTTTTGCCAGAATCTAAATTTAAAAATTCTACTTGGTACGATTACGTCGATAAAAATATAGCACAAACAGTCAAGCATAAAATCAAATATAATTCACCAGTTACCGAAATCAATTATTCAGCTGATAAAGTTATAATCAAAACCGAGAATGGTGAAAATTATGAAGCTGATAAAGTATTAGTGACTGTATCTATTGGCATTCTTAAATCAAACTACATCATTTTTATTCCAGTATTGAACTTAGAAAAGAAAAAAGCCATAGAAGAAATAACCTTTCATAAAGGCTTTAAAGTTGCTTTAAAATTCTCTGAAAAATTCTATCCTGATTTTGTAAACTGTAAAGTAAAAAATGGAGAAAAAGGGTTTTACGACATAGCTTTCGGAAAAGAGACAAATACCAATATCTTAGGGTTTCTTTGTACAGGAGATGAAACCAATAAATATTATGCCCTTAACTCTGAACAAAGAATCATAGATGCTTTAATCGAAGAATTAGATAAGATATTTGAGGGGAAAGCGTCAACAACTTATACAGGTGAATATATCATAGAAAATTGGGGAAAACATAAATATACTCAAGGTACGTGGACTCAAGCATTTCAAGAAAACAAATCACAACTAAGTGTCCTAAACCAATCTATCGAAAATAAAGTCTATTTTGCAGGTGAAATATACGACCCATACAGGCAAATGGGAGTGCCAGGTGCGATATTATCGGGATATTACTCAATTGATAGGTTACTTAATAATGAAAAATAAAAACTGGCTACAACAATGTGTATGATGTTCATGTCTCCCATTCGGTCGCCACGCCACATACACCAAACGTTAAAAAACAAACCCCTACTCCATCATTTCCATAACCCTATCCAAGTAAGGGTCATCATCAGGATTCCAGTATCGGCTAAAATGGTCTTCCACAAAAATATCTGGCTCTACCCCTAATTTGATTTCACTCATATCGGATACCAAATCGTATTTTGTCTTGGGAATGGTGAATAATATCTTGGAATGGGGTAAGACCAGGCTCTTATCCGGACCACCGCAGTTGGTGTAGGCACTTCCGCCTGTCATTTGCCCTATTATCATTCCTCTCTTTTCTTCCTTGAATGTCTTGGCAACAATGGATGAACAGGAAAAACTTCCACCATTGGTCCAGAGAAAAACTTTTCCATCAAAGTGATTTTTCTTTGTAGGATAGGATAAGTCATCCCATTTGGAATTCATTCTGACCAGTTGTTGCTTTTCCTTATTCTTCTTTGAAGTTTTATAATAGGCACTCACGCAACGGAATGGTTGGTTCATGAAATGTTTTAATAAGTAAATTCCATTACTCAATTGCCCACCTTGATTGCCCCGTAAATCTATCACAAGAGATTCAATCCCTTTATTTTGGATGCTTTCGAAAATATCAGAAATCTCCTTTTTGAATTTTTGTCCGTAATCCTTTTTGAGCATCGAATTGGAAAATGAAGGGATGGTCAATACTGCCAAATCATTTTTCACATCGAGGCGAATACCTTTTTCTGAGGATACTTTTGGAGTCTTGTTTCTCATCATTCTCATTCTGGATCTTTCCATTCCCTTGATTTCCTCAGTCTTAGAATTTCCTGATGCATCTTCAAATCTAATGGAATATGTGGTATTAAAACCAAAATGTGCCGCATAAAAAGTCGGAAAAAATTCGTGGTATACAAATTCAGGATAAGCAATATTTTTCCCATCCCTTGAAAGTCCGTTGATGATTTTATGTTTGATATCACCGATTGGAATATCATTGATGGCTCGTATTTTCGCTCCTTTGGGAATGGTCTGTTCCGTACTCCAATCATTCAATACGACCAAATCATTCTGGTAAGAAAACACATCCAATGGAAACAGTGGTGCTGCGGTAAAGAAATACTTAATGAATGACTCACTGGGATAAATATAGGAATGCCCATCCATCAAAATTGGGGATATGGATGAAATGATTTCAAACATTTCCTTGTGACTCAGGCTATCGTCCATGGATTGGGACTGTGATGTGTACCAATCATTTAATATTTCTTCAGTGGTGTAGGTATAAAGGTTAGGATGATTGGCTTTCAATTCAGACAAAAGAAATACCAAATCCTCCTTGGCTTGTTGTTTTGTCAGTATTATTTCCTGTGCATGAACAGATACAATCCATACCAGAAAAATGAAAACAATACACCACTTTTCATAAATTCGACTCATAGGATATATAACCGTTAATTCGATTATTAAATTTTAAAAATTTCCATTTTTTAATATCCGATAATTCCTACATTCGCTCTTTATCCTAGCAAAATCCAATCCAATAGTCCGGAATAAGAAAACCCCGAATACCTGATGATTCAGGTATTCGGGGTCGTGAATATTTATATGAAAACAATTCCTAAATGATGTTATGATAATTTCATGCAGGTCATTATCTCACAACCAATTTGGTATTATAATATCCCTCCTCTGTTTGTACGGATAAGAAGTAGATTCCTGCTGTCAAACGGGAAACATCCACATCCTGAATGATGTTATTAGGAATATCCTGCAGTACCAATTTACCTTGTACATCCACAATAGAAATCTGATTCACATCCCCATCAAAGGCAGTAAAGTCAATGAATATCTGATCCGTGGCAGGATTGGGATATACAGAAATATCCAAATCATTATTCACGATATTCTCAATACTCACGAAGAAACCGTTATTTGCGTTGTGTGTCGGATTCATTGGACCGAATGGGCCGGTGCCGTTGGGGTATCTACCTGTGGAAACGTTCTGTGTAGCATTCACATAATTGATATCATCCAAGATGGTTGAACCATCAGTCCCTACAAAGAACAAGTGTTCGCCTCCTGCACTCAATTTGAAATTCGTGTGTAATCCGGATTGGTCCTGGTCATTATCACACCAAATAATCAAATAAGAATCGGGTGCAAGGGTCGTACCCGCGGGGAATTCCCATTTTTCTAATAAATCACCATCATCCGATAGGAAGTGGCCTGACAAATCATATGTATCGGTAGTCGAGTTATTATACAATTCCACCCAATCATCAAACTCACCATCCTGATCGGAACCGAATGCATTATTACTGGCTAGGAATTCATTGATGACCACATCCTCCATCATTGGTACCACATCCAAGTTATAATATTCATGTGCAGCTCTTTCCGGAGAAAACTTACCAGCATTGGCATTCTCTGCATAGAAATAATAATGGATATCCGTTATCTGGGAGAAAACCTGTATTCCATAAACTCCATCTCCTGCAGCTCCATCGTTGTGTGCACCATCATCAAACATTTGAGCCGTAATGAATTCCCTATCGAAATCAAATCGATAATTAATGAAAACATCCGTAGCATCACTTACTGTCACATTGAATGTGAATGGTGTCAGGTGATTCACGGTAGAGGGATTGGTTCCCCAAGAGGAAATCGTAGGGTCGGTTGCCTGTATTTCGGGTTGTCCCATCAGATATGGAGTACGGTCATCCATCAATTCCTTAAGGCCTATGGCTTTTTGAGAATTCCCAACAGCATTGACCGTCTGATTGATATTATTGGTAAAATCCGAGATGCTATAGAATTTATTCGGATCCAAATCCAAATCATTATAAATCAATGATTGTAATTGATTGGCACGAGTGATATAGGCATCATTCACAAAATTTTCCTCAAGGATGGTCTTACAATGAGCCACATACATCCTGCGATAACGGTCATCCTGAAGAATCAGGCGTAGAAGTGGATAGTTATTGTTATTCTGATGCAACAACAAGGGGATATCATACACCTCATCCAATGGATTATTGCTCAGGCCATCGTATTCGAATGCACCGAAACTCTCGTTCATATCCCAAGGAACGGAGTTGAAAATCCTATTGTTATCCAGAATAAGATAATAGTTCTGTCTCCTTGCCGTATAGCTATCCATGTTGGCTAGTACGTTATTGAATGCCAACATCCAAATGGCCTTATCCATGTCTAGGATGTCCTCTATATTGGCGGGATCATTATTCAATACATCAATCAATTCTACCAAATCCGCCCATCCTGTATCGGAATCCATTTGGTAGGAAGTATAATAATCCACGGAGTCCACGGAGTTGAGATAATTCAAGGCCGAACTACCTGCGAACAAGCCATTCTCATCCTCATTATTACACTTCACCCTGGGTCTTCCTTTTTTGGCGTAGAGATTATCCTTTTGGAATTGGCTACCGATATTTTCGGTACTGGCGAATAATCCATAGTAGTTTCCATTCACGAATACCTTGGCATAATTAGCTTGTGGTACCACCATATATTGCCTTGCGATATCATAGGATAAGACTTCCCTTAGAAAAGAGGGGTCATGCTGTCCGCTCGTCAATTTGATGGTTTCATAATCATCATAATCGTGGTTTTTTATCCAATCGAGTTTGATGTTCATCGGATTCTTGGCATTATCAGGACTGAATGTCACATTCCCCTTGAAACGCACTCCGACACTATCGAACATCTCACCATTCACCACCACATCAGCTAGGAGGCGTTCGCCATTACCATTGGCGTAATATTGGTCCAGAATGGCATCCCAATTGCTTTCTTCGAAAGTGATTTCGATGGTTGTGATGTTATTGATATCATACAAATCCTGGGCACTGACTGACAATGTCCAAAGGCCTAGTAGGATAAATAGTACATGTTTTTTCATGCTCTTATTTTTCTAAATATTAGATTAAATGCATCCAATTACAATCTACTTAAAAATTCTCCAATTGCTCTGACAAGTAATTGACAAAAGGTAGTTCTACCATTTGTCCGGTCAGGCCTAAAAGTTCGATATAAGTCATGTAGATATCATTTTCCACATTGAGGATGGCTCTTTTTCTTTTGATTTGGCTTTCCTTGATTTGGAGGAGTACCATCGGGTCTGTTCCGGTTTTGGAATAATGTTCGATGGAATAATTCTTCTTGAGGTTATCCAATTGTTCAGTAAGGTAATCGTATTGTTTGAGGTAAGCTTCGAGTTCGAGATACCTTTCTTGGATTCTGAGGTTCATTCGTTGTTTCCATGTGGCTTCGTCTTCCTGTTCTTCCAAGGTTTCCAATTCCAACTCCAAGACATCGAGGCGACCGGAATTCTTAACGGGAATATTCAATCCGAAGCCAAGGGACCATTCCCTGCCATAGGGGGTATTCTCCCCCCTACCCGAATACTTGATTTGGGCAAAATCCAATAATTTTTGCTGGTCGGCTTTTTCCACTTGGATTTCGGCCAGTTTTTCAGCCTTGGTATTTCTGAAAGTCACATTTCTGGGATGGGATTCCACATTCCTGGGTATGGTGGTCATTACGGACCGAATCCTTTCGAGGGAAATAAAATTCGTTATATCCAATTCCTTATCGGATTGTTCCATTTGTTGATTGATGAGGGATTGGATTTGTTGGGACAATACTTCCATTTCATGGATTTCCGATTGGAGGTCATCCATATCATCTTCCAAATCCACCAAATCCGCTATGTCATATCTTTCATTGGTTTTCAGTAGGATACCGGTCACTCTGAATTGGTCTTTCAGATTGGCCAATAATTCCTTTCTGTTGGATATTTCCAACTGGTGGATATAATACTGGGCCCAATGGACATAAAGGCGTTCCATATTATTCAATATAATCTGCTCCCTATCATCGGAAACGGAAGATATATGAGCCTGATGCAATGCATTCTGGGCCTTTCTCTGCTTCTTGGTATTGAAGTCCATCCGGACCAGGTATTCCTGTCTTCTGATATCAAATTCGTCGGTTTCGGTACGAAAGGATAATTCTTCCGTGAATGGAAGCTGATGGTTGGTATTTTCCAGGAAGTATAATTTTTCCTGTTGGTAATCCAGACGAGGGTCTATCAGGGATGTTGCCAAGTATTCCGATAAACGGATGGTATCCTGGGCTTGGATTCCCAAGTGAATGAAGCACATAAGAAGACCTGTGCAAAGGAAATATTTCATTCCTTGTCTATTCATGCTCACCCAATAATTTATTGAGGTCCTTTGCTTTGATATCCCTTTTTCTTCTAGGATTCCTTAGGGCATCAGCTGGAATATTTTCCGTATTCAAAAGATTCAGTATTACCTTTTCCTTTTGTAGGAAATCATTCCTAGAAGGTAATTGTATCATGACTTCCCTACCATAGGTCTTGACATCAGGGATTTTTCTCAGGCGGGATGGAATCTCAACAATCCTTGTTCCCAATCCGATAACGGTGGCATTCAGTCTGTTTTGTTGATAATAACTGGAGATGACCTCTATGGAATCGCCCTCATTCACATGCACGATCAGGTTTTCGTGTACATAACCAACGACCAGTGTAGGATTACGTTCGTAAAAAGACAATAGGGATTCGAAGCGTTTGGCATTCTCACCCTCCTTGTACCTGATATTACCAATGAGTCCATCGGATGGAGCGGCTACCACTATCTTATCGTATTCCGTTTGGTGAATGATGGCCTCCTTAGCCAATTTGGTCATTCGGGCCTGGGCCGGAGTGGATTGCTTGAGTTCGGATTTCAGTTTTTCAATCTCCACATCTATCGGTCCCGTAATGAGATTCAATTCATTCCTAAGGGCCTTTATCTTTGCGGCAGTAGGATGGTTATCCATATTCATATCAGAAACATCCACGCTCTTGATTTCGGCCAATATGGATTCATTCAGGTCCAATTCTGCTTGTAGGGTCCTAATATCGGATTCGATTTCCGCTACCTTATTAAGGCGCTGGGCCTCCAATCTCCGGATGGCACTCTTGATTTCCAATCTTCTATTTTCCTCACTGATGCGGAGTGCTTCCCTATCGTATTGTGCATCATTGATTTCCACTTCGTCAATTTCCTGATGACGGGTAGCGACCAAGAGTGTATCTCCTGCCTGGACATATTCTCCCTCCTTGACCCTCACTTCCTCGATCAGTAATGATTCTTCAAAGTTCAACTCTGTTTCCTTGTTCTGGGCAAAACCATAGAATGTATAGGTCTTGTGCTTGTGGTTCCAGTTGAACTGAAGTATCACAAGTAAGACGATGACGAGTATGAGATATAAAGGATTAAATCTGAATTTCATATCCCTGAGGAAAATGCTTTGAGTCTGTTTAGAAAGAATATCAAATCGAATCTGCCATTGCACTGGTAAAATCCAACCTTACCCCACGGGCTTCCTCAAGGGATTCCAATGCTTTCATAAGGTCGTTACCTCCCAATTCCTTATCCAATTTGATTTCGTAATTATATTCTATCCTACGTTTTTTCTTCTCCGTAAGAATCCTATACCTTTTTAATTTGAATGCCTGTGTGTGTTTCTTCAACAGGAGTTCCAATTTTTTAGAACCATCTGATTCCGCCAACATTTCCAGTCTTAGGTTTCCCATCAGATTTTCCCGTTTACTGAATGGCGTAAATCTCAACATGAATGCAACGGTACAAAAACCCAATGTACCAATGAATGCGATTTCGAAACCGTATACACCACAAGCAATACCTACGGCCAATGAACTGAACATGAAAACGATATTCCTTGGATTCCTGACAGTGGTTCTGAAACGAATGATGGACAATGCGCCCAGCATTCCCAATCCTCTAGCCAAACTATCACCAATGGCTTGCATCACAGTGGCTGCCACGATGGAAATCAGAATCATTCCCTGCATGAAATGTATGGGTTTGACTACATTCCGTGTGGTTTTGTCATAGGTAAAGACAATCATTCCTGATAACAAAAACGAAAAAAGAACCGTCATGATCATGGTCATGTAGGTCGGATCTTCCGTATTGACACCAAGGGTTGAAAAGTCAAGCATATGGTTAGATTCGTGTAAATTTATTGTGAAAGCAAGTTATGCTATTTCTTTGATTTAGGCGAAAAATAAAGGGATTAGTTCTGTTTTGTCTTGGATTAAGCAGTTGAATGAAAGTCCCTAACAACATTCAATAAAAGCTTAGTGAATCATACTTAATTCTGATATGTATCCGAATATAAAGTCACAAAATCAAAATAATCGAGTTTGACAAAATACCATCAACCCAACAGGACTATTGTGTCTTCGCAATCCATACTTCTTAACGTAAAAAAAGTCATTGCCATATGAAAAGTGTTAAAATTAATATTTAACAAATCTCACTCATTTATAATACTTTATGATACTTTTTCCATACAAACCATAATAAACAACAACATACGAAAATAGATTTATCATATATGTAAAACAACCCCATCACATTTAAACAATAGATGGATTGACTGGTATTTCATTGGCACAGGATGTGTTTGAGTATCCATACAACAACAATGTTACAAACACTCAAACTGAATATGTAATGAAAGCTTTTAGTTCTACACATTTATATTTGTTCTTTCCCCTTCTCTTATTGTCATATATTCCAATCAAAATACAAGCACAAGAATGTATCATACAATCCCATGGAACAATTGATGAGATTTCCTGTGACGCAAACCAATCAATCTGTACATACGAAATTGATTTGTGCGGAATCATACCACATGCTCCTAATCCAAAAAGAATATTATTCCAAGTAGATTACGATACTGATGGGGATGACGTCCTAGAGAGTACCCTTTCATATATCATAGATCCACCGGGTTCAAACGATCTGACTCAGGGAACCCATTGTCTGAGTGATTACAATGAACAGTTTATCATCAACGTTCCTAGGGGTTCCAGAATAGATGTTCTAGTCAGGGGGTATGTAGGTAATGGAGGTGGTAGTGATTGTATCACCTACACCTATGTGACCACAGCTACAACCAATGTAATCCAAAGTCTCCCCGTAGAACTGTCCGTATTTGAGGGAAGACCTGGCAATGAAGAAATTTACCTCAACTGGCAAACACTCAGCGAGTCCAATTCTTCCCACTTTGAAATCGAAAGAACCACAGACCTCAGTAAATCATTCGAAAAAATCGGATTCCTTGACTCACATCAGAATTCTTCAGAAACCCAAAATTATATCTTTATTGATGACAAGCCTGAAATCGTTAATTACTACAGGCTAAAAATGGTGGACCTTGATGGTACATTTGAGTTTAGTAATATCATCAGGGTAGAAATGAATAATGTTGATGAATATGACATTTCCGTCTATCCCAATCCAATTCTTACCTCTGCTAATGCAAGTATTTATTCATATAAAAATACCGAAGCCCATATATTATTACACAATATCTACGGACAGGTACTTATTGATGAAATTGTTCATCTCAAAAATGGCATCAATACTATTGATATTGATTTACAACACCATAGTGAGGGAACCTATTATCTCGCTGTAAGTGATGGAACCAATAGGAAGACCATCCTGATTCAGAAGTTCGTGAATTAATAAACAAAGACATATTATCCTTATCTAAGGATAATATGTCTTTGTTCCCATCCCATTACAACTTCACTAACTTGGTCATGTAATTTCCACATTGAACAAAATATACTCCGGCAACAAGATGGCTTGTCGATATATCCGAACCATCATTCATCATTTCTCCTACCAGAATTCCCTGATAATTGAAGATGGTTATTCTTTCGTTCAATAATTCCTCAGTCATGATTCTGAATCCGTCCCTTACCGGATTAGGGCTCAGTACCAAGGTTTGGTTCACATCAATAATCTGTTCGATACTGGTGGAGGTATCGTTATTTGCATTGAATGTAGCTCCTTTCCAGGTAAAGTCACCTGTTCCATTCGGAGAACGAGCATAGGATAAATCCGCCTGACTTGCTCCGAATTCCACTTCGTCCGCTACGGCCAAGTCAGGACGTACCAAGTACAATGCCTCACCATCCGAAGACAATTTGAAATTGGTATGTAAACCGGTTTGGTCTTGGTCGTCATCCGCCCAGATAATCAGGTATCCATCGGATGGAATCGTAGTTCCTGATGGGAAACTCCATTTGGTCAGGTTACCCAAATCATCCGTTAGGTAATAACCGGAGATATCCTCATCTGCCGAACCACCATTGTATAGTTCTACCCAATCATCATATTCTCCGTCCTGATCCGCAACAGTAATATCATTCTTACTCATTAACTCATTAATCACCACCGGTGAATTCGGTACGGAATTCGGGGTTACCTGATAAATATACACATCATGGCTTGCTCCGGCTGGATAGTAGCTAGCTGTATTGGGACCATCCGCGGCAATCGCCTCAAAGTAGTAACGTACGAAAGTACCTGTAACCTGAGCCGGCAAAATAGCGGAGTATGTACCATCATTCGCTATGGCATCACCATTGGTTCCATCATCATACATGAGCATCTTATCAAAACGCCCTACGATTCCAGTGGCATGGTACAACATCACATGGTCAGCTCCCATTGTTCCACTTACCTGTACCGTGACCAATACATCATCACTTTCCAATGGTTCGTAATTTTCCATTCCATCAACCCATTGTTGGGCATTGGCCAAACTTAGTCCTTGGACACCTACTTCTGAATTATTATTCAGGATATTTCTTCTTTGGTTGAATAAGGATTTCAATTCATTCTTCCCTGCAATGAATTCATTGTATGAGAATAAGCTACTATTATTAGGTTCATCCTGTACATACTGGTTAATCATAGTCGCATAACCATCGATGATATCATTGATATAGGTATATTCGAATGACTCTGCCAGAATGGTCCTCATATGAGCCAAGTATCGTTGTCTCAGACTAGGAATATTCAATAGTCTGTTCAATAAGGGATACTCTGTATCATTAACCATTTCGAATGGTGTCCAATCCACATTTTGGGAGAGTAGTACGCTATTTCCATCATATTCTATCGGAACGATTCTTTCCGTAGCCGCGTCATAATAAACGTAGTAGTCCATTCCACCCTTATAAACATAGCTATCATCATCAGAAAATACCATTTCTGTAGCAAGGAACCACAATGCACCATCCACATCAACGGTTTCATCCAAATAATCGACAATTTCCTGGTCTGTGAACTGATTCAGATTCTGGCAGGCAATCATCAAATCGTCCCAGGGATTGTCCTTATATGCTTTCTTCAAGGTATAAGCATCCTCATATGCTGCTTGGTTGGTACCCAGGTCATTCAATGTGGATGTGCCCGTACCGAATGGATTCCCACCTCCAGGACCACCAGGGCCACCAGGGCCGCCCGGACCTCCTCCAGTGGTTGCATTAGGGGATTCAGCCCTCCAACGGGTACATTCGTCATCCATGAACCATTGACCGGCATGTTTCTTATCCAATTGTTGGGCATTCGTGTATAGGCCCCAGTATGTGCCATTGATATGTAAGGCTACCCAATTGGCCTTGGCGCACGGAATATGCTTCCTACCCATTTGGAAATAAACACCCTCACGAACAAAGGACGGGTCTTGGAAACCGTTATTCAGATTCAGTGTTTCGTAGCCTTCTATATCATGATTCTTATATGCATCCAAAGTGATATTGAATGATTTCTTATCATTTTCCTCACCACCGCCGAAAGGGCCACCACCGCCACCGGAAATTTGGGAATAGGATGTCTGCCCCTTGAATCGGACACCGACACTATCGTAGGTTTCTCCCTTGTAAACCAAGGTAGCTACGATATCAATCTTATCCTCGTAGTTGTCCTCCATCTGTGTCCAATAATCCGTTTGCTCGAAAGTAAGGTATACGTCCTCTACTGTTGACATATCATATAATCCCTCACTGGTAAAATTACCACGGATTAATCTTCGACCATCTTCAGAAAACTGAAATTCAGTTGGTAGGCTTTGTGCCTGAGCCAGCACAATACAGGAGCACCATACTCCCAAAAGGTAGAAATATTTCATTTATTGTCTGTTTATATAGCAATTTGACTAGTCCATCACTTTAAGGTTTAGTGGTATACAAACCCTAGATGAGCCAATCCTAAAGTTAGACATCTTCGAATCAGCTAATATTCCTTTAAACCCTATTTTTTATGAAAAATAAGATTTGCTCCAAGGTATTATTCATATTTGATTCAGGTCATGTCCAAACAGTAGGCTTTCCAAATGAATGTATTCACCATTCGTATTCAGGAATGCAGTGTCTGGAACATCATTCTAATGTAGGTAGGAAATCCAAGATAGTCTCGTAGTGGGAAAAACCTTGTATCAATAAAATTGTGATTAGGCTTGTTATGTGAGATTAGTCATTGATGATAATGACATTATTCCCTCCTTGTATTTTCTTATTGGAGCGGCCTCCGAACTTCACCTTATACGTTCCTTTCTTATTGACAATTCTATAAAGACACACTACGGGTATATGGTCTTCTGATTGTGTTACATTGCCAATTTGAATGAATTTTTTGTGGATGGTTTCAATGCTGGAATCCTCGAATACAATTCTGACATCCCGGAAATAGTCATGATTGGTATTATTGATTTCTATTCGGGATTGGGGTTCGACATTGAATTGTTGTCCATTGGCATAGAATGTGAATTTTTCCCCATCCTCAGAGTAGATGGAAAAATCGTGGGATATTTGGGCATACATCATACTACCCCATAACATGGTAAAGGTTAGAGCAAACAATTTCATGGTCTTCTGTTATTTGTATTGAAAATAACAAGAAAACGATATGAAATCGTTCATTCACATAGAGATTAACATAATATTAAAAAGGGCGTCATTCCTCCCATTATTAAGATTGAATCTGATGGGCATCCTGATAAAGGGGCAGTGAAATAGTGAATGTGGTTCCTTTATTGATTTGGGATTCTACAGAAATGGAACCGCTGTGTTTCTCTATGATCTTACTGACTATGGATAATCCCATTCCTGTTCCCTCGTATTCACTCTCACTATGGAATCTGGTAAAAGGAAGAAACATGGATTTGGCTTCCTCATCATCCAACCCGATACCATTGTCCCTGAACTTGATTATCATCCTATCATCATTGGCTTCACAACTGATGTCAATTTGAGGTAGATGGGCAGATACCTTAGGTTGGTATTTGATTGAATTAGAAATCAGATTCTGAAAGACCAATGAAAGGGATTCCTCATGACCATAAACCATATCCAATCCTTTCTTATTGATACTGATATTGCCTTTCTCTATTTCATAATTGAATGAAAGGAGAATCTTATCCATTAACTTATTCAAATCCAATTGTTTGAATGTGTATTGTTCAAAATTGGAACGGGAATAATCCAATAAGTCATCAATCAGATTCTTCATTGACTTTGTCCCCTTGACTATGAAATTCAGTAGTTCACGATTCCTTTCATCCAATTGTTTACAGTTTCGCAATAAGATACCTGAGAACCCTTCTATATTTCTGAGCGGAGCTTTCAAATCATGGCTCATCATATTGGAATAGAGCATGATTTCCTCATTCTTTCCCCTTAGTTCCTCTATTAACAGGTTTTTCTGTATCGTCGCTTTTTCTAATTCATTGTAGAAGAATAACATCATTATGGTAGTGGGAATCAAACCGTAAAAGAAAAAGTAATTCTCTAACAAATGAAATCCTGCAATATGATTACACCGGATAAACAAAATACAGGAGGCACACAGAAGGATGATTTTATTCAACATCCTATTGAGTATGAGCGATGCCACTAGGGGAACGATCAATAGAATGAAATAACAGGTGGAGTGACTGTCGAGAAAAGCAACCTGAAACATCCCCACGCAATAGAAAGTAACCGCTATTCCGATGGTACCGCATTCGTAGCAATCCCATCGGAATAGGAATTGGGACATCACCAATCCTGATATCAGTATCAAACTGGAGTATAAGTGGAGCTGGTCCTCAAAAATCAGACAGACGATAATGTCTATCACGATGAGTACAATGAACATTCTATTGAGCAGCTCAATACTTCTATGGATAGTCTTTGATTCCATTTTACGTTTTTCACTTCTGATAACTACTTGGGCCATGATATCATTCAGAACATCCCTTTACTTGAGGGACAAACCTTTCCGTATCATGCTGAGTGCGCGTCAATAAATAGTAGGATACATCATCGTTGATGTTACCTGAATTGGCAATGGATTACCATCCGAAATATCAACGGATGGAAGAATATAACAGAAGCAATGAGGTGGTTTGCATTAGTGTAAAATGGTTAGGAACCAAAGGTTCCTATAGGAGGGTATAAGAGTTTAAGTTTTGCATCTGTTACGACTCAAAATTTCTAAGAGTAATAACTAAAATGGGTGATTGGGTATACCCAAAACATTCCAAAATGTCTGTTTAGGTTAAAAAACAATGCAAATATGGCCACATTCGAATGAAAAGTCAATTTTTTGCACAAAAAAAATGATTTGTGACAGGCATAAAAGAGATTTTTATTTCGTTTTTCGAAAAATTCCGCTCACATGGGCATTATGACCGAACATACAATCCATTCTATCGTCCACGTAATCAATCTTTGCAAAACCATCATAAAATCTGATTCTGAATTCACAGTTGGCATCCATTTCATCATCGGAGAATTTCTCAATGGCTTCTTTTCCATCAAATGGTGCTGTTTCGTCTTCCAGAACTGCCATATTCCTAGCCGGCGCTTGGGTAAAGCAGGCGATATCATAATGGATGGTATTATCCTGAACCTTGTGTACCGTTAGATTTCCCAGATATCCTTCTTCTCCATAGCTATAACGATAACTTCCTGTGACATCATCCTTGGCAGCAAAATTGATGGTTTCATCACTGACTTTCGACAAGGTGACACTCATGTCAAAATCCTCCCTTTTCTTGGGATTGAACCAATGCCATTCACCATTCCCTGTCATTTGGCCAGATAATATACCCGAAATATTCCCATCCGGGAATATTTCCAATAATCTACAATATCCACCCTCCACATCACCTATCAAAGTAATCGGGTTTCCTACACGCTTGTAGATCAATTCACCTTTCAATAAATCATCTTGCCTGTATACATGGAATGAGACTGGAATATTACCATTGATATTACCCTCATACTCATAATAAGTGGTATCCATGGATGATGGCTCCATCGTTACAGGTTCTTTGGATTCGGATGTAGCAGGTTCTTCTACAATGGCCTCTGAAGTTTCGTTATCTGATGCAGGAGTCGTCTGACAGGCTGTCAACAATACCAATAGTAGCCAGAAATAGGTGAATTTCATTTCGTTTTTCATTGATTGGTAAACAATAAGTTTCGGGACTTCTAATATATCAATTCATATCTGCTATTCATTATCTGAATTCATAATCTTCATAAAAAGAGTACCTTATCACATTTTCCCGCAACAATTCTTATACTTTTCACCACTATGGCACGGACATGGACTATTTCTACCAATCCGTCTGGTCTTAGTAAGTTTTCGTTCACTTAAATCATGGTCGAATATCTCATACAACATCTTGTACAAATCAGGATGGCGCTTCTCCAGCAGTCTGGGGCGTTCGAAAAAATACTCACTCACTACAGCAAAGAATTCAATCTTATTCTTTCCACCGTAAGGATTGATGTCCGAATCGTCATCATAAATCTCATCCATCTTCCTTTTCATCAGTTCCAACCAAGGTAAGACATACGGCCTTTCTAAGATGAGTTTAGGAATACCGTCTATATCACCATCCATCATATCTATCAGATGAATGAATTCATGGATGGCTGTATTCCTTTTGTCCTTAGCATTATCAAAACCGAATCTAAGGGCCTGTTGTGACAGAATCATCTTATCTTTCATGTAACCCGTCCCGACCATTCCCAAAATACGTCGCCCCTTGCCCTCTGTTTTGAAGTCCTCATCAAACATATCTGGGTATACCAGTATTTCCTGCAGATTCTTGTATCTCCAATCCCTGAACTTAAAGATAGGAATGATACCACTAGCAGCAATGAGTACCTTATCCCTAGCATTCACTTCGGTATGTATACCCGTAATCTTATAATTTAGGAGGAATTCATGAACCTTATACTCAAACCATTCCCTTTCCTGAGTTGTGAGACTATTATAAAAAGTTACATCCTTTAATAATATCATCCTCCATGATATCGGAAATTCCGTATCAGGTTCTATCCAATTCTTCCTAAGCTGTGTATAGGCTAGGATGGCAACACCCATGATGATGAAAAAGCTGACGAAAGTTAATATATTGAATAATAGCATATTGAATGGCGCAGTGCGGATGAATCAGAATCCAAACATACGCTAAGTTTAGCACACAATCGTCCAAAATATTAATAATTGACTTGCAGCAAAACCTCATTTCCTCCGATTTAAAGAAAAATATGATTTATGAAAACTTCTAGAATACTTTTCCGCACTATCATTTCAGTCGTCTTAATGATATCCATTCTGTCCATTCATAGTTGTAAGGAATATCCATGTGAAAATATAGTATGCCAGAATGGCGGTGCCTGTGAGGAGGGTATTTGTGATTGTAGAATTGGTTTTTTAGGTGAATTCTGTGAAGAATATGACACTACCAAAATTCCGGCCCTCCTTTATTATGGAGTCACGCTACAGGAATTACTCGACTATGGTGTGAAACCTAGCCAGTTGTATGGTATAGAATATGAAGCGGGTGAAATATTCTTCTTGGATACCCTCCAACGATTCGGCATGCTTGTCGCAACAGATATAAGCATCGGAGGCGAATGGGGTTGTCTGGGTACGGATCTTCCAGGTGTTAGTGGAACGGCCTTTGGCACAGGAATGCAGAACACCCAAGACTTCTATGAGAACTGTCCTGATAACGGCCCTTTCAAACAAGCCCAGGAACTGGTTCACAAGGGATATGATGACTGGTTTGTGCCATCCAAGGATGAGTTATATGTACTTTGGAGAAATTTATATGCGAATCATAATATAAGTAATATGGGTTCATCCACAATCTGGAGTTCATCCGAGCATGATAGTGTCAATGCATGGGCCATCAATATTACAACGGGGGAATTTAGTATCATTATTAAGTACTACAATGGTCCAAGCAGGGCTGTTAGGATTTTTAATTACTAAGACTATTCTTACCTATAAAAACGCCCATATTTCCTTACGGAAATATGGGCGTTGAATCATGAATTCGTTCAAAGGTGATTACCCTCCGAAGTCATCAAATGAGATATTCTCCTCTGGAACACCAAGGTTATCCAATGTATCGATAACTGACTTGTTCATCATTGGAGGTCCACAGAAATAATATTCGATTTCTTCCGGTTCTGGGTGATTCTTAAGATACTTCTCATAGCAAACGCTCATGATATATCCATGGAATCCATCACCATCGGAATCGATGGTTTCCTTTACGTTCCAGTTATCCTCTGGCAATGGGTTATCCAATGCCACGTAGAAACGGAAGTTAGGGAATTCACGTTCGATTTCACGGAATTGCTCGATATAGAACAACTCTCTCTTTGTACGACCACCATACCAGTAGGATACCTTACGGTCTGTCGTTTTCAAAGTATGGAACAGGTGGAATAGGTGTGAACGCAACGGAGCCATACCTGCACCACCACCGATGTAAACCATTTCTTTCTTTGTAGGCTTGATGAAGAACTCACCATATGGCCCTGAGATTGTTACCTTGTCACCTGGTTTCTGGTCGAATACGTAAGATGAGCAAACACCAGGATTCACATTCATCCAATCATTCTTAGCCCTATCCCAAGGTGGAGTGGCAATACGAATATTCAACATGATGATATCTCCCTCTGCAGGGTGATTCGCCATGGAATATGCACGGAACTGGGGCTCGGCATTTACCATCTTCAATGGCCATAGACCGAACTTATCCCACTCAGACTTGAACTTCATCGGGTCGTCACCGTGATGCTCTGGGTGTGCAGAGATATCAATGTTCTCATACTCAACAGTCACCTTAGGTACATCAATCTGGATATAACCACCAGATTGGAAATCCATTGTTTCTCCCTCTGGCAAACGTACAACGAACTCCTTGATAAAGGAAGCCACATTGTAATTGGAATCAACGGTACACTCAAATTTCTTGATACCGAAAATTTCCTCAGGTATGGAAATTCTCATGTCTTCACGCACCTTGACCTGACAAGCCAAACGCTTACCCTCAGCAGCTTCCTTACGAGTAAGGTGGTTCATTTCCGTAGCCAGTACATCACCACCGCCCTCATAGACGTGGCATTCGCACATTGCACAAGTACCACCACCACCACACGCTGATGGAAGGAATACGCTCCTATCTGAAAGTGCATTTAATAAAGTCGTACCCGGGCTGGCAACAAGAGGATTTTCCTCGTCTCCGTTTACGATGATATTGACGTCTCCTTGTGGAACCAAACGCTTTCTTGCAGAAAGCAACATATAAGCCAAGGCTACGATTACGGCAGTAAATACCAGTATCGCAAAGCCAATCTGACTGAATTCCTCCATTCCAAAAAGTAGTATCATAATTATATAGTATTAAAATATAAGGTATTAGGTCATCAGAAAAATATCCGTTTCCTTAACCTTACATTGGCTTTGTCAAATCAATTCCCATCAAACTCATGAATGCCAATCCCATCAATCCGGTGATGATGAATGCCATTCCCAGTCCTCTTAGAGCCGGTGGTACATTGGAATAACGGATTTTCTCACGGATGGCAGCGATGGCAATGATAGCCAGGAACCAACCGAATCCGGAACCCAATCCGAATACTACGGAATCACCGAAATTATATTCCCTTGAAACCATGAACAGTGAACCACCCAAGATGGCACAGTTTACTGTAATCAGTGGCAGGAATATACCTAACGAGTTGTATAGCGCTGGAGAGAACTTTTCAATGGCCATCTCCACAAGCTGTACCATGGATGCAATCACGGCAATGAACAGGATGAATCTGAGGAAAGTCAAATCCGTCCCGAAGACACCAGTATCAGACAAAAGATACTCATTGATGACCCAGTTGATTGGCATAGTGATACCCAATACGAAGATAACAGCCAATCCCAGACCGAATGCTGTTTTGATTGTCTTAGATACGGCCAGGTAAGAACACATTCCGAGGAAGTATGCCAATACCATGTTTTCTATGAACGCCGCTTTTAGAAATAAGTTGAATGTCTCCATTTTATTATAGAATAATGAAGAATTAAGAATTAATAATGATTTCGCAATTATTCATTCTTAATTACTAATTATTAATTGAATAATTAATTACGAAATATCTACCAATTCTTTTCTCCAGCTACGCTGAATCCAAATCAATACACCGATAACGAACATTGCGGAAGCAGGAAGCACCATCAGGTTGTTATTGGCATACCATGAGAACCAAGTACCGATACCCGATTCTGCAGCTGTATTGATTTTGTAAATGATTCCTTCTGATGGGATACTAGCACCGATGATCTTGATTTCAGCCGGGCTACCTGCAAACAAGGTACCCTTACCGAAGATTTCCCTAAGGAAAGCCACAATCAAAAGAATCAGACCATAACCCAATCCGTTACCTAGTCCATCCAGAAATGATCTCCATGGCTTATTGGCCAAGGCGAATGCTTCCAGACGTCCCATTACGATACAATTGGTGATAATCAAACCGATGAATACGGATAGGTCCTTATAAACGGTATAATCCAATGCTTTCAGTACCAACTCAACGATGGTTACCAATGTTGCAATGATGACCAACTGGACGATCATACGCACTTGCTTTGGAATATAGTTCCTTAGTAAGGATGTAAAAAGGTTGGCGAATGCGCATACGAATACTACCGCTACGGACATTACCAAAGCCTTGAAGAAAAGGGTGGTTACCGCCAGTGCGGAACAGATACCCAATACCTGTATGGTAATTGGATTATTATCACCCAAAGGATCGGTCAATAATTTCCTTTCCTTTTTCCCGAATAAGGGTTCTTTTTCTACTACTGCAGTTTCAGCCATTATATATAGGTTTTAAAACTGAATGATTTTCTTTGAAATACTAGGATTATTTGTTCAATCCTAGCTGATCTTTCTTCAATGTTTCGAAGTAAGGCATATAATACTGTAATCCTGACTCCAACATGTTGGTTACACCATCACATGTTACAGTAGCACCTGAAATGGCGTCCACAGCGTGCTTATCAGATTTATCAGCTCCTCCTTTCTTCACCAGTACTGAGACGAATTCTCCTTCACTATTGAAGATTTGCTTTCCTTTGAAGCTGTTCGGGAACGTAGGATTATCCTTAATTTCAGCTCCTAGACCCGGTGTCTCAGCCTTGTGGTCAAAAGATGTACCTACGATGGTATTCAAATCTTCAGCCAAAGCAATGTAACCCCAAATCTCATCCCACAGACCATTTCCTCTTACGGCAGTGATATATACCTGCTTTCCCTCCACTTCCTTGATGTATAAAGGAAATAATCTATCCTCATCATCCTTTTTCTTCTCTTTGGAAAGATCCAAGTCTTCCGCTTTCCCATCTTTCTCCTTATAGTTACGAAGGTCTTTTACCTCATCATTGGATAAGGGCTTTCCCTCATAATTCAGAACGTACTGCTTTACATCAGCAAAAGCTGTTACGACTTCCTCATCAGACAAGTCGTTAGCTTTCGTCCCCATAAAGGAAGACAATACGGCTTTCTTGTTGAAGATTGCCTCATTCGCCTTGTGTATAGGCTTAAGGAATGTAAACAAACCTGCCAATACCAAAGCTACTACAACAGTCATAGCGACTGTAAACGTATATATATATCTAGTACTATGCACGAGCCAAACGTTTTTTCATATTCGCTTCCAATACATAATGGTCAATCAGTGGAGCAAACACGTTCATGAATAAAATAGCCAACATCCATCCTTCTGGGTATGCAGGATTCAATACCCTTACAACCATACCAACGAATCCAATCATGAAACCATAAATCCATTTCCCGGTGTTGGTTGATGCTGCAGTTACAGGGTCAGTTGCCATGAATGCCATTGCAAAGAAGAAACTACCCATGTAGAATTGTCCCCACCAAGGCACTGCAAGGAATGAATCGGCACTTGGTGCGAATCCGTTAAGCATCATGGCAGTCAAGGCTGCACCAATGAACATACTCAACATGATTCTCCAAGAAGCAATTCCTGTAATCAATAATATAGCTGCACCAATCAGAATGAATGGCTTGGAAGTTTCACCAATTGAGCCTGGGATTGAACCCCAGAACATTTGTGATGTGGAATATACCTCAGTTACAGCACCCCATCCGCCGGACTTAGCCAAGGCCAGTGGTGTTGCACCTGAATAGGTATCAGCCACTTTTTGTCCAGCTTCCACAGCACTGAAAGTATCCAGTCCCATCCAACCAAATATGGTATCGAATATACTGTGACCCATACCATAGGCCCCACCATAGAATTCAGTTCCTTCCTTAACGATATTGGAAATCCATACCTCATCACCAGAGATTTCTGTAGGATAGGCAAAGAATACGAATACACGCGCCAGTAAGGCTATATTCAAAATATTCATACCTGTACCACCGAATGCTTCCTTACCAATGATAACAGCAAAAGCTACAGCTACAGCTAACATCCACAATGGCAAATCAGGTGGCATCAATAATGGAATCAAAGCACCGGACACCAAGAATCCCTCCTCAATCGGGTGACCTTTCTTAGCTGCATACCAGAATTCAATTCCAAGACCCACTACATGGGCCACGATGAATATCGGTAATAATTTGATTAGACCATGAGCCAGTTTCAAGTGGAATCCCTCAAGGAACCCCGTGTACTCACCCAAAGCAACAAAATGCTGATGACCAATATTATATGTACCGAAAACGTAGCACAACTGCATGGCCAAAACCACCATGATCATCGTACGCTTCAGATCCATACCGTCACGGACGTGTACACCTCCCTTGGTCACGGATTTAGGTGCAAATAAGAAAGTGTGGAACCCGTCAAACAAAGTGTGCAAGAAAGGACTCTTTTTCTTGTCAGGTTCGATTTTTTCTAAGAAATTTAATAATGGTTTCATCTATTGTTCATTCAGTTGGGAAATAGAAAATACCACTTCCCCATCTTCTGAAAATTAAATTTTATCCTTGCTCCAACATCATTTCGTGACCATCACGAAGAATGTTCTGAAGCGGTTGTTTAGAGGTACAAGCAAACTCACAGATAGCAATATCCTCAGGTGCCAGTTCTTGGATACCTAATCCCTCCATCCTTTCAAAGTCACCCATCAGGATGGCTTTCATCAAATGTTGCGGATATACATCCATTGGCAAAACACTTTCATATTGTCCGGTGACTACGAAAGCCCTTTGTTCACCATGTGTATTGGTATTTGCACGATATTGGAAACCTGGCATTAGGAATCCCGGCATGGTACGGGAAATACTAGGTCTTGGTATCAGAGGTAATAACCAACCAAATATCTCGTGGTAATCACCCTCCTCAAGAACCGTAATCTGGTCGTCGAAGAATCCTAGGAATCCGTTTTCCTTGATTTCCTCTCCAGAGAGTACATCACCGGAAACAAAACGAACATCGCCTGATTCCTCGGAAACATTACCCTTGATGAAAGGTTCCACATTGGCTCCGATATGAGTTCTAACGTACTTGTTTTCCTTGAATTCAGCACCAGAGAGTACCACTACCCTTTCGGCATCGAAAGCTCCTTTGGTAAACAATGCTCCAATACTGATGACCTCCTGCACACCCAATGTCCAAACGACATCCTGTGTACCGATCGGCTTGATGTGGTGAATCTGTACACCAACATTACCTGCAGGGTGCTTACCATGGAAATAGTGTTTTTCTGCACCTGTTGCATTGGTATATGCAGCAGCAGGTTCGGACTTGGCATTCAAGCCAAGATAAACACTACCCTCAGTCAGTTTACCCAAAACATCCAATCCCTTTTGGAACTCAGCTTCCTTACCTGCAACCAATAGATTGGAATCAGGAGCCAGAGGTGCAGAATCAAAAGTGGATACGAAGATATCCCTTGGAGTCTCATCGACTGAAGCCAACAACTGGTAAGGCCTACGTTTAATCATTGGCCAGACACCACTATCCGCTAGGAAAGTAACCAATTCCTCTCTGGAAGCTGTATCCAGATTAGGTTGGGTGTATTCCCTAGAGACTTGTTCCTTATCAGCAAGAACCACTACTTCGGTAATTGCTCTCTTTTCTCCCCTATTAATGGCAACGACCTCGCCACTTACAGGTGAACAGAACTTGATGGAATCATTCTTTTTGTCATAAAATAAAGGATCACCTGCCTTTACATTGTCCCCTACAGCAACCATCATCTTAGGAATGGGTGCTATTCCTAGGAAATCAGTAGGCTTCACTGCAAAATGACTTGCAGACATACCCGTGTCAACAGTTCCATCGGCTGCCCCTTCCAATACGATATCATGTCCTTTGGTAAGAACATGGACATTTTCGTTTGGAACAAAATCCGGCAACTTTGGACTGAAAACTTCCTTTAGGGATGGGAAAATGGAATAATTGGTTCCTTTATCAGATGCACCTGAATTTCTTGCTTCAAGCTTCAACAAGCTATCTCCAACGAATAAAAGTGCAAAAAATACTAGAGCCGCGACTATCCACATCATCACATTGGTGGTCGTAGCTCCTCCGCCAGCTTGGGCCATAGCTATTTCAGCTACTGACAAAAACCCAAGAACGGAAAACGATTTGATGATAAAATTTCTCAAAGTCATTCGTTTTGAATGATTTATAAAATATAAGATTTACTAAAATCTTAATCAATTCTTAAAATCCCGACAAAGATATAATAAGTTCGATTTTACTGCTTAATACCCCATGTCTATTTGTATAGTTTTATCATTATTTAGACCGAATCTAAGAAAGATTAATTTTCATTATTTATTGAAATTTCAGAAACAAAATAAATACTACTGCGTTTACATCTAAAAAAGAAGATGTTATGAAACCAACAGGCTCAAGACAACATATGGTCATACCCGGAGGATCCGGATTTTTAGGAATGGAAATAGCCCGGTTTTTCGAAGCACGGAACTTCGATATCTATATTCTTACTAGAGGCAACCGCTCCTCCATCGGCAACATTCATTTCATACAATGGGACGGGAAAAAAATGACCGGATGGGAAACATATCTGGAAGCTGCGGATGCCGTTATCAATCTTGCAGGAAAATCAGTTGATTGTCGATATACAAATAAGAATAAGTCGGAAATATTGAATTCCAGAATTGATTCAACAAGAATTATTGGGAAAGCCATACAGGAATGCCAACAACCACCTAAATACTGGTTGAATGCCGGCTCATCCACCATATATAAGGATACACATGAACAAGCGAATACGGAGGAAAGTGGTGTCATCGGTGATACATTTTCAGAAGAAGTCTGCAAGGCTTGGGAGAACACCTTCAACCAAAGTGTATGTCCTGCCACGAAAAAAATCCTACTCAGAATATCCATTGTACTGGGACGGACAGGAGGTGCTTTCATTCCCTTGAAAAGAATCACACAATTAGGAATGGGAGGGCATCAGGGAAGCGGTCTCCAAAAAATCAGTTGGATTCATATCAATGATTTATTGAATGCCATTGAATGGTTGATGCAGCAAGAAAAAACGGGTGTATATAATATGGTGTCACCTCATGTAGTATCCAACAAGGCTTTCATGCAAAAACTGAGGGAAAAGTTAGGGGTACCATTCGGAATATCCATACCTGCATGGTTGTTGGAATTGGGCGCCGCAATAGTGAGGACCGAAACGGAACTACTTCTGAAAAGCCGATATGTCTCCTCGAAAAAACTCGAAAGAGAGGGTTTCAGGTTCGGATTCCCCGAATTGGGATTGGCATTAAATGATTTAATTCGCTGAAATCCACCTTTTGAAAAGCATTTTTTGCAATAAATGAAAATCCAGACACACCTTATTGCAATAAATGCAATAAGGCGGCAATATTCCTGATTTTGTATCAATTAATGCAAATAATGGTGCGAATTATTTCCAACCCAAAGAATGAATAGTTGATTGATTATGCATAATTTGCAACAGATTTGAATACAGATGTTGTCATGTACGTTTACTAATTGTAAATATCACAACAACTATCAAATCCAGTTTTGAGAATTGCCTTTCTACACCCCAACTAACATATCCCCAAATGAGTCCCCGTAGGAAATGGGAGCCAAGGTTCCGCAAAATCCTACTATTGCCAAATGAGAAAGGAGGAAGTGCCCACTTCCTCTTTCTTTTTTTATCTACCTGACAATATGAAACCCAATCGTAAGGACAAATACTTGGACTTCGATGAGTTGGAGAATTCCTTACCATTCAATACTGCCTTTCTATTGGCATTGCCAAAGGCATTCTCATAGTACAGATCCACTAATAGCCATTTCGACTGATATCCCAAACCAAGGAGGAAAGTACTGTGTGTACCCTGATACTCATATCGGAAATTCTGTTCATCATTCTTGGGTTCGGTCCTTAGATGATTCCTCCACACAATACCCGTTTGCAAACTCCATCCATCTATTTGATATCCTATCTGAATGGGAACACTGAAAGAAAAGACCTGGTGTTTGATTTCCGATGCCATGTTGCTTGTCAAATCATTGAAATCCATTCCTCTGTTAGAAATATGTACGATGGCCTCTGGTCGGATGAAAAGGTATTCCTTGAGGTTAAATTGCATGAACATGCCTAAACCGTATTCCAAATCGCTACCCTGCTCCCGAATTCTTAATGTATCCAGTCCATTCAAACCATCCATGATCAACTCAGGACTTTTATTCAATGCAGTTCCCAAAACTAATCTGGGTCCTGTTTGAATAGGTTTCGTATCCTGAGAAAATATGGGAGAAATAAGAAATTGGATATGAATGAGAATAGTGAGAATCCGTATCATAATGGATTAGGTATGGACAAAAAAAAGCATACGCCGCAAGAAGCGCGACGCATGCAAAATATAACCCCAAAAAACAACTATGCAAAACAAATATGTAACAAATATAAAGATGGTTTTCTAATCTGTCAAATATTTTAAAAGTTTTTTTTGTTCACAACAAACTTTTATGATTTGATACCACATAACACTTGGAGTAAAAGTGCCACTTATCCTTATAAGTTGCTAATGCAAATATATAAACAAATATATAACCGCAAAAGATATATTTGAATTTTAACGGATTTTGACAATAAAAAGGACAAACTAATCCAGAACATCAATCAATATCTCTAATATCTGACTTGCTGCGTCAGCAATTACTGTTCCTGGACCAAAAACCCCTACAACACCATTCTCATAAAGAAAATCATAATCCTGCTTCGGAATAACCCCACCTACTACTACCATAATGTCCTCTCGTCCCAATTTCTCTAATTCCAATATGGTTTCCGGAACCAATGTCTTATGGCCTGCTGCCAAGGATGAAATTCCCAGAACATGCACATCGTTCTCAATGGCTTGTCTTGCTGCTTCGGCCGGTGTTTGGAATAGAGGTCCTACATCCACATCAAATCCCAAATCAGCAAAACTTGTGGCAATGATCTTGGCTCCCCTATCGTGGCCATCCTGGCCTAATTTCGCAACCATGATTCTAGGACGCCTCCCTTCTTTCTCCGCAAACTTATTGGCCAGTGCCTGCGTATCCTTGAATGATTGATTCATGCTGATTTCACTTGAATATACTCCGGTAATGGTTGGG
Organism: Saprospiraceae bacterium; assembly: GCA_020631355.1. Taxonomy (GTDB): domain Bacteria; phylum Bacteroidota; class Bacteroidia; order Chitinophagales; family Saprospiraceae; genus JAHDCE01. Next base: position 24,328 of record JAHDHL010000037.1, on the reverse strand, counting down.
TTATTAGCAACGAATCTCCCAAAGTGAATTTCCATTGCATCTGAAATCTCTCCCAATGTAGCTCGTTCCCTAGCAGCATCCACTGCCAATGACAGTAAATTCCCCGTTCCTGATTCCGCTGCCTCAGACAATAACTTCAAAGCCATGTCCACTTTCGCCTGATTGCGTTGGGCCTTGGTCTGTTGGATACGTTCGATTTGGGATAACCGAACAGCGGTATTGTCCACTTCCAAGATATCAATATCTTCCTCCTCCTCTGTCTGGAAAACATTGACTCCCACAATGAAATCCTTCCCTCCATCAATACGAGCTTGCTTTCTGGCCGCTGCTTCCTCTATTCTCATTTTGGGCAACCCTTTTTCTATTGCCTTGGCCATCCCCCCCAATTCCTCAACTTCCTGAATCAATGCCCAGGCCCTTTGTACAATCTCATGTGTCAATGTTTCCACATAATGAGACCCCGCCCAAGGATCAACAGCCCGTGTTATATCCGTTTCTTCCTGAATGTATTTTTGGGTATCCCTGGCAATCTTCGCAGAAAAATCAGTAGGTAAAGCAATTGCTTCGTCCAATGCATTAGTATGTAGGGATTGGGTACCACCCAGCACTGCGGCCGTAGCTTCTATACAGGTACGGCCTACATTATTGAATGGGTCCTGTTCCGTGAGACTCCACCCTGAAGTCTGGCAATGGGTCCTTAGGCACATTGACTTGGAATTCTTGGGTCCGAATTGTTTTACTAGTTTGGCCCAAAGCATCCTTGCGGCCCTCATCTTGGCGATTTCCATGAAATGATTCATTCCTATTCCCCAGAAAAATGATAATCTGGGCGCGAATGCATCTATATCCAAACCAGCCTTTATCCCTGCCCTGATATATTCCAAGCCATCCGCCAAGGTATATGCCAATTCAATATCGGCAGAAGCACCTGCTTCTTGCATGTGATACCCACTGATGGAAATGGAATTGAATTTCGGCATGTTCTGAGAAGTATACTCGAAGATATCCGAAATGATTCTCATAGATGGTCCGGGAGGATATATGTAGGTATTCCTTACCATGAATTCCTTCAGGATATCATTCTGAATGGTACCACTGAGACTGGACTTTTCCACTCCTTGTTCCTCAGCAGCTACAATGTAAAAAGCCATGATGGGTATCACAGCACCATTCATTGTCATGGATACGGACATCTTATCCAATGGTATACCATCGAATAGTACTTTCATGTCCTCAACCGAATCTATGGCCACACCAGCCTTACCCACATCACCCATCACTCTAGGATGGTCAGAATCATATCCTCTATGCGTCGCCAAATCAAATGCAACAGACAACCCTTTCTGACCCGCAGCCAAATTACGTCTGTAAAATGCATTGCTCTCCTCAGCTGTGGAAAATCCTGCATATTGGCGAATCGTCCAAGGTCTTACTGCATACATACTGCTATATGGTCCTCTTAGGAAAGGAGGCAAACCAGCCGCATAGGACAAGTGTTTGAGTTCATTACTATCCAGGGTATCATACTTGGATTGTACCATAATTTTCTCAGCCGTATCAAAAGTGGAAACTTCATTCTCATTTTCGAATACTTCCTGTGTATACTCAACTTTGGAAAAATCAGGACGCTTCATCTTAATCATTTAACCTATGAATAAACCAAAGGTAAGGATAATGGAATGTTTTATCCATCATAGAACCTAAATTCGGGTGTAAGACCCACATCACCTATTTTGATAACGTTTTAGGATTACCAATTTTAAAAAAATTGATACTTTCGGCATACTGAATCTTATATATATGTCTAAGAAACACGCTTTTTTCCAAAGGGCCCTAGAAGGACAGAACAAATGGTGGTCCTACTTTGCAGGAATGATATTGGTATCTGTCGGATTTTCCTTGGGACAAACTCCCATTACCGTAATCCTCTTGTATAAGATTGCCCAAATTGCCAAGGATGGTGAACCCAGTGCCATACTAGAAGCCAATGAAAAACTCATGGCTTACGACTTCACTTACTTCGGATTAAGTAACAATCTTTCATTCTTTTTGATTCTACTGACATTCGTGGGAGGTATAGCCTTCGTATATCTGAGTGTCGTGAAAGTCCATAAACGGCCATTCCGCTCCATCATCACTACAGAACGGAGTATCAATTGGAAAAAAATCGGATTCGGGTTTGCAGTCTGGTTCGGTATCACTTTCATTCTAGAAGCCATCGGTTATTCCTTGGATTCGGATAATTATGTATGGACATTCAATTGGATGAGTTTCATCCCTCTACTCATCATGTGTATCCTACTTCTACCATTACAAACATCCTTTGAGGAGGTATTCATGAGGGGATATCTCATGCAGGGAATTCCATTGCATCCGAATACCATTCTGATTTCGATCTTATTGGCCGGTGGGGTATTACATGCTATGTCCCTTGCACAGACCGATGTAAGTTTGGCATTGATGGTCTTTGGCATCTATTATTCTGCCGGATTGATTATCGGTGTCCTATTCTATCTAGAAAAGAAAGGGAAGATTCAATTAGGACTTTACCAATTGGTCAGAAGGCCCATATTTCCTCTAATGGTAACATCCATCATGTTCGGACTCATGCACGGAATGAATCCGGAAATTGCAGAATTTGGCTTTGCCAAGATGATGGTATTCTATATTGGCATGGGTGTCTTTTTGGGTCTGATTACCCTTTTGGACGAAAGCCTTGAATTAGCACTGGGTATCCATTTTGGAAATAATCTTTTTGGGGCATTATTTGTCTCATTCGATGGTTCGGCACTTCAGACCCCCACCCTTTTCAGGGCTTTGGAAATGAATACGGACTATATGCTTGTGGGATGGTTCGGTATGGTGACACTATTCATGATCATTGCACAATTCAGGTACAAATGGTCCAATTGGGGCAAACTATTCCAGAAAATCCAATATGTTGTTCCCGAGGGCTTGGAAGTGGATGATATCGCATATCTCAACAACCAAAACACATCAGAGGACGTTCAACCTGTATAAGTTCGAATACAACCCATTCAAATTTTTAGCGTCTTTCTATTGGCACTAATAAGTGAATGCGTAAACATAAATTACATTAATGATCTACTTCAATATGAAAATGAAAACATCCCTACTATTATCCCTCATTACATTCATGGGATTTCAATTGACCTTTGCACAAACCGACAGGTGGCAACAAGCCTGTGATTATCAGATGGAAATCGATGTTGATGCCGATAAGTTCCAATTCACTGGAAAGCAAAAATTGGTCTTGACCAATAATTCACCTGACATGCTGGATAAGGTTTTCTACCATCTATATTTCAACGCATTCCAACCCGGAAGTATGATGGATGTGCGTTCCTTGAACATCCCTGATCCGGACAGACGTGTGGGAGATCGTATTTCAAAACTCCAACCTGATGAAATCGGCTACCACAAAATCAAATCCCTGAAACACAATGGAAAGGATGTTTCATATAAGGTCGTAGGGACCATATTGGAAGTAAAATTAAATCAGCCCATAGCCCCTAATTCCAAGGCAACATTCGATATGGAATTCGAGTCACAAGTACCTTTGCAAGTGCGTAGAAGTGGTCGTGATTCCAAGGAAGGCATCTCACTTTCCATGTCCCAATGGTATCCTAAAATGTGTGAGTATGACTATCAGGGTTGGCATGCTAATCCCTATGTCGGTAGGGAATTCCACGGTATCTGGGGTGATTTTGATGTCAAGATTTCAATAGATAAATCATTCATTCTAGGTGCATCAGGTTATTTGCAAAATGGTAATGAAATCGGGTACGGTTATGAAGATAAGGGTGTTACTCCAAAGCGCCCAGCAGGAGAAAAGCTGACATGGCACTTCAAGGCTCCGAATGTACATGATTTCTTCTGGGGAGGAGACCCGGATTATACACACGAAAAATTGCAAGTGGATGATGTTACCCTGCATTTCCTCTATCAGAAAAATGAAAAAACAGAGGATGTTTGGGCTAAGCTCCCTGGCATCATGGCAAAGGCCAAATCCTTTATCGAATCCAATTACGGTCAGTATCCCTACAAGCAATATTCATTCGTCCAAGGCGGTGACGGTGGTATGGAATATCCTATGGGAACCCTCATCACTGGTGAAAGAGGGCTGGAAAGTTTGGTCGGTGTCTCTGTACACGAATGGATGCATTCCTGGTATCAGATGGTACTAGGAACCAACGAAAGTCTTTACGGATGGATGGATGAGGGGTTCACCTCATATGCTTCCGCTAAGGTGATGAATTGGCTAAAAGAGCAAAAAGAACTTCCAAGCCCACCATCTCCCGACCCGATGGCGGATGATTACATGGGCTACCTCAACCTTACCCAAAGTGGTGTGGAAGAACCATTGACCACCCATGCGGATCACTTCAAGACCAACTTTGCCTATGGAATGGCTTCGTATGTGAAAGGAGCTGTCTTCTTACATCAATTGGAATATATTATCGGTAAGGAAGCATTCGACAAAGGTATGCTTAGGTATTATAACGAATGGAAATTCAAACACCCCAATCCAAATGACTTTATCAGAGTGATGGAAAAGGTCTCCGGCTTAGAGTTGGACTGGTACAAGGAACATTGGGTGAATAGCATCAATACCATTGATTATGCGGTAGAATCCGTAGAAGCCAATGGAAAGGGGACTAAGATTACATTGGCCAATCTCGGTACGATGCCTATGCCGATAGATATAGTCGTGACTGAAAGTGACGGAACCCAAAGACTGTATAATATTCCACTAAGAATCATGAGGGGTGAAAAACCTAAGGAAAACAATAATATGGAGCACAATCTTGAGGAAGATTGGCCTTGGACACATCCCACTTATGAATTTACAATTCCTTGTAAACTGAAAAAGGTAAGCAGGGTTGAGATCGACCCTAGTGCGAGGTTAGCGGATATCAAAAAAAGTAATAATTCTTGGGAAAAATAATATAATGATTCCCAAGAATGTGTCATGAATTGACACTGCACACAAGAACCTTGCAGACTGCCTACTGCAAGGTTCTTGTCGTTTATTCCCATCAATCAAATGAATCCTAGAAAAACTCCCGCTTTTTGGTACATTTATGGAAGGTAATTGTAATAAAAACGTATTAAGGTTGAGTTTTATAAGAACTAATATTAATTTACCTTAATCATTAAGGAACAAAAACGAGCACTCAGACGTTAAATCAGGAAGAATAAATCACTTTTATGTCCCACAGTTTCAATCCTCATTTTGTTAAATATAAATTCCGCGACCTCAAGGTCTATTCCTCTACGGAATGGTTGGCGGATAACAAGAAGAAATACCGTCAGGTGTTCGACAGGTACGAAACGACCTATATCTATGCAGAACTATCATTTTACAATAAACTTTTTGATGAGGAGGATTGGGAAATTGAGGTAGAACTCAAGTGTTTCTCCATCAAAAGGGGACGTAAGGAAGTCTGTACCCTACCATTCAGAAGAAAAGTCAGCAAATATGATAACGTTGTCTATATCCGAGAGGGATGGGGCAACCAAAAAGAAGGTGCTTTTTGGAAAAAAGGTACTTACTATTGGGAAGCTTGGATAGAGGGCGTAAAGGTAGCGACCAAATATTTCTATGTAGAGGATACCGGCAAGGAAGCAGAAAGGGGTGCCAATCCCTATCTCGACATCAAATCCCTCAAATTGTACGAGGGCTCATTCGATGATCGTCCGGAATTCGAAAGAACCTATTACAAGACTTTCAGTAGTGAGGAAACCCGCTATGTATATGTGGAAATCACCTTACAGAATCTGTTTGTTGGAAAACCTTGGCAATGTGAGCTATTCACCAAATTCTACAATAATTCCAAGGAGCTCAAGGGACAGGTCGTTCGTCTACAACGAATAGAAAAAAAGGATGATCTCATCAAGATTACCGCAGGATGGGGTTCCAATGTAAAAGGCTCATGGAGAAAGGATATCTATACTGCTGAGATTATCTTCATGGATAAACTCCTCGCAGTGGTTCCATTCGACGTAAGTGATGACTTTATCGAAGGTACACCCGGCATTTGGTTCCCCGATAAGCAAACCACTTATCTCCAACAAGAGGATGAAGACAACGAAACCTTTGAGGATGTAATGGGTAAATTGGATGCATTGATTGGATTGAATGCCATCAAGGCCAAGGTCAGGGACCACGCCAGTTATATCCAATTCCTTCAGTTAAGGAAAAACAAGGGATTCAAGGAAAAGGATGAAATCAATGTTCATTCCGTATTCATCGGTAATCCGGGTACAGGAAAGACAACAGTTGCCCAGATGATGGGTAAGTTATATAAGAAAATGGGACTCCTTTCCAAAGGACATGTCCATGAAGTGGACCGTGTGGACCTTGTCGGCGAATATATCGGCCAGACCGCACCCAAGGTAAAGGAAGCAATAGAGAAAGCAAGGGGAGGCGTACTCTTTATAGATGAGGCCTATGCCCTAGCCCGTTCCAATGATGACAGTAAGGATTTCGGACGAGAAGTCATTGAAATCCTAGTCAAGGAAATGTCCAATGGTCCCGGTGATATGGCTGTCATCGTAGCAGGTTACCCCAAGGAAATGAAACATTTCCTCGACTCCAATCCGGGTTTGAAATCCAGATTCAAGATATTCTTTGAATTCTCTGATTATCTACCACAGGAATTATCCAAAATCGCATCCTATGCCTGTGCGGAAAAAGGTGTCCTACTCCAACCCAATGCCAAGCAAAAAGTAGATGAAATCATCACTGAGGCATTCAGAAATAGGGATAGGAGCTTCGGAAATGCCCGTTTTGTCTATGATATCATAGAGAAAGCCAAAATCCAATTGGGACTTCGTTCCATGGCAGAGGATAAGCCGCATTTGTTGTCAGATGACCAACTTTCCATCGTTACGATGGATGATATCAGTAGGATCGATCTGAAACAAAAGAAACAATTACCTGAAATTCCAATAGATAATGATTTGTTGGATAAGGCTATGTTGGAATTGGATCATCTGATAGGGATGAAGAATATCAAGGAGCAAATCCGTGAGATGGTTCAGTTGGTTCAGTATTTCCAGGAATCCGGTAAGAATGTACTGAATAGTTTCTTCCTACATACCGTATTCGTAGGTAACCCGGGTACGGGTAAGACAACCGTTGCTAGGATTCTTACCAAAATCTACAAGGCGTTGGGAATCCTCGAAAGAGGACATATGATAGAAACGGATAGACAAGGACTTGTGGCAGGATATGTGGGTCAGACCGCTATCAAGACTGCTGAGAAGATAGATCAGTCCATGGGTGGTGTGTTGTTCATTGATGAGGCTTACGCACTGACTTCTGCAGGTAATACAGGACAGTCGCACGGTGATTTCGGAAACGAAGCCATACAGACCTTACTGAAAAGAATGGAAGACCACAGGGGAGCATTCTTCGTCTTCGTTGCAGGTTATCCGGACAATATGGACGAATTCCTAAAGGCGAATCCCGGACTAAAATCCAGGTTTGATAAGGTTTTGAAATTCGAGGATTACAATCCAGAGGAATTGAATGATATTGCCTTGCAAATGTTTGAGGAAGAAGGATTGGAAATTGAGCCCAAAGCCAAGGAGCACCTATCCAATTACCTCAAGTATATTTATGACTTTAGGGATAAGTATTTTGGTAACGCCCGAACCGTAAGAAGTATCGTTACGGCTGCAGTCATGAATCATAATCTTCGAATGTCTCTCATGCCGAAGGAAGACAGGACCGATATCGCCATGAAGACACTTACATTCGAAGATGTAGAGAGCTTCAAGATGGATAAGGATGACTTCTCATTCAGCAATAGGAAAACCATCGGTTTTAAGAGTAATTCAGGTGGCGGTCCCAAAAAGGGATGATTCACATAGAAAATAATATTACATAGAAAAGGCATCCAAATGGATGCCTTTTTTATATTTATAGATATCTCAACCTATCTTACTCATCCTAATTTATCCAAGTCCTCTTTCTTATGATGAAAAGAAGTAAATTCCTAAAGAGTGTTCTTTGCCGGAGAGCATACCATAAAAGACTACAGGGGAACTGTACACGGTGCCTACTTAAGCGGAATAAGGGAAGCAGAAAAAATCATTGATTCATTGTAACTCACCAATATGAAACAACTCATTACATTCTATTATCTCATCTTATTCTCCTTGGTGGCCTATGGCCAGAATTACACTCCGACCATTGTAGAAAATAAAATATACGAAATCGCCAAACCCGAGGGTGCAGTTAATGGTGGAGGGTTTTCATATCAATACTATCATATTGCATGTGATACTGTTATCAATGATAAGACATATTATGAGGTCAATGATGAATATTATGATGAAGCAAGAGGTTGGGTTAGGGAAGATACGACTGAACAAAAGATATACTTTTGGTCGCAAGACTCAACTTCAGAAACCTTGGTTGTTGATTATTCCTTGGAAATCGGCGATTTCTTTATAGAACAGAATGGTTACGAAAATGAGGTCATTGATATTTATTACGAAAATGGACTCAAACACATTGAATTCTTCAATCAAATCCTATTCATAGAGGGAATAGGACAAAGTATGAGAGGCATTATCCTACATAATAATGGTTGGGCTTTTGCCAGTACACATGGATGGGCGGATAGTTGTGGCATCATTCTCAATACAACAAGTCATTCCATAATAGAGGACGAATCCTTAAACATCCATCCCAACCCTGCTGACCAATTCATTAGCATCGACACTGATTCCCCCTCCAGTCTTACATATCAAATCCATGATTCAACAGGACGCTTGATGGCTTCAGGGGTCCAGTTTACTGAACAATCACTCGATATTGCCCATTTACCCAATGGGATTTATTTCATCAGCCTCATTAAGGAACAATATACCATTACCAAGAAATTCCTAATCCAACGACAGGAATAATTCAGAATATGAAATTCGGAAAACTACAAGATATATCAGCTGTTGACTTTACACTTCCTACCGACCCGGAAGGTACGACACTTATCCTTGATCATTTGGAAGAAAGAATGACTCCGCCTACTGTATATATAGGCGCAACGGGTTGGGGCATGAAAGAATGGGTAGGACAATGGTATCCTGAAAAAACCAATGCCAAGGGGTATCTCCTTGCCTATGGTAAACAATTCAATACCATAGAACTCAATACCACACACTATCGGATACCCAATATAGAACTGACCAGTAAATGGTACAGGGAAACTCCGGATGATTTCGTTTTCTGTCCCAAGATTCCCCAAACCATCAGCCATAGTCGAGATTTGGGTATGACTACCGAACGCATCGAGATATTTTCTAGGGAAATCAAGGAATTACGAGATAAATTAGGTTGTTGTTTCATGCAAATGCCTCCCTATTTCAAATTTGATAGGCTTGAAATACTGGAAAGATTCCTTTCCCAATGGGATACCCAGATTCCACTAGCCATCGAAATCAGACATGAGGATTGGTTTCAGATTCCAGAACAAGGCAATGCATTATTCAAGGTATTGGAAAAATACAATATCGCAACAGTCATTACAGATGTAGCCGGTAGGCGTGATGTCCTACACAATAGATTGACTTCAGATATTGCCATGGTTCGTTTCGTAGGAAATGGATTGGTCGAATCGGATTACCGAAGAATAGATGAATGGGTGGAAAAACTAAAATATTGGTTTTCAAAAAACCTTAGGGAAGTCTATTTTTTCCCTCACCAACCGGATAATATCCTATCACCTGACATCTCTGTTTATCTCGTCGAACAACTTAGGAAAACCATACCTAACGTTATCACCAGAGGGCCCAAGAAAATAGATACCCAAATGAGTCTATTCTAGGATTCCCAATCACTTTTCATAAAATAGAAATACCAAATGGTTTGTAGGATTCCCCGAGCAGTCACATAAGCCAGCATAGCCATCCATAAACCGTGATTCTCGAATTGTTGTAAGGCAAAATAGGAAACCACAAAAGCAATCAGTGATAGAAGCATCGTATCCCGCATCGCCTTACTGGCTGTCAGGCCAATGAATACACCATCCCAAATATAGGACGCAAAGGCGAGGATGGGATAAATGATAATCCATATCAGAAAATCCGAACCTACGGCCAAAACATCAGCATCATCCGTAAATATGGATAACAGACCGATATCACCAACATAAAAAAACAAGGCAAACAATAGGGCCATGCCCCCACCCCAAATAAAGGAGTAGTATATCGCTGATTTTTTCATCAGTTGGTCTTTCGCTCCCTCGTATTTTCCTACCAGACTTTCTGATGCGAATGCGAAACCATCTACGGCATAGGCCATCCAATTGACATATTGCATGAATACCTGATTGATGGCCAACATCGTAACACCCATAATGGACGAACGATTATAAAAGAAGCTGAATGCAGCAATCATGCATACCGTCCGGATGAAGATATCCCTGTTCACAATAAAAAAATGACGGATGGAATCCCATTGTAGGATAAGCTTCATTTTTAATCCCTTGGCATAATTCCCATATTTCCATAGGAAAAGAGCCAATCCTGAAAACAGACCTACATATTGGGCGACCACAGTACCCCAAGCCACACCTGTAATGCCCATATCATATTGTTGGACCAAAATGACACTCAGAATGATATTGGTGACATTGATGACCAAGGTCAGTATCAGTGGATAAATCGCATTCTGCATTCCAAAGAACCAACCCATGAATACCATCAGACCCAAAGCTGCCGGAGCTGCCCATATCCGGATATAAAAATACTCGGATACCAACGGAGCCGTACTTTCATCAGCTGCCATAAGATATACTCCTGCTGATTCCAAGGGTATCTGCAACAAGAGAAATACCAAGGCCATTCCCATGGCAACCAATAATCCCCGACCGAAAGTGCCCGTTATCTCTGCATCATCCTTTCGACCATAGGCCTGGGCCGTCATTCCGGTTGTTCCCATTCTCAGGAAACCAAAACCCCAGTACATCAGATTGAAGAACATACTCCCCAATCCTACCGCGCCGATATAAGCAGCAGCAGATGCTTGGTATCCCATAAGGAATGTATCCACGGAACTCAACAATGGAACCGATACATTACTCAGTATGTTGGGTATGGAGAGCCTAAGGATTTCCCGATTGATTTTCTTGCTTGCTGAAGCCATAAAACAAAGTTAAGGAAAGCTTCCCAACAAGACTGATAATTAGAGATAATACCTTATTCAATAGTTTGATTGGGAATTCATCCTACTCATTTGGTAGACTTATGAGAATATGTTAATATTGGTCACTTAAATAAAAACAAAAATGGACGAGGAAAGAATAAGAAATCTAATAACGAATGGAAATATCCCTAAGGCTATCCAATTGATGAATGAGGTGGATAATCAACTTACGGATATCAATCATAGCAATACCCTAACCCTGCTTTCCAGTAGGAATTCCAGACTCAATACTAATAGATCGTTGGGTATCATCAGTAATGATGAGGCAGATAGGGAATCCAATCGAATCACATTGGCCCTTCTTTCAGTGTTGAATGAATTGGCAGCCGAATACACAAGACAACATCCGGAAAGTGACAACTCATCCGATAATGGCTCAAGTACACCAAGTTCCGATAATAAGGACAAGCAGAAAATCATATTTCTCTCTGCCAATCCGACGGATTCGGGTCGATTGCAAACTGACCGAGAATATAGATTGATAAAAAATAGGGTCAAAGGAAATCAACACCTTGAATTACTGAGTCCTGAACTGGCAATGACCGTAGAGGACCTCATCATTGCAATGAACCAACGTCCCAGTATCGTCCACTATGCCGGGCATGGGGAAACCAAAGGCATACTCATTGCCACTGACCATAATAAAACCCAACTCATGCCGACAAGGGCATTGAGAAGACTATTCAATCAGCATAAGGAATATGTCAAAATCATTATCCTGAACTCCTGCTATTCCGAGGAACAAGCCAAGGTCATTTCAGAACTAGGGATGCATGTCGTTGGAATGAATGCCCCTGTGGGAGACATGGCTGCCATTGACTTTGCACAAGGTCTTTACATCGGCCTAACTGAGGGAAAAGACCTAGATAAGGCTTTTGACGATGCAATGGTTATCTTGGATACCAAACATTCCAGATTCGCTCATCTGCCCAAAGTCTGGAAAGATGGGAATTGCCTGGATTGGAATTAGGAAATATCGAAGATACAATATATAGAAGATACCGAGATATCTAATCTCGGTATCTTTTGTCCAATTACTTATTATCCCATTATCCATAAATCTAATGCTCATGCCCCGCATGATTACCAAAAGGTTTGATAACCACACCTGCTGTAAAAATGAAGCCATCTGTCGGAGCATAAATTTCTTGGAAAACCGGCGTCTGGTGTCCGATTACCTCTGGTGAAAAACGACTCTGTCGCCTATCCGTAAAGTTCTCAAAATTGATATAAGGACTTCCCCATTTGAAATGTTTCTGGAACAAGAATCCCATTATGGCATAGCCATTCGTGGTATTCCCATTTGTCAATTTTTGTTTCCCCGTGTAATATACCTCGTATCCAATTCGCCATTCCGAATTTTCGTACATGAGAACCGTCCCCGTATTGTGCTGTGCCGTAAGTGGTTTTAATGGATTATCCGGCAAATAATTCAGTCGGGTATCAATGAATGCATAATTCAAAAACAAACGAAAATCCTCATAACCGAATTTCACATTGGTTTCTGCCCCTCTTGTCGTGACCAAACCAGCTGCATTCTCAAAGGAGAATAATCCATCTGTTCTTGGCATCAATAATAAGGCATCTTGGATACCTGTCCAATAGAATAACTGATTAATGGAATATGTCACTTTATCCCGAATGGTATTCTTATAATTCACATCCCAATTGAATCCATAGGATTTCTCAGCATGGAGTAAATCCTTATCTATGGCCATAATATTCTCATAATTCAACACTGCTGCATCTTCCGTAAAAATATCCGGAATCTTATAACCCATCCCTCCTCCGAATCTGGAGGAAAAGTGGTCATTAGCTTTCCAAAGCAATGAGACTCTTGGTAAGGGGAAAATCCCCCAATCCTTAGCATAGTCTAGGCGGAAGCCGGTTTCAAGAATCAGAGAAGCATTAAAATCCGTTGTGTTATTGACGAATAACCCAGAGGTTATATCCCTTTGGCTACGATCAAGATTATTCGTAGGATTCTCATCGAATTTATTGGAATATACATTCATTCCCACTATCCAATCCGATTGGTTTCGATTATGATACAAGGCGGCCTCTGAAAAGGAATTCCATTGTCGCCCCTGAAAATCCAATCCGACAGTTTCCAATTCCCTATCAAAAAAAGCCACACTATTCTTGAATTGGAATGAGGTATTTTCATTGATTTGATGGTCGTAAGTCAGTTGCGTATTCCAACGAATGGAATAATTATTTTCGAAAAATTGATGTTCCCCATTTGGAGTTGCATTAATAATTGACATATCGCCACCCCTACGGGTATCCAATGTCCCATTAAAACCTACCCACAATGTAGCATCCTCACTGGGATAATAGAACAGTTTGGGATTCAGGGAAATACTTGACGTTCTGGGAAGATTGGAAAAGTCATCCCCATCCGGGTCATATTCCCTTTGAAAATGACCGGCTCCGTACAATGTCCAGCCCAACTTATCCCCTCTTTGGGAATAGAAGATATTAGCCGTACTTCCTAGGGCATGGGTTTGGGATAACATGATATCCAATTCAGGTTCTTCCTTTGGTGTCTTGGAAACCATATTCACCAATCCCGCAATAGCTCCTCCTCCATACAATGTGGAACTGGAGCCTTTGATGATTTCAAATTGATTAAGGTCCAATGGAGGAATCTGGTTGATACTCAATCCTCCGGAAAAGCCCCCGTACAAAGGAAATCCATCTTTCAATAATTGGGTAAACCTGCCATCCAATCCTTGGATTCTGATGCCTGCATTGCCGCTACTCAGTGAGGTTTGTTGGATTTGGATTCCTGTACTTTCCCTTAGAACCAAGGAGATGTTGGAAGCATTCATGATGGCTTTTTCGCTGAGTTCCTCCGCATTGATGTATTCGACCCTTGTCGGAATATTACGAATGGTTCGGGTACTCCTTGTTGCACTGACGACGACTCCCTTGATGACTTCATCAGCCATTTTCATTTCTACAAGGAATGAATGTTCAAGCTCGCCAATCCGTACCGTAGTCTCAAAGGTCCGGTATCCTGTGTATGATATTCTAATTGAATATTCCCCGTAAGGGATATCCTCGAATGTGGCCAAACCATCCACATCCGTAACCAAGCCCAGACCCAGTTCTGGAAATTCAATCGCAGCACCAATCAAAACATCCTCCCCTTTATCATGAGAATCATGATCATGCTCCTCGTGCTGATGATCGTCATGTGCTTCATGGACTTCGAAAATAATAGTTGATGTTTGGGCTTGGGTGTAACTGGCATAGCAACATAGTATGAGTATGCTGAGAATAATTTTTTTCATGGAAAATTAAGTTGGACGCCACCCTAACAGATTGGACATCCATAAGGAATTGCCATCATAATGTAGGGGTGTGGTCTGTCATGTAAATCGGGATGGATGTATCCCTGAATATGTGATGGAGAAAGGCCGCTCCTAAGTATAGCTTAGGATAGCGACAAGGGAGGGTGCCAGATATCCCTAAGGTAAGGATGGGATATAAAGGATGGTTCACCAAAATGCGAGTCTGACGGAATAATCAAGAACATCACATCAGATGGTCCCGTTTGGATATCCTCGAACGAAACCAAGGTACCACAACAGGTACAGACACAAAAGGGACTGCAATCCGTATGGTCGGTATCATCATGTTGGTGTTCGATGGTTTGGTCCTCATCACAACCTTGTCCATCTGCACAGGGCATGAATGAAAGCAGCATGAAATGCAAGGATAATATGAATGCAATGAGTCTCAAGATGAAACAAATTTAAATCAAAATAGTGTGCAACGGTATTGCATGTAGAATAGATTGTTAGATTATCGGATAGAGATTATAATATCATTCTTCTAATATCCCAATCTTTCGTAAAACCAGTATATGGTAATTGGCGTTCAAGCATAGAAGATGATTAATCCCTACCTTTGCGCCCGGTTTGGATAGCATCATCAAAATGAGCCATTGAACCCATTATTTTCAAAATTTGAATACCCTTTTAATTCATACAATATGGAAGCCAAGAAAGTCAGCGATTCGAAGACCATCATGACCGAAATGATTATGCCTAATGATACCAATCCCCTTGGGAATCTCATGGGCGGCAATCTACTGAGATGGATGGATATCGCAGGAGGAATATGTGCAGGGAAACATTGCGAAAAACACACCGTGACGGCCTCCGTAGACCATGTTTCCTTTCAGAAACCGATTCTGGTCGGTGATGTGATTACGATAGAAGCATCCACCACCCGAGCATTCAACACCTCCGTGGAGGTGTATGTGGAAGTCTTTGCAGCAGATATCAAGGGTAAGAATAACCGACTCTGCAATAATGCCTATTATACTTTTGTCGCCTTGGATGATGAAACGAGGAGACCGACACAGGTTCCGGCCGTACTACCACTTTCTAATGAGGAACAACAACAATACGAGGGTGCATTGCGTCGTAGGGAAGTCCGTCTGATTTTGAGTAAGCGGATGAAACCGGAAGATGCTTCCAACCTAAAGGAATTGTTCAAAAGCTAGGATTCCGGACTGTATGGTCATCGAATATTGTCATAGCCCGAACATTTGGAATGCATTCGGAAATTAGCACATGCTGTAAACCTTTATTCATTCGTTCGGTTATTGAATTTGTTTGACTCAATCAAAAACCTACTGTCATGAGATATTTGATGTTAATTATTTTTCCGCTTGTAGTATTGGCTTGTGGAACTCCCAAACCAGAACAAACAGGTGCCGTGGATACTCCAATAGCTCCGGAAAAGAACAAGGAAATCGTCCTGAATGATGACCTTGCGAAAATCGAAAAAACAGCTGACGAGTGGAAAGCGGAACTCAATGATGAGGAATATTACATATTGAGGGAAAAAGGAACCGAACGGGCCTTTACGGGGGACTTATGGAACCATAAGGAAAAGGGAATCTATACTTGCAGGGGTTGTCAATTACCCTTATTCCATTCTGATACCAAATTCAAATCCGGTACAGGTTGGCCGAGTTATTACCAACCCATCAAGGAGGGACATGTAGCTGAGGAAAAAGATTTTTCCTATGGCATGAAAAGAGTGGAAGTCCTGTGTGGCAGATGTGATGGACACCTCGGTCATGTTTTTGACGATGGTCCTGCTCCTACAGGATTGAGATATTGCATCAATTCTGCTTCCTTGGATTTTGTAAAGGAATAATTTTCCATCCCTCTACGTCCAATTATCCATGAATGCATTTTACAACATACCAAAGTTCCTACAATGGCTCGTTGCCATTGTATTAGCGCTTGTTGTTTTTCTGGCATTCGGAATATATTTTAAATTACTTACTGTCAATTTTTTATTGGGCATTTTATTTCTTTTATGCCTCATGCCTTTGTTCCAATTTTGCAGTACTCCTTTTTTTACATTATTAGGAACATATCATTATTTATCTCCTATGCTTTTGGTGTATAATCCAAGGAGTAAAAAATATGATTTACATAATGGTACTTCATTCGATTACCTGATGGTCATGCGGAAGTACCGTGCAGGAATAGAAGCGAGGACAGTCATTCTGAAATATTATCTCGAGGGTTTATTAGAGATTGTAAGGAGGGTAGAAAATGGCGAACTCCCAAAGGACGTAAGTGTCCAGGGAGTTTCTTATTTTTTCAGTGAAAGCACGGCACAAAGGCTGGGTTTCCAAGTCATTAAGGATGATTCGTACCTGACATTCAATCTTTATCTCAACTATTTCGACCTCCTTTGGATGTATTCCTATTCCAAGGGGAAACTAGCTTTTCCGAATTTAAAAAATATCAAAAAAGTAATTGCAACCGGAGAGGATTTGGTGAATAATAAACCACAACTCCTAAGAATAGAACGCTATTTGAATAAAAGAATGGAAACACTTTCATAATGCATTATTCCTTTTCTTTTTTCCATTCCAAATAAAAATCAATAATCTTGGGCAAGTCATAAACCCGATATTCCTCCTTTTCGATTAGTTGCAATAATTCAGGACAATGCTTGAATACTTTATTGATTTTCCGTAGGAACCGATTCTGTTTTTCTGGAATATAAATTAATTTGTCCTCCATTTCCAGATAAAAATAATCATAGTATTTCGTCACCTTTTTACCGGGTAATCCATCATTCCCCTGTTTTCTGTAACTGTATGTATAAGTACCATTATAGTATTTGATTTCCCGATCATATTGGAGTTCCAAAAAATTAGTGGTTCCGTTCTGCATCTCCTTATGGATGTACTTGGAAATACCATAGTGCACCTCCTTGATTTTACGGGATGCTATTTTATTCCATTTACATTTACCATCCTTTTTTGTCCTGTAAATAAATGTATAATCCGCATGGTAGAAATATTCCATTTCCTTTACATATGCATTCTCAATGGTATCCCCCTGAAAAGTAATGATGGTAATTTCATCAGACCATTTATCACATTGGGCTTGTGAAGCTAACGGCATGATGCACGAGAAGAAAACAAAACATAAAAACGAGCTGAATATTGTTATTTTTTGGTTCCGCATTTTATCAAATCATTTATAGGTCTAATTAATCATCCTTATCATTCATCCAATCCATTAATTCCTTGAATGTCCTGACGGATGTTTTTCTTTCCTTTTCATCCAATCCCGCTGATTCACATCTTTTTTCGAAGATTTCGATGGGCGTCAGATGGTCCAGTTCATATTCGGTTTCCAAGGCATCCACAGCTTGGTAAGAACGGGCATAACTCACCCTTAGTATCTTAATGGGATATTCCTTGCACATTTCATTATAATAATGATAGATATCAGGTCTGGTTTGTTCGGATGTAATCAATATTTCTATCCATGCCTCCAAGATTTGTTCCTTGGATTCCATATCCTGAATAATTTCCCTGACCTTTTCATCCACTTTATTTTCCTCTCCCTTAATGGAAACCAATTTTCTGAAAGAGGGGGCTTTCACCACCCGAATATCCTTGATATTCCGTTGTTCAAACTCAACGATGGTCACCGATTTCTGGTCTTTCCATTCACCAAAACTCATGGGTATCAAAGAACCTGAATAACGGATGTGTTGTTTCTTTCCAATGACTTGTGCAGAATGAATGTGTCCCAATGCCACATAATCGAATAATTCAGGAAAATGGGATGCTGCAATATTCTCCATATCCCCGATATAGATATTATCCTGCTTATCCGATGCCACAGCTCCCTTGGCATATAGGTGTCCTGTCGTAATGATGGGTACTTTTTGTGCCTCATATTCGGCACATGCCTCGGCTGCAGCCTCATAATGCTTTTTTATACCCTCCTTGATGCGGGCAATTCTTTCTTCTCCTCCCTCGCCCGAAACCGCCACTTTCAAATCCCTATCCCTAAGGAAAGGAACTGCAGCCACGACCATCGCCAATGTTCCGTCGTCATTCCTAAGGGTTATTATCTCATCCTCAATATTTCCCGTAGCACAACCCACCACATGCGCATTGATGGCATACAGTACCTCCTTGGGCGCATTCAGCATATTGGGAGAATCATGATTCCCACCTGTAATCACCACATGCTTACAACCTACCCGATTCACATCCACTAGGAATTGATAATACAATTGGCGAGCATTATTCGGAGGATTCGGTGTATCAAAAACATCCCCGGCGACCACAAGTACATCCACTTTTTCTTCTTGGATCAATTCCAATAACCAGTTCATCACATGACGATGCTCATCAATGCGATCCAGGTTCTGTTTGAATTTCTGACCCAGGTGCCAGTCTGCCGTATGGAGAATTTTCAATAGTAATGAGGTTTGCTAATGAACAACTAAGTTAAAAAGTTATTCCAACTCAGGCTCATCCTTATTCAAACAAATCCAATTGTTCACCATTCTCATATTCGATACAAGCCTGTATGAATGAGACGAACAACGGATGCGGGTCCTCTACCGTACTCTTATATTCCGGGTGGAACTGTGATGCAATGAACCAAGGATGGTTCTTCAATTCTATGATTTCCACCAACTGGGTCTTCGGATTGATACCCACGCATTGCATTCCTGCCTTTTCGAACTGCTCCTTGAATGCATTATTGAATTCGTAACGATGGCGATGACGCTCATTGATTTTGGTCGTTTTGTATATCTGTTGAACCTTTGACTTGCGTTTCAAGTCACATGGATAACTACCCAATCTCATGGTTCCACCCATATCTTGGATTATCTTCTGTTCTTCCATAATATCAATGACCTTATGCTCAGTATCCGTATTCATCTCGGTACTATTCGCATTTTCAAGTCCCAATACATTCCTTGCGAATTCCACTACGGCTGTCTGCATCCCCAAGCAGATTCCAAAGAATGGCAACTTGTTTTCACGCGCGAATTTTACGGCGGTTACCTTACCTTCGAATCCTCTTTCCCCGAAACCAGGAGCAACGAGAATTCCATGCAATTTGGATAACTTCCTTACTACGGACTCATCATTGATTTCCTCCGAATGGATGGGCTCCACGATGACATTGCATTCGTTCATCGCTCCAGCCAATACGAACGACTCATAGATGGATTTATACGCATCCTTGAGTTCTATATACTTTCCAACCAAACCAATTCTTACCTCATTGGTCGGATTCTTGAGCTTTCCTAGGAATTGCTTCCACTTCCTGAGGTCTGGCTCACCTTTTTCACGAAGCCTCAGTTTGTTCATCACGACCCTATCCAAGTTTTCGCGCAGCATGTACAAGGGAACATCATAAACGGTATCTGCCGTAATGGCCTCAATGACTGAGGTTACATCCACATTACAGAAAAGGGCGATTTTCCTACGAATGGAATTGGAAATGTCATGCTCTGTCCTACAAACGAGGATATCGGGTTGGATACCTGCATTTTGCAGTTCCTTTACGGAATGCTGTGTAGGTTTGGTCTTGAGTTCCTTGGCAGCTTCCAAGTAAGGCAATAGGGTCAGGTGTACGACCAGACAATTGTCCTGTCCCAGATTCCATCTCATCTGACGAACGGCTTCCAGGTAAGGTAATGATTCAATATCCCCTACGGTTCCACCCAATTCAGTGATAACGATATCATACTCCCCCGACTGTCCCAAAAGCATGATTCTACGCTTGATTTCATCAGTGATGTGCGGAATAACCTGAACGGTCTTACCCAAATAATCTCCCTTTCGTTCCTTTTGGATGACGGTCTGATAGATTCGGCCGGTAGTTACGTTATTGGCTTGGGAAGTCGGGCGGCCTAAGAACCTTTCGTAGTATCCCAAATCCAAATCCGTTTCGGCACCATCATCCGTTACGAAACATTCGCCATGTTCGTAGGGATTCAATGTACCCGGATCAACATTAATATAAGGATCGAATTTTTGGATGGTAGCGGAGAATCCTCTGGATTGCAACAACTTAGCTAAAGATGCTGAAATGATTCCTTTTCCCAAGGACGATGTCACCCCTCCCGTGACGAAGATATATTTAGTCATTGTTCGATTATTGGTCGCTCGATAATATCATCACGGGACACAAAGGTACGCCAATATTCCAGAAAGAAGATTATTCGGAGATGTATTTGGTCGGAAAGGAATAGATTATTTCTTCTGTAATATATTAGGGCTTCTTCCTAAATAATATCGGAGTGGTTCATCCGGTTTTGGCGGAATAATTGGTGCGAATCCCATTATCAGGACTAGTATCCTATCTTGCCCAATTGCTCCCTGAAGTATTCATAATACTGGAGGTCTTCCCGTCGTCCCGTACCCCAAAGTGGTCGGTAGCCCTCCTTGATGCGATAATAATCTTGTAGGATATCACCTTGTTGTTCATAATTGAATGAAAGGAAATCCAATTTCTTGGCAATGGCGGCCCTCAGGGCTGAAACACCACCATAGTTATATTGCATTTTGGAATTTTGTGCCAATAAGGCCCTTAGGGCATAAGCCGTTCCGAAGCGTTCGTATTGCCAGATGTGCACGAACTCATGAATCAGGACACCATTTTCCATGATACCATTGGAATTGATGGTCTGATAACTCACATAGGCCTTGGCAGTCGGGAAAATCCTGAAGCCGAAGATGGCTTTTTCATCAATGGTAATGGTACTGTATCGGATGGAATCACCATAAACGGATTTGGCAAGGTTGATTTCCCATTTGTGCAGTGGTCTGCTATTGAATTTCACCCAATCAGCCAGTATGCCGTATATCTCTCCTATCGCAAGGATATCCAGGATATAAAGCAACAACTCCAAAAACCATACCCCTACCTTTTGGCCATAATTCATATGGATGGGAGATTCCCACCAATATCTTGACTCCTTGGGTTTAAGGAATCTGAAACCATCATAGAGGTGTTTGCCTAGCCTAAAGAATCTTTTAGGTAAGGAGGTAATGAAGAAGAAAAGCCTTAGGATGGTTATTCTCAGTTTATGGAATAACTGTTTAAGAAACCAAACCATTCGAAGTAAGTTCTTTGCTCAATACTATATTACGGAAAATATAGTAAAATGTTGTGTTTTTGGGGCCTCCTCCCCCTGGATAATATTTAATACAAATATATGCGCTATGTCCATATTAGTCAGTTAGTAAATATGAGTAGGCTTGCCAAATTTAGAAAACGGTACGTTTCATTTAGAAAACGTGACATTCAAAATCCTGATATTCCATCATTACTCATAGATAACTCATGGAAAATGAACGCAAAATGATGGATAGGCAATGTTACGGTATTCGCAAAAGGAAAGGGCTAGTCCGAAACCGAACCAGCCCTTATCCAATAACCGCACATTCCAGTTATAACCTGATGTCCTCTATCTCACAAGTGGGACAAATACTCTTATCATATTCGAAATAAGAGGAATCATATATCTTATTCGCACGAATGCGCTTGACTTCCAAAGTGTAGCGGGACCCATCCCTTGAGAATACCTTGATGCGCTTGATGGATTCGTCATCCTTATTCACGGTCAGTCTCATCTTGAAATATTCGGAATCCTCATCCTTGGGTTTGAATTCAATTTGCTGGATGACCTCGCCATCTTCCCTTGCCTCATTGGTGAGGGCATATGAGAATTCACCATTCTCATACATCCTAAGCAAATCCTTGGGTGACATCATGGCATCACTCCCCTCCTCCATTTCTTCCACATCAGACCACTGGACCACATCATTGTCTTTCATGACTGTCCAGATGCTTTCCCCATCACTGATGATGATATTATCTCCCATCTCAATCCTGTACTTATCTCCTGACTGAACCATTTTACCATCCAGTACCTCAGGGTCTGACTCAGGAACTTCGATAGTCAGTCCGACTCCGATTTCCAATGCCAGATAGCGGTCATACTTCGCTTTCAACTTATCCAGAATGGATTTGGCCTTCGCTTGGTCCTGGGCTTGTACGCCCGTGGCACCAATAACGAGTGCCAACATGATGAACATCAGATTTTTCATACGCAATGGGTTAATCAGTTTTTAAATATCCTACAGATGGAATACCTGAAAGAATGAAAAAGTTGCAGGCTGAAAGCCGGTTTTTATCCATTGATGGATATATTGGGATACATCCTAATGCTTTTCATTCACCAAAGGATACCGCTATAACGACAAAAGTAATACCCATTCTTTGAATCAAGGGTTAACAAGTTGTTTATGTCTTGTTAAATAAGTACCTGACAGTGGAATGATTTGACAAGTACTATGAATGAATTTGACAACATTCACAAGTTCACAAGCCTTATTTTTGTGTATGGATTATAAAAATGTACAAATCATCCAATCGGAGGGTATTGATATTGCGATGGCCCTGGAGGGAGAAAGCCAAGCGGAACATCCGGTATATTATCCGTGTAATGTACTGTGCTATGTATTACAGGGAACATTCCATATCAGATTGGATAATGAACTGAAATCCTTTTCCGAAAAGCAATTCTTGCTTATCAAGAAACATACCCAATGCTCCTGTTTCAAGACCTGGGCGGATGAGCAGAATGGTTTCCAATTCCTGGCCTTTGCCCTAAAGGATGAATTCATAAGTGATTTCCTCAAGGATATAGAGATACCCAAGACCAAGGAGATATTCCTCCAAAAGGTCATCCATCTACCCCATTCTCCCATTTTGGAGGGATTGATGACTTCATTGCACAGTTACTTCAATGGGAATCTTCAAATACAACGGCCTCTCGTCAAACTGAAGACCGAAGAAGCCCTTATGGGAATGATTCAGTCCAGACCTGAATTGGTACATATCTTCCAGGAATTCACGGAACCTCTCAAAGCTGGTCTTCTGGATTTCATGGAGCATCACTATACGGAAAAGCTCCCCTTGGAAGAATTAGCAAAATTATCAGGCAGGAGTCTATCCACATTCAATCGGGATTTCAGAAAGATATTCCATACCTCTCCCCATCAATGGATAAAGACCAAAAGACTCGAACTTGCCAAGCGCTTATTGACCCATACGGCATCCAACCCTTCCGAAGTTTATCTTAAGGTAGGTTTTGAGGATTTGGCCCATTTCAGTAAGTCATTCAAGAAGCATTTCGGCATTAACCCATCTACGGTCAAGAAACAAATGGGCTGATAGGCGGTTGGGATGGACAGGCCGCGTGAAAAAAAATAATTTCCGAAAAATGCGAATTGTCACAGATTTTTGGATGATTCCTAAACATAGCTTAGGAATTGAACCTAACAAGAATGCCTAAAAAACCTCAAAACATCGTGGTATTAATGTTATATTCATATATACATTTTAGCCATATCCTTTTGGATAGGTCGATGATTTACTTGGATAAAGGAAAAATAAAGCTTATTTTGTCGATGTTCTTTGATAAGTTGGGCATTTTCTTTTTTTTGACACTGTCACAAAGTGCCTCAAAAAAAAGTGTTAAAATTTTGAATCAAAGTCCTGTAATTCAGTTTTTTACATCAAAATAACTCTTTGAGCGCATTGTCCATTACAGATAGGATTGAAACTTGGTTTAGATTTAAGCGTTAAAAAATTGCCTTTTGACTTTGAGCGCATTGTCCATTACAGATAGGATTGAAACTTTACTGTTATTCGTAAAGCTGTGAGTTATTTTTTCTTTGAGCGCATTGTCCATTACAGATAGGATTGAAAC
>JAHDHL010000076.1 GCA_020631355.1 Saprospiraceae bacterium | reverse complement strand
TAGTATAGGATTGAAGCATATCATCCATTTGGGATACATCGTGTTCCCTTTCAGGATAGCTGCCACAAAACACCCAGAAATGAGTAGGATAAGTACCCTGAGTACATTCACCAGATTCTCCAGATGATAGGTATAGGAATCAACGAGTGATTCGAAAAGATGGGCTTGTCCACTAGCGATTTGTTCATGAATCATATATCCCATCTGCGCCCTGGAACCTACCCAGATTCCACCAATAGTGAACGCATAAATGCCAAGTAGTAGTACAGCCGATGCCAGTAGTGGACTCCCTTTTTTCAAGGCATGATAAATGTGCCAATAACCTGCAAAATATAGGGGAACAAAGCCTACCATCAGAAAATGTCCGAGGGTCATATTTTCCTTGCTGACATG
Organism: Saprospiraceae bacterium; assembly: GCA_020631355.1. Lineage (GTDB taxonomy): Bacteria > Bacteroidota > Bacteroidia > Chitinophagales > Saprospiraceae > JAHDCE01. The sequence goes on along the minus strand of JAHDHL010000076.1, from coordinate 10,185 downwards.
AAGCATGTAACCATAAGGAATTTCATTATCCGTATAGCTTATAGGATTATAATGGACCAGGAATTCACCGATTCCGACAAGGATACTGCCAGTTAGCCCCAAATAACCGAATAGAAGAAGTTGGCGTTGGTTCATGTTTTGTTTGTTGGAACAAACTTATCCAAAAGCATTTTCAAAAGATGTCCGCTATTGACAAATCAATTCATTCAAAGGATAAGGTGAATCCCATATCACCCCAGTTTCCGGATAGAAATGGGATGTCCATTGAATGCCATATTGTAGGATAATGGGTCCAATCTGAAATGATCCATTAGTTCGTTGACATTGACTCCCGGGTCCTTTTGGGCTTGATCCATTTGGACGTCCTTGCCTCGGTGTCCCCATCCATGTGGGATACTGATGGTTCCTTGGATAATCTCATCAGTGATTTCCGCCATAATCTGAATTTGTCCTACATCCGAGTAAACCTCAATCCATTCACCATCGGCAATATGGTAGTGTTTAGCATCATCGGGATGAATCATGGCCGTACATTTCCTTGAACCACCCTCAAGGACAGGGAGGTTGTGCATCCATGAATTGTTGCTTCTCAAATGCCTTCTTCCAATGAGCTTGAATGGATGTTGGGTCGTATTGGTTGGAACCAATAATGCCTTTACTTTCTCCATTTCCTTAACGAATAACTCAGGCATGAGTTGGATTCTTTTATTCTTGGTGAAAAGCCGCTTGGGAAGTACGGGTTTCATTTCATCCAACTCAATTCCACCTTTTTCGTTTTCCAATCGTTTCAGACTCAAGCCTCCTTTCTTAAGGAATCTTCCACCCCAAATACCATAAGGTCCCGTTTTCAAAGCCAGATCTAATTTGGTCTTGGGATGTAGTCTGGAAAGGAAGTTGGATTTCATCCGACCTAGGAATCCCCCATCGAATAAACGACGTTGGAGTTCTCCCATGATTTGCCAGTCATAGCGTTGTTCCTTGGATATGCTTAGGGGGGCAGGGCTGAATTTGGTGGTATTCCGTGTAGCGACCATATGTAGGACAAAGGAATAATGCATCGTTTCCAAACCTACTGCAGGAGGTAGGATGATGTCCGCATATTGGGTGGTTTCATTGATATACATATCGACGGCTACCATGAATTCCAAATCAGCCAAGGCCTTTTCCACTCTTTGGGAATTGGGCGCCGAACGTGCAGGGTTACCTGCAATACTAATGAATCCCCTGATTTGCCCCGCTCCGGGTGTGAGTATTTCGTCCGCTAGGGTAGAGGTCGGGTATTCCCCGATAATTTCCTGATAATCACCTACTCTGCTGCCATATCGGAACATCTTGGATTCGTGTGCCATCAAGGTAACATAATCAATGGCTGGCAAGGTGAACAATAAGCCTCCTTTCTCATCCATTTGTCCCAATAGGATATTCAAAGTGGTAATCAACCACTGGCAAATGGTTCCGTAGGATTGGGTATTTACACCCAATCTGCCATAGATTACGGGGTGGTCATGATGTATCAGGTCATCAATGATTTGATGGATTTGTTCTGCTGTAATACCTGTTATGGGAGCTGTTATTTCTTTTTCAAAACCGATGACCATCGTTTTCAATTGTTCCAGTCCGTCGGATATACGGAGTGATTTTGAGTTCCTGATTCCATTCCTTTGTACCAATTCATTGATGAGGGTCAACAGAAAGAGAATATCGGTTTCGGGTTGGATGAAATAATGCTCTGATGCTTTCTTGGCTGTCTCCGTTTTTCTGGGGTCAATGACGACTACCTTGCCACCCTTTTCTTGGATGGCTTTGATTTTTCCACGAATATTGGGTGTGGACATGAAGCTCCCGTTAGAAGCCATCGGATTGGCACCGATGATGAGGAAATAATCCAAATGTTCAATATCGGGAATAGGTGCCATCATCGCATGTCCGAACATCATTTGATTCACAAGGAAAACAGGTACGGAATCCAAACTATGGGAAGCAAAACGATTCTTTGTATTGATGGCATTAATGGTGTCATACAAGGTCAATGCAGTACCTGTGTTGTGCACGGTTGGATTACCTGTATAGGTGCCGATGGCCTCATTCCCATACTTTTTTCTGATGCGTTTCAATTCCTTTTCTACGGTATCATAAGCCTCATCCCAACTAATGGTTTTCCAACCATCCTCTGTTCTCCTTACAGGTTGTTTGAGACGGTTGGGGTCATTGTGTAAATCCTTGAGTGCAATGCCCTTGGGACAAATGTGGCCCTTGGAATAGATGTCTTCTTTGTGCCCTTTGATACTGATGACCTCATTGTTCTCAACTTCAATGGCCAGACCACACATGGCTTCGCAAAGGTGGCAGGTTCTGTATTTGATAGTAGACATGATAAAAGGGATTGGTGAGGGAATGCTTGTTTTGTAAAATAGCGATTTTTTGATTTCTCTGTTGTCTGAATGGTTTATTTCATCAGATTACAATACTTCCTATGTAACCAAATAGTCAGAAAGCATTAGGATTGCGTAGATAACCAAAATGATATGACTAAGGAAAAGAACAGGACGATAAAGTATTACATGGGCTGGGTCTTATTGTCAGTCGGAATGTTACTGTCTTGTAAAACCCAGGAGGAAGTAGTGGAATATTCACAGCATTTCGAACCTGTTATGATAGATACGATCTTTGCAGATCCTAAGGATTATCCTTATCCTAACATAGCATTTGAATACGCTGTGAGTTACATTTATAATGTAGGGGGGAATGCTCCAAAGGAGTTGTACGAACCGATAAATGGAAAAAATGGGATAGCTCGGAGTGCAAGGAAAATGAAGCGATTGGAACAAGAGGATTTGGATACGCTCAATACCTTGTTCGCTCCCATTGAGGTAAGGGTGATGGGCAATAGTATTATCATGCCTACCTCATATTGTTACATCCCGAGGGATGCAATTGTTTTTTATGATTCCGATGATGAGATAGTGGCGACGATGGAAGTTTGTTTTGAATGCATGAAAGTGGTGACTTCCAATGGAATGGAATTTCCGCAAACAGGTGCCAATTGGGGAAACTTGAATGCCTTTTTCCATCTGCAGTTAGGACATCCCAAGCATTGAAAGATTCCTTAACTTCAAATAAATATCTACCTTTGTCCCATGTCCAATGAAGATTCAATCAGCCTGAATAAATACATCAGCCAAACGGGAATTTGCTCCCGTAGGGAAGCGGATAAATGGATAGAAGCCGGTAGGGTGAAAATCAATGGAAAGCCTGCAAAGAAAGGAAATCGGGTTTTTCCTGATGATGTTGTCAAGGTGGATGGCAAACCCCTGAAGGAGCAACCTAATAAACATGTTTACATCGCCTTGAATAAACCTCCGGGCATAACTTGTACCACAGACCTTAAGGACAGGACGAATATCGTAGACTATATCAATCATCCTCAAAGGATTTTCCCAATCGGGAGATTAGATAAGCCATCAACAGGATTGATCATCCTTACGAGTGATGGTGATGTGGTGAATCCGGTGCTAAGAGAGGAAAATAACCACGAGAAGGAGTATGTGGTTAAGGTCAATAAGGCGATAACGGATGGCTTCATCAGAAAGATGGAAAATGGTATTCCCATTCTGGGGACAGTTACCAAAAAGTGCAAGGTCGAAAAAATCAAACCCAATGTATTCAGTATCATTCTGACCCAAGGACTAAACCGCCAGATTAGGAGAATGTGTGAATATCTTGATTATAAGGTGGTGAGTTTGAGGCGGGTCCGTATCATGGATTTGCATTTGGGGCAGCTCAAGGAGGGGAAATGGAGGAATCTGACCCCATCCGAAGTGAAGATGCTTAAGGATTTGAAATAGCCCGTCAGGTAATGGCTTAAAATAAACAACCCGAATATGATTCGTTCATATTCGGGTTGTTGTATTATGATGGATGGTATTTCTTACTCTTTGACTACCGCCATTGTTTCCACACGGTTATCATATTCCACCCTGATGTAATAGATACCTGCATTGAATTGGGTCATGTCCAAGGTTTCGTTGCCTTGTGCCATTCTTTCAGTGGAAGAAACGACACTACCTCTGGCATCCAAAACCTCAATTCTGGCTGGGTTCGGCTCATCACCAAAAGTAATCTGTACTAGATCCCGAGTAGGATTAGGGAATACGGTCAACGATTTCCTAGCCCTGTCAACAAAGACAACCTGTACATCAGAAAGGCTTTGGCTACCATCATAATCCACCTGTCTCAAACGATAGTAGTGATGTCCGGTAGCGATATCATTATCCACAAAATCATATTCCAATATTGTTTGTGAATTTCCTGCACCATCCACTCTACCTATCATGTCAAAGTGGATACCATCCCAACTTCTTTCTATTTCAAAGAAATCATTGTTCAATTCTGTTGCTGTAGCCCATTCCAAAAGGATTTCATCATCAACCTTGGTCGCCTTGAAATCAATAAGCTCAATGGGAAGTGGAGTTCCATCTGCATTCAGGGCACCGGGAGAGAATCTTACCGGATTGGATGCGATGGTCGTATGTTGTACGAATGCACCTGTAATGTCCACACTTCTGGCCAAGGACTGGTTGTTGCCACCTGTACTACCGTAGGATTCCGTCACAATGACGGTTCCGATAGGAGATACAATGGATACATCGTCTCCTCCATTATTTAGGGCAAGACTTCCTCCTGTCGCAACCTGTACGATCCCGGGAATTCCGGATGGTGAACCACCACCAAATACAACGAGTGCCTGATTGGGTTCAATGATGGTTCCCGCAGGGAAAATATGTCTGATTCCATTCGCATCATTCAGTGTGAATCCTGACAAATCGAAACTCATTGCATCATTGTTGAAAATCTCCACAAACTCATCCTGTGTGGTGCTCGTGGTTCCATCACCATTCGCATCACCGTTTGTTGCATCCGGGTCGGCATGAATCTCATTGATAACCAATAATGGAAGGTCATCGTCAATGATGGTAAGTGTATGGATGGTGGTAGAGAATAGAACACCCGTTGCTGAAGTTTCGGCAATGGTGATTTCTACGGTTTCATTATCAAAATCCGCATCATCATTGATATCAATGGAAACATTCTGCGTGCCATCAGCCGTAAAAGTAAGGGTAGGTGTATTCAGGGTGTAGTCACCTGCCTGGGCCGTACCACCCGTAACGGTCACACTCAAATCCACCTGACTTCCTCCATAGTTTGTTAGTGTAACAGGAATGGAAGTCGTGACGGTTGCGTCAGTTTCGGTATCACTACTGGTTGAAGCATCAAAACCCACCAATGGTGAACTGGTCGTATATCCCGTCCAAGTGATATCATCTATGATGACCCTGTCGGCACCACCATTGTTGGAACCACCCAATTCGTTGTTGATGCGAATCACGACATTACCCAAGGCATTCACGCCATTGATGGTTGTGGTTTGTGCCGTAGCGGAATAAGGAGCCACACCGACTACCATTCCGTTGACATAGATGCTCACATTTCCGGATCCACCTGAAAAGGCCCTTTGGGTGGTGATGGTGATGTCTCCCAAGCCCCCTGCAATACTTCCTGATTCGATATAGGTATTGATGACATCATCATTCATGGTGATGGCTTCCGTACCATTGAGATTCTGATCCGTACGGGAGTTGGTAGCGGTCCAGGTGGAACCATCATTCCCTGTCCATGTCCTAGTGGTGTAGGTCGAACTGGATGATGGGAGATTGGCAAAGGTTTCAGTTCCTTGCGCGAGTATCTGGATTTGGAAAAGGGAGATAAAAAGAATGATTGTAGTAATAGCTCTTTTCATAGTTCATGTTAATTAAGAGAGTGAGTGGGGAGTGTTTAGGGAGTTTGGAATTCATTCGCGAAATTACGCCAAAAACCCAACAGTCCAAAACTTACATTGTTGAGGTTATGCTATTTTAATGTTAACTTCTTGTCCCAGGCATCGTTTTGGAAATAAAAATCCCCCTTTGTGATAACAAAGAGGGATTTTGTATGAAGTCGAATTCAGATGATGGCAATGATACCATCACGGATTCGTTCAGGTCATTAAGCCAAGGACATCTTATTGAATACATCCATTACTGCACGAACGTGGTCAGCGGATTGGTTCAATAATGCCTTTTCATCCTCGTTCAATTGAAGCTCAAGGATTTCACCGATACCATTCTTGTTCAATTTCACAGGTACACCGATGAACATGTCATGTAATCCGTATTCTCCATCCACGTATGCACATACAGGGAAGATTCTGTTTTCGTCCCTAACGATGGTCTCAACCATTTGTGCAGCTGCTGCACCCGGAGCATACCAAGCTGATGTTCCCATCAGTTGTACCAATTCTCCACCACCTTTCTTCGTACGGTTAACGATGGCTTCCAATTTGTCATCATCAATCATTTCTGTTACAGGAATACCTGAAACAGTGGTGTATCTTGGAAGCGGTACCATGGTATCACCATGTCCACCCATTAGGATAGCTTGGATGTCCTTTGGAGAAACTTCCAAAGCCTCGGCCAAGAACGCACGGTAACGGGCAGTATCAAGGATACCAGCCATACCGAATACCCTGTTGGAAGCCAAACCTGCTGCTTTGTAAGCTGCGAATGTCATAACGTCCAAAGGATTGGAAACAACAATGATGATAGGGTTTTCAGAATACTTAAGGATGGATTCTGTAACTGAGGTAACGATTTTGGCATTGGTAGAGATCAGGTCGTCACGGCTCATTCCCGGCTTACGAGGAATACCAGCCGTAATCACAACGATATCAGAATTAGCTGTATCCGCATAATTATCCGTTCCTACAGTTTTGGTGCTGTAATAGTCGATAGGTGCTTGCTCCCAAGTATCCAAGGCCTTTCCCTTTGCGAAATCCCCCTTGATATCTAATAATACGATTTCCTTGACAACATCTTTGTGGGCCAATACATTGGCACAAGTGGCTCCTACATTTCCGGCACCGACTACGGTAACTTTACTCATTTGTGGATATTTATAATATTGATTCTTAAAATAAAAATAATTTAACATCAGGGGTTTACGGATAAACCCTTCCGTTTTGACGCTGCAAATGTACGAATAATTCGCCATTGAAATTGGATAATGATGGCCACTGAGGTATGTTTGGAAGAAGAATAGGTGTTAAAAGTCAGCGAATTGGGGATATTTTCCATTAATCCCTCTCCAATCTTCCATTAATCAAGGGTACGCTTGTTCAATACAAAACTAAATCCTATCTTTGCACTCCGAATTTTAAATCAGTTATAAAAGTAAATATAGCGATGAAAAAAGATATCCATCCAAGTAATTATAGAATGGTGGTTTTCAAGGACCTTTCCAATGATTATACATTCATGACACGTTCATGTGCCCCATCCAAGGATACCATCGAGGTGGATGGTCAGGAATATCCATTGGTAAAATTGGAAATCTCAAGTGCCAGTCACCCATTCTTCACCGGTAAGATGAAGTTTGTAGATACTGCCGGACGTATCGATAAGTTTAACAAGAAGTTTGCTAAGTTCTCCCAATTCACTAAAAAGAGAGAGGAGGAGGAAGAGTAATCAGCTCGCATTCCTAAGAATAATCTAGGATTGTTGCATATTTATGAAGTCCTGAACCCGATTGGTTCAGGACTTTATTATTTTTGTGTATAACCATAGCTGAAGAACAAACTGCTGATAACAGAAACCTAACTAGAATGTTCCAATCTGAACATGAAACAAAGTCGGAGAAACCCACTATGAGTGCGAATATTATCTTATTTGATGATGAGAGACGGGACCACCTTTTGCCCTTGGTCTACACCAGACCTGTAGGTGAGTTGCGTGTAGGTATCCTGACCATCCGTGAAAAATGGGAAAGATACCTCAAGGGACGAGCTTCCTACATTACCCAGGATTATCTGATGGGAAAATATCCCATACATGTCAGTGGTGAGAATATCGTCATCAATGGTGGCGTATGTCCCTCTGATATGTTGTTCAGACTGGTGAATGAACTGGATTTCAACGAAGCCCTTTTGCAAGGGGATGACCTCATTGCTGCAAAGCTTGATGCGCACCAGTTCGAACGCCTCATGAATGACCAGGAAGTGGATAGCCTCAAGGGGTTCGACCTGGAGGATACACCCTATATCCGCATTCGCCATCCCTATGATATCTTCATGTATAATGATGAGGCCCTAAGACAGGATTTTGCCTTATTGACCCGGAATAGGACTTCGGAACGCATCTCCAATACCAATACCATCATCGGTTCAGAGGATGATATTTTCCTGGAAAAGGGAGCCAAGGTGGAATGTTCGATTCTGAATGCCTCCAAGGGGCCCATCTATGTGGGAGCCAATGCCGAAATCATGGAGGGCTGTATCATTCGTGGGCCATTGGCCATGAATGAGGGAGCCGTATTGAAAATGGGGGCTAAGATATATGGTGCCACAACACTCGGACCCCACTGTAAGGTAGGTGGAGAGGTGAATAATGTGGTCTTCACCGGATATTCCAATAAGGGCCATGACGGATTCCTCGGTAATGCCGTCTTGGGTGAATGGTGCAATATCGGTGCGGATTCCAATAATTCCAATCTTAAGAATAATTATGCCCAAGTGAAACTCTGGGATTATCCCTCCGGGAAATTCAAGAAAACCGGCCTGCAATTCTGCGGTCTTATCATGGGTGACCATTCCAAGTGCGGTATCAATACGATGTTCAATACCGGAACAGTAGTGGGCGTAAGTACCAATATCTATGGCTCCGGATTCCCAAGGAATTTTGTACCCTCATTCGCATGGGGGGGCGCATCGGGGTATATGACTTTCAAATTGGAAAAGGCATATGAAACAGCCCGGATTATGATGGCCCGCCGTGGAGTGGAACTGGATGATGAGGATAAGAAAATCATGGAGCATGTCATGGAGGCCTCCAAGTCCTACCGAGCTTGGGAAAAAGGAGCTTGATGCAACAACCGCTCTGGAAAAAATGGCTGAGTTATCTGATGGATGTCCGATTGGAATCGCTCTCCAGTGATTACAATGAAGAACTCCACGTGCTTCTCTCCAGGGGCAGATACCAACTCTGTACCCAAAACGCCGTTTATTCCTTTGATGATTTGTATGTCAATTTTGATAGGGCTTTCCATGAATTGGATATTCGTACCAAGGCTCCCAAGGATGTATTGGTCCTTGGGTTGGGATTGGGTAGTATTCCTTTCATGCTGGAACGGAAGTATGGCCTTGATGCCGAATATACCGCAGTGGAAATTGATGATACCATCATCTATCTGGCGGGAAAATATTCCCTGAATGATATCCGATCCCCGATTCAGTACATCAATGCGGATGCGGCGGCATTCATGGAGATGAACAGCCAACAGTATGATTTGGTCTGTATGGATATTTTCGAGGATGATGTGGTGCCGCCCCAATTCGAAACAGAAGCGTTCCTGGAACAACTCCAATCCGCTCTCCGCCCGGAGGGTCTATTATTATTTAACCGACTGGCCTTATTGGAAACGGATATCTCGCAGACTTCGGCCTTTTATGAAAACCAGTTCAAGACTGTATTCCCTGATGCTCATTATTTGGATGTCAAGGGGAATTGGATTTTGGTAGGGAAGTAGGTGTAGTGCTTGCTTATAATGAAAAATGGGTAGTAGAAAGTGAAAGGAGTGAAGAAGTGAAAAGAGTGAAAAGGAGTTGATGTTCAGGATGAATGTACCTGGGTTTGTAGGATATTGGCAGTGACTATCTGTAATCTTCTAGTCTAACATCTAATCGTCTAACGTCTAATAATCTAGCATCCAGTCTAATCCGAGCCTCGCGCGAAAAATAAAGATTTTCTAAAATCACGAAATGTCACAGATTTTTAGCTGATTCCTAAGTCTGGTTTAGGATAGGTACTTTTCAAAAATCAGATAGATAAGCTAAAACCTCGTGGTATTAATGTTATATCCATATCAACAAATGAATGTTGCCTTGAAATTTTCATCGTCAAGCTTCTTGGATATACCGAAAAATCATTATATTTGGTCTAACGCTCATTGATAAATCGGGCTTTTTTCTTTTTTCGGCACTGTCACAAAGTGCTTCAAAAAAAAGTGTTAAAATTTTGAATTAAACCATTGTTATTGAGGTTTTTACGCCAAAATAACTCTTTGAGAGCATTGTCCACTACTGAGAGGATTGAAACA
>JAHDHL010000118.1 GCA_020631355.1 Saprospiraceae bacterium | reverse complement strand
TAAGGGAGCGGATTATCAAGGGTACAAGCGTAAGACTGCGACCTGTATTATTGACAGCATCAGTTGCCTCATTGGGCTTTCTCCCGATGGCACTTTCAAATTCTGGAGGAGCCGAAGTCCAGAGACCTCTTGCGACAGTAGTTATTGGTGGCTTGATTACCGCTACGTTCCTGACACTGATTGTATTGCCAATCCTGTATAGTTGGTTGGCTAAGTGGCAGGAGAGAAAGAAAGAGGTCAAGTCAAGCCTTAAGACTGGGTTGGTATTATTGCCCTTCCTTCTTATTGGTCTTTCCATGGATGCCCAAACCAATGCAATATCAATGGATGAGGCAGTGGAAATTGCCATCCTAAACCATCCGTCTATTCGTACAGCAAATTTGCAAGTGGAACAGGGGAATAGGCTGTTGGAATTGCCCTACGCTTTGGGGGATACAGAAATAAGCTATCAGGGTGACGGTCTTTTTAGGAAAAACGGACAGAGGGTTAATCAGATTGGTGTCGTACAGGAAATACCCAATCCTAAAAAAGTACGGGCTGAAAATATCTTACAAGAGGAACGTGTGAAGCAGTACGGCATCCAAAAACAGTTATTGGAGAAGGAGTTGGCTCTTGAGGTAAGGCAGCTTTATACCGAACTGCAACAAAAGAAAGAACTTAGGAAGTTGTATGAGGAGGTAATCAATACCCATGAAAGGTATCTTGCCATAGCCAAAAAACGGGTTGAATTGGGTGAGGCGAACCCGTTGGAGGTGCTGACAATCCAATCTCCCATAAACGAATATGGATTGCTTATAAGCCAGACAGAATTGGAAATTGAAGGTCTTGAGAAGCAGTTCTCGACTCTGCTGAATGTTTCAGGTAATGTGACGACTTCGGAAGAACTCAAAAGATTGCCCTTTTCTATTGTGGACAGTCTGAATACGGTTGAAATGCAGCTCATTTCCCAGAATATCAGGTTGGAACAGGCGAATGTGGGAATAATGGAAGCGGAATTGAAGCCTGACTTTAATATTGGCTATGGCATTCAGAATTATTTCGATGGGGGCTGGCTTCACGGATTAGAGGCGGGTGTTCGACTCCCCTTATTCAATAAGGCTTCCAAACAAAAGATAGAGGCACAGCAACTACAGGTAGAAGTGACCAAGTCGAACATAGAGGCACAGAAGCAAATCATCCGCCAACAACTATTGGCAATCGAAAATAAGATTGGACTCTATCGGTTGGGGATGGAATATTACTTGGAACAGGAGAGGAATATCAATCCTGAGGTTATGCGGATTACGAAACTGAATTATGAGGCAGGTGAAATCGGTTATATGGAAGTGCTGAATGCCTTGGATATTTCTGCGAGGAATCGCAAAGGGTATCTGGAACAAGCCCTTGCCCATAACCAAGCGGTAATCCTTTATCAATTTTTCTCAAATTAAATTCAATACGATGAAAATCATACAATATATCGTTACTTATACTTTTATAGGAATATTATTATCAGGTTGCAGTCATAATCATGACCATAGTGGTCACGACCATGGGCATGGTGAATCGGCGGAACATTCAGAAGGTCATGGTCATGAACACGAGGATGGAGAAATTTACCTCACCAAAGCCCAGATAGAGACCATGAATATCAAGTTTGGAGATTTTTCAAAAGTTAAGATTAATGATTTCATAAAAGCGACAGGTACCATTGATC
>JAHDHL010000117.1 GCA_020631355.1 Saprospiraceae bacterium | reverse complement strand
ATTCCCGCAGATATGCTGAAAGGCATGCCTCGAAGTTCCAAAGCCCAAACCCCGCCGATTGCCGACAAGGGTATGGCAGTAAATATGAGTAAGGCTTGCGATACGCTTCCGAAAGTGAGATATAGCAGTATGAATATGAGGGCAAGGGCAAGGGGTACCGCCACCATCAATCGGGCATTGGCAGCCTTGAGATTCTCAAACTGTCCTCCATAGGTAAAATAATAGCCCGGAGGCAATACGACTTTGGCATCCAATTCCTCTTGGATTTTATAGACCAAACTCTCAACATCCGTATTCCCCACATTCACACCAATGACAATCCTACGGTTGGTATTGTCTCTGGAAATCTGCATGGGTGCATCTATCAATTCGATTGAGGCAACCGATTGTAAGGGAACCTGGGTTCCGTTATCCAATGAGATATAGAGATTCCGAACATCCTCTATTCCCTTTCGGTACTTCTCGTCCAGCCGGACTACCAAATCAAAACGTTTCTCCCCCTCATAAATAACACCAGCCGATTCACCTGCAAATGCACTGCGAACCATACGATTCACATCCCTGACCTGCAAACCGTATTGAGCCATCTTGTCATATTTGAAATTGATAATAATCTGGGGCATCCCAATAGTCTGTTCCACATTGACGGAACCGACACCATCAACCTTAGTTATAATACCCTCGGCTTCTTTTGCTTTGCTGTATAGTAAGTCAAGGTCTTGTCCATAAAGCTTGATGGCTATATCCGCTTTGGAACCTGTCATCAATTCATTGAAACGCAATTGTATGGGTTGGGAAAATTCATATCCCACTCCGGGTATCGAACTTAGGGATTCCTCTATCTTATGGAACATCTCCTTCCTATTACTTGCGGATGTCCATTCGGATTTCGGTTTCATTACCAATGTGTAGTCCCCGATTTCGACAGGCATGGGATCGGTAGGGATTTCGGCAGCACCGATATTTACCACCACATCCTCTATTTCCGGAAAATCCTTCAATAATTTTTTCTGGATGACGGATGCCATCTCGACGCTCTGCGAAAGGGAAGTCCCGGCAGGAAGAATCTGTTGCATTGCCAAATCCCCCTCTTCCAATGTCGGTATGAACTCGCCTCCCATCCTATTGAACGTATAGGCACTGAAAGCAAACAGGGCTATTGTCAGCAGAACAAAAATCATCTTGAAACGAAGGGCGAGGTTCAGAATCGGTGTATAGAGTTTCTGGAAAAAGGCAATGATATAGTCCGCTATCGTTTTCTTATTCGTTATGCTCTTCTTGAGGAACAGGGCTGACATCATGGGGACATAGGTCAGTGACAATATCAATGCTCCCCCGATAGCCAGCATGACCGTCTGTGCCATTGGCTTGAACATCTTTCCCTCGATTCCCACCAAAGCAAGAATGGGAATATAGACCATCAGGATAATGATTTCACCGAATGCTGCCGAACCCCTTATTTTTTGGGTAGCGGTTTTCACCTCATCGTTCATTTGTCGGACAGTCAATTTCTGCCCTCCGAATTTTGATTGGAGTCGGTGGACTATCGATTCAACGATAATGACAGCACCGTCCACAATCAGACCGAAATCAATGGCTCCCAAACTCATAAGGTTAGCAGAGATTCCCAATAGATTCATCATCGCAATGGCAAAGAGCATGGCTAACGGAATAACGGAGGCGACAATCAATCCTGC
>JAHDHL010000116.1 GCA_020631355.1 Saprospiraceae bacterium | reverse complement strand
CTTGGCCTATGCCAAAAGAGGCTTTTTCTTCTTACTAGCTGTCTGCTTTCTTCTAGGTTGTTCCCTTGGGAAATCCACAACTCCATTCCCATCCGCTTCCCATCCGAATATTGAGGGTTGGCCTGAGGAACTTGACGGCTATTTCCTAAGTATTAATCTTGAAATGCTGGATATGGTAGGGGCTTTTGCTGCAATTTCTGATGAAAGTATTGACCGTGCTTACCTGATTGGAGAGAACCGGAAAAAGACAGTGAAAGAACTGATTCATGTTGAGAGATTGGATAATCAATTATTGAGTATTAGTGAGGTCAAAGCCCTTCATGCATCCAAGGTTCCCTTTGATGATGAGGAAAACGGAAAACGATACGACTTCTTCACCAATAAGCATATCATCATATCCGACCACTATGGTGGCGGGGAAATTTATCCATTCCAAAAAAGAGACGATTACTACATCTTCGATGAATCCCATATCATGATGTTGGATCAGAAACAAGCGGTGGCTTATGGTGTCGATTTGGATTTCATGTCCATGACGGGTAAGAATTATATCAGTGCGGATGAAACACCTTTCCAACTCAAGGAAAAAGATGGGACTTACTTTCTCAACTTCGTAGAGGATGATACGACTTTCGTTCCCATTTTTATTGAGCCAAGTGAGGAGGGATACCTACTCAGTATATTGGATGAGGATGCCATTGGAGAGGCCAATGCTCCCTTGGAGGAAGAAATAATAGAGGACGTGGAAGAAGTAGAGGATGCCTATGATGAGAATGACCCATTCGGTTTGGATAATTACGAATATGTGGAACCTGATAAGAAATTCAGACCCAATGGAGATTCGGATATCCAAGCAGTCATCAAGGAGAAACGATTCCGCAAGGAAGTATTATTATTGGAGCCTTTTGAATTTTGATTCCTAAAAATGAATCCTTAGATTTCTATCGTTTCATAGTCAGGTGTATGGATGAATTCCATATCCTTCCTTTCCATGATGGTTGGATAATCCGGGAACACCACCTTGGCTAATTTCAATACCAATCCCCTACCCTTTTTGGGTTCGTCGTGTGTATTGATGATTTTCTTGGGTTGGAGAAGCGCATTCAGATATTCTACATTCTCAATTCCCGGATTCACACGTCCTCCCATAATTTTTGGTATTCTAAAATCCGAAAAGGTCGTCATCAATAAATCATATTGATATTGGGCTGCAATTTCCCTTTGCTTATTTGTCAATTCGAAACCATGTGGGGAATAAAAGAAGGAGTGATTTGTCTCCTTGGAAAGAATCATGGAATAATAAATCGGATCCATCTTCTTTTGAGGTCTCAAGGACGTCATCTTAATCCCCTTGTACGAAACCGTATGGTTATCCTGAATCAATATCAATTCCCTATCGGGCAATTCCTTTTTGATTCTCTTATACGCTCCTGCCGTCGCAATAATGGGAATATTCGCATCCAACGCGCGCAATGTATTCGGATGACAATGATCGGAATAGTACTGCGTAACCAATATGAAATCATAGCTTTTCAAATCCTTGATTTCCACTGGTGGTACCACATGCCACTGTTCATTCAGCCAAGAGAATCCATCCACTTCCGAACCCACCAGCCAGGGGTCAATCAGGAATGAAACATCCCCCATTTGCATCCACCAAGAAGAATCCATATTGAGTCGTTGTAATTGCATACATGAGATTTTGA
>JAHDHL010000036.1 GCA_020631355.1 Saprospiraceae bacterium | reverse complement strand
CCAATGGGTGGTACGATTACTACCACTGACCCAACCACTATCTGTGTGGATGGTATCGGAGATCCTATCAATGTAACATTGACAGGTAACATGGGTGGTAACTCTCAGTTCGTTATTACTGATCCTGACGGTGTAATCCTTGATCTTCCTGCAGGTGCCGGTCCATTCGACCTTGATGGCGCTGGTGAGGGTACTTGCCTAATCTGGCACTTGAGCTACGAGGATGGTCTGATGGGTGCTGCTGTAGGTAACAATGCAGGTGACCTGATGGGTTGCTTCAGCCTTTCTAATCCTATCACAGTGGTTAGAAACGGATCTGCTACAGGTACTGAGGATTATGTTGGTTGTGAAGGTGATGGATATTCTGTAATGGTGAACGGTAACATGTATGATGAGAATAATCCTACTGGTACTGAGACATTGACAGGTGGTAATGGTTGTGACTCTGTAGTAACAGTTAACTTGGTCTTCAATCCTGCCACTACAGGAACTGAAACATACTCAGGTTGTTCAGGTGATGGATATTCTGTAATGGTGAACGGTAACATGTATAGTGAGGATAATCCTACTGGTACTGAGACATTGACAGGTAGCAATGGTTGTGATTCTATAGTAACGGTTAATCTTACATTCAGTCCTGCAATTGTTGTGAATGTGGATAATGTAACTGGTTCATTCGGTAACGATGGTGCTATTGAAATCACTGTAACTGGTGGTACACCTCCATTTACTTACAACTGGTCCAATGGCGACACTACTGAGGACATCTTCAACTTGGCTCCTGGTGATTATACCGGAACCATCACAGATGCCAATGGTTGTGAATTGGTTGCTGGTCCAGTGACAGTATCAGACCTTGTGGATGTTGATGATATCAAGGATTTGACTTCATTCAACTTATTCCCTAACCCTGCTTCCCATATGGTAACGGTTTCTGTTGAATTCTCAACTTCCAAGAACTTTACCTTGGAAATCGTTAATGCATTGGGTCAGGTAATGGATGCACAGCGTCATGAAGGTATTATCCAATCCAATATCGAATTGGATGTGAATCAATATGCTGCAGGTATCTACTTCGTCAGAATTATCTCTGAGGAAGATAATGCACAAGCTATTGAGCGACTAATGATTGGTAAGTAATAACTTACATATCATAATCGTATAGTCTGAAAGGGCGTTCCGGGATTCTGGAACGCCCTTTCTCTTTTGTATGATTTAATAAACCTCACGACTCCACAACAAAGCATTAATATACAGCACCTTATATAATGTTAATTTTATCTAACTCAATAAAATGTCGATTTTAAAATATTTGTTGGAAAAAATTAATTTGTTAATGAGCATCCTATCGAAAAATACCCTACCTTACATGTAAATGGTGAAGTAATTGATTATCCATTGCGTTAATATTTTGAATGACAACACTTTATACATTCTACCTTACCTCTCCATTCATTTTGCGTACTTTTTAATTTTTATCTTTTTTTAATTTTTTATTCATGAATATTTTTATAGCTAGGTTAGATTACAGCACGACTGTTGATACCTTACAGAGGCTCTTTGAACAATTTGGAGAGGTGACCTCCGCTAAGATTATTATGGACCGAGATACAGGTAAGTCCAAAGGTTACGGGTTTGTTGAAATGGCTGAAGAAGCCGAGGGTTTACAAGCAATAGAAGCCCTGAATGGTTCCGAAGTAGATGGTAGGGAGATTATGTGTAAGAAGAATGAACCTCAAGACAAAAACCGCAGCAATGATAGAAGCGGTGGCCAAAGAAAACGTTTCAACCGCTTTGACAGAGGTGGCGGTGGCGGCGGCGGTGGAAGAAATAACTTCAACCGTGATAGCAGAGGTGGTGGAGATCGCTTTAACCGCGGAGGCGGTGGTGGCGGTGGTGGTAGAAACGACCGCTACGACAGAGGTAGAAGAAACGACCGTTATGACAGGGACGGAAGAAGTAATGACCGTTACAACAGAAACGACCGTTTCAATAGAGACGACCGTTATAACAGGGATGACCGTTTCAATAGAGACGACAGATACAATAAGGATGACCGTTGGTAATCCTTTCCTGTAATTGATACTGAAAAGGGCCTGATTGCAAAATCAGGCCCTTTTCTATTTTCTTATCCGAGTATATTCATCTATTCCGATAAGGATAGGATGGCACTTTCCAGCCCTCTCAAGTCTGCCAGAACATCATAATCCTCATTGATATACTTTACGATTCCGTTCTTATCTATAATAAAGACGGTACGGTCAGAATATACGATGCCATCTTCTTCCCTGAGTAGTGAATTGAAATCATTGGAAATGATACCTGTCGAATCCGCAATCATATTCAATCCTACATACTGATTCATTTTCCACGAATTGATTTGTTCGTCATTACCAATCGAAACTGCGAACATCTTCAGGTTCTTTTGAGCTGAAAAATGGGTAAAGTCATCCATTTGGATGGAACATGCATGACTCAGCGGTGACGGATAGAATGTAAACATCACATGCTCCTTACCTAGGGATTCGCCTACATATTTCAATAATTCCGCAGGTAACTTCTCTCCTTCCTTAATTTCATAATTCGGTGATGGATGTGCTGCTATCGTCCTAGGATAATAGGTCTGATACAAACGCTGTAATTTTTCTCCCTGACAACGATATTCATCCAGATGATATAGGAATTCCCCATTCTTATCATAGGCCAATGCAAAACCAGCATGATCCAAATGCGCTGATTCGGATGCAATCTTCTGAATCAATTGGCCTGAGGTATCACTGACGAATGACAATGATTCGAATAATTCAGGATTGTGCTTTTCTAGTCGATTGATGAATGTCTCATAATATCTGGTAGAATCAGAAGCAATCAATACTGTCTCTACCCCACCCTTGGCCTCATTCTCCAAGTAAGTATAAAATCCGGCCATGTATAGTCCCAAGTCGAATACATTCTTATCCGTTAGGGTCGGAGCAACCACAGCTACATACCCGACTTCACTCTTGAATTCATCATCCCCATGAATCCTGTAATCGGAAAGTAATCGGAGGATGTTATTATCGGATTGGGCTACTGTTGCCTCACCACCATTTTCAGGGGCACAGGAATACAATAGACATATAGCTACCAAAAAGGTTAGAATATTCCTCATATTATCAATTTTAAATGCAAATATAGGAATAGAACAAAGTTGGGAATCATAATGATTTCCCAATGAGATATTAAGAATGTATCCTAATTACATCTTAATCACTTTTTCGGTTCTGTGCTTCCCATTTTGGGTAAGGCGGATGATATACAATCCCTTATCCCATTCAACGGACAAATCACCAACCCTTTGGCTTAATTCCTCAAACTGACCACTATGGGAAAGAATAACCTGTCCTAGCGAATTAATGATTTCCAAATCGTATGTATCCTGACAATCGCGACAAACCAGTTGAACTGCTGTCGAGAACGGATTCGGTATTACACTGAGTTCCAAATCCAATTGCCATTCAGTATCCGCACTGACGAACTCCGAACGGTCATCCAATAAATTAGTAGGGTGGCCATCAGGAATACAAGGATAAACCATAACACATTCAGGAATGATGGCCATTGTATTCGTCGTAGGAACCAATCCCTCATCCCAATTCGAACAATCATTCCAATCACAGGTTCCTCCATTGCCATTCCACATGGAAACCTGTGGAGTAGCAAAATCATTGATGGCTGAAATTTCCATTGGCGCCTGATAATCCGCCCTTACATAAACGACCTGTCCCAATTGGGTATCATCATTATTCCGCACCTTGATACTGTACCATCCCGTTTGTGGTACATTGAATGTTATCTCCACGGGTTGCTGGGTTCCCGATTCCCTAGCAATGATATCACCATTCGCATTATAGACCGAAACGGTGATATCCTCATCAGCTTCAGTTTTATAGACTGTGATGCCTGCTGTTGTATTCGCTTCAGGATAAATCTTACCCGCAATTCTATATGAACAGGACTGAGCCGGTAATTGTCCACCCTGTCCCAATGACTTACAATGACTGTCACCCAAATCATCTGACATTTCCCATTCCTGGGAAGTCATCACGGAACGATCAGGTGTGTAGCTATTCTGACCAAGCCCTTGGGGAGCCCAAACCGAATAGCCATACCATCCCTCACTTGGATTGACTGGAGGGGTATTGACATTCACACGCCCATCAGCAGGTACCACATAGGTGTCCGTTCCGTTCGCACCACTATAATCCACGAGTACCGTACCCGGAGCAAAATCCGTATCCACATAACAGGATTGCCATTCATCAGCCCTGTCATTCAATCCTATAATCGCCTTTCCGCTTCTTTCTATGGCTAATAGATCCCCTGCAGACGACCCTGGGTTGAAGTATACATTGCCACCACTTGCAGTTGACCTTACCTTGTAATCACCTCCTTTGAAATCCAAATTCTGATGGCACCAAATCAGATTAACGATGGGTTCCCTTGCAGGAAGTCCGGTATTGGGGTTTGTTGTCTTTGGATTATGATTGAAACGATTACCATTGATTCCAATATCAAACAAATCCTCCAGGAAAATCTGAGGATTCCCATCCACTGCCATTATCACGGCGTATGCCAATGCCAAACGGTCATCATAAGGATATATATGTGGTGATAATTCACTTCCGGAATTCCATCCTTGATAATCGCCATCACTATCCAGAACAGGTCTGAAAGTATCATGGTTATTCACCATGGGAACCGTCCTGTGTACCCTCATTCCATTGAAATCGGAATACCTCCTTTCCTGTTGGGCTGCCGGCAATGTAGCCATATCAAAGAAACCACCGGAGGTAACCATCGAATAGATACCTCCATTATCATCAAAAGCCCTCAGACCAAAATCAAAAGTGCCCATCATCATTTCGTTTCCTCCATTGGAAAAGGTAACATCATCAACGAATGCATCCAGTTCGTTCTTACTCCCAACATATTCCCCTACATTGAACATCTCTGTACCTCCTGCAGCCCAATCGGGTAATTCGTACTTACAGTTATAACTCAGGTCCTGCTGAACGAAATAAGGAAAATGCTTGACTGCATCCCATCTGTAACCATCCACACCTGTTTGTTTCTTGAACCACATCATCCAATCCCTAGCATGATTCCTATTGTATTGGTTTTCCTGTGGTGGATCATAGCATTCGCCGATACATGATGGAAAATCGCACAAATTGGATGATGGACCAAATCCATTACCATTACCTGCTTCATCAATACCATAGGATAAATCCGGCCCCCAAGGAGCAATTTCCCAATTCCCATTGGTGACATTATGGGCTGGATTCGGATGAAAATTCATATAATTTTTCGGCCATCTACCCTTTCTGTTCGCATAACCACAGAATGTTGTCTGATCAACAGGTGTTTCGTAGCAAACATACCTGAAGTTCTTGTAACCCGAATTCGACACGGCGGAATAATTAGGCTCCGGGTCCAGACCGCCTGCACCATTTACCCCTGTTCCTGCTCCGGTAACATGATTCAGGGTAATATCCTGTAAAACCTCTATTCCATTAGCGTGCAATATTGCAATCATACGGAGTACCTCGTCCTTGGTTCCTACCCTCGTCCTGATGTCCAACTCATTGCCATCCCAACCCTTTTGGTACTTATCGCCCAAATCGTAATGGTCGAATGGTGCATATCCTGTGGATGAAGTGAATGAATTCTTATATGTAGGAGGAATCCAGACTGCATCAATTCCCATAGCCCTAAGTCGTGGAGCCAGATCTGCCAGATAATTGGCCCAACCATCCGGATAATTATGATTTTCGTATTCCCACCAGAATCCCTGAAGAATTACTTTTTTCTCAACTGTTTGAGATTGTAGAATGGTTGGGATATAGGTAATGGATAAGATTAGAATGATAAGGGAGTAGAATGATTTCATGTTACTATCTTTAAATGTGGGTGGATTGAAGTTCGATAATCCGCAACAAGAGACTACTTAGTGTCCAATTAACACAACAAATTACATCTTTTAATATAAATGCAAACATCCTAGCCTAGGTTTAGCCTCAGAGCGACAAAATGTATTTCAATTTATGCCCGGACCTACTTATATATACATAATATGTATTACTTTGCCCTAGGAACCAATCTATCAAATCATGACATCCAAAGTTATCTATCTGGGAGAATTAAGAACAGAAGCCACGCATATCAAATCAGGTAATCAGCTAATTACAGATGCACCTACGGATAATCGAGGTAAGGGTGAGTCCTTTTCTCCTACGGATATGGTCGCAACAGCCCTTGCAAGTTGCATTCTGACAATCATGGGTATCAAGGCCACAGACATGGGGCTGGATATCAAAGGAGCTTCTGCATCGGCTACCAAGGTCATGTCTTCATCGGGTCCAAGGAGAATTGCACGCATAGAAGTCATTATTCAAATGCCTGCCAATGATTTTTCTGATGTAGATAAGAAGAAATTAGAAAAAGCAGCCCATGGATGCCCTGTAAGGAGGTCCTTACACCCAGATACGGAAGAAATACTTACCATCAACTGGTAATTTTCACATTCGCCAGCTTTCTTTTCTTGTAATTCATTCTAATTCTAGGAATACGGATGGTCTAACTGAGTCTATTCGGGGTGTTCCTAGTAGCCGAAATCGTAAAAAATGGATTAATCCACATTAAATTTCATTTTTTTCAGCTTGTTTTTAAATAATTCAGACCTAGAAAGCACATCATAAACGTCACTTAAAAGCGGAAAAAATTCAAACTAATTTTAATCTAACAATTCTCTTTCCTACCCTCATACTTCCTTTCGGCCAAATTAGAATAGCTGTTGTTAAAATATACAATAACTATGGACATAATACTGATTAATGGCATATGGATATATCAGTAAACCAGTCAAATACAGGCTAAAACAGCAGACACCTACCCTCAGAACAAAATAACTACTAAATATCTATATTCCAAGTACTTACAATCAAAAAAAGCATATTAAAATTTAATGTAAAGTATAATTTTTCATGTCACAACTCGGGCATTCCTCGGATTTATAAATAAAGGATATCGGTGCTTATTGTGAATGTCAAACGGAATAATCCTCTACAAATTTAAAACTTAGAATCATGAAAAATTTTGCTACTCTACTTTTGTTAGTAACATTCGGATTAACTGCTACCATAAATGCCCAAACCAAGAAAGGTGACAAAGTTCCTGGATATGTAATTGATAACTCAGGAAAGAAAATAAAGGGTCAGATTATAGTTGCTGATTGGGCTGACAATCAAATCCAAGTGAAGTTTTTCAAGACCGGTTCTTCCAAGAAGACCGTATATAAGCCTAACCAACTAAAGGGTTACGCATTCAACGAAACTGTTTTGGATTGTACAGGAAAGAAAACGACTCGTCTGGTTGAATATGATACAAGAAAATCTGACCGTCCATCCAGAATGTTCGGACCTACCACTGTATTCATGCACAAGGAGGTAACCGATGGTCACTATTCACTATACTGCTTCTATGTTGAAGTAAGAAATGATGTGAAGAATCCATATACATATTCATTCTTTGTTGAGGATGAGGATGGAAACTTCGAAAAGGTTGATGAGGAGAACTTCTCTGCACAAACCAAGAAATTATTCAAGGATTACAAGGCTCTTACCACTCGTTTGGGTTCCAAGGACTTCAAGTTGAAGAATATGGACAGAATGGTTGAGGATTACAACTACTGGGTTGAAAATCAGCACGACACCAATGAGTACAGAGTAGCCATGAAGAACTAATATCCACCCCGTGGATGAAGAAAAGGGGGGTATAGCTCAATAGAGCTTACTAATTCGGCAGCACGCAATTGCGTTGCTGTCGTTTTTTATTTTATACCTATTCATTTTATCCAAACATTCACAAAGAATGCATTGTTGGGTTTATATTCGCTTTCCATTAATTGAATTATTCCTAACAACATTATAATCATGGTGAATAAGCAAGTCAAATTAGTCCAGAGGCCCGTAGGCCTTCCTGATGAATCCACATGGACATTGGAATCCAATCCGATTCCAGAACCGGCAGCGGGTGAAATCGTAATCGAGAACCATTATATTTCCCTGGACCCTGCAATGAGGGGCTGGATGAACGATAGTAAATCCTATATACCTCCCGTTCAGATTGGTGAAGTCATGAGGGCCGGCACGGTCGGAAAGGTCATCAAGGCCAACAATCATCCGAGATTCAAGGAGGGGGACTTCCTTTCCGGCTGGGGAGGTGTACAACAATATTCACTGACGGATGGAAAAAACTACTATCCTGTTGATCCCAATGTAGCACCATTACCCATGTACATCGGCACCTTGGGTATGCCGGGTATGACTGCCTATTTCGGAATCCTTGAAGTGGGTAAAATCAAAGAGGGCGATGTCGTTTTGGTTTCAGGTGCTGCAGGTGCCGTAGGAAGCATTGTAGGGCAAATCGCCAAAATCAAGGGTTGTAAGGTCATTGGTATTGCCGGTGGACAGAAAAAATGTGACTACATCGTCAATGAATTGGGATTTGATGGTGCCATAGATTACAAGAGTGAATCCGTTAGGGACGGTATCAAAAGGGAATGTCCCAAGGGTATAGATGTATATTTTGATAATGTGGGTGGAGACATTCTGGATGAGGCACTTGCCAAATTGAGAATGCACGCAAGGGTTGTCATCTGCGGAGCCATTTCACAATACAACAATACCACTGCCATCAAAGGCCCTAGCAATTATCTTTCGCTTCTCGTTAACCGAGCCACCATGCAAGGTATGGTCGTGATGGATTATGTCAAGGACTACCAGAAAGCAGCCTTTGAAATGGGAGGATGGATCATGCAAGGCAAACTGAAGTCCAAGGAGGATGTCTATGAGGGCATTGAGAATTTCAGGGAAACATTCCTCAGATTATTCAATGGGGATAAGATGGGTAAATTGGTACTCAAAGTGAAAGAATAGAATGGAATTCCAATAACTATTGACAACAAGGCCTATATCATTTTGATATAGGCCTTGTTGCTTGTATCCGAAATCATTAATTAGACGTAATCCCTTCCAATAATTGCTGAATCTTTTCCATTTGTCCATCCTCAAGAATGGGAATCAAACTCTTATTCACCAAGTCTATCCGCTTGTAAATCATCGGTTCGTAGTACTTATCATAAGTTCCATTCCCGTTCTTATCCCAAGCTAATTTTCCGATTAGGAAATCAGCATTATCGGGTTGATCTATATCAACTACTGTCATCGACTTTCCGATTTCCAGCTTTGTCATCTGCTTGGTAGCCAATTCATAAATATAGATACCCTTCAGATCCTTTTCGTTGATTACATTATCCTTATTGCTATCATTCTCACTCCCCATGATTACGATAAAATCATCATCTTTTCCCTGATGGTATTGATATCCGGTCACACAAATCCTGAAATCGAATATGACATGACTTTCATTTTCCAATGCATTATAAAGTATAAGATTATTATATATCCTATCTGACCTGTAACTACGGAACTTGGTCTTACTGAAACCAGGGCCACTACTCATGTAATCCGAATCATAAGAGCTTTCAGCATCTTTCAAATTCGCTTGCGAAACAGGTACGATGAATAACTGCCGAACAGAATCAATATTGGATAAGGTACTGAAGGAAACAATCTGCTTTCTCATACTATCCCGTACCAGTTCCTCAGCTTCTTCCGTAGCTATGATTCCTGTTTCCACTTGGTTGGAACGGTAATTTATCATATTATTGATTGATGTCACCAATAGGATAACCAATAAGGTGATTAATAATATAGCCACAAAACTACCTGCTATGGCCAGGATGAGTTGGTTGAAATTCCGTACTTTTTGAAAGTTAATTTTCATGGAATAAGTGTTGTTGTTTGATAATTATCTAATCGACTCATTTATCACGTTTTACATCTCCAAAAGATTGCCCCGTGATTTTACTTTCCAACCAAGCAATGATATCAAAGAATAATAATAGATTCTTTTCTCTTTGGTCTTCCTCAAAATGAACCAGTATCTTTTCCTTGGTGTCAGCCAATAACTTATGGCGGGTTTCCTCGCCCTTGCATTTTGGCAAATTCTTCAGACAATGAATGATATCCTTTTCTGTGGGATAAAGAATTCCCCTCCTTTTCAGATAACTCATCATGGAACGGGTATGATAGGAAATTAGCGCATAATTCCCCAATTCAAAGTGGATAATCATGCTGAAAATCTTGGCATACCGAAAGACATCATTCCTATCCGATTCAGAATAATCATTGATGACCACATTGATGTGTGCCAAGGCCCGTGTCAGATTCCCATTCCCAAAATGGAAATATGCAAACTTGTATTCGAAAGTCATGTGAACGGACCTTGGAATGAAATCGCCATATTCCTTGAGGATACCCTGGATGGTCGGAATGAGCTGTACTCCCCTTTCAAAATCTCCCAACTCCAATAATCTAACAGATTCCGTACTGTAAGCCAAACTGAATACCCGTGCTTTGATATTGGGTTTGCTGGCTTCTATGGATTCACCCAACTCCAGAAATTCCTCCAATAGTAAAGGATAGTTTTCCTCCTTTATTTTCTTGGCCATCCTTAGAATGTGGCTATAAAAAACCACATATTCATAAATGTGTTCCTCCTTGAATTTGGGATGGCCATCCATCAGATCCAAGTTATTCCTCATGCATTCGTACTCCTTTTCCACTTCATTATTTGAAAAGTGGATGGCAGCCAAGGTCTGATTCCTTCGAATACTGGCGTGAAGTCCCATCTGCTCCTTTTCAGTATCCAATTGTTTCAAGATGGATTGGAATACAGTAGCTTCCTCATCATTCCTTACTTTGCCAACCTTATACAATTGCCGGATACTATCCCTGTAAAGTTCATCCTGATGCAGGAATTCATCCAGTCCTTGGATCGAGGAACGAAACCGTTCGGAATTATCCAATAACTCCTCATTATTTGATAGATACCCAAGGACTTTACGCTCCATCAATAGGGCGTCTGTTCTCAACCCCATGATTTGGTATTCATCTATTGTTTTTAGCGCCTTATGACAAAAATTCAGCGCCTGCTCGTATAGTCCCTTTGTGAACAGTACCTCAGCCATATCCATATACTGCCTTACTTCCACCTTGGCGCTCTTGATACTATTAACCTGACATAGGGCCTTTAGGATTTGATTGTAAAGATAATGTTTCTCAACACTCAAATTCTTAATACTTATCCCCTTGTCAATGAGTCGCTTGGTCAGCAATTTCTCATCATACCGTTTCAAGGATTGCATCGCATTGAAAACCTGCAAGTATCGCTTTCCCTTAGCATCACCAGATATACCGGAGAATAACTGAAAATACCTTTTTTCGGATTTATTCATGGATCGAATCAAGGCAAACAATTTATCATTCTTCACACTACTATTCTTTTTCTATTATCACTTCTACAAAGATACTACTTTAATCTTTACAATCAAGCCACAAGTAACTACACAAAATATTGTTTATCAATTATTTAAAAAATATAAACCATTTTAGAAATCTAAAATATTCCAGACTTTTAAGTTGTAATACTACAGCTCAAGAATTAACTTTACGAGGTACTAGTTAGATTCCCCACACACTAATTCTAACTACATTTCAGAACTATTTACCCAAACTATCCCCTACTGACCTAGGAGGCTATTTGGGTTGCAAACTCACTCAAGCTATGAATAATCACTTTACAATAGCTAAGTTATTCCCCCTACTTTTATTCCTTTTGATTATACAATCCAACATTCAGGCACAAACCATTCAGGCAGGTCCATGTTCCGGTAACGGTACACTTCAGGATGCCATCAATACGGCTGTGGCCAATGATGCACCCAACCAAACCATTTTGGTAGACCCTAGCATGTTCACGAATGCTTCGCCGGGTGGCAACTGGGGTTTGAGTACCCTTGTTGGTGCAGTAGGTAACAATCTTTCAGGACTGACCATAGATGGTCAGGGTTCATATATTGATGCGACTGCTGCAGGTCTCGGCTTCTTCGATGTCTCCAATATAGACAACCTTACCATCAGGAATTTCACATTCGATGGTTTCAATCGTTCTACAGGTTCCTTGGTACTGGATAACTGTGACAATGCAGTCATCGAAAATGTAATATTTGCCAATGGTTCCACAACACAACCTGTCGTCATTTCAGCTGTCAATGGCAATACGAGTGTTACATTCAATGATTGTGCATTCATCGGCAATCCCACCTCATCTGACGCCATTAGCAATACGGCCAATTCAGGTGCTGTACAAATCACTGGTGATGATTCCAATACAATCGATGCGACATTCAACAATACCCGATTCAGATGTAACGGACGGGATGGAAATGGTGGTGCAGTACAAATTTCAGGTAATCTCTCTGCTCCTGACCGTACTTACACTACAGTATCTTTCAATGGATGTAGTTTTGAAAATAACAATACCACATCCTCAGGCGTGGGTGGTGGAGCCATATACGCAACAACCCAAATGACGCTTAATGTCACCAATTCCAACTTCTCCAGTAATATTGCGACTGGTGGTTCAGCGCTTTCTGCAGGTGGTGGTGGTGCCATTATGATCAATAGTAGGGTAAGTCTGAATGTGGATGGTTGCTATTTTTATGATAATAGCACAAGTGGCGGAAGTAGTGACGGTGGTGCCATCGGTAGTAATGCAGGAGGAACATCCAGTAGGAATGATGTAGTCATCAATAATTCCGTGTTTGCATTCAATGGCTGTGTGAATGAGGGTGGTGCCTGTTTCTTCAGACATGCGAACGTAACCATGACCAACTCATTGTTCCTCAATAATAATACACCTGCTGGAGGTGCTTTTCATATCGAAAATGCAGGGACCTACAATCTGGATGGAATAACCATCACAGGAACCTCCGGAAGTTCAGGCATGGGAATAGAGAATAACTCAGGAACACTTACAATGAACAATTCCATTCTCGTGGATAATTCAGGTGCCAATATTACAGGAACATTCTCTGGATCAAACAACACGACTTCCGGGTCCGTGACCTTTACCAACCCAATGCCGGGTGGAGCCACTAATCCTGCTACATACAATTATGATGTTACAGGAACCCAAGGTTCAACAATCGGTGTTTTGTCGGATATCAGTTCAGATGGAGATTGTTCTATCAGTGGTGCAGAAGCCGTAACACCTCCTGCATCAGCCAATCCATGTGATGCATTGGGTATCATTTCAGGTAACATTTTCCATGATAATTATGGTGACGGAACGTCAGGTAATAATGATGGAACATCATTCACCACACTCGATGGAACATCGGGCGGAATGGATGCCACACTTGACACCGAGGTTTACCTATACAGCTGTACACTTTGTGACGGTTCGGATAACGTATTGGAAGACAGGGTAACTTCAACTGGTGGTTCATACGAATTCATGGGTGTGGGTCCGGGTACTTATTTTGTTTCCTTTGACGCTCCTGCAGGATTCGATGAAACCAAGGCCAATACGACTGAAGGTGGTGCTGACGGTTCTATTGATAGTGACATCACTATGAATGAATCACACACTTTCACCGTAGATGGTAGCACACATAGTAGCAATTCTACTGACGGAACTACGGGAGCATCATCCTATTCCAATATCAGTGCAGGATTCTACATGCCTATCACCGTAGAGGGTACATTATTCAGTGATGAGAACTTCACAGTTCCTGCTGCAGGAGAGACTTTCACAGTAACCGTAACCTATGATGATGGAAGTACGGCTTCTGAATCAGTGGTCTCTGATGGTTCGGGTAATTACCAAGCTACCGGATTCCCTCCGGGATTGATTACCAGTGTAACATCAACATTCGGAAACATTGACCAAACTACCGTAATCGGTGGTTCAGGAGCAGATGGTACAGGTGCAGGCCCTGCAAATGCTGCAGTTAGTTCAGGTTCAACACTGAGTCTTCAGGATTTCGCATTACCGGTTGAGTTGGTACTATTCGAAGTATCTGAAAAGGATTGCCAAGCACAATTGGAATGGATGACTGCCACTGAGGAGAACTCGTCATATTTTGCCATAGAAAGAAGCTGGAATGGGAGGGATTTCGAAGAAATCATGACCATCAATGCTGCTGGTCAAAGTATGGAAATGCTAACCTATCAGTTTACTGACAGAGAAGATAATAATGAAAACGTTTTCTACCGACTTAGAATGGTGGATCTAGACGGTTCATACGAATACTCAAAAGTTATATCATTCAGGAGTTCATGCCAAGGATACCTCAGCCTTAACCAAATTTATCCTAATCCGGCAAAGAACACCTTGAATATATCACTCAACGCTCAGAGCCAGCAAAATATAACCGTTACCATTTACAATAGTTTCGGAATGAAGGTAAAGGAAGAAGCAGTGGTTATTTCACAAGGAAATACGATTCATCATCTTCAAGTCACTGACTTGAGTAAAGGAGTTTATTTCCTACAAGTCAATACTGCTGATGGTTCCATATCCTCAAGTACACACAAATTCACCAAGCATTAATTTTCTATTGATTTACTTATAGTTGTGTTGAGTGAGGAGGCCGTTTCGATGAAACGGCCTCTTTTATTTTATCCGATTATTCCAAACTAGAGGCCTCTACTACAAAACATCTTATCGGATACCGAAGACTTTATAGGATTCAGTATATTTACTTGTTAATCACAAAAAATCGTTATGAAAATAATAACTCCAATATTAGCCAGCCTTTGCTTTATGACGATTATCTCTTCGGAGATGAATATCCACACACACTTTCATCACAAAAACATCCAATCACATACCGATAAGAGTATTTCAAATATTCAAGAAATGTTCGCTATCGACTCAACCGTATACTTCATATCCAATTCAAATCATTTATATTTTTTGGATGATTTAACAATAAGGAGAATTCATTTCGACATTGACACCTCAATCAAATTTATTTTAAATACAGAATCATCAACTTACATAATTGACGAAAAATGGAACAAGTACAAAGTCAATTCTAATTCTTCCAAAGAGATTAGTCTTGAACTCTTAAAAAATGACACTTTCCAACTAAGCCAATTGTATACTCCCACTTATATTGATGAAGAATATATTATTGAATGTTGTTGTAAAGGCGAATGGGGAGGTTTAACATTTTTCAGAAACCGACTAACCAATCGTATAAAAACCTTACAGTCAACTTGTCCTAAAGAAATAGTTAAATCCGATGGAAAATTTTTTATCCTAAATGGACTACGTCATTTAGGTGCTAATTACTCCTCTATCCAATTAGTTGAAAATCCTGATTCTCTCAAAACTATAAAGTTGAATCCATTACAAGGATATTGTACTGATATGCTAGACAATAGAAATGCTATCCCCACAAATTTGATTTATGCGTCTTTCAAACTTGAAGTATTAACAATTGATGTTATCAATTCTGATATTAATATTCTCTTTTCAAAGAGAAATAAAATCTATTCGGGAAAAATCGAAAATGGAGTAATCACATCTAGTGAAATGATATTTAATTCAGACAGCCCATTTATTAAGATTAAAAGGTGGAAAAATCACACCAAAAACTACCTTTACATTGAAACAAAAAATGAAGAATCCAATTCTCCGGATCAATTTATCATACAAAGTGATAAAAGTTTTAGGAATATAAATGTTTCCCAAATTAAAATGTAGCCAATAATATTCGCACCTCCATACACAACTAACTGTACTCCTCATTGATTTGTCAGGTTCGTTTGGTTCAATAATATGACTGATTGCAGATTCTTGTATCGAGTACCCGCATCCGCTTGATACGGCACTTGTATCTAGCATTTCTTGGCAAAGAAAAACATTAGCATGAATTACGTTTCAATAATTGATACTTACCTTGTTTTTTGAATTCACGAATTGACATTCCTGTATATCTCTTGAAAGTCTTAGACAAGTGACTGACATCCGTAAAACTCAATTCAGCTGCAATTTCTGTCAATGTATAATCCGAATTGAGCAAACGGATTTCGACTAATTTCAGTTTCGCTTTGATGATATATTCCCGCAAAGACATCTTCACTTTTTTACGAAAAAACTCACTCAAATATGTTGGCGACAAAAGGAATGTATTTGCCAATTGTTCAACTCTTAATAGTTGGGGATTATTAAGGTTCTCATTAATGTAAGTCAGCAATTTAATTATACGGTCGTCTTTTCCGACATTATCAGCTACTTCATAAGCAAAGCTTTGTTTGATATTCCGCAACAAAATTTCCAGAATACTAATCATCAAACTCCTTATTAAAGTAAGGGAACTTGATTGGTAATTCTTATTCTCTTTTACAATCAAATCAATCAGCGAATAAATATGCTGCCTATCCAATTCATTTCGAATAATATCTCCTGGCAATTGATTATAATTAGATAAAATATAAGCTGCTTGATTAAACCAATCCGATTGGACTGAGGCATCCCGCCCATTGATGTAAAAAAAATTGGAAGTGAATTTCAGAAAAATAAATCCAGTAGGTTCTTCGATTTGAAAGGAATGACATTTGAAAGGAGGCAGTAAGAATAAACTACCCTTATTGTAAGTATAAAGATTATAGTTAATACATTGAGTTCCCCTCCCCTCTTTGATAAGGACAAGCTCAAAAAAGTTGTTCTTGACAGGACGTTGCCGCCACACCTCCAATTCCAATTCTTGTATTTCAAAAGGTTCAAATGCCTCTAAAACTTGCATGCTTATGTGGTTTTAGTTCAAAATTAAGCCAAGTCAGTCTAAAACCCAAGACCAAAGCTCCACATACCTTTATTCTTACAAACCAAACCTTTATTTATACCAATCGAACCAGGGTTTCTTGATGCATCTTTGCAGCGTAATGAAATTTAATTATTAATCAAAATATTTTAAATCATGGCTTATTATTCTGTTTTAGATGTAACTCCAACTTCTGAAGATTGGATTCCTAGCTATCTCCCAGTTGCCAGCAAATTGGTCGTAAAATACGGTGGAAAGTATTTAGCACGAACAGCTACACATGAACAAGTGGAAGGTGCAAAAAAAGAAGCAGGTCTTCGGATTATTATTGAATGGACATCCAAAGAAAATGCCTTGGCTTTCATGAATGACCCTGAATATGCACCACATTTGAAAGCTCGAACGGAAGGTTCTGTTAGCCATCACTATATTATCGAAGCAAAAGATGACCTTGCTTAAATTTATTTATTTCACAGAATTAAAAGTGTTTCAATATCCTGAAACACTTTTTGAATAACGTCTAATAAATCACTTTCCCCTTTCGGGTAAATTCGAAGCCTGTCCTTTTCAGTTTGTAACAAATCCAATTGGCGTGGTCCTTACCATATATGATGATGATTTTCTTATCATCAGACGTCATTACTTCTTTTGCTACCCTATTATTCCTAAATGTATGAATCAAATCATTCTGGGGTAAACCCTTATGCTTCGGACACTGATATTTATCATTCAATGGTGTATTGAAATCACAATCATCGAGGATAATCTCACCATTTACATATTCCACAGAATCCATGAGTTCCGCAATATCATAGTCCACCCGCTTATCACCCAGTGAATCGTTGACGCCCAGATATTCATAATCCTGCATCATCCATTTATTGCTCTTTCTCAATACTCTTGGTAAGGATTTATTATTTTCATTGACATATCCACCATCAATATTAACCCTTGTGATTTTCCTTACCTTACGAATAAGTGTATCCAATTCCTGACGATTAGTGCGAGTAGTATCCGCTCTGATGGATTCGTAGTACGTAACATAGCCCGATGCTCTCAAGCTGTCTATCATGTATCTGATTCCATCATAATATTCTGGTTCGCCAATATGTACGATAGGTAAGAATACCACTGATTTACCCAAATCTTTATGTTCCATTTGGGTTACATGCTCATCAATATCCTTATCTGTAATGATATTGAGGGCAATTCTAGCACAACCGGTAAATAGGGTAAGGAAAAGGAGGCCTATGAATAAGGGAAGTGAGTTGTTTTTCATGCGCTGAGTTTCTTGTGAAAAGAACAGACTCAGCAGTCATATTATTGCCCATTAACGAAATTCATCAATATAAATAAATAACCTAACAAAGGAAAACATTCAAATCCCTACCTTACAAAACCACTTCCGGTAGCACAACAGTCGATTTGGTAACAAACATAATCCGTCAGGAAATCAGCATTGAAGCAGCCTCCTGTTATATCTGATAATGGGTCTCCAACGGACAAGCCGCTTGGCAATGGACTTGGCGCATCGGCCGGATTATAGTTCAAGGCATGGACTTGATAGATATTCCCTACAGTAAGTATTCCCGCGGGGAAGGTTCCGGTAGCATTCTGAGCAACAAAATTACCTGTGTCATCCGCCAGCACATATACTTGGGTGTAGGAACTATTCCCTCCTGACGAAGTCGCTACGATATCTGCCTCCTTACACACAGTCGTAGGTGTACAGCTACAATTGATAATATTGAAACAAACATAATCCGTCAGAAAATCAGCATTGAAACAACCTCCGGTAACGTCGGACAATGGATCTCCAACAGACAAGCCACTTGGCAATGGACTTGGCGGATCGGCCGGATTGTAATTCAATGCATGAACATGGTAGGTATCCCCAACTGTCAGTGCAACTGCGGAAAAGGTTCCTGTCGCATTTTGTGCCACGAAATTACCCATTTCATCGGCTAACACATAAACCTGGGTGTAGGAACTGTTTCCTCCAGAGGAAGTAGCTACTATATCCGAATCCGAACAAACAGGTGTTGGGGTACATGCACAATTGATGATGTTAAAACAAACATAGTCCGTCAAAAAATCGGCATTGAAACAACCTCCGGTAACATTGGACAGGGGGTCCCCTACAGACAAACCACTCGGCAATGGACTTGGTGGATCACTAGGGTCATAATTCAATGCATGTACCTGATAGGTATTCCCAATGGTCAAGCTCGTACTCGGAAAAATACCTGTACTGTTCTGTGCCACGAAATTACCTGAATCGTCAGCCAAGACATATACTTGGGTGTAGGACATATTCCAACCTGATGTTGAAGCCATGATGTCATCATTAATACAAACATCGTTATCCTGAATACATGAAGTACATACTCTCGTAATGAAATCTGTGGTAAAATCAGCGTTGAAACAGCCCATTGTTACAGAACCTATCGTATTAACGGATGCTCCAATAGCTCCACTCGGAAGTGGACTGGGAGGGTTGGCAGGGTCGTAGTTCAGGGCATGAATCTGATAAGTCCCCGTGGTAACTCCCAAATTGAAAGTGCCTGTCGAATTCTCATCCAGAATAATTCCCGAGGCATCTGCCAAAACATATACTTGGGTATAGGCAGCATTGCCTCCGGATGATGTTGCTGATACAACACATTGCCCATTCATCGCTGATGAAAAGAGGATAATTATAGCAAATATTATGAACTGTATTCGTCTCATCTCAGTCAACATTTAACACTCAATTAGACTGGATGAATACCCTCGTATCAAACCACTCCCAAATTTCTGGAATTCGGGCAGGTTAGCGGTAAGGAAGTCTAAATTAACTAGGGGGATTAACGGGTAAACTTGGGCATTCTTCTTCAACATTCCTTTCATACCAATCATTATGCAGTCATTATGATATGAATATAACACATTAGTAAGGGAAAGACAGGATTCAGACTGAACAAAAACAGCAGCTTGCTTACAATTACAAAACAAAACTTATCAATATATACAATTGGATACCAATATTTTAAACCAACAATAATTAAAAATAAAAAGAACTAAAACAAGTACTTACCTAGAAAGGCATCTATACTTAAAAAGGATACAAACATCCCCGTTTGTCCGATTATCGTTGAATGTATGACCTATGTATAATGCTACCCTATCCCAATTTTTTGATTGAGATTACTGATGAATTCAAGGAGTTCGTCCCTGCCTTTCTTATCATTGGCAGAGGTAATGAATTGTTGTGGTAGTTCTTCCCATTCCTCCAACAAGGTATTCCTGAAAGCCTCGATATTCTCCTCCACCTCCTTAGGCTTGGACTTATCTGTCTTCGTGAATACGATAACGAATGGAACCTGCATATTCCCACACCAATTGATGAAATCCAAATCATTCTTTTGTGGGGAGACATTGGAATCTATCAATACGAATGCAGTAACCAATGTCCTTTTCTGCAAAAGATATCCATCTATCATCCTTTGCCATTCCTTTCTCTTGGTCTTTGAGATTTTGGCATAACCATATCCCGGTAAATCCACCAGATACCACTTATCATCAATATTGAAATAATTAATCAATTGGGTCTTACCCGGCTTTTGTGATGTCTTGGCCAATCCCTTGTGATTACAAATCATATTAATCAAGGAGGACTTCCCTACATTGGAACGACCAATGAATGCATATTCGGGAATCCCGGCATCGGGTGTTTGTCTTACATCAGGATAACTGGCTTGATATTCTGCCTTATGGATAATCATCGTCTGTGAATTTGCTGCAAAGGTAGGGAATGTTTAAGTCCCAACATGCCCTAACCGTCATTAGGTTCCTGATTCCTAAGCAGGATTTAGGTTTTGGGCTCATCCGCAGGTCAAAAAAATCATTCAATAGCACTCAAATCATGAGAATATTATCCGAATTCTCTTAAAGTTTTCTAAAAGTCGTTAACTGGAGTTAATGAAACGGCCCCTCACATAAGACTTTGCCATTTGTCACCGTTTTGGAGCCATAACTAATACATCATATATGAAGCTTTGATACACTTAAAGAATAATGGTTTTTCGGACTTGTAATCATATATCGTTTGAAAATCGAATTCTTGCTACCTATGGTAATTCATCTTTTAAAAATTAGAATCATGAAAAAATCAATCATCTTACTGGTCGCTATCATCCTTAGTTCAACAACATTGACACTCGCACAGAAAGGAAAAAAGAAGCAAAGCAAGAAAAACTTCAAATGGGGTATCAACGGAGGTATCAGCACATCCAATGTGGCACCTGACGACCTCGTCATCGGTAATGCGGATGATGTACAGAGCTTCATCATCAATGTAAAGGATGCACGATATGGTGTGGACATCGGTGCATTTATGCACTTCAAGACAGGAAAAAGATTCTTCATCCGCCCGGAAATACACATCAATTCTACCCGAACCGACTTCGAATTACAGGATCTGAGAACGACGGAGCCCATTAACAACCTATTGACCGAATCCTATACCAATCTTACATTCCCCATCAATTTGGGTTTCCAATTGGGACCACTAAGGATTCAGGGAGGAGCTGTGGGAGCATACCACATTGGTGGTAAGTCAGGCTTGGAACAATACGAGGACTACAACCAGAATTTCAACGGAATCGCATTAGGTTGGCAGGCAGGTATCGGATTGGATATCTGGAAACTGAACTTCGACCTGAAATATGAGGGAGACTTCGGAAATTATGCGGAACACATGGAATTCTTCGGTAATAACGTAGCATTCAATGATAAGGAAAAGCAAATGAAATTTGCCATCGGCTGGACTTTCTAGGACAGCTTCCCTTGGCAACTTGTTCAACCATTTATTTTGGAAAGTCAGGAGTTCGCTCCTGGCTTTTTTATTTGGAATAAAAAAAATTACTCGGAAAGAAATCACCTCCAAGCCTCTATCTCAAATTCTGCTTATCTTTCCGACCAATCAGCATGCACAACCCTTCAATTAAATACGTTTTCATTTCAAATCAAATGATAACATCATGAAAAGGTTATTCTTTCTACTCCTCATTACAGCTTTCACTCATAGCATTCACGCCCAAGGTATCAAATGGGGGCCTAGGATTGGTGTGAGTACCACACAAGTCTCCCCGGGTCAATTGGTCGTAACGAACCAAGCAGGCCTAGATTCCCTGACCCTGAATCTTCAAGATGCCAAATATGGTTTCAATGCCGGGTTATTCCTACGCATACAGACCGCAAAGAAGCTCTTTTTCCAAACGGAATTGCACTTCAGCACCACGACAGTGGAATATCGCATTGATGAATTGAATAGTGCCAGTCCTTTTCAGGAAATTGCATCCGAGACCTATTACGACCTGAACCTACCTATACATGCAGGCTTGAAATTCGGGCCTAAGATTGTGTCTTTCAGGGTTCAGGGTGGTGTTATCATAAGTAAGACTTTAGGGGGTAGCACCACCGTCGGAACCATCATCCAGGATTACAACCAAGCCTTTGAGGACCTCAATGTAGGCTGGCAGGCAGGAGTTGGATTGGATGTATGGAAAATCACCCTTGACGTAAGGTATGAGGGTGATTTCGGCAATTATGCCAGTCATATGCAATTTTTTGGTAATGATGTCGAATTCGATGATAGAGAAAGACAGATTAAATTTTCTTTGGGCTGGAAGTTTTAAGACAAATTGGTCAACACTCTCGTTCTTTCGTATGTTTGCATTTGAATAGATGTCCTGATATCAAGATGTATGGATTTCAGAATAGAAAATCCATACATAAATCCTGACATCTAGTCATCTCAAAATCTAATTTAAACATGGCAGAGCACGTCAAACCATACAGCGAAGCAGAAGGAAAGAAAGGGCAAATTTCCAAGATGTTCAACAACATTGCCCCATATTATGATTTCCTGAATCGCTTACTTTCCCTTAGGATGGATGTATCCTGGAGAAGAAAAGCTATTGACAAGTTGAAGGCAGGCAATCCTAAGATGATTCTTGATGTGGCTACAGGAACGGCTGATGTGGCCATCGAAATGACCAAGCGACTCAGTCCGGACAAAATCATAGGTGTGGACATTTCCACACAAATGTTAGAGGTAGGGCAGCAAAAAATCGAGAAGAAAAGCCTTGATAGCATCATCGAACTACAAGAGGGTGATTCTGAGAATCTACCGTTCGAGGACAATACTTTCGACGCTATCACCGTTGCTTTTGGTGTACGAAACTATGAGAACCTGGAGAAAGGCATGAGGGAAATGAATCGGGTACTGAAACCCGGAGGACAATTGATGGTCCTTGAATTCTCACAACCCACCATGTTTCCATTCAAGCAGATATATCTTTTTTATTTCAAGAATATTCTGCCATTGGTGGGAAAACTCACCTCCAAGGATCCCAAGGCGTACCAATATCTTTACGAATCCGTCCAGGCATTTCCCAATGGCAAGGATTTTGTAAAAGTAATGGATAACACAGGTTATAAATTTAACGAATGCGTACCGCTCACATTAGGAATATGTTCGATATACACAGGAAAAAAATAATGCCCCTCTTATCAGGCATTCTCATGCTTTGTCTGATGAGTACCCAAGCCACTGCCCAAATCAAAAAAGGCAGTAACTACAACTACACTGAATTCTCCAAAAAACCCTACTATTTTGGTATCACATTGGCCTACAACCAGTCCAATTACAGGATATTCTATTCCGACCAGTTTATCCTGAATGATAGCATTAGTACGGCACAATCCATCACTGGTCCCGGTTTCAACCTGGGTATCGTTACCAACCTCAAGGTTGGGGATTACTTCGATTTTCGTTTGTTACCTACCCTATCATTCGCTGAACGGAACTTACAGTTCAATAATGTGAAAGGTACAAACCAATCCACCCGAAAGGTCAATTCGGTCTATGTTGAACTTCCTTTCCATGTCAGATATAAGTCTGCTCCATACCGGGACAAACGGGTCTTCCTGATAGCAGGAGTGAAGTATGGTTTTGATGTATCCAGTGAATCCAGAGCTAGGCAAGCCGATTCACTAGTGAAGATTTCACCCACTGATTTCCAGATTGAATATGGTTTCGGTGTGCAATTCTTCATGCCTTATTTCATCTTTTCTCCCGAATTCAAGATTTCAAGGGGTATTTCCAATATCCTACTTTTCAATCCTGACTTGGAAGAATCCAATGTCTTGGAAAAAGTACTATCCCGAACATTCACCATTTCCCTGCATTTTGAGGGATAATTCCACCAATAAATCTTTGCAAAAAGGCCATTCGGATTTCGAATGGCCTTTTTGCTTTATAAACGGACTATTCTATAATGAATATTGACAAGACTGACACACATAGTCACTATCAACAAGGGACTCAATCCTTATCCTAGACATACAACATCATCAAACTTTTCCTAGCTTTATCCCAAACAACTGGCCCCTTTCATTGTTGCAAGCAAAATGAAATACCAATGGATAGTCGAAAAAGTAAGGGAATTCTCTACCAAATCATCGCTTATATCACAGCTTTGGCCGTAGCCATAGGAGTAGCTTATTATTGCCAGGATATGCATATACTCCTCCAAGTATTGTGGGCTGATTTGGCAGCTACGCTCGTCATTTTCATTTTCAGTCAGATATTCCACAATTCCAGCTTCTATGATGCTTATTGGAGTGTGGCCCCTGCGGTAATCGTAGGATATTATCTATTTGCTCCTCTACTCGAAACAGCCGACCCTATTAGGGGATGGTTGGTTTTCATATTGGTACAATATTGGTCCTGGCGACTCACCCTCAATTTCCTGAGGGGTTGGCAGGGGCTCCATCAGCAGGACTGGAGATATGATGACCTTGCTTCCAAGACAGGCAAATGGTTTCCAATCGTAGACCTTTTGGGTATCCAGATTTTCCCAACGCTTATGGTATATGCCGCTTGTCTCCCCTTGTATTGGATATATACCAGTGAAGCATCATTCGGAGCCTTGGATATCATCGCAGCCATCGTTACATTCGGAGCTGTAACCATAGAATTATTAGCAGACAACCAATTGCACAGATTCGTTAAGAACAAAAAAGAAAAGGGTGCTACATTGACCTCCGGACTGTGGGCCTATTCCCGCCATCCCAATTATTTTGGTGAAATGA
Organism: Saprospiraceae bacterium; assembly: GCA_020631355.1. GTDB lineage: Bacteria > Bacteroidota > Bacteroidia > Chitinophagales > Saprospiraceae > JAHDCE01. Next base: position 27,743 of record JAHDHL010000036.1, on the reverse strand, counting down.
TGTTTTGGTGGGGCTTGTTCCTTTTCGGGCTAGCAGCTTCTCCTGAGAATTGGATGTACTTCGTAGCAGGAGGTTTGACCATTTCCTGTCTGTTCTTCTTCATTAGTGTCCCCATGATTGATAAGAGAATGATGCAAAGAAGAAAGAATTATCAGGAAATAATGGATAATATCTCAGGAATCATTCCCTGGTTTCCCAAAAAAAGATTCTGATTTGGATAGGGGTATTCGCTTATTCGTTGGTCTTGTTTTCAAATCAAATATCATGAAAGCATTCCATCTCATTCTTATATGCCTAGTAGTAAGTAGTTGTTTTTCCTGCAAGGATACAGTAGTTCATCATGGCCCCGTAACTCCGGGTAATGACCCGAATTTCACCATCGTAGCCAATGAAGATGGTGTACTACCCACGTTCAATAGAAAAGTCGAGGTATTCGGAGTCCCCATTTATGCTGTTCCTGATGTCCAAGACGACAGACTGCTTCATGCAGCCAATGTCATGGCTCAATATCTTGACAATGATGAGGATGGTCAGATGGATTATCCCGAACTCGTGAATACGATGTTGGTGAATAAGGCTTTCATGGTCATGTGGAAAAATGAAAGTGATCTGGATATCGACCCACCCAATGGTTGGACCGGACAGGATCTGGGAAATGACGAAACCCAACCCCAATTTGTTTCCAATGGAAAGACAGGTTCATTTGATGCATCATTAGAGGAAGTACTGCATATTATCACACACGCAGGTTACGCCTCACTACATCCAGATATTTTTGGTGAACAAATCGGTTCAGGTATTGCAAATGCTATGGACCTGGCCCGTGGAGGTCAATTCACTTCCATTCCAAACCCTTATCCCTCCGGAGCATGGTATACTTATGATGATACAACATGTGACTATGCCTGTATGGTAACCGAATACCACTATTGGGCCCTGACTTCCATCTTAGGAGCTCAGGAAAACAGACTCCATGAAATTGGTCAGGAATGGAAATTGAACACATCAGATTTGGTTGAAAACCAAGATGAAGCCGCATTCCAGCTCCTTACAGACGAACAATATCACTTCCCTACTGTCCTACCCGATGGAACTTATATGAGATAAACAGAGTTGACTTCCATAAATTAAACGTACCTTTGCAGCCTAATTCTGTAAAGGGTAACTCATCTGCACTTGAAGGAAGGAGGGAGCCCTCCATGAATTTTTCCAGGATACAAGCGGATTGGTTACATAAAACATGTATAATGGAAAGTTTCGCGGAGTCGGGATTAAAAGAGGAAATCATCAAGGCAGTCACGGATATGGGGTTTGTGAAACCCACACCCATCCAAGCTCAATCCATCCCAAAACTTATTGATTCTGAAAAGGATTTGGTGGCCTTGGCCCAAACAGGTACAGGTAAGACTGCAGCATTCAGTTTGCCTATCGTCCAACAGGTAAATCCTGCTGACAAGCACGTTCAAGCATTCATCCTGAGCCCTACAAGGGAATTGGCACTTCAGATTGCCAATGACATCAAGGATTTCACCAAATACCTGAATGGCATCAAGGTCGTACCGGTGTATGGTGGTGCCAAGATCGAGACACAAATCAAGCAACTGAAAGCCGGAGGACAAATCGTAGCAGGTACGCCAGGTAGGGTTTGTGATTTGATTCGTAGGAAGAAATTGGACTTGAGTAAAATCAAATGGGTCGTATTGGATGAGGCTGATGAAATGCTATCCATGGGATTCAAGGAAGAATTGGATTTCATCCTTGAAAATACCCCTGAGCAAAAACAGACCCTCCTATTCTCTGCTACCATGCCTAAGGAGATTGCGAGGATTGCCAAGCAATACATGACCGATCCAATCGAGATTACGGCTGGAACCAAGAATAGCGGCGCAAAGAATGTTACGCACGAGTATTATGTCGTTTCTCATAGGAATAAGTACAATGCCCTAAAACGGATTGCGGATATCAACCCTGACATATATGCCATTATTTTCTGTAGAACCCGTAGGGAAACCAAGGAAGTAGCCGACAGACTCATCCATGATGGTTATAATGCGGATGCATTACACGGGGACTTGTCCCAAGCACAAAGGGATGTGGTCATGGCCCGTTTCAGAACCAAACACCTACAAATACTTGTAGCTACGGATGTAGCAGCAAGGGGTATTGATGTGGATGACCTGACACATGTCATCAATTATAGTCTTCCGGACCAGATGGAATCCTATATCCACAGAAGTGGTCGTACAGGTCGTGCTGGAAAAGAGGGAACTTCCGTTGCCATCATTTCCTCCAAGGAGAGAAGAAAAATCAAGACCCTTGAGAAGCAGGTAGGCAAGGAATTCAAAAAGGCTGATGTTCCCAAAGGAAGGGAAATCTGTGAAGTCAGGCTCTTTGACATCATCAATAAGCTCAAGGCTGTAAATGTTGATGAGGAAAATATCGCAGAGTTCATGCCTGCCATTCACGAGCAACTGAATGAACTCGATAAGGAGCAATTGGTCAAGCATATCGTTTCTTTCGAATTCAACAGATTGGTATCGTACTACAAGAACGCTCCTGATTTGAATGAGGGAGACAGAAAGGAAAAGAGCAGGAACGAACTCATCTATACCCGCTTCCACATCAACGTGGGTGCCAAGCAAAACATGAACCCTAAATCATTGATGAACATCATCAACGACCATCCTAGTATTCGTAAGATTGCTATCGGGGAAATTGAAATCTTCAAGAAGTTCGCATTCTTCGACATTGATTCCGAATATACCGATGAGGTAATGAAAGTCTTCTCTGGTTACATCTTCGAGGGTAATGAAATCAAAATCGAACCTGTAAAGACGCAAAAACCAATTACAGGTAAAAAACGTGGTGGCCGTGGCGGTGACAAAGGAGGACGAGATGGTAGCCGTGGCAGAAGGTCAAGAAGCAATAAGGCCAGAAGGTCAAGGGACAGAGATAAATTCAAATCTAAAAAGAGGAGATACTAATTCCCCTAGTCAGGAATTATTTGATAATCATATGCATGGAATCCAATTGTTAGTTGGGTTCCATGTTTTTTTAGATAGAAATTAATTCTCAATTGAAAAATTGCCTGTAAATCTTTTTCCTGAGCCAGAATTGCATGTAAATCACAGGATACATCAGATAATCGAAAGGAAACCAGACCGTCTTATAGGTAATATCGTCAACAACCGTTGAACCTAAGCTATGCTTAAGAATCTGATGCCGATGTGTCCAATCCTTTAGGGGAAATGGTAGCCGAGCCCCGATATCCGTAAAGTACAATTTCTCCTCATCCTCCCCATGTTCCGTTACCAATGCATGCCAAGGCTGTAGGAATGTTAACAAACCGACTTCCAATTCGACCTTATCCCCTTTTTCACACCCATCAAAACGATGCAAGTTCAGGGTCATAAGAGGTGGTTTCAAAGCCTTGAACAAATCCTCATCAAACCCATCCATCACTTCTTGTGCGGATTGGTTCACCTTGGTTTCTATCCTGATATGAAGCATCGAATCGTTGTATTTAATTGTAAAAGATAGTCGTCTGGCCAATCATACTTATAAGCTTAACTGAAATCGCATTGAACTGTTCAACTTATGCTTATATTTGGGCACGCAGACATGAAGAAAAACGAAATCATATATAAAATCATTACCCATCCCCTTTTCGTGTTTCCATTATTCTTCATCATGTTGATGGCAAGTAATGGAAGCGTCCCTCTGGTGGATGAGGATGAATCTGCATATGCACTGATTGCATCTCAAATGATGGAATCAGGTGACTATATCGAACAAACCAAGGAATGGGTCTTCATTCATCGAAAGCCCCCACTCCATATGTGGCTGATGACCGGTTCCATGAAGGTATTCGGTAATAATGAATTCGGAGTCCGATTCATGACCGCTCTCTTTTCCTGGGGAACCCTACTCCTCATATATGTCTATGGCCGGGCATTATATTATGAGCGAATAGCTATGTCCGCAGCCATCATATGCGGGACCTGCTTTCTGTTTCCCATATATGGGAAGATTGCATTCACAGATGGCTTACTCCTTTTCTTCCAAACCTGGGCTGCATTTTCATTAATGGCCATCATGCAATGGAAGAAAATCATCCATATAGCAATGTTCTGGGTCGCATTCAGTCTTGGAGTATTGGTCAAGGGACCTCCTATTATCCTATTTACCGGAATATTCTCATTCCTCATCATACTCCTACATGCGGATAGACGTAGGATTTTCAGGCTTCGACCTTGGTTTTTCCTTCCGCTTGCCTTGGCACCCCTACTTTATTGGGGATACCTCTATTGGCAGGTTGATAATGGTGAGACCATTAAATGGATGATTAATTGGTACGTGACCAAAAGAGGAGAAGGAGATGTTGTCATAGAAAACCAAACCGGTTATCCGGGGTACTACCTGTTCATGTTCGCATTCGTATTCATTCCTTATTTCAGGTATTTCCCTCCTGCACTTTGGGAAGGTATGAAAAGCCTATTCCTAAGAAGAAAGCACCCCGAGTTCCTCATGCTAGCCATGTGGCTGGTCTCGGGCTGGTGGATATATGAATTCATTCCTAGTAAATTACCCTCCTATGCACTGGCAAGTTTGCCTGCTATTGCCATACTCATGGCACATGAAATGGTTTCTCTTTCTGAACACAAGGTGTTCAGTAGGGGTTTGAAAGTCATGTCCGTATTGGAAATCTTCCTGACGATTGGCCTAGTGGTTATGGCCTATCTTTTCGGTAGGGATTACCTTGATGATGATATCCTGAAGCTGGTGATCGGAACCATGATGTTCCTCCCTTTTGCATCGATTATGAGTTTCGTGCAACAACTGAGAAAAAGATTCAATCTTTCCATCTATTTCCATCTGATTTTTGTGGGTGTATTCTGGTTATTGCTATCTATCGTCGTCTATCCCAAAACAGGCCAGTATTGGTCTGGTTCTGTCATGGTCGCAGAAAGTATCAATCAGAATGTAGCCGACAATGTGGATACCATCTATGTGGATAATCAAATTGGCCAACTACCCAGTATTCCCTATTACATCAACCAAATGGATGACAAGGACTTCAATTTGGTCTACACTTGGTGGGATGCCTATCAGATGTATCTGAAAGAGGAACCATTCGTAGGTGTCATGACTCCCGCTTCGCGTGATACGATAGATATTTTTGTAGAAATGGAAAATGAGGTCATCAATTCCTATCGTTTGGATCGTGGGGATTATAAAGCAGAATACTACCTCATTATGAATGATGCTGCTAGAAAATAATGGTTCGCAAAGAGTTCTAACACCACTCCTTTTTCCTAGTCATCAATATGCCTATTTTATCCTACCGTTAACAAACCTTCTACAAAATAATTCATAATTTCATTGCTGTTTGGGATACATCCCTTCTTTAAAACCAATGAAAATGAACAATACTCACCACCACATGGTAATGGTGACACTACTCCTATGTACGATAGGCCTGATGTCATGCCAACCCCAATCCACAGATTCCGAGGATACAGTACTGTCGAAACACTCGACTCCGGATGGGGCCACAGAAAATAAAGCCATCACCAGTATCGACCTCCAGAACTTCAAAACAATAGATTTATCCTCGTGGACCAAACTGGCATCCAAGGATGAGAGTGGCGGAGATGCGGAAATCAATACCACACGATATGAGAATGATGGTATTTTCCTTGAAATGGAAAACGCCGAGGTAGGAGAATATGGTTATTCCAACCAGCAAAAAATCCTTGATGCCGAAGGAAATGTACTCAAGGAAAGAAGGTTTGAATTCGTTGTGGATGATGAAATGTACATTCAAGAAACCATTAAGGATTATACAACATCACCAACGAAGACCTGTTATCGTAAGAAGAAGATGGAAAAACATTTCATGCAGATGGATGAAAGGCCTATTGAGGTGGGAGGTACCTGCCAGGACGCCCCTACAAAGACCATCAGCCTCAATTTTGAAATCATGGATAATTCCTGTGGGAATGTAGATAAGGAAGATACAGGCTGTACATGTAGTTTCAGAGCATCAAAGGATGATTATTCAACCTCCGTGATTTCTTCAGCATTCGATGGTAATGCATGCATGCAATTCAGTGGTATGGGCATCATCGAAATGAAAGGTGGACTCACTAATAATGGTAGGGCCCTATGGACAAAGCGTTCCCAAATGGAGCATTGGATTACCCTGAACGAAAAAGGAGAGGATACCATATTTGATGACCCTATGAATATCGCAGATAACTATGAACAACATCTATCCGAATTGGTCAGTGCCCTTCTCGTTATGGATGAGATGCCTGATGAGATACCTTACCAAACCAATGGCACCGTAGGTATGGGACACAGGTCTAATGTAAGGGATTTATGCACGGATGCCATCCAAGCTGCCAAACAAGCAAAATCCAAGGGTGATTCAGGGCCTCAAACAGAACTACTTTATCAGAACGAAGCTTATGAGGTCATCCTTAATTGTACAGTAATTGGGAAAACTGACAGTTTCTCTGATAAGTACGAATGTAAGGCCATCATAAAAGATAAGAAAACGGGAAAGGAACTGGGCTCCCAAGTGGTATGGGGTAGTTGCCAATGCTAATCCTATCATCCACAATACCATATTGAACGCAAATTGACGTGAGACATACCATAAACTACTGGATGACCACAGCAATCCTATGCTTATCGGTACATCTATGTGCACAACAGACCGACAATGCAAGTTCCCAAATCGTATTCGATGCATTATGGCCTGAAGTAGAAGTCATTGTCAACCAAAATGACTCTGAGGCACTCTCGGATATCGAACTGAACGTACACAACCTATGTAGCGGTGACTATATCTGCATGGATTCATCCTATCTTATGATTATGGAGTCCATCGAACGGAATCATTTCAATATTCCCATGGCCATTATCATCAGTAAGCTCAAATTAGAAAATGCCAGAAAAGAAAGTGATGTAGCCAATATGGCAGCCTCCTATATCGACCTGAATAGATATCATGATGCTAATGGTGATGTAGCATCCGGCACCATATATCTTGATAGTGCACTCATTAGTTATGAAAAAATAAATGATATTGATAAGGCCTTATGGATTCGTTTTACCCAATTGGAACGAATAGACTATTTGAAGGAAAATTCAAGGATTGAGAATCTCAAAAAAATGCAACAACTTTTGGATGAAGCCGAAGCCAAAGCCAATCCTGAGATTCAATTGCGTTTACATGAACAAGCTATTTCCTTTAAAATCAATTCAGAATTATATAATGATGTATTCATTCATTTGCATATAATAGAAAAACTCTCCAAAGAAGTCCACCCAGAGGGCATGCCGATTTATGGTATCATGGAACTTCATCGATATAGGGCATTGGCCTATGCAGGTATCTCAAATTTCGAAAAGGCCCGAATAGAATATCGAAAAGGAATAGAATATGCCAGAAAAATACCCGATAGATGGAGAGAAGCTTATATGCTTAATAATTTAGCTGATGTGGAACAAGAAATAGGGAATTTTGAAATAGCCAAATTATACTTGGATACCTCACTTACCGTTGCGGAACAATACAAAATACTGGATCTCCAATCATCCGCTTATAAGATCAGAACTATTATTGCTGAGAAAGAAGGGGACTATAAGGAAGCCTATTTTTCCAGTATCAAAGGTGAACTCCACAACAACCTCCACTATTCGCAAAGCAAGGATTTCAATCTGGAAGGCCATTATCTCCAACTCGAGAATGAAAAATTGGAGGCCATCAAGAAAAACAAGGAACTGGAACTGGATATCAAGAGGAATCAACTTCGGAATTCCATTATCATCGGAATACTGGGTATCCTATTATCAAGTTTATCTATTATCGCATTCATTTCCCAAAGAAGACGGAGAAAGGAACTTAGTGAACAGAATGAACTAATCATGAAACAAACTGAAGAATTGGCCAGTTTGGATCGTGCGAAATCCAGATTCTTTGCTAATGTGAGCCATGAACTCAGAACACCACTTACCCTGATTCTTAGCCCTTTGCAAACCGTCATTAAAAAAGACAATATCCATCCTGACCACCTCAAATTGCTCAATACAGCCGAAGAAAGTACACATAAGTTACTCAAATTGGTTTCTTCCATCCTGGATTTATCCAAGATGGAATCAGACCAGTTGGTTCTGGATGAAAAGATCGAGTCCTTTCATCCGCTACTCACTCGGATTGCCTATTCCTTCGAATCCTTGGCTATTAGTAAGGGTATAAGGTTTTCGATGGATTATCACCTCCAAAAGAACCTTAATATCAAAATTGATAAGGAAAAACTGGAGACTATCCTTTATAATTTCCTTTCGAATGCCATGAAATACACACCTAAGAATGGTGAGGTACATGTAGCAGCAGATACATCGGAGGGCATGATTCGGATTGGAGTCAGCGATACAGGAAAAGGGATTCATCCCGATGATATCCCGCATATTTTTGACCGTTTTTTCCAATCCAACCAAAAGGATGCCGTTGTAGAGGGAGGAACAGGCATCGGATTGGCACTAGTATCAGAATTGGCCAAATTAATGGGTGGTAAAGTCAGTGTAGATAGTACCCTTGGAAAAGGAAGTACTTTCTATCTCCAATTACCCTGCAATGGCGTACAAGTTATCGAGAACGAACACCATCAGATTACCGAGCAGGCTCCCATTCTCAATACCAATCAGTTGACGCATCCCCAATCCCTTGGGAATGGTTCCCAATCTTCCATTCTTGTAGTAGAGGATCACTCTGCACTCCGTGAATACATCGGGGATTTACTGAGTCCCTATTATCAGATTATAACGGCAGAAAACGGAGTCAAAGCACTCGATATCCTGAATAGGAACCAGAATATCAACCTGATTGTGAGTGATATCATGATGCCTGAAATGGATGGGTTCCAATTACTGGATCATCTCAAATCACATTCGACCTACCAGCATATCCCGGTCATCATGCTAACAGCGCGAGCCGATATACAAGACAAGCTCAAAGCCCTTAGGGTCGGAGTGGACGATTACCTACTCAAACCTTTCGTTGAGGAAGAATTACAGGTACGAATACAAAATTTGTTGAGGAATTATGCCCAAAGAAAGGAAGCAAACAAAGATAGCTTACCGCAAGAAGCTGATAAAGAAAGAGAACTGTCTGCCAGGGATAAAACATGGCTTATAGCATTCGAAACCTATATCCGTGACCATATTTCGGATTCCATCCTGAGTATTCCCATGATATCGAATGAATTCGCCATGAGTGAGTCTACCCTACTCCGCCAGCTCAAACGGCTTACAGGCCTGAGTACCAAGCAGTACATCCAAGAAATGCGACTCAATCAAGCCAGAATAATGATTGATAATGATAATCATCTCAGCGTCGGTCAGATTGCCGCCCTTGTCGGATATTCTGATGTATCGAATTTTTCAAGGAGATTCAAGAAAAGATTTGGTAAGAATCCATCCCAATTGATGGTATAAGCCTGAGTCACTCCAATAATAAATCCCCGACATGGTACATGCCGGGGACATTATTCTTATCCATAAGAATCTTATACTACTCCTAGTCTTTCTTAGGAGGTAGTTTCTTTGAATTCTGCTTCTTCATTGCCTCTCCGATCTGGGCTGATGCCGAGAATGAAGTGACCATCTGAGTCAACAGATTACTTGCATTGTCCGGTGTATTCGGTAGCAATATCAAATTACTATTCGAATTCTCACCCATTGCCTGAAGTGTATCATAGTGTTGGGTCACCACAATCAGGGCCGATGCCTCCTGGGAATTGATACCTACGGTGTTCAATACTTCCACGGACTCCTCAAGACCCCTTGCAATTTCCCTACGCTGATCGGCAATACCCTGACCTTGTAGGCGCTTGGATTCCGCTTCTGCCTTGGCCTTGGCTACAATACGGATTCTTTCAGCTTCTGCCTCATATTCTGCGGCTACCTTCTCACGTTCTGATGCATTGATACGATTCATCGCATGTTTCACTGCAGCATCCGGATCGATATCCGTTACCAGTGCCTTTACGATATTATAACCATAGGTTTCCATTGCTTCTGAAAGGTCCCGCTTGATGGCTATCGCAATATCATCCTTTCTTTCGAATACATCATCCAGTTTCATCTTGGGTACTTCCGCACGGATGGTATCGAATACATATGATGTAATCTGGTCATGAGGATTCTCCAGCTTATAGAATGCCTCATATATCTTTTCCTTGATAATATTGAACTGTACGGATACCTTGATTCGGACGAAAACATCATCCTTGGTCTTGGTTTCCACGAGTACATCCAATTGTTGAATCTTAAGACTGACACGACCTGCAATCTGGTCCACGAAAGGAACTTTGAACTGGAGACCCGGATGACGGATACTTTCAAACTTACCAAATCGCTCGACTACGGCTGCTGTTTGTTGACTGACTGTAAAAAATACAGATGGGGATGAAAATACTTCGGCCATGTTATAATTTATTTTGGTTTAAACAATTTTGGTTTCTATCTGAATTGATGTTTTCAATCCTTTATTATATCAATGAATATAACATTGAATTCGTTTACAATCTACCGTAATCAGGGGGTTTTTGCTAGTTTTTTAGATAAATACTAGGATTTTACCCCTTAATCCAAGGAGTTCGAGTATTAGAGGTTTGAAAGTACAATGCAATATGGGATTCATCAGTCCTTTTTCTTCAATAACCAATCCTTATCCAAGGAGTAGGCGGTGGGGCCACTCACAAAAATTGCAAAACCCACAATGAAATAAAACCAACTGATTTGTGTCTGATAATTCTCCGTACTCAGGATATCACCACCAAGGGCATAAAAGGTAGCCACAGCCATATTTATCATCAGCATCAGTGCTGCAATACGCGTGAATAAGCCCAAAACCAACAGGATTCCCAAAACCAACTCACCGCCTTTCGACAGGTAAGCCATCAATTCGGGCATGGGTAATTGGTGTAAATCGGCAAAGATACTTACATGGCCATCCATATATCCCGAATGGAATACATTCATTCCTTGGATAATGAATCCAATACCAGTACAGATTCTGATAATGGTCAACGGATGTTCGAATAATGGACGGAATAATAAGTTGGATGCTTTCATAGTAAGTTAGGTTTGGCTAGGAACTTGTCAGGATAAGGGATAGTTTGTAATTTTAATATAATCAATTTCTAGGAGAATGAAATATATCTACTTCACATTCATATTTTTCAGTATCATCGCTTGCAATCCCAAACCAAAAATCCAGAATGAAAAAACCGACCAAAAACTTCTGGATTACTATATGAATAATGAAGATTATTTCATCCGAAATATCGATCTCAACAAGGATGGTGTAATGGATAAGATAGTTAGTAATGAAAAATATTATGGCGAGGAATTACTGCTTTTCATCCATCATAATGAACAATACGAATTGGTATTAAAAACAACAAATCTAAGTCAGGATGGTGGACTTGTCATAGGTGATATTTTCCCTGAAAATTCAAATGATGATGTTTTTCGTATCCATACCTACTTTCCTGATGGAGGTTATTTCGTAGCGGACCATTATATTACTTACAATAATAAAAACTGGACATTGGATAGAACGGTTTATGAAACCAATGACTGGAAAGAGGGGGATAACATACATGTCTGTACCGTAAATCAAGGGATTTCTTTGGAGGCATTAAACAAAGAAGAAGGGCAGGAATTGGTACGGTATATACCCGATGAAAAAGACCGTGACCAATTGTGTAACATCAAATAGAATCCAGTTCATATGTTTTATTATATCCAAGAAAATGTTTTCAGAGAAATGCATTATGACCGAATCATTGACGCTGTCAAAAGGCTCGGGTTGGATTTTGAAATCATTAGAATTGATGATTCCGAATCCATTCATGTCCATTTAGAAAGGAATGATGTTTTTTGTTTTGGTTCGATAAAATTAGCCAGACTGGCAAAGAAAAAGTCATGGTATCCCGGTAGTCTGATGAATGAAAATCATGACTATACCATTTATTCCGAATATTGGAATACCTATTTATTGAATGCGGATAGTAAGATACAGGATATTCGAACACCCATAAATTTTAATCTCGGAAATCAATTCATCAGACCTACAAAGGATTCAAAAATATTTACGGGAAAGGTTTTTAATTCATCGGATTGGAATTCTATTTTGGAAAAAATAATACAAAAAAGAAATAAGGAAAAAATCATGATTCAGGTGGCAACACCTAAAAATATTTTCCAAGAAATCCGTTGTTGGATTGTCAATAAAAAAGTAATTACGGCTAGTACATACAAGGTGGGCAAGGATGTAAGATATACGGAATTCACGGATTCCGATGGATTGGATTTTGCAGATAAGATGGTTCAGATTTACCAACCTGCGAATGCATTCGTATTGGATATTTGCAAAACTGAGCAGGGTTGGAAAATCGTGGAAGTAAATTGTATCAACAGTGCAGGATTCTATGCAGCCAATCTTCAGAAACTCATCATTGCATTAGAAAATCATTATAATCCCATATAAATAGAAACAGTCATCTGATTATTTCAGATGACTGAATCAATTGTAGGTAATCCTTGTTCTGTTTCGGTCAGTAATCGCATGAGAGAAGTAAGAACAAATTGACCTGACTTTTATTTTCGGATATTTCTAATCCAGTAATAATTGCGTCACCACTGCTGTATTTCTGGACCATTCCATATCGTAGACCTCATCGGCCATTTCCTTGGAATTGGTAATCCTTAATCCTTGGGCTTCGGCCTTGATTTGGAGTAGTTCCCCTATATTGAGTTTGCTATCCAATTTCCTCAATAAGGTTTCGACACCTTTCGTATCCAGATTCTGGACGACCTGGCCACCGAAACTCATTTCCAACCAAACCACTTCCCTGGCTTCCACATCCAATACACCGAATACCATTCCCTTGGCAAGGGAATTGACAATCCTTACCTGATGCTGTACACAGGATGGATCATAAGCTACTCCCGACTTCTTGGAAATCCTCATCGGAAACTTGCTATCCATCCATCCCACAACGAGGTTCGGAGTTATGGCCCCGTTGGAATAGGCATTACAGGTAAAACTTACATACTTCGCCTTGGCCTTGGCCAATTGGTCGACATTGATTTCGATATATTCGGCAGTACCTATCTTATCCGGGATTTGAATGATGTCCCCACTGTGCTTACAGCCCTTGATCCTAAGTCTGGAATAGGAACAGAACTCAGTCTTATCCTCATAAGCCACACGGCAACTCAGATCCATATCCAAATGCTGGGCCGGCAATCCCTCTCCCCATTGCATGAACAATCGGACCTTATTCCCCTCCAAGGGAAATCGAGTTCCCATCAAGGCACTCGGCAAATCCTGTACGTTATCAGAACGGTCACCAATGGAAACCGGAATCTTGAATAATCCATTGTGGATATAAATGGTCTTCGCATTCGTAGGCATCTTCTCGAATCGTTGCCTCATGCTTTCCATACACATTTCCTCTACCCCCTCAACCATTTCCTTGAGTTGTGGAGCGTTGAATAATTTCAGATACTTATTCGTAGGAATAGCTTTCTGCGTCCCCCCCAATGGCTTGATGGAACGGGAACCATTCACATCAAAATAAATGGGAGCATACATATTCAATGTAAACAACAATCTGGCTGGAACCTGATCCAGGATTTCCTTGAAGTGTCCCAAGGTTACCTCTTTTCCGAACCAAAGCATATTGGCGAATAACGAGCGGGCGAATAAACCCGGTCTTTCCTTCAACATATGGAATGTATTCCGGGCATCATACCGCAACTTGTAGTGCATGATGTGGCTCTCCACAGTGGTGTATCTTTCATTATAAAAGATATCCAATATTTGTGCTAGTTTGCCAAAATTCTTACGCTTGGCATATTCCGCCAATCTAAGTGCCCGAATGAACCTGACCCACATTTCACGCTTAGGATGCATGATTTCGCAGCACTGTTCAGCGCTGATTCTCAATCCGTTCATCCAAGTAGCTACTATCCTGCACTCCTTACGAGTGTACTTGAGTCTCAGCTTCTTGATGGAAGCCATTCTTGCCTGGGCACTTTTCCCATATGCATAATTCAAGTGTCCGTGATTCGCAGCCACTCTGTTGACAGCCACCTTTGGCTTGATGATTTGTAGAAAATCCGTATTCTTATACCAAAGGTAACGCAGTATATCATTGGGATTCTTGAATAATTTCTTTGCTTCCAAGTCCCTACCTTTCTCAATCAATTCATCCACCACCAACATCAGGGTTTCTTTCATTCCCACCTTGATTCCCTCCGGAATTTCAAAATAGGACATCAAGAGTTTAAGGCTATCGGCCTGCGTGGCATCCAGCGCAGTTTTGGAAGCCAGTAAATCCATGTAAAACTGTTGGATATCCTCATCCGTCCAGAGTTCCAATATCTTGAATTTACTACCCTGCCCCATGACTTCGATTTCTCCCTTTTCGAATGGCGTACCGCAGTACGGACAACCATTATACCGCTCCATCGGGAATGACCCCTCAGGAATCAAATGTCCACACGGAAGTTGGGTTCCATTCTCATAACCAAAGAAATTGGCGATGAAAGTCATGATATAATCCACTTCGGATTCACCTGTGGGAATATTCCATTCCTTGACCAGAGGAGTCCAGTTCTTATTCGTACCCGATACCTCTCCCAAGAACTTCAGGAATTCCAATTGGTACTGGGGACTGGTTTGGTTCAACACCCTGAATGCGGATTCGGAGAATGCATATCCCAAGTCTGCAGCATTGGTAATCAATGTTGATGTATGGGGAGCGATGGCCCCTTGTTCCATGATGGAAGCATCAGGAATATATATGGCTTGTTGTCTCAGGGAGACTTGTAATAAATGCTTCATTACTCTTTAATTTTTAGAGCATGTTCAGATGTAACACTTTGTGCTAATTCTATTCCTTTTGTAACTGCTCTTAGTTGTCATTGTGGTTCAATCGTATCATCCAATCATTAAAATGTCAGGTAATCTTGCTTCTGTATCGATCAGTATGGTTGAAGTAAGAAACAATTGACCTCGACTTATTCTTGAATATGGTAATCAACCCACTCCACGGGTTGGCCTTGACGACGAAACTTTCGTATAAAATTCAGGTAATCCCATTTCTGAAATACATTAACAGTGTAAGGTTGAAGTAAGAAATGATTGACCTTGAATCCATATCCATAGGGTGTGGAGCATTTGACTGCCCCACACGCTCTAATCTGTCTTTTCAGCAGCTAGCTGCTTTTTCTTGCGCCTTTTCCTTTTCCAAGGAGCATTCTTTTCCCAATCACCGGCCATGATACAACCATAAGGCATCACTTCATCTATGACCTCTCCCAGACCGAATTCGGTCATTTGCTTCCTCACGGCAGCTGCATTCTTATATGCTGATGGCAACTCGGATACATCAATTTCCTTAGAGAAGAACCTCACATCCAAACCAGCAGTTTCCATTCTGAATACTTCTTCCTTGGTCATGCTTTCCTTGGTTCGCTTGTGCTGTGAACGGCTCATATTCCTTCCTGCTCCATGAGGTGCGAATCCTAAGTTATCCTTAGTCGTAGCACCCTCAACAATCAGTACTGGCTCAGCCATATTCAATGGAATCAATCTTGGCCCTGTGATGTCCGGCATGAACTTCTCATCCAATGGAGTAGCTCCCTTGGCATGATAAAACAAATCACCGTCCTTGAACACGAAATTGTGCTCATTCCAATACCTATCCTTGATTTCGGCATCCAATTCGTTCACCACGGCATCATGGATAGTCGTATGATTCAATTTGGTCCATTTCCTGATGATTTGCAGGGCTTCCCAATACAATTGTCCCTCATCCGTATCAAAAGGAATCCAAGCATTCTTAGGAGATGTATCCTTGGACAATTGCTTTCTGAAACGTTCTGCTATCTGCATCCCCTTTCTATACAATCTCGCTCCGAATCCCCTCGAACCGTGATGGGTAATCATCATGGTATCACCTGTTTTCTTAGAACGACCTACAAAAAGGAAGTGGTTTCCATCTCCTTGGGTTCCCAGGTGTTCCTGAGCGATACTTAGCATATTTTGTTCTCCCAATAGGGAATTGGCCTTGATTTCATTCAGTAAATCAGCTGGCAGTTTATACTGCTTCCCCCTCGGACGACCTCCGGGTCCGAAATGTGTGTTCTCGTGGGCTGCATCCAAGATGAGCTTCGGATCAATCTTACCAAAATTGGTCAGCATCACCGAACAACAAATATCCGCAGAGTGCATCCCTGGATGAATGGCATTCTTTGCTACAACCACGCCTCCCACTGGAATAGTTCCCTTAGGACCGGCCGGACATGCATCAGGCATCACTGCACCATCCACAACTGTCGGGGTTCTCATCAATGCTTCCATCGTAGCAATGACAGCATCCACATTGGTGGTTTCCAGTTCGTTTTCCGCCTTGATATTGATAGAAAAATCTACCGCCTTATCATGCAATGGTATCATTGGTGCAGGCTTGAACCGATCACAGTAGGCCATCATTTCTGCCTCAGAGAGTTCATTCGCATTCAAGTAAGCCAATGCCTCCTTGAACCACTTTCCCGGTGTGTAACCCCATTCAATCAAAGTCTTTCCTGTAATCTTTGTCATTTTCATGATGAAAGTATTTAGTTATTCATAATTAGGTTGGAATGTCCTATTCACAATGTGTCTCATTCCTTATTTCCTAATGACAATACAAAGATGGAACCTTACTACGCAACTATTTTGCGCAGTCAAAAAAAATAACTAATTTAATTTTTATGGCTCAGAATAAGAATGCACTCATCCGCTATAAAACCATTGACAAATGCTTACAAAACAGTTACCGAAAGTGGACATTGAACGACCTCATAGATGCTTGTTCCGAAGCATTATATGAATATGAGGGTAAGGATGTCAATGTAAGCAAACGGACTGTCCAGCTGGATATTCAGATGATGAGAAGTGACAAACTCGGATATAATGCACCCATTGTCGTTTATGACCGGAAGTATTATAGGTATGAGGACCCGGATTATTCCATAACGAATATCCCCCTTACGGAAAATGACATGCAGGTCCTTTCAGAATCAGTCGAAATCCTGAAGCAGTTCAAGGATTTTTCGCTGTTTTCCGAGTTGGGTGGCATTATCCAACGATTGGAGGATAAGGTCCACACGGAAAAAACACACCAGTCTGCCATCATTCATTTGGATAAGAACGAGAAATTGAAAGGATTGGAATATCTGGACGTTCTTTATCAGGCTATTCTAAAAAAAGTCGTAGTTCGTATCAGTTACCAATCATTCAAGGCCAGGCATCCCCGTGATTTGGTCGTTCATCCATACCTGCTCAAGGAATTCAATAATCGTTGGTTTCTCATAGGATGGCATAATGAATGGGAAAAATTACAGACGCTTGCCCTGGATAGGATGCAACATATTAGTCATGATCTAAGGGCTTCATATATGGACAACAACTTCAATGGCGATGAATATTACAAACATACCATTGGTGTGACGGTTCTTCCTGATCGTTTTTTATATGATATCATTCTTAAGGTTGATGGTAAGAATGCTCCTTATATCCTGACCAAACCGCTTCATCATTCCCAAGAATTATTGGAACAATATCCAGATCGAAGCATTAAGATTAAAATCAGGGTGCACCATAATTATGAATTGGAGCGACTATTACTTGGTTTTGGACAATCGGTTGAAGTACTGGAACCAAGTATCGTTCGGAAACGAATGAAATATTACCTTAGGGAAGCATTGAAACAATACGAGGAATGAACCGACATCTGAAATACCTACTCATACTGAATACCGCGATGGTCTTCATCAGTACCTCTGGGCCATTGGGTCGGTATATCAACTTGCCTCCTCCACTGACGATAGCTTGCAGGGCAACCTTTGCCATGGTTTTCTTGGGGTTATTCTGTTGGTTCAGAAAATATCCGTTCCGATTTTCCATCAAGGAACACGGAATGACTGTTTGGATAAGCGGATTACTCATGGCAGCCCATTGGGTCACTTATTTTTATGCCCTACAATGGGCCAATGTAGCGATAGCCATGCTTACCCTATTTGCCTATCCGATTATCACGACCTTATTGGAACCCATATTCTTCAAGATAAAATATCAGATTTCACATCTTTTCCTGAGTATTGTCATCATCATTGGGATATTGTTTCTTGTACCTGATTTGGATATGGAAAACAGTATTACCCAAGGGCTCATCATGGGTTTGGTTTCTGCATTGTGTTATGCCTTGAGGAATATTCTATTAAAAAGTAAGATTGAATATTTCAATGGTTCAATCCTGATGTTTTACCAAATGGCCATTACGGCTATCGTACTTATTCCTGTTTATTTTTATTTCCCAATGGAACAGGATGCCCTTATTTCCGCATTACCCTATATCCTATTCCTAGGACTTTTCACTACGGCATTCGGACATACATTATTCCTGAATAGTTTCAGATATTTTTCTGTCAGTACGGCCAGTATCCTAAGTAGTATGCAACCTATCTACGGTATCATTATGGCCATTATATTCATTCATGAATACCCGGAAAAGAACAGTATCATCGGAGGAAGCATTATTCTTTCCGCTGTCATGATAGAGAGCCTATTATCCAATAAGAAAAACAAATCGGAAACATGAAAAATCCATTCTTATTATTATCCGCCATTATTTTATTCTTTGCTTGTGGCAATACGAATTCCGGTTCAGAGGAATTTATTGTCACGAGTGATATCGACCATTTTTGGGAAGCCTATGATTCCATACAAACGACTCAGGATAGCACCCTACAAATGACTTATCTCAGGGAGTTATTCCTTGACAGGGGTACGCCCGGATTGGAAGCCATTATGGAAGCCCGAAGATATACGGAAACGGAATATCTAAATGCTATTTTAGAATATCCGAAATTCTGGAATTCCATACGGGATAATACTGAAAAAAGTAGGGAGATGGCAGAAGCCCTGAAGAATGGGATAACCAAATTGAAGACCATTTACCCCGATATCAAACCGGCCAAGATTTATTTTACTATTGGTGTATTCAGAACGCCGGGTACCACATTGGAAGACATGGTACTCATCGGGTCTGAAATGGCAATGGCAGATATGGATGTGGATGTTTCCGAATTCCCGGACCAACTACAATATGTCAAGGATTATTTCCAAACAAATCCTAGAAAACACCTGATATTCCTGAATATCCATGAGTATGTACATACCCAACAAAAATCAGCTTTGGAAACCAACTTATTGGTTACGGCATTGAATGAGGGTGTGGCAGAATTCGTAGCGGTGAAGGCTTCGGGTGTACCGTCTGTTACGGAAGCCATTTCCTATGGAAAGAAGCATGATGCAGCTGTAAAAGCCAATTTTGAAAAGGAAATGTTCAGTACCTATTATCAATCATGGCTTTGGAGTAGTATTCCTAATGATTTCGATACAAGGGATTTAGGCTATTATGTCGGTTATGCCATTGCTGAAAAATACTATGATGCCCAGAATGATAAGAATAAGGCCATCCAAACTTTAATTGATTTGGATTATCAGGATATAGCTGTAATTGAGTCATTTGTGGATGAGGTGGGTTACTTTTCCCAACCGATTTCCGCACTAAAGGATATTTATGAATCCAATCGTCCGGAAGTTGTACGGATATTGGAATTCGAAAATGGAGCAAAGGATGTGAATCCAGATACAGAAAGCCTGTCCATCCAATTTTCCCAACCGATGGATACCTTATTCAGGAACTTCAGATGGGGTCCTAAAGGAGAAGCAACAGCTTTGGATATTCATTCCCTGATAGGCTATTCTGATGATTACAGTACCATTTCACTAGGCATCAATCTTGAATCCAAAAAGGATTATCAGGTATTGGTTCATGACCAGTTTAGGAATTTCGATGGTGTCTTATTAAAAGCTCCATTCCTGATTGAATTCAGTACAGGGGAATAGATATGAATGTTTGGGCATCATTAATACATCATCTTAACCCTTTCTTAACTCGTTATAAAAAATTGATTACCAATAATAGTCATAAAATAATGACTAGGTAAAATTATAATTACTACTTGCCAAAAAATACAATAGTCCTGAAATTTGTTGTATCCAATGTAGGAAATGAAATACTTCATTCGTTCCTACATCATCATTAAATTCTAATTATATGACAACCAACACATATCGCATTCAGGATGAGCGTATACAGCAAACACTGAATAGGATGCATAGAGAAGCATCATCACAAGGAATGACCATCATCAAGGGATTATCCAAGGGCGTATTCAGGAAACTTCGTCCGGAGGACATGAAGGATGCCTACATTGCCATTTCAAGGAATCAAGGTCAATATATCCACAAATTATTGGTCCAGCGAAAAGCCAAGAACATTGTCGAATTCGGAGCTTCGTTCGGTATATCGACACTCTATTTGGGTGCGGCGGCAAAAGCTACGGGTGGACAAGTTATTTCTACGGAATTATTGCCTGAAAAATGTGCCGTGGCCCAAGCCAATATTGATGAGGCAGGGCTTGAATCCTATATAGACCTTAGGGAAGGGGATGCATTGGAAACCCTAAAGGAATGTCCTGACGGTATTGATTTTCTTTTATTGGACGGATGGAATGATTTGTATCTTCCATTGCTCAAACTATTGGAACCCCGTTTCAAAAAAGGGACATTGATATATACGGATAATGCCTCTTTCAGATCAGCCAGACCATTCCTGGAATACATTCACAATCATCCGGAAAAATACAGAAGCAGACGTGTAGCGGATGAAAAGGGAGGTTCGGAATTAACAGAATATCTTGGAGCCATATAGATACCTTACCCAAGATGATTTGATATCTTGAT
Organism: Saprospiraceae bacterium; assembly: GCA_020631355.1. Classification (GTDB taxonomy): domain Bacteria; phylum Bacteroidota; class Bacteroidia; order Chitinophagales; family Saprospiraceae; genus JAHDCE01. The sequence continues at coordinate 6,796 of JAHDHL010000036.1, read as the reverse complement.
GACTATCCGAAATTTCATCGGATAAATTCATGGGGATGCTAGGATTTCTTCAGATTTATTAGCTTTTTTGGTTTATGAATCTTTGCATGTATCCAGATGAGAACATGCATACATTTGAATGACTAGCATCCTTCATCATGCCCAATACGGATTATCAAAACATCATCCAACAACTATACGAACAAATACAATCCGAGGAAAACTTTGGCGAGGTCGCAACTTATATTCCTGAGTTATCCAAAGTGAATCCTGATTACTTCGGAATCCATCTGACTACGATTGATAAACGGGAATTCGGAGCGGGTGACCATCTTACCAAATTCTCCATACAAAGTATCTCCAAGGTGCTTTCTTTGAGTATTGCATATGAACTATTGGGAGATGCCATATGGGAAAGGGTGGATGTGGAACCCTCGGGTACGGCTTTCAATTCGTTGCTCCAACTCGAATCCGATTATGGTATACCAAGGAACCCATTCATCAACGCGGGTGCAATGGTCATTTGTGATATGCTCCTGAGTCATTTCAAGCATCCCGACCAAGAATTATTACAATACATACATGATATCACCGGTAATTCGGATATCCAATACAATCCACTCTTAGCTGCCTCGGAGAAAAAAATCGGTTATAGGAATTTTGCATTATGCTATTACCTCAAATCATTCGACAATATTGAGAATCGTCCCGAGGATGTCCTTGATTTTTATTTCAAGATGTGCTCCTTGGAAATGACTTGTCAGGAACTGAGCCATGTTTTCCTATTCCTAGCGGACGAAAATTTTCTAAACCAGCATCACAAACCTGTCATTACACTCAGCAAAGCCAAGAGAATCAATGCTATCATGCAGACTTGCGGTTTTTATGACGAATCGGGTGAATTCTCATTCAGGGTCGGCCTACCGGGAAAAAGTGGTGTTGGAGGAGGTATCATTGCCCTACATCCCGATAAGTATTGCATTGCCGTTTGGAGTCCGAAATTGAATGCCAAAGGAAATTCCTACAAGGGCATGAAATTCTTGGAAATGTTTACCACTTCTGTGGAATCCTCTATATTTTAATCACTGAACTCATTTAAAAATGATTCAATCATCCAATTACAAGTCATTAATTCCTAAATCTTTCAGCTATTTTTCATTCGTTAACTATGGCCACTAAACTCAAAATAATCTAGCCTGCCCCTAGTAAGGAGCTTCATCTTAGCAACCTAGCCCATACGACTAGTTCTACCAATCACTTCCTAAACAAGTTCAGTATGAGAATCCTATTATTCCTACTCTTAGTGATCGGATTATCCAATTGTACATCAACTCCCCAAGTGGTTGATGTTCCTTGGTTTGTCAAGCTCAGGGTCAAGGAAGAAGTTGCTCCCTATGCTTATCAGGATTCCTTGGCTAAGTATCAAGACATCCGGGTAAAATCCGTTGTTAATCCCAGTAATTTCCTTACCTATCTGTCTGACTTGGAATATAATAATGGGGATACCAGTCGAATCCGGTCAAATCTTCACAAGGCCTTGCAAAAGGATTCTGCTGCTTTCTGCCAATCATTCATCCAACCTATAGAGAAGTACCTGATTCCGAATCATCGGCCCCATAGAAGATATCAAATCCCATTTATTCTCGCATTTGACACCAATTTATTCTTTTCATTGAGGGATGACTGTTTGGAATGTTGTAAGGAGCATCTGAATCCGGAATTCAGTGCATTCGATCTTGAAATCTCCTACTTATTCCTCATGGACCAATGGTATCGTATCCCTGGAAGAAAATCGAGTCAGGAACAAATCATTGGAATGGATACTGAAGTCAGGCAACGTATTGATGTATTATATCAAAAGTATCCTGATAACTTTGAACAAGAAAATGCCCGTGATTTTCTTTATACCATATTATTACATAGCACGGATTGCGACTGGACAGAGCGATGGCTGAACTTTTATCTTAAACATTATCTCCCCTACCCTCATCAAAAGGACGATATGCAGCACTTGATTTGGAGAAGCAGCTGTATGAATGATGAATTGAAAGAAATCATTCGATTACAACTCGAATCATCATCCACTTTCTAAAACCAATATTATTTTGCAATAATTGCAAGCTAGAATATGCGTCATTATCGAATTTGCACTTTTTACATCAAGGTACATTCAATTATTGCAAATCGTTTCACTTCGTAATAAAATTTAATTACAAATAATTACTTTCCCAATCCAAGGCAATCAGATTCTGCATTACTTGCAATCAAAATCGAAACGATATGAAAACGATTCATTTTATTGCGACAATGACAATGATACTATTCAGTATCCAATTTTCAACAGCCCAACAATCCGAGGAATTGCCAAGGGGATATGTGGATGTAAAAATCAATCCGATGTATCTTTCTATCAGTTCACTGGATTATTCGGCGGATTTCCTTTTCAGTGAGAACTTCTCCTTGGAAGTCAATTCGGAATATCTCTGGAATTTCATGCCTCATAAAAAAGGTAAGAGAAAGGGATATACCGTCAGTCTGAGAGCCAAGGCCTATCTGGGTGACAAGTACGCAGCCGGATATTATATGGGAGCCTATGCCAAATATGCCCGTAGATCCTATGATGTACCGGAGCGATTTGATGCAGCCTCCTCATTACTCCTATTCCCATTCCTGATTACAGACCCTGCACATCAGGTGGAATCCAAGAAGATGTCGTTTGGTTATCTGACTGGTTATAAGATTGTATTACCTAAGAAATTCATGGTGGATATCGGTGGTGGTTTGGGTATGAACCTAGATAATGATGTACAAAGAATCGAACTTGATGGTACTAGAGGCGTAAAAGAAACATCCTTGCTGGATGCTATGATTTATGTCGGTATCGGATACAGATTCTAATATCGGGTATCCATAGGTTCGATTTTCCCGGGACAATAGACTTGCAGTGGCATATTCAAAATGCCAAAGAATAAACTCTAATTCGTACATTGTTCCCAAATTGTAAAATCAGCCTATGGATACCTATCAGACTTTAAGGGAATTGATCAATATTGACTCTCCTACCGGATATACGGCCAATGCCTGCCAATATATCCATGATTATCTCAAAGGTTTGGGTCATGCGCCCAGCTTCACCAATAAGGGAGCGGTGCGTTGTGCCTTGGGTCCGAATCCTACTTCAGCCATTGCGGCACATGTCGATACTCTCGGATGCATTGTTTCGGGTATCAATAAGGATGCTACACTCAGAATGTCATTATTGGGTGGTTTGTCACTAACGGGAGCAGAGGGCGAATATGTGAGAATCATCACACATTCGGGCAAGATATTTACCGGAACCATCCTCTTGGATAATCCATCCACGCATGCCAACCGACAAAAGGAAAGTATACAAAGGAATACGGGTAATATGCATATCCGTATTGATGAGGAAGTATATGAGGAAAAGGATGTGAGGGAACTAGGTATCAATGTGGGGGATATCATTTGTCTGGACCCTCGTTATCAGGAATTGGAGAGTGGTTATATCAAATCCAGATTCTTGGATAATAAGGCCGGATGTTATGTTTTGATGGAATTGGCAAGAAGACTGAAAGTTTCGGGTGAAACCGCAGCTGTAGAGATATTCTTTTCCAATTATGAAGAAGTAGGCCATGGAGGAACTGTCGGTTATTCGGATGGCATTGAGGAACTTTTGGTCATAGATATGGGTGTTTTGGGTGATGATTGCCAAGGCAATGAGGTCAGTTGTTCGATTTGTGCCAAGGACTCAACCGGTCCTTATGACTACGCATTCAGAAAAAGATTGGTGGATTTGTGTTTGGCAAATGACATACCACATAAGGTCGATGTTTATCCATACTATGGGTCTGATGGTTCGGCTGCCTTGCGTGCAGGATTGGATTTCAGAGTAGGATTGATCGGAATGGGTGTTGCAGCTTCGCATGGAACGGAAAGAACCCATAGAAAGGGCATCGAAGCGACCATAAATCTTTGCCTAGCCTATATAAAGAAGAACTAAAACATTTCGCAACTCGTTGAATATTCTAAAATACCGTTCATGGCCCCTATTGATATACTGGATTCAGCGGAAGAAAATGACGAGGAACTCATACGTTGTTTTATCGGTGATAATGCTGATTACTATTTAGGATATTACCGTCGGCATGGATACGGGTTATTCACCTCATACCATTTCCCAGCCCTATTTCTTGGAATATTCTGGATGTTTTATCGGAAGATGTATTGGGAAGCCTTTTTATACTTTTTCGTATTCCTTGGAGCTTGGGTACTCACCTATTCCTATTTTCAGGTTGGTGGTATAGCTACAACAACAAGTGGGTATATTGACATGATATTCCTCCTTATTCATATTTTCCTATTTCCCTCATTGGCCAATTCTGTTTATTTACAGAAAGTGAAGCGAAATATTATGCGGAGTAAGCAAAAGTATTCGGAAATGAAAAAAGTGGAGAATGAATTGCGACTCAAGGGAGGGACATCATTGGTTTTGATATTCTTTATCATCACATTTTTCGCCTTATCCATCCTAAGGGTATTCTTCGGATGATTCATCATCAAGTACAGGCACGGCTCAGCAAACAAGAAGAGATTTGAAAGACAACTTGAACACCTTTAGAGAGGGGCTGATATGCGCCATGCCCATACAATGATAACAAAATAAATGCTACTTCAGGCCGTCATCCGACATGTACGGATAACACATCCTATTCATCATACCTTGTAGCAAAAAGTACCTACATAAGTTTCTAATTGTATAGAGTTAATAGAGGAATAAATGTGAGTAGCCCGAACATATTATTTTTAAAAAAATTTGTCGTGCCATTTATTGTCACAGAGAAAAATCACATTATTTGGTAAGTATATCAGGTAGTCATTTTATAAAAAATAAACTTTACTGTAAAGACGTGATCAGAAACACACAACAAGTTCAATGCACCATTTGAATTACTTACAGTACAATACCCCATCCATCAATATAATGCAATCCGAAGCCTTGGTCGTGAATCATATTGCACACAGGTCATAATTCAATATTTTATATTATAAATTTAAAAATATCCAAAACAACACACTTCCGTATTGTGCTGCCTGAAACTGTCATTATGGCCTTATATATTGTGAGCAATTCATTTAGATAGATATTTTAAAGAAAATATAAATGGTAGCGAGATTAGAATTTTAAGTTTTCTCTTTGGAGCAATCTAGAAATTAATAATCTTTTAAATATTTTCGTATGAAACATTTATCTCTGGTTTTAGGATTCTTCTTTTTCCTAATGTTATTCTCGTCTTGTGCGGATGAGGAATTTGTAGATGTGGACCCTGTTGATGAGACAGAAGAAACAGCAAGATACCATTGGGAGCATGTGAATCCTGCAGGCCTTACATTCATCGTTTACCAAGGTGCTGCATTCTGTGGTGACGGATTTAGTAACCAAATCCAGATTTGGACATCCTCACTTCAAGATTGTCAGTGTGCCCTTAGTGAATTTGTAGCTGATTGTGATAGTCAGATTAAGCATTATTACCCATGTACTCAAACTACATCGCAGTACCCACCGATTGGACCATACTGTACAGGGTAAGACCTAATTTTCGGGTGCTTCCAAGTAATTGGAAGTCCGGACACACTAACATGGCTTGAGTCATTAAAACACTTGCCTATACATCAGGAAACGCAGGAGAAGTTCTTCTGCGTTTCCTTTTTATTTGGTCTTAACAATCCTTGACTTGGATGATGATTCCGGATGAGAAACTGATTTCCTGATGACACATGCCTCATTATTCCCTACCTCTCATGATATAATACTCGATCGAATCACATCACTTCCAATCTCTTGGAATAATATCTCCAACCAGCCTTAAATACCATTCTTTCATTGGGTTGAATTGAATCATCCGGACTATTTTTACGGAAAATCTTGAGACATGTTAGGCATTGACAAAAACATCCGTAAATCCCATACCCTATCCGGTGAATTCTATAAGAGTGAGGAGGTTTTCAATCAGGTGATAGAACGAGTATTTGCAAGGTCGTGGCATTATGCGGAGGATGCGAATACCATCAAATCCAACATTTCCATCCAGCCAGTGAATCTGCTTCCGGGTGTACTCGACGAGCCTATTGTTTTCACGAGGGATAAGAATGGCGAAGCCCACTGCATGTCCAATGTTTGTACACATCGGGGAATGATACTTGTAGAGGAAGGCAGTAGGAGCAGGATTATCAGTTGCAAATATCATGGACGATGTTTTAGATTGGATGGATCGTTCAAGAGCATGCCAGCATTCGAGGAAGCAGAGGGGTTCCCCTGCGAGGATGATAACCTACCCCATATTCCATTCGCAGAATGGGCGGGTATGTTATTTACGTCACTGAATCCCAAGGTTTCCTTTGAAGAAGTGATTCGTCCTATTCAGGAAAGGCTATCGTTTCTTCCGTTGGATTCCATGATCCATGATGCCTCCAAATCCAAGGATTATGAGGTGAATGCGAATTGGGCCTTGTATTGTGATAATTATTTGGAGGGCTTGCATATTCCTTTTGTCCATCCTGCACTGAATGCCAATCTCGATTTTGACAACTATTCATATGAGTTATATCCTTATTGTAATCTCCAATTGGGCATCGGTAATGGAAATGCACAGCATTTTGATATTCCGGAGGGGCATCCGGATTATGGAAAGGATATCTATGCCTATTATTATTGGGTGTATCCGAATCTGATGTTTAATTTCTACCCTTGGGGCCTTTCCCTCAATGTAGTGGAACCCACTTCATACAAGACGACCAA
>JAHDHL010000115.1 GCA_020631355.1 Saprospiraceae bacterium | reverse complement strand
GGGTTGAGTTAGCATTCGGAGTACTAGAAGTAGGTGCTTGGATTACATTACCGAAGTCATCCGTAGGAAGAACCCATTGTCTTGTGAAGATAATATCCGCTTCGATACCAAATTCTTCGATACCATCACAACCTAGTGTGATGAATGTTCCCTTATTGATGAGTTCTGTTGATGATGAACCCGGAGGTGGAGCTACTTGGTTCCACTGATTCAATACGACCACAGCTTTCTTCTTTGCACCACCTAATTCAAAGGAGAAATCAGATAATAATCCTAAGTCCGCATTTCCTACAATACCTCCCTCGTAGGAAAATTCCAGACCAGAAACTCCAAACATGAGTTCCACATCCTTACCACCATTTTTCTGTGGAATCTTAACCCCTGCATAGACATCCAATGATGCACGGTCGGGTAATAATTCCATGGAATGAAAAACAATCCGAGCTGTGATGTTACCCATCTTTTTTTCCATTACAATAGGTAAACTCACCAAATCATCACCTGTCAGTTTGGAAACAAAATTACCAACCTCCATAGCATGATTCAGAACTGCCCTTGCCTTTTTGACATCCTCACTATCCACTACCTTCAAGACATCTTTCATGTCATCCAGACTTGGGTCTGTAAAGTTATCAGCCTTTTGAGCCATGTCCTCCAATTCCTTATCAATCTCAGGAAAATGAAAACCCGACTGACCAATCTTATCCTCCTTGGCTTTGAAAGATACTTTCTTCTTATTTGTGCTTGGTTCTCCCTTAATGTCAACAGATTTAGCACGAGGCACATAATGACTCAGGAAATCCCGTTCGACAGGAGGAATTCTATCTCCATTATTGGCTTGGAGATGACCTAATACAAAGATTAGGCAAATGGTAATGAGTATTTGATATTTCATGTTCTGTCGCTGGTTGGTTGTTCTGAAAAGGTTATTAATAAGTATTCGTAATCAGTTTATATTTTTCCTTATTGACTTCAATCCATTCCTTTACATCCTCGAGAGTCTGTTTGTAATCATCAGAAATGATTTCACCAGTGGTTTCATCATATTGGAAAGGAAAATCCTTGATGACTGGTGCAATCATTTCCATAAGGCGATAACCACACTCGATACTACCTGTAGATTCTGCATCAGCAGGTGCGCACATTCTTCCCTTGAGGATAATATCCATGATGTAGTCTATGGATTCCTTTTGTCGGACATAAATCAATAAAGGGGCTATGTCGTATATGAAATCATCATTGATGGGTACCTTGGGTATATTCTTCATCAATGATTCCAATCTCTCTGTATTGCCTGCCCTCACCCTAGCGAGGTTCAGGGATTGTTTTTCGGGTGATCCTTTTTTGTATACTGTTCGTAGTGCCTCCAATTCTTCAGACATTTCCAAGAAACCTGCTAACATCAAGAATTTCCTGAAGTGGGGTTTCTTTTCCTTTATCATCTGATGAATCTTTTCCTTACTTGCATCATCAAAATCCTCCTGTTTGAATTTCTTTAGGATAGAAGCTATTTTGGTAGTTGTGGCAGCCTTAGAAATCAATGCTTTATCCAAGGATATATTCACAACCTCTTTCCTCATCTTCTCATCCTCAGCGACTTTTCCAATTCTGCCTAGGAGCGTAAGGGCTTCTGTCTCTGTTCTTGCATCCTCACTGTATAGGTATTCCTTAAGGGTTACTATACTGGATTGGTCCTTACTCAGTGAAAGGACTGCCGTATTATCCAATACGGAGGTCTTCCCCTTCTTGATGGATTTGAAGTGGGG
>JAHDHL010000114.1 GCA_020631355.1 Saprospiraceae bacterium | reverse complement strand
GGCTTGGTGGACTGGTGTCCACCTTTTTTGGTGCCCCGTTGGCTTGGTGGACTGGCGTCCACCTTTATTTAGGAGACGCGAATACGCGTCTCTGCAAAATGATTGATTATGACGATAGATGAATTGAAGGATAGGGGACTCATTATTTATGAGTGTATTTCTGGTAGTCGGGCTTATGGCTTGGAGGTGGCTGGTTCTGATACGGATATCAAGGGGGTATTTATATTGCCTCAGGCTGATATTTATGGGATGAACTATGTGCCACAGGTGTCTAATGAGAGTAATGATATTGTGTATTATGAGTTGGGGCGATTGATGGAGTTGTTGAAGAAGAATAATCCGAATATCTTGGAATTGTTGGGGACGCCTGAGGATAAGGTCTTATATCGGGATGAGTTGATGGATCAGCTTAGGCCTGAGTTATTTTTGTCGAAGCGGTGTAAGGATACTTTTGGTGGGTATGCTTTTACGCAGGTGAGAAAGGCGAGGGGTCTTAATAAGAAGATCGTGAATCCTGTGGATAAGGAGAAGAAGACGATCTTGGAGTTTTGTTATGTCTTGCATGATAAGGGGGCGATTTCTTTGGGGCAGTGGTTGGAGTTGAAGGGCTTTGCGCAGGAGGGGATTGGTCTGGTGAATGTGCCTCATTTTCAGGGCGTGTATGCGATGTATTATGATGGGGAGGAAAGCTTGGGCTATAAGGGAATATTGCGGAAGGAGCATACGACTTCGGTATTGGTGAGTAGTGTTCCTAAGGAGGAAAGTTTGGTGGGCTATATGCATTTTAATCAGGATGGTTTTGTGCAGTATTGTAAGGATTATAAGGAGTATTGGTCTTGGGTGGAGAAACGGAATGAGCATCGTTATGAGAATAATGTGGCGCATGGAAAAAATTATGACTCCAAGAATATGATGCATACTTTTCGATTATTGGATATGGCGATTGAGATTTTGCGGGATGGGGTGATTCATGTGAGGCGTGAGAATCGGGAGGAGTTGTTGGCGATTAGGAGAGGAGAAGCAGATTATGATGATTTGATTGAGCGAGCGAATGAGAAGATGAAGGAGGTGGAGGCTGCTTATGAGAATAGTGCTTTGCCTGATGAGCCGAATGAGCAATTGATTGAGGATTTGTTGGTGGAGATGAGGAAGAGCTTTTATTTGCGCGAGGGATAGGAGTGGTATGTGGCGTGATGAACCGACTTACGGCGCTTAGTGATGCGATGGCTGGCCCGAAGGGCAGACAAGCAGCACTTAGCAGAGTAGGAGGTGAGTAGCTACATAAGAACGGATAGCCCGACGATGCGTCTTCGGAGAATGATGGATGGGTAATGATTAATATTTAATATTTGGGAGTAGTTGGGGCTTGTATTACTGAAGCATGGGCGCGCCCAAATTTATACTACCACCCCAAATTTTATTTGTATATTTAGGACATGGATCGAAAGAAATTTATGAAAATAGGGGCTATTGGTACGATGGGGCTGATGGCTTATTTGTATTGGCAGCAGGAGTCTGTGGCTGCGGAAATACAATATGATGATGTAGAAATACCGATTAATGAGATGAGTGTGCATCCTATTAAGCAGATGGATGTGAATGGTTTGGAGTATCATTATATTGAGAAAGGGGATGGGGCAGAGACGATTTTTTTTATTCACGGTTTTCCTGATTTGGCGAATACTTGGGATGATACGATTACTGAGCTATCTAAACGCTATCGTTGTGTAGCTCCTTTTATGCGTGGGTATTATCCGACGGGAATGGA
>JAHDHL010000113.1 GCA_020631355.1 Saprospiraceae bacterium | reverse complement strand
CCAAACCCCAAACCCCAAACCCCAAACCCCTTTGACAGATTAATTGTTATCTGAACATGAAATTAGATTTTTTTGCATAGAACATACATGGCACATTAGGATGCGGAACAGCGTCAAATTTTCTAAAGTCTGGAATCATGTCCTCTTTGAACAAAATATAAGCGCCTTTATTTTTCATTTGGTCACAGTAATTAGGGGCAGAAAAGACAGTGATAACTTGATCCCCTCTCTCAACTTCATATCCTTCATCTTTATTCTGATGAGATCTCACGAGCAAATTCAAATTATTACTATCCAAAAACTTCTTAGAAATATCTGGACCGAACTCAATCGACACACCTCTCTTACTAGGATGCTTGCCATCAAGAGGAGAAGGGTCACTCCAAAGAATATCACACATGATCCCAGTCTGAGGCACAGCTCTCCTTCTCTCAATTTTCTGAATATCATTCAGAGTCACTCCATCATTGGAAAAGAGACCTCCATGCACGACCATCACTTTTTTATTGAGGACGACTCCCAATGGTAAATGATTAAACATTTTCATGAAGAGATTGAAGGTCTGTAAGCAGTATTTGTGGAGGACCTCTCCCTCAAAGCCGTACATTTTTGTGAGGTCGTTGCTCTCATGGTTACCTCTGTTGAGGAAAATACAGGCTGGATCGTGGAGTTTCCATGCCATGAGGATGAGCATGACTTCGGCTGAGTAACTTCCTCTGTCAACGAAGTCTCCGTTGAAGAGGTATGGGTTGGATTTTGATGGGAAGCCGTTCATATTCCAGATGTTCATGAGATCGTAGTACTGGCCTATAATAGTTAAAGAGTATGTCTGGATGCTTACCATGAATGTCTCCACAGACTGTGATCTGTGGAAGAGTATATCTGACACTATCATACTGTTGATACTTGTACTCAAGATTATGTTCTTCTCCTTCCTCAGAGTCAACAGCAACATGATCATCCTTAACTTCCAAGAAATTCAAATTCTGCTCATTATCAAGAATACGAGTCATTTTCTTAAGCATCATCCATACATACTTCTTATGAAGCCTCTTCTGATCCTTAAAATACTCAACCAAATCCAAGACCCATTGTCTGGACACTCGTCCTTCAGGATCAAATCTGGGTCCTGAATAATTAGCAGGAATGGACAATGAATCTGGATCTAACTGATCAGTCTCATCTTGAAACTCAATAGCTTTAAGAAAGTCTCTTTCTTTTTTCATTTTTTTTAATAAATTCATTTTCTCATTAACATCCTTATTCTTTTTCACTTTGAGAGTGTCAGTGATGTATTTCAAAGCATTGATGGCTTCTTTAAGCTTGTTGAGGGCGTAATAGGCGATGGCTTTTCTGTAGTGTGCCTTGACATTGGTCTTATCATAATGGATTGCTTGGTTGGCATCAACAAGAGCTTGCCCTGGAGTTTCTATTTTGAGAGAGCACATAGATCTATTGCATAAAAACACAGACCGTCTTGGATGATTCAATGGAAGCATTGCAATAGCTTCATCATATTTATCAATAGCCTGGGACAACTTATTCTCTTTGAACAAAGCATTCCCCTCACCCTTAATCTCCTCACCCCTCTTAACCCTCTCATCATAGGGCAAACCAGCATGCAAGTCAACCTCCGAAGTATCACTATCAGCTTTAGTATTTTCCGAGCACAAACTCTTCTGATCCTTTTCCATTTATAATATTAACTCAGCCAACCAGAGAGAATCCATAACAAGTCCGGGGTTTGGGGTTTGGGGTTTGGGGTTTGGG
>JAHDHL010000035.1:50304-53723 GCA_020631355.1 Saprospiraceae bacterium | reverse complement strand
GATATTTTTAGATTTTCTAGTTGAACTAAATTTAGTAAGAGAGAGTAATCTTTTACTTGTTTATTTTGACTGATATCTAAATATTTTATCAATTTAAATTCTTTTATAAATGATAAATATTTTATTCCAGGATGTAAATTTCTGATGATTAAGTGTTTTAATTTTGTTAATTTTATTAATGTTCCTATATCAGAAAATGAATTATTGGTGAGATCTAGGAATTCTAATTGTGTGTTTTCTCGTAAAGGATGATAACTTACGATTGCTGAATTTTCTCCAAGATCTAGTATTTTTAGTTCTTGCAGTATACTAAGAACAGAAATACTTTTAAGGTTTAAATTGTAAAGAGTGAGTTGAATAATATTTTTTGGTATATTTTCTAATATAGAAATGAAATTTTGGCCGCCACCATTTATTGTTTCTGTATATTCATTTTTATTTCTGTCATATACATACTCCCCCAAATTCAACTCCTCCAACCAATCCAACTCCAATAACTCCTTTGGTACCTCCGTCAAGCCACAATTCCCCAAGTCCAATGACTTCGACTTTGTTCTTTTGCATTCCTCTATTAATTTTTGAGCCAATTCAGACATGTCTTTCGTTTTTTTGTCAAGATACAGAATGCTGGGGGGAGTGCAAAATGAGAATGAAAGCCAGCTTTGTTTCCATATCTCTGACACTGGAAATAATTCTATTTTATACAGAACTATTCCAAATAAAAATCCTTAATTTCTATCAAGGAAAAAGATGTGGCTACACCCTACATTGAAACATAGAACAAAATACATTTAAAGGGCGATGGAGCGTAATCTTCCATCACCCTCAACTTCAAATCTCAGGAACACATGGACGTATTGACAGCAGCTCGTTTACAGATGGCATTCTCCTTGGGATTCCATATCATCTTCGCTTGTATCGGCATGACCATGCCTTTCTTCATGGCTTTCGCAGAATGGAAATATTTGAAAACTGGCAAACAAGTTTACAAAGACCTGACCAAGGCCTGGTCCAAGGGTGTGGCTATTTTCTTTGCGGTGGGAGCCGTTTCAGGAACCATGCTTTCATTCGAATTGGGTTTGCTTTGGCCCGAATTCATGAAACATGCAGGCGGTATCATCGGTATGCCTTTTTCTTGGGAGGGAACGGCCTTTTTTGTTGAGGCCATTGCATTAGGCGTCTTCCTTTACGGATGGGATAAGGTACATCCCTGGGTGCATTGGACATCGGGTTTGATTGTGGGCTTGGCCGGCTTATCCTCGGGTATATTGGTAGTGGCGGCCAATGGCTGGATGAATAGCCCTGCGGGTTTTGATATCGTGAATGGTGTGTACACCAACATAGATCCCTTGGCGGCAATGTTCAATGATGCATGGTTTTCGCAAGCCCTACACATGTGTATGGCCGCATTCGTAGCGACAGGTTTTGCAGTGGCGGGATTACATGGTTGGTTATTGATGCGGGATAAGAAAAACGAATTCCACCAAAAAGCATTTTTGATAGCTATGGGTTTTGCTTCTTTGTTTGCAATCCTTACACCATTGTCAGGTGATATAGCCGCTAAGAGTGTAGCGGAACGACAACCCGCCAAGTTAGCAGCGATGGAAGCCCATTATCATACAGAGAAAGGAGCTTCCTTGATTATAGGCGGTATTCCTGATGATGAAACCCAAACGGTCAATTATGCCTTGCATATTCCCTACGCCTTGAGTTTCTTGGCACATGGCGATCCGAATGCGGAAGTCATTGGTTTGGACCAGATTCCCGATGATGAGGAACCACCCGTGTTGATTACCCATTTGGCATTCCAAATCATGATTGGGATAGGGTCATTATTGGCATTCTTGGGGGTGTTGTTTTTTGCATTCTATTGGAAGAAAAAGGAATGGTTATACCACAATCGTTTCCTTGGGGTTTTGGCCGCTTGTATTCCCTTGGGATTCATCGCTGTGGAAGCAGGTTGGACGGTTACCGAAGTAGGTCGCCAACCTTGGATTATCTACAAGGTCATGCGCACTGCGGAGGCGGTTACACCCATGCCGGGGATACAGTATTCCTTTTACTTGACTTTATTGGTTTACTTGGTCTTGTCGGCTGTCTTGGTCTGGTTGATGAAACGACAAATCCAGGCTGTACCCAAGAATTATCCATCCTCAACCGCCCATTTGTAATTCTCCAAAATCCTAAATTATGTTGATATTTATTGTCATTGTGTTGAGTATCGCATTTTATTTATATGCGATTTTAGGAGGGGCTGATTTTGGCGCAGGGGTGATGGAATTATTCACAGGAAAAAGAAGTATCAAGCCCATTTATAAGGCTATTGCTCCCGTTTGGGAAGCCAACCATATGTGGATTATTTTGGCGGTAGTCATTGTCTTCAATGGTTTTCCTCCGATATATGCGGAGATGTCCACCTCCTTGCATATTCCCTTGTTCGTAATTTTGATTGGAATCATTATGCGGGGTACGGCTTTTACTTTTCGTCATTATGATACCCACGAGGATGAGACACATAAGTATTATCATTTCTTTTTCCGATTTTCCAGTGTATTGACCTCCGTATTTTTAGGAATCGTTTTGGGTGCCATGATGTTGGGCCGAATGACCTTATCCCCCGAAGCTGATTTTTTGGAAAAATATATTCATCCTTGGTTCAATATTTTTTGTGGAATGATGGGCGTTTTCACAGCTTCCTTGTTTGCTTACATTGCGAGTGCCTATATCATAGGTGAAGTGAAGACGGAAGAAGAACGGGTCTATTTTTCTAGGATAACCCGCCGATTTGCTGTGGCGACCATTCTTTTGGGAGCGATTGTCTTGTTGTTGGGGAAATACCATGAAGCTCCATTCATGTATGAATTTTTCAATAATCCGATGAGTATTTCCGCCTTTGTCCTAGCGACGATTCTAATACCGTTCATATTCATTCAAATCAGGAGAAAGCATTCCATGCTATTGCGAATGCTAGTAGCAGCCCAAGTAGGAGTAATCATGTTGGGTTGGACTGTGATACAGTGGCCGAATGTGATTTATATCCAAGGAGGGGAGCATTTTACCTTATACAATTCTGCCGCAGGTGAGGCTACCTTATTTTATCTGACCATTGCCTTGGTCATTGGTTCCATCATTATTTTTCCGGCCTTATTCTACTTGTTCAGATTATTCAAGAGCCGTTCTTGAATGGATTTGTAATGCGCTGGTTTTACTTGGGGATTCATTCTGAATCCACTCTGTTCTTCATTACCATATCTATGGTGATGGCCTATTATTTCATTGGGCAAATTTCAATTTTTCATAAAAATTATATGAGAAAGGGGTCACCTTTCTTGGATAATGGTACTCATGGTTGAATCGAGACGGGAACAGGATTTTTTCCAGTTTCCAGAATTAATAAACCTAAGAACTGATTCGAACGA
>JAHDHL010000035.1:0-50204 GCA_020631355.1 Saprospiraceae bacterium | reverse complement strand
AACAGGATTTTTTCCAGTTTCCAGAATTAATAAACCTAAGAACTGATTCGAACGAGACGCATCAGTTCATAAAATGAATCATTACCATGAGTAGCAAACACGCAGTTGTAATCACTAAGATTAGTTGTCATGGACAAAGTGAATCGGGACACGATGAAGTGTACCTGACCTATCAGGCAGATGGGAGTTTTGTAAGTCATTTTCCGGATTATGGGGATTATAAATCCATGAATGACGGGGACGATTGGTATCCCAATCTCACCCTTGAATTTGATAATGAGGTATTACTGTGCCTTTGGGATCAGGATTTGAAATATGTCCCGAGTGTAGCCACATTTTTACAGTGTCAGGTTTTCGTTCCTGAAGACCGAGGATACAAGAATGAGGTCAAGCTCAAGAATCCGAATGGGGCCGATTATCACGTCCACTTCACCTACATTAAGTAACCCAATTATTTATCCTTAAAAAGAATCAGAAATGAATCCGTATTTAGAATCACAGATAGCCCCTTTCGTCAATAAGTACCGAAAAATGAACAAGCCTTCCAAACGACGCAAAAGCAAGGGTTTGGATCAGAATGAGAAGAATATGTGCAATAAGGCACTCCAACTCATGAATAACTGGAAGAATTCCAAGGAGGGTAAGACCATCATGAAAGTAATGAGGAACTACCCGATGGAGGAAATGTCCAAGGCAATGGACGCTACCATAACCCGTGGACAGGTAGAGGACATCATCCAGGAATTATCCACCTACTTTGCAGAAATGGACTGGCCGGTGAATGCCGTATCATTCGGAGTGAATTTCGAAGCAGAATTGGTTGTGGGATTATCCGGTACATTGGGCGTTGCAGTCAACCCGACCAATACGAATGTCGATACCTCCACATTCCTAAGTGTAGGTTTGGACGAGGGCGTTACAGAGGGTGCCATCGGTGACATCCAGATAGGTGTCTGGACCAGTGAACCCAAGGATTTGGGAGGAGGTAGCTTCTCTGTCGAATTGTTGCTGGATGCTGTCGGAGGTGGAACCATTGCCGCTTATTGGGGATATGATGGCTCGTTCCAAGGCATTACCATTGCAGCTGGAGTAGGAGAGGAAGCTGGTATCGAAATCAAGGAGAGCTACACATTCATCCTGACGGATGAGGAGTTGGGCATTCCGCCTATCTGGCAAAGACCCGCTGACCATATGCTGATTTTCAATAAGATCACCGCAAAGAATATTGCTGCAGGAGATGGTAAGCACAATGAAATTTATTTCAAGTTCAAACCTGATGATGGTGCCTACTTTCCACATCCTTATTGGGACTATTTCGCAATGGCCGAAGACGATAAGTGGTATTGTGGTAGGAGCGTCAAGTTCAACGAAAAGGTCAAGGTGAAATTATATGATTCCGATGATGGTCCGGATGATGACCTGGGAAGTATCACGATAGAGTTGGATGATTTGGAAATGGGCGATGATGTCACTTTCAAAATCAAATCCTCCCACGGATTGGATGACCGTGATTTCCATTTGCATGCAGTACTGATGTACTAATGATAGTGAATTTGAGTAGTTAATGATTTTATAAGTAGAGTTGAGTCGGAGCCAACACATGAAAGCATGTTTTGGCTCCTTTTCCTTTATCTGATATTACATCTGGATGTATTCCTCTGGATTGACTTTTTCTCCTTTCTTGATGACTTCATAATGTAGGTGTGGGGTAGTTGAACGTCCCGTACTGCCTACTTCGCCAATCTTCTGCCCCTTGGAAACCTTTTCTCCTACCTTGACATCCATTTGGGATAAATGGGCATAAAGGGATTTGTAGGTCTTATCATGCTGGATAATGATGTGCATACCATAATTATCAGTCTGTTCTGCCTTGATGATAATACCATCAGAAGTCGCTATGACATGAGTTCCGGTAGGTGCCTTGATATCAATGCCCTTATGGAATTTGGCTTTTTTGTATACCGGGTGGAAACGTTTGCCAAAGGAAGAAACTATCGGATAATCCCCTAGGACGGGATAGGCATCGGGTGGTTCCTGATTCACTAGCTTGGCTTCGAATATTTCCTGTGGAGGAATCACTTCCTTTTCCTCCATCTTCACATATTCTTGTTGTTCTTGGAATAGGGAGGGTTGAGCAAATACAACCAACAGCCCCGAAAGGATAAAGAGAAGAATAATAATGGCTCGTTTCATACGGCGTTTGAAATTTTGACGTGAAAAATAATCCTGCTGGTTTTGTATGATGGTGAAATTGTCTGCTCCGAATTCTGCTATGGCTTGGTCTAATGCATCGTGAAACAGAATGGATTGTTCCATTTTCTGTTCGATATTGGATATGAGATGGTCAAGCAATTCTGCTTGGGTCATTTCGTGGCGGATACCCTTTTTCTCAATCAGAAATTCAAGGAATAGGATTTGTTGTTCGTTTAATTGCATGCCATGGTTTATTTAGGTTGAAGATGTAGAACCAGTTTCATGGTATCCATGAATTCCTTGAATTCCTCAATTTTTTGCGTAGCCATACTTTCTCCTTTCTTATTAAGGGAGTAGTATTTTCTTACCCGCCTGCCGATGTGTTCCTTTTCGACATTCAACCAGCCCTCAGCCTCTAATTTGTGTAGGGTAGGGTATAATGCCCCCTCTGTGAGTTGGATCCTGTCCAAGGATAGCTCCTTGACCTTTTGTGAGATTTCATAACCATACATCCGTCCCTCATTTTCCAATAAATGGAGGATAATGGTCTTGAGTGTACCTTTCAATAATTCTTTTTGCATGCCGCAATATACATAAGATTCTTAGGTATGTGCAAATTTTTACCTAAGAATCTTATATATTGATGTGGTGATTGTGGGATAATGAGCTTATTTCACAATTTCGAGCCTGAGGTCATCCAAGGCCCTAGGGGCGTCATCCCCATGGAAAATGCCATAGATGTGTTTGAATCTGATTTGGTCCCCGACCTTGATTTTCCTGAGTTGTTCAAGGTTTTCTTCTTCGAATTTGCCGCCATCATTGGGTAACTCCTGCCATATCTTACCTTTCCGACTCACCTCTATTGTAAATGACTTGATTGTTAGGTCTCCTCCAATATCCATATTGAGGATGGGTAATCTGAGACCCTCACAAGTCAGGAATTCCCCAATGGTTACTTCGGATGATGCCGAACAAAATTGGGCCTTTTGTTGTGGAAATGGAATGACCTCATAAACCCTTTTCCCGATAAGTACCACTTCTTCAGCTGAGAATTTGTAGATGGATAAGGTGGCTGTTCCTATGGTTTCCGGATGTAGGATATAATTACAATCCGAATCCTCCTCCTTTTCTAATTTGCCATTATCGATATTTACGATAATATCACCACAGGGAATACCCTCTACAACAATACTCAAGGGGTGGTCCATAGCCACAAGAATCTCATTGGCCTTTTGATTCTCTACGGCAATTTGTTGGGAAAATGCCATGATGGGTAAGAGGAAAAATAACCCAAGGGAGATGATTGGTTTCATGTCGTTTTGTTTCTTTAGGCGTTTGTTGGTATTCCATATGACGAATGGGATGGCCCAAACTCATATTATCCCAACAAACACCGGATGCTTGCTCACATGGGCAGAGGGGAGCCCCGATAAGCATTATCTAAAGAAACGAAGTTTTATATTGAAACACTAAATTTTAACGAATTTTGAAGTCCGTATTCCTTTGCTTCCTACTATTTGTATAAGATAGGAGCCATTCGGTAGATGGCGGATATCCATGCTTTTTTCATATGGTATACTCTCCAATAATTGCCCTGACAAATCCATTAATTTGATATCCTGTGCTTCAAAATCATCCTGAATTTCAAATGACAGCTGATGATGACTGGGGTTAGGATAAAGATTGAATCCATTGGCCTCGATATGGGTAGTGGAAGAAAGGGTTTCCACATATTCGATGCCTGATGTTTCAATGGTGTACCCATCTTGGGTGACAACCAAGATATCCTCGAATTGAATCTCAATATCATTGCTGTTTTCAGCTAGCATAATGCGAAGATTCAGTAGTGTGGAAGTCGAATTCCAATCCATATTACTGGAACGATAGAATGAGAAATCAATCCCATTCTCATCCATTTTCATCATTTCCATGAGATTATCATTCGGCCACCAAGAATCATTGAAATCATATTCGATGAGGTCTGTATCCAAACCAGCCATATCCATTGATAATCTAAAAGATATTCCGGACATCTGACTCATGTCCCCGCTACTGACAAGACGTAAATTCAATTCACTATTTTCGAATGATTGTAATTCAAAGTATAGTTCAGCGGTTTGATTGGAAGATGGTAGTTCGGATTGGACACCAAAATCATGGCTTAAACCATAATTCTGATCCAATACGTCCCTGTCCGAAACATCAATCGTACCATCACCATTCAGATCAGCATACTTGGCATTGATGCCATTGGAGAATGAAGTATTCCAATCCTCCGCATATTGTGCAGACCAATTGGAACTTGCATTTTCCCGTGTGGCACCCGATTGTCCCATTCCCAATCCTAGGAAAACCATATCCTTTCCATTGACCATGCCATCCCTGTTGGCATCACCCGGATATACGGGGTCAAGGCAGGAAATAGAAATCGGATCAAAGGTAGCTATGCCCAGACTGACATCCTCATATGCATCGAAAATGCCATTTCCAATATTTGTCAAATCATCTGTACACCAACAATTCTGGCTCAGGTCAATGGCTTCGTCAGATGTGGATATGGCATTGTACAGGGTATTCCCACAAATGGAATTATCACTGATAAGAGCCCCAGGGCCATTAACTTTCACACCATAGTCATTCAGTATAATTTGATTGTTCTGTATTTCAAGACTACTGCTGAATTGGGATACTTCTATTCCTACATTATTGTTGCGGATAGCAGAATTTTCAATGGAACCTTTTTGTAGGAAAACACCCAGTTCGGATGAATTTTCGATGGAGGTATTACTGATTTCAGCCCAATAGTTATAGACAGCCTTGTCATTTCCATCAAATAGACAATTATCAATTACCGCAAAAGTGATGATTTGTCCAATGGTACCCACACCGATACCATTCCCTTGGAATGTACAGTCAATGACCCTTCCTCCCTCTGAGGAATTAGAAAAACTCATCGGGTTCCCGAAACCCGTATCATTCCCTTGGAAAGTGGAATTCCAAACGGACATTCTTCCCTCCATTCCGACACCATTATCCAAAAATTGACAATCATATAATTGAATCCAATGGTAACCCAAACCACCATCATAAATTCCTCTTTCATTATATCGGAATGTGATGTGGTTCATGGAAGTATAGGTGTTTTCCGCGCCACAGTCGATACCCGTTTCGGCATATTCTATGATCGCATGTGCAAGCGAAAACACTAATTCGTCTGGTTCAATATTGTTGTTCACGATTCCATTCCAGCCTAGACTGGGATTAGTCGCAGTAAAAGTAATGGGAGCCATGGAAGTACCCTCTGCTACAAGGTCTCCGTCCCTGTTCTCCAACTGTGTGCCCGGGGAGAATTGTATGATGACTCCTGCTTCTATCGTAAGGGACTGGTCAGGGAAAATGACCACATCAGATGTAACGGTATAGGGACTTCCTGCTAACGTCCATACGGTAGGACTGAAAATGCCACCACTCACATCAGTTTGTGCATAAGTGAATGTGGACAGTAAGACAAGAACGAATAGGGTAGAATAATTTTTCATATTGAGCATCAATTGGTTTACAATCATTGCTTAAACATGAAATGAAAAACATTGTTCGGAATGATGTTTTACTTTATCCGCAGGCCCATCCGAATGCGAGCTCGTTTTCATTATCAGGACTTTGGGTCACATGTCCTGTCCCCATATCCCCGAACATGAAAGGAATATGATCTTCCGAATCCAATTGGAAAAGTAATCCCATGAGAGAACCAGTTTCTCGGTCATTCGGATATTCGACGGATTGTACCCAATAAGGCCAGCCGAATAATTTATCTCCTTGGAGTGGGGTACCGATTTCATTCTCCTCCATGTATTCAAATACGTCATCATCAATTTCATCTTCCAATCCCAAATCAAACCATTCCTCATAATGCGGATAATCGTCCTTGGCTTCCCATCCTTTGATGATTTTTTCCTTGAAAATCTCAATGTCCCCTGGTATGAATTGTGATGATTTCTCCTTGGAACGAATGAGTCTGCAACAATGCGCCTCAGAAAAAGGAAAGAAGCCCTCAAGTTCTGTTTCGCATTCCTTTTCGTGATTAGTACAGTAAAAAACCTGAACCAATCCATCACTTGCTTTTTCAGGTATGGTTTTCAAGTTCAATTGAAGAAACAATTGTAAATGCTGCTTACAATTCGGACAAGTAGGCCAGTCATTTTCGTGCCTTAGGTAAGGGAGCCCACCCAATTTGGATTGGGTATCATTCTGGGCGGTGTTATTTTCTTCGACTTGGGGAATGTATGCCACTCTTTTGTGTTTGGCAAGAATATCCAATGCTTGTTTAACTTGGTCTTTCATATGAGTAGAGATGAATTGTTTGGTGTTTTAGAATAATGAATCCTTTTAGGATTCACAACTTTTGACGAACCAGTCCAGAACCGTAGTCCAAGCACGGTCGAAATATTGGTAGGCTGTATCCCATTCGGCGCCATCCAACCACCCTAGGTGTTCTAGTGTGACTTCGGTTCCATCCTCAACTTCGTCGAAATGGATGACGACCCATGTCTTATGCTCGTGATTCCTAACGTATGCTTGGTCCGGAGGCGCATTCCATGTAAAGGATAGCATCTTACGGGGGATATAACTGAGTATGATATTCCCCTCACCTCCACGCATTCCATAAGGTTGATCCAAAAGGAAATAAATCTCGAATGGCCCGCCAATTCTGAGTTCGATATGATTGTCAGGACCAAAGAAAGTGAGTAATCCCTCATGTGTGCTCCATTTCCACCATACCTGTTGCAGATTGGAGGGGACCACGGTTTTTTTAATGATGGATTTTTGATTGATGCTGAACATATCATAAAGCTAATGGTTTCAGAGAAAGATAGGAAATGTAAGTGCCAGAACCTCCTATTTGATTGCCATAGGATATATTCTTAATTAGTTGCTGCAACAATTAATTGTTTCTGTACTTAATCAGACCTTGAATTTTCGTAAATTTGTATCCATCCTAAGGAGTTCCATCTAACCAAGAAAGAGAGTGTATGTTGCTGACCAAGTTTGAAATTGAGAAAGATACCCTATTGAAAGCTTTTCGTTTGATGTGTACAGCCAAATCTATGGCTGAACTATACGAAGACAATTTCAAATTCGTATCCAAATATGTACATGCAACCTCAAGGGGCCATGAAGCCATACAATTGGCTGCCGCACTTCAGTTGTTACCACAGGATTATGCTTATCCCTATTATCGGGATGATGCCATGTTACTCGGGATTGGGATGCGCCCCTATGACCTGATGTTGCAATTATTGGCCAAGCGGACCGACCCATTCTCAGGGGGTAGGACCTATTATAGCCACCCGAGTCTCAAGGATGATGACAAGCCCAAGATACCGCATCAATCCAGTGCTACGGGAATGCAGGCCATACCTGCAACAGGAGCAGCAATGGGTTTGCAATACAAGGAAAAGCTAGGAATGGTCGAAGTGGGTGACGATGCTCCATTGGTATTGTGTTCATTGGGAGATGCGAGTGTGACAGAGGGTGAGATTGCGGAAGCTTTCCAGATGGCTGCTTTGAAACAGTTTCCTATCCTATATATCGTTCAGGATAACGGATGGGATATTTCTGCTAATGCGGAGGAAACCCGTGCCCAGGATGCATTCGAATATATAAAGGGATTCCATGGTGTGGAAGCTAGGACCATCAACGGTTCCGATTTCCTTGAATGCTATACCACGCTTAAGGAAGTAGTAGATACGATAAGAAAGGAAAGAAGACCCTTTTTGGTACATGCAACTGTTCCTTTGTTGAATCATCACACCTCAGGAGTGAGGAAGGAATGGTACAGGGATGATTTAGAAGAACACGAAAGTCGGGACCCTTATCCGGTATTGAGGAACCAATTATTGGAAGCTGGTGTGTTTGAAAGTGAACTCATAGAAATTGAACATGACGTTCGGGCTCTGGTAAAGAAAGAATACGAAGAAGCAAAATTGGCTGAGGACCCTCGACCTGAGGATATTTATCTTCATGACTATGCCCCCACACCTATTGAGGAAGAACAGGGAGTAAGACATCCAGAGGGTGCATCTGAAGTTGTAATGGTGGATTGCGCACTATTTGCCGTTGAGGAATTGATGCGCAAACATAATGAATGCCTACTCTACGGTCAGGATGTAGGAGGTAGATTAGGAGGTGTATTTCGTGAAGCTGCAACATTGGCCCAGAAATTCGGAGACGATAGGGTATTCAATACCCCCATTCAGGAAGCATTCATTGTTGGTTCTACCGTTGGTATGTCCGCAGTGGGTCTAAGGCCGATTGTTGAGGTGCAATTTGCGGATTATATCTGGCCGGGCTTGAATCAATTATTCACGGAAGTGAGTCGTTCCTATTATTTGTCCAATGGCAAGTGGCCTGCAAGTATGATTCTTAGGGTTCCGATAGGAGCTTATGGTTCAGGAGGACCTTACCATTCTTCCAGTGTCGAATCCGTAGTGACCAATATCCGTGGTGTAAAGATTGCCTATCCGAGTAATGGTGCCGACCTGAAAGGATTGATGAAATCAGCTTATTATGACCCGAATCCTGTGGTCATCTTCGAACATAAGGGATTGTATTGGTCCAAGGTTAAGGGAACGGATATGGCTAGGAGTATCATGCCGGATGAGGAATATGCCATTCCTTTCGGAAAAGCCAATACAGTTCTTGAAGCTACCGATGATGCTATTGAGAATGGAGAAAGCATGGTCGTAGTGACTTATGGTATGGGAGTACACTGGGCATTGAATGCAGCCAAACAATATAAGGGTAGGGTAGAAATCGTGGATTTGAGGACTTTGAATCCGTTGGATACCGATACCATTTTTGCTGCAGTTAGGAGACATTCCAAATGTTTGGTTGTGACGGAAGAACCTGTAAATAACACATTTGCAACGAGTCTTGCAGGAAGAATCCAAGAAAATTGTTTTGAAGCATTGGATGCACCTGTAATGGTTATCGGTGCTGCTGATACACCGGCCATTTGTCTGAATTCGACCTTGGAGCAGGCTTATCTTCCTTCCATTGAAAAGGTTGCCGTTAAATTGGGTGAAGTATTGGGTTACTAACCTATTGTAAAAGAAAGTGTGGATTATTTGCTTATTCTACTCGAATAGGGTATGGATATTGAGTTGTTTCGATTCCAGATTGAACTGTGAATGAAACCCTAATGCCCTGTTAACAGCTTGTTTATGTATGGTTGCCTACCTGTTACTTTTTCCATCCATTGTATTTTAGGGAGTGAATACATTCCCTGATTCCAAATCCTTTAGCATGAACAGAATAATCTTATTCTTAGGTCTTGTCCTTTTCAGTTTCAATTTGGACGCGCAGACAAAACTCATCCATCACAAGGGTCATAGTGGTTCCAAAGCCAGTTTCAAATCGGCTTTATCCGAACCGATATGGGGATTGTCTGCATCCAATTTTGGGGAACCACCCTGGTGGGATGCGATGGAGGATATTGATAGTGTGATATGTATCAACCCGAATATGGCGGTTGTGGTGAAGCAGGTATTCTGTTTGGATTCCACCACTTTTGTACGTTCGGAGGAAGCTTGCCAATTGAAACGGGATACCCTAATGAATCATCCCCTTCTTTCCCAACAGCATGACTTGGACAATGTGAAATTACGGTTGCGAGGGTACTTTGATTTTAAGAATAGCATGGAGACCATTGTATTTGTCGGTTATGATAATGAACAACAACCGATGCCTGATACAACCCCCGAACCTGTCGAAACCATCAAGGAGACTACGATTCCAGAAATAGAGCAACAAGTCATTGAAGAAACTCCCGTGGATGATAATGTTGAAATTCCTGCTACTGATACACCTGAAAAGGAGGTGAAAGCATCTAGGAAATTGAAACGATTGGAGAAAAAAATCGAAAAGGCCCAAAAAGAACTGGAAGACTTGGAAAAAGAACAGGATATGAGGTCGTCAGGAGGGAAGAATGGTGCTATTGTTCCTAAGCAGCAATTAAGCTCGATGAATCCCAGTGGAATCCTTGGATTACTGATTTTTGTATCCTTGGTTGGAGGCTGGTGGCTGGGTTATGTAAGGAAATCGTAAATCCATATTCAAAATTAGGATGATGAGAGCAATTGTATTGATGTGTTGTATGGTTTGTTGTTTGTTTCGGGTGGAAGCTCAGACGAAATTGATAGAATTCAAGAGCCATAGTGGGAATGTATCACATTTCAAGACCGCCTTGGAGGAAAGTATCTTTGGTTTGGAACGTTCTAATTTTGGCGAAGCTCCCATGAGGACGATTCGGAATGCCCATTTGGATAGCTTGATTTTCCTGAATGATACGGCTGCGGTCATGGTAACAAGTGAAATCTGTACCAGACAGACTTGGAGAGGCGATAATAGAGATTCGGTAATCTGGAAAGCAGGTAGGGATACGGTTTTGTATCATCCGTTATTCACGCAACAGCATAGGTTGGATAGCATACAAGAAGTATTGGATGACCAATATCATTTTAATAATGAAGCCAAGGAGGTTATTTTTATTGGTTATGATAATCAACCAGAAAAACCAGAGGTAGATAAAAGAACCAAAAAGGAAATCAAGGAAGATGAAAAATTGAAAAAGAAAATAAGGAAAGCCCGGAAAAAATTAGAAAAATTAAAGGAAAAAGCCAAGAAAGAGGGAATGCCCGATAAATTTGTAGAAGTAGAAAATAACGACAATAAAGTAATGAATGCATCTTTGATGAATCAATCCTTATGGGTTTTGATGGTCTTGGTTTTTGTTGCATTATTAGGGGGAGTATTGTCTCGGAAAAGAATATTTTAATGCGGCATCTGAAAAATATTTTAGGGATATATCTGTTCTCTCTTGCTGTTTTTATTCCCTTTTATTTTCATTTATTTCCATATCAGAAAAAAATATCCCAATTTATTTTTGGTGATATATCCTATTTTATAGCAAGTGATATTTTCGGTTTGCAGAACATAGAAAAAGGAATTACTTCTGATTCTTTTTTGATGTATGTTCTATATGGTATATTATTGCTGTTGTCTGTTTTTATTTATGCGGTAATATCAAAATATAAAAAAGGGTATTTGTATTCTTTTATATCAGTTACTTTGAATTATTATTTGTCACTCCAATTGATTAAGTATGGCTGTTATAAATTATTTAAGAGTCAATTTTATTTACCCGAACCCAATATATTATACACTCCATTAGGGCAGTTGGATCAGGATATTTTATTCTGGTCAACAATGGGTGTGAATTATCCTTATAACATATTCATGGGTTTATTGGAGGTGATTCCGGGTTTATTATTGTTGCATAAAAAAACAAGGTTGATAGGAGTGGTTTTGGCCATGCCTGTTTTGTTGAATATCGTGGCCATTAATTTTAGTTTTGATATCTCCGTAAAGTTATATTCGTTCTTTTTATTCTTTATGAGTTGTTATTTATTCATTCCGTGGTTGAAGTCTTTTTTGCAGTTTTTTAATAAGGAGGAAAAAATAAAATATCCTAAGTTTTCAGTATTGCTTGGAGGATATCCTTTCCTCCGAAATTCCTTGAAATGTTTTGCGTTGTTGTTCATCGTTGTGGAATCAATTTATCCGAATATAACGCAGGGTAATATTAATGACGACATTGCCGTAAGGCCATATCTTCACGGAGCGTATGAAGTGGTTCAGGTGCAAAGGGGTGATAGTATCATTCCTAGTGATAGCTTAGGCTGGAAGCGAATCTTTCTTCACAGGGATGATTATTTCATCGTGCAAAAAATGAATGATGGAATGCAGGATTTTAAGATGCGCATAGATGCGAATCAGAATATAATTTTATTAACAGATTATCAATTGAATGAAAAAAGAATTCCCTTTTCATATGATACGAAAGCATCCGAACTGAATCTGGAATTCCCTCTTGGGAATTCCGTCATTGAAATTCAAACGGAGGCGATAAACTGGAAAGAAAATCCTGCCCTGAAAAATCGTTTTCATTGGTATATCGAACAAGTGGAATAAATTATCCTAATTCCATTTCTTTGTCCTCTCTTTTGATGTCTTCCAAGAATATTTTGTCCATTGGTGTTGAGTATGGGTCGTATCTGCCATAATCATTCAAATACATTTCCAATGCTTTCTTTATGTTCTTTTCATAATCCATCATTCTGCCTAAACCCTTGTAGGCTAAACCTAGGTAATAATAATTATCAGCCAATAAATCATTTTCTTTTATTTGGGCATTTAATGCAGTGATGGCTTTGGAATAATCTCCTTTTTCTAAATAAAGGACGCCCAAGTGGAGATAATCATATAATCCGATTGGATATTCTGTAGTCATTAAGTGTTGTTCGATGATTTCGAGGGCTTTTTCCGAGTCGCCCATTCCTTTATAACATAAGGCCTTGGCAATGTTGAGGTGGTAGTCACTATTCTGACAAAAACCAATGTCGTAATTTACAAGGGATTCTAATTTTTCAATATCCTCAATGGCGCCCTCGTAATCCTTGAGGAATTGATACCTGCACCAACCCCTGTAACCCAAATGTTTTTCAGGAGCCAATTCCACAGCCTTATCCATCATAATTCTCCAATTAATAAAATCACCCCGTTTTAGATATGGAATAGCCTTGGCCCAATAAGCATCATCATATGTGGGACAGAGTTCAATGACCCGGTCATAATTTTTTTGTGATGATCTGGAACCTTGACTTCCGCCTTTGCCATATAATCGACAAGCCTTATAGCACTCCGTATTGTTTTCCCATTTATAGATATTGCAATTTTGTTTTGAATAAGCAACCGTATAAAAGAGTAGGAATAGTGTGATGTATAATTGTTTCATTCTGGTGAAATTTTATAATGCTTTAGGGTAATATCTCAGTTATTTTTCCCCCTTGGATTTTGAATGTGAGATATTGATAATAATCATAGGGTTGACCTTTGTGGACAATGCTATTCCATCCATCAAATTTTTTGGTTAATTCCAATAATTGCGGACCGATGGAATGTTCGAACTGTTTTTCCTTGTAATCCATGCCCATTTCCTGTAATCTGAATCTTCCTGCTTTTCCCTCACAATTGATGATGAACCTAACGGTAATGTAACCATCTTCGCCATCCGTTTCGATGCCTTGGAAGCGCTCCTCGAAATACTGTTCTACCGCAGGTTTTTCTCCTTGGAATGCGGATGTTCGGAATGCATAATACTGTTGCGCCCGCTTTTCGTTACAAACCATGAATTCAGGATCATCCAAGGCTGCATCGAATGCAATATCACCGACTTGCCTCGGATACGGACTGTCCTCCGATTCATTCCAGCAGGAGGCCACAAGGCATATCATAAGGATGAGGACTAAGGGATAGGTATTTTTCATGGTAATAAGGGTTGGTAGCCAAACACAAGAACCAATTGACGGACTTCGCAACTGGTTCTTATTCTTGATTCCTTGAAACTATATTAAACTGCTAGTTGATGGCAAGGATAAATTTTGCATGACTCATCTAATGTTCTAGTAATGAATGACTAAAACTATAAAGGGTTGGTTGCTTTTTGTGTTAATGAAAGTCGAATGAAGTTATAAGGTCCGTTAATGTTCGGTGAGGTAACCAGGGGAAATAAAGTTGTAGTTAGTAGTTTATACGATATGGGGCGGGAAAACGTTGCGGATACTAGCGAATTTCTTCCAGTACGGATTGCCCCTTGCTCAGGTCTCCGGAGGTCCATTGCCAACTTTCATGGAGTCTGATGCGTCCATCGTCCAGTATTTCGGGTACAGAATTGCATATGCCGGTCATGAGTTCCCCGTTCTGATTGATTTGATGGTACCTCATTTCTATCCGTCCCTGGTCATCCACGATACCCATTAGATGGCCTTTGAGAATATTCTTACTTTGATAGCTGCAAGAAAGTATGGAGCCATCTTGTTGGTAATGGAAAACCATATCATTTCCAATTTCACTATTGTCAGTCAACTGGAGTGGCTTGAATTTCTTGTTGTGATAATTGAAATTGGACATGGATGCCGAATGGTGTATTACGATTTAGAATATGCTATTTCCCTCACGGGCTTTATGGACTTTGAAAAGCATCAGTTCCCCCATCAATCCTACTCTACGTTTAGCCTCGTCCACGATTGCACCCTCGAAATGTTGGTCTATCGTAGCATAGAATAATTCCTGCCATCTCTCCATGTGATGCTTTTCCAATTGGGATTTTTCATCCAGTGCAATATGCTTTGCGATGAGTTGCCCCTTGTATCTTCCTTGGTTCAGTAGGATGGCAGTCCAAAAATCCACGATAACGGGAATATGCTCCTCGAATGAGAGTTGGATGACATCACTGAAAAAATGTCCGATGAGATCATCCTTTTGCAATAGGCCGTAGAATTCCCTGATGACAAGATCAATATCTTCCCGATGGCTGATGTCCCTTTTCATGTATTAAAGATAGGAACATTCGTTGCATCAAGTTCTTTCTTGATGATGGCACTGATTTCATCAGCCCGGTTATAGACCATAAAATGCCCTGCTCCCTTGATGGTAATGGGATTCTTGATTTTATTGTAGTAGAATGTTTGGTCATTGTCCCCATGCATGTGTATGGGAACCTTCTTTCTCTTTTTGATGCCTTTCCAGTTCACGATGGCATTCACGGCCCATTTGAAATAGGTCATGGACATATCATTCACCATCTCAGTAAAAGCATCCCTCTCCTCCTGATTGTGGAAATCATGGAGTTTGGCCCAGATGGGAAAGGTAGAATTGATAAGGCCATGACTCACGAGTTTATACAAGGGCAAACTCCTTAATAGTCGCACATTCCATGACATCTCCTTGGGACTCTTGATGGTCGAAACCAAGAATACCTTTTCGACATCCACCCGCTGGGCGATTTCCTGTACCATAACACCTCCGAAGGAATGTCCGATCAGTACGATTTTGGAAAGAGAGGCATCGACCTCCTCCGCCATGCGATCAATATAATGTTCTAATGACTCATTCTCCACAGGTTCCAGCCATTCCACATAATTGATACTGGCTGCATCATGAAGTTTAAGATTTTTGAAAGTCAGGGCATTGAATCCCAGTCCTGGTATCAGGAAATAATGATATGTTCCGTTTGCTTGCACTGAAAGGCAAATATATGATTAGAATACATTTCTGGAATGATTTTTCGATGCAGTTGGTTCAATATTCTATCAAATTATCGTCTTTTGCTAGATGTTAGAATTCGAGAATGTCGGATTATTAAACATTGGATTAGAAAAAATAAATCTTGGACATCCTAATTATCTAACATCCTTAAGGATTTGAACGTCTAATCATTCTAACAATGAATTACATTTACATCATGGACATGGTTGGGACCTTTGTATTTGCGATCAGTGGAGCATTGGTAGCCATCAAGAAAGAATTCGATTTTTTTGGAGCAATGGTCATCGCTCTGGTGACTGCAGTAGGAGGAGGGACCCTGAGGGATATGATGATAGGTAGTACTCCTGTGGGCTGGATGAACGATACGAACTATCTCATCATGATTGGGCTGGGTATCATATTCAGTGTGCTATTCAGGAAGTATATCCAAAAATTATCAAAGACCATGTTCCTCTTTGATACGATAGGGATTGGATTGTTTACCATTCTGGGTTTGCAAAAGACCCTGGGGTTGGGCTTATCGCCAATGATTGCAGTCCTGATGGGAATGGTTTCTGCAGTTTTTGGAGGGGTGGTAAGGGATACATTAACGAATGAGGTACCACTGATTTTCCGAAAGGAAATCTATGCCACAGCCTGTCTCTCAGGTGGGATAATATTCTTATTACTGGATGTTTTGGGGCTGCAGAATGATTGGAGTATGGCCATTACTGTGGTTTATATCATGGTTATACGGATACTGGCTGTGAAGCGACATTGGTCATTACCGATTCCGTTCCAACGGTAGGAAAATGTGAATTTTGGGTCAGATTGAAAGATTTTTTATTCAAATGCAACATTGTTGCATAAAGTTCACTACATTCGCAACATTGTTGCATTTAGAGACTTTAATAAACATTAGAATATGAATCAGAAAATTCAATCATTAGTTTTGTTATTCGGTTTGGCTATGTTGCCATTCGTATTTACTTCATGTGAGAAAGATCCAGAACCACCCATTGAGGAGGAGGTAATCACTACATTGACATACACATTGACGCCTACGGGAGGTGGAAATGCTGTAATTTTCAGATTTCAGGACCTTGATGGTGATGGAGGTAATGCAGGTACGATAACAAATGGTACATTAGCGGCCAATACGACCTATACGGGTAGTATGGAATTACTTAACGAATCAGAAACCCCTGCAGAGGATGTCACTGAAGAAATCAATGAGGAAGATGAGGAACACCAATTCTTCTTCCAAGTGACAACTCCTGATGTAACTATCGGTTATGCTGACGTAGATGGGAATAACAACCCAGTGGGTTTGGCAACTACCGTGACCACAGGTGCTGCGGCTTCAGGTACGATGACCGTAATACTTAGACATGAGCCTAATAAGGATGCTTCAGGTGTAAGTGATGGTGATATTACGAATGCAGGTGGGGAAACAGATATAGAAGTGACCTTTACTTTAGATGTTCAATAAGGAATTATCAGTTTTAATCTTTCTACTTTCCTGTGCTTGGATGACAACCATCCGAGCACAGGATTGTACTTTAATGATATCGGGTAATGTAGTGGACACCGATACACATGACGGCCTGCGTGATGCCAATATTTTCCTTGAGGGAACACAAAATGGAACCATCAGTGATGATGAGGGGTATTTTGAAATCAAGAATCTATGCGAGGGGGATTACCATTTGGTCATCAGTCATGTAGGTTGTGAACCCCACTACCTTTTCGTCGAATTGTATCAGGATACCATACTGCATCTTCATCTGGATCATGCCCATCATGTTCTTGAGGGAGCGGTGGTCAGCGGGCAATCCTCCAAGAGTACAACACAGACGGTTCAGGTGCTGAACGAGCAGAAAATCCTTGATGATATCAATGAGAATCTGGCACTGCAGTTAGAAGATATTACGGGTGTCAGTATCCTCAGGAGCGGAAGCAGTATCGCAAAACCCATCGTACACGGTTTGTACGGAAACCGATTGACCATTCTGAATAATGGAATAGCACAGAGTGGCCAACAATGGGGAAATGACCACAGTCCTGAAATAGACCCGCTGGTAGCCAATAAGATTAAGGTTATCAAAGGCGTGAGCGGATTGGAATACCCCGGATCCAATCTCGGAGCGGTCATCCTGGTGGAACCCAAAAGGATTGGGAATGAACCCCACTTGCATGGTAGGGTGAGTTATTTCTTCGAAACCAATGGATTCGGACATGGATTGAATGCACAGATTCAACAACAATTACCTCGTTTCTCATGGAAACTGAATGGTACCTACAAAAGAAGTGGCGATAGAAGTACGCCAGATTACCTTTTGAGGAATACGGGAGGTCAAGAGGCAAATATGGCCCTGCAATTAGAAAAGAACTGGTCTGATGCATCATCATTGAATGTCTATTTCAGTTCCTTCAATACGGACTTGGGTGTCCTGAGAGGATCCCATATCGGTAACCTTACAGATTTGGAAGCAGCCCTGCAACAGGAGATTCCGTTTTTTACCTCGGATACATTCACATATCGAATCAATCCACCAAAACAAAAGGTCGGACACCAATTGGCCAAACTGAACCTCAAACACTTTCTCAATGATTCGCAATGGTTGGATTTTACAGCAGCCGCCCAGTTCAATAATCGTAAGGAATTTGATGTGAGAAGAAGTGGCAGATCGGATATTCCGGCATTGAGTATCCAGCAGTTCACATATTTCCTTGAGGGGAAATACCAACAGGAATGGGACTCGGGGTGGAGCCTGAAAACAGGTATGCAATTCAATCTCATTGATAACACCAATAACCCTGAAACAGGAATTCTTCCACTGATTCCTGATTATTATTCCTATGAGGTCGGAACCTATGCTATCGCTAGGCTCAAGCAGCGTCGGCTAACGTATGAATTCGGAGCGAGATATGATAATATAATTCAGAATGTAGCCACATTTACGGATGACGTACCAAGGGAAGTGGTTCAGTATAATGAGGTATATCATAATTTCGGATTATCCTCAGGATTCAATCTTAAGCTCAATGAACATTTATCCCTGGACTATAATTTGGGTTATGCTTCGAGGAATCCCGGCATCAACGAACTTTATAGTAGTGGCTTGCATCAAGGTGTGAGTGGTATTGAGGAGGGAGATGTGAATCTTGTACCAGAATATGCCCTTAAATCTACCTTGTCCCTGGCAGGTAATGTAAGGGAACGATTCTCCTTTGAATCCCTTTTGTATTATCAGGATATCAGGGATTATATCTTCTTGAGACCTACAGGAGATGTTCGCCTGACCATCAGAGGGGCTTTCCCCGTTTTCCGATATGAACAGAGCCATGCCCGCATTTGGGGGTGGGATGCCATGATGTTCTACCAGTTGAATGAACCACTGAGTATCAAGGCGACATACAGTTTTATTCAGGGGGATGACCTGACGAATAATGAGGCATTGATTTATATTCCATCCAATCAGTTGTCAGGTGTTCTGAAATACAATATTTCCAAATGGAAAGGATTGGAGAATCTGGCTTTTGAAATTACGAACAAATATGTATTCCGTCAGGATAGGATTACGGATGAACAGGATTTCGTTGCTCCTCCTGATGGATATTATCTCCTCGGATTAGAAACATCCACAGACATCCAATTCAGTAAGACCCGACTTAGGATATTATTCAAGGTTGATAATGCACTCAATACCCGATATAGGGATTATCTGAATAGACAAAGATACTTTGCGGATGATTGGGGGGTGAATGCCACATTGGGTTTGACATTGAGATTCTAAACAATCATTGTTGGGTTATATCATAGGATAGTTATCCGTGAAATCCTTGGGGAGACCCGATTAGGGAATAATTTCCATTCCTGATAGGATAATAGTTGTTGTTCGGTGTCTAGTATTGCGAATCAGATAGATCAGTTGGATGAACCTACACCAACAATAAAAAAGCCCCCACGCATTAGCATGGAGGCTTTTTCTAAAATGAATGGAGATGGATTATCTTACACCCAAAGCATTCATTGTAGCGATGTTCAAGTTACCCAAAGGAAGACCTTTGTCAGTCTGGAACTTAGCCAAAGCAGAACGAGTCTTAGAACCCATTACACCATCAACTGGACCAGCATCATAACCTTGGTCATTCAAAGCCTTCTGTACTCTTGAAACCAAGCTAGTGTTAACGTCACCAGCACATACTACCTCAACCCAGTCAGTGAAAGTACCTTCAGAAACCAATACTTTCTTAGTAACTGTCTTGAATTGTGGCTGAGTGTAAACAGTGCTAACACCACCACACTGGCTCAATACTTTCTTAGTAACTGTCTTGTATACTGGTGGAACATACTCCTCAGATACAGAAGCATCGTTAGCCAATACCTCAGTAGTGATAGTTTGGTACTTAGCATCAGTATAAACAGTATCGAAGCTTTCGCCTTGAACTAGTACTCTAGTAGAAGAAGTAGTGTACTTAGCTGGGATTTCTTCCCAACAAAGAACATAACAATCCTCTGGGTTAGAAGAAAGACAGTTAGGAGCCTTCTTCTTTCTTACCCACTTACCAGAAGCAGCACTTACCAACTGACGGTCAGTCTTAGTTTCGTATCTAGCAGGAGTTACCTTTACAGTACAACCACCATCGCTAGCCAAAACTCTCTTAGTAGACTTTTCGAAACGAGCTGGAGTAATCTTGTACTTCTTGTAACCATCCTTAACCAATACTTGCTCAGTAGCAGTAGTGAAAGTAGCCTTTGAAGTAGTAGACTTAGAGCTACCTTCCTTAGATACAACCTGAGTAGTTACAGTTTCGTAAACATCTGGAGTCTTACACTTAGCGTAACACTTTCCATACTCGTTTGGTGTTGGAGGAGGTGTATTGAACACGTCAGCTTCTCCTTGACCATACACAGCCATCGCAAATACTGCGAAGAATAAAGTAACGATTAAACGTTTCATGAATGATATTGATTTAAATTATTGTAATTAAAAAGTATTTCGTGCTATTCAAAAATCTTGTCCAAGAAGATTTCTTCTCTTCCATCTATTTTGATTCTCCTATACACTCTATAATTACCGGTAGTCAACTTGTTAAGGTATTCTTCCTTGCTGAGAGGTGTACCTTCCTCAGCGATGAAAGTCTTATCGGTCGTATAAAGTGGTTGTGGAATTTCAGTAATGGAGGAATCATCAGATTCGAGGAGGAGCCCCTCATCAATGGCTTTGGATAACACATCGTACAGTTTGGAATTCTTACCTGTAAGGACCTTGCCTACATTTCCGTTTCTGTAAATAATCAAATGCGTGGGATAACCTGCCACTTTAAAGTCACCATGGATATCATAGGAATCAGGAAGGATGGTGTACCTGAACGATTTCTTACTCATAAATCGTCTGACAGCATCGAAATCATCCGTGGCAGGAGCAATGAACTGTACGTCACTTTCATTCTTGTAGCGGTCAACCAAACGATTGAGCTCCGGAATTTCTTCCAGGCATGGGCCGCATTTCAAGAACCAAAACTTAACTACAATGATTTTCCCGTGCAGTGAATTGGTTGAATACTCCCTCCCATTGACATCCTTTTCGCTAAAATAAGGTGCATATTGCCCTTGTAACTCGGATGCGGTGGTGAATCTGAATTTTTTCTTCTCGGTTTTCTCCTCCTCTTTCGGAGAAGTAGTATGCTTGCTTGCCGATTGAACCGTTGGTTCGGACTGTGTGGCAGTAGAGGATTGGACAACAACCTGAGGGTTGGGTTTATCTTCTGTGCTTTTGACAGTCTTGAGAGGACGTTTGAGATTGATCTTAATCAGTTTCAACGAACCATTCTCCTCGAATTCAGGCATCAACTCGCCATAGTCTGTCCCTGGGTTAAGGCCAATGAAAGTTTTGAAGTCGATATAGTTGCCATCGGTATCCATAATCAATGTCTGGGAGTTGATGTCAAATGTCCCTCCACTTGATCCTTGTCCTAGAGTTGTGGCAAAGGGAAAGGAGATCAAACTACCTGAAATCAGGATTATGTAAATGGCGTCTTTTATCTTCATCTAAAAATTCTCTTTCATTAGACGAATTGAAAAGCAAAAGTAACACAAGAAAATCGATTCACATAATACTTATAATACTACCCATAAAGTAATGTTAAGGTATGATTTTGAGGGAGAGCGCCTGTTTGTTAATTAAGTTGTTGTTAAACAGCGTTTTGTGTATATTATTTTATAGTTTTTGATGGGGTGTGTCAATTGTTAATCATTTGCAAAGCAAGGAACTATTTTTATTAAGGTGGAATTATTCTGTTGTTTTCTGTAATTTCACAGTACGAACACGAGATAGATTGATGATCCAATCCTATTGGATTATGGTTTAAACAAAGGACTATGAACCGTAATGTTACGGTGATAACCATGCTTTTTTTTGCATTGGCATTCTATTCTCCTTCTTGTCTGTATCAAGGACAATTAGGGCAGGATTCTAATAATGAGTTCGCTCGATTCGTAGCTTTTACCCCAAGGGATGAGGCTCCTCATCTGGAACAGGTGTACACCGAAAGCAATATAGATTCACTTCCTTTGCCCCATATCTCCAAACGATTGAAACAGTCCTTATCCTTGCAGAAGAAGATGTTGGATATGAAAAGGAGGGGACGGACAAGATTCAACGTGGATGGTCTGAAATTTACCAAGGAAGACCTAGAGCGTACCATCTCCCAAATCGAGAAGTATGGCAGTGCGGCATTCGTACCCCTGTCCGAATATTTTGATACCTATCAAATATCAGGAAAGGATAATCGGGGAAGTGTGTTGTTCACTGGATACTATTCTCCCGTGGTCAGTGTCAGAAGTAAGATGGATTCGATATACAGGTATCCGATTTATGCCAAGCCCAAGGGAGGCGGTCCATTCCCGACAAGGAAACAAATATACGGAGAGGGTGCTTTGCTTGGAAAGGGATTGGAATTGGCTTACGCCAAGAGTTTGCTTGACATACAAGCCATGCAGCTCCAAGGCTCGGGCTATGTCCAATATGAGGATGGGAGTCGGTATTTGTTTTCATATGGCGGAAGTAACGGCCATCCCCGGAAAAGTATCCAGCGGTATTACCAGCGTAATTTTGCCGAGAAGGGTCAGGGGGTAACGCTCAAGACCATAGAGAAATTCCTCAGGGAACAGCCCGATAAGGCAGACGAAATCATCTATCATAACCCCTCGTATGTATTCTTCGTGAAGAACACCCAAGGAAAAAAGGTGAACGGTTCAGGTAATGTACCTTTGAAACCTTTCATTTCCATTGCTACTGATACCCGTTATATCCCAACGGGTTCATGCCTCATTGCATCCAGACCCATTCCCCGTAAGGGAGGGATTGATTATCAGATGACCATGCTGTTGGCACAGGATGTAGGTGGAGGAATCAAGGGACCCGGACATGTGGACTTGTATACAGGAGTGGGGCAAAAGGGGAGGAAAGGAACTTTCCTAAAGGATTATGGGGAAATGTGGCTCCTATTAGCTAAGTGATTTTCTCTTTCAGTATGTCTTGGTATTCCTAGTATGTTTCAGTATGCTTCTTATTAACTCAGTAAATCCACCAGAGTGATGACTGTAAAGGCAATCGCCAGTACGTACAGTAGAATGTACCTGATATCTTTTCCTTTTTTTGAGTTGTGCAAATTGTCTTGAGTATAATCGATCTTTGTAGAAGTTGATGTCATTTTACGCATTCTTTTAGTATGTCGTTGGTTGCAATTAACGATACTATATTAAGCACTGGACAAAGATGACGCGTCCGATTATTGCGTGTATTTGTGACATGATTTACGGATGGAGAAAGTCTTTAAGTGGCTGTATAGAAGTGAGGTTGTATGGATAATACAGTGACGGTTCAACAATTCAATTCCGTATGGAATAGGCTGCTAAAAAGATAATTTGTCCCCGTTTTTTGGTTCATCATCCCTGTATAAAAGATAGGGATCTATGTGGTATAATTGTTTTTTTTGATTTGAAAATCCGAATGTTGCATGAGTTAATTCACCTTTGAGAATATCCAGCAAAGGATTGACATCCCTTGGTGGTATGGATAGGTTGAACTCTACATCATCACTTGTTCTTAGTACCACTCTACCATTACTAACCAATTGTATGCCAAATGGCATATTATCGACCTGAATGGCATAAACCCAAACGATTTTTTCCTTTTCAAAGGATAATGTTCGGACCAAAGGATCGTATTGGGCCTTACCCGCCCTGATGGTGTCATAGAGGAATTTCAATCCCGTTACGAACAACATCAATCCGACAATAACCAATCCCGTATTCCGATTCCAAAAGTATAGGGTCAGGAACAACCCCAGTATTGAGGTAATACTGAATACCAACCATCTCATTCTCCTTTCCTTTCGGATATGATGAATGCAATAGGGAATAAGGTCTATGTCTTCTTTTAATTCCATTCTAAACTAAAATAGGCACTCCCTGAAACAAGGAATGCCTATTTAATAATGAATTATCCTGGATTATTGTTTAATGGCCCTATGACTGATTCTTGTTGTATCATTGGAATAGATGATATAGTATAATCCTGATGCCCAATTATCCGTTGTGAGGAAGAATTGGGATTCGGTTACTTGCTTGCTGGAAATCTGTCTGCCCAATGCATCATAGACCTCAATTGTTCCATCTGTTAATCCATCAGGTAATACTACGCTGATTTGCTCACTGAATGGATTCGGAGCAATGGATAAGGTCAATTCCTCAAGATTATCATTGGAGAGTGTTCCCTCATCAAAAATCTTGAAGTTGTCTAATCCTGCCTCTACCAAATGGCCTGAATTCTCAAGATCGGAAGTTTCTATTTCGAAAAACATGTTACTGGAAGTAGTGATGTAATCCAGGATTCTGAATTCTTCCACATCCGTCCATCCATTTGTATTTTCGGAGATGGTTTGGAGTACGACCTCGTCCGTTCCGTTATATAGCCTGATGACTAACTCGTCATTGGGTGTACTATTACCACCTGCATTCATGAATAATGCCTGATAACTAATGTAAGGGTTGATATGGTCGGTGAGGTCGAAAATAGGGGATTGTAGTGTGGTGATACCATCATCCAAGTCATCATTACCAGCTCCTCCGCCACCGTTTCCAGTCACATAACACCAGTTTCCTACATCACCATCGACATCTTCCTCAGGAGCGAACTCACTGCCGTTGTATGTGGTTCCGATAGGGTCGCCGAGTTCCCATACACCCGAATTGGCGGTACCTAGGATATTCCATCCCAAATCCACTGCAAAAGGATCCTGATACCCCTCGGAGAGTTCAAGAACCACCGTATTCGGATTGCCATCAGCAATGTTTGCTGAAGTTTCCTCAGTGGAGAATCCCCAGATACCGGCGTAGATTTCATAATTGTCAGGGAATATGCCCTCAATGACAAAACTACCATTAGCATCCGTACTTCCGTTATAGGAGGTGCTTTCTCCTTGGATTCTTACTTGTGCATCCGCAATGGGATTGCCATTGGCAATATCCTGTACAATTCCCGTAAGGGTTTGGAAAGTAGGCCCATCCGTAACACTGAAATTGTCAAATCCAGCTTCGACCAAGTGACCTGATCCTGCAAAATCGGATGTTTCTACCTTGAACTGCATATTGGCAGTT
Organism: Saprospiraceae bacterium; assembly: GCA_020631355.1. Taxonomy (GTDB): domain Bacteria; phylum Bacteroidota; class Bacteroidia; order Chitinophagales; family Saprospiraceae; genus JAHDCE01. The sequence continues at coordinate 25,195 of JAHDHL010000035.1, read as the reverse complement.
GGTGTAATGAAATCAGCTACACGAATTTCTACAAGAGCATTCCATTCGTTGGTATTCATATCAATGGTTTCGACAACTGCTTCATCCGTACCATTCAGGATACTGATGACCAATTGGTCATTCGGATTGCCATCTCCTCCACCATTCATGAACCATGCTTGGTAAGTAATATGTGCATCATTGTAATCGGATATATCAAAAGTAGGTGACAATAGGACTGTGTTTCCTCCATCAACATCATCATTCCCTGCTTCTCCTCCATTATTTCCTGTGGTATAACACCAATTCCCTACATCACCATCCACATCCAATTCAGGATGGAATAGCGCTCCATCGAAAAATGTACCGATAGGTTCATCCAACTCCCATTCTCCGGCTGTGGCATTCCCACTTTCCGTCCATCCCAAATCCACTGCGAATGGATCCATATAACCTGTTTCCAAGGAAAGGATGATATTGTTATTACTGACATCCGTTACAGTGAGTGCTTCCCCAACCGTAGAATGTCCCCATTTGCCCGCATAGATGTCATATTCATTCTGGAATACTCCGGTGAATATGAAATTACCTGATGCATCCGTAGTGGTTTGTAAATTCGCATTATCACTTTCCATGCGTACAGCTGCACCTGCTATCGGTGCACCAGAAGCAGCATCAATGACCTGTCCCGTAACATCCACAGGAATATCCGGTACCAATGCGATGTTCTGAATGGTGACCTCACCATTGACAAGCGTTACATCAACGGTCTGACTCACATAACCTATCTTGGAATAAGTAACTTGGAATACGCCTGCTTCTACTTGCCCCGTAGCATATTCACCATTGGATGGGGTGGTTTCTTCCAAACCAGAGCTAACTTGTATAGCTACATTATTCAATGGTAAGCTGGTATTCGCATCAGTAACTTGTCCCTCAAGGTAACAGGCCCTTACATAATTGGGCTCAAGTACCAGGAGTCCCTTTCCAATGTCGGAAGCAAGGACCAGGCCTGATGGCAAGAACGGATAAGCTCCCCAGCAACCGAAGAAGCCAGAGCCGCCATCGTAGGTATCATAACTGCCCACTTCCACTAAATTGGAAGGTCTGTGAGCATCCACAATCTTGACTCCATCCGTATAATAGGAGATAACCAGATAATCATTATATACATGAACATTGTGTGGGATTACTCCTGTACCTGCCGTAGTTGGTGGAACCCAAGTATCCATTCTGATGATATTATTGACATCAGAAACGTCGTATGCGTCTATGTTGGCATTGGGTAATTCATCCGTTGTGAAGATGAATTGTCCACTGTCGGAAAGCCAGGCATTATGTGTGTAGTTGAAAGTGGTTTCCTGATAGGCCAAGGTAACAGGATTCGTCTTGTCTGAAACATCAATGGCAGAGAAATGCCCGTCATTGACGTTCGAACTCCAACAAGTGTCATTCCTTACATATACATCATGTGAATAAATGGCTTCACCTATTCCTACCAAAGGTGGATTTTCAGGATCCTGGTTCAAATCCAGAATCAGTACCCCTCCATTATTCAGGTTACTTCCTGCAATGTAGCAGAACCCGTTCTCGTCGATGTATAAATTATGTATGGTTTGGAGTGGTCCCGTGACGATATTGTTGAAGAAAGGCTGATAGAAATAATGTGTTACATTGCCATTCGCAACATCACTTAGATTAACCACCAATAATCCATCTGGGGCTTCGGTGGTAACATAGGCATATTGTCCATAGCTTTTCATATCTCTCCAGATGCTATTGCCACCATCTATGTAGGCTACTTCAACGGGATTGGTCGGGTCGGCAAGACTGATGATGACGGTTCCGTCCTCAATGCCCATAATAGCATATTCAGTACCGTTCTCATCCACATAGCCCCAAATATCAGAGCCGTCGTAGTCATAATCATAATCTCCGATGAGTTGGAGATTATAATCCTGAGCGGATAGGGTTGTAAATAGGAGAAAACTAAATAAGAGTGTAGAAAAATATTTCATGATGATGAATTTGTGCGCTGCAAAGGAAATGTTTTTTACTTGATTGTAAAGGGTTGCTGACTTATTTTGTCTTACTTCTGTCAATGATGGCCAATGTAAGTCGGGATTGGCAAATTAGGCGTCCATCTTCCCTGTGGATTTTGATTTCCCAAACATGTATGGTATTTCCCAGTTTTAAGGGTCTGGCTGTACCCGTCACTATCCCACTTTTTGCGGATGACATGTGATTGGCGTTGATTTCTATACCCACACTAGCTTGGGTAAGGGGTTGCTCCAGACAAAATGTAGCGGCAACACTCCCCAATGTTTCAGCCAGGCAAACGGATGCACCACCATGAAGCAAACCCAGTGGTTGTTTGGTTCGTTCGTCCACAGGCATGGTCGCTTTGATATAGTCCGAGCCAATTTCAGTGAATTCAATACCTAGATTATCTACAAGGGTATTTTTTCTGGTAGCATTGAGAAGATCGAGGTTGATATCTTGTTTCCATACTTTCATTGATACAATCTTTAAGATTTAGCAGCCAATTAATTTCATTAGCTTTGTGTTAGAGAGGATTCATTCAGACTCGGATATCAGCATAATGCAAGAATAGGTTGAATGTTTTCAAATCATTCCATTTATTCCGGAATACTGCAACTTGTTCATGTTGGGTTGTACTATTCTCAATATGGGAACGAATTAGTCTCTCATTTCGATTCGCAAAAATATTATTCCTCCAATGAAAAAGAATCTACTCATATTCAGTTGGCTTCTATTATTTATTCCAACCGACAGTTGGTCCCAATTGATAGGGAATGTATCGGATGAAAAGGGAGAACCCTTGTCTTTTGCTACGATTTATGTGAAGAATACAACCTTGGGTACGACTTCCAATATAGATGGCGATTATGAACTGAATCTTGAAGCGGGTGACTATGAAATCATCTTCCAATATGTTGGATATGAACAACGATTGGAAAAAGTCAGCTTGGATGGCAAGGGACAGAGATTGGATGTCAGTCTGTCTTCCCAATCCGTAGGACTGACTGAGGTTGTAGTGACGGAACAGGGAGAGGACCCAGCCTATGCTATCATTAGGAAAGCGATGGCTAAGCGGAAATATTATTTGAACCAATTAGAGCAGTATAGCTGTAAGACCTACATGAAAGGGAACCAGAAAGTAGCGGATGTTCCCGAGAAAATCATGGGTATCGAAATAGGGGATATGGGAGGTGTATTGGATACGACGGGAAGTGGTATCGTTTATCTGTCAGAATCGGTTTCCAATCTTTACTTCAAGGCACCGGACCAATACAAGGAAGAAATGATTTCCTCAAAGGTGAGTGGTAATGATAATGGATTCAGTTTCAATCAGGCCAGTGCTATGGATTTTAACTTCTACAGGAATACCTACGATGGTCTAGGTCGGGAAATCGCCTCTCCAATCGGAGCGAATGCTTTCAATTATTATAAATTCAGATTAGAGGGTGCTTTTGTGGATAAGACGGGGCATCTGGTGAATAAGATTCGTGTCATCAGGAAAAGGGATACGGACCCATCCTTGTCAGGTTATATCTATATAACAGAAGACTTATGGAATATCCATAGTGTGGATATGTGGGCTGACGGAAAGGCATTTGCCGTTTCTGTTCTGGATTCCGTTTTCATCAAGCAGGTCAATGTTCCCGTAAAGGAACCGGACGTTTGGAAAGTGTTTTCAACGAATGTGTCATTCAACCTGAAAATATTCGGAATCAAGTTGGATGGTTTATTCACTGCCATTTATACGGATTATAATCTGGATCCAGGCATTGATGATAAATTCTTCAATTCAGAGGTACTTAAGGTACAGGATAATGCGAATGAAAAGGATTCTGCCTATTGGGAATCCATCCGTCCTATTCCATTGACCTTGGAGGAAGTACAGGATTATGAGAAAAAGGATAGCCTCCAAGTTGTCTGGAAGTCCAAGGAATATTTGGATTCTGTGGATAGGGTAGCCAATAAGTTCAAGATACTGAACCTCATTACGGGTTATACCTATACGAATTCCTACAAAAGATGGTCCCTTGGAATAGAGGCTCCCTTGACCGCCATAAGCTACAATACGGTGCAGGGTTTCTATCCGGTGGTGAATGCCCGTTTCAACAAACGATTTGATGAGAATGGTTACAAGAATCTCTCTGTGTTCTCATCTGCCAATTATGGATTCTCGGACAAGGAAGTCAGGGGAAATGTCGGTTTTAGTTACAACTTCAATCAGACGAATTTTACCCGATTCGGAATAGAGGGTGGCCGGGTAGCGGTACAATTCAATGATGAAGAACCCATTTCTACATTAACGAATACCTATATATCCTTGATTTCCCGACGGAATTATGCCAAGATTTATGATAAGTATTATGGTAAGATTAAATTCCGATCCGAATTGTTTAATGGTTTTAGGGTCAATGCATTTCTGGAATATGCAGATCGTCATGCCTTGTTGAACCAAACGGATTATAGTTTCTTTTACAGGGATTCCAGGGCATTCACTTCCAATGACCCACTAAATTCTACCAACTTCGAAACACCCTCATTCGGTAATCATCAAGCTCTGACATTTGGAGTGGATATCAGGATTCGATTCAGGCAGGAGTACTTATCCTATCCCAAGAGGAAATTCATAACGGGTTCCAAGTACCCTGACATTCATATACAGTATAGGAGAGGAATCCCAATATTGGGAGGAGATACCGATTATGACTTCTTGTCCTTGGCCGTCAAGGATAGTTTCCGATGGGGCATGGCGGGTACTTCCTCTTTTAATTTGGAAGGAGGTATGTTCTTGTCAGATGGCCGGGTTCCTTTTGTGGATTACCATCATTTCAATGGAAGACAGACTTATGTTTTCCTACAAGGAAATACCTTGGACCAATTCAGGATGCTGGATTATTATACCTACAGTACGATTCAGCCTTATTCCAAATTCCAATGGGAACACAATTTCGGAGGGGTGATACTCGGGAAGATTCCGGGTGTTAGGAAATTGCAATGGTCCTTGGTCGCCGGTACGAATATCCTTTATTCCAAGGAGTCGGATATATACAGCGAGGTATTGGTCGGGATTGATGATATCGGTTATGGGATATTCAAAATCCTACGCGTCGATTTCGTTACCCAACTCCAAAAGGGAATGGACCGTCCATCATTTAGGGTGATGTTGGGTTTTGACTTTTAGATATGATAATTATCTGGGTCTTCCGAAAATATCCTTTTTCTTTTTCCCCGCATTGAAAACGGGAGCGGGCCTAGGAGCTGATTCAAGAACTTGGTCATATACCTTTTCGACATAGGTCCACATGTTTTTCTTGTATTTGAAACCCTCGTAACTACCATCGGGAACCATGACATATTCTACTCCGGGATAATTGGCGTTCATCGGAATGAGGTGGTCGAATAGGATCATATCCTCATCCTCATCGAAGTTGATACTGACGGATGCTTCGGATGAATATTGTAACATGAATCTATAATAAGTGAGTTCCCTGGGAGGAACATCCTTTTGTTTGATAATGTATTGTATGAATGGTGCGCCGAAAGTTGCGTTCCTGTTTTCATCAAAAGAGAGGATTTCCATGATTTTCCTCTTTTCAAAGAATTGATAAGCATCGAAACCGAAAAGAGCATAGTAGGTTCCTTGTTTGGTCTTGAAGGATTTGATGCCATAATACAAGGCCCCATACCAGTTCTGAGGATTCAGTTCCTTTCGCTCAATGCTTCTCATCCTCCCTGAAAAATCATCCAGCCGATCCAGTTTGGGACTGACGCCCTTGGATGGATTTCCGGGATGTTGGATGAAACCGAAATATTTGTACTCATCCTTATCCACATATAATTGCCAGGTCATGATTCGGAATGTACTATCCGATGGATATAGCATGGATACGGACGTCAGAGAGTCAAATGGATAATCGAAAGCACCCTCCATTTGCAGGGTTTGTTCGAATGTTTCCACAAATAGTTCGGCAGCTTCCAGTCTGGGAGTCTGTTCGAATGTAGTCATCACTGACTTGGCCATTACCTTAAGTTGGTCTTCGGCCGCTTCCAAGGGTGTCATTTCCCTTTCTACGACCTCAACGGAGTCCACCTGTCCATGAGCTACACAGGCCATTAATACGAATAGAAACAAAAATTGGGTTTTCATCCTTACAGTTTAATGAATATGCTGTAAAGATAACGCAAGAATTAGATTAGGATTGTATAATGATTTGTTAGCATTTCGTTATACAATGTTTAGTAGGATAGTAAAATTAGCTAAGTCAAGTAGGATGATTGGCCTATAATTCGAAACGCATAGGGATGTTCCAGATACTTTTGATATTTTGTCCATCCCTTTTTCCTGCTTCGTAGGCGCATCCGCATTTGACGACTGCTTTCATCATTTCCTGCTCGATGCCATAGCCGATGCGGGTGAGTGGTTTCGCCTTGGTTACACAACCTTTCTCATCAATGTAGGCTTGTACGAATGCCAACCCCTCGATTTTAAGTTGATATGCCTGTTCGGGATAACTGACATTGCCATACAGGCAATATGCCAATTCAAGACGCCCACCCTTGGGCATGGTGAATTGGTCGGTATAGACATAGTATCGTTCGTTGTTCAATCTGTCAACGACATATTTGTACACATTGTCCCCATCGAATTCGAGGAAGAAATCCTTATAGAATTTATGTTGGATTTGGATGGTCGTATCCTCGACTAGGGTATAGTTGCCATCTTTCTTCACGCTCAGTAGGTCCAGGGTGAGAATGTCATTGGAATCGATGATATTCTGAAAGACGAATTCATATTGTGAATTGGTTGAATATATGGTGTCGATTCTACCATTTTGGGCTGAAGCCAATGATACACAACATATTATGAAAAAGAATATAGTGTTCGTGATTTTGCTCATTTTCCCAAAAAGTTTTGTTCCGTGCCTGAGCAAAGTAAGTAAATTCTTTTGAAAAAATGGATTTTTTCATCCTTATAGTCTCCCCTTAGTTTTGATGGGGGTTTTGCCCGAAATCGCTCTCGAATAGCAGTTGTAATAGCGTGGTATGAACATGGAATTTAATATGATGTGATATTTCCCTGTCACAAAACCTATCCATTTTGACGCAATATGGATGCTCTTTGGCTGCACATTTGAATCACATGGCACTATAAAACCCATTCACCCAACTCTATCAGTTTTTTTAATAAACACCCTCAGTGCTATGTTCACATTAAGAACTTTTAAATATTCGGTCTTGTGCCTATTGTTGCCATTGGCAGCTTTTAGCCAAGCACCGAGTGCCAGCTTCACGGCAGGAGTCCCTAATCCTCCCTGTGTTCCTTTGACGGTTCCTTTCACCAATTCCTCTACCAATGCGACTTCGTATAGTTGGACGATTGACGGTAATTTCTTCTCGGATGAGGTTGACCCTGAAAGAATCTTCACAACAGCTGGCTCATATGAGATATGCTTGGAAGCTACAGGGCCTAATGGTACGGATACAGAATGCACCACAATCGATTTATTTACAGGTCCTGACTTTGATTTCACTGCTAGTCCCGCTTCGGGGTGTGCACCCCATGAGGTGACTTTTACGGTGAATACCTCCGCAACAGATATAACTGAATATACCTGGGATTTTGGTGATGGAACAATAACCACTGTTTCTACTCCAACCTATACCCATACTTACAATACTTCAAGTATTTATGATGTAACTCTGACAGCAACCAACTCCACAGGATGTAGCAACTCTGTGACTCAGGAAGATATCGTTGATGTTTTCTCTGATGTAACACCACAATTTTCCGCTAATAACCTTAACAGTTGTGCGGCACCGATGACTGTCTCTTTCACTAATACATCCACAGGCAACTTATCCAATGTTTCATTCGAATGGAATTTTGGAGATGGTAATACTTCAACAACAGAGAATCCGACCCATACATACGACACACCCGGTAGCTATGATGTATCCTTAACGATTACGAATAATTCCACTGGTTGTAGTAATATGACCGTTACACCAAACTTTATCAATATCGGGGCATCACCCATGTTTTCCTACACAACCAGCAATAATGGAAGCTGTAATCAAGTCACTGCCACATTCACCAACGAAACACCTGGTGATGTAGTGGTTTATTTCTGGGATTTCGGAGATGGTAACACATCCAATCTGGAGAATCCTGTTCATACATATTCTGCGGATGGCTGCCATACGCCAAGCCTTACCGTAACCACTACCGAGGGTTGTGTCGTGACTTATGATGCTCCTGATTGTATTGAAATTCTAGGTTCTATCGACCTGAGTTACACTACAAATGACCCAACTACAGCTTGCCAGGCTCCTTTGACTGTTTCATTCTCCACACCTTATAACGGTGATATCGAATGGGATTTCGGAGGAGAGGGTTCATCTACGGCTCAGAATCCTACTTTTACATTTACCAATGAGGGTTCTTTTCCGGTAACTTTGACAGCAACATTGCCGAATGGATGTGAACAAACGGTCACTTCAACCACAGTAGTCATTGCTCCTCCATCCGTTGCATTCGAGGGAGATGTCCTTGAGGGATGTGCCCCATTGACTGTCAATTTCTCTGATTTGACAAATATCCCTGACAATATCGTTTCATGGGAATGGGATTTCGGTGATGGTGGAACATCCACAGACCAGAATCCGACATACACATTCCAGAATCCAGGGGAATTTGATGTCCAGTTAACCATTACATTGGATAATGGGTGTGAGGGATCTGGTACTTGGTCGAATTATATCCAAGCAGGTTATGTTCCTCCAGTGGCATTCGAGGCAGACCCTACGGAAACTTGTATTGAGAACGTAATCGGATTCACCGATTTGTCCAATGACCCTAACATTGATTATTGGTACTGGGATTTCGGAGATGGTTCATTCTCCCCAGAGCAGAATCCTTTGCACGAGTACAATGATACCGGCTATTTTGATGTACAATTGATTGTAGGTTACAATAGTTGTTATGATAGTTTGTTGATTGAGGATTACACACATTTATTCCCTCCGAAGGCTATATTCTACCATAGTCAGGATTGTAGTAATCCGGGTATGGTGACATTCACGGATAGTTCCTTGGGAGCAGATACATGGTCTTGGGATTTCGGTGATGGCAATACTTCAACCGAACAGAACCCCAGTCATTTTTATACGGAAAATGGAATCTACACCGTAACATTGGAAGTCTACAATGCCGAATCGGGTTGTACGGATGAGATGAGTGTAGGAATATATGTACAGGTTCCGATAGCAGGATTCGAAGTGAATCCGACAAGTGCCTGTTATACGGGTTCGAGCGTATCCCTACAAGTAACGAATACTTCAGAAAATGCAGTTTCATACAGTTGGTACGCACCGGGTATATTTATCGTATTGAATGGTTTGAATGATCCTGATCCTGAATTCAGATTCAATTCTCCCGGAGAGTATACAGGCATGCAGCTGACCATTACGGATGCAGCAGGATGCCAGGATGTATTCGTTTACACGGATACAATTACGATTTCAGAAGCTGATGCTGATTTCTCTTTCGAGAATATTGATTCAGATTGTAATCAGGTATTCTCTTTCACTGACGAGTCCACATCACAGTATGGCGAAATCATTACTTGGGAATGGGATTTCGGTGACGGTAATACTTCCACAGAACAGCATCCGACACATACCTATGCTGTAGGAGGATTCTATTTACCTACCTTGACCATTACGAATGACAAGGGATGTAGTAGCACAGCTTCCATTACGAATCCATTACAGGTTGAGACTCCTTTCGTTTCATTCAATGTGAATCAGTTGTCTTGTTTGGGAGATGACTTGACTTTCAATAATGAGTCTGTCGCATCCGAGTTCGTTACTTGGGAATGGGACTTCGGTGATGGTAATACTTCATCTGATTGGAGTCCGCAACACGCTTATTCTACCCCGGGAACCTATACGGCTTGTTTCACAGCTACCAATCAGGACGGATGTGATGGAGGATTTTGCTTGGATATTGAAGTACAGAATGTTTCTGCTGATTTTACTGCTGATGTTACATCTGCATCTTGTAGTCCATTGGTGGTGCAGTTCACTGATTTGTCTACCGATGCTGTAGCATGGGAATGGGACTTTGGTGACAATACAGGTATATCTACCTTACAGCATCCGGCCCATACTTATACCAATAGTGGGAGCTTTGACGTATGTGTTACAGTAACTTCCTCTGCCGGTTGTGAAATAACCTACTGTCAGGATGATTTCATCCAGATTGGAGGCCCTACGGCTGATGTCACTTATAATCCTGCTTCATCAGGATGTATCGATTTTGATGTAACTTTCTTAGTGGATGGTAATAATGTTGACACCTATGTATTGGATTTCGGTGATGGAATGACAGAATCAGGAGATGTGAATGATATCTTTTCTGTCACACATACTTATACTTCCGTTGGTACCTTCAGTCCTGTTTTACTTTTGGAAGATGCCAGTGGTTGCCAGAATTTTGTTGAATTGGCACCAATTACCACCTCCACACTGACTATAAATGCAGAAGCTTCAGATAATAACTTCTGTGCAGGTACGGCTATTGATTTCACATCTGTTATTGAGACACCAAGCAACGTACAAAATATCGAATGGAACTTCGAGGGCGCAACAACAAGTACTTCATCTGATGCCAATCCGACAGGTATCCTTTACAATACGGGAGGAACTTACGATGTAACCCTAACCGTTACGACAAATATTTGTACTGAAACCATCGTTCTGGATAACTTCATTAATGTATTACCGCAGCCCGTGGTATCATTTAATGCGAATCCGACATCCAACTGTGGACCGGCAACAGTACAGTTCCAGAATAACACTACGATTTCATCAGGTAATATTGCAGCCTATTCTTGGGATTTCGGCAACGGAGAAATGTCCACATCACAGAATCCAGTGGCGAATTATACAGATGTGGGGGTGTATACAGTAACCCTGACTGCTACTTCAGATGAAGGCTGTGTGGATGAATTCACACAAACTGTTACAATTCTGGAAGAAGCCATTGCTAATATAGAGTGGGATGAATACACCCTTTGTCAAGGACAAAGTATTGAAATCGAAGCAGAGGTGAATGGTAATGCTTCCTGGACACCATCCAATGGACTGAGTTGCACCAATTGCCCTAATCCGATAGCGAATCCTACATCACAAACAACATATTACCTTACAACAACAACTCCGGACGGTTGTACTGCAACCGACTCAATAACCATAGATAGAGTAACGGCGGCTCCTCCTGTCGTAACATTAACAGATGATATGACGATATGTGAGGGTGAAATCGTTCAGATCATCGCGACAGGAGGCAGCTCTCCGTTTGATTATAGTTGGGATACAGACGCCCTGGGCTTGTCTTGCTACGAAAACTGCTCTAATCCGTTGGTAGAGATTACTGAAACCACCACATTCACTGTTTATGTTTCCAATGCAGCGGGATGTGTTACTTCAGAATCGGTTACCATTACGGTCATCGGGAGTGACTTGGATCTTCTTGGACCGGATAGAACGGTTTGTTTGGGCGGTTCGGTCTTACTTCAGACTTCAGCAGGAACAGACCCCGAATGGGAAAATGATCCTACCCTCAGTTGCCAAACATGTCCTAACCCTGTGGCAACACCTAACCAAACGACTACCTACACCGTAACAGTGGATTATCAAGGTTGTCCTGTAACCAAGGATATCACAGTATTCGTCATCAATCCTGACGAAGTGGATGCTGGGTCGGACCTCAGTATCTGTGAGGGACAATCCATTAACCTGGATGGTATGGCTCCGGGTAATTTTTCTTGGTCTGAGAATGGGAATGTTTTCAATACTGAAGACCTTGATGCGGAAGTCAGCCCTATGGTCACTACAGATTATGTGCTTACGGCAGCCAATGACCTTTGTATCGTGAATGATACGGTCCAGGTAGTGGTTACGGATAAGTTGACACTAATCGTGGAAGATGTGGAGACATGTGATTCCGGGCCTGTTCAGTTGAATGCTGCGGGTGCGGGTATCACCGATTTTGACTGGTCTCCGGCTGATGACTTGAATTTCAGTGATATTCCTAATCCGACAGCAACAGTAAGCGAGACTACTGCCTTTACCGTAATAGGATCCAATGGGTTGTGTGAAGCGGATACGGCAATCGTCACGGTATTTGTTACGGATGGCCCCGAGGTTATCCTACCGCAAAGCCAATCATTCATTCCTGGATCATCCGTGCAGATTATGCCAACGACGGATGACGATGGAACATACACATATAATTGGTCCCCCAACTTGGATATTTCATGTACAAATTGTGAGAGTCCCGTAGTATCACCTGATTCTGTCACGACCTATACTTTGATTGTGACCAATGCCCAGGGATGCAGTACTGAAGCTAATGTCACCTTGGTTCCAATCTTGGAATGTATGGAAGATGTGGTGATAGTACCTACTGGTTTCTCACCTAATAATGATGGTCATAATGATGAATTGAGAGCATTAGGACTGGCAGAGGTACAGTTGTTCAGGGTATTCAATCGATGGGGAGAACTCATGTTCGAAACCACCAATTCCTCAGATGGATGGGATGGGACATTCAAGGGAAAGGCTGTGAATACGGACGTATATGTCTGGTATCTGGAGGCCATATGTCCATTGGATGGTTCAATCCTGACAAGGAAAGGAGATGTAACCTTGATTCGTTAACCTGTACCAATTGAACGAAACTAATTCTTTAAACACTGATCATCACTTCCTACTATGAAAAAGTTAATAACAATATCAATAATAGCACTTTTATTTTTGGGCTTTGATCTAGACGCGCAAGATCCACATTTTTCCCAATTCTATACTTCCCCGTTAACACTGAATCCCGCGCTGACAGGCATGAAGAATGGCGACATTCGAGTGGCTGCCAACTATCGCCGACAATGGGCAACCATTTCGGAACCTTATCAGACGATGTCCCTTGCTGCGGATTTGAATATCCTCAGGGGGGAGATCGGAGATAACCTGATGGGTGTGGGATTGGTTATTTTTAATGATAAGGCAGGTACTTCGGGCTTGAGAAGAACCAAGATTTCTACATCCATCGGTTATAGTCAATACCTTGGATATGAGGGTACTTATCTTAGTTTCGGTGCGGAGATAGGCGTAACCCAAAACAGTATCAATCCGTCTAATCTTTTGTTTGAAAGTCAATACGATGGCTCCGTTTTGAATGGAGAAATCGGAAGTGGCGAGAATTTCACCAAGACTTCTGATTGGAATATGGATGTGACTGCTGGTTTGGCGTGGTCCTATACTCCTGATCGTTACACCAGTTTTTATGCAGGAGGTAGTATCGCACACCTCAATAGGGCCAATGTTAGTTTCCTTGGGGATGAGTCCGATAATCTTCCCATGAAATATACCCTTTATGGAGGTGCGGAATTCCGTTTGAATGGTTATATGTCTGCTACTCCAAGGGCGGTGATCCTGAAGCAGGGCCCACACACGGAAGTGAATTTGGGAGCTTATGCAAAGCTTCACCTCAGCGAACCCCGAAGTGATAATCCTTTCTTCCTCAGTATCGGAGCCATGTACAGACTTAAGGATGCCTTGATTCCGATTGTGAAGATTGATTACGGTCCGGTTGCATTCGGTTTCAGCTATGATTTCAACACATCTAAACTGGCCAATGCATCCAATGCACAAGGAGGATTGGAATTATCCTTTGTGTATAGAGGTATGGGTGGAAAGAATGATATTTCTCCTATACCTTGCCCACAATTCTAGGGATTTTTGGTTGCTGTAAAGCATCTTATTATAAGAAGATAACTGTAAGTGATGCAGTCCTGAATGCTTTGGGGTCATTTGTCCCGAATGGCCAGACTTTGTTTACAATTTATATATGCTTTTTACATAGTCGGTAAATCAACCCTGTTTATCCGAAAAATACCGGCTTGAATGGCATTATGGTTTCGAACTAAATTAATTTGGAGTATATTGTCTCCGAATTTTTCAGGAACCATAAATGCCATTTTTCAATGAATAAGAATTTATCCACGTTATTCTCCTATTTGGAGGGGTTGGATACCCGTAGTGCCCAATTTTTGATGAAAGCCTTAGAATCGAACAATCTTCCGGGATTCGATTATATTGAATTCAAACAATCCCTTGGTGCATTGGTCTCCATGAACATGGATGAGGGAACGGCATTCAAATCCGCATTTGCCACTGCTTCCACAATGGGCCTGACCAAGCAGAAACTCCTTGAGTCCGCTACGCATTACAAGCAAATATTACAAAAGGAAAAAGGGCAGTTTGATATTGCCTTGAAAAATCGCCTGCAGCAACGTGTTGGAGCCAAGGCCGAAGAAAATAAGAGGCATGAGGCCCGACTGAAACAGATTGAGGATCAGATAAAGAGACTACAGGAAGAAATCGTTCAGGTGAAACATAAGATTGCCGAAAATGATAAGGTGAGGGAGACAGAGGGAACCAAACTCAAGGTCCAAAAGGATAACTTCGAAAGTACCTATGAAAAGATACAGACTGAAATCAATAATGATGTTCAGAAAATCAGCCAATTCATCTAAGATACCCCATTAGCATAAAAGAAAATAAGGAATACTATGTCAGATTTAAGCCCAGCTCCATATACCCCAAAGTCATTCTGGTCAAGACCGGAGGGTAAAACCGGGATGTTTTTCGGCCTTGCCATTCTAGGGGCCGTTGGTTTCGCTGTTTACACTTATATGGATAGCCTGATTCTATTGGCGGAAAATACCCTATACCTAGGAGCCATGCTGATGGCATTGGCAGCTATAATTTATATGGTTCTTGATCCTAGGATGCGTAATTTGGTTTGGTACAGTTACAAGAGCATCATGAGATTCATTACAGGAATGTTCGTACAGATAGACCCCATTGGTATCCTTAAGAGTTATGTGGATGACCTAAGGGATAATCTTCGTAAAATGTCCAAGCAAATCGGAAACCTGAGGGGACAGATGCGTAGGATGAAGACTATAATGGAAAAGAATACCAAGGAAATTGATACGAACCTCAAATTGGCCCAGCAGGCTAAGAAACAAGGGAATAATAAGCAATTGACCTTATCCACCAGAAAAGCAGCGAGGCTTAAGGAAACGAATGGTAAGTATGCCGTACTTCATAAGAAGATGGAGGTCATGTATCGTATCCTTGAGAAAATGTACGAGAACTCTGAGATTCTCTTGGAAGATACCAAGGACCAGGTCATGGTCAAGGAACAGGAACGTAAGGCTATCCGAGCGTCCCATTCAGCCATGTCTTCTGCCATGAATATTATCAAGGGGAATGGCGATAAGCGAGAGATGTTCGATATGGCATTGGAAGAAATTGCCAATGATGTAGCCAATAAGGTAGGGGAGATGGAAAGGTTCATGGATGTATCCGCTAACTTTATGGATTCCATTGACCTGCAGAATGGAGTGTTCGAAGAAGAAGGAATGAAGATGCTGGAGCAATGGGAAAAGGAAAGTACATCATTGCTGTTAGGTGACGATAAGGTGAAATTATTGAATGATAACACCCTCGATTTGAACACACCCGTAAAGAGAAAGGATACCTTGGATGCAGGGGATAACAAGTACGATAGCCTTTTTGATTAGAAGATTATTCGTAAATCTTATTTGAGAGGCGCCTACCAATATGAATCGGTAGGCGCTTCTTGTTTTGGGGATTTTTATTCGGAATATTTACTGAATCTGTTTTCTAAGAGGCGTTTGGCGGACGCTCAAACAATCTGAAATGAGAATAGTTAATGATTTTAACAGAACTTTATGAAAAAAGACTTCTTTAGCTCCATTTGTACTTCATAATGTGTTAAAAAATACAGAGTTACTATCGGAATGTCAGTTTTTGGCATATTTCCATGTCGAAGTTCCAAAAAAACATAATGTTAATTTTTTCTTTCCAAGATTCTTTGTTATCATTATTCTGTGATAGCTGTGAGTAGGCCAATATTCTAAGTTGGTTCACCTTGTATTACACACTATTGTTTTCTCCAATCGTGACAACAAACTATAAAAGCAAAGAATATTTTTTGACAAATCATCTATAACTTAACTAACATTAGTAATCATGAAGAATAAATTACTAGGACTAATACTCGCAGTGCTGTTCATGGCTATGGGGAGTACAGATGTGATGGCCCAGTCCAAATATATTGGAAAGGACCAGGCAATCACCAAACTGAATCAGGAGATTCAGTCCATTCAGGACGTCTCTACTTTCGAATTGAAAACGAAAAAGGATGTTATGACTAAAATGAGTAAGATGTTGGAAGCTGGCCAGTCTGCTGAAGAATCTTTCACTTATATTTTTGGTCAATTGAACAGACAATTCGCAAACAAGAAATCCCAGTTGGATGCCATTAGACAGGAAGTGGATGCACTTCTTGCCAAATAGGGTTAATCAGATATATTCACTATTAAAAATTCTTTTTCAAAATGAAAAATACAATACAAAAACTAATGGTAGTGCTGTCTGTATTGGCTCTACCATTATGTATGAACGCTCAAGTAACCACAACCTATCCAGGAACTGGTGGCGGTGGTGCCGTAACTGACGGAACACCCTTAGTTGTTACAGTCAATGTTGTAAGTGCTGAAGACCAGATTAATGATGTTGATTTGGGTTTGGACATAACGCACACATGGATTGGCGATATGGAAATTACATTAGAAAGTCCCGCAGGTACGGTTGTTACCCTCAGGGATAATTACAATGGAAACGTAGATAACCTAGTAGGTACTTATGATGATGAATCTGCGAATGCAGAAGATGGTGGAACTACCGATATCAGCCCTAATGCTGGAACTTCAGTAGCTGATTTGCAACCACTTAATGCACTAAGTGTATTTGATGGCGAGGATCCCAATGGTACTTGGACAATGACAATTACGGATACTGTAGGTGGTGATGATGGGACATTGAATAGTTGGGATTTGGTCGTTACGGCCACAGCTGCAGTGGTCCTTACCGTACCTACACTCGGTGAATGGGGATTAATCATATTCTCATTGTTACTGCTCAATCTGGCCGTATTCTATGTCGTGAAACGGAAACGGAAATCGAGTCTTGCAGGCGCTTAAATCATCTTGGAATGAAAGAGTATTTTGCAACGATAGACAAGAAATTATTCCTTAATTTATTATTGGGGATTTATGTTTCTGTGAGCCTGTTTTTTATTGCCGCAGTATTTTTCTTCGGTTATGAAATGACAGATTACGATATTCCCGGAACCATAATTGCCTCGCCACTTGCTGCCCATTTATTATATATGATTATAGCAAGGGAAAAGGAATGAATTCGAAGTCAGAATTTTGTTAAAAAATGGAGTAGGACAAGGTTGTTCTACTCCATTTTTTTTAATTTGTTGTTCATTGTATTATTCGTTTTTAGAAACTGCTTTGTTATGAATAAGCTTGCTGGTTTTGGTTTTTTCCTTTTGATAATGGGGCTTTTTTCCTGTGGCGGAAAAACTGAAAGGAAATCAGAAAACCAATTTGTATCCTTGCCTTCTTCCCAAACGGGAATCACATTCGAAAACAAGAATACGGAAACCAATAAGGTTAATTATCTGACCTACGAGAATTTTTTTAATGGAGGTGGTGTAGCTGTCGGGGATGTGAATAATGACGGTTTGAGTGATATTTATCTAACTGCGAATATGGAGGAAGATAAGTTGTATATCAATCAAGGAAATATGCAGTTCAAGGATGTTTCGTCCACTGCATTCGATACCCAATTATTAAAGGAGGGTTGGCACACCGGAGTCACGATGGTGGATATCAATAACGATGGTCATTTGGATATTTATGTCTGTCGATCGGGTTGGTATCAGGACCCTAAGATGAGGAGTAATCTACTCTTTGTCAATAACGGTGATTTGACTTTTACGGAGCAAGCCGAAGCATTTGGTGTGGACGATTCGGGCAATACCAACCATGCCGCCTTTTTTGATTACGATAGGGATGGCGACTTGGATTTATACTCCTTGAATCACCTAGTGAATAACGGGAAAAAAACCAGTGTTGGTGAGATATTCAAATTAATTAGGGAGGGGAAAAACAAGTCGGACAAACTCTACAGGAATGATAATGGTAAATTCATAGATGTATCGAAATCAGCAGGTATTAGTAACCATACATTCGGATTGGGTATAGCTGTGAGTGATGTGAATAAGGACGGTTGGCCAGACTTGTACATCAGCAATGACTATGAGGAACCCGACCATTTATTCATCAATAACAAGGATGGGACTTTCACTGATAAGGCCACACAAAATATTAAGCACATCTCTAATTTTTCAATGGGAAATGATGTCGCTGATTTTAATAATGACGGTTTTACGGATATCATGACAGTGGATATGGCCTACAAGGATCACGTTCGTTCCAAAAGGAATATGGCCGCCATGTCCACGGAAAAATTCATGGGATTGGTCAAGGTAGGATGGCATCACCAATACATGATCAATACCCTTCAGGTCAATAATGGAAATGGAACTTTCAGTGATGTGGGACAAATGGCTGGTGTGGATAAATCGGATTGGAGTTGGGCACCCATCTTTGCTGATTTTGATAATGATGGTTACAAGGATTTATTCATCACGAATGGTTATAAAAGGGATACTCGTGATAATGATTACCTAATGAAATCAAAAAAGTTAGCAGAAGAAAGTCAAAGTAGGGCCGTAACGATTGAAGAATTGATTTCGATTACGCCAAAGGCGAATATTCCCAATTTTATTTACAAGAATAATGGTGATTTGACATTCACGGAAAAAATAAAGGACTGGGGTTTTTCGCAACCTTTATTATCAAGTGGGGTAGCATATGCGGATTTGGATAATGACGGTGATTTGGATTTGGTTATTAATAATTTGGATGAAGTAGCTTCTGTTTTTGAAAACCGCATTTCCGATAATAATTATTTGAAAATAAAATTAAAAGGCTCTACTAATAATATCCTTGCTATAGGAACAAAAGTAGAATTGGAATACAATAATGAAACCCAATTCCAAGAGTTATTCCTGAGTCGTGGATTCCAGTCTTCAATTGATCCTGTCCTGTTTTTTGGATTAGGTGCAAACGAGAAAATAAATTCAATTAAAATCACATGGCCCGATGGTAAAATATCCGAATTGAAAAATATTCCCGCTAATCAATTACTCGAAATTAATTATGGAGACCAGCCTTTTGTAAATGATAACCAACAGCTGGTAGAAAATCTATTCTTCAAGGATAAATTCCATGATTTAGGTTTGTATTTCAAACACACAGAAAATGAATACAATGATTTCGAAAAAGAAATATTATTACCGCACAAACAATCCCAGAATGGCCCTTGTGTCGTAAGTGGTGATGTGAATAATGATGGCTTGGATGATGTTTTCGTAGGTGCCGCAACAGGACAGGAAGCTTACATCCTGTACCAAAAGAATGATGGGACATTCTATGTGAAACCTCAGAATGATTTCGTCGGTGATAAGTTACATGAGGACTTAGGAGCCACGTTCATAGACGTTGAAAATGATGGTGATCTTGATTTGTACATAGTCAGCGGAGGGAATGAATTCAAGGAGAATGATGCGAATTACCAGGACCGCCTTTACATCAATGATGGCCAAGGAAATATGACCAAGAACAATAGCCTGATTCCACAAAATACCTCAAGTGGGAAGAAAGTCGTAGCCAATGATTTTGATAACGATGGTGATATGGATCTCTTTGTAGGTGGACGGGTGGTGCCCGGAAAATATCCCTATGCTCCTCGGACTTCCCTCCTAGTGAATGAGGGTGGGAAATTTGTGGATAAGACAGAGGAACTTGCACCCGGCTTATCTTCGGTAGGTATGGTGACAGATGCCCAGTTTGTGGATATCGACCAGGATAAGGATATGGATTTGTTAATGGTAGGGGAGTGGATGCCCATAACGATTTACGAAAATGATGGCAAGCAATTCGTTGATAAGACCGAATACTACGGCATGTCAGACCAGACAGGTTGGTGGATGAGCATAGCCACAGCGGATGTCGATAACGATGGAGACTTGGATTTCATCGCAGGTAATGTGGGTTTGAACAACAAGTTCAAACCGAATGCCAAGAAACCACTCAATGTTTTCTGTAGTGATTTCGATGATAATGGCCAATTGGATATCGTACTGAGTAAGTATCAGGGAGATAAGCATTATCCTGTGAGGGGCCGTGAATGTTCCTCCCAACAAATGCCATTCATCAAGGATAAATTCCCAACTTTCAAGGAATTTGCAGAGGCGGAAATGGATGATATTTATTCAACGGAACGTTTGGATAAATCGGTACATTACCAATCAAGAAGTTTTGCAAGTACAATTTATTTGAATGAGGGAGGTGGTGTCTATAAGGCCCAAAAACTTCCCAATGAAGCACAGGTTTCCCCATTGCAGGATATACTGATAATGGACGTGAATAACGATTCCAATCTGGATATCGTAGCTGCCGGTAACCTATTTGTGACCGAGGTCGAAACAGTACGGTACGATGCTGGTGTTGGAATCTGTATGCTAGGGGATGGTGCAGGTAATTTCAAGCCAGTGAATGCAAGGGAAAGTGGATTCCTGGCCACAGGGGATGTCAGGGATTTGGAATTGGTCAATACCATCGGAGGTAAACAATTGATTATGGTAGCGAATAACAATGACTACCTGCAAACCTATATCCTGAACTAGCATACGGACGATTTAGAAAGCAATTACAAAACGAAGAACATGACGAATAATAATACTTCCTGGCTGGAGGAAAAGAAACCCATCCTGCGACTGTTGGGCTTCTTTACCCTAGGAATTATCGTGTATATGATATTCACTAGTTTGCCTTTTTTCAAGGAGAATATCTATCCCTATATCATAATGATGAACTCATCCGTCTCCTCGGTGATACTCAGTATCCTAGGGTATGGAACAACATGGGATGCAGACAAAATTCTCTCAGCAGATGCACAAATCAGTATTAAAAAAGGATGCGATGCACTGGCTCCCATTGCGATTTTCAGTTCCGTATTACTCGCTTATCCTGCGGATTGGTCCAAGAAATTCAAGGCTGTCCTTTTGGGTATCCTAACACTACTGGCCGTCAATATTATCAGGATTGTAAGCTTGTTCATGTTCGAAATCCATGCACCGCATTTGTTCGATTTGATGCACTTGGTCATCTGGCAGGGAATCTTCATTTTCCTCGCATTGATGTTGTGTTTTTATTGGATAAAATCATTCGAAACCAAAGCCGAGGACCATGCTGAAACTGAATGATATCCTATGGTTTTGTCTTAAGGCTTTCCTGATTTATGGAGGGATGTATTTCTTGTTTTCACAAACAGGAATGGAGGATAATATCATACAGGTTTTCAGGAATATTTCCACGAATACATACGACTCCGGAACACAGACTGCCATCTTCCAACCCAACTCGGATTATAGTGATTGGGATACCAAATTATTGGTGTATAGGAATGATATCAACCCTTACGGGGAATTCCAATATTATAGCGTTAAGTACCTTGGTTATATCTCCCTTTTGGTATTCATATCCTTGGTGCTGGCTTCTCCGGTATCTTGGTTCAGACGCTGCATCGGACTACTGGTTGGAACAGTTCTGATGTTCATTTACGTCAATCTGATGACAGGGGTTCTCGTCAGGACCCTAGTCTATAAAATCAAGGATAAGCATGATGTATTGTATAGTGGATGGGGTAAGACAATCAACGATGGTCTTCATGATATTTTTATCGAGAATGGCTTCGAATGGATGGGGTTGTTACCCATCATCTTCTGGCTCATAACTACGATCAGATTGAGTGATTTGGGCTTGGGGTTACCAGATGTGAAAGCTACAGTTGCCCAGCCTGAATCAGACAAGTCCAAGTCACCTAAAACCAAGAAGAAAAAGAAAGGTAAGAAGTAAGAGTATGATTTTATTCAAGATCATTTCGAGTCTCCCACCTAAACAGGGAAAACACATGACTCGTTTTGGCATTTTTTTCTGGTCAAAGACACAATTTTAACATTTCGATTTTCAGACAAATTACCATTTATCTTTTTTGATTCCTGTAGACTTTGAACGAATTTAAATCATCTTTTCATCAGTTGGTATCCTTGTGGGAATAGTTGTTTATATATTAAATTTTAATATGTAAATAGTTGTCTTTTAGTGTGTAGTGGCGTTTGTGAATTTAAGTGAAAGAAAAGTTAATAAAGTCTTAACCCACTTGTTTTTCGGCGTTGATTAAGAATAAAATATGGCTGTTTGTTATTCGAGCGAAATTTTTGGTTTTGCCATGGTGGATTTCCTACGTTCTACACTGCCAAAATGTTGCATGATTTAGTATGTATTCTAAGACTTTTAATCTAACTTTAGGAGATTCTGTATGCCTTATGACATAACGGATTTGAATGCCTCCTAAACCAACTAGCAAACAGAAATATCTTGAACTATGAAAAATTATTACACTCAATTGGGTCAACCGGCCTTTTTCTCTCATGTTTCCAAAGGAGTGCTGTATGTACCCGTAACAAAGAACCCTCTCAAAGGTTCACATGCCGAGAACACTTTCGTTTACCTTTCGAGCCAGAATGATTTTTCTAACCTACTTGTTGATAACTCCCCTCCTTTTTCGCAACAATTGAACAGCAAGGTTCAGGAATACCACCCTGTATTATATCCAACTCAGCATAACACAATTTTGAATAATTGATTCGAAATGAATGACCACATTCATTGGCCTAATTCGATTAACAAAACTAAAATTCAAGTTTCCTTCTAGGGGAATCAACTTAAAATAGATCAGACCATGAAGAAATCTTTATTCTTGGTTATAGCCATTCTAGGACTTTACAATGTTTCTTTTGCACAAATCACAAATGTGATTGTTGAAGTGACAAGATGTAATGGCAATGTAGCGGACGAAGCGACTTGTCCTGACGAGACAGATGATCAGGCTTTGGTAGATATTACCGTAGCCTTTTCCAGCCCCGCAACTGCCGATTGGGGCTTGTTACTGACTGAACCCGGTATCATAAGTCCGGCATCTCCGATTGATATCGTTCCCGGTACCGTTGAATTACAGGATAGTACCTACTTCATCTTTAAGGATGTGGTAATCCCCGCAGATGGTGCAACATCATTCAATTTCCAAGTGGATTTATATGATACGAATCCTGGGACTATCTTGGATACGGAAACTCAGGCCCTAGCTGCCGAAGATCCATGTTCCTGTTTCCAGTATGCATGTGCAGATGATATGGCTTTCCAGGCATTGGCCACTACAGGATTTACCACAGACCCCGATTACACTCAAGAATACCTTTTGACCGATTTGGCAGGTGCCATCCTAGAAAGAAACACCTCAGGTATTTTTAATGTCAATGATTTGAACCAAGGTACGATCTATGCCATATATGGTTTCAGTTATCTGACATCCGATGCAGCTGTGGTTACTGGAATTTCTGATGTGAATGATTTGTATAATATTGAAGACATCGATCCTTGTGTGGATGCCGCAGTATCCATATCTCCTTGTTACTTGGAAATCCCCGCAGATATTACAATTGATAATGCAGACCCTTGTGATGATGTCAATCAAATCACCATAGATAATGTGACCGGAGGTTTGAACCCCACGGTATATTGTAATGCTACATCTAATTCCGATAACGGCTCATTCCCTTATACTATATTTATTGATAATGATAATGATATAACGAATGGTTTTATAGGTGAGGCCGATGCAACGGTGATGCCAGTAACATTCGATGCTGTTACTTATCCTGCTCTTGAAGTCAATGCACCCACTACATTTTATGTACATGTGGAAGATGATACGGATTGTATCGAAACGGAAGCTGTAACGGTTTATCCTATTTATACTGTAACAGTGACAACGGATGTAGTATGCCTTTCCCCGGATGAGACAGTAACCTCAATACCCAATTATGAATTGGCAACGAATCTTTTGGTAACTCCTGCACCCCCCGAAGTTACAATGCCGGGAACATGGAGTTCCCCCGATGTATTCATCAATGATGAGTCCAGTGCATCTGCCTACATAGAAGCATCACTTTTAGACGCACAATTGTCTGGTTCCGGAACCACGACAATTGACGTATTTTATACCACTGCACCAGGTACACCCTGTGCAGTGACATACGGCCCTTATGTGCTTACGTTGACCCGATTGGCTATTCCTACCGGAACAGCCTACACTTTCTGTGAGGGAGAATCTATTCCAGCAGGCGAGGGATTGAGTACGGATTGTGCCCTCAATACCAATTGGTATGATACGGATGGTACAACATTCCTGACCCAAGTTGCAGCAGGTGGATTCTTCGATCCATTTGGAGGCTTGGCACCAACCATTGCACCAGGTACATACACATACTTCGCAGAATGCGTGGATGGCGATGCTTGTGTCTCGGATAGAATTGGAGTGACCATTACAGTAGAAGAAAAACCAACAACCAATACGGTTGCAAATCAAGATATCTGTTTGAATGGAACCATTACGGATATCACACCAACAGGCTTGGCAGGTAGTACATATACCATTACAGGTCCTGGAGGAACATCCGGACCAGCTACCACCTTTGCTCAAGCAGCGTTACAAGCTGCAGGTTTGGATGAAACCACATCAGGTACTTATACATTTTCCATTACTGAAACAACGGCCAATGGTTGTGTAGGAGATCCTTCTACATTCAGTATTGTAGTAAATGATGACCCAATAGTGAATGCAAGTGCAGATGCTACGATTTGTGATGGTAGTTCAACCACGCTGACTGCTTCCACTTCTCCTGCTGACCCATCTGCAGTATTTACATGGTATGATGATGCTGGCTTGACCAGTGTTGTAGGAACAGGAGCAAGCATATCTGTTACACCGACTACAACACCTATAACTTATTTTGTTACAGCTACGATTAATGGTTGTACATCCACGAATCCTGCTGATGTAGACGTAGTACTAGCAAGTGCATCCGCCCCTACGGGTACTGATGCGACTGCCTGTGAGGGGAGTGCGACATTGGCGGATTATGAATTGTCAGCTGCCTGTGGTGGCGGTGAGCAGGTGAACTGGTACGACAGTGCCT
>JAHDHL010000112.1 GCA_020631355.1 Saprospiraceae bacterium | reverse complement strand
ACAAGACATATGTTCCATTCGGCGTCAAGCCAGAATATTCAGGATTAAAACCTGATCCAACCCCATTGGCATTGGGAATAGGATTAGGAATAACAGTTCCACAATTTCCAGACTCGGTTAATTCCCAAGTTCGGGTAATGCAACTAGGAATACCATCATGGCTAGTAATATTGGCAAATCCTAAAAAGCCGGTTCCATCCGCGGTTGCTTCAAAACAGTTGGTTACCGAAGTGGGACCATAAATGGCACAATCAGGCACCCAGCATGAGAGATACGATCTATCGTCATAAGTGGGTACTGAACCCATTCCAGCTCCAGTACAAGGAGAAGGACATGTTCCGCAACCGCCGCCCTCGGGGTTCCAAACCCAAGTTGAACCGTCTTCAAGAAATGTACAGTTGGTATTCGTTGCGATTTCTACACAAAAAATATAGGTGGTGTTTGGTGTAACAGAATATATATTTCCAGAAGCAAAGGGTGCCGGTGCAGGTCCTAGTATCGTTGGGGAAATCGGATTACAGTTTGCATCATAGACTAAGTAAGTTCTTGTAAAACACCCAGGACCATTCACGCCCATCAAATTAGAAATACCAACCTCTGTCTGTGTCGCACCGGTGGTATACTCATAGCAAAATTCATAAGTATTTCCGGAAGCGGGTAAATCGGGAACTAAATCAAAGTATCCATCCGATAAAATAGGAGGTAAATTGAAATCACTTATAGCCGCTCCTTCACATTCGAATTCTGCTCCACAACCTGGATTGTTACAATCACATGGAGAATCAGGAGGTAAATAATTTAATTGTACTAAATCTCCTGAATCGAAACAACCATCACCGTTAAAATCAGGGTCTAATAGACAAGGCGATGGGGTACAATCCACGTAATCCAGAGTAATTGGTACCACCCAAAGAGTAGAATTTCCTGGAACTGAATTTGACTCACCGCCGTCATTTAAATCTCCTGTTGGGTAAAGACTTAATCCAGCAAAACATGGACATATAGAAGTAGATCCAAAAGTCGCGGGGTCATCTAAATCACATAATACGGGTTGAGCAGAAGGGTCACAAGTAAATAAGGCCAATGCTATTCCGGCTGGAAAACTTGCATCGCCAGGATTTGGAAAAACGGCAGTACCATCTGTATCAATTCCTATAGTAGTTCCATCAGGAATATCATAAGATGTTGCTGTACCTTGTCCTGTTCCATCAAAATCTACATTTAGGCCTCCTGCCGAAGGGTTATTACAAGGCAAAGGAATCACAATATGACATTCGGTTGAAGATGGTGGTTCGGTAAAGTTAGTGTGAACAATTATGGAAGAAGGTGTTCCTGAGATTGTAATTGTTACTGAGAAACATAATGCCGCCTCAAAATCATTAGTGGGTGGATTTGAAGTAGTTGTCCATAGCACAGAGCTTCCTGAAATAGCTCCTACGTATTCATCACCATCTAAAGAAAAAATCGAAGCTGGAGAGAATGCATCTATCGTTACTCCAGCAAACTCAACTCCGAAAACAGTAGGACTTCCTTCTAACCCATAGAATTCCAAACAAATATCAAAAGTGTATTCAAACTGTCCTCCACCGATATCATTGATGTTTGACAAAACTGCCGTTGTTTCATCACATGAAAATGTCAAGGTTGGAATCAACAATGAAATAATAAGGCAACACGATAATCTTAGATTACTGCACAATCTTTTCATACTAAAAGTTTTGATTCTAAATTGGGTTTTAGAACAGTTCGTTTATTCGCAAAAGGATGATTTAAATATAATTCTGATATTCGGCGAAAGCCCA
>JAHDHL010000075.1 GCA_020631355.1 Saprospiraceae bacterium | reverse complement strand
GCACGGATATTGTCTGGACGGAGAGGAATTTATCCGTACGGGGAACGTAACCTTGCTGGAATAATGTCGTAAAACGGTCTTGGAATAATATGAAACAGCGATACCAATATGGTATCGCTGTTTTTTTGTCACTTTAACATATAAAACTTAGTGTAATCTATTTTTGTAATACGTTATAATTTAGAATTTTAAGTATGTAAAAATAATTATATACTTTATTGATTGTCATAACTTTATCGTCACGTGGTTCATTGCTTCTTAATGGCTTAAGTTTTGATGTTTATTGGTAGCAAACACATTATTTCTTAACACGAATGAACATACACTAACTGAGAATCATGAGAATACTTTTACTAATTTTTGTAGTGACACTTCTCCCCATTGTAAATGCTTCCTCCCAAGATATTCACCTTTCACATCTGCACGCTGGTCCAATTCTATATAATCCGGCTATGACAGGTTTATACAATGCCGATGTTAGATTCATCGCAAATTATAGATCTCAATGGCAGAATGTGGGAGATACGAATTATGGTACTTGTTACGGCTCTGCTGAGATAAAAACCAGAAGGCTATTCAGAACTTCTTCAGCCATGGGTTTTGGTCTTGAGGTTTTTTCTGATGGTGCAGGTGATTTGAATTTTAGCCAGAGAGGAGTCCAATTATCAATGTCCGGTATTATGATGCTGGATGGTTACAGAGGAAAAAAATTGTTTTCCGGAGCAATCAAGGCAGGTTATATCCATCAGTCCTATGACCCAACCAAGATTGTGGCATTTGACGAGGAAGTAGCATTGAATAAGGATGGAATGTCCAATCTGGGATATTTTGATTTGTCTGCGGGCTTGGCATGGATGCATCAATTGGATGACGAGAAGAATAGCTACTACTTAGGAGTATCTGCTTCACACATCAACAGACCAGAAGTAAGTTATAATCTAGCCGAATCAAAAGCAGTCGGTAATGAATTATATAGAAGAATAGTTGTACACGGAGGTGGTGATTTTGTTATTAAGAACAAGATTGGAATGCAGCCTAGTTTCATTTTTATGGACCAAGGACCCAACAGGGAAATGACTGCTGGTACATTCTTCAGTTACAACAATAGAGCAAAGGGTAGTCGTAAAAAGAAAGATGCAGATATCTCTATTTTCTTGGGTGCTTGGGTTAGGGGATACCTTGAAAGAGATGTAAGGGGTATTGATGCAGTTATTTTTTCTGCAAAAACTCAGTTCTCGAATACTACGATTACATTTTCATACGATATGAATATATCATCACTTGCAGTGGCTTCCATTGGTAGAGGTGGACCGGAAATCTCATTCATTCAAATGTTGAATTTCAGAAAGTCTCCAAACCAAAGAATCATGTGCCCTGCATTCTACTAATTTGGATTCTCAGTTTTTAGTAAATAAAGTAAAGGCTGCATCCTTCGGATGTGGCCTTACTTATTTATGATTCGACCTAGGATATTCACCGAATGATGTAAAGGGTAGTCAGGACATTCCCTATATAATCGTATCTTGTGACCCCATATGTCCGATTTGTCATTACAACATATCACCCTTACTAATTTCAGGAATTACCATCTTGAAACCATTCGGTTTTGTGATGGATTGAATTGTCTGACTGGCAAGAATGGCATGGGTAAGACCAATTTGTTGGATGCCATCTATTATCTGAGTATGTGC
Source organism: Saprospiraceae bacterium (assembly GCA_020631355.1). Taxonomy (GTDB): domain Bacteria; phylum Bacteroidota; class Bacteroidia; order Chitinophagales; family Saprospiraceae; genus JAHDCE01. Next base: position 9,834 of record JAHDHL010000075.1, on the reverse strand, counting down.
AGGAGCAGACTCAATAGTTTGGATAAATATGTACTGAGGCACGAGGCTGATTTCATACGTTTGGAGGGACACTTCAATAGAAAGGAAAAGAAAGAGCGTATTGTGGCTAAGGTAATTCCGAGAAAGTCTAAGGTTATCGAGCGGAATGATGTTCCATACAAGAAATTTTCAGAACATATCGGTTTGGTGCCGATTATCATTATCATGCCTGATGATACCCTCCTGATTCGAGAGGGAAGTGAGGAAAGAAGAAGATTCATTGATAATACACTTTCTCAGATAGATGCCGTTTACCTACATTACCTCATCCGATACAATCAGTTATTGAAACAAAGGAATGCACTACTCAAACAATCGGATGGCTCCTCGGTGGATTATGCTCTTTTGGCTACCTATGACCAGCAAATGGCATTGCCCGCAAAGATTGTACATGAAAAAAGGCGTTCTTTCATAGAACAATTCTTACCACTATTCCAAAATTGGTACAAGGGGATTTCCAAGGATGCGGAATTGGTGGATATCCAATATCAATCCCAACTGAACGATGGAGATTTCATGGAATTGACCAAACGGGGATTACAAAAGGATGTCATTCTGCAAAGGACCAATGTAGGCATCCATAAGGATGATTTGGCATTCAAGCTAGCGGACCATACCATGAAGCGATTTGCCTCTCAGGGACAATTGAAATCCTTTGTACTTTCCTTGGGATTGGCAAGGTATGAAGTGGTAAGGAAATACCAGAAACTCCAACCCATTTTGTTGTTGGATGATATTTTTGATAAATTGGATGAGGAAAGGGTCAAACAGCTTTTGACTTTACTATCCGAAAGAAGTTTCGGTCAGATTTTTCTCACGGATACACATGTTTCGAGAATTAAAGAGGTGATAGCGAACTTTAAAAGAAATTCTTGCATTTACAATGTACAGGACGGACAAGTTCAACTCATAGAAAAAAGAATGGATAATGAAGAAAACCAATGATCAGCCCATAAAGAATATCCTCCAGCAAATGGTTAGGGAAAACCGTTGGAAAGACAACCTTAACAAAGTTAAGGTCAATGAAGTATGGGCCAGGGTCATGGGAGAAACCGTTAACCGTTATACCCGCCACGTTACACTGCGAAAGAATATATTGGTCCTTCTCATCGACTCGTCACCACTTAAGCAGGAATTACTATTCGCCAAAGCGAAAATCATCAAGTTGATGAATGAGGAAATAGGGGAGGACATCGTTAAGGATGTCATCATACATTAGAATCCTTGAATGCGGATACGGTAATCGTATTTGTCGAATAGTTGGATGCCCTTGATACTGAGTTCCTTTTCTTCTCCCTTTTGAATACGACGGAGATCCAATTTTTTATAACCTAAAAAATCATCATCGGAAAGTAGGCTATCCATGTACGATTTTTTGAGATTCATTTTGGTATTACTCTCACTCAAAGTCGCTCTAAGGACATGCTTCACCTTGTCATGAGAATCTAGGTCATCCAATTCTACAAGGCAAAAAACCAAGAAATCATTTTCCTTTATATCATGTATAGCATCGAGCGTTTGTAAAGTTTGGAGAGAGTCGAATAAGAATTCATCCCAAACCTTTTCATCTGTTATGACGGATTGTCCATCCTTTTCCTCAAGGAAATAATAACTGAAGAATATCTCATCATCCTGGGTAGAGATGGACGTCAGGTTTTCTGAAATATCCTTGGCTTCCAGATGAATGATTTTGATGGCATCAGCAGGGATGGGAACAGGTTGGTTGACCTTACATCCCATCCATAAGCTAATGATGATCACAAAGACGGTATATACCGAAACCTTATCCATGTTATCAGGATGGTGAGCCATTAAGCCTGTTCTTCCAAAGCTGCTTTCTTGACTGCTTCCGCTACCCTCCATGCCACATGTTCATTCAGGGTAGGAGGGATGACCATATCCCTCGTAGGTTGATCAATGCAACGAGCAATGGCATAAGCTGCTTCGAGTTTCATCTTCGGTGTAATTTGCTTGGCCCTCGCATCCAAAGCTCCTCGGAATATTCCGGGGAATCCCAATACGTTATTCACCTGATTGGGTAGGTCACTTCTACCCGTACCCACGATGGCTGCACCGCCCTTATAAGCTTCCTCCGGCATGATTTCGGGAATAGGGTTGGCCAATCCGAAAATGATGGCATCCTTGGCCATGGTACTCACATCCTTGGCAGTCAATAGATTGGCAACGCTGACCCCAATGAATACATCAGCATCTACCAGAGCATCCTTGACCGTTCCCTCCAAATCGTTTGGATTGGTATATCTAAGGATTTCCTTTTTGGCATAATTCAGATTATCCCTTTTGGCATGTATGATGCCCTTACTGTCGCAAACAACAATTTCCTTGACGGGAATACAGACATTAGGGTCATTATTATCCACACAACGGAGTAGTCTGGCAATGGCAATCCCCGCCGCACCGGCACCATTGATGACTACCTTGAGTTCTGATAATTGTTTACCGACTACCTTACAGGAATTGATTAGGGCAGAAAGAACGACAATGGCCGTTCCGTGCTGGTCATCATGGAATACGGGGATACCCAAATCCTGCAATCTGGTTTCAATCTCGAAACTTCTTGGAGCTGAGATGTCTTCCAGATTAACCCCTCCGAATACAGGGGCAATCATCCTTACCGTTTCAATAATCTTATCCGTATCCTGGGTATCGAGACAAATGGGAAAAGCATCTATTCCTGCAAACCTTTTGAAGAGCATGGCTTTTCCTTCCATTACAGGAATGGATGCCTTGGCACCAATATTGCCCAAACCTAATACAGCGGATCCATCACTCACAATGGCGACGGTATTCCCCTTGATGGTATAATCGTAGACAGATTCCGGATTCCTATGGATTTCCATGCAGGGTTCAGCCACTCCCGGAGAATAAACGAGAGAAAGGTCATCCTTGGTTCTGACATCCATTTTTGGATTCATCCTGATTTTGCCTTTGAGTCTTTTGTGTAGGTTTAGGGATTCTTTAAAATAATCCATGATATCTTATGGTAAGGTTAAATAATTAGTGAATGCAACTCATTATACATATAATTGTACTAAGAGTTTATTGCAATTCTGATTATTGGCTTTCAATAGCCAATTTTACAATATAAGTATCCAAATAGTTGACTTAGATATGAAAAAACTACTTCTGACCTGTTTCGTTTTCGCACTTGTGTATAATATTTCATCGGCCCAATGCACCCTTAAGGTCATCATCAAGAACGTTGAGAAAGCGGAGGGGAAGATTGAGGTAGGTTTATATAACGGATCGAAATACTGGTTGGAGGATGAGGGACAATATTATGATAAGATAATAGATTGTACCAGCGCTCCTACGATGACCATTACCATTCCCAATGTCGAATATGGTACTTATGCATTTTCATTGTATCATGATGAGAATAGCAATGGTAAGATGGATTTCCGTACATGGATTCCAAAGGAACCATATGGTTTTTCCAATAATCCAAGAGCCAAGTGGTCCAAGCCCTCCTTTAAGAAATGTGCTTTTGAAGTTAATCAAGCTACCCAAACCATCGAGGTGGATTTACAGGACTGGTAATCAGGGCCTAGGTATATGAATGGTGAATTGACTTCCCATTCCCGGCTTGGATTCAAGTTGGATACTTCCTTGATGCAACTCTACTATCTTGCGGCAATAAGCTAGTCCCATTCCCACATGCTCATCATTGGCTTTCTTATGGAATAGTTGGAAGATATGTTTTTGGTCCGTGTGTGAAAATCCACGGGCATTATCACTGATTCGGATATCCCAACCATTGTGTGCATCCTCTGCCTCGATAATAATGGTGGGTGTTTCGTTTTCACGTCTGAATTGGATGGCATTCTTAATGAGATGTAGGAATAGTAATTGAATCTCATGCTTGAATCCGTGGATAATGGGTAGTTCCTCATATGAGATGGAAGCCTTGGAATCAATGATTTTGTCTTTCAGGGATACTTGTACATCCATGATGATTTTTTCCAAATCCAATGCTTCCTTTTGGCCATTCTGCCCCAAAAGCGAATATTCCATCAATCCATGGATCATATTCCTCATCCTTTGGCTCGATTCATGGATGTACTCAAGACTTTTTTTACCTCTTTCATCCAATTGGTTACCATAATGTTTCAGTAAGAGTCCACTGAATGCATCCATTTTTTGTAAGGGCTCATTCAAATCGTGTGATGTGATATAATTGAACTGTTTGAGCTCATCGTTTTTCTGATGAAGATTCTGAATCAGTGATTCCTTGATATTATTGAATTGTATGATGTCACTCTGATAAATATTGATGATGAGAATGAGTATCAATGTTGATGCAATGAATACAAGGATATTATTATTGGGATTGACGAATTGCATGATTTCTGGATACCATTCATGCATGCAGATCCGAGTGACAATAGCAATACTAATGATCCATATGACTGCCAGTACTTTGGTTTTGATTTGATATTGGAACAGAATCATGGTGAGAAAAACCAAGAGCAGGTAAACGATATTCTCACCATAGGTATCCCCGCCATATAAGGCCAAAAAACTAATCCATAAGGGATAGAAGAAGCTAGCGAGGTAACGAGGAACATTGTACCATTTGATATGATGGAGATAGTAAACCATTCCGGATATGAATAGGGCAACCGCAAGATTCATGATTCTGATTCTCATCAGAATGACCATATCCGAGAAAAAAAGAACTAGGGAGACAATGATGCTAATCGTTGAGAGCCGATTCATCAATCTGATTTTGATGATTTCATGCTCCTCAAGTCCTTGGTGAAGACCAAAGGCGGATAGTTTTTGCCAAACTTGACCAATTTTACTCATAGTAACATCTCCTGTGGAGTATTTCAGTTGTCGATGGGTATAAGGGGTTCTACGATACTAGGGATTGTTAGTTGCGAAAGAAATGGGTTTTTCACCTGACATATAAATAGATTGAATATGTTAATTAATTTGTTTAAACCTGACACTTTATTGCATTCTTGAAGCTTTTGTATATTTTAGCAGCCTACCAACAATTTTACTAATCCAGGGGGGAACTATTTTTTGATTCATCTTTCAAAATGTGGATTATTCCTTTGATGAAATCTATAACCGGTGCAAGAATTGAAAAGAAGAGTTAGGGCTTACAGAGAGAAAATTCAGGATACTTGGTCTAAGGTCAATAAGAAGAAATTCTTTGCGGTATCCGCATTATCCATATTATTCATTTCCACCATCACTTTTTTCGCATTCAATCCACAATTATTGAATGGTAAGGCTTCCGCTAATTTATCCGAAACACCATTGGGTGCTTTCGATAGGCCGGATATCAAGGAAAAGTATGGTTTCATTTATAATTTTTATGATGTAGCAGAGGGAGAAATCCAAAAGGATGAATTCCTAGGCGTAATTTTGGATAGACATCATGTGACGGCTGTTGAGGTGGACCAATTGGCACAGTTGGAAAAGGAAATGGAAAACCGTCCCGTATTGAATGTGGGAAAGAAATACACGGTATTATCAGATAAGAAAACAGGTAAGGCGGCCTATTTTATTTATGAGCCTAATCCTTACCGATTCTTTGTCTACCAAATCAAGGATGAACTCAAGATTAAAGAAGAAGAAAGGGAAGTGACCCAAAAGGAAGCATTGGCTTCTGGTGTCATTACATCTTCCCTTTGGAATGCCATCGTCGGAAATGATGCGATAGACCCATCAATGGTCTTTTCCATGGCATCGAATATGGAGGAAGCATTCCAGTGGACAGTGGATTTCCACCATGTTCAGAAAGGAGACCGATTCAAGCTGATTTATGAGGAGGATTGGGTAGATGGTGAAAGGGTAGGAGTCGGCAAACTCATTGCTGCTGAGTTCAATTTTGATAACAAGAGCTACCATGCCATCCGTTACAAGAGTGAAAATTATGACGGTTTCTTCGATTTGGAGGCCAGACCGATGGTCAAGACTTTCCTTAAGGCTCCTGTGAAGTATTCAAGGATATCATCAAGATACAACCTAAGGAGATACCATCCCGTACTGAAGCGTACCAAGGCCCACTTGGGAACAGACTTCGCAGCTCCAAGAGGAACACCTATTTATGCTACGGCGAATGGTACCGTCTCCAGAAAAGGTCGCACCAGAGGTAATGGTAACTTCATCAAAATCAAACATGATGATACCTATTCGACCCAGTATCTGCACATGAACGGCTTTGCTAAGGGAATGGGTGTAGGCACCCGGGTAAAACAAGGGGAGGTTATCGGATATGTCGGTTCTACCGGACTGGCTACAGGCCCGCACGTTTGTTACCGTTTCTGGAAAAATGGCAAACAAGTGGATCCATTGAGATTGAATTTCCCTCCGCCTGAGCCAATGAAAGATTCCGATAAGGTGACATTCATGAAGGAAAAGGATGAATGGAAAGCACGTTTGGATGCCATCGAATATCAAGAAATCATCGAAGATAAAAAGGAAGAAAGCAAAGAAGAAAAAGCAACCGAAGACAAGGATGAAAAGGCTGCTGATTCAAATCCATAATCCCTTATCCCTTATCCTTTTAGTAATATTATAAACATAGGAAATCCCGAATTTTAGTAATGTCTAAAATTCGGGATTTCTTATGTTTCATTAAGAGGAATCAATAATGATGAATCATCGCTTGATGTAAGAAGCAATTTCCTCAGAAAACAATTCCTCATCACCCGATAGTAAGTACGAAAGCGTTCGAGCATCCAACTTATCATTGATATTATCCCGAATACGCTTAATCATTAATTTGAAGAGCCTGATTCTTAGTTCATTACCATCCGTGACATCCTGGTGGAACACAAACATGCCGCTTTCATTGTCCCGTTTGAAAATGAAACATTTGGAAAATAACAAACGCAATTTCTTGATTTCAGCCATGGAAATATCCTTGATATCCCGTTTGATGGCTTTATAGCATTGACCATCAATATCATTGTTATTCTTGAAAGAACTATTGCTTCTGATAAATCCATCATAGGCCTTCAGCCCCATCAGAATCACATGCGGATGTGGTAATCTGAACCTTTGTTTGTTCAATACCGCAATATATTGGTCGGTAGTGGGATTGCTACTTTTCGAACGGGGTTTGGATTCTTTCTTAGGAGTACGTTTGGAAGTACTTTTAGGCTTGTCCTTGAGTCTGTATTCCGAGGATTTCTTTTCCTTATCCGCCCGGCTTTCCAATACATCCGGTTGTGCCCTAAGGAACTTACCGAAAGAATTGAAACCATAGGTCTGTTCATCAAAGGATGGGTCCAATCGCATCATGAATGGCTTGATCATTCCTTGTTCCACCCATTCGATGGTCTTCTTCTTTGCAATCTGCTTCATGGCCTTAATAAGAATAGCCCTTGCTTCCTCGATGTCCACATCCTCGGAAATCGTTTCCAGATTATCATCTCCCGAACTTTTCTTAATCAGATTACCATAGAACTTGAACTCATTACAGGTATTGATCCAAAATGGATTGGATGTTTCCTTGACACCAATTCCGATGATTTTCTTAGCCCGCCTACGAACCCTCTTGGCTACCGGAATGAAGTCACTATCCCCACTCACCAGAATGATGGTATCAATATCCTCAATCATATTCATGTATTCGATGATATCTATCGAAAGCAGGATATCCGCACCATTCTTACTCCATCCTCCCCTTGGGAACATCTGGATGAGTTCGATCGCATTTTCATTGAGGGAATGCGCATATTTTCCCAACCATTGCCAATTGGCATAGGCTCGGTTGATAATCAAATCACCCTGTGCATTGGCAAAATCCACAATGGATTTTACATCCAAAACCTCCGGAGTGGGTTTGCCACGATAGTACTTGAACCAACTGGCTCCGTGCTTAATGCTCATTAGGGAAGCGTGGATATTCTCAAAATCCCAAAAAAGAGCAATCTTATCTGATTTTTCTGACATGCTTATGTTTTATGAATGTAAGGGGCCAATTTAGGGCGTGTTAGATCTGAACACGCAATTAGTTGCACAAAGATAGCAAATTAGATGGCTAGATGTTCGGATGTTACAGATGGCCGGTTTTTAAGATGTTTGTAAAAATCTAAATACCTAAGCCTCTAAACCTCTACCTTTGTGCCCACTAAGCTGATAAAAGGGTATGTTTTTAAGATTTAAGACCAATATTGATGGAATTGCCTTACCGGAAAGATTCACTTTCCCCTTTTATTATGTTCCCCATCCATTGGCAGGGATTGCAGCCAAAGAATTACAACATCATCTCCAAACCCAAACGGACTTCGAACACAATTTTGGTTTGGAAGAAGGAAAGGAGGGGCCTGTTCTCGGGAAGATGTTCGGTGTCTTGGTGGTAAGGAATGCAGACGGTGAACTAGGATATTTATCCGCCTTTTCTGGGAAGATAGCAGAAGCCCTAACATATCCCGGCTTTGTCCCACCTGTATTTGACATACACTTGGAAGATAGTATCTTCAGTAGGGGTATCGTACCCATCAATGAAATCAATGCGAGAATCAAGGAAATGGAGAGTCATCCCATCATAAGACTCTTACGAGAAAATTTGAGTGAACTCAAGCAGGAAGCAGAACAAAACATCAAGGAACAAAAGGCCCTCGTCAAGCAAAAGAAAAAGGAGCGGGACCAAAAAAGAAAAGAAACCCTCGATACCCTGACCAAGGAGGAATACGAATTGCTCCATACCGAACTGAATGAGGAAAGTAGACTCATTGCCATTCGCCTCAAGCGACTCAAGAAAGAATGGAGCCAGAAGATTGAGGCTTGCCAGAAAAGTCTGGATAATATCCAATCCGAAATTGATGTACTCAAGATTGAACGAAAGGAAAAGTCATCAGCCCTACAAGCAGAAATATTCAAGGCATATACATTCCTGAACCAAGCCGGCAAAAGCAAAAGTCTCCTTGATATCTTCGGGGATGAGGTGCCCAAGGCCGGGGCGGGGGAGTGTGCAGCACCCAAGTTATTGCAATATGCTTTTTTGAATGGAATGGACCCCATATGTATGGCCGAATTCTGGTGGGGAGCATCCCCTAAGTCGGAGATACGCAGGCATGGCGATTTCTATCCTGCATGCCGAGGCAAATGTTATCCCATATTGGGTCATATGTTGGAGGGGATAGAAACAGATGAGAATCCCATGTTGCAAAACATGGCATTCGGTAAGAAAATACCCATCCTTTATGAGGATGAGGCCATTGTCATCATCAATAAGCCCCATGAATTCCTTTCCGTACCCGGAAAACACGTTCAGGATTCCGTCCAATTCCGATTCCAGGTCAGGTATCCCGAAGCTACCGGACCTATGGTGGTCCACCGTTTGGATATGTCCACATCCGGCCTCATGATTATCACTAAAACCAAGGAGCACTACCAGTTCATCCAAGCCCAATTCATTAACCGTAAGGTAAAGAAAAGATATCGGGCCCGATTGGATGGTATCATCAAGGAGAATGAGGGGACCATCGACTTGCCACTAAGAGTGGATTTGGAAGACCGACCCAGGCAACTCGTTTGCTACGAACATGGAAAAAGAGCAGTTACCCGTTATCAAGTCCTTGAAAGAAAAGAAAACCAAACCCTCGTACATTTCTTTCCCGAAACCGGACGTACCCACCAGCTCAGGGTACATTCGGCCCATCATCTCGGCCTCAACTGTCCCATCATAGGGGATGATATTTATGGTAGGATAGGGGAGCGGTTACATCTGCATTCGGAATATATCGGTTTCATTCATCCGATATCCAAGGAATGGGTGGAATTTGAGGTGGAGGCTGGGTTTTAGCA
>JAHDHL010000034.1 GCA_020631355.1 Saprospiraceae bacterium | reverse complement strand
TAATGAATTTATTCACCTATTTTCTGGAAAATCACATGTTCATAATTATCCGTTAACATTAAAAGAATATAATATTCATTTTCCATTTTTCTATAAAAAACCTCAACACTTGAGGATTGATGTGCACCAAATTCATAATGGTCATATACTTGATATATTGGAATTGATACGAGTTTTCTCGACGGACTGATTTTAAGGGTCTTTTCTGTTATTGTGAGATATTCTTCGGGAACTTCCTCTGGTTCTGGAGCATCTTTTTTCTTTTCTGACTGAAAACTTATCATTTGATTCTTAGGCCAGGAAATATATCCATGTTTATCTATGATACAATCTATTACGTTATACCCGATGGGTATGCTGGGATATTCTTTAAGTCGGAATCCATCATCTATGGATTCGACTACCTTGCATGACCAATGCCCCTTGAAATCGGTATCTGAATTTGTGTAGTTATAGTATTTGCGTTTCATGGTTCCTTTATGGAATCCATTCTTAAAGCTGAGATAAGTGATTTCTTCCTCATTGATTGCTGTTATTACAGCTAAATCCAAGTGATTGAAAAATAGGAATTCCCTTTCACCAATTTTCTTGGAAGTGTAGGTATGGGAACATTGCAAATCCTCTTTTTGATTGAAGAAATAGGCACCATATTCCCAAAATTCGACTTCATGAGCCTTGAAAAAATATTCGGGTTTTTCGATGCTATAACTTTTGCCATTGAGTTGTAAATAATGAAATTCATTACTAATGTAGGCATTAGTCCCCGCATATAGCAAATACGAATGATGCCGCAGGTCTTTGTCTTCAAGAATTATCGCATCCCATTTTTGTTGTATAGGATACTGAATGCTTTCACCATTCCAATCCGGATGCTTAATATTTAACTGACCGTCTCTTTCATTCCAACTATAAGATTTACTAATGTAAACTGAATCCAATCCACGATGATAATGGTCTATGTGGAGACTGTCACTATTGAAATGCCATACTTCATAGCCAAGTAGAATCGTAGATTCAGGAACTTGTTCTGTCCTGAAGGAAAAATAATACCCATTTTGGAAAATAGGCTTGGATTCTGCCCCTTGGCTGATGCAGAATATTACCAATAGGCTAAGGATTCTTAATGTTGTTGTCATGAGAAAAGTATTTTAAATAAAGATACGTCAACTAGAATAAATGTTGCATGGACATAAAATCACCCTTCAGGGTGATTTTAACCTGTCGGGAATGGCTTTTCTTTACGCATTGCTTATCTTAGGGAAGACACTACTCCCTACGAAAAGAAAACCAATGATTGAACGAAATACACTCGTACCCTTAATATTATTTTTTTGTCTCATTTCTATTCATCCATTAATGGGTCAGAATGGGAATGATGAGGATTCCTTGTTGGATGAAGTAGCAACAGACAAGGAAAAGATTGAAATGGTGATATCAATTTGTAATGATATCGTAGAAACCAAGGCGGATTCCTGTTACCAATTGATACAAAGCACTAAACCTTTGCCCGAGCATATTCCTAATCAACTGAAAAGGGAACTGGATTTTAATGAGGCAATGGCCCTAAGGGGTAAGGGGAAATATCAGGAATCCATCAAGTTGTTCGAAGCTTTCATAGAAAAGAATGATTCTGAAAATAAGCTGAGGTATGCCTTTGCCCATTATCATATTGCTTCCCTTAATATGAATGTGGGCAATTATGAAGTTGCATTGGAATTCTCCAATAAGGCGGATTCACTGTTCCAAAAGGAAAACAACCTGAAGATGATTGCAATGAATAATAATGCAAGGGGTGGGATTTTCAGGAATTTGGGTAATGAGGATAAAGCATTGGAATTATACAAGGAAGCCCTGTTGACTTATAGGAATCTAAGGGATTCTACAGGAATGGCGGAATGTTACAATAACATGGCGAATGCCTATGGGCAAATGGGGAAGTTTGATGAGTCCATGGAGTATTTCAAATTGCAGGAAAATCTGAATATACAGCTCAAGGATTCTGTTGGCCTGGCATACACCTATGAAAATATGGGCGCCCTCATGGGTATACAAGGAAAATTGGATGAGACTTATCGACTCCTGACCAAGAGTCGGAAATTGCATCAAGCCACTGGAAATGAAAGAAATATCATCAACGTCGAACTGATGCTAGGGTTTGTGATGACTGAACTAGGACGGGAGAAAGAGGGGGTGGATATGATGAAAAATAGTCTTGTATTGGCAGAGGAAGCCGAACTCAAGGATTTGTTGCCTCGAATTTATAATGGCTTATCCAAGAGTTATGTACAACAGAGAGACTTTGAAAATGCCTATGATGCCAAAGTTAAGGAATACAAGACCAAGAATGATATCAAGAATGAGAAAGTCAAGTCAAGGATAGCAGAGTTGGATGCGAAATATCAGAATTCGGTCAAGGAAAATGAAATCATTGTACTCAATGCAGAGAATGAAAAAAAGGATATCAGAAATTTCTGGATGCGGATTGGCTTGGCCTTGGCCCTGGCCTTATTAGCGGTGATTGCTTTCTTATTGGTTCAGAGACAGAAACGAAATAAGTTATTGCAGGAGAAGAATACCATTATTTCAACGGCACTGAAGGATAAGGACATTCTCCTCAAGGAAATCCATCACCGTGTAAAGAATAACCTACAAGTCATTTCGTCATTACTTAATCTGCAGTCCCAATTCATCAAGGACCATCATGCCGCACAAGCCATTAATGAGGGCCGAAATCGTGTGCATTCAATGGCACTGATACACCAAAGCCTTTATCAGAAAGATAGTCTTTTGGGAATAGATGCCAAAACCTACTTCGAACAACTTATTTCGGAATTGTTCCACACCTACAAGGTAGACCATGATAGGGTTGAATTGAAAATGGATATCGATTCAATGGAGTTGGATGTCGATACCATGGTTCCCTTGGGGCTCATGGTCAACGAACTGGTCACCAATGCCCTGAAATATGCTTTCATAGGAAAGGACCAAGGCATTTTGATGGTTTCCCTCAAAGAAGATGAAACTGTGCTCAAACTGTGTGTAGCTGACAACGGTATCGGTATCGAAAACACGGAGCAATTGGAATCCGGGGATTCTTTTGGCTACCAACTCATAGAAGCATTCGTTGCCAAGATGGATGGTGAGTTGGACATCAGTAGCCAAAATGGAACCGCCGTAACACTCACATTAAAGGATTACAAAAAAGCATCATAATGGAAAACGCCCGTATCATTATTGTAGAAGATGAACCCATCATATCAGCAGACCTGGCCATGTATATGAAAAAGATGGGGCACAAGGTTATCGGAAAGGCTTACAATAGTGAAAGGGCCTTGGATATCATTGCCATTCACCAACCCGACTTGATTCTTCTGGATGTCAATATCGAGGGTACTAAGGATGGTATCGAAATAGCGGGCATCATTAATGATAAGTATAAGTTCCCCTTCATTTTCATTACTTCTTATTCTGATAAGGAAACGTTGGATAGGGCTAAGGTTACGATGCCTTATGGATATATCGTCAAGCCATTCAATGAAAGGGATATCGTCTCTACCGTGGAGATGGCCTTGTTCAGAATCAGCTCTGAAAAACAAGGTGCAAAATTGGATAAGAAAAAAATCAATGACATTTCTACCTCAAATCTGACCCGAAAGGAATTCGAGATTCTGGAAGATATCCTGGAGGGCTTTTCTAATAATGATTTGGCATCAAAACATTTCTTGTCCATTAATACCATCAAGACACATGTAAAGAACCTCTACATGAAATTGGATGTCAATAATAGGGCAGCCGTCATCACAAAGATTAATAAGCTCTAACCCACAAATCACCCCTGAGGGTGATGCCGGACTACTATTCAATCCATTACTTTGTTGGAAGTGATTCATTTTGGAATACCCATGTATGACCAAGGGCATTCCTATGCAAAATAGTAGCGTATGGAAAAGAAAAAAACAACAGAATTGAAGGGTGAAGTGGATGTTTTGAAATCAATTTATGATGAATTCTTTCAAACCTATCACGAATTGATGGTACACATGGATACAGTGGATGAGGCCTTGAATACCGAAAACCCAAGGGATAATAAGGATAATAAGGAACCTGAATAACCTAAAATCACCCTTTAGGGTGAAAAATGAACGAAGATGGCCCTTTAATTTTGTACTGGTTCCCTCTTTTACAAAACCTGATTACTATGAAAAATGCATTTACCCTTATTTTTTTATCTTTTTATCTCATCTCATTTTCCCAGTCGGATTACTTTTTCCTTGATGGTTATAAAAGAATCTACAAATCAAAATTCGATGGAACGGATTTGACCCAAATTATAGGGGATAATTCAGGTACGGCAAAAGACCCCATTGACTTGGAGTTGGATTTGACCAATGGCCATATCTATTGGATTGATGGAGGTGACAAAACAATTAGGAGATCGAATTTGGATGGCTCCAATGAAGTGGTTATTCTGGATAGTCCTGACATCAACGGCACTTCAAGAGGTCTGGCACTTGATCTAGTGAACCAACACATATATTTTTCAGAAGGTAGGAAGATAAAAAGATGTGATTTGGGTGGCACGAATACAATAGATATCCTTGAGGAAACGAATTCCAATGCATCATGGACCTATCCGAATGATGTGGAAGTCGATCCTGTGAATGGTAAGTTATATTGGGATATTGCCTACTCATATAGCACTGGTTCTTCTTCGACATATTATGTCAAGCATTATAAGAGATCCAATCTGAATGGTACCTCCAAGCAAATCATTGCCAATCACAGTTATACCTACACGAGTTCAAGCTCCACGAGATACTATAACTACGGCTTTGACATAGATGTAACCAACCAGAAATTTTATTACTCCTACGGTAGACGTTCTGAATCATCAGGCATCTTCGGAGGAACAACCATCAATTATTACTACTACACCCGCGAGACGGATATGGATGGTAGCAACCCGGTGAATATCCAAAGTGGAATACAATTCAATGATTTGGAGGTTGATGAAGTCAATGGGAAGGTATATTGTAATATAGGAAAAGCCATTTATGAATATAGTACATCAGGTGGAGGATTGATACAGAATTACACGATACCGAACACTTCCAACTTGAAGTCATATGATATTGACACAGGTAATGACAAGTTGATTTTCAGCAACAGTACAAAGAAGATGGGAAAAGTCAACATCGCTGACGGAACAGGTCTGGAATATATCAGGGATACGGATTTGACCACTCCATTGATTGTGGATTATGACGAAATGAATGATTGGGTCTACTGGATGGATGGCAGTTATGTCGCTCGTATAAAACCGGATGGTTCGGGGCAAGAAAAACTCATCGATTTTTATGATGGTTCCTCAATAGGACAAGGATTGTTCGTGGATGAAGCGAACAGTAAACTATATTTTTCCTATGACGAAAAACTCTATTCATCAGACTTGGATGGGAATAATAATACACTGATTTATACTAGTACAGCTCGGATAGAGAACATCAAGGTGGATGCTGCCAACAATAGGATCTATTGGTCAAGAGGGAATAATTTTTATAAGGAGATTGAATACTGTGAACTATCAGGTCTCAATCATGCCATCATCAATATGGGGCCGACGGATTTCTTTGACTTCGACCTGAACCTGAATGACCAGAAAATATATTGGATTACTTTCAATAGTTCGAACTCAAATTATGAGATAAGAAGAAGGAATCTCGATGGTAGTAATGAGGAAGTCCTAAGGGCCAGTAGCTATACGATTGAGACTTTGATTACTTCTATCAATGGAATCTACTGGACGGAATCCCAAACATACAATCAGAAGAATTTCCATAGCGCTGCTTTGGATGGTTCCAATAATTCACAGGATTTTACATTCACAGGAACCACTATCTCAAGTATGGCTGTCAATGTTTCAGGGCTTTTGCCAGTGGAATTGGGTGAGTTTTATGGCAAGCAAATTGAAAATAAGAACCACCTATTCTGGAATACATTATCCGAGACGAATAATTATGGTTTTGAAGTTGAACGCAGTGAAAATGGCATCGACTGGAACTTCATCGGTTTCGTAGAGGGTAATGGGAATGCTGTCACCGAAATCAACTATGAATTTGTGGACGAACGCCCACTTTTCGGAGCAAATTACTATCGTTTACGACAAGTGGATTACGATGGCGAATTCGAATATTCGAATATCATCGTATTGGATTTTGATACTCGAATCAAGATTCATCTTTCTCCCAATCCTGTTTCTGATGTACTGACAATCAGTTTTCCGGATATGGATACTAGACTCAATGCCACCATTCAAATCGTAGATGTTTTGGGTAGGATATGGTACGAGGAAAACTTGGAAGTCGAAAAGAACGGACAACAGTTTGAATACCCTGTTTCTCATCTCACTGCGGGTACATATTATGCTGTGGCAACGATAGGTGAATCCCGCTATCAGAATGTACAATCATTTATTATAGCAGTTGAGTGATTGACCCCCTTATTAGTTTAGAATCTTAAGAATGCAAGTAATGGACTTGCAGTTACGGAAGAAAACCAGATGAGGGAATATAACTCCAATCAAACGGTCCCATCACCCGTGTAGGTGGTGGGATTATGCTTTTCTAATAATTGGTAAACCCACCTGCCTCCTACAGGAATCAAAGGAATGGCTAGCAAGAAATAAACAGGCAATAACCAATAGGTTATGAATCCGATGATAGGGTAGTAAAGGGTGAAGAAAAGCAAGCCTCTCGCAAAATTTGAGGTGGCAAAGAATTGGCTGTCCTTGATTTTCTTTCTGGATTGGAGGGTAAATAATTTCCTGAATGGATAATGTAGGAATAACCCGAGTATGGTTATTGGAAATAGGATGAATGGAATGAGGTCGAATTGAGACCTTTCCTTGGTTTTTGGAAAGGAACCCGCTTCAATCATTTGTTTTTCCTGTTTGAATTTTTCCAGGAGTGTTCCCTTGGAATGAAGATGGAAATGGGTCCTATCCTCATTTATCCTTTCGTAATCCTCGGTAGGAATATGTATCAGTATGGCCCTTAATTGTTCGTGGGTATCCAATGTGAGTTGCCTGATGGCCCTTGCAGGTTTTTCCTGGTATAAGGACCAGTAATCATTCACCTTAATGGGTTTTCCAAACTGTAATAATAATTCCCCTTGGTAATCTTTCTTTCTCTCATATTGCAATCCTGACGGTACGACATAAATCGGATGTTTGGGATTTTTTTCCAATGATTTGAATGCCAATCTCGCCATTCCTTTTTTGAAATTCAATAGGCGATAATAATAGGAGGCACCACCCTCGGGAAAAATCCCTACGGATTTCCCCTCCTGTAATTTTTGACTGAAAAAATCAAATGCATCCTCATTCTGTTTCAGATTGGCTCTGCCATCCCTCAGCCTATAGACAGGATACATTTTCAAGGAGAGTAATAACTTCCTCATCCAATCTTTCTGGAACAAATCGGCCCTTGTGGCAAAGTAAGGTTCCCGTCCGCAATTACAGATGATATTGAAAGCATCCATAGGGGCATTTTGGTGATTCCCAACGAAAATAACCCCACCCGAAGTAGGAATATGTTCCTTGCCTACTATCTCATGTCGCGAGTAGAAAAGCCTTAGGGCTCCCTTGACCCAAAGTTTCAATATGGTATAATGTATCACGATTCGAAAGATGAATGATTGAATATGAAACAATGAAAACCCTAAACCACAGCATCACCAACGCCATAGCGTTCCATGAATAACCTGTAGTTGACATCGTATTTGAGTACATCCGGATTACCAACCACAACCAAGTGATGCTTGGCTCGGGTGATGGCTACATTCAGTTTTCTATCCAAGGGATCATTATCCTTGGAAGATACGATACTTCCCAGCTGAACCTCACTATTGGCACAAACTGAAATAAGAATAATATCCCTTGCCCCTCCTTGATAACGTTCCACAGTATCAATGGTTAATTCATCAGGGTCGATTCCTGCTTTGCGAATGGCATTTCTGATACAGGCGATCTGTGCCCTGAAAGGAGTAATGACACCTATTTTTTTCCATTCGAATTCCATTCCACCCAATGCATACATCTCCTTGAATCCTTGTATCAGGCCCACAATGGCCTCTGCTTCATCCTCATTCGTTTTTTCAAACAGGTCCACACATTCACTCCTTACGGGATGGAACAAAACCCGGGATTCGGAGAGATAATGCCCGATAGGAGCCAAGGCCTTGGTTTGTTGTTGTCTATACTCGATTCCCTCGGGGAGGATGTATAGGCCCTGATGGTAGAATTGCTCATTCGGGAAATTCATGATATCATGATGCATCCTACCTTGCTCCTTGAGTTGGCCTAAGGCATAATCATAGCCCTGAGCTTGGTATAACAAATACAAACGTTCGAAAAGAGAAGTCCTAAGGTCTTTCAGACCAATGGTATGTAAATCCGTATCTATGATTTTACAATCCGCTTCATTCTGAATGGTTACAGCGGGTAGTTGTTTATGGTCTCCAATCATGAGTACCTTAGGGAATGATGGCAACAATCCACAAAGCATGGGTTCAGTAATCTGGCTGGCTTCATCAATGATGACCCTATCGAACTGCTTCAATTGTAACAGGTGTTTCCTACTAATCATACTCGAAACTGTAGCAATCACAATCCGGTGTGATTGGATGACCTGCTTGACTTCTGCTCTCCTTTTACAATCGGATATCAAATGATTCAATAGTCTATCCTTGTAATTATCCGAAGTTGAGAATCTCGAACCAATCCGATAGTACTGATGCCTCATTTCAGGACTGTATCCCTCAATGGCACTGCATATTTCATCAGCTGCCCTGTTGGTATAGGTCAACAGTAGAATCTGCTCTTGGGAATGTTGCCAAAGATAACCTACCAGATGTTTAAGCATCATATTGGTCTTGCCTGTACCCGGAGGCCCCCACAGTAAGAACATATCACCCTGATTGACAATCCGCTTGAATATACCTTGTTGATTTTCGGTCATATTCGGGGGAGCATCCATCATGTTTTCATCAGCTTGGGTAGGTGCTATATTCCCTAGGAATAAAGCCCGTTTATGGGCCGGTGAAGCAGCAAAGTGGAGGAGTTGCTTGTATTGACTGGTAAAGGAACTATCATACAAGTCATGCTCTAGATTCCACAAGGCATTCGTATTGAAAATCTTAGGATTATGTTGCTTCGCCCTGAGTCTTACTTCAATATGATTCCCATGCATTCCTATGATATTGCATTTGAAAATCTGATGATCCAAAACCGTACTTTGTTTATCCTTGTAAGGATATAAGACACAAATATCACCCACCCTGAAATTCGCAAGCGGGTGGGTATGTTCTGTTTTAAGAAATGTAATAATCGGTTCCTCTGCAACAGGATTGAAATCCTTTATGGCCAATTGGGATAGGATTTCGAAATCATTTTCTTTTTCAGGAATTGTCTTGGACCATAAGTTGGCTTGCCCGTTGATTTGTCCCTCCTTACTGGCTCCGATTTTGGCAGTAAAATGTTCTCTTGCAATGAATCCGCACATGGTATGGAAATACTTTCTTTCAAGCGCACTGATATGTTCATAGGCTTTGGTGAATCTTTCCAAATCCCTCAGATGGAATCCTTTCCAATTCCCACATTTTGTATGATGCAATAATTTGAGCGGACTGAAATGCTGGGCAGTCATTTGGGTGAGGGAATATTCAATGCAAAGAATCTGGTTTCGCAATTGCATGGCTTCCATTTGATGACTCTTTGATGCCGTGGCGAACCTAAGCCTACTTTGTTCTACCTTGGAATAGAGAATGAAATTCGCAGGATTGATGCCTTTTCCATAAACAGATTTTACGAGCAAATCATACAGAAGTGTCTGTATGTAATGATTGATGCTGATTCCTTGTTGGTTGGGCTTGAAAGGACTCCCACTCTTAAGCTCGACAATTGCGGCAGTTCCATCATCTTTCTGATGCCAAAGGTCCAGACGACCCTGAATCCCATATTCCCTGGAATAGAATGATGGTTCTAGATAACTATCTTTTTGGTTGATACCCTGATTTTGGAAATCCCTCTGGATACTATCTACCAAGTGCATGTAATGTTTCCTACATTCGAAATGTATTTCCCTGATTTCTTGGTCATTCATGGTAGAGAAACCAATAGGGTCATGCGTGAAAATATTTGAGAATAATGATTTGAAACCATCATCATTCCCTGATAGTAATTCATCCAGAAAATAATTGACAGCATTACCGATTGCAAGGTATTTATTGGTTTCTACAGGTATGAATTTCTTTAGGAGATATAATTTGGGATCTGTTCGGTCCGCTTGGAAACATTCGGATATCGAGGTGATATCCATCAGATAATCCGGAAGTATTACAAATCCCTTCGGTCTATACATCCCATATTCATCAATCTCCACATCCAAAAGATTCACACTCAAGGGAAACTCAAAGTGGTGTCTCATCAATTTGATGGAGGGATTGAAAAAGTCATTCCGACCAATTATGTTGTATTTGATTTGTATTTCCTCATCAGGCCTGGACTCGTCAATGGCTGTCAGTATTTCGCTCTCTGCATCATCACCAATCACAAGTACCCGGATGAATGTTTTGAATGCCTCTATTTTGACTTCCTCCCGTTTGAAGATATCATTTGATGGTAGGAATGCCCTAATTTTAGCAGGGGTATCTTGTTGGGTTATACCCTTAATGCTATTGGCCAAGGCCAATAATCCCATATCGTATAATTCCTCGATTTCATAATCCTTGGATAATTCGAATTGCCATTGTAGGAAATATTTCCTAAAGGCATAAACACCATACAAGGACCGATTCGGAATCTGATACTTATGCCCTACGAATGCAATCCGGGTAGAAAGATCAGCAAATTTCAGTTTGTCCTGTTGTGTAGCAAAGACAAAAAGATGGCTTATGAACCTAAAAATCTGAGGTAACTTATCTTCTTTGCTAGTTTTCTCGTCGGAATGGTGTATTTGTTCCATTTTCCTATAGAAAAGCCGAGCTATTTCTGATGGATTATGATGCTTCATATGAAATTGATACAAGGGTTAATGATATGGATATGTTGGACTTAGGAAAGTCCCATCAATGAAATGAAATATGTGTTATGTTCTTAACCCCAGTTTGTATGGATAAAGGTAAGGACTAAAATTGAATCCTTACGCTTTTGATGTGAAGTTGTTGGGAATGGTTTTCCATGATTTAAAAATCATCGGTCTTGACTACTCCTATTTCTTTCGAATGAATATTCGCATGGAATCGTTCATTTCTAATCTTATAGATTTCCTAAAATTAGTGGAGAATTTCTGAACATTTACCTAAAATAATAGTTTTACTATTACAAAAGATAGTTATACATTAAAACTTTAATTATGAATCAATTCAAATTTCAATTTTGTGTAATTATCCTAGGTATGATGATGCTTGTATCATGTAGTCAGGGTAATCAAAAAACACTAGAAAATCCAAAGGAAATGGTTGGTTTGGTAGAGGATGTACTTACCAAGGAAGAACAAGATGCACTAACACCTGATATGGTTATCCAATCACTGAAAGAGGGGAATGAGAGGTTTATGCGAAATGACCTTACGGCCCGTGACCATTCTTCACAAGTGAGGGAAAGTGTTAGGGCACAATACCCGAAAGCAATAGTTCTCTCATGTGTGGATAGCAGAGTGCCGGTAGAAGATGTTTTCGACAGAGGAATTGGAGATGTTTTCGTTGCCAGGGTGGCAGGGAATTTCGTAAACGAGGATATCCTTGGTAGTATGGAGTTCGCATGCAAGGTATCGGGTTCGAAGTTGATAATGGTCATGGGACATGAGCATTGCGGAGCAATCAAGTCAGCCATTGATGATGTTAAATTGGGTAATATTACCGCTATGCTATCCAAGATTAAGCCCGCAGTAGACATGGTTTTATACGATGGTGATAGAAGTTCCAAGAATCAGGAATTCGTACATCAGGTAAGTGAAAGCAATGTCAGGAATACCATCAATGAAATCCGAAAAAACAGTCCGATTCTTAAAGAAATGGAGGAAAATGGAGAAATCAGGATTGTAGGTGCATTGTACGATATGGACAATGGAAAAGTGAATATTCTGGATTAAGGAGTCATGGGTTTTTCAGATGATTTAATGGCACGGTAGTCGAATACGGCTACCGTGTTTTTATGTACCCTGTCAGACAAACTTTGGTATAGTACTGTAATTCAGGAACTTTTTGAATGAAATTATAATTAATAGGTTATAGAAAGGGATATGATTCCCAATTTTTAACCCGTGGTACGTCCGGACTGTTACTACTATAAATCTTAAAACATCATGAATTGGCGAAGACTGAATGGTCAAAGACTGGAACTGCCAATCAAGGATGCGGTAGAACAAGCCATCATCCGTGAGACAGCAGAAGGACACAAGTTGAAAGTATGCATCGGTACAGACTCTCAGGTACGAGGGAAAGTCACAGAATATGCGACCGTAATTGTTTTCCTTAGGGAAAAGAAGGGAGGCTTCATGTTCATCAGTAATGATCGTTCAGAATTGAAGATGACCATCCGTGAAAGGATGATCAATGAAGTAGGTAAGTCAGTGGAAATCGCTTACGCACTTTGTGACCTTTTGGATAAGCACAATGTCGCATTGGAAGTCCACGCGGACATCAATACCGACCCGCACTTCAAGTCAAATACTGCATTGAGGGATGCTATGGGATACATCCTAGGAATGGGATTCGTATTCAAGGCCAAGCCTGACGCATTCGCATCATCAAGTTGTGCAGACAAGGTAGTCTAGGCATTCGCCTGACTTGAATAAATAAAGCCCAATCAGCATCGCTGATTGGGCTTTTCTATTTCATCATTGGACACCCCTAGGTGAATTCCTGTATAAGCGCTATAATCATCATGATGAACCCAACCAGACCTAATAGCCCTCCCAGCCATCTGACTATACCTATAGGTAGAATGGATGAGACAATACCGACAGCCAGAAAAATCAGTCCCAAAACGAATAACCTATTTTGGAAAATGGACTGTGTCTTACCCGGATTTGCCCTTTTGAATGCTTTTCTTTCCGCCCTGACTTGCTTGATGAGCTTAATCTTGTCCCTGAATGTCATTTTCTTACCCAGTTTCTTACTCGGTATTTCCTTTACATTCTTTACGGTACTCTTTGTGGCAACTACAGCATGTGCAGGACTATACATCCCGACAATCAATAGTAAAAAAGAAATGAAAGTTACTTTCTTTAGTAGCATGAGACTTTTTACTTTTATTACGAAAATGATTTTAAAGGGCCCATTGGGATTCTTGTTGTTGTATTTGGATTACTTTTAATACTTCTTAAACAACAGTTGCAATGTAGTAATAATATGTCGAACCTAGGGAATACGATATATCATCCATTGTTGATTGCCCATGACCAATTATTCAAATACCTATGTTGAAGTACATCGTCATCCTTTTTTTATTGCCGCTCTCATTGATGGGGCAGGAAGATTTTTATAAGAATAGGGTAAAGTTCACCAAGGCTGATAGCCTTAGGGGAGCCCTTTCTCCTGCAAGGACTTGCTTTGATGTAGAATATTATAAGATGGATATCGAAATTGATCCTTTGAAAAGGCATATACAAGGATACATTGATATGGAATTCACTGCTGTGGAAGAATTTCTGACGCTTCAGGTTGATTTATTTTCCAATATGGTGATGGATAGTGTAATCCGATTGGATAACTTGGAAGAATTGGAATTCAGAAGAAGCTTCAATGCCGTTTTCATCAATATGGGAAATAGGATTCCCAAAGGCGATAAGAAAACGGTCAGGATGTATTATTCCGGTTATCCCACAGTGGCTCAAAGGCCTCCTTGGGATGGAGGTTTCGTATTCGATAAGGATAGGGAGGGCCGGGACTGGATCGGCGTAGCTTGTGAGGGGGATGGTGCCAGCCTTTGGTGGCCAAATAAGGATCATTTATCAGATGAACCCAAAGGTATGGATATCAGCATTACAGCACCCAAGGAGCTGACTTGTGTTTCTAATGGTCAATTCTTGGGTGAAAAGGAGATTGGGCTGGATAAGAAAAAAACGGAATGGCGGGTTACTTATCCTATTAATAATTACAATGTCACGGTCAATCTAGCCCATTACGAACATTTCCAAGAAAAATATAAGGCATTCGATGGTATAGAAATGGATTTGGACTATTACGTTCTGGATTATAACCTTGAAACGGCCAAGAAGCATTTCAAACAAGTCAAGACCACATTGTCCTGTTTTGAATATTACTTTGGTCCTTATCCATTCAGAAACGATGGTTTTGCACTGGTGGAAACTCCATACCTGGGGATGGAACACCAAGGAGCCATAGCCTATGGTAATCAATATAAAAGAGGATACTTGGGAGGAATGATACCCTCGGACATGAATTTCGATTATATCATTGTCCACGAAACAGGACACGAATGGTTCGGGAATAGTATTAGTTGTAATGACCATGCTGAAATGTGGATTCATGAATCCTTTACGACCTACATGGAGTCATTGTTTGTCGAATGCACACGTGGATATGAAGATGCCATTCGTTACCTCAAGAACCAAAGAGCGTATGTGCTGAACCAGGAACCCATCATAGGCCCCTTGGATGTGAATTGGACCAACTGGGCCAGTAGTGACCATTATTACAAGGGAGCATTGATGCTCAATACACTCAGGCATTCCATCAATAATGATGATTTGTGGTTTGAAATGTTAAAGAAGTTCCATGAAATGAATAAGATTACCAATGTAAAATCAGAAGCCTTTTTTGAATTGGTAGAATCCGAGACAGGTAGGAATTTCAGACCCTTTTTCAAGCAATACCTCAATTACAAGGATATACCCGTATTCACATACAAGCTGAAAAAGAAAAAGGACAAGTATATACTCATGTACAGATGGGACACTGAAGTGGAAGATTTCAATATGCCCTTAGGTATCCAAACAGGGAATAAGAAAATTATGATAGAACCGACGAGAAAATGGCAGAAAAAAACATTGGACTTGGAGGAGGTGGGGGATTTTAAGGTCTTGGAGGATTTGTTTCTTATTGACCTGAATCCTTGCTGATGGATTGGTTGAGTGTGTCGTTCATGAATGCATTCAGTGTTTTTCTATCCCATTGGAGGTATACTTCCGTTTCAATGATATTATTGACCTCAATGGCGTTGTGCTTATTGATTTTGGAACGGATATAAATCAATTTACATACCCTGTTCGTGTAATCCTCAATTAGGTTAAACAACTTCTCATTGTACAATTTGGGCGAATTGAACGTCGGTATGGATGCCTTACTATTAAAATCAGGCTGATGACTTTGTTTGTTGTCAGGCATGAATGGCATGATGATTTTGCTCAATTGATGTTCCGCAAGCTGTATCCTCGAATCAACGGATAGCCGGAGCTGATGGGCAAAGTCCTCCATATTAATTTCATCTCTCTTACTCATAAGGTTAGTTCGCAGTTAGATTAGGAATCTACTGCTCATAATGCAATACGGATGCCAAAAGGTATCCGAGTCACAATTGGGCCTATTGGGTTGTGACATGTCATAAGATTCAGTATGACAAAGTGTAATGTATAGTACCTTGCTAGGTAGCAAGAATTACATGTCCAATATTCATATTCGAGCGATTTCAATTAAATTGTAAAAAAGGAAATATGATGGAAATATATGGGGATAGAGTAGAATTCGTTGTAACAATTTGGATTTTTCCTTGTTCCAATTGTCTGATGTTGGTCGATTTTTCCTCTCAATCCATATAAGAAACAACCTTAAGGGATATTCTAATGTCCATTTTTGTAATAGAAACAACTGTATTACAAACCATAACCACACACATTTCGACTTCTGAAGTATCATAATAAACATACGTCTTTATTGTTAAGATGAATTCATACTCCAGATTCAATCGTTCCTTTAAAAAATGAAAGTCTAATGAAAAAGTACAACTATCTATTTTTACTCTTGATGTTTCCACTCTTTTCATGGTCCCAATCGTCGGGAATCATTACTTACGAACAGGAAATCACCTTCGAAATCCCAGAAAGCATGAAGGATAAGCCCGAGATGCAAAGTATCATTACTCAGATGCCCAAGAGTATGAAGTCTAAGCGGGAATTATTATTCACTGACAAGGAGCACATATTGAGGAATGTGATTGAGGAAGAAGCAACCAATGAGGGAGGAGGAAACGGGATGTTCTTCAACTTCAAAAGACCGGACGAACAGTTCTACTACAACTTGGAAACAGATGAGAATATCCATATGCAGGATTTTTTCAGAAAGACTTTCCTGATAACCGACGAAGCAAAGAAAAGAGAATGGAAAATGACCAAGGAACAGGATGTCATCATGGATTATCTGTGTTTCAAGGCTGTGACCGGAGATTCAACGGATAGGGTAGTGGCTTGGTTTACTCCCCAGATACCAACCAAGGCAGCACCTGGATTCTTACATGGACTACCGGGAATGATTCTAAAAGCGAGTTTCGGCGAAGAAGGGAATGTTACATTGACTGCAACGGATGTCAAATTGGAGGAATTGGAAGATGATGCCATCGTAAAACCAACCAAAGGTAAGAAAGTCACTTCTGAAGAATATAAGGAAATAGTCAAAAAGAAGACGGAGGAAATGAGAGAACAATATGGAGGTAAAGGCTTCTTCATAACGGATTAGAAATCCACTCATTCCTAAATCACATATAGGCTGGAGGAATATTGGGTTCCATCAGCCTGTATGTCAATGTAGATAACCAACCACATTCACATTTCACCCCATTTCTTTAAATGCAACCATCATGACGAAACACATTTATACCTTACTACTCATAGTACTTGGTGCCTGTACTTCAATGCAAGCCCAGAATATATCCCTACAAGGACAAATCATTGATTCCTTGGACCAATCCATCATCGGAGCTAGTGTGATGCTGACTTCAAAGGCAGATTCTGTCCTTACCGGATTTTCCATTACGGATGGGAATGGAGGTTACCTCATAGGAGGTGTAGCTACTGGGGAATACTTTCTCCAAATCACTTACATGGGATACAGGACCCATGTCGAATATGTGAATATTGATGCCTCCAAAGGGGATAGGGCCATGGAAAAAATCGTTCTTCAGGAGGGAAATACCATGCTGGAAGAAGTGGTTGTCATGGAAGATCGAATACCAATCCTGATTAAGAAAGACACCATTGAATACAATGCCAGTTCATTCGAAACGAGAAAGAACGCAGTTGTGGAGGACCTACTCAGGGAACTACCCGGAGTGGAAGTAGAGGAGGATGGAACCATCAAGGCGCAAGGCAAGGAAGTTTCCAAGCTTCTGGTGGATGGAGAGGAATTCTTTGGTGATGACCCATCGGTTGCTTCCAAGAACCTACCGGCTAAGGTCGTGGACAAGGTGCAAGTATATGATGAGAAAACAGACGAACAACAGTTTTCAGGTTTGGAGGTTGGGGAGAAAGACAAGGTGATGAACCTCAAACTCAAGGAAGAATACAAACAAGGCTATTTCGGAAAGGCATTGGCCGGCGGAGGTACGGATAGGCGGTTCAAGGGAGAATTCAATCTGAATCGTTTTGATAAGAAGAATCAGGTATCATTGATTTCCAAGTTCAATAACATCAACCAGACAGGTTTTTCATTTAGGGAATATGCCGATTTTATGGGCGGTTTCTCAAACATTATGGATGGGAATGATGATGGAACCTTTGCCATCAATAGTTCCATTCCTCTGATTGGTAGGAATAATAATACAAGTGGGAATAAGACCACAGGAATCGTTGGCTTAAACTATAACAATAAGATTAATGATGTTTTCAAGATCAATACCAATTATAGTTTTAATATGGTCAATGACAATCTGATTTCCGATAGTAGGAGAACGAACTTTGTCAATGGTGTTCCTTTATTCGATAGGACTGAGAATAGAACCAGCAACTCAAATTATTATGCACATAATGCCTATGCCAAACTCACATTTGAATTGGATACGACCCAAAAGATTGTATGGAACAATACCTTCGGCCTCAATAAAAGTAAAGCAGATAATAATTCTTCTTATACCAATACTGACCAAGAAAACAGGGTTACGGATAACGGAACCAATGACTATGATGATGACAGGAATACCTATAGCCTGAGTAGCCGATTATCATATAGGAAAAGATTCAAGCCGGGAAGAACCCTTTCGTCTGTTTCCAAGATTAATTATAATGCGAATAATTCGGATGCGAATACACAGTTTGATAACCAATATTATGATTCCGAGGGAATTCCTACATTCAATGAAACGCTGAATCGACGCGAAGACCGTTTCAATAGCACATTGGACCTTTCTCAGAAACTGACATACGTTGAGCCCTTGGGTAAGTTTACCCGTTGGTCCAATAGTTACGAATTTGGTAATAAATTGAATAAATGGGACAATGAAACGGAAGATTTGGAAAATGGCACGTATCAGGAAGTCGTGGATTTGAGTAGGGATTTTGATTTTAATAATAGGACTCAAGCTTTCGACACCAAATTCACCTATGTCAGATCCAAATATACCCTGGCCTTGGGTACCAAGATATCCCAAACCCAACTTTCCATAGATGAGGGGAGTGCCTCCATTTTGGATAATCCTTATTGGTTTGTATTGCCGAATGCAAGGGCTCGAATAGAACTGGGTAAGACCCAGAATATCTCCTTGGATTATTCGACATCCACCCAGATGCCGAGTTTCAACCAACTCCAACCGGTTACCAATAATACGAATCCCTTGAGAGTAGTTGTGGGTAATCCGAATTTGGACCCGGAATATACCCATAGGATTAGATTGAGCTATTATCTGTTTGATAGCTTCAATTTCAACACCTTATTCCTCAATGCAAGTCATAGCATGACGCCGAATACCATCATTAATACTTCAACGTATGATGCATTCTTCGTTGAGACCATTCAGCCGGTCAATAGTACCTTGCGTTCCACATCAACCCTGAATGTGAACTACAGCAGCCCTCTTAATTTCATGAAATCGAAGTGGAGTTTACGAGCTGGAACAACATTCAGTTCCTCTCCTTTCAATTTGAATGGCCAGAACCTGGAGCAGGACTTATTTTCACAAAATATCAAGGTCAGTATCGGAAACAAGAAGAAGAAAGTGGTGGATGTAAACCTGAGTTACCAATGGGAATTCTCTAATAGTAAATATTCTTCAGAGGAATTTGAAAATATCAAATATATCAACCACACCGTTACAGCTCGTTCCAGCGTAGTTTTGGGTAAGGGTTTCACAGTGGGTACAGATGCCAATTATAGACGTTTTAATTCATCGAATCTGACGGATGATACCCAATGGGTAATTTGGAATGCATATCTCGAAAAAATACTTTTCAAGAATGAAAAGGGTAAGCTCACTTTCAATGCCAATGATATGCTGAACCAGAACAGGGGCTTCTCACAAACCGCCAATGCTTTCTATACATTGGAGGAGAACACGAATAACATTGGAAGATATTTCATGTTGACCTTTTCATACAACTTATCCTTCTTCAGTAAGGAGAAATAATCGGAAGAAAAGAATAAGACGGTTATGAAAATTACGTTATCCCGAATTTCCTGAGATGGAAATTCGGGATTTCTGTTTGAAAGGAATGAGATTCTCCAACACTTGGGTATGGATTATTTCTGTTCCAATCTGTCCACATAATCCAAGGTGCCCAATCTGAATCTGAATGGAATCTTGGTCTTTTGTTCCAACTTGAATTCCATCTTACAGAAAAAAGCCTCGTATCCTTTTGAAAGGATAGGTTGGGGCTGTTTCACATCATTGAAAATCTTTTCATTCGAATGGGCCCATTTAAATTGTAGAGGTGATAATTCATGGATGAATGACAACTTATCTATGTTTCTTTCAGTCCTTAATTCATGCAGGGTTTTTCCAAGAATTAATGAGGATGATGAGGATTGCCCCATCAGTTGGAATGAAAGGAATAGAAATGGTAGTATGAAAAGATGACGCATGATTACAAAATAATCCAACTTCAACCCATTGTCAAACGAAAGCGTCATTTATATCAGATGCAGGACAAACCAATGGGATGAATTGTAACATTATTTCACAGCAATCGAAAAATTATACATCATCCACTTAACTTTTTTTAAGTCAACTGTTTTATTAAATGTAAAATAAACGTTCCTTTACAGGAATATTCATGGGCGATTTGTCACACAATTAAGCCCCTTACAAGTACAATCTCACACTGCATGTCCGAGAACAAAGGTTATCAAATTTGGCTACCCATTCTATTGGCTTTGTTTACAGTAGCAGGTATGCTCATTGGTTACAACCTCCAACCACAGCAGACTATAGTTAATATTGAGGGAGAGAGTGATGATCTACCCACTGCAACTTCCTCTTATGGCGCGGGCAGGATTGAGGAAATCCTCAGATATGTCGAGAGTAAGTATGTTGACGAAGTCAATCGCGACGAATTGATGGAGAGAGCCATTGATAAGCTACTCCATGAATTAGACCCCCATTCCAATTATATCACCGCCAAGGAACTACGATCCGTGAATGAAAGCTTGGAGGGTAACTTCGTAGGTATAGGCATTGAATTCGACATCCATAATGATACGATTTTGGTATTATCGGTCATAGAAGATGGTCCTTCGGACGAACTAGGTATCCTCCCAGGTGACAGGATAGTTGAGGTTGAGGATAGTATCGTAGCAGGAATAGGTGTGACAACGGATGATGTAACGGATAAGTTGAGGGGAGAAGAAGGGACTGAAGTCCGGATAGGTGTCAGAAGAGGAAATAACAATAAGATTATCCAATACACCATTGAAAGGGGAATGATTCCCTTAAAGAGTGTTGATGCTGCTGTCATGTTGGATAATAAAACAGGGTATATCAAGGTCAATCGTTTCAGTGATACGACCTATGAGGAATTCATGGATGGCCTCGATGATTTGATGGATGAGAATATGGAGGATTTGGTTATTGACTTAAGACAGAATCCCGGTGGTTATCTTAAGGAAGCAACAAGGATTCTCAATCAATTGATAGAAAAGAGGAATGAAATGCTGGTGTACACCGAGGGGATTCATTCTTCGAAAAAGGAATATAAGACCAAGGGGGCAGTCAAACACAAGATAGATGATATTGCAGTTTTGATAGATGAGGGCTCTGCATCCGCTAGTGAAATCATGGCCGGAGCCATACAGGATGTGGATCGTGGGCTTGTCATGGGGCGTCGTTCTTTCGGTAAGGGTTTGGTACAGGAGCAATATGACCTGTCTGATGGTTCCGCTCTACGATTGACAGTTGCGAGATACTACACTAAGTCCGGCAGACTCATCCAGAAATCCTATGGTGAGGGCACAAATTATGACAATGATGCGAATGATAGGTTCGAAAATGGCGAATTTGACAATAAGGACAATATCTCAGTCTCTGATTCCACTGCATATTACACCGATAATGGTAGGGTAGTATACAGTGGCACAGGTATCATTCCGGATGTTTTCGTTCCTATGGATGATGCATATAGAAATGATAATTACATTGCCGCTTCATCCCATATGGTGGATTTCATATATGGATTACTGGATGATAAACGCTCTCTATTTACCGAAATGGATGCAGAAAGATTCATCAATGACTATGAAGTGGATGATTCCACCTTTGAATCTTTCATGGCTTTCTGTATGGTGCATGATGATGATTTGAAAAGAGAAGAATTATTGAAAATCGCACCACTCCTAAAAAATAGGATTAAGAGCAATATCGCAAGGAATGTATATGGATTGGATGCTTATTACAAAGTAAGGAACCAATCGGATGTCCTGATCCTAAAGACCTTGGACATACTGGACGAATCAGAGAATTTGCTGGATAAGGACTAATCCTTGAACATGTTTACTTTAAACCTGTTCTAAATACCAATACCATTTTTGGACGATTGACTTTGAGCCAAACCTAACCGAAATTGTCTATCACATTCAAACCTGAACCATGAAAACCAGAAAAGTAATAGTGTGGTTCCGCCAGGACCTAAGACTTCATGATAATGAGGCTTTGACTGAGGCAATGGAGCTTAGTAATGATATCATGCCTGTTTATGTTTTCGATGAAAGAGTATTCAAAGGAAAGACAAAATATGGGTTTGATAAAACGGCCAAATACAGAGCTAGATTCATCATTGAAAGTATTCAGGATTTAAGGAACTCCCTTAGGGCCATCGGCTCCGACCTGATTGTTAGAGTCGGTAAGCCTGAAGAAGAAATTTATGAACTGGCAAAGTCGATTCGTTCTTCATGGGTTTTCTGCAACAGGGAACGCACACAGGAAGAAGTGGATGTGCAGGACCAATTAGAAAAGAAACTTTGGAGTGTGGGGCAAGAAATCCGATATTCCAGAGGTAAGATGCTATATTATACTCAGGATTTGCCTTTCCCTATCAGCCATACGCCTGATATCTTTACCCATTTCAGAAAGGAAGTCGAAAAATTCGTACCCGTTAGGGACCCACTACCGGCACCCACCAATATGCAGATGTTCACCCAACCTGTAGATGTGGGTGAAATACCCAGCGTGGAGGATTTCGGACACTCGGATGGACATATCGACGAAAGGACTGCTATCCTGTTCAAGGGCGGTGAGACTGCCGGATTGGAACGGATTAGGAATTATATCTGGGAGACTGAAAATATCAGGAAGTACAAAAAAACCAGAAATGGACTTTTGGGTGAATCTTATTCCTCCAAATTGTCAGCATGGTTATCCCAAGGATGTCTTTCTCCCAAAAGGATATATGATGAGGTCAAGAAGTACGAGGACGAACATGGTGGGAATGATTCCACCTATTGGCTCATATTCGAACTCATGTGGAGGGATTTCTTCCGTTTGATGGGTAAGAAACATGGCAATTCTATTTTTCAAAAAGGAGGTACAAAATTGCAGCAAAACCCTCAACTGTCTGATAATCTGGACTTATTCCATCTCTGGAAAGAGGGACGTACGGGTATTCCTTTCATTGATGCCAACATGAAAGAATTGAACGCTACAGGTTTCATGTCCAATAGAGGTCGTCAGAATGTTGCTAGTTTTCTTGTTAAGGACCTCAAGGTAAATTGGCAAATCGGAGCCGAATATTTCGAATCCCTACTTGTGGATTATGATCCATGTAGCAACTGGGGCAACTGGAACTATGTGGCAGGTGTCGGTTCTGACCCAAGGGAGGACAGGTATTTCAATATCATTTCCCAAGCCAAGAGGTATGACCCACACGGTGCATATGTCAAGCATTGGTTGCCTGAATTATCACACATACCACACGATAAGATTCATACACCTGACCGATTGACCGAAGCTGAAAAGAAAGATATCAATATCACTTTGGGAGCGGATTATCCCAAGGCAATGGTCAGCACTTCAAGATGGACGAGATAACTGGTTTTCTCATTTTTTTATTAATTGGGCAAAATTTTAATATGTTTTGGTATTAAAATTGTTTTTAATCTAACCAAATAGGTGATTGGCTGCATATTGTTGAATCTTTTATCCTTTCCCCCTCGTAGAATGATTCAATTGACCGCAACTGATAACCCTTTCAAATTTTGCGTGATTTTTTTATTGTTAATTCTGTTCGGTTGAATAACAATTTTTGTATTATTAGCATACAATTATTGGAATGTCATCATATTCTGAGTTGGGAGGCAATTTATTATACAAGATAATAACTTAGAATACATTGATGTGTGCAGGCCACAAT
The DNA here is from genome assembly GCA_020631355.1 of Saprospiraceae bacterium. Lineage (GTDB taxonomy): Bacteria > Bacteroidota > Bacteroidia > Chitinophagales > Saprospiraceae > JAHDCE01. The sequence goes on along the minus strand of JAHDHL010000034.1, from coordinate 32,093 downwards.
TTTGAACAGTTGAGAAAACTAAACTTTGGTTATGAAATTACATAACAGCTTTCTTGTCACACTACTATTTGCATTTTCCCTACCCATCCTTACCCATGCCCAATGCATCGAAGGTGATTGTGTTGATGGTATCGGTACCTACAAATTTCCAAGCGGAACCCTATATGAGGGTAGTTTCAAAAAGGGTCAGTTTCATGGATATGGTATCTGTCATTATGCAGATGGCGATGTCTATGAGGGATGGTGGTCCGAAAGGATGCCGGATGGTAAAGGCAAATTAATCAAGGACGGAGGCAAGACCATCATTGGACTTTGGAAAAAAGGAGAACTGATTGATAAGTCAGGTGAAGTACTGGATTCCGAATTCGTCGAAAAGACAATACGAAAGGGAGATATCCAAATCGGTTGTTTGGTGGGTGACTGTAAGAATGGTTTAGGAATCATGGGTTTTCCCAATGGAGATAAGTACGAAGGAACGTTCGTCAACGGAAAATTCCATGGACCGGGCAAATGGATTTACCATTATGGTGACGTATTCGAAGGAACATATGTCAATAACCATGCGCACGGTAATGGTAAGATTCTTCATAAGGACAACTCAATTACTTCCGGAATTTGGGAGAACGGAGCTTATCTAGGCGAAACAAGAGAAGGCAATCTTAGGGATTGCACCTATGCCGATTGCGGTAATATCCGACAGGGAATGTTTACCTATCCTGACGGTAGTGTTTATGTAGGTGAATTCAAGAATAGCAAACCAGAGGGTTGGGGTAGGATAGAATATGTCTCCGGAGAAATCTACGAAGGTGATTGGAAAAATGATATCGCAAATGGTTATGGTACGTTCACAACAAGTGATGGACAGGAATACATAGGTATTTGGGAGAATGGTAATTTTGTTGCCAGTAAGGCTCCTGTAGAAGAAAATACCTATGAAACCACTGCAAACCAAGCCAATACGAATGATAATGGTCAAACCAAGATTTGGGCAGTAGTGGTTGGGGTTTCCATGTATTCGCACATGAAACCACTTAAGTATTCAGACAATGATGCATTCAGATTAATGGCCCTGATGCAAAGCCCCGCAGGTGGAGCCATTCCGGATGAGCAAATTAGAGTTCTGATTGATGAGGATGCAACCAAAAGGAATATTATCTCCTCAATGAAGGAGTTATTTGGTAAGGCCGGACCGAATGATTTGGTGATGCTGTATTTTTCCGGTCATGGTTTGATGGGTTCTTTCTTACCTATCGATTATGATGGTTACAATAACAAATTACACCACGAAGACATTCAGAAAATCTTCGAGAAAAGCAATGCCAAATACAAACTTTGTATTGCAGATGCATGTCATTCAGGTAGTTATTCATTTAATGCCAAGGGTGATATAGAGGATATCGTATCAAGTTATTATGAAAAATTATCCCAATCCAGTGGTGGGACAGCATTGATGCTTTCATCTAAGCCAGAGGAAACTTCCTTGGAATCCCTCAAGGTCAGACAAGGCGTTTTCAGCCATTATTTACTTAGGGGAATGAAAGGTGAAGCAGACCATAATGGAAACGGAATCGTGACATTGGGAGAATTGTTCGGTTATATAGCGGAGGAAGTGAAGTTATATACCCAGTTCAGACAATCTCCCATACTCAAAGGCGATTACGATTCGGATATGCCCATTAGTGTGGTTAGATAATGATTTGAATATCAATTATATCAATGAAAAGGGACTGAATGCATTCAGTCCCTTTTCATTTTGTGTCTACCAATCCATCTGGCCCATTGGTAATATGCATATTCACTTCGAATGATATCTGCTGCTGTTCGCCTCCCTTTTTCCATACAGGTTCTTTGGTAATGGAATGGAATATCATCCGATTTTACACCGCTTGTACCAAAGCTAATATCAACCCTTTTTTCAATCTTCTCAAAGAATGCTTTTTTTACTCCCAAATCCTCAAAAGGAAAGGCAAATGCCCGATATTTCATCTGAAAGGATTCCATCACATAGTCAACGGATTTCACCGTTTCCTCCAATTGTCTTTCAAGGGAAATATATTGATAATTCGGATGGGACATACTATGTCCTCCAATCGTAAATCCCTTGCTAACCCAATCCTCAACCTGAGAAAAAGTCATATAAGGCTGGTATTCTCTTAGGAAAGGTTTAGAATCGAATACGATATTGTATTGGTTCGTGAACTGTTCAAAAGCCTCATGATTCCTGATTTCTAAGAACGAAGCTGAGGGAATATTACCTATTTGCTGTGTTGACATCAAAGCCAGTTGGTACCTGAAAAAAAGGGCTTTGTTGTCTATGAAATCCGGATTTACAAATAAAGTGGCCGGAATGCCTTTTTCTATTAGAATCGGCATTGCCAGTTCGTATACCTCCCTGAGTCCATCATCAAAACTCAAATGAAAAACCGGTCGGTCGAATCGAATCTCACCATTTTTGAATAATATCAATTCTTCAAGGCTTATGGCTTTGAAGTATTGTAGGATAAAATCCAAATCATTCTTGAATTCCTCTACTTTTCTGGGACTGTAAATAGGAGAAATATGGGGAATGGATGCTTGGAATTCAAGACTATGATAGAAAGGTAAGAAAGGGATATGTTGTAGTTTCCGAATTGATTTCGCTAAGGACCCAAAGGGTAATTTTCCTAGAAACGGACCGATATGTTCCTTATTGAACCTCACTTTTTTCTTACGATATTCAATCCATCCCTTACGGGTAAGATGAAATTCTCAACCCTTGGGTCATGCTGAACCATTGCATTGAATTCCTGTAATGCCTTTGTTTTCATATCATTGCTCCTGATTTCTTCCGCCACTTTCCCATACCAAATGACATTATCCGCAATGATGACTCCTCCAGGATTCACTTTGTCGATGATCATTTCGTAATATTTTGGATAATCCGACTTTTTGGCATCAATGAAGACCAAATCATATTGGTCATTCAAATCAGACATGACCTCAATGGCATCACCAATCAGCATTTGTATACGATCACCTAAACCGGCTTTCTCGAAATACTTAGTTGCCAAAGGTTCCATTTCCTCATTCACTTCAATGGTTGTAATCATTCCATTCTCACTCAGACCCTCAGCGAGACATAGGGTAGCGTATCCGGTGAATGTCCCTAGTTCAAGAATGGACTTGGGGCGCATCAGTTGACTGATAAAACTAAGAAACCGTCCTTGGACCCTACCTGAAATCATATAGGGCTTGATACTTTTGAGATAAGTTTCACGTTCTAATTGATTCAATAAATTACTCGGAGAACTGGAGTACTTTTCGCTATAATCGTCAATATCAATTTTTTGGTTCATTTTTTGTCAATTAACAGCCATATGGTGATTAATAATTTAAACGAAAATGATTCATTTGTGTGGTTTAAATTATTGTTATTCAGTGTGTTGTCGATTCTAATGTAGGGATATGGACAAATGAAAGACCAAATTATCTAAACAACTGTCCGTTTTTTACCGATATGGAACGTATCAAAAGCATTATCTTTAACATTTATAATCTGTTTTTAGATTCGCAATGATACAGCAAATCAGAATGATATGAACAATAATCTATTCTATTTTTCTAAGCTAACCCTCACAATTGCGCTACTTTTTTCCCTGACATATTCCTACTCCCAAATGGAGGTTTATCCGGGTAATTTTGCGCCATTTACTCCCGAAAACCTTGTTTCCAATGTATTTTTGGGAGATGGTGTTGAGGTAGTTGGTGTTAGTTTTTCAGGTGACCCAACGAGTGTTGGTTATTTCCAGAATGCCCAAGCCGATATCGGTATTGATAGGGGTATTATTCTGTCATCTGGATTAGCCACCGATGCTCCTGGTATTGGTTGTCCGCCGGGAATCTGTAATAACACAGGTAACAACGGTGTGGCATCAACTTCAATGGGTAATGGAGGAGATCCGGATTTACAGATATCAAGTGGTTTCAATATCAATGATGCTGTGGTTTATGAGATTGACTTCATACCAGTTGCGGACACCCTTCAGTTCAATTATGTATTCGCATCAGAGGAATACCAAAGTTATACTTGTTCTAACTTTAATGATGCTTTCGGTTTTTACATCTCTGGACCGGGTATCAATGGTGGCTTCACGAATAATGCAGAAAATATTGCTTTAGTACCAGGTACGAATTTACCTGTGACCATCAATACGGTGAACAGTGGTGTTCCGACAGGTGGACCAGCTGCAAATTGTGTTTCCTTGGCTTACAGTAACTTCTTCGTTGATAATATCGGTAATCCTGAAGGATTGAGTGTAGAATACTCTGGATTCACAACTGTATTTACAGCAACTGCGATTGTTCAGCCCTGCCAACAGTATAAGATTAAGTTGGCTTGTGGTGATGCATTCGATGATATCTTGGATTCAGCTGTATTTCTTGAGGCGAAGTCCTTTGGTACAGGTTCCATCCAAGTAGAAGCGACCACAGTGAGTATTGATGGTGTAATTTCCGAGGGTTGTACGGATGCCGTCCTTTCATTTACATTACCAAATCCTGCCGAGAATGATATCCCATTGAATTATACCATTCAGGGAACAGCACAGAATGGAGTGGATTATACATTCATTCCGGATAATCTGATGATTCCTGCCGGTTCTGATTCCATCGGTTTCGTAATCAATGGAATCGAAGATAATATTGTTGAAGGACTAGAAACTTTCGAATTGATCGTACAGACGGATATCTGCTTTTTTGATACCATAACACTTTCGATTACCGAAAATCAATTGTCACCTCCAATGATGGAAGACACGACAATTTGTGATGGAGGTACAGCGCAATTAGATGCTACAATCGACAATTTGTTTGTACCACCACCCATACCATTTTCGAATACCAATTCGGAAATCATAGGCCCAGGTACGCCCTACGAATTCCCAATAGATGTCTCAGGACTTCCTTATGATATTTTGGAGCCAAACGTCATCAGTTCGATTTGTATCAATATTGTAAATACGGCTGCAATCTTCGAGGCTCAGGTATTCCTAACGACACCCGGTGGCCAATTCCTAGAATTGACCACACAAAATGGTGCAGGTTTCGTACCTGGTGGTGGGTATGTCAATACTTGTTTCACTGAGACAGCCACCACACCGATTAACTTTAATCCATCAGGTGAAACCTTTGCTCCTGCTAGCGCAGTACCGTTTACTGGAAACTGGCTACCAGAGGGACCATGGACTGATATATACGGAGGACCTGCAAATGGTACCTATACCTTGATTGTATATGATTTGGCACCAGGATTCGCACCTACATTCCAGGATTGGACAATAGAATTCAATGCGCCTTACTTCCTGACATACAATTGGTCTGAACCCGCTACATTGACCTGTAATGATTGTCCGGATCCTGAAGCATTCCCTTCTGCCAGTACAACTTATACCGTTACAATTACGGATACTTATGGCTGTTCTGTGACAGGTTCCGTAGATGTGGATGTAGTGAATCAATTACCAACTCCTAATGTATCATGTGGTACTTTCACTTCTACAAGTGTAACTGTAGAATGGGATGCCGTATCTGGTGCAGTAGGATACGAAGTAAGTGTCGATTCAGGTCCATTCATGCCTGTTAATCCCGGTGATTTATTCTATGAGGAATCAGGCTTGAGTGTGGGCCAATCGGTAACATTTGAAGTCGTGGCCGTGAGTGCTGATTGTCTCAATAGTAATCCTGCATCCATATCATGTACCGCCCAACCCTGTCTGTTGACAACCAGTTTGGATGGCTCTACGAATGTAAGTTGTAGCGGTGAGGCAGATGGTACTGCCACACTTTCAGCTTCCGGTAGCGGAACGATTACATATGATATTGGTGGAGGAAATACCAATACTACAGGATTATTTACCAACTTAGCAGCTGGTGATTATACAGTCTCTATAACGGATGATGATTGTACTTTAACAGAAAATGTTACCATAACGGAACCAGATGCCTTAACCATTACCAATACATTCTCAAATGTTTCCTGTAATGGACAAGCAGATGGTACTATTACCGTTACTGTCGGAGGAGGTTCCCCAACTTATAATTATGCTTGGAGTGGTGGATTAGCTGATACGGATGATACCGTGGATAACCTTTCAGGAGGGGATTACACTGTTACCGTCACAGACGATAATGGTTGTACGATAACGTTGAGTCAGACCATTAATGAGAATCCCGCGCTTACAATAAGTTCAACTACGACAGATGCGACTTGCAACGGATTGGCAGACGGTTCCGCAACTGTTACCGTAGGTGGTGGTTCAGGAACTTATGACTACCTGTGGGATACCAATGCTGCAGACCAGATGACAGCTACAGCTACCGGACTCGATGTAGGCAATTATGTTGTTACAGTTACGGATTCGGATGCTTGTACGATTACGACGTCCGTTACCATAGATGCTCCTGCTTCCATGACAACCACAACATCTGCAACCATGGCTTCTTGTTCAGGTTCGACTGATGGTACAGCAACTGTGGTTGCATCAGGTGGAGCTGGCGGCTATAACTACGAATGGGGCGACGGACAAATGACTGATTTGGCCATTAACCTTTCTGATGGATGGCATTATGTTACGGTTACTGATGCAAACGGCTGTATGGCCATTGATAGTGCTGAGGTTACTGTTCCGAATCCTATTAATCTTACCCTTACGGGTAATGATATTTCCTGTAATGGAGGGACAGATGGAGATGCATCGGTTGTTGCTTCAGGTGGTGCAGGAGGATTTAGCTATGAATGGTCTAATGCAGGGGAGGTTACAGATAACATCAGTGCAGTCGGTGCTGGAATATATACTGTTACAGTTACGGATTTGAATGGATGTTCTTCTACGGATGAAATAACACTGAATGAGCCTACAGCTCTTACAATAACCCTCGATTCCACTCATGTGGATTGCTTCGGAGAAAGTACGGGTGGTGTTACTGCAACAGTAATGGAAGGTACACCTCCTTATACCTATAGTTGGACTGGTGGTGCCAATACAGATGTGGTTACAGGACTTGCAGCAGGAACATATACTGTTACAGTTACGGATGATAATCTTTGTACAATTACTGCTTCAATTGATGTAACCGAATCACCTGAATTGACATCCTCGATGTCTGTTGGTGGCGCAAGTTGTAGTGGCGGTGGTGATGGTTCGGCAACAGTTACTCCAAATGGAGGAACAGGTCCATTCACTTACGAATGGAGTGATGGACAATTGACAGCTACTGCCACAGGTCTTATGGCTCAAACCTATACGGTCACTGTTACGGATGACTTGGGTTGTATGACTACAAATTCCATAAATGTAGCAGAACCACCTGCTATTTCAGTTGCTGCTAGTGGAACGAATATCAGTTGTTTTGCCGGTAGTGATGGAACAGTCAGTGCAATCGGAAATGGAGGTGATGGAAATTATACGTTCAGTTGGAGTATACCAGCTACTGGTGATACCCAAACGGGGCTCGTTGCAGGTACTTATACTGTTACAGTTTCTGATGGGAATGGATGTACAGCTACAGATGATGTTATAATTTCTGAACCAACTGAAATCATTGTAACAGAGGTCATTACCGATGTTTCCTGTGGAGGCGGATCAGATGGTTCCGTTAATATTACAGTGTCAGGAGGTTCTCCTGCTTATGCATTTGCATGGTCGGATGGAAGTACGGGCGAGGATTGTATTAATGTTCCTGCGGGCGATTACACCGTCACCGTTACAGATGCCAATGGATGTGAATTCTCAAATACTTATACAATAGGAGAACCTACTCCAGTAGTTGTCAGTCTGACTGAAACCAATGTATTCTGCTTCAATGGATCTGATGGTTCTATTGATGCAACAATATCCGGCGGTACAACTCCTTATTCCTTCGCTTGGAGTTCCTCAGAGACGACAGAGGATTTGAATAATATTCCTGCAGGTGATTATACCATTACCGTAACAGATGGTAATAATTGTACCGCAACGGCTGCTACAACAGTTACTCAACCTGCTTCAGGCGTAACGGTGAGTATGTCTCCTGACGCAACGGTATGTTTCGGTACTACAACAGCCTCTGCAACTGCAACGGCATCAGGTGGTGCAGTCGGTTATACTTACATATGGAGTAATAATGAAACTTCTGCAACGATTAATAACTTAGGTGCAGGAACTTATACGGTAACGGTGTCTGATATGAATAATTGTACGACGACAGGTTCCGTAACAGTGAATGAGTTGGCTGATATTTCATCAGTACTATCTGCTAATTCTGCGTCTTGTAACAATGGTTCAGATGGTTCTGCAACAGTAACAGCCATCAGTGGTGGCGCAGGTGTTGCCATTACAGATTATACCATAACTTGGGGTACAACACCACCTCAAACCGGAACAACAGCATCTAACCTTACCGCAGGTCAGACTTATGATGTAACCATTACTGATGCCAATGGTTGTACTGGGACAAACTCGGTTACAATACCTAACCCTACATCTGTAGTCGTCAATTTATTGAACACTGTACCTGTTAGTTGTTCAGGAGAATCGGATGGTTCCATTACCGTTTCAGGTAGTGGAGGTACTGCTCCCTATACATATGCTTGGTCGAATGGTCAGGTGACGGATATGACTGAGAACCTTACATTGGGTACCTATACGGTTACCGTATCGGATGCGAATGGCTGTACGGCTACGGATAATTATAGTGTTGAGAATCCTGCTATGCTGGATGTGACGATACAAGGTTCAGATGCTTCTTGTCCGGGTTGGTCCAATGGTATTGCTACGGCTTATCCAACCGGAGGTGTTCCTCCTTACAGTTTCGAATGGTCCAATGGAGATTTGACAGAAGAAATTGATTCATTGCCATCTGGAAATTATAATGTGACTGTTACGGATGCGAATAATTGTATGATTGCGGCTTCAGTGTACATTGGCGAACCTACTTGGTTGAATCAGGACATCATCGTAACTGATGTAACTTGCTTTGGTGATAGGGATGGTTCTATTATAGTAACCGCAACAGGAGGTACTCCTCCTTATATGTATTCTTTCGATTCTGGAATGTCATTCAGCAACACAGATGCACAAGTCGGATTGTTCCCCGGTGATTATGGCGTAGTAGTACAAGATGCCAATGGATGTCAGACTTTCGTAGATACAGTCACAGTGGGAGAACCACTTCCTGTTGAAGTGACGATATTCCCTGATACTACTGTTGTTACATATGAATTAACAGATTCAATCGAATTATCAGTGGACGTGATGAATGGTGTAGGTGCATTGACCTATTCTTGGGAGGCTCTCTATGGCGACCAGGATATGAGTTGTACGGATTGTCCAAATCCGGTGATTACAGGTTATGAGAATAATCGTTTCGAAGTAACGGTGACAGATGCCAATGGTTGTGTCGGTACGGACGAAATCGAAGTGATTGTCAGCAGGAATCGTGAGGTTTATGTCCCAACTGGTTTCACACCTAATAATGATGGTGTCAATGATTATCTGATGGTTCATGGTACTTCAGGGACTAGGGTAATTACATTCAGAGTATATGATAGATGGGGAGAATTGGTATTCAGGGCTGACAGATATAATATCAATTCTGAGAATTCCATGAATGTTTGGGATGGTACATTCAAAGGCAAACCAATGAATCCTGCTGTGTTTGTTTGGTACCTAGAAGTGAAACATATTGATGGTAGGGAAGAATCCTTTGAGGGTAATACCACATTATTAAGATAAAATCTGATTTGATTTTCAATCATATAGGCCCTCTTTTCCAAGAGGGCCTTTTTTATATCTGATAACTAGAGAGAGATTGGAATAAAAAATAAGCTCCCTTTAGAATTAACTTTGTGGTATTGATTAAGACAATGTAATAAACATGAAAATTAGATTCCTCCTCACTTTCCTCACTTGCATCCTTTTACAAACACTAGCATTTTCCCAATTCCAGGTAGGACACCAGTCCTTTGCATTCGATGATGCGGATAGGAATAATAGAAATGTATGGGGTGAAGTATATTATCCAGCTGATACGGCAGGAGATGATGTTCCGGTTGCGAATGGTACCTATCCATTGGTCGTTTTTGGACATGGATTCGTAACAGCATGGAGTGAGTATGAGGTATGGTGGGAAGAATTGGTCGAACAAGGATATATAGTGGCCTTTCCAAGAACAGAGGGGAATATCACTCCTAGTCATGCAAACTTCGGTCAGGATTTGGCTTTTATCATAGATGCTTATATGAATGAAAACCTTGATCCCTCATCTGATTTTTATGGACACTTCACAACCAAGAATGCAGTGATGGGACACTCTATGGGAGGAGGAGCCAGTTACTTGGCTGCAGGTGATTATAATGCCAATATAGAAACATTGGTTTCTATGGCAGCAGCCAATACCAATCCATCTTCCATAGCTGCGGCAGCTGCGGTTGATGTACCTGTATTGGCACTCGCAGGCGAATTGGATTGTGTGGTACAGAACGGGGAGGGGCCTTTGGATATTTACAATGGTTTAACTGCAGCTCCTTACAAGGCCTATGTCGAAATCCTTGGTGCGAGTCATTGTAATTTCGGAATCAATAGTTTCTTTTCAAATTGTGGCAATGCAGAGTTTTGTGGAGGTTTCATACCCAAGGCTGACCAGCACACACAAATGTTCCTGAGTGCAATTCCTTGGTTGGATTATATGCTGAAAGGAGATTGTAATGCTTGGGCCTCATTTAAGAATCATCTCACTACCAGTACCACACATACTTATCAGGAGATGGGAGCCTTGCCTACTGCCACAGTAGGATTGAACACGAATGATGCGCTGTGTTCCAATGCATCTGTTATGTTGACTGCCAATATAGATGGTCAATATTGTGATATTGATTGGTATGAGGACGGTGTACTGATTGTAGGCGCTGATACGGAAACATTGATGGCCAGTTCTGCCGCCAATTATACCGTAGAGGTAACCAATGCGGATGGTCTTTCTGAGTCGGATCAGATTGATTTGTATAAGCACCAATTGCTTTATTCTGATAATTTTGATACGGGTTGGGGCAATTGGAACAATGGAGGTAAGAATTGTAGGAAAAGTATCCTTGATGCTCCTTATGCCAATAGTGGTGATTTCTGTATCAGATTAAGGGACAATGACTTCTATTCCAAATTGACTTCCGATGTCTTTGATTTGAGTGGTTATGATGAAATTAGGATTGACTTCAGTTACTATTGTAGAAGTATGGATAATCCCAATGAGGACTTTTGGTTACAAATGACTACGGATGGCTTTACTTACACTACGATTGAGGAGTGGAATAAGGGAGATGAGTTCCAGAATAACCAAAGGAAATACGATTCTGTAATCATCCCGGGCCCATTCACTCCTAATACCCGATTCAGATTCAGATGTGATGCTTCCGGGCCTTATGATTTCGTTTACTTGGATAATATTAAAATTTATGGTTGTGGTGCCGGAAATCCGAATGCCAGATTACAGCCCGAAACTTTCAAGCCCGAAACGATTGCAATTGAAAAGGATGGCCTTGGAGCGGAAAAGTCAATATCCTTGAATAAGGTTTATCCTGTCCCGGCTAATGATGTATTGAATATCGAATTCCAATCCGAAAAGAATGATAGGACAACCCTTACCATTATGGACATATCAGGCAAATTGGTACACCAAGAATTTTATTCATCCGAAAAGGGACATAATATTATTCGAATGGATGTATCAGGCAAGCCAAATGGTTATTACTTCTTGGTTATCAGTAATGGAACGGACAAGGAGATTCGGAAAATTGTGATATCTAAATAAAAATAACCGCATTACAATACTAAATTAAAAGGGCTTGGATTCAAATCCAAGCCCTTTTAATTTATGTTTTGAGCAATTCCTTTGCATTCTTCATGGCATTAGTGGACGGAGGACTACCACTGAGCATGGTTGCCACCTCGGTTACCCTTTCAGTCCTATCCAATTCCTTGACACTGGTAGTGGTTTTTTCTCCTGCATGATCCTTATATACAAAGAAATGGGAGTCAGCCTGAACTGCAATTTGGGGTGTATGCGTAATTGTAATGATTTGGTGCCCTTTGGCCAGATCCTTGAGAATATTCCCCATTTTTAGGGCTACATCACCTGAAACTCCGGTATCTATCTCATCAAAAATCATGGTAGGCATCGCCAAGGCTCCGGCAACCAGTGATTTGACACAAAGTGTCAACCTGGACAATTCACCTCCTGAAGCTACATCCTTTATCGAATCCAAACGTCCTCCCTTATTGGCTGCAAAAAGGAATTCCACATGGTCGAAACCATTCTTGTTAAGGGATGGAGTCGTTGTGATCTGAACCTTTAATTGTGCATGTGGCATGGATAAGGTCTGTAATTGGGACTGGATGCGTTCTTCGAATTGCGGAATGACTTTCTTTCTGGCAACAGATAACTTTTGCGCCCTTTCACTCAATTCTTTCTCCTGCTTTTGGATCTCTACCTCAAGTAATTCTATTTGTCCGGACATATCACCAAAGGACTCCAGTTTACTTTCAATATCATGCTGGATTTCCAATAATTCTGAGACAGAGGTCGCTTGGTGCTTATTTTGCAACCTATAAATTAAATCCAATCGCTCCCTGATTTCAGTGATACGTTCAGGATCTAATTCTGTTTTATCTCCCAATAACTCCATCTCGCTGGATAAGTCCTCTAATTCGAAGATTAATCCCTCCATTCTGTCCTTTAATTGTTCGACAGGTTCAGCAAACTTGGCAATGTTATTCAACTCAAAGGATAAATCCTTGAGTTGACCCACAACTGAACTTTCATTTTCAGTCAGGTATTGTTGGGTGGCTGATAATACCCTTTTGATATCCTCAGCATGGCTAAGGGATTTAAGTTCATCCTCAGCTTTTATTTCTTCATTTTCAATGAGTTCCGCTTCGTTGAATTCCTTGAGTTGGAATTCTAGGAAATCAATTTCCTTGGAAGTATCATTACTTTGCTTCATCAAACGGTCCAATTGACGTTTGTTCTTGCTGTATTGTTGGAATTTTGTCCTGTATTCCAAGACTTCTTCCTTATGATTGGCAAGTGCATCCACAACATTGAGTTGGAATGATACATCATGGATATCCAAAGTGTCGAATTGCTGGTGTAGGTCGACGAGGGTAGAGGTCAGTGTCCTGAGAATCTGGAGATTGGTAGGCGTATCATTGATGAATGCCCTTGATTTTCCGGATGGGGTAATCTCTCTCCTGATATGCGTTTCTTTTTCAAAATCTATGTCATTCTCCTCAAAGTATGACTTGTAGTGTTTCGGGATGGAAAAAGTGCCCTCGATGATACATTTCTTACCTGTATCGAATAGAGTTTTGGTATCGGCACGATTACCCATAATCAATCCCAAAGCACCTAGGAGAATGGATTTTCCGGCTCCGGTTTCACCAGTAATGATGTTCAGGCCCTTAGAGAAATCAATTTCGATTTTCTCAATAATGGCATAATTCTTAACTAAAAGCTTTTTCAGCATTCCCGTCGATTTTCAAAACAAATTTATACCAAAAATTTCTAAAATTCAGCTTAATTACAAACAATTCGTTGATTTATTTGGCGAACCCCTCCAGACCCAGCCCGAATAACGCAAAATCAAATCGCACAGGGTCATCAGAATCAATACTTCTTAGTGCATCCGTCAATTCCAATACCGCCTTGAAATCATTCTGACTCCGCTGCAGGAGTTTCAATTTCATAGCTACCCGTCTGACATGTACATCAAGAGGCATCAGCAGCATACTGGTAGGTATATTGTCCCATAAACCAAAATCAACGCCCTTATCATCCTTTCTGACCATCCATCTCAGGAACATGTTCAATCGTTTGCAAGTTGATTTTCTAGCGGGTGTAGCAATATGTTTCCTTGTTCGTTGGGGTGCCAATTCGGAATCAAAGAACAATTCATGAAAACCGATAAGCATATTTCCAACATCGGAATCCTTTTCTTTCTGGTGCATATGGAATGCCGTTTCCAAGGAGTCATACTGTTGATAATAGGATTTTAGGAAATGAATGAAGTATAGACAATCAATGGGTTGGAAAGTACGGTGCTTGAATGATTCGAATGGTTTTAATTCCGTTTCCTTATGATTGAGTATGAAATCATGTGGGGAATTGTCCATAAGTGAGAATAATTCCCTTGATTTGTTGATTATCGTTTTTCTTTGGCCCCAAGCAAGCATGGAAGTCCAGAAAGCAGTAATTTCAATATCCTGCTTTTTGGTATATTCATGAGGAATCTGAATCGGATCGGATTCAATGAAATCAGGTCGGTTGTATTTGTCCACTGCTTCCTCCAGCATCGGAACCATATCTCGGATATTCAACTGCATATGGCAAATATATGGATTGGTTATGTTCCTGTGATATTTTTGTGATGCATTAAAAGGGACATGATTATAAATTTGTAATATGGGTGAACATTCACCCTGATTTGTGTTTTTAATTGGTAATTAATAAATAATTTGAGATGAATGAGCAGTCTCTTTGGTATTTGGAAAATATCGATGTAACTGGAATCTTCTGTCCTAATAAAATAGGAGGTCTGAGAGAAGACCATGAACCCAGAAGATACAAGTCTGGTCAGTACATATATATGCCTGATGAATTTTCGGATACCATATTCTTTATAACGGATGGTAGGGTCAAGATAGGTACCTATTCCGATACAGGTAAGGAAATCACGAAAGCAATATTGGGCAAGGGAGAAGTCTTTGGTGAGTTGTCTCTTGTCGGTGAAGATAAGAGGCGTGATTTTGCCTTGGCAATGGATGATTGTGAGTTGTGCTATGTCAAGGCCAGTCAGATGAAATCCTTATTGCGGGACCACAATGGTCTGAACCTATTCTTAATGAAAGTAATGGGTTCCAGGGTGCTTCAAATGGAAAAACGATTGGAGTCCTTGGTATTCAAGGATTCAAGAACCAGAATTGTCGAATACCTAAAGGACTTGGCCCAATCCAAGGGACAAAGGGTAGGGTACGAAATGTTGGTTAGGAATTTTCTCACACACCAGGAAATTGCCAATCTTACCGCAACATCAAGGCAGACCGTAACCACCGTATTGAACGAATTGAGGAATGAGAATGTCCTTACATTCAATAGAAAGAGACTACTCATACGGGATATGGAAAAGTTAGTGTAGATAGATTTAAGATTTATATAGGTTAGAATAGGGTATTGGTCACTGATCAATGCCCTTTTTTATTGAATCATTCTCAAACAACTTCGTATTTAATTGAATAGTAATGGAAGATTAGATTAAATTTGCATAATTAATTGTCATAGCAAATAATTTGAGACATGAGTGCAGCCAACGATCCTACATTAAAATCGTGGATAGAAGTGAGTCCGGATAGTGATTTTCCGATTCAAAATATACCATTCGGAGTATTCAAAAAAGGTAAGGGCCATAGGGTAGCTACCATTATCGGTGATACGGTTATTGATTTGTATGAATTGACTAAGAGAGGATACCTCACAGGAGTTGATGCTAATGTTTTCAAGCAAGAATTCATCAATGATTTCATGGCCCTAGGGAAAAAGAAAACCAATAAGGTCAGAGAGAATATATCCAAGTTATTCAAGCATTCGAGTCGTAAATTGAAAGGAAACGATAAGGATAGGAAAGCGATGCTTCACCCCGTTTCCAAAGTTGAATTGACGATGCCGATTAGGATTGGTGACTATACCGACTTCTATTCCAGTAGGGACCACGCCACTAATGTTGGAAAGATGTTCCGTGACCCTGAGAATGCCTTATTACCGAATTGGTTGCATTTACCTGTGGGATATCACGGTAGGGCTTCTTCCATCGTAGTTTCGGGGACGCCTCTGCATCGCCCTAAGGGCCAACAAATCCCTGCTGATTCCAAGCAACCGGTTTATGGTC
Organism: Saprospiraceae bacterium; assembly: GCA_020631355.1. Taxonomy (GTDB): domain Bacteria; phylum Bacteroidota; class Bacteroidia; order Chitinophagales; family Saprospiraceae; genus JAHDCE01. Next base: position 16,144 of record JAHDHL010000034.1, on the reverse strand, counting down.
CGTGTAGGTTATTGGATTTCGAATTAGAGGTAGGATTCGTCATTGGGCAGAAAACTGAATTGGGACAGTCCATAAGCATGGACGAAGCTGAGGATTTTATTTTCGGACTTTTCCTATTCAATGATTGGTCAGCAAGGGATATCCAAAAATGGGAGTATGTGCCATTGGGGCCTTTCTTGGGTAAGAGTTTCGGTTCTTCCATTTCTCCTTGGGTAGTAACACTGGAAGCTTTGGAGCCTTTCAGATCTACATCACCCAAGCAGAATGACCCCAAGCCATTGCCATATCTGGAGAATAAGAAAAAGAGGAATTATGATATTAACCTATCCGTTGATATTGTTCCTGAAAACGGAGAAGCCAAGACAGTTTGTGAGTCCAATTTCAAATATATGTATTGGAATATGTGCCAGCAATTGGTTCACCATACCGTAAATGGTTGTAATGTGAATGTAGGTGATGTCTGTGCATCCGGTACGATTTCAGGCCCGGAAAGAGGTAGTTTTGGCTCCATGCTCGAAATCTCATGGAGAGGCACAATGCCAGTGGATATGCCTGACGGAACCCAAAGGAAATTTATCAATGACCACGATACGGTTGTGATGAGAGGCTTTGGTCAGAAGAAAGGTGTAAGGATTGGTTTCGGTGAAGTATCCGGAAAAATCCTACCAGCCATCAAGTAATCTCATTGGATAATGATACAAGCAAAATGGTCCTTGGGTATACCCAGGGACCATTTTCAATTAGAGCAATGTTAAGAAGGATTGGATATGGGGCTTGCATTTTTCTGCCACATTTCCATCTTCATCCAACCAGGTGTGTACCTCACCCAAATAATTCATTCCAAGATAATTGGCTGATTCCCTAAAGGGCATATAGAATCCATCCACTAAGTCCTCACTGGAGTTACTGATGACAGCCATATTCTTACCCCTGAATTTTCTACCGATAACGATTTCCTCGTTACGCAACAAATCAGAAATCCGATCAAAAAAGGTCTTCATTACAGCACTCATATTGTACCAATAAACCGGTGTGGCAAAAACAATATTATCGTATTGCTCTACAATCCTCTTGGCTGTTGGAATAAAATCATCATGCTTATGAATGAATTCATAACTGTAATATCCCATCTTTAAATCATTCAGATCGATGAGTTCGAAATCATTTTGTTCAAGGATATAATCAAGAACTTTTCTGGTGTTCCCTTGGCTTCTGGAACTTCCCAAAATAATAACGGTCTTATTAGGCATTCTTAGGTGCGATTACTTTTAAGGAATTGGGAACGATTTGATATTGAAGTTCATGTGATTCGATGAATCCCTCACCATCCATATGGACATAACTATTCTCCGGAATACGGATATCCACTTTTTGGCAAGCTTTCCTTTCAATGAAATAGGATTTGTGAATCTGTCCGTTAATCATTCGTGGAAATGCTGCAAAATAATTCAGTTTCGGAGTTTTATTCACGATGACCAACTCTAAGAGGCCATCATCGACCTTTGCAAGGGGAGCAGGTTTGAAATTATAACCGAATGAAGTCGAATTGGCAATTTCTACCATGAGACATTCCCTTTTTTCATAATCATTGCCATCCACACTGATTTCATACTTCTGAAAAGGATATCTGAATGCTTGTTCCATGGTAATCTTGAGATAATTCATGAAACCACGTTGTTTATTCTCCTTGAATCGATAGGCTATATTCGCAGCAAAACCCACTCCTGAAAGATTGATGTAGGGCTTACCATTCAGGGTAATGGAATCAATCACCTGTATGTGACCTTGATTGATGATTTCAATGGCTTTCTTGATTTTCCTACCGATACCCATGTGCATGGCAAAACCATTGCCCGAACCACCCGGAACCACTCCAAAAACGATATCTGTCCCAATCAATACGGAAGAAACCTCATTTACGGAACCATCACCACCCACTGCAACTACGATATCCGCACCATCTTTTATAGCCTGTTGTGCCAACTCTATGGCATGGCCCGCATATTCTGTCATCTTGATAAAGGGTTCGAATTGCTCTTGATCCAGATACTTCTGAATGAAAACATCAATATCCTTTCGTTTACGCAGGGCTCCTGATATCGGATTGACGATGAAATGAATCTTTTGTTTTGGCATAGCCTTATTTAATTCTCTCCGGAATGGAAACATGCTTGACAACCATTTGGATGGTATTCTTCAAACGTTCCTCTAGTAATACAATTTTACCCTCCTTTAGTTTGTTGACGATTTCATTATTATGATACCTCACAGTAATCAATTCGAGGTCCTTAGTACGTTCAACCTTGAATTCCTTACCCAATTCCTCCACCAGTTGGTCAAGGCGTTCTGACTTATAAGAGGCGCAGACATAAAAACTGATGGCAGTATTCCGCATCATGTTGACCTTGATTCTATATTTGGCAAACAAGGCAAATAGGTTACTCAAATGATGTTCAGCCACAAAGGAAAAATCTCGTGTAGAGATATGGAGTAGATTCTGTTGGGATTCCACAACCACAATGGGCGGATAATTCTCATCTTCCATTGAGGAAATCACTGTGCCCTCACCATCCGGATTCACGAATGATTTGACCATCAAAGGGATATTCTTATTCTGAATGGGTTTGATGGTTTTGGGATGAATGACATTGGCACCATAATATGTCATTTCCGTAGCTTCCCTATATGATATCTTATCCAGTTTGGTCACGTTGCTGAACTTTCTTGGGTCAGCATTGAGAATACCGGGGACATCTTTCCAGACCGTCATGGAATCCGCATCCAAACAATAGGATAGGATAGCAGCCGAGTAATCAGAACCTTCCCGGCCTAGGGTGGTTGTATGGCCACTTGGACTTTTACCAGTGAATCCCTGTGTTACGACAATGTCCCTTGTATCAAGTAGTGAAAATATCTTATTTCTGGAAGCATCAACAGTTGCTTCCCACTGGATACGTCCCTCCCGATGTGTATCATCAGTCTGGATACATTCACATGCATCGAGCCAATGATTATATATGCCTTGTTCATTCAGATAAGCTGAGACAATCTTTGTGGATGCCCATTCTCCCAAAGAAACAATTTGGTCATATACGAAGTCGTAACCTTTTTCCCTATGTTGGTTAACGGTTTGTGGAATGGTATTCCATTCAAGCTCCAACTCATTAAAAATAGGATGATTGGACGGGAATAATTCCATGGAAATCATATGATGGAATTGGATGAGTTCCTGTAAGAGTTGATTGCGATGCTCGGATGCTTTGAGTTGACTAAGACAGACCTTTTCCAATGCATTGGTTGTCTTACCCATCGCAGATACAATCATTACAATCTTTTCCCCTTGGAATCGGGATAAGATTTGACTTACATTTCTTACAGCATCAGCATCCTTGACGGATGCACCTCCAAATTTGAATACTTTCATATCCCAAGAATTGAGTTACGGATGACCATTTGGAGCGCAAATATAGAAGTTGGTGAAGCATTATTGACCATTCCACATAAAAAAAGCCCAAGAGTAGACACTCTTGGGCTTTTCATTCATATAAATGAGTCATTATTCATTGTAAAATACCTTTATGGCCTTTCTTTGACCATCCTGATATTTCACCACATAAGCACGGCCAAAACCTCTGTTACGTGCTTCTTCCCTTGCTGCTATGGCATCTTCCTTGTTAAAGTAATTACCCAATAGAATCCTTACAAGGCTCTTTTCAGGAATACCCTCTACTTCCACGGTTCCGATATCATTCATGATGGAATACTTCCCACTATTGTAGTACTTCATGGCTTCCATTTGAATTTTATAGTAGGTTCCTCCTTGATATGCCGTTACTGCGTTATAATCGGTAGAACTACCTGAACCCGAATGGGATGACGAACCTTGACTGGAATGATTGCCAGAGGAAGAAGAAGTACTACTTCCATGATTCGGATACCATGAACGGTCCAATGCACTAGGAGAACTAGAACTGGAGGTTGTAGTATGACTACTTGTAGAAGAATGATTGACCACAGGATTACTACTTGAAACCTCAGTGGTACTATGATTTGTTGCAGGTGTCGTAAAGGGAACTGGGTCAGCTGTTACAGGTTGACTATCAATAACTCTTGGTTCAGTTACGACTGTAGGAGTTGGCGGAGGTGTCTCTACTATTTCCTCGAAAACTGGCTCTGTTTCTTCCCAATTTGTACTAGGGTCATTAGCTGGAGGTGATGGGGGAGTTGTTGTTTCCACCACTACATCTTCCTTTACAGGCGGCGCTGGAGGAGTTGTTGTTTCCATTTCTGTAGTCGTATCTGCTACAGGATTCGGATTGGTCGGTGGAGACGGAATATTATTACTACTTGGTGGAAGACTAGGTGTCGTAGGTACACTTGGAGCCGATGCCGATGCTGTATTGGATAACATCAGGTCATGTCCCAGTGAGGTACTCCCTTTAGGAAAGTCAAATTCATATACTGCAGAGCTATATCCTGGTTTGGAAGCCTCGAGTACATAAGCCTTATCCTCGATTAAGGGGAACTTGTACTTATTATCCAAAGTCTGACTGGTAATAATTCTCTTTTGTCCATTGGATGATACTTCGTATAAGGTCACCTTGACACCCGTTATTCCTTTGCTGCTTGCATCCTTGAGTTTTCCCTTGACCATCAGCTCGCTGATGTCTTCACCGAAGTGGAATATATCCTCATCGGTGGTGGTCAGTTTACTCAGGTCAGATTTTCTATTGGAAACCAAAAAGCCACTTTCAGGTGAACTTTCAAAGATGTAATATCTATCATCCTGTGCCGAATTGATGGGTTTTCCCATATTGGTTGGCTTTTCCCAGTCAAAATCACTGCCTTTGGACTGATAGACATCAAATCCACCATATCCGATATGACCATCACTACTGAAATAGAGCGTATTGGATTCTGTATCATAAAAAGGCGTCATATCTTCTCCTGCTGTATTGATTCTGCTCCCCAGATTCTTTGGGAATGTGAAATCCATACTACTGCTATTCAAGTCCCTACTGGTGTACCATAAATCCATTCCTCCCTTTCCTCCTGGTCGTGATGATGAGAAATAAATGGTTTCCTTTCCATTCGCATGAACAACACAAGGATGGGTATTCGTAGAATTAGGATCATTAACATACTCTGGTAAGATGATTGGAGCCGACCATGAACCATCAGCCTTGCTTTCAACGACATAAATATCGCATTTGGAATTGGTGGAATACGTCGCATCGCACTGGGTGAAGTAAAAACGGCTATTATCAGGTGCAAATGAAACATTACCATAATGTTCCCTTGATACACTGGAGAATATATTGTCAGTTGCCTTACTCTGGGTCCAAGAACCATCTAGATTTTGTGAACGGTAAATCTTGGAAGACCCACTCTTATCTGAGGAAAAATAAATGATATCATCCGTATAAGGTAAGGGAGCATATTCCATATCTCCAGAATTCACGCTTTCAGAAAGATGAGTAACGACCACACCCTCAGTTTGTTCGTTGGCATCCTTGATGGCCATTTCACAACCCAGGATTTCAGTTTGTACCAATTCGGACATGGATTGGAAATCATCACCATCGTAATTATTGATGAAGTAAACGAATTCCCTACTGGCTTCGTCATACTGTTCCAGACTTTTCAGGCATCTTGCATATTTGAATCCTACATGATGATAATCGGAATTATTGTCCTTGACCACCTTGTATGCCTTAGCAGCCTTTGTATAATCCCTTGTCATCAGGTAGGCATCACCGGCTTTGAAAGCCAATTCTTCTTTCTTGGGTTTCATTTTCCAAGCAGCAAAATATTTGTCACCTGCTTCGGCAAAACTGCCTTCCTCGAATAACTTGTCAGCAGTGGATGAAAGTTTCTTCCAACTATCCTGGGAGATTCCCATTTGGGCAGAGAATAGGATTACGAGTAGTGTTATTTGTAATCTCAATAGCATCGTCATAAAAAGTTAATTTAAATTCCAAAAGTAGACCGAATGGTATGCTCAATAACTGTTGGGTAGTGTCTGTGTTCTAGTTCATGTATCTTTTGTGCGATTGATTCCGGGGTATCATTTTCATTGACCTGACATTTGGCTTGGAAAACGATTTGTCCCTCGTCATATTCCGGGTCAACATAATGGATGGTGATACCGGTTTCCTGTTCTCCTGCATCCTTGACAGCTCGATGTACATTCATTCCGTACATTCCTTTTCCACCATATTTGGGCAGCAGGGCAGGATGGATATTCAGCATCCTCTTATTAAAATAATTAATCATATCTAGTGGCACCAACCACAAAAAGCCCGCCAATATTACAAAATCAATGTTATGTGACTTTAAATATTCCAAAGTTGCATCCGAACGGTAGAAATCATCCCGATTGATGACTAATTTTGCAATATTGAAACGATCAGCAACATTTAGCACCAGTGCCTTGTTTTTATTACTAACGATGAGGGAAACCTCAATTTGGTTGTGTTCCTGAAAATGTTCTATAATCTTTAAGGCATTGGAACCACGCCCCGAAGCGAAAATGGCTATTCTTTTCATCATCTTGCAATCAAATATATTGATATTTGTTTTCATATGTAAGTTGTTGGGGAAATCTAACGATTAAATAACGTAATTAAATCACAATAGTATGGCAAAGGAACTCAAATTCAAAACGAATATTAACTGCGGAGGCTGCATCAAATCCGTTTCAGGATTTTTAAATGATGTTAATGGTATTGATAGTTGGGAAGTGGATACGGATAATCCTAATAAAATACTTACGGTTAAGGGGGCTTCGGTCACATCAAAGGAAATTATGGATACTGTTTATGAGGCCGGTTTCGATATTGAGGAGTACCAACCGTCATAAATAGGTAATATTGGCCAGTTATTTTCCATGTCATTGAGAATAAGGGAAGGCTAAATGAAGCAAAGCCTTATATTTGGCCTTTCATTTCAATTGTATGGCTAGAAGACGAATAGGTGATGATGATGGTCTACCAAAGGCTAAACTCACAAGGGAAAGTTTCCGTGAGGTAGTCAAGATATTCAGTTATGTATATCCTTACAGGGCATACCTGATAGTCGGACTCATACTTTTGACTGTTTCCAGTGTGGTATTCCTTGGTTTGATTCGAATGTTTACCGAGCTGATTAAGGTTGCTGAAGGCGGTGATTTCTATGGCTTGTCCCTGAATGAAATGGGAGTAATCATGCTGATTGTTTTGGTTTCGCAGGGAATCATTTCTTATTTCAGGGTCACATTATTCGCACATGCGAGTGAAAAAGGAACGGCAGACTTAAGAAAGGCAGTTTATGATAAGGTAATCACACTACCCACTATTTTCTTTGAAAAGAATCAAAGTGGCGAATTGGTCAGTAGGATTACATCAGATGTGGATAGACTATATTCCTTATTCTCCATTACTTTGGTTGAGTTCATTCGCCAGATTATTATTTTATTTGGTAGTATTGCCATCCTGATATATAGTAATCCGACATTGACACTCATTGTATTGGCAACATTTCCTGTAGTGGTGGTTTTCGCCATGTTTTTTGGAAGATATATCAGGAAATTATCCAAGGAACGCCAAAAGGCAATGGCTGATACGAATATCATACTAAGTGAATCCATCCAATCCATACAGGTCGTCAAGGCATTCACGAATGAGCTATTCGAAATGGCGAAGTATGGCAAGACCAACCAATCCGTCGTAAGTATAGCCATCAGGTTTGCCAGGGGCCGTGGATTATTCTCAGCCTTTATTGTTACCGTACTTTTCGGAGCCTTATGTTTTGTGATGTGGAAGGCTGCAATGATGGTTCAGTCTGGTGATATCGACTCGGGAGACCTACTTGGTTTCGTGGCATTCTCTGGTATCATTGGAGCAGCGATAGCCAGTTTGGGTACATTCTACACCGAGGTATTGGGTGCTATCGGAGCTACAGAAAGAATCCGTGAGATTTTGGATATGGATTCGGAAGTGGATGTGAATGCGGGTGGACCCAGATTGGAATTGAAAGGCAATATACAATACGAAAACATTGCATTCTCATATCCGTCAAGAAAGGATATAACCATCTTCGAAAACTTATCTTTTCAGGTACAGCCCGGAGAAAAGGTGGCCTTGGTAGGGCAAAGTGGCTCCGGAAAATCAACCATTGTATCATTACTCCTTAGATTCTACGAAATAGATAAGGGAGATATCAAAGTCGATGGTCAATCCATCTATGATTATGAAATCGGTGCATTCAGGGAAAATATTGCAATTGTTCCTCAGGAAGTCATCTTGTTTGGTGGTAGCATCAGGGAGAATATCCTTTATGGAAAACCGGATGCTACGGATGATGAGGTTCGTTCTGCAGCTGAAAAAGCCAATGCCTGGGAATTCATATCCTCATTCCCTGAGGGATTGGATACATTGATTGGTGAACGTGGTGTCAAATTATCCGGGGGACAAAGACAGCGATTGGCCATTGCAAGAGCTATCTTGAAGAATCCTACCTTATTGATATTGGATGAGGCAACATCGTCCTTGGATGCGGAATCTGAAAAATTGGTACAGGATGCCCTGAACAATTTAATGGAGGGACGTACCAGTATCATTATTGCACACAGATTGGCTACCATTAGGGAAGTGGATTGTATTTTTGTAATCGAGAATGGTAAAATCGTAGAACAAGGAACACACGATGAATTATCCATGATTGATGATGGTGCATATAGTAGTCTGGCCAAGTTACAATTCGAGCCACTTTCCTAGGGTATTACTTTAGAATTAGGAATAGAAAAAAGGGATGATTGCATATGCAATCATCCCTTTTTGTATTTGAATGGAAGCTTATATTTTGACGAATTTCACACTGATGTTATCATTACCATCATTCAGTCTTAGAATGTAAAAACCATTATCGAGAGATGAGATATCCAATTGTTCATCCCGTATCCCCTCTTGTACCGGAATTTCCTTGGACATCCTAAGCTTTCCTGATACATCCATTATACTCATTTGAATACGAGATGCTGTTTTCAATTCATATTGGATGTTCAAATACTGGTGGGCTGGATTCGGAAAATAACTCAATTGCGAAATGTTGGAGGACTCATTGAGTTCCACATTCGTCATCATATCGGCTTCGTCCTTTACAGGAATAGGTATTTCCCTTGCCCCATTTTGGGAACAACCATATATTTTGATATTATCCAAGTAGACCCAATCCCACAAACTGGAAGCATCGCATCTGAACCTGAATCGTGTAGTGGCAGAGAATGGCCCCGGGATGGTAACCGAATCATACTTCCGTTGGTTATTCTGGAACTCGTCCCCTTTGTTCCATTCCTCAACGGTGGTATAGGAAGAATTATCATAAGTAACCTGTAGCCAAAAATCCTCATTTGCATTATCCATACTCCTACAATAGTAACTGAAATCAATCCTGATTTCATCATAATTAGTCAAATCAAGGATGTCAGAGGTTACCTTAGAATAGAAAGTATTATCCCTTAGCCTGACACAATAATTCCCGCTATTGGCGTATGGTGCATCATTGATATGTCTTCTACAATGTAAGCCACCATTGTTCCAATTTCCATAACCCGCTTCAAAGTTATCATGGAACATAAGACTGTAACTACAACCTGGAGCCGTATAGTTGAAAGCAGGTGAACTGATGACACTGGAAACCAATCCTGCACCATTGACCGAACGTACATGTACATGATAATCCTGCCCGTCAACAAGGGATAGTCCAGTTTCTGTAACACTGGTATTCAAACCATTATACGTCCAAGGAATCACATCAATTGTTGCTGTTGATGTACCAATAGCATATTCATAATGATCCATTCCCGAATGACTATCGGAAGATCCATTCCATGAGGCTGTAATGGTCATGGCATCAGTTGCCTCACCCGTGATTCCTGTGGGGAATGTAGGTTGGGTATAATCAACTTTGAATGTTGCAGCATCAATCAAGGATATATTATTATTCGCATCCACAACAACGGATCTGACCATACCCGCTTCCGTAGATGGGGATGAACTTTGTTGTTGGATATCATCATTAGAATCACTTCCCACCAAAATCATTTCATTATCAGATCTGGATTGGTAAACACTGAAATCATTGATGGTGTAGGTGCAGTTACCACTTCGGAAAGAAACATATCCGGCTGAAGTCAAGGGAGTAGTATCAGTCCAAGTTCCTGCCATTACATCATCAACCCAAACATCAATCTTACCCGAATTCTTATTATAGGATACTTTGAAATCGTACAGTTGATTCAGATTGAATGTATAAGGTATATCTGCTACCAGGGAAAATGTATTGGAATTCACTTCATAAATCTGTAGTAAGTCAGAATCAATACGATAATAGACAAAATATGAATTTCCCCTGTTGGAAGCACTTGGGTCATCACAGAAGAAATGAAGCCCGGCTCTACGATTCGAACCGGTACCACCGATGAGTGAGGTCCAGTGGTAAAGATATTCATCGGCATCGTTTTGGTTCAGGGCTGCCGTGAATATGGTATTGCTACTGTTTTGGTCAGCTTGGTAAAGGCTGCCTGAAGTAACACTCCAGTTACCTGCATAAGCATTCCAATTTGGATTCATCACATTAAAATCATCATTCAAAAATCCATTATTAGGATTCGAAACCCATTCTCCATTCTGGAATTCATTGACCTGATAGAATTGCCTATCTATTGCATTGTCATCCGTATCCAGAAAACCAAGGTTGAAATCACTGGTAACCCAATTAGGAATCGTCCCGATTTCTGTAATAGGAGCATTGGAGTCGGATGAATTGCATGTCCAATTGGCTTCCCAACCGCTATCTACCGTCCAATTATCAGAATCGAACCTAATGGTCAGCGTTCCACTACTTGAATTTATGGTTCCCGGAGAGTTGGTGCCTGTATATGTCCCGATCAGGGGTGATGATGTATTCGGACCATCATAGATATACATGTAATCATAATTCGATTCCAACTCAAAAGTAGTGAAAGCCAATGCTATACTGGATGCTCCTGTTGGTGCGATGGTAAAGGTCCAATCCTCATTGTTCTGATAATTCGCAAGGGTGCTACCCGTATCCGTAAAATAGCCCTCGCAACTAGCTGTGGTGTAGGATGCATTCGTGGATGCTGTATGAGTGAATTGAGTCCCGTTGAAAACGGTTTCATTACCTGAACAAACAGCACTAACACCCCAAAGATAATGACCATCAATAGCCAATCCTCCTATGTTGATTTGATTGGTAGTAGAAGAATGATATGACCAATTATCTTCAATGGCTTGTTTGATTCTAACAACATAACTATTGGCATTGGCAGCGGCATTCCATGAAAAACTCACCTCGTTTTGACTGACGAATGTTTCGGTTAAACCATCCGGTACACCACAGGTACTTGCAGCACCACAACTCCAACTTGCATCCCAACCTGACGATAAGGTAGCACAATCGGTCCTGAACTCAAGGAACAGTGCGCCACTTTCTCCTGTAATGGGAGCGGGTAGACTGGTACCATTCAATACGGCAATCAATGAATCATTATATGAATCCCCATCATAAACGTAGAGATAATCGTAGTTGGTTTCAAGATTGAATGCATTAAAAGTAAGTGTGACACTACCTGCTCCAGTCGGAGCAATGAGGTAGAATTCTCTTTCATCGTTGCCGGAGTTACCTGAACCACCAGGATCTTGGAATGAGCCTGAACATGTCGTATAGGTATTGGTTGTGACGGCATTGGAAGGATTCAAAAGGTCATAATACTTATTCCAATCCCAATATTGCCCGGGGTCAACATGGGTTTGATTGGGGAAGTGTTGGTGACCTTTTACCTTGTAACAACCATCTCCCAATGGATTCAATCCTGTATCTCCGATAACATCATAGGTTCGGATGGTAGGGATGTTGTTTCTGGAACAAATATCAGCCGTTAGATTGGCGGAAGCCTGATACATGTTTTCGGTGTACCAAGAGGCATCTTCCACATAACCCTCATGTTCTATCCCCACTGCATAAGGATTGGAATTGGAAACGTGCCAGGCCTTATCAATTTCACAAACCATCTGGGTGATTTGACCGTCTGAAGCCCTGATATTATAATGGGCTGAAACATTCGCTGCAGGATTTTGGAACCAAGAAATGGAACCTGAATAGGAACCTTGCATCGTATGAATGGTAACATGTGTGATAGCTGTACCATTCCTGGAACTGTAGTTTGATGGGTCGGCAGCAGTAAAGATGACTGGGACATTGGTGTCGGAGCAGGCCATACTACTTCTTTGTACATTACCATTGTAGGTATTACCTTCAATATCATTAACCTTATCACTTGATGCAGTGACCTGATTGGAACTGAGTACCTTGTAATTTGCTGTTCCGAAGAAGGCTTCCAAATCCAAATTGTATTGCGGCAAATCATAAGCATTTTGGAATTGCCCGTAATTGAGATAGGTATAAACGGAATATAGATAGGTATCGAATGCAAAGTCGTTGCCTATGGTACCATCATTAGGGATTTCTGAAAGACTATTCAGGATTTCCACATGTTCCAATGGATTGGAATTATTTATATTTTTATTCTTTCGTAATTGATTATAAGCCTTGGCATAAGCCAGTATATTCACCTTTGGGGAATGTGTAATGGAAGATGCTTGTTCATTGGATAGGTGTTGGACCAATTGAAGATTTTCATTGAACCAACCCTTACCATCTTCAATCATTCCCATTACACCCACATAATGAGGGAGGCCTGCACAACTTTCATGATGGTGATGATGCCCTACATGCCTGATATGTGTTTGGGTATAGGCAATTGCCTCAAGCATTCCTTTAGGAATATCGGGGTATTTTTCATACGCCTCCTGAAAATAGGAATCATAGTCATGAACGGGAGTGAAATCAAATTGCTGTGCGGAAATTTGACACAGAAAAAGCAAATTGATGATAAGTAGTAGGGAGTAAAATCTCATCGTGAATATTTTTATTTCGGGTGTTTCTCTGTTTCAAATATAACACAAACCTGTTACAATAAGGAAGTTATATATTTAGAATTGCTGTTAATGAATTAGAATGAGGACTTGTGCGAATGATTCATTTCATTTCTATATCGAATGGGACAAATAATCTTATCTTTGCGGGATTTGAAATAATAAATAACAGAGGATATGTCACCACTGGAGAAAATTAATCCCGAGGAAATCATTCAGGCCATTCAGGCTGCATCTTTTGATAGTGATTTTGATTTGACCATCATTACGAACAAGGGCGATATCAATCTTACCATGTATGCTACGAAAACACCTTTTACCGTAGCAAATTTTATTGCTTTGGCTGAGAAAGGATACTATGACAACCTGACTTTCCATAGGGTGATTAATGATTTCATGATTCAGGGAGGTTGTCCTGATGGTACAGGAGCCGGTGGACCGGGTTATCGTTTTGGCGACGAGTTTCATCCAGAATGCAGACATGATAGCGCAGGAATATTGTCTATGGCCAATGCAGGTCCCGGAACCAATGGTAGCCAGTTCTTTATCACCCACGGGCCTACTCCCTGGTTGGATGGCAAGCACACGGTATTTGGAAAAGTGAAATCAGAAGAAGACCAAACCGTTGTCAACTCCATAGTACAAGGTGATTTGATTCTAGGGATTAAGATTGCTGAATAATTCCCGATTCCAAGTTCCTTTTTCTACATAGTGGTCATTTGCAAGACAGACTACAAAATTGTTTTGTCATGGAAATGATAATTATATGGATATAATTCGCTTTATGGTCCTAATTGCATTTATTTGTATTTTATATGATATGTTGTACAAAATAAATTAGGACCATGAGGGTATTATACTTATTTCTATTTGTATTCTTCTTTCAATCATTTCTTTCAGCCCAACAGGTACAGAGGTGTTATTCAACAGAAATTCATGAAGCGACTTACCAAGCTGATGCCAATTATCGCCATGAATATGACACAAGAAAGGTATTGTTGGATGAGATAATGGAAGAATCCCTGAGTCAGGGCAGATTGGACTGTGTTGTTCCCATTATTATTCCTGTGGCTGTGCATTACGAGGGAATCACTACACAATCCCTCTCTTGTCTGACTGATTTGGCATTGAGTCAGATACAAACCTTGAATGAGGATTATTCAGCTACCAATTCGGATATTTCCAATTTTGATGAAGTTGTTTCCACTACCGAAATGATAGCTAGCTATTTGGCTGCAGAGGGGGTTTGTGTGCAATTCTGTTTGGCTGATGCTGACCACCCGGCAGGCTTCGGATTGGATGATGGTGATTATGCCATTACCATCAATCAGAATTATGTCGCCAATGGGAATTTTCCGAATTTTACGAATGGCGTATGGTCAGGTTACATTAATATTTTCGTGACCGAGGGTACAGGTGTCCTTGGTTATTCTCCTCTTTTTGGTGGAGGTAATGGATCTGGGGTTGTGATTGAGGCTTGCGCATTCGGTGTGAGTGGAAATGGATGCGGCAATGGTGTCGGACCAGGGACTGGATGTGGACAATATAGTCAATATAATCTGGGCAGAACAGCCACACATGAGGTAGGACATTATCTTGGACTGAACCACATCTGGGGACCTGGAAATAGTGGATGTACACAGGATGATGGGTTTACGGATACTCCTGCTTCTTTTGAATCATATTTTGGTTGCCCTAATATTGGCGTATCTACATGTTCTTCTGCTGACATGCACATGAATTATATGGATTATGTGGATGATGCCTGTATGTACATGTTCTCAGAACAACAAGCCAACCTCATGTATAATACAGCCAGTTCCATTTGGGGCACGGACTCTCCTAAGTGCAGTACAGCCGTTACCGAAGATGATGCAGGAATCGAAGCTATCATTTTCCCTAGTGGTCAGGCATGTGGTACAACAGTTGCTCCTGTGGTTCAATTAAGGAATATTGGTACGAATAATCTTACATCCGTTGAAATCATCTACAATGCAGGTGGTACTGGAGATAATGTTTTCAACTGGACGGGTAATCTGGTTCAGAATGAAATTGAACTGGTTAACTTACCGTCTGTTAGTAGTCCTTCTGTCAATTATACTTTAGACGTTGCGACAAATAACCCTAACGGAATGGCAGATGAGAATCCAACCAATGATTCCAAGTCAGTAAACGTAAATATTATCGACGGTGTGGAATTGCCTTTCTTTGAAGACGTAGAGAGTTTTTCTGCGCCTTTCCCTGCTCAGGGTATAGAGATTTTCAATCCTGATAACGATGCCTATGCCTGGACTCGACGCCCGGGTGTATCCGGCTTTGGTAATGGGGTTTATGCCGTATTCTTTGATAACCTCAATGCTACGAACGCAGAGGGTAAGGAAGATTGGTTTATTCTACCAGAATTCAATGTGACAGGTTTTAATTCCGTGAATCTTACTTATGATTTAGCCTATACCTACTTCGAGGATGGAGGCGATTCAAGATATGATTCCTTAGCGATAATGTATTCATTGGGATGTTCCAATGATTGGCAGCAGGTATCCATTGACGGCGGTGCATCATTAGCAACAGCTACACCAATGACATCCCAGTTTTTGGCTTCTGCCAGTGATTGGACTGATAAGTCCATTGGCATCAATACGAATGGCAGCAATTTCCTAAGAATTGCATTTGTCAATAAGTCGGGTAGGGGAAATAGTATGTTCCTTGATAATATTAATGTTGAAGGATCAACTGCAATTGTTTCCAATACGAATATCACTTCACTCAATCATTTGAATATATCACCTAATCCAAGTAAAGGCTGGTTGAATATGGATATTTCTTTCAACCAAATCGAGAATTATTCTATTGTAATTCATGATGCTGTGGGTAAGGTAGCTTATTCTAGGAATCTATCAGGTAATCGTTTGAATGAACAGTTGGATATTTCCAAGTTATCAAATGGGGTGTATTTCATTAGCATCATAACTGGTAATGAGTCTATAACCAAGAAATTCATTTTGGCCAAGTAAGGATTCCTTAGATTGCAACAGAAATTTTAAAGCATGAGACACTTCTTATCATTAGTTTTTATTTCCCTATTTGGGATTTTGAATACCCAGGGACAGGAACCTCATCGATGTCATTCGGATGATGTCCATGAT
>JAHDHL010000033.1 GCA_020631355.1 Saprospiraceae bacterium | reverse complement strand
GGTCGAATAGCAATTGAGCCACAATGTCATTTTTGGGTTTGATGAATGAAATCCTCTCGTTAAGTTGGAAGTACAATGCATTGGCGAGCTTTTGTAGCTGTATCTCATCCATATTACTTACAGGGTATGACTCCGTTCCGAAATGGGTGCCAATCAGGGATTGGGAATTAACGGCGGATGCTCCCTTGATTTTTGCCTTAAGGATGTTGACATGAATCCATTCGGAATGATTATGGGAACTGGGGTCGATTTCAACAGCCTTTTGAATCCATTGCAAAGCCTTTTCGTTTTCTCCCATGAGTTCGTATACCGTTCCCAAATTAGAAGCAGTGGCATATCTGCCGGGTTCGATGCGTTCAATTTCCTGATACAATTGTACTGCCTCATCATGTTTTCCCGTGAGTAGATAAATGATGCCCATATCAGAATATGCCCCCAAGTTATCTTCGTTTCTATAAATTGAATCCAGTTGATGCAACATCTCCTTTGCATCCTCCAGATAAAAATCGTGTCCGTAGGGAATATCTCCCTCTCTGTCTTCATAAAGAATGAACTTATCCTGCAATAAAAGTATCTCACCATTGATGCAGGCATCAGCATTGAAATAGAATAAGAGGAATAATATGAAAAAAATATTCAGAGATTTCATACAATGTATATTTATAAAAAAACTATCCGGATTTTACGATTGGGTATAGAGGGATAGTAATTGATGATACAGAATAAATCAATACCAATCGAACTAAATGCTGAATAATTATGTTTTTAATATAAGGAATAATTTTCACTGGTAAAAATACCAACTATAATCCTATCCTAAGTTAAGCAACTATCACTTCTTTCTTCTTTCCACATGCAATAAATTGATTGGATTTCTTAACAAAGGGATTTGAATTGCGATAAAGCGTAATTCAATAATTTTTTCACATTAATTTTATTATGAATATTAATCAATCTGTTGCCGTATTAATAGATGGTAACAATATAGAACTAAGTTTACAAAGCTTGGTAGGAAATAAGAATGCCTTATTGGATTTTGATTTTTTAATTGACAGATTATTGAATAATCGGGGATTGAGCCGATTGATTTATTTCCGTGAAGGGAAAAGCATCTCCAAGAAATTAGCCGATAGGTTATTGACAAAATTCCATGGTTCCGTAATGCCTTGCCATAAATCAGCAGATATTCCTTTAACAATTAAGGCTACACAGATAGCCAAGAAAGTGGATACCATTATTATCATGTCAGGAGATTCTGATTATGTGGAATTGGTCAGGCATCTCAAAGGAGAGGGGGTAAGGGTTGAGATTGCAGCAGTGGAGCAAACTACTGCACAAATACTAAGGAATGAAGCGGATCTGTTTACACCTATCGATGAGCATGATTGCTATATCCTAAGAAAAAAATCTAGATAATTTAATATATTTGAAATAGTAATTTGCATGTTGACCTCATAAAACAATACTGATGCTTAGATATTTCCAAGGAACCATTTTGTTCATTCTTTTTTATTCCTTTTCATCCGCACAATGCGGAATATGGGATTACAGTTTACAATTAGTAGATAAGGAGGGTGATACGATTAGAGTTTTCGTACCTCATAAGGACTATATAGAATTAGAGAATAGAAATGGAGTTCTTATTTATAAAAGACCCGAGGGGGATTGTAAAAAAGAACGGAAAGAAATCAAGGAAATAGAAAAGATAATCAGAGGAGTGGATGAATATTACCCCGTCTGGGTCGATTATGAACGACAATTCCTAAAAAGGGTATTTGATGATAGTGTGAAGTTGTACCAAGGAGCCTATGTTGTAGATGGCTACTGGAGTGCTTCCCCACCATCTCCGGATGGGACACTTAGGTCCAATACCTATGTTTCTGGTACGAAGAAAAGCTATAGTATTCTAGAATACGGAGGGGAAGTTATTTCAGTCCCTAAACGGAGGAAACGATTCAATAAAATAATCTCAAAATTCTTTTCAAAAAATAAATCACTTGCCGAGGATATCAAAAATGGAAAATATTACACTTTCCAAATCAAGAAAATACTTGAGATTTATTGTGATGGATTGAGGATTGAGAAAAAATATAACTAAAATTATTTTCTTATTAATTCCAGTTGGATACTATCCTGATGTCGTTTATTTCCTAGATCAGTATATTTGATGCTAAGAATAGAATCATTATCCCAATTGAAATGTGTGACCTCCTTGATTTTATCATATTTGTTCTTACCGAATTCTAACGTCTGATGGAAGTGGTATCGGTCATTTTCAAAGATGATAACCATTCTATTATAATCACCTCTTTTGGTCGCTTTACTCAGCCTTATAGCCTCGAAATACTTGTCAAAGGTCTCATACTTGAAAATGGTCTTTTTCCTCGTTACCATATTCGATGCTATGAATAGGGTAACGAAAAGAATGGTAATCAGTGTTATTTTGGTTGAGGAATTCATTGGGTTATATATTTAATGAAAAATGTTGTAAGAGTAGTATGGAACTTAAATTCCATCAGAATCATTGTAATGAATGCGAAGCGATACTTTCAATTCGCCCCCCGGTGGACGTTGAAAGGCGGACCACCGGCTTTTGTAATTCCTAAATATTTCGGGATTCGAAAGGCGGTTCCCACTTTTTTGTTTTCATGATGGCCTTTACCTCATCATAGGATAAAGGATAATAATCATGGCAATCCACACCCACATCAAAGGATAAACGATTGTCCTTATCCAGTAAGTTACCGTGGCTATGTCCATACAGATGCCAAGTACCACGGAAATCTCCCCGCCAAACCCTCATGGCATAATGGAATAGGATAATTCGCTGAACTCCATTCTTACATTCGGAATCCTTGACTTTCAATTCGAAATATTCCTTGGCCCATTTGAATTTTTTCCGATGGTGCAGTGCAGGCCCCTCATGATTACCAACAATCAGGTATTTGGTGCCATTCAGGCGGTCAAGGATATCGGCTACCTGGTCGTAATCCTTGGTTTTTGCAAAATCACCAATATGATAGACCTCATCCTCCGGACTGATTTTCTCATTCCATCGCTTGATGAGTGCCTCATTCATTTCATTGATGTCCGCAAACGGGCGTTCACAGAATTTGATGATATTCGTATGTCCGAAATGATGATCTGATGTAAAGAATATTTGACCCATAATGGGAAATTTTACACCCTGTGTTTGGAGTGTATGGTATTAGAATACCCTTACGATATTGAAACCAAAGAAGATTTCGCCCGTACTCCAATCTCCTTCAGCCAAACTCATGAATCCCGGTTCATTGGAGGATTGCGCATTGGAGAATAATAATTGGAATACATGCCCACCCGTTTCAATATCCAGACCAATGGTCAATGGATCCTGATAAGGGGAATTTTCCGGTCTATGGAAATTATAAGCATAATCTATCGTAATGGACATGAGTTTGGTAATCCTGAATCTACCACCGATTCCCAAAGCGAATTGATTGTGTGATTCAACGGAAGTCAGAACCGTATTCTGCCTGATGAATGTAGGAGCCAGTTCCAAGGAAACCCTATCATGCAATCTTCTGGATGCCAGTAACTGATATGCAAAACTTAACCTATCCGCAAAGACGATTCCCGGATAACGCTCCTCGTCCAATTGGGTGTTAATGGTGGCGGTGGCGAAACCCACCAGATTCAGTGGCATCTTATCACTCTGCTTCATGAATCTCCATTTGGCCGTACCGGCATAGGTTCTCCTCAAGGATTCCCTACTCAACCCAATCTGGAAATTATTCGAAACACCATACACCAACTCAATCTTCGTACTTGCGTTGTCCAGCCCGAAAAAAGTACCCAAACCACCTTTCAGTGAACCGAATCTGTGGGATACATACATGTATACCTTTCCTTTTTCGGAAACCTTGGTGGATTGTAGATTCCCGATTTTCATTGCCTCGAATGCAGGATAATGATTGACCCTGTCCCTTTTACTGTCATTTTCAGTATCATTTTCCTCTTGGGAATGTACAAGGAACGGAAGCCCAATCAGTAGGAGTAACCAGACAACATGTTTCATATTGGTCGATTTAGTTTAGTTGATTGAATATAGTCGGAATTCGGAGATGGGATTAGTTTTCCTGATAACCGTCGTCAACCCATTGTTGGAACAGATCCCTTTCCCATTGGGGAAGCAGACCGCTCGGAGGCATCGGATTGGCATCGTTGTTCACGGAATTCAGCAGATTTCCTGTTTCCGTCTGGAATCGGGTATCATTATAATTGGAAAGTACAATGCCCGCACTGGGATTGGTGTCCCCGTGGCAATTGATACAATGTGCATCAATCACAGCCTTGACATGCGGATTGTATTTGGCTACATCAGGTGGAGTAGGGTTGTTTTCCAAATCTTCAAGGACAGTATTCGTACAATTGAAATACAATACCGAAACAGCTATCAGAGAAATAACAGATATCCAGTTTTTCATGATGTGAATTTATGTATTGAGAATCTAAACTTAAACCTACATGTTTTACGGGAATATAAAAAGAGAGTTCCCGATGAAGTTTAGGAAATGGACAACAAATGTATGGCTATGTCAAATTTAGGCGCACATCCTTTTGTATTTATCGGCCAACATTCCTTTTGGAATATGAATTCCCACTTTTATATCCGATATTGATTTCTTATTTCCATTGTTAATTCCCGAAAGGGGTAAATAGAAGTTAATGCAACAAACATTTGATGGTAAGGTCGTTGTCGTAACAGGGGCCGGTTCTGGAATTGGCCGCATGGCAGCTGAATTATTTGCAGCTCATGGAGCCAAGGTTGTGGTATCTGACCTGAATGAGGAGCGTTCCAGTGAGGTGGTCGGACAAATCAAGGAAAACGGTGGTGAGGCAACAATGATTCCCTGTGATGTTGCACAACATGAACAGGTGAAGCAATTGATCGATAAGACCGTAGAGCATTATGGCCGATTGGATATTGCTATCAATAATGCAGGTATCGGAGGGAAGACAGCCCGAACTGTGGATATGCCCTTGGATGCTTGGGATAAGGTTATGCAAGTGAATGCTTCCAGTGTCTTTTATTGCATGAAGTACCAGATTGCCCAAATGTTGGAGCAGGGTGGAGGTGTCATTTTGAATACGGCTTCGATAGCAGGATTGAGGGGGTTGCCCAATAGCATCGCCTATGTGGCTAGTAAGCATGCGGTAGTTGGCATGACAAAAACAGCAGCTATGGAATATGCAAGGAATAATATCCGTATCAATGCCATATGTCCCGCATTCACCGTGACGAATTTATTCGACCCTGATGTGATGGACCAAATCTCAGGTGGATTATCGGATAAGTTAAA
Organism: Saprospiraceae bacterium; assembly: GCA_020631355.1. Taxonomy (GTDB): domain Bacteria; phylum Bacteroidota; class Bacteroidia; order Chitinophagales; family Saprospiraceae; genus JAHDCE01. The sequence continues at coordinate 51,230 of JAHDHL010000033.1, read as the reverse complement.
GAAAGGAATACCCATGAAAAGGTTTGGCGAAGCAAGGGAGATTGCTGATGCGATGCTCTATTTGTGTTCCGATCGGGCATCATTCATCACGGGACACGCAATGCCAGTGGATGGTGGGCTTACGGCCTAGTAGAAATAAAAAAATAATTCTTGAAATTGAAAAGCATCAGGAAATTTTTCCTGATGCTTTTCAATTATTAACATACATCTTAATTGTATCAAATCTTAAGTACCCTTTTCGTAATGATTTGTTTTCCTATTATGAATTTGAAAAAGTAGATACCCTTTTCAAGATGTGTAATTGATATCTCACTGGACTCTAATTTTTCATATTGATGAATCAATTCCCCAATGCTGGAATAAATATGAATCCCATCCAACAGCGTAAGGTCGTCCATTTCAATCCTGATGTATTCAGAACTAGGATTCGGACTGATACTCAATTGGCTTTCTAATGTTGGAATATTTTCATTACTGGAAATGAATGAACAATCATTATCTGGATTAGAAGTATATTTCAATATTCCATCCTCAAAAAAACATTCTAGATTATATACAGGATCAGGAGGACAGTCAGCCCTGCCAGGTGAGAAAATCGGAGCATCCAAAGAACCTATATGGTCAATCCAGAAAGTGGATAGATAATCAGTGGAAAAACGATACTTATTCCTGAATTCACCATTGTACAGTGTTACTTCCTCAACATCGGTAACACCCGCTTGTGTCCCACACGGATTGGGTATATACGAATCACCTATTCCCAAATTGAATTTATAGATGATGACCTCTGTTGCTCCCGGTGTATCAGATAATTTATAAATGATATCATTTTCTTGTCTTATGACAAAATCAGCAAGATTCCAAGTCACTTGATTATCCGTGGAATAATACATCTTTTTATAAGTTTGTCCATTGATCACTGACTCCCCGATTACTTTGTAAAAAGTATATGAAGGAGAACCAACGAGATAAGTGGTCTTCATTTTCCATGTATTTCCCTCGCTAGCGAAGTTTTGGCCTGTTAGTAATATGGAATAAAAGAATAGTATTACAAAGGTGAATAGTTGTTTCATAATAAGAATTTTTATTAGATACTTAGGACAAAAGATTAATTTACACGAATTAAATGCAAGATTCAAGTATGGAACGGCTTAAATTTTTATAACTCTTTTTGTAATCATCTGCTTTCCTATCCTGAATTTGAAGAAATATATCCCTTTTTCAAGCTGTGAAATGGAAATGATGTCAGATTTTATTTCATCATATTGGAACAATAATTCTCCTATACTGGAATAAACGCTAATTTCATCCAATGATGTAAGGTCGTCCATTTCAATCCTAATATATTCTGAACTGGGATTCGGACTGATATCAAGACCATTCTCCGATATGCCTATATCATGATTGCTCACCAGGAATGAGCATTCAATATCAGGATTGGAAGTATATTTTAATATTCCATTTTCTACAAAACATTCTAACTCGAAAACGGGGTCTGTAAAGCACACTGCTGATCCAGGTAGGAAAACATCCCCTTCCAATGTGCCAATATAATTAATCCAACGAGTTTGGGGGTTGGAACCGAAACGGTATTGGTCCCTGGTTTCTCCATTGAGTAATGTGATTTCTTCCACATCGATAACCTGTCCACCCTCATCACATTGATTTTCAACTAAGGCATCACCTACCATTAAATCAAACTCATAAATGATATTTTCAGTTTCACCCGGCGTATCGAATAATTTATAAACGATATTATTTTCTTGTCTAATGAAAAAGACTTGCGGACTCCATGTGACTAAATCATCAGTGGAGTAGAATATTTTTTTATACGTTTGTCCATTTACGATTGTATCACCCTCTACCTTGTAATACAGGAATACATCAGGTTGGGCAATGGCATCTACTTTTATTCTCCATAGATTTCCCTCACCTACAAAATTTTGTGCTATTAACGAAAAGGAATTTAAGAATAGAATACCTGAAATAATTAACTGTTTCATAAGATGTAATGGTTTATCGTTTGGGATGAATCCCTAAGTTCAAGTTTGGACTTCTAATATAAGACATACTAGGATTTATCTAAATTATTTATTATTAATATTTCTGATAATGAGTAGTGGTATTGATTAAGTGTGAATTGGAGTGTTGTCGAACATTCTGGGTTAATAAAATATATGAGAGTGTTTAAATAGAAATAGTAGGAGTTATTCTTTAGAAACATTGATATGTATGATTAGTGTAATTTACATAAAAAACTTCTAAAGCAGTAAGCACACTAACAAAAGAAATAGCGCATGTCGTATTCAATCAATATACGCTATGAATTAGACAATCGGATTGGTTTCTTTTCGCTCCATAGTTGTATGTGATTTATCTAAGTCGTATGCTTGGTCTTCAGGAGTAAAGAGTTTGGGGATACAATGTAACTATGATGTCAGGATTTCTGTCTATTTTGATTGGAAAATTGTAATTTTAATGATGATTTTAAAATCATTTGATTTGCATATTCTGGTTTTGGAATGGCTTCTAATTAATGAGTAGGTAATGAATTTTTATAAAATAACTGATAATTATAATTATTTTCTTTATTGTCATAGTAGGACAGTGAAGGAAATGATGTTGATGGATAAGTTTCCATGGGATACGAGTCATTTTAATTTAAAACGTATTCAATACGATAAAGTCATTCCCTTAGGAATTGATTGTGTAAAGACAAATTGTAACCCTGTAAATAAGTTAGATGATTTTTATTATTGGTCGATTAATCCTAAGAAATATTCTTGGATCCCTAATGGTTTCAATGTTGTTTTTTCAGAGAGAGCATTTAGTGTGTTAGATAAGTATGATATTATTGATTCTAATGTATTGAATTTGAGTGTTAGCCTAAATGGGACTAATCATTTATTCAAGGCTTTATACCCTTTTGCAAGATTTAATTACGATAGTGTTATTGATTACAATAGAACAAGATTCAGGTATTTAGATGAGAATAATAATGAAATTCTTAAGGAGAATGTTTCTTTTAATAACTTTCAATCTTATGTTACAGAGGGTGAGAAATTGATAGGTAAAGGCATTAAGAGAGAGCCATCAAATTTAGTTTTAAAGAAAAAATGGTCCTTATTTTGGTATCCTGGTTTCGATACAATGATCAGTGAAGATTTATTAGATGAACTAATATTAAACGGAATAAATATTCCTGTGGTTTTAATTGAAAAATGTAAGATTTCATATTCAGTTGATAAGAATTATAGCTCAATTATATCTAAAGAATATGATAATAATAGATTGATCTACGATGACACTAAGGTATACGAAAAACCTAATTTCTTTATTTTGAAAATGAACAGGCTAAAACAAAAAGATACAGCTTATCAGGAATTAAAAAGGAGATTTGTAAATGATGAATTCTTCTACACTGAAGAAAGATTGAATGTGGTTTTTCATAAGTCATTTAAAAAGGACTATCAGAATGTTTTTGATGGAGTTGTAGGTTATCATCCCAATTTGGACTATTTTCAAGCTGATGAGTTTAAGATATTTAATGATGCTGTAAGGATTAGACCTGAAACCTATAAGTCTGTACAAATTGGCAGGAATAAAGTAAATGGAAACCCTATAATATTAAGATTAGGGAGGGATTCGGATTATAAGACAGAACCGGATTCTGTAGAATTGGATTTGGCTACAATGGAGTATGTTATATATTAAACAACTATTGAATCTCCTGTTGAATCAAGGGTTAAGTAAAGGGTGTAAAAGATACAGATATGGAGTATTCTCTATTAGATAAAATAAATGCTGTAGCAGCAGACTATAAAGTCAACGATTCTACTTTTGCTTGGAAAAGAATAGGGAGTGGCTTTTATGCAGATTTACTATTAGGTAAGAACGAATTAATAGTAGAGAATGCAGCTAATTTCATTCTTACCAATTATCATCTGATATATTCATACAAAGGAGATGAAATCAGGATTCATTCATTGAGTGATAATGATACTGTAACTGTAAAAGGAGACCTTTATGGGATTCCTGATAAAGAACTCATTTTTATTCGAATAGACAGGGAACAGGTCGATATTTATAATTATTTGGAGAATGATAAGGTTGGAGAAACGTCAAGACAAACTATCAAAAAATCAATGATTTTTGATGGAAAAATCATCTCTAGTTATGGTAAAGGAATACTTAGAATCTTACCAATCAAAGAAACAGGAGTAAATCTAGAGGTGGACTTGGAAGAATTAAGAATAACCGATATTAAAGGAGTTTGGAATGACCATGTATTATTGTCTTGTGATAACCATACTATACTTTCAGTCGACATGAAATCAGGAGCCATTTTACAAAAATGGAAAGACATGGATGTTTCCAATAGTAACCCATATTATAGAACCATCGGACGTCCTAATGATTTTGTTTTAGATCAAGAGAAAGGAGAGTTGATGGGCGTTTTCAATAGATGTTATATCAAGATAGATTTAGAAAGCACAGAATTGGAATTTACTTATTTAGATAAGGAATTGGATAAGTATAATATGCAAAGACTTAAACCAATGGGTATTGGAACCCTGCAAAATCCATATACAGATACCCATGTTTTTTTAACTGCTGAATTCAAGCAACACCCTAGTGATCCTAAATGGTCTCATGATTGCGTATTAACCCTTAATCGAAATACATTTGAAGTTGATTGGTTTTACCCATTTGAAGAACAAAACCTTGGAACACATATTCCAAAATTGGCAGGAAATAAATTATATCAATTAGATAATAACGGAACCCTTCATATTTTCCAAAGAACAGATGATTCGCTTCCCAGATAAAATTAGTGAATCTCCTATTTAGTCAAAAAAGAGTCACTAAATAAAGTCATCTGCTATATACCTGGTTTACAGAGTGATGGATAGGAAGAACTCCTGTACAAATGTAACATGGGTTGTAAATGATATCATTCACAACCCATGTGTAGTAGAGTTTATCCCTTGAATATTGACGGTTTTATTCAGTCATCAAGGCTTTCTTTATGGTATTCCTACCTAATTGATACATATGCACCTCATCAGGCCCATCTGCCAAACGAATGGTTCTTCCATAAATCCAGAATCCCGCTAATGGCGTATCCTGACAAACACCCATTCCTCCATGTGCCTGGATGGCCCTATCCACTACGTTGCAGGTCATGGTCGGTACGACAATCTTGATCATTGCAATCAAATCCTTGGCACCCTTGACCCCGAATCGATCGATCTTATCAGCTGCAGCCAAGGTCAATAAGCGGGCTTGCTCAATCTCACACTTGGATTTGGCTACATCCTGTCTGATACTACTGTATTGGGAAACATACTTTCCGAAAGTCTGTCGTTCAGATACCCTATGGCACATCAGCTCGAGAGCCCTTTCAGCAGCTCCGATCAATCGCATGCAATGATGGATTCTTCCCGGCCCTAGGCGTCCCTGTGCAATGGCAAAGCCCATTCCCTCATCCACTAGGATATTCTCAGCAGGAACCCTAACATCCTTGAGGTCCACTTCCGCATGACCCTCAGGGGAATCATAAGTTCCGAATACTCGTAAGGGTCTCATCACATCAACCCCTTTGGCATTGGCAGGAACCAATATCATACTTTGCTGAACATGACGCTGCGCATTCGGGTCTGTTTTACCCATTACAATGAAAATCTCCGTTTCAGGATTCATGGCACCTGAGGACCACCATTTTCTTCCATTGATGACATATTCATCGCCATCCCTGACAATGGATGTTTCAATATTGGTTGCATCTGACGATGCAACCCTGGGTTCGGTCATAAGGAATGCCGAACGTATGGTACCATTCATCAAAGGGGTCAACCAACGCTCCTGTTGGGCAGGAGTACCATACTTGGCTAGTACTTCCATATTGCCTGTATCAGGCGCGGAACAATTGAAAACCTGTGAAGCCCAGGTCACACGTCCCATAATGGCTGCTAGGGGAGCATATTCCAGATTGGTCAATCCCGGACTGAAATCACCATAACTCTTGGGTAGGAACAGATTCCAAAGTCCGGCCCTTTTGGCCTCATTCTTTAATCTTTCCAATTCAGGGTAAACTTTCCAAGGGTTTTCTTCCACGAACTGATCGTATTCCTTTTCCAAGGGATAGATGTATTGGTCCATGAACTGCCTAACTTTTTGTTGTAGTTCCAGTGATTTTTCAGTGTATTCGAAATTCATAAATTATTGAATTATTATAATTGAAGTGCCATAGTTTAAGTGGGGATGCCCCAATCCTTATAGCGGTTTGAAGATAATGGATTCCAAAACGAATTCCTTGCTAAAGTAGAATAATTATTCGTCGGCTGTTGTTCATAAAAAAACGCCTCTGATACATTGTACCAGAGGCGTTTTTCAATATGAAAGATGATGATTAGTCTTCTTTCTTGTTAAGGAATGGAAAATCATAAGTGATTCTTGCCAAACCTCTTCTTCCGATCTTAGGCATGTTTGGAAGATATCTGTACTCGTTATCGAACAAGTTCGTAACAGAGATATCAACAGCCAATCCGAAGTTGAACTTATAACCTAGGGAAGCATCCACAAGGTTTCTCTTTTCAGTTGTACCAGTATACTGACCTGCATTAGCGAAGTAAGCATCATCATGCTGGAAAGAAAGACTTGCTCTAACACCTGTTTCTGGTGTATAGTTACCACCCAAACGGAACTTGGACTTAGGAATGTTCAGGTAAGTTGGAAGTGATGGATTGTCTTCGAAACCAACTACCTTTTGTTGGAACTGGATTCTGTTCACCCAAGAATAGTTGAAGAAGAATGAGATGTCATCATTCACATAGTATTCCAAACCAAGGTCAAGACCCCAGAAGCTTCTTTCGTCAAATGTACGGTAACCAGCAGCCAAGTGTGTTACACCATTGTTAGGTACTTGGTCAGTTGGTACAGTTGCGTGGAATGGAAGTGCATCGAATACCTGAGTCAATGAAGCACCACCGAATGCAGCTGAAGGCGTATTGATGAACGCATCACCACCTTGTGTATAAGCACCTTGGATGGCACCCATTACAACAGGCAACAATGCTTCCTGTCCAATACTGGTAAGGATAGCCTCAATCTCAGCAGTAGTGGATGCAGCAACGGCTGAACCCAAATCACCAGGAAGATTACCCAAACCTTGGAATACATAAGCAGGAGAGATAGCTGTAAACTGGCTATTGTTTCTCTGTGTTACGTGATATACATCAAAAGTAGCACCCAACTTGTTACCAATCAAACCCTTATAACCGATTTCCCAAGTATCATGCGTTTCGATAGTGGATATAGGAGCATCAACGATTCCTAGTGGAGTACCATCAAAGATGTTGAAACCAGGAGAGAAACCACCTGTGGTACCCAAGGTATTCACATCAACACCTTCAAGTACGGATTGTAGTTGAGGAGCCAATGGCTCAAGAGGAGTACCTGCCAATTGTTGAGCAAGACCAGCGATAACCAAGTCGTTCACCTGTGTGAAAGGGACACCCAATGGAAGACCATCCAATACTGGATTTCCATCCGCACCGATTGGAATAGCAGGAATAGCACCTGTGAACCACTCCAATTGTGGGTTGGTATAGGTTTGCTCTGTCTTGTTACCATACAACCATACGTCAAATGAACCTGGGATGATGGTAGACAATGGGAAGTCAATATTCAACTGTAGGTTGGATACAGTAGTATTGGCTCTGTTGTATGAACCACGGATGGTATGCATTGGATTGATCTTGTAAACCAAAGCAGCTCTTGGAGCGAATGCACCCTCGTCGATGAAGTTGAACATGTCATAACGACCTGCAACTACAACGTCCAATTTCTTATGTGGAGACAACTTACCTTGGATATAACCACCAATTACGGAATAGCTATCATCATCCTCGTTACGACCATATACTTGGTTCTTCGTATCCTGACTTGCATAACGATAATCGAAACCTGCAGTCCAGTTAGAGTTCAAGAAATTCTTGGTCTCGTAGTTGTACTGTAATTGACCCTCCAACTGTGTTCTACCTACTGGAGACTCATTACCTGTTTGATAAAGGAAAGTAGGAGCTTCATCCGTACCACCATTGTTATTCACACCGAATACCTGTGCGAAAAGGCCTTTCCATTGAGCTCTAGCTTGACCCCAGAATTCTGTGGAATTGTTAAGACCCTCACCTTGCTCGTTGTAGAATACAGTAGAACCATTCACGACACCACCAGCAATAGTAACATTCAGGTCATCGTTAGGTCTCATTTCCAATGTAGCGTTCACACCCATATTTCTCCAGAAATCCTGCATTGGGTTACCGTCACCATCTGGATCGAGTTCTTCCTGAGTCAATAATTGTGTAGTAGGCAATGTAGGATCTACAAAACCCTCAGCACTAATACCTGGAGCAACGATACCTGTAGTGGTCATCTTGTTGATTTGAATCAAATCATCTGGATCATTTGGATCCAAAGTGAACTCATCACCTGTACGGTAATAAGCATTTACCTTGAAACCGAACTTATCATTGATCTTGGTTGCGTGACGCAAGCTAGCTCCATAAGTTCTCAATTCACCACCCATCAATTCGATGGCAGTACCTGGCTTGTCAATAGGGCTCTTGGTTATGAAGTGAACCACACCCTGAGTTACACCAGGACCATAAAGTGCTGAACCAGGACCTCTTACGACCTCCATTCTATCCAAATCCAATTGGGAAACACCAGACATGTTTGTGTCGAATACTCCGATACCGGGACCTACCAAACTTCTGTAATCCATGATAGGGAATACGGAAGAACCGAATAATCCCGCACCACCTCTCATTGAGATGTTGATTCTGTTAGCAGATTGTTGTTGGACTTGTACACCCGGAGTGGAAACCAAGTTACGAGTCGGGTCAGTACCATTGGCACTTACTTCTAGCTTTCTGGCTGAAATAACGGAGATGGAAGCTGGTGCTTCTTGTACTTTCTCCCTCTTTCTGGAGGCAGAAACAACTACCTCGGCTCCCATAAGGCCTTCTTCTTCCAACCGTACACTAACTTTAGCGCTAGGGTCAGATACAGTAACGGTTTTTGTAGCATAACCTACATAACTGATTTCCAAGTCCCATGGTAGTGCTTGGCTGCTACTGAGCTCGAAACTTCCATCGTAATCAGTCACTGTACCAATAGTGGTTCCTGCGATAGTTACGTTCGCCCCAATCAGAACATCAAACTGATCTTTAACTACTCCCTTGACCGTCGTCTGAGCATGCATCGTACTACTTACGAAAAGCAGACACATACAACAACTTAGGATAAGGTAAATGGTCTTTTTCATAACGTTAATTTAATTGTTGAAATAAACTATAATTCATTGATAGTGAGTTGTTAGCTCAATATCGAGTCTAAAAATGCAAATCTGAGTTGTTTCAAAGGTATTTAATTAATTCATTTCTACTAAAAAAATGAAGTGAAAATCGGGTGGGGTCTCAGTTAATATGGGTTTCTAGGCTTTCAGTAAAGTAGGGAGGTTTTGTATTAGGATAGGGGATATGAGTTAGAAAATAGTATTTGTTATATGAATAAAGATAAAAATATATGTATTTGAATTTGCCACATAACCCTATTTTTATTGGTTTAAATCGCTAAATACCTGTTTCCTACCCTTAGAATTCCTCTAGAGTTGGATTTTTTGCAAATAATGACAAGGGATGTCAGTTGTTGTGGCTTGTTCGGTTGGTCCTACAGTGTAATCAATCTATTTTGAATACCCTAGCAAAATAGCCGCCAAGTTCATCAATGACCAGGTCTTTTTGAGTCTCTGTTTCAATACCCGCAAGGATGGTAGCCAGTCTTTTTTTATATTCCAATTGCATCATTCTACCTATTTGAATCCTTTGTGCTTGAGGAGAGCCGGCACCGTGCATACTTTCCGTGAGGTAACCGACAGCATTCCTACCCATGGTAAGATTCTCGATGAGCCTTAGAATCCTTATCCGTTCCTCAGTAGGAACGGAAGCCTTGCCTTTGAGGTACTTTCTAAGTAATTGACCGATTTCAGGGTGATTCAAATCTTGTTCAGAGGGTAGGGTGGAAACCAATCCGCCAGCTATATCCTGTGCCAGCCTACTGAGTTCGAAAGGCATTTTGGTAACATGGTGTTTGCATACATTGGCCAGCATGCCATCGCATAGGTAGGCACCAGATGAAGTAGCGTAGCCCTGATACGAGGATGCTATACCTGTGGCATATATGGTTTCATTCTGATGGGTCATTTCCACAAGCTTATCCTTGATGTGTGAAGCCTTGGTGATTCCGTTCATCTCAGCAATATTGGCAGCAGCCCCAATCAATACGTCTCCCAGCCCTGTTTTACAGACATAACTTCTTCTATGATAGGCAGTGAAACGTTCCACAAGCAATGCAGCGAAGTCGTATTCGCCATCCATGAAAATATATTCATTGGGAATGAAGACATCCTGAAAAATAACCATAGCTTCCTGACCGCCATATTGGGCATTTCCCACATCAATACTCCCATTCTCCATGCTTCGGGTATCACAGGATTGCCTACCATATATATAGGTGATACCTTGGGCTGTAACAGGAACGGCACCTACGATGGCATATTCCTTATCCTGCTCACCCAATCTCATGGTCGGCATTACAATCATATAATGGGAATTGATACAGCCTGTCTGATGGGCCTTGGCTCCCGAAATCCAAATGCCGTTTTCATCCCTTTTAGTAATGTGAACGAACATATCCGGGTCTTCCTGTTGATGCGGAGCCTTGGAACGATCTCCTTTCACATCTGTCATTGCTCCACCCACAACGTAGTTGTATTGGTGCATCAATGTCAGGAATGATTTCAACCTTTGGTGATAGGATGTCTTATATTTTTCATCCATTTCAAAAGTAACGGAATATAATGCATTGAAAGCATCCATTCCCACACATCTTTGGAAACAGGTACCGGTCAGTTGACCTAATTTCCTTTGCATCTTATTTTGTAGGACCAATTGGTTGGCATCCGTACATACATGCAGGAACCGACTGACCCTTTCTCCTGTGAAAGGAGAAATCACAGATGCCAATTCAGGAGCAGCAATGGCTAGGTCATATGTCTTGGCCAATGCATTGATGGACGGACGAACCATTGGGTGGTCGACCGGCTCGTCAACCTTTTCGCCGAATAGATATACTTCTAACGACCTATTCCTCAAGGATTGGATGTAATCCGCTCCTGTTGTGATTTTCTGATGATTGATGGTCTCCATAATTAGGCATGATAAGCTTGTGCAACAAATTCCGCAACACATGCTGGTTTCTCCTGTCCTTCAATTTCCACCACAACCTTCAGGACGTATCTTGCTCCCTTGGTGATGGCCTTATATTCCAATAGTGAAATCCTACCTCTGATTTTGGCTCCGCTTACTGTAGCATTAGGAAAGCGGACTTTATTCAAACCGTAATTCACACCAAAGACAACATCATTCAACCGATAACAATCATAGGTGAATCTCGAGGCATAGGACAATACCAAAAAACCATGGGCCACAGTCGTGCCATAGGGTGAGAATTGCTTTGATTTTTCAACATCAACATGAATCCATTGCTCATCCTGTGTAGTTTGAGCAAACTGGTCAATCATCTCTTGGGTGATGGTGTACCAAGGACTCAGTCCTACTTCCTTTCCCACAAAGGATTCCAAATCCACCAAACGTTCAACTTCCGTGAAATAGGGCTCTTGTCTTAATTCTTCCATTAGGTATTTGATTAAATGATGAACTGAATGATTATCCAACCAGAGATATCGGGAGTTAGATATTCGTCAGATGTATGTTTATAATGGTAATACACCTCCATTTGCATGTAATGTGATGCCACTTATGAATCCTGCTTCTTTTGAAGCGAGATAAAGATAGGCATATCCCATATCCTCAGGTGTACCGATTCTTTTTACCGGTATGGCTCTGATTCCCGCTTGGATGACTTCCTCGGGCATGCTGTCCGTCATATCAGTTCTGATGAAACCCGGGGCTACTGCATTGGCTGTAATGCCATGCTTGCCAACTTCCCTTGCCAATGAACGGGTGAATCCACTAATGGCAGCTTTGGAAGCCGCGTAATTGGTCTGACCGAAAGCACCATTAACTGAGTTCACAGAAGAAGCGGAAACAATTCTACCATATCCACCCTTGATCATGTAAGGAAGTACGGCCTTTGTCACTACATACAAACTATTCACATTCACATTCATTACCATATTCCATTCATCCTCAGTCATCTTCATGAATGAACGGTCACGAATGACTCCTGCATTATTAATGAGTATATCAATCCTTTCTTCCTTGTCAATGATTTCCTGGACAGCTTGTTCTACCGATGATTTCGATGTGACATCCACTTTTTGATAGGATATATTGTGACCCTCAGCTGCAATACGTTCAGCGGTTTCCTGACCTTGGTCGAGAATATCCCAAAGATATACCTTGGCACCTGCCTTACAGAATACTTCACAGACACCAGCTCCTATTCCTCTGGCTCCTCCTGTAATAATGGCAACTTGTCCGTCTATTCTAAACATGATTATGAATGATTTTAATAATATCTGAATGATTTCTACTTGAGATTAACGACTATAGTGTGTTAATGTTTAGGTGTTTCTGTTTTGTATCCCTTTCCCTCTATCATCATCTTGGCAATGATTTCACAAAGGATTTCCGAGGTGCCACCTCCGATCTGGCCCAGTCTGGAATCCCTCCACATTCTTGCTAATGGATAATCTTCCATAAAACCGTAACCACCAAACATTTGAAGACAATCGAAAGTGACTTTGTCAGCTAATTGCGTGGCTAGCAATTTGGCCATTGATGCTTCCTTTACAAGGTAATCTCCTTTTTCGAATCGTTCGTATAAGGCATAAATGAATTGTTTATTCATTTCAATTTCGGCAGACATTTGGGCCATCCTGTGTCGCAGGACCTGAAATTTATCAATGCTTCTTCCGAATGCTTTCCGTTCACTCATGTATTGTAGGGTTGCTTCCATGGCAAATTCGGATTTGGCTACAGAACCAATGGCCAATGATAACCTTTCGGATACGAAGTGTTCCATGATGTAATAGAAACCCATGTTCTCAATACCCAAGAGATTACTCACCGGAACCCTTACATTATCAAATGCTATTTCACCTGTATCTGAAGCACGCCAGCCTAATTTGTTGAGTTGGGTTGCGGAAACGCCAGGTCTGTCTCTTTCTATAATTATCATGCTGACACCCTGTGCTCCTAATTCAGGTGCGGTTTTACAGGCAGCCACTATATAGTCACTGTTGACACCATTCGTGATGAATGTCTTCGAACCATTGATGATATAATGGTCGCCATCCTTGACCGCCGTAGTCCTCAAAGCCTTTACATCAGACCCTCCGAATGGCTCCGTGATGGCGAGACATCCTATCAGATTTCCTTTGATGCCCTCTGGTAGGTATTTTTGTTTCTGTTCTTCATTTCCCTCTCCATTGATATGAACCATTGCCAAGAAAAAATGCGCACCCATAGCTGCTGCGAACCCACCGGAATTGACCTTGCTCAATTCTTCATGAAGAATGACCATATGCCAGATGTCAGCATCAGACCCACCAAATTTCTCAGAAAAGTCCAATCCAAAGAGGCCCATCTCCCCAAATTTCTGGTAAATACTTTTAGGGCATTCTCCTGCTTTTTCCCATTCATCAATATAAGGATTGACTTCCTTATCCAAGAAATCCTTTAATGTCTTGCGGAACATTTCGTGTTCATCAGTAAAGGGAGTTATATTCTTGTTGGCAACAGACCCATTATAACGTACATTATCATTTGCCTTTTGGTATTTGACGTCATCAATAATCATTTTGGAAATGATTTCCCTCATGATTTCGGATGAACCACCTCCAATCGTACCGACTCTGACATCCCTATACATTCTTGCCATAGGATACTCCTCCATAAAACCATAACCACCAAAGAATTGCAAACATTGTGTAGCGATTCTTTCATGCATTTCGGTACATAAAAGTTTAGCCATCGAACACAATTTTACATCATATATATTCTGATTATACAACTGACAACAATAGTAGGAGAATGCTTTCAAAGCTTCTACTTCCGATGCCATTTGTGCTAGTCGGTGCCTGAGTACTTGGAATTTATTGATGGTTCGTCCGAATGCTTTCCTTTCGGACATATAGGTTAGGGCGGAATCAAGGGCAAACTCCATGGTAGAAACAGAAGCAGGTATGAAGCAAAGTCTTTCAAGTTGCAAGCCATTCATCAGATAATGGAATCCTTTTCCCTCCTGTCCAATCAGATTTTCCTTCGGGACTTTCACATTATCGAAATTCAACTCGGCAGTATCTGAGGCATGCCATCCCAGTTTTTTAAGTTTTCTTCTGGAAATACCTGCTGATTCCAAATCAATAACTAGGAGGCTTACAGTCCAATTTCCATCTTCGGTAGGCGTTTTTACCACAGTGACCACGATATCACCATAGTATCCATTCGTAATGAAAGTCTTGGCTCCATTGACTATATAATAATCACCCTCCGGTACTGCTTTGGTCTGGACATTTTGGGCATCAGAACCTGCACCTGGTTCTGTTATTCCGATACAACTTATGATATCACCTGAAATGAGCCCTGGGAGGTATTTTTTCTTGAGTGATTCCGAACCATATTTCAGGATATATGGCCCCGACATATATTGTACGACCTGTTGGGTAATGGTGAATCCACCGGAATTGGTCTTACCTATTTCCTCATTGAAAACCACATCATAAAAAAAATCTAGGTCAGCACCTCCGTATTCTTCAGGATAGGATAATCCAAGAAAACCCATATCCCCCATTTTCTTCCATACGGATTTGGGTATGCGCCTTTCTTCTTCCCATTGGTTGATATGTGGTGTAACCTCTTTCTGAATGAATGTTCTTATACTCTGCCTGAACAATTCGTGTTCTTCAGTGAAATACTTGTGCTGAACTTCTGTTGCAAACATATTCAAATTGATATTTTATCCTAATTCATGGTTTCTTGGAAAGTCGAAGATAATATATAGATGTGATTTGAGTTCATTGGGAGTATTCCAAACTGAATTCCCAGATTACGGGAGACATTTCTTTACCATTTATTCTAAATAAAAAAGAGGGATTGAAATCTTCAATCCCTCTTTTGATGAGTATTATTTCTTAATGACCCTTTCGGTATGGATTACCTTGCTATCATCCATGATTTTTAGGATGTAGATTCCGGTAGGTAATTTCCCGATTTGCAGCGCGGATTCAGAAGATAAAATCATTCGTTTTCCAAGTATATCAGTTAATTCAAACTGAGTGTTTTCAACAATCGGTCCTTTGATTTCTATCCAATCATCTGCAGGATTGGGATACACTACATATGAGGCCATCTCAGTGTGGTCCCCTTGCATGAGTCTTTCTGGGTTACAGATGGTCTGGGATTCATATGCTCCCATATCGACAAGATTGAAGACCCTATTATTCCCATCAATATCAATAACTCCGGAAGAAAGGTTATTATCACCCGCATCCACTACGGGTGAGCAAGCATCCACAGAATAATCAGGGTTCAGCATCAAATCCCCCGCCGTTGCTGATAAAAGGGTATTGACTCCATTACCAATGACACTTGACCCTTGGAAATAACTATTGTTATGATTGAAATTGAAGATGCCATTATTGAATGCTTTCACATTCCTGAAGAAATTCAGATTCTGATGCGCCACAATGGAATTATGGATATTGACATCCAACTGGTCATTGAAACCAATTTGGAAAGTAATCAATTGCTTGTTTTTTGTTTCTCCAAGAATGGTTGAGTTAATGATGTCACTGGATTGGTCACGATTGGTTGCAATGTATGCAATAGCATTCGCATTAGTGGATTCATTATTAGCGATAATTGAATTCTCAATTCTGGTATAAAGGGAATTATTGATTTCAACAGCACACCTGATGACAGAATTATTATTGATAATCCTAGTCCTTTCAATGTACATGTTGGTCATGTTACTATGATACAAGGCACTGCCATAATTGGCTTCATTGTTCTCGACCAAACAATCCTGTAAAGTGATGCTAGGTGATAAAGTGGCAAACATTCCTCCACCATACAATGCATAATTATTGATGATGGTACAGTCTTTCATGAATAGGGTAGCACCATTGGCAAAGACCCCACCTCCTCTTGAGCGTCCAAAAGAATTGGCATTATCCGCATTACCGTCCATAATTGTGAGTCCATCCAGGGTCGCATCCGAATTGATGGCCTTGACGACATGGAAAGAATTGCCTGCCCAAGTTTGATCATTATCAATGTCTCCGGATAATATCACTGGATTGGTAAGAGGGTCACGATTGGGTGCTCCACCATTGGGATAACCTCCCCATATGACACAATTATTAGGAATATCAAAGCTTACACCTCTGCCACTCGTCGTAGGCTTATATGTACCTGCTGCAACCAGAATATATGCATCTGCTCCCACTGCCAATGCATCCTGCAAATCCGTGAAAGCATCTGCCCAGGAAGAACCATCATTATTTCCCTGAGCGGTATGGTCCACATAATATCCGGTTGGGGAACAAGGGGTTGGTTCTTGGATGAATTGTGATGCCGTACAATTCGGGAAGTCAAAATCCGAAAATTGGAATAGGTGTCCTGAACCACCTGTATAGGGAACATCCACAAATACACCATTCCCATATGGGAAGGTACCCAAGAATAAACCCGAGGTTGTTTCAACGACACTGAATTTCTGATTAGGGCCACCGTAAACGGATGTTGCATCGACGAAATAGGTAAACAAATCGTCTGTTACATCAGGAGTTCCCGAATCATTGCATCCGATATATGTGATTTCGTGTATACTCATTTCGCAGGCACAGGGAGCACAGTTTGCTCCACCGCAATCCACTCCGGTTTCATCTCCATTCTGTATTTGGTCATCACAAGTAGGGGAGCAAGGCACCAGTGCAAACGTAGTATGCGAATAAGTGCAATTAGGTAAATCCACATCCGATATAAAAAGTACTTCATTCTGGCCTGTGGCAGGTAAGGAGAAATTGATTTGTGTTCCGTAACTATATTGTCCCATAGAAATACCATTCCAATTGACATCATACATGCCTGATGGACCACTACCTGTGTTAGACATATTTAGGAATATCAAATGGGAATCATCCAATGGGTCGTGCGTATCTTGTCCTAAACAGATTTGATCGTAAAAATCCAGTACCATATCACATTCGCAGGGTTCGCAAGTACTTCCTCCGCAATCCACACCCAATTCGTCTCCATTCTGAATATTATCATCACATGTAGGAGAACAGCTGGGGAATATATCTATTGTATGAAAGAAATTACATTCAGGGTTATCTAAATCTTCATAAAAGAGTACATATCCATTCTGATTGTAAGGTAATTGTATGATTTGTGTGGAATCATAATTAACGGTGTCATAAGGTGGTGCACCAGGTCCGAATGAAATGGTGAATTGTCCTGAATCTCCTGCATTATTTGCTCCGATGACAAGTTCCAATGTTGTTATATCATCAAAAACATCATGGGTATTCATACCATTGCAAGACAAGATATTTTCAGTTGCTACGAAAATTTCACAGGGGCAGGGTTCACAGGCTGCACCACCACAATCAATTCCTGTTTCGTCTCCGTTTTGTGTTTGGTCATCACAAGTAGGTGAACAAGGGCTATAGGGAATCGTTCCGACTTGGAAAAATGAACAATTCGGATCATCCAAATCCGTTATCACATAGTCATGCAGTTGGTAGTCGGCCTGAACGGAAAAGGCAATAGGGAACCCGTAACTGAAAGGACCATGGGTTTCGGATGTATTCTGATCCACTACTAAATAACTATTCATGGAGCCAGGAAATGGGTTTTGGATTTCCATTTGGACAATCCACAAGTCATCATCTGGATTATGGGTATTATTGATTTGGCATTCCTCTGTGATGTATAAAAGGGCGATATCACAATTTTGTGAATGGGTGATGTAAGGGAGTGTACATAGGAACCCCAAAATCAAAAGGGAGTTAAGCAGTTTCATTAGTTAGTTTTGATTAATTGTGATGATTGAAAAGATGTAAAAGGAGTGTAAAATAATGAATCTACTTGATAATCATTAAACTGCTCATAACTAATTGTATATACATGATGAATTGATGTATGAATTTAGACGGTAAGTAGATTAGTCCCATATATACATAAGTAGATGAGAACCATTATTTCATATTTTTCATTAGGATTACAACTCCCATGTTTTTATATTTGGAATATAATGATTCATTAAACATAAGAGATACATATTATGGCAGGCACCACAACCACGCATACTTTCCAATGCACTGCAGAGGAATTATTTTATATCATCACCGATTATGAGAATTATCCTGATTTCCTGAAAGAAATCAAGGAATGTAGGATAGTCAAGGAGGTAGGGAATAGGAAACTAGTAGAGTACAAGGTCTCGGTCATCAAGAGTTTTACCTATAAGTTATGGATGGAAGAAGACTGGGAGAATTATGAGGTTAAATGGAGTTTTGATTCAGGTGAAATGTTCAAGAAATCCGATGGTTATTGGAAACTAAAGGATGTTGCCGGCAAATGCGAGGCAACGTATTCCGTAGATGCAAAAATGAAGATGTTTGTACCGGGAACCGTAGCCAAGACACTGATTAGTGTGAATCTACCCGCCATGATGAAATCATATGAAAAGAGATTGACTGAGGTGACTTATGAATAGGAGTCACCTAATGAATAATACATAAGGGAGCAGATAATATCTGCTCCCTTTTTTTATGCCTCCATTAGGCTAGAAACCATCTGGGTGGGGACCTCTGCATAATGAGAGAAAGACATATTAAATGTGGCCCTACCAGAGCTTAGAGCCCTCAGTTGACCAATATATCCGAACATCTCACCAAGTGGAACGGCAGCATTCAATGATGCTACATGCTCACCGGTCTCCTGTGCACTGATGATTCCTCTCCTCCTATTGATGTCACCAATGATGCTTCCTAGGTATTCACTAGGAGTCTGTACTTCTACGGACATCATCGGCTCCAATAATACGGGCCCGGCTTGGACAGCCATTTGCTTGAAAGCTTCCTTGGCTACCAATTCGAAAGCAAGAGGCTTACTTTCAGTGGCATGTGTCTTACCATCCAAAAGCCTCACCTTCAAATGCGTCATCGGATAACCCGATAGGATACCATGATCCATCATTGCAGCGAATCCTTTCTCAACGGATGGTATGAATTCCTTAGGAATGGCACCACCTACGATTTCATTCACAAATTGGATTCGTTTGCCATCTACCTTGAAAGTGTCCGACTCCAGATAATCCGCATCCGCAGGACCGATTTCTACTTCGATTTCAGCAAAAAGACCGGGACCACCCGAAAACTTTTTCAGCCTTTCCCTATGTCTCACCGTATGGCTAAGGGCTTCCCTGAAACTCACTCTAGGTTCACCAGAGAGAATCGGAATATTGAAATCATCCTTTAGGCGTTGAATCAGCACCTCAAGATGGAGTTCACCCATACCCTTGATGATGGTCTGACCAGTTTCGGGGTCTATGACCACCTTGAAGGTCGGGTCCTCATCAGACAATTTGGAAAGCGCTAATCCCAACTTATCCAAATCCTTACTCAATTGAGGCTCAATAGCCACACTGATGACAGGTTCTGGTATGAACAGGGATTCCAGGACAACGGGGAATTCCTTTGCACACAAAGTGTCCCCGGTTTTGGCTTCCTTAAGGCCCATTACGGCTGCAATGTCTCCGGATTGAATACCATCAATACGTTCCTGTTTGTTGGAATGTACCTGATACAAATGCCCCAATCTGACCTTATCGCCTGTACGGGCATTCATTAGATGTTCACCGGATTGTACCTGACCGGAATAAACCCTTATGAAAGTCATCTTCCTATTCTGGTCATCCAGGAGAATCTTGAATACCAAAGCCGAAAAAGGTGCATCCTTATGGGTATCCAATTCCATGGTCTCGCCATTTTCCTTGGATTGAGCTTCCACTTTTGGAATATCCATAGGAGAGGGGAGATATGCAATGATGGCATCCAATAATGGCTGTACCCCTTTGTTCTTATAGGCTGCGCCCATCAGAACAGGGACAATTTCCATATCCAAGGTTGCCCTACGCAAAACCCGACGTATATCTGCCTCTTGGATTTGGTCCGCATCATCCAAAAATTGTTCAAGCATGGATTCATCCAGTTCTGCCAAAGTTTCCAAAAGTTCCATTCTGGCCATTCTGGCTTCCTGCTCCCAATTCTGGATATGGTTGGATATGACGACATCGTCCTGCTCCCAAATCCACGATTGCATCGTAATAAGGTCGATAATGCCGACAAATTCCTCATTATCCATGATAGGAATCTGAATAGGAATAGCAGAGCTACCCAATCTTTCACGGATTTGTCGAACGACCTTATCGAAGTCCGCACCTGATTTATCCATCTTGTTCACAAATGCCAATCTGGGAACCTGATACCTATTGGCTTGTCGCCAAACGGTTTCTGATTGGGGTTCCACACCAGAAACAGAATCGAACACCGCTACCATTCCATCCAAAACCCTCAGGGCCCTTTCCACTTCAATCATAAAGTCGACGTGCCCGGGAGTATCAATGATATTGATATCGAAAATATCGTCTTTCCATTTCCACTGTGTAAATGTGGCTGCGGAACTGATGGTGATACCCCTTGCTTTTTCCTGTTTGGAACTATCCATGACAGAATTACCCGTATGGGTTTCACCAATCTTGTGAATCTTACCCGAATAATAGAGAATCCGCTCTGTAAGGGTTGTCTTACCTGCATCAATATGTGCAGCAATGCCAATATTTCTAAGTCTTTGAAGAACCTTAGCTCTCATGAGTATAATATTTCAACATGAAAACACCTGTAAGGCATCCGTTTCTATTTCCAATGGAATGAATAGGAACACAGATGTCAAATACAAATAAAATCAGTCTGGATTATACAGAAGCATAGGAATGCCAATCTAGCCCCTGTGGCTAGCTGAAACAAAGAAGCGGTGTAGAACGGCTTTCAATAGGTCTGAAAGTAATGATGAAGGTTCTCATGATTATAAATTTACACCCTTATAACGATGGCATATCTGAAATAGTTCCCCGATGTTCAGATTTCCTGCATTCCTAAGTATAACTTAGGCTATGGCGTTATTGATGACCCATAAAATGGCTACGACAATGCCTACGAGTACACCTAGAATAAGCAAGTCGTGGACGATCTTGAAAAATAGCATAAAGAAATGTACGATAAGTAACTCCAGTATACCCAATCGGAACCATTCTGTCTTGCCACTTCCCTTACGGGTCCTACGGCTGTCGCCAAAGAAGTGATGTAGGAATTTTTCCACACCTTCAGCATTGTAGTAACGGTAGGTAGCTACTATCTTGGGTTTGTGTGCGACCTCCTTTAATCTCCTTTTGGGGTCGTTGCTGATACCGATTTTATACATCCATTTTGTACCTCTCATGAGGTAGACGTATTTGAGTTCGTAGGAAAGAATCTTCATGGATTAGATTGACATTAGAATGAAAGAATGACACCGATTCTCCTTGTCAAATGTGGTTCCTTAGACTTGCTGTATATTGTTTTACAATGATAAAGATATATTTTGAAACTATTAATGTATTCCTTCATATATTTACATCAAACCGAAAATGAATATGAGAAAGGTGTATTATTTGCCACATTGTAGTACCTGTAAGAAAGCCTTGGCGGAAATAGGGATAGATGGTGATGGATTCGAATTGCAGAATACCAAGGAGAAGCACATTACAGGTGAGGAATTGGATATGCTCAAGGACAAGGTGGGAAGTTATGAAACCCTATTCAATAGACGTTCTATGAAGTATCGTAGTATGGGACTCAAGGATAAGGATTTATCGGAGGAAGAATACAGGGAGCTCATTCTTGGTGAATACACTTTTTTGAAGCGTCCGATGATTGTCATTGATGGCGAGGTCTACATTGCGACAACCAAGAAAGCAGTGCAAGCGGCCAAGGAAAAATTATCTTAGATGAAACGCAGTGAGGTCAGACCTCATGTCATCCCTGATATCAGGGAGTGGCCGGTCAATAAATTATATAAGAAAAGAGTTGATTTTGCTAGGGAAGTGAGTGAATTCACCATCCAAAGGATTCTGAATCGGAAGCCTGAGGAGGTATCCCAAATGATTGCGAGGGCCGCATACCTGGAAACTCTCCGAATCAAGGAGGAACCTTGGAAAGCCGACCCTGTGGATGAGCTGCAATTCTGGAAAAAAATCAAGAAACAACTAGCCAAGCATTCGTTGGATAGCAAGCCCGAGGAAATGGCTGTAGCCAATGAGAAATTGGTAAGGAAAATCGTGGATCGCTATTCCGAGGAAATCGTTGGGGGATTCAAGGTCAGCACATTCAAGTTTGCAAGAAAATTCCTAACCCAATTCTTCAAGGTGATTTTCAATGCGGCATGGAGCCTTGGAAAGGGTAGGATATTCGGAAATCGTCGTGAATTACAGGAAAGAATCAAGGTTTATGGCCATGTGGAGGAACTCCGCAGTCTGATGCAGAAAGGAACGGTCATTTTGGTACCGACCCATTTCAGTAATCTGGATTCCATAATGATAGGATATGCTTTGGATGCCGTGATTGGTGTGCCGTCCTTCACCTATGGCGCAGGGCTTAACTTATTCAATAATAAGATAGTAGGCTACTATATGAGTAGGCTGGGAGCTTATCGGGTAGATAGGCGAAAGAAGAATAAGATTTATTTGGAGACCCTTAAGGGAATGTCCAACCTAGCCATCCAGAGAGGAACAAATTGTCTGTTCTTTCCAGGAGGAACCCGCTCAAGGTCCGGCGAGCTGGAACGCAAATTGAAACTGGGTTTGTTAGGGTCTGCGGTCGAGGCCCAAAGAGTCCTATTGCAAAAAGGTTTTGAACGTAAGGTATATGTTGTACCTATGGTTATCGGATACCATTTTGTGTTGGAAGCTAAGAGTTTGGCTAAACAGTATCTTTCAAAGACAGGAGAGGAATTATTCATTCCACCAAAGACTGATGAATCCAGAAAGATTTCTAAGATCATTCGTTTTGCCTGGCAATATTTCTCAAGGAGTTCTGAGATAACCGTTTCCATTGGCCAGCCCTTGGATGTAGTGGGTAATTATGTAGGTACAGATGGTGTTTCGATGGATAAGAGTGGTAATCCATTGGATATCAAGGGATATTTTAGTTGGGACGGAGAAGTGACCGCCGATTTTCAAAGGGAAAGTGAATATACTCGAAAAGTAGGGGCTAAGATTGTAGAGAGCTTCTATAAGGACAATATCGTATTATCCAGTCACCTTGTGGCCCATTGTGCATTTTTGATGCTGAAGAAACAACATCCGAGATTGGATATTTATGGAGTACTCAGACTATCCACTGATGAATTGTCCATTACGATGGAACAATTCATGGAGAGTATGGATGTGCTGAAGAAACAACTCCTTGACATGGAGCGGAATGATAAGATCAAGCTCTCTGAGGAAATTCATTGGGAAACCCGGAAACTCATTGAGGACGGATTGGAAAACTTAGGTTTGTACCACTCTGAAAATCCATTAGGCCTGAGAAAGGACGGGACTATTGGTAGCGAGGATTTTTCATTATTATTTTTCTATCACAATCGTTTGGCTAACTTTGGGCTTTCACTTTAGACCCATTCAAGTATTCCAAACCATCAATTGAAAAATATTCGTACCAATGAATTGGTTATCTAGGATTTTTATGTCGGATAAGATTATTCTGACAGCCATCGCCCTCAATTCTATCATCATAACCTGGATGGCATTTCCCGTGTTCCGGAACCACCATATGGAACCCTACGCTTACCATGATTTGATTACCCTCATTGATCAATGCTTTATCTGGTTCTTTGTCATAGAGATGTTGGTCAAATTCAGGGAATTGGGTATCAAGGAATACTTCAAAAGCAATTGGAATCGATTCGATTTCTTTTTGGTGGTAGTCAGCTTGCCTTCCATATTCCTATTCGTAGCCCCTGATATCTTTCATTTCATTCCTCAGACATCATTGATATTGGTCTTTAGGATGTTCCGCCTTTTGAGAATGTTCAGGTTCCTTAGATTCATCCCTAATATGGAACATATACTGAAAGGTGTGGGTCGGGCAACCAAGGCTTCCGTGTTTGTTTTTGTGGCACTTATCTTCCTTAATTTCATGTTTGGACTTTTTACTTGCCATATGTTTGGGGATATAGCTCCGGAGAAATTCGGTGACCCGTTCATAGCCATGTACTCTATTTTTCAGATGTTCACCGTTGAGGGTTGGTACGAGATGCCGCAGGCCCTTGAGGGTAAGATGTCGAGTTCATGGATGGAAGGTATGGTCAAATTGTACTTCATCATGATAGTATTGGCGGGGGGTATCATGGGGATGAGTTTGGTGAATGCCATTTTCGTGGATGAAATGACAATGGATAATAATGATGATTTGGAAAAAAAGGTAGATGAACTACAATCCCAAATAGCCGAATTGAAACAGTTGATCATCGATCAATCCTAAGCTATATTTAGGGCGAACTGTCTTTTATCTTTCATAAGGACATCGATTTGGGTTCCGTTAACAAGCCCTTAACAAATGTTGCCGAAGAATTAACAGAGGAGCAAACCATTTGCCTTTACATTTGTCTATTGTGAATATGGGTACTAAGAAAATCTTAATATTATTCCTTTTATTTTTCCCAATGTTGGGAATAATGGCACAATCGGAAGAAGCCGAGGGGATGATGACTGCGGATGAATTCGTAGAAGAAGAAATAAGGGGTGTGGAATGGCAAACGGGTAAGTTCCTACAAATGGGAGAACTCATCCAGAACAGTCCAGAGACCGTATCATTCATATTTAAGAATATGGACGAGGAACCCATCGTAATCACTCAGGTTAAATCCTCTTGTAGTTGTTCGGTATCGGAATACACCAAAACACCTATCAGCCAAGGAGAGGAGGGAGTCATAAAGGTAACATATGACGCAAAGCAGGAAGGGTCTTTTTTCAAGACTTTCATGCTTTTGACCAATAAGAGTACCACTCCCAATGTTCTTGTGATTCAAGGAGAAGTTGTAGCCAAATAACTTGACTACATATTTGGGAATTTATTATTTTTGCAACTGTTTATTATCAGATCATATTGTTTAAATAAATAACATTTACTAAAATGGAAAAGTCTAATCAGATTCAGATTGGTATGTTGGGAGTTATCATCCTGATGCTTTTGTATATGATGTTCAGTGGAGGATTCGGTGGCGCATCTTCTAGTAGTTCAAAAGCTGATCGTGATGCTGCTCGTGCCAGCCTTAACAACAACGTGGCTAATACCACTAACAACAACGCAAACGCAAACGCTAACAAGCCTGCTGAGCCTGCAAAGCCAGTTGGTCCATTGACTAGCCTTGAATTTTCAGAAAGTGAGTTCGACTTCGGTAACATCACTGCTGGTGAGCAAGTAACTCACATATTCAAATTCAAGAATACAGGTAAGGAAGCTTTGGTTATCTCTAACGCAAAGGGTAGCTGTGGTTGTACAGTACCTAAGTGGCCAAAGGAACCAATCGCTCCGGGTAAGACAGGCGAGATTGAAGTGAAGTTCGATTCTAAGAACAAGAAAGGTAAGCAGACTAAGAATGTTACCATCACGGCTAACACTGATCCTGCTAACACAATCCTTAAGATTTCTGCAGATGTAGCTCCGGATCCAAACGCTCCGGCTCCAGCTACAGCTACTCCGGGTGCTCCTACTATCCAGCCAGTAACTACTGGTGCTGGTAAGTAATCAAGGGTATCTTGATACAGTAAAAGCCATCTTCCATTGGAAGATGGCTTTTTTTATTCCAACCCTTCCCATACTTTCCTTGTTATATCCTTACATTTGCGCAAAATTTCTAATCGCTCGAACATGGCAAGGATATCCATTAATCTCAAGTCTGCTAAAGTCAGGAAAAGAAGCAATATCATCATCGGTATTGATTTGGGGACCACCAATAGTTTGGTGGCCTACATGAAAGATGGCCAACCGACAGCGGTTCGCTCCAAGGATGGCCAACGCACCTTGGTTCCTTCCATCGTCCATATCAGCGAGAATAACCAAGTAGTGGTTGGTGATGAAGCCAAGAATGATTTGATTCACAGTCCTGAAAGAACCATCTATTCGGTAAAACGACTAATGGGGAAATCCTACACGGATTTGGAGGAGAAGAAATCCATGTTTGCCTATGAGATATTGGATGAGGATGAGGATAAGTTGGTGAAGGTGAAATTGGGAATGAGATATTTTTCTCCCATAGAGCTATCTGCCGAAATCCTAAAGGCACTTAAGCAAAGGATAGAGGATGAATTGGATGCTGAGGTGACAAAGGCAGTAATCACCGTTCCCGCCTATTTCAACGATACCCAGAGACAAGCTACAAGGGATGCCGGCAAGTTGGCCGGATTGGATGTCCTTAGGATTGTTAATGAGCCTACGGCTGCCAGTCTTGCCTATGGGGTAGGAGTGGATAGACAATTGGATGAGGTAGTGGCTGTGTATGATTTGGGCGGAGGAACCTTTGATGTATCCATATTGGATATCCAGGACGGAGTCTTCGAGGTGTTGGCGACCAATGGTGATACCTTTTTGGGTGGAGACGATCTGGATAAGGCCATTCTGGATCATTGGATGACTGAATATGAGGGAATATTCACTTCGAATAATTTACAAGTAGCCAGATTACTGGCAGAAGAAGCCAAGAAACATTTATCATTCAATGATACATTCAAAGGAGCATTCGAGGGGCATGAAATCCAATTGGAAAGGAATATCTATGAAAATCTTATCAGACCATTGGTACAAAGGACCATTGATTGCTGTGCCAATGCCATGAAAGACGCAGGGTTGTCTGCAAAGGATATTAATAAGGTAATCATGGTTGGGGGTTCGACGAGGGTTCCTTTGGTCCAAGAAATGGTGAGTGCTTACTTCGGGCAGCAGGTTTCCTGTGAATTGGATCCTGACGAGGTCGTTGCGTTGGGTGCTGCAGTTCAGGCGGATGTTCTGGCAGGAAATCAAAAGGATGTATTACTCATTGATGTGACTCCATTGTCTCTGGGCATTGAGACCATTGGGGGATTGATGGATACGATCATACCAAGGAATTCCAAGGTGCCGATTAATGCCGGCCGGAATTATACCACATCCGTGGATGGACAAACAAACCTAAAGGTTTCTGTTTTCCAAGGGGAACGAGATTTGGTGGAACACAATAGGAAATTAGGAGAATTCATCCTCAAGGGTATCCCACCGATGCCGGCCGGAATCCCTAAGATAGAAATACACTTCATTCTGGATGCGGATGGTATCCTACGAGTCAAAGCAATGGAAACACGTTCCGGAACAGAACAGGAAATAGAAATTCGTTCCCAGTATGGTGTATCTGAGGAGGAAATGGCCCTGATGCTGTTGGAGTCCATTAAGAATGCGGAGACGGATATGAAGAAAAGAGCCGTATTGGAAGCCAAGGTCGAAGCGAAGAACATTATCCTATCTGCCAAGAAATTCCTCAAGCAGAATCTTTCCATCCTGACTGAGGAAGAAATACAGAATACCAAATTGCTTACACTTCAACTACAATCAACAGTTGAGGGAGAGGATAAGGATTTGATTAATCAAGCAATGGAACAACTCAACAAGTACACGAATCCGTTGGCACATAGGGCCTTGGACCACAACATAGCCACAGCAATGAAAGGTAAGAAACTATAGGATGGATGAAGGAATGACTTATTTGTATTAAATATTCACCCGTATGCATACCTAATGCCCTAGGAATTACTGAACATCAAGTATCCCACTAGGAGTAAAATGATTGTAACGACTCCTATACCTATGATTACTTGTCTGAATTCCTTTTGATTCTGGGCCTCGATTTTCTTTTTTCTCCTAGATTTTGCCATTGATATTTTGATTTAGAAAGGTTAATATAAATAATATTGGCCATAATAGACAACTTTACAACTTTCATTTTGTGTCGTATCCTTTTCTTGGAATTATATACATGGTTTATTGCTTATCTTGATACTTCCTATCATCAAATATGATTTGTATTCATATGCTTGCTTCAATCGCTTGTTTCTTGCCATTCACCGTAGGTAAAAGTCATTTTACCGATAGTTGACTTAGTTCTATTAAGTATAATTATAGAGTGTAAATTATTGAATTTCAATAATTTATGATTTTGTGCTTTTCAACCTAAAATCAAATAATCAGCCTTTTAGCCTTTCATCGACAGATAACTGCATTCCACATATTATTCATAAAGTGAACGCTGGTTTCGATGCATATTTGTAATCGTAATCACTAATTAAAATTTTCACCACCATGAGTAACATAAGACTAGAAGTATCAACATTTGCTAAGAAAGGCTATACCAAAACAACTTACAGAATAAAAGGAAATCTGACTTCCGCTAATGCCTTGGAATTAAAGAGAAATATGGAAGAAT
Organism: Saprospiraceae bacterium; assembly: GCA_020631355.1. Lineage (GTDB taxonomy): Bacteria > Bacteroidota > Bacteroidia > Chitinophagales > Saprospiraceae > JAHDCE01. Next base: position 22,581 of record JAHDHL010000033.1, on the reverse strand, counting down.
GGTTTTCTAATGAATCCAGTGAGTGTGTGATTGATTTATTCGATACTCGTGAATTGGACGTAGTAGGAATCAATCTTTTGGTAAAGTTGAGAATGGTTGCTCGCAAGAACAATATGATATTTTATGTCAAATCCCCTTACATCAATGGCTTGGTTGAAGCCTTTGAGCAAACGAAGATGACCATCCCACTGAACGTGGTGTATTCAATAAGAAATACTATGAGAGTAGCATCCTAAGAGATATGCTTTAAACCTGATAGATAAGTTCATTAGCTTACTCCCTCAATTTATTATGATGTTTGAAGACATATATTAAGAAATTTTCAATCTTGACTAGGTTCTAAAGACCTGTGGCCTGTTCTCATCGGGCCCGAATTGTATGTGTTTTGTTCTAAAAAAATGGGCGTTACTTTAGAAGTAACGCCCCATTTTTTTGTCATATAAAACAAGATGGAAATATTGAATCGGAATATAAAAATTGAATGCCTTGTCAGGCACTCAATTTTTGTTTATCATATTGTGGTTGGATAGAATTCATAACACTTTCCATCTTACCGGTAATATTGAGGAAGTGCAGGTAATACCAATCCGTAATATCCTCCATTGGTAAAGATGTAGCTGCAAAATAATTCTGTTGGCCCAAGAATTTTCTGTGTTCAGGATTCAACAATACCTTTTCCAAAGCTGTGGATAGGGATTCCACATCATCCGGCTTGAATAACTCCGCATGATACCCCTCCTCATCCATGAGTTTTTCCAAGTCACCAATCTTGGGCATGACAACGGCCTTGCCATAGCTACCTGCTTGGTGCAGAATACCGGAACTACCTGTAGTGCCATTATAAGGAAATACGACTACCGTACTATCCTTGAATAAACGAGGGATGTCTTCCTCTGCCACATAGCCGGTAAAGATGAGACCACTGACATGGCTGTACTTTTCCTTCATGGAATCAAGGTATCCCTTGGCATTGGGATTATCCGAACCTGCAATGACGATATTACAATCCACGCCCGTTCTTTTCCTCAAATCCTCTACAGCTTCAATCATCACCTCGACTTTCTTATAAGTACCGAATTTTCCGAATGCCATGACTGACATAGGCTTGGTGACATAATTGAAGTCGGGTAGGGGTGGCACCTCAAAACTTCCATGCGGAGTGAGGGCAATATTGGTTTTTTGGTATTTCTTTTCCAATACTTCCACATACTTACTGATTGTCACAGTCATGAGGTCTGCTTTTAGCAAGCACTTGGTAAGGAATGTACCAAAGGCATTATATATCTTATTGATAATCGGATTCTTGGATATTCCCGCACTCTCCAAGTCCACTTCTTCTAGGATATTATGTAGGAGTACTACGGAATGCTGATTTCTCCATTTCATGTACATGGGTGTCATCAAACCCAATGCAGCAGGGATTTTTTTATCACCGAACGTAAGGAATTGGATATTGAACAAGACAATATCGACACCTAATTTCTTAGCTTTCTTAGCGATTTTCAAAGGATTGGTCCAAGCATTGAAAGTCCAACAATCGTGGATGAAAACCTTGGGCCCCAAACGGGTTTCGGGATATGCCTCTCCATTGGGGAGGGTATCGGTAAAAAGGTGGATTTCTGAAATTCCATCCTTGTTCTTAAAGTGATTGGTGAGATGGAAATTATACTCATTCAATGTACCCATGCTGGGTGGGTAAGCAGATACAATAGCTATTTTCATACCTTAGTTTTACGAGGATGAACTAAAAAGGTTGAGTCTTTGTATGATAAGTTTTCGTTTCCAGAACAGTAATACACCTACAATGACAAATATGATACCCAAAAGGACGCCAACATGGAATGGACGCAATACTTTTTGTATCCAACTGATCTGAATAGATGTAGAATGGTCGAATGAGTCCGCTAATACATCCGCTACGAGTTTAGGGCTACCATCTTGTTTGAGGATGCCGAAGTGTGCTTGTGGATTTTTCCTCCAAGGCAAACTGCCCACGACCTTACTGGGTACTTCAGGAAAATCATGCAGCGTCCATGAGATAAAGGGAATCTCATCTTGCTCCAATACTGCGAGTATCTCATTGTAATATTGAGCTTGTTCTTCTTCATATTTTCCAAAAGGAAACAGGTATGAATTATAGGTACTCATACCGAACTCACCCAATACTACTGGTTTGTTGGTCTGTTGTTTTAATTCCTGTATGGCAACTGCCAAATCCTTGCTTTTTCGATAATAATGGAAACTTACGAAGTCTAGTCTTTCTTCATATAGATATGCCATTTCGGGCTGGCTCCACCCAATGGTAATCATATGGTTCGGGTCATATTGCCTTGCTTTGGCGAGCATGAATTCCAACCAATTGATGACTCTATCTGTCTGTGCATGTTTGAAATCAAGATCTGGCTCATTCTTGATATCCCAGGCAAATATGGCAGGATGGGTCCTGAATTTTTTGAGAATGGTTTCTAGGTGCCGATCACAAGCCGGCCAATTCGGTAACTCATAATTACCCACAAAATCAAAAAGAGTAACGATGACAGCGATATCCTCATCTTCAGCCATATCAAGGAGAATCCTTAGTTTTTCGAGGTATTCATAGTCGACATAACCTTTTCCGAACTCATCAAATCCTACGAAGATCCTAATGGTATTCATTCCTAATTCCTTGATGATTCTAAGGTCATCCCTAATGGTATCCTCAGGGAATGGTTCCCAGATGTCCCAAGGAAATGCCTGTGGGTAATAATTGATACCCTTGGGTCTGAATTCCTGTTGGTTCCTTTGGTAAGAAGCTGCGGCCCCGACCTTGTAATAGGGCGCTTGAGGTATTTGTGCATCGACATATGGGAAATCATGGTCTTGGATGTTTCTTGGAACCATGTGCTGAATCGTCCAGCCAGCATCCTGGAAAACCATAACCACATCCAATGTCATTTCTATTTTTTTGGAATGAATGATTTTCCCCTCATCATTCATGATTTCCTCAACAATAACCGCAGCGCTATCCGTGAATGAAATCACTTGGCCATCAAGTGCATAAAGATGGATGTCCAGATGGTGTTCCAAATCCACACGGTTGACCTTTTTCTTTGATAGTGGCTCTGCTGAAAAGATCTTGGAAAATTCATCGGTATAAATCATAGAATAGAAAATCCTTGAATTCTCAGCAAACCCGTTCTTGTGCTGGATGTTCCAGTAATACCAGGCATGGGCATAGTCCTTACTCAGGATTTCCTTAAGGTAATCCTCGACCTCCCGGCCCTCATTCCCATTATCAGCCCAGGTAAAACTCGGTGTATGGTAAGCTGCCTTATATTCTTCCTCATTGAGGATATCCTCCTTGGATGCACCGGTATTGAAATAGGCAAAAGACCTAGAAAATATCCATAGGAAAAATAGCATGAGCAAAATCATGCCCAATACAATAATGAACGATTCGTTCTTTAATATCCTATCCCTATTTCTCAATTTCCAATATTTAAGGTCATTACGGATGTATTCCCCTCATATTCGCATTCTACGATATATTCTCCCGGGTCGAGTACCAAATCCTCCAATCGTATCAGTGTCATCCCTTTTTGTGTGGCTACTGTTCCCTCCCTCATGATTTGTCCATCCTGATAAAACGCATATCTAATCTTACTTCCGTCTGGAATGAATTGTTGTAAATGGCTCGTAATGGGCCCTATGCGAATGAGATTGTCTTCTTCTAGTAATAGCATAGGAACTTCCTTGGCATTGGTTTCGAATGCCAAGGGGATGGTATTGCTTTTTATATTACCCGACACAGCGTATACTTGAAAAGTCATGGTTTTCCTCGGATGTTGGAAGAAAATTTTTGATTTTCCATCAACTGTCAGACTGGTGAATTGGTTCGTGCTACCATCATCTCCTAAGAGGAAAAATGTAACTTGCGTGCCATCCATGACAATATTATTCAAGGCATCCCTGATTTGTTCCGTACTGATGGTGACGAATTGTTTACCATCTGCCTTTAAGGTTTTGGGTATAGGTGAGATCCTGATTTGTTTGGGCCAGCCCGGTTCTTCATCCACATATTTTTCCATAGAATAAGAGGCATTACAGTTGATACCCACCAATGTCTTACCATTCAGGGTTTGTGCATTGAAAACATAATTGGAGGTTAGCTTTTGAATGCTGATTGACCTATTCTGAATATCCAATCCGGGACGCTGTAGATTATATGCCACTTGTGTACCATCCATCATGGGGTTGTTGAATGTATCCGTAGGTATACCGATAATCATACAGGGTTCATTGATGGTCGTGATAATGGATTTGGGACCGATATATGAATTCAAATCGCCAATGGCTTCCCTTGGCATTACCTGAAATTTCTTTTTTTCTATCAATTGGTTGAAATGATAGAATTCCACATCATATTCCCCGGACCGCTTAGTCCAACTTTTAGGAATTTGCATGAAATTCTCATTCACATCCATGATATGTCTACCCAAAGGATGAAATATCAGAAAGTAGAAGTCATTACTTTTTGAAACGTCTCCTGTGATATTAATCCAGACATCATCACCTGCAATGGAAGATTCTATTATAGAAAAACCATATTGGCTTGTATCTATATCGGTTACAGATAGATCATCAACCTCCTGTTTTCCACAAGAAAATATGAATGTTATAAAGAATATGTAAGCAAGATATCTGTTCATATCAGTATAATGAGGGCACACCCACAAAAGCATTGATCCCAATCTTTATATTATTTTCCTTGTATTTGATGAGGGCATCCTCACAATTCGCAGGATTCCCACCAATTTGGAAAATGGCTTGTTGTAGGCCGTTCACATATTTATCCTTTTCAGGAATGGCATAATGTATGGTTAATTTATCTTCATCAATCAGGGAATATTGGAACGGATTCTTTCTTTGGGGTCTTACCGCACTATTCACAAAATGATGGTCTACATACCTGATTTTACAATTATCATCATAATATCCGACGATGAGTTCGGGAATGGTGATTTCGTCCACACCTGTATTCACGATATCCCCATGTACGAAAGCCGAATCATTTTCAATGTCGAGTTTCATGTTGCTGATATTACCGTATTTATATACGTCCGTATTTTCTGCAACAGCTTTGGCAAAAACCTTACAAGAATATGGGAATTCCTCGAATCGGAACGGATTGAACTCATTCGGGTCGATGGTAGTCGGTTTGGATTCATTGTCCTTTCTCCATGAGAGTTCCTCGAAATCTATCCTGAATGGTGATTTTTCCTTGGGAAGAATCTTATGTTGCATGTTGAATTTGGCATTATACTTTGTGATTTCCCTACCTATACTATCGAATAAGATGGCAGTTATGGTAACATGGGCAGGTAAATTATCCGTATTCTGAACTTCTCCTACAATAGAAACAATGGAATCGTATTCCACTAATTTAGCATCTATGATATTGAGTGTGGGTCTATCCACTACATCATCAGGCGTTGTCAAATCAGTCGAAACCCGCCTTTTACCTTGTTTGAAATAACGAACAGTCGGCTGTTGAATGAATTGGTCGGGAGGTAGTGACAAATCGAATTTCGGAGGTTCCAAATACCATTTTCCCTCCTTTTTTTCCATATTATGGATGATGTTATTAGAATAATCGGAAATCGGTGTAACCCAATCCGTTTGTGTTAGGACTTTGGCTGTGGAATCATTCTGTTCCACAATTTCTGTTCTGATATTATCTAATTTTGCATAGGAGTTAAGAAGTCCATCCGCTACTGATATTTCCAGAACATACTGTTCGAAATTCAGTCCTTCTTCCGGATTCAGATAGGAGTGTGCTTCTTTAAAACGCTTGAAATCGAGCGCATCATAATAAGCTGTAATGGCTTCTTCAGGTCTAGCTTGTTTATTCCTCTTTATGATATCCCCGGCTGCCCAAAGGAACATAATGGGGGGTACCAATACCAACAGAATGGGTGTAATGAGGTATCTGTTATGAGTACGACGTTCATAATAATAAATACCGGTTTGGGTCGGATTCTTATCCCGGCCTAGGATACGGAATAGGAATATCCTGAGGTATAGATTAATCAATATGGCATTGGCCAAACAGAAAAGTGGGAGGGTTCCCCACATGATTTTCTGGTACTGTGGAATGACTTTCATGGGGAGTTCGGGAGGTAGGGGTTTGATGTCCTGTTTTTCCCATACCATAATACCATTCTCTAATCGTTGTACGCGATGCCACCCACAATAATGGAGTAGGGGGTCGTAGAACTTATCATTGGAAAAGATATACTTAAGATGGTATTTTTCCGGAATTGTCAGGAATTGCTGCAAGGAACCCAACCCTTCAACACCGTTGAATTTACTATTTTCCAACCTTTCAATGGCCCTGGATGTCAATTCCGGAACCCTTCTGGCAGAGTGGTAATTACCATCAATACTTTTGGCAGTTGTATTGGCGGCAAGCCAAGCAACCTGGTCACCGAAGCCGAGAGTCAGGTATCGCCATCTGTAGTGTTCATCCCGTTCTAGGAATTTTGTAATCGGATCTATATTAATGGATTGAGGTTGCAAGGGCCTGAATTCAATCAAATTGACAATCAGAATAGTTTGTCCTATCAGATAGATAGTAACGAATGCCTGAAGAAGATTGGTTCTGAGCCTACCGATTCTCTTATAGAGTAATTGTGCATAATCGTCAGCTATGAAACGCCGGATAAAATCTCCTACGAATGGTATGGCCATGACGGATGCCCAAAACGTGAAACGGTCCAAGGTTAGGATGTTGAATGCATTCTCTCCTAATAATAACTTAGGAATGGGGGTGGTTCCACCTGTTCCCAATATGACCAGCAATGTGAATGATAATCCAATGAATATATTACGTCCACTCAGGAATGTCTTGAATAGGAATGGAAGTAATGCCAGTACGATTCCCCAAGGAATAACGAAAAATGCGACTCCACTACTTTTGACGGTTAGGAAATTGTCACGGGAACCGTGTGGAATGGGAACTTGTGTAATGGGATCGGTTTTCGACCAATACCAATAGGGGAATACCACAAATATCAATAGGAATAGGAAAGCTGCACCAAAGAATGCAAACTTGTATCTATGTTCCCATAATGTCTTGATGAAAAGTGTCAGTGGGGCTTTCCTGAAGGAAGCACCCTTGATCCCTACCTTATCAATGACTGCTGTGAGGACTACAGGTGCCACGAAGAATATCATACCGAATATTGTGGTCACATGATGTCCGGATATGGTAACCGCAAACAGTGAAAGTGCTGATATCAGATAGAAGTTCTTATCATGCCTTACCCATTTATACGTTTCAGTGGTTGCATGTAGTAGGAAACCGATTCCTGTAATGGTGGGTAATTGTCCAAAAACATGCATGGCCTCTAGAATGGATGGACAAACGATGGCAAAACTGGCTGCTACCAGCGCTGATGTATCACTTACCCAAATTCTCGAATACCTGTAAACTGCAACAACGAAATTATTGATGACAAACATCCATACCAATAACATGGCTGATTTGAGGGATACGAAATAGGATAAAAGAGCGCCTAGTTGATGTATGAGGGGTGGGTAACTGGTCGTTGTAAAACCGGTATACCATCTGTTTTCCCATGGTTCGAACCAACTTCTTCTGTAATGGTCAGCGAAGAAGGTATGTACATAGTTGTCATATGTGTTCGGAAAGGAATAAATGACCAGGCATCCATGAAAAATACAGGATACGACCACGATACCCAACATGATGAGGTTGGGTGATAAATATGTGTCATTTGCTGATTTGGCCATTCGATTAATGATTCATCAATACAGTTCTAATCTATCAATAACCTTGCTAAAAATGTAGAAATTAGAAGATTGTGTTATGTATGTATCTCTGGTTGTTAGTCTATTGTGTTTTTCTTAACGCTTTCGCCTCATGTTCTACGGTAAATGTTTCAAAAGGTTAGGATAAATTCCCTCCAATATGATGAAATTGGGTTTCCCATAGGTGAGTTATTATAATTGGGCTTCAAGTGTGGAATTCCAATGGAATTCCTGCCTATCTATATATATGTAAACTTGACCGAAAGAGCAGTATATCACTCATGGTTCGTCAGTAATTTAGTATCAACAATACACACAGTCTCTCACTCAATTATATCTACCTCCCTCTATTATTAACAACTTGGCCGGTTATGGTAATGCACCGTAAGTAAGGTCAAAGCCTAAACTTTTTGATATGAATAGTCCGAAAAAGAGAACCAAGAAAATGATATGGAATGAGACCATGCTTACAAACACTATCATGCATCTGACCATCCAACCCATTGACACGAAAAAACAGATGCCTGTTCCTTTACATTATCTCTCTATAATTCTTTAAATATGCCTCGATATGATTATCATAACTTCAATGCTATATCTGGTAATGCGAATTTATCAGATATGTAAAAACAAACAACAAGACTAATAATGTGAATATTATCTATTCATGTTTTACACTTAAGGCCATTTGTAACTATAGGGATACAAATGGCCTTTTCCATTCTATTCGATAAGATTTTTATCCGTTCTTTTATCACATTTTGGTACAAATTGAATTTAAACGACTCCATTCATAGTGACATTCCTTTTCTATTGCCTTCTTACCTGTGGACGAAATGACTAAATCTATCGGTGAATGAAATTACAAGCAAATACACTTGTCATTATACGCTTTGATTGTGACAATGATATGTTTTATGGGTTTAGTATTTTTAATGTATAAATATTTGTAATGTAATGTTTTATGATTTTTTTAGTTATTATTTTGAACAAATTTCATCTTGTTTTTAGATTTTGAATCCAACTAAGAGTCACTCCAACCGCTAAAAAAATAAACTTAACTACAGATGCTATACACTGAACGACAGATTGAAAAATGAACATTGGTTTGCCCGTAACTTGCAATCAAAATTATCAATCATGAATAATACTACAACACAGACAGCCAACAATACATTCTTCGACTGGAACAACTCTACAGCAGTTATCAAGAGTGAATACAACACTAATACAAATATTGGTGAGGAATCAGTTGACATGAAGAAAAAGGCATTTGTCTTGTTGTTTGATGCAACATTGGTTGCATTGCCGATTGCCTTAGCTTACAACATTTATTTCTAAAACCATACATACAACAAACACACTTAGATAACACACATACACAATGATAACACTGGATAATAACCAAACTTGCATCGTAATACCATGCTACAATGAGGAAAAGAGGTTGGATGTCAATAAAATTTCATCATTCATTTCCCAAAGGAAAAATTTCCATTTAGTCTTGGTTAATGATGGAAGCACCGACAGGACAATAGATAAATTGAATATCATACATGACTTTTCTTCCGATAGGGTACATGTAGTCGATTTGAAGCAGAATGGAGGAAAAGCGGGTGCTGTCAGACAAGGGGTTCTTTTTGCATTGAAACATCTTAGGGGTTGCAATTACATCGGTTATTTGGATGCCGACTTAGCCACGAGTCTGGAGGAATTTGAGGCCATGGATACTTTCATCAGGAATAATAGCTACTACCAGTTGCTTTTGGGCTCAAGGATGTCCAGAATAGGTGCTAACATTGATAGGGAGGGCTCAAGGAAACTATTTTCCATTTGCGTGAAGTGTATAATAGGAAAAATAACAGGTTTACCCATTAATGATACACAATGTGGGGCCAAGGTATTTACCCGAGAGATAGCAGCAGACGTATTTGCTACTCCTTTTCATACGGATTGGGTTTTTGATGTTGAATTATTCATCAGAATCAGACAGATTCTAGGAAAAAACCAAGCTATCCAACGCCTTTATGAATATCCTTTAATGAAGTGGACGGAAGTTGGCGGTTCCAAATTGACAATGAAAGAAATATATAGAACACCATATATGTTAGCTAAGATTGCCTGGTTATATAATGTTTCAGAAGTTCTGGCTAATAAAGTCAGTCAGCCATTGAAAGATCAATTGTCCTCCATCAAATTGGAGCCGAGTAATATTCTATCTGCAGCAGCTTAAACCATTATACAATGACTGAATTGAACGGATTTATCATCATGGATGTGGAGGCAACATCTTACACGATTTTACTCCTCATTGACCTATAATTAACCGAGTTTATAAACAAACATTAATTTTCGCCATCATGTGTGCGTAGTTCAAGTGTAGATGAAATCACCCTTTCTGTCGGTGAATGAAAAATTTGAACTTCAACTATAGATGAACCGATTTGACTTGTGATGCACCTTTTGCCTTGTATTAAAATGTTTGATACATTGTATTTATCACAAATTCAATTTATTATAAAATGAATACCTTGTATATCTCCTTTATCAGTGACTTGAACCACAACGTTTTGTATATATTTATTATACTCAATTTTCTATTGTTGTGCTTTAGTCCACAGTTGCTTAAGGTTGAACGATAGTTTCTCATTTCAGCTCTGACATGCCCGTAACTTGCAGTCAAAATTAACACGTTATGAGAATTGTCAATATCGAAAACCAAACATCAGTAATCATTCCTTGCTACAACGAAGCAGATAGGTTGAATACCTCTAAATTCATTTCTTTCCTGAATGAGAATGAATCATTCCACATTGTATTTGTGAATGATGGTAGCACTGATAATACAGTTGAAGTATTGAAGTCCATCCACCAAATGGTTCCTGAACAAACAAGTGTGGTTGATTTGCATGAGAATGGAGGTAAGGCCAATGCAGTCAGACAAGGAGTTCTATTTACATTGAAGAACCTAAGGAATTGTAATCAAATCGGATTTTTGGATGCTGATTTGGCTACAAGCTTGGAAGAATTTTCCTCAATGAGCCAGTTCTTGTATGATAATAAGAATTTCGAGGTACTGATTGGTTCAAGAATGAGTAGGATGGGAGCGCAAATCGAGAGAAAATTCTCAAGAAAGGTATTCTCCTCTGTGGTAGGGATGATGATTCAGTCCGTATCCTATCTTCCGATTAATGATACACAATGTGGTGCCAAGCTTTTCAATAGAAAAATGGCTAGCATCGTTTTCGCAGAAGAATTCCAAACAGATTGGTTGTTTGATGTAGAGATTTTCGTGAGAATCCGTCAGACATTCGGTAAGCAATATGCTACGGAAGCGATTTATGAATATCCTTTGATGAAGTGGGTGAATATGGACGGTTCCAAGGTAAGTCTTAAGGAAATCTACCGTACGCCATTCATGATTGCCAAGATTGGCTTGCATTATAATTTGAATAATAATATCCAGACAGTAGCCGAGCGTGCTGCATCCATCAATATCGAGACATTAGTAATGAAACCTAGCAGCATATTGACTGCTGCCTAAACAAATAGACGTTGATTTTTGATTTTCATGACTTAAAAAGGAGGATGCTAACCCGCATCCTCCTTTATTTTTTATTCTTACTATGAATGGTTCGTATGACTTATAGTCCATTCTTTTCCACTTCCATAATAGCCGCAACATGTGCATCCGCAATGGATTGGCGAACTTCATCCTTCATCAATTCCTGAGCCTCTCCCTTATGGTTATAAAAACCATTTTCGGTGAGTACGGCAGACATTTTGGTATTCTTTATCACATAAAGCTTCTTCGTACTTTTCAATCCACGGTTCACCATACCAGTATAGCTGACCATATGCTTCTGGAAGATACTGGCCAATTTCCTGCCACGGCTACTTCCTGTATAGTACCAGGTTTCCATTCCCTTGGCGCCGGGTACGGCCCAATGGGCGCTGGATTGAGCAGGTGCAGCATTGGAATGTATGGAAACGAAAAGTTTCGGTAGGTCGGATTGGAATGCATTGGCCCTATCCACTCGCCCCTTTAGGAAATTATCGGTATCCACTTCAGGCACGACATTGAAGAATTTGACTCCTTTTTCAGTCAGTTGGTCAATGATTCTTTTCACGATATCCCTATTGAATTCATACTCGAAGAATCGAGTGCCATCCTCGAACTTAGGCGACCGCTTACCTGCAGTAAACTTGCCATGGCCATTATCCAAACACCACATGTATCTGGCTTGGTGCTTGGGAGGTTCCGGAGGACTTGGGGGTGTTACCGTTTCATCATCACTATCACCCTCATCATCCGTGTCATCCACAATCGGATCGGCAATGGTTGGTAGATCACCAATAGTCTCAGGAGAGGTAGGGGCAGTTGGATTGATTTCGTCAGGAGCGAGGATTTCCAGTTCTTCAGGGAAGACTACTGTTCCTATGGTATCCGGGTCTGCCAACAAATCGGAGCCATCCGATACCAAGGCATCATCTTCTTCCTCCACTTCTGGAATCGTAGGAGTAGGGGATGGAGGCATTGGATTAGGGCTAGGCGGACTGGGCGGATTGGTTGGTTTATTGTCATCAAAACCCTTGAAAAGGTTCTGGAAGAACTCTATCAACTTCTGGAGCATAAGCCATTTAGTTTTGGTCTCAACATTTCTTCAGGATGATATGGCCCTTGGGTTTCGGTGATTGCATCAAAGGTTTTTTATCCTTGTCGAGAAGAAAATACATTTCAATATTCAGTACCTATTCCTATTTCCATTACCATTCAAATCCCTATAATTCCATATCCACGGATAAGTAAAGGAATAGGAGTAGATATCAGCAAGCAAATTAATAATATTAAAAGGAATTCATATACAATTTGAGGACTCTAATTATAAAATGGAATCTTATTCAGGCCATTGTCCTCCTATTTTCGTTAAAATAATGTAATTTTCCGCATTAATAAGGAATCGAAATTTTCCCAAAACAAGTGTAAAGAATGATTTATTCTCTTTTTTATCATCTGGGACGTTATGTATCCCTACTCCGTTTGATGATATCAAAACCGGAGAAGTGGTCCATGTACTGGAAAGAGACCATGAGGCAAATGAATGACATTGGAATTGGTTCCTTGGTCATTGTTTGTCTGATTGCATTGTTCATCGGTGCGGTATCGGCGGTACAATTCGCCTACCAACTCAAGGACGCTCCTGTACCTATGTACTATACGGGATATATTGTGCGGGATATGACCATCATAGAACTGGCACCTACGATTACCTGCTTGGTATTGGCCGGAAAGGTAGGGTCCAATATTGCTGCTGAAATCGGTGGTATGAGGCAGAAAGAACAGATTGATGCCTTGGAAATCATGGGGGTCAATACGGCTTCATATCTGGTTTTACCGAAGTTGTTGGCTGCACTGATTGTCATTCCGATGTTGGTAGCCATCGCTGCTTTCGTTAGTATCGTCGGAGGTTATTTGGCAAGTGTTCCAACGGGTATGGTAACTGATTCCGAGTATGTATTGGGGCTCCGATCATTCTTTTTGCCTTATAACGTATTCATGATGTTTGTGAAAGCGGTATCATTCGGTTTCATTCTGACTTCGGTTTCCTGTTATCAGGGATTCTTTGTCAAGGGAGGTAGTATAGAACTCGGTAGGGCCAGTACCAATGCCGTGGTAGTCAGTGATGTAATGATACTCTTGGCGGATTATGTCATAACCCTTTCGTTAACCTAAATAGACCAGAGGTTTGATTAGAGCTGTAAACATAAAGAAATCATTCGGAGACGTGGAAGTCCTCAAGGGCATATCCACTGTATTCGAGAAAGGGAAAACCAATCTTATCATTGGTCGGTCCGGAGCGGGAAAGACGGTATTCCTGAAGATTCTCGTAAGTCTTCTGGAACCTACCGAAGGCGAGATATGGTATGATGATGTCAATATCACCCAACTCAATAAAAGGCAGTTGATAGATGTGCGGAAACAGATTGGGATGCTTTTCCAAGGTTCTGCATTGTTCGATTCCATGACAGTGGAGGAAAATATCCGTTTCCCATTGGATATGTTCACGAAGATGACGAAGAAAGAAAAGGAAATGCGGGTGGATGAACGTATTGAGGTCGTCAATCTGGAGGGGAGTAATAATAAGTATCCCGGAGAGATTTCAGGAGGAATGCAAAAGAGGGTAGGGATTGCCAGAGCGATTGTACTGAATCCCAAGTATCTTTTCTGTGATGAACCGAATTCGGGATTGGATCCTAAGACTTCCTTGGTCATTGATGAGTTGATTCAGGAGATTACGCAAGTGAATCAGATGACAACGATTATCAATACGCACGATATGAATTCTGTGATGGAAATCGGTGCGAATATCAATTTCCTGCACTTGGGTAAGTTGGCATGGAAAGGTAATAAGAATATGGTTTTGGAATCCGATAATGAATTACTTCAGGATTTCATCTTTGCATCACCATTCTTACAGAGATTAAGAAAACGAGCTTTGGGTAAATAATTCAGACCTTAGGTTCATTCAATAAAAAAAGAGGTGCTTTCTATGAAAGCACCTCTTTTAGTTTTTATATGTAATCCGAATTATAATTCGAATTCTTTCTGGATGGCATCCACCAAATCCAGTTTTTCCCAACCGAATGTATCATACGACTTACCATCAATTTCTTTTGTTCCGACGGTACGTCCCATATGACCATAAGCAGCTGTCTCACTGAAGATAGGATTCTTCAAGCCGAAACGGTTGATGATAGCTGCTGGACGCATATCCACTAAATTCTTGATTCTTTCAGCTATTTCACCATCTTTCAAGCCCTTGACCTTACAAGTCTTGTAAGTATCAACGAAGATACCAACGGGTTCTGCCACACCGATTGCATAGGCTACCTGTACCAAGCACTGCTTGGCCAATCCGGCTGCAACGATATTCTTAGCGATATGTCTGGTAGCATAAGCTGCAGAACGATCCACTTTGGAAGAATCCTTTCCGGAGAAAGCACCTCCACCATGTGCACCCTTTCCACCATAAGTGTCTACGATGATTTTTCTACCTGTAAGACCCGTATCACCATGAGGACCACCAATCACGAATTTTCCGGTAGGATTGATATGATAGATGATATCGTCAGTGAATAGTTTCTTCAGTCTTCTAGGCAATTGCTTCTTAACCCTTGGAATAAGGATTTTTACTACATCCTCACGGATTTTCTCCAACATCAAATCATCCTCATCAAAATCATCATGTTGTGTGGAAACGACAATGGTATTGATTTTTACAGGTTGGTTCCTGTCATTGTATTCAATGGTTACCTGGGATTTGGAATCCGGACGCAAGTACTTCATCCTCTTACCTTCTCTCCTTATGGCAGCCAATTCAATCAAAAGCCTATGTGATAAATCAAGGGCCAATGGCATATAATTGTCGGTTTCATCCGTTGCATACCCGAACATCATTCCCTGGTCACCTGCGCCTTGCTCCTCCTCACTCTTACCCACATCCACACCCTGTGCGATATCCGCTGATTGTTCATGGATAGCAGAGATGATACCACAGGAATCAGCATCGAATTGATATTCTGATTTGGTGTATCCTATTCTACGAATCACCTGGCGTGCTACTTCCTGCACATCCACATAAGCCTTGGACCTAACTTCTCCGGCCAACACCACCAATCCTGTAGTTACAAGTGTCTCACATGCTACCTTTGATTCCGGATCCTTGGAAAGGAATGCATCAATGATGGCATCCGAAATTTGGTCAGCAACTTTATCTGGGTGTCCTTCGGAAACGGATTCCGATGTAAATAAGTAAGGCATATTGAAAGTTAATTTTACTCTATGATTGTAAATGGCTGCAAAGATAGATAATTGCCTAATAATTGGAAATAGTAAACAGGCAATTATACCTAAAATGAAAGGGTTTGAACAAATAATGAAAGTCAGGAATGGGACAGTTCTTGATGAATGTCCGATTCAAGGCAAAAAATGCTGGAGAGTACCGAGGTTGATTTATTTGATTCTGGTACTGAAAACTTCCTGTCCGTCCAATAATCCCTTGTATTCATCCCCGATGGTGATAGGGCCAACACCCTCAGGGGTACCGGTATAAATGAGGTCACCAATCTTGAGCGTAAAGAATTGTGAGATATGGGAAATCAGTTTGGAGAAATCAAAAATCATGTCTGCGGTAGTACCGTCCTGTACGATTTCACCATTCTTTTCCAATTGGAATGGGATATCTTTTCCTTTCCAAGGGGCATAGGGTTGGAAAGTACCCAACACTGCCGAATTATCGAATGCTTTGGCGATTTCCCAAGGGTGTCCCTTTGCCTTAAGCTGGCTTTGTAAGTCTCTGGCTGTAAGGTCTATACCTAATGTTACTTCCTTGATGTATTTATGGGCGAATTGGGGTTCAATGTACTTACCCACTTTTCCAATCTTGATGACGACTTCCACTTCGTAGTGAATATTCTGGCTGAATTCGGGATAAAAGAAAGGCCGATTCTTAAGCAACAACGCAGTATCCGGTTTCATGAATACCATAGGTTGTTTCGGAACGGGATTATTCAATTCCTTGGCATGTTCCACATAATTCCTACCAATGCAGAATATTTTCATTTCGTCAGTTTATCATTGATGGTATTAAAGAAAAAAGGGATGAAAGAGACTCGTAGTCGTCCCGTTCCATCCCTTTCTGTATAATCATTATCTATCTAGGATTCAGAATGCCTACGATATCCTTGACTTCCCTTAGGGTCTTTTGGGCTGTCTTACGGATTTCGGCCGAGGAAGCCTTGATCTGACCCTTGATTTGCTTCTTATCAGCTAGGATTTCCTGGTATCTTTCACGGATAGGAGTGCATAATTCCACTAGGCCATCTGCTACCTCACCCTTGAGTTCTGAATATTTCAGCGTACCACTCTCGAATTGCTCCATCAGGTGGTCATGTGCTTCTTGTTTGTTACAAGCTTTCAACAAGGTGAACAAATTAGTGACACCTGCACTCATGCCCTCTGATTCACCTGTATCCGTAACGGCTGATTTTACCTGTTTTCTGATACGGTTTTCATCACCGAAAATATTGACATAGTGTTTTTCCCCGAGACTCTTGCTCATTTTCTTATTGGGGTCAGCCAAGGACATGATTTTGGCATTCACAGTCAACAAAGGCTCAGGATGCGTGAAATACTCCTTGCCATATTGGTGGTTGAATCGTTGTGCAATATTTCTACTGAGTTCCAGGTGCTGTACCTGATCCTTACCTACGGGAACCAAATCCGCATGGTAAATCAGGATGTCAGCTGCTTGTAGCACAGGATAGAAAAACAATCCTGATGAGATAAAGGCATCCTTATCGGATTCCTTTTTCTGCTCGCTCTTATCCTTGAATTGAGTCATACGGGTCAATTCACCGAAAGAGCAAACATTACTTAGTATCCAGCACAATTCCGAATGTTCAGGAACAAGGGATTGGATGAATAAATTCTCAGCCTTGATACCGCAAGCCATCAATTGGAAAACCATCTTCCAACTGTTCTGCCTTAATTGGTCTGCTTTGTAAAGCATGTTCATGGCATGATAATCCACGACACCATAGGTACAGTTGTAATTTTCCTGTAGGTTGACCCAATTCTGAACTGCTCCTAGATAGTTGCCTAAATGGATGTCACCTGTGGGTTGGATACAGGAAAGGATGTTTTTCTTTTCTTGACTCATTACAGTTATCAATTAAAAGTTATCAGTTATAAAATAGATGTATTACAATTCCAATGCTGCAATCAGTGATACCTCAACATTCACATATTTGGGCAAATTGGCTACCTCAACCAATTCCCTCGCAGGCGCTGTTGCCTCATCGAAATATGTAGCGTAAACCGTATTAATACGGCTATAGTTCCCCATGTCTGAAACAAAAACGGAACATTTCAGCACATTTTCGAAACTAGCACCGGCATTGGTAAGTATGGCTTTGAGGTTTTCCATTACCTGTTTGGTTTCGGCTTCGATGTTATCCGTAACCAATTCACCTGTTGCTGGATTAATGGCTATTTGGCCTGAAACATAAAGTGTTCCATTGTGGTGGGTTGCCTGATTATAGGGCCCTACTGGAGCAGGTGCATTGGATGTGTTGAGGATTTTCTTCATGAGATTTGATGTTTGGCGCAAATGTAATTAAAGTATGCTGTATTCATATGAGGCGGAATCGTGAAATTAATTCCATGATTCCCATTCCATTACAACAAACAAAAAACACTAAAAGCCTTGTATTGCGATTGCAAACACAAGGCTTTCTATGATAAAGCTAAATTTGAGTCCAATTACTCTTCGTCCAACTCACCTGGGATGAGCACCTTACCCTTATAGTAAAGTGAGCCATCCTCTGCCTCATAGGCATGGTGACGCAAGTGAGATTCACCTGTCTCCTTACAAATCATTACGTTAGGAGCTACGGCTTTCTTGTGAGTACGACGCTTCCTCTTTCTCTGCTTGGATATCCTACTTTTTGGATGTGCCATTGTACTAGTATTTTATGTCGTTTCTAATTAATTATCTTGATTAAAATCCTTTAAGGCATCTAGGAATGGATTATTGGTCGGATTGGTATCTTCCTCTGTTTCATCCACTCCGAGATAATCTTGCATGGTAGCATCACACTGGGGCTTTGCATCGCCCTGGCATGATTTGGAGATGGGAATACTCAGACAAACATATTCATATATATACTTGGCTACATTGAATTCATGAGCCATGGGATGAATATAAATGACTTCGGCTTCTTCATCTTCCGATTCAGAAAATTTGGCAATGAGGTCATGTTCTCCCTCTATTTCCAAATTTATACCTGCAAGACAGCGGTCACATTCAGTTTGGAAAGAACCTTTGATGATGAACCTGAGGTCCATAACCGTCGTTCTTTTGTCTAATTCTAGTCTGATGCTGAAATTTCCGTCTTTGATGATACTGTCCTCAAAAGTTTCGAAAAAATCGTTACCAACCTGAAAATCAAACTGATGCGTTGTGTTTCCAATACTTTTTATGGGTATTGAAAATGGTCTTAATGCATCCATTTTAATGAACTTGCGAATTTTGCTCGGCAAAGATAACTCATTATTCTGAATATATGAAAGATATTTGTGGAATAAGTTGAAATATTTATGATGTTATTTTGTTGGAACTTTTTATATTTGCATTCCATTATAAGTGTATAGTGAATGGGGGATTAGCTCAGTTGGCTAGAGCGTTTGACTGGCAGTCAAGAGGTCGCAGGTTCGATTCCTGTATCCTCCACATTATCAAGCAGTTACGAAAATGTTTTCGTAGCTGCTTTTTATTTGCACTCAATTTGCACTCGAATTTTGGGTTGGATGAATTTCTATCATGAACATTTGATATGTAAAAGATTGATTTCCAGTGTTGAATATTGGTTTGTTTTTTTTGAAGTTACATCTATATGATCAACAATCAAGAGGTTTTAGAGCTGGTGAAATGGATTTTTTAATACTACTACCCATCACCAAGGGGGGGGTGTTAGGAATTTAATAAGTGGCTTGCAAACACCACTTCTTCCTTTATACTTCAGCTATTTTTGGCTTTGCACCTAGGGGTTCGACTGTTAAAATGAGCTTCGTCTAAGCAAAAAAAGATTGTTTTCAGCATAATGACCAAGATCCAAACATACTCTAAAAGGAAAAAAATCAAAATAAGTCTTTCATCACCGCCTCTCTATAACTTGCCCCAATAGGTATTTTTTCATTCCCAAGATGTACCATATTTCCTTCCAAAGTTGAAACTTTTACTTTCGAAATGATATATGATTTATGAATTCGCAAAAATAGCTCTTTGGGCAAATCTGTTTCTAGCTGTTTCAACGAGCCTAAAGAAAGAATGCGACCATTAGGCGTGTAGTAAGCTACATATTCTCGCATGCTTTGGATATACTGGATATCATTATAGGCAATACGATGTACCTTATGTTCTGACTTTACTAAAATGTAATTCTTTTCATTTGTCGTACTTTCAGGCGATACATTAGAATTGCTTCCCTCTCTACGCTTTAGTTTCGCTAAATCACTCGCTTTGTTTACAGCTTGTAAAAATCGTTCGATGGGAAATGGCTTTAATAAATAGTCAACCACATTGAGTTCATAACCCTCTAAGGCATATTCCGCATAAGCAGTAGTGAATACTACCATTGGTTTTTGAGAGAGGGTTTTTAAAAAATCTGTTCCTATCATTTCAGGCATTTGGATGTCTAGGAATATTAAATCTATAGAATGGTTTTGTAATAATTGGAGTGCCTCTATTGGATTGGAACATTCTCCAGCCAATTTTAAATGAGGTAAACGACCGATATAATTTTTTAAGAGTGTCCTTGCTAATTCTTCATCATCTACAATTAAACAGCTTAGTTCATTCATTCCAAATCAAGTTTTAAATAAACAGAATACACATTTCGCTTTTCCGAAATTTTTAGCTCATGCCTTAGTTCATGTTTGTTGGGATATAATAACTCCAATCGTTGTTTGGTGTTAGCCAAACCAATGCCTCCTACTTTGTCTTTTTTAAATACTACATTGGGGGTGCTGTTTTTAACCGAAAATTCCAAATGCTGCTTGCTTGTATTTAGTTCAATATGAATGAACCCGTTTTTCAGGTCTTCTATTTTACTATGTTTAAATGCATTCTCCACAAATGGAATAAAAAGCAATGGTGCAATTTTTAATCCTGTTTGATAATTATTTAAGTCAACTTTTATATTGAGTCCTCTACTATCTTTAAGGGAAGCCAAGCTGATATAGTTTTCCAAATAGTCAATCTCTTTTTGCAATGGGACTTTTCCGTCATTGGAATCATAAAGCATATACCTCAACATTTTTGATAATCGCATTATATTATCAGGTGCTTTATCAGATTTAATTATAGTCAAGGTGTAGATGTTATTCAGTACATTGAATAAAAAATGTGGATTGATTTGGGATTTTAAAAACTTCATTTCCGTATCCAATTTTTCCTTTTCAATAGATATTGCAGCTTTTTCTTTCTTATTGGCAAAGTGAGTCAGCTCAATTAATGTACTTCCAACAAAAGAAATTAATAAAGGAATAAAGTATCTTAACCAGGTAACAGCCTGTTCATTCTTTCTTCGTTGAGAGAGCCTTTCAGGGATATCGTACTTTTCAGCCCATTCTGAAAATATAAGTAGGTCATTATTCAATAACCATATTATACCAATGAAGAGAAAAGAGCTAATTAAGAAGTAAAGACCAATTTTCCTTTTGAAATACAGCTCAGGAAGTAAGTATAATACATTTATGGCGATAAGGGCCAGAATACTTACTATCACAGGCAAGCCCCTATATAAAAGGCGAAGAGGGTCTTCCCAACCCTCAGTAAAAAAAAGGATAAGCAAAACCCAAGCAGCGCCCCATATCAGGATATGTTTAAGCACTCTATTTTTTTCAATTTTTGCCATAGTACAAAAATGCTTGAAACCAATGACTTCTCCAATTTTTCTCAACCAACCTGCTGGTTTCTTCAACCAATAGATTTGATTTATCAATCTGATGTAATTATTCGCACACTACAGTTATTTCTCATTTGATTGATTTTATATGGCCGTTCATTGAATTTCTTTTTTATTTAGGTCCTACTGCTACACTTTTGTCCCAAGCAATTCATATAATTTTCGAATCACTTAAATCTTGAATCATCATGAAAGTATTCAAAATCTTGTCTCTATTCATAGCTATATTCTTAATCGGAACAATCACCACTTTTGCTCAATCCAAAGGAACTAGTTTAACACAGGAGCAAAAGGAAGAAGTAAAGAAAAACGTGGAAGCGTATGCTGCTGCCCTCGATCTTTCAGTTGAACAAAAGTCTAAATTCGAGGAGATTACCCAGAGATATGCAAAACAAATGATAGCTATAAAAGACAGTGGTGATAGTCCGATGAGTAAGTATAGAAAAGTGAATGCTATCCGTAAGAATAAGGATGCTGAAATGAAGCAATTACTCTCCAAAGACCAATACAAAGTCTACTTGAAAAAGCAGGAAGAAATGAAAAAAATTATGAGAGAACGACGCAAAAAATGGTAAATGAAATATTGTAAGCAATTAGAATAGACAAAAAATATGAGAAGGAAAATCTTACTTTCAGTAATAACAATTTTAACTTTTGTTATAAATGCCAAATCACAAGATACTCTTGTGTCGGCTTTTTTTGGACTTGATAATGGACTACCAGGCTTATTATGTAATCAACCAGGAAGCCTGCTAGATGGTATGCCTGTTAATTTTAAATTCCCATTAGATGCATCCAGTTTATCGGAAACTGATTTTGAAGTTTTGGATAGCCTTGGAAATATACACATCCCAATGTGTGCTGTTTTAGCACCAGCAAATGAAAACGGAGAAAATCGAACCGTGCTTCTGTTAGGTGAATTTGGTACCGCTGTTACCAATCCACCTGTTGAGGTAAGAGTTGTGGATGATTTATTTACAATAGGTACTTTGTTAGGTGAGTCCGCTTGTTCAGAAATCATAAATCTCAATGGTACATATACAACAAACGTAGTTCCGTTAGGTGATGGGCCATCTTTGTTCTTTGCCCAAAAAATTGAGGATACATTAAATGAGTGTACTCTTGGAATTCAAACTATACAAGTTGCTTGGAACGGGGGTATTACTCCATATATTAATGGTGACACAGAATCCGACTTATTCCAATACTATATCGGTTATTCTGATAGTTCAGGAATTC
>JAHDHL010000111.1 GCA_020631355.1 Saprospiraceae bacterium | reverse complement strand
GCACAACAATCCAATGTATATTCCTTTGATCAATCTGCTTCTGATGAAAATGTCCTCTTTTGTGGCACTGAGACAGGCCTTGTATTTCGTTCCAATGATGAAGGTGAGTCATGGGTCAATATGAGTTTGAATGATCCCTTAGATGGAGGGGTATTAAGTACTGAGATTCACCCAATTGATGCAGATATTGTCTTCATTGGTTCAGGCTCTCATATCTTTAGAACGATAGATGGAGGAATGACTTGGGAATCCGTTTTGTATGAGGCGGGTTTGGCTGCAGTGGAAATATTAGTACATCCCGAAAATGGCAGCATTATGGCTGCGACAGATAGAGGTTTTTTCCGTTCCACAGATGGAGGTGACATTTGGGAGGAGCTTTACCCACAACGCTGCCATGACATCAAACTCAATGCAGGCGATAATAATATCGTTTACTTACTCAAAAATAATCCAGCCGAACAAATGTGCGAATTTTGGAGGTCGATGGATGGTGGGGAAACTTTTGAGATACAAACAGAAGGTTGGTATGCTTCAGATGATCCTGATCGCCAAGATGGAGGCGGCAGATTAGCAGTTAGTGCTGATAACCCTGATCGAGTATATGCCTATCTCATTGGGGAAGCCAAAGCTGGTGATACTGGTTTCATCGGTGTTTATCGTTCCGATGATGGTGGAGTATCATGGATGCTACCCAATGGCCCTGCTGGTGGTCCTTATGATGAAAATCATATGAATCTAGCAATCGGTAACCCAGATTGGCAATACCATCAAGGATATTATAATTGTGCCCTCATGGCCAATCCAGAAAATGCAGACCAGATATTATTGGGAGGCTTAAATTTATACCAATCTGATGATGGTGGAGCTACCTTCACTCCTATAGTAGGCTATAATGGAGGTGTCTATAATATGCACGTAGATATGCAAGATTTCAGAGCTTTTGATGGCGTGACTTGGATTACTACAGATGGTGGTATTTATCGCTCAGATGATTTCTTTCAGAGTGATGGCTTTGCTGCAAAAATGAGTGGTATACATGCATCTGATTATTGGGGATTTGGTAGTGGATGGAATGAAGATGTATTAATCGGTGGTTGCTATCATAATGGTAATATCTCTTTCTATGAGCCTTATGGATATGGTAATTACTTACAATTAGGCGGCGGGGAACCAGCCAGTGGTTATGTCAATCAGGGCGAGAATAGAAGAGTTTATTCCTCTGATATCAATGGCCGAATTATGCCAATGGCTATCGGTGACCCAGTAGAGTCGGTAGGCTTCGGTATTGATCCGAATGAAAGTTATTGGACGGTTGAGTCTACTGAATTGGAGTTTGCTCCTAATTGCTACTCGATTGCTTATACAGGCTTAGATAATCAGCTTTGGAAAACAACCGATAAAGGAAGTAGCTTTTATCCTATACATACTTTTGCTGGCGGAGAAGATGATAACATCACTTATATAGAGCCAGCTTGGTCTAATTTAGAGGTTCTTTATGTCTGCCAGCAATTGCCTCCTAATCAGGGTAAATTATGGCGGACAGATGATAGCGGAGAGACTTGGGAAGAAGTTGAAATTCCCTCAGTAGGAAATTCTCGAAGAATGTTAATACAAGTTGATCCTCTAAATGAAGATAAAGTTTGGCTAGCTTTTACCAATGGAAATGATGGCCAGAAAGTATTTTATAGTGATAATGGTGGAGATGATTGGGAAAACCTAAGTACTGCTGCTTTAGATGGGCAGAGTTTGCGCTCCATCGTCCACATAGGACAAACAGATGGCGATATTTATTTAGCTACCTACGAAAGTGTTTTTTATCGGAATAACAGCATGGATGATTGGGAGGAAATTGGTGATGGATTACCAGTAGAAGCAAAATCGAATATTATGCGCCCATTTTATAG
>JAHDHL010000110.1 GCA_020631355.1 Saprospiraceae bacterium | reverse complement strand
GCTGGTTCTGGCCAATACGATATGATAATCCGCTACATGCCCGTCAGGAACGAATGACTTTTGTCCATTCAGGATATAGCCTTGGTCATTCCTTACTGCAGAAGTAGAGATATCCGTTGTGGAAAATCGCTTCTTCTCATCAATGGCGGTCACAATCACAGCTTCACCTGAAGCAATGAGATTCAGGTATTTGTTTTTTTGAGCATCATTCCCTGCATTGTTGATGATGGTGGCACTCAGGATACACGAAAGGAGTGGGGAAGCGACCAGGCATCTACCCATTTCCTCAAGGATTTGTCCCAATCCCACATATCCGAATTCCAATCCGCCATAGGCTTCAGGAATCGTAAGGGATGTCCATCCCATTCCTGTCATTTCATTCCATATAGCCTCGTCGTATCCTAAGCTATGCTTTTGGTCCCTGAGTGCTCTCAAAGCACTGACAGGGGATTTTTGTACTAGGAATTCCCTAGCTGAATTCTTGAGCATCAACTGCTCCTCATTGATAACTAATGCCATGGTTGATATTATTTTCTTGGTAAGCCCAGTAAGGCACCAGCAATGATGTTAAGTTGGATTTCTGATGTACCTCCCTCAATGGAATTCCCCTTGGTTCTAAGGAAATTCCTCGCAATGCGCCCCTCGTTCTCACCTTCCCATTCCAAGCCGTCATATCCTTGGATTTTCATGATGAGTTCGTGGCGTGCCTTATTGAGTTCCGTACCATAATACTTAAGGAAAGAAGCCTTGGCCCCCAAGGAATGACCGGCCTTGGTTTCATCCCCGGCTCGTTTGAGTGTGAGGTCGAAAGCCAGTTTGTCTATGGACCAATCCGTGATATCCTTTCTGATGGATGTATCACTCAACTGACCATTCTCCTTACCCAATGATTTGACTGCTGTTTCATACAATGGTTCCTCAATCTGGGCATCACCCATACTACTGATCATCTCCCTTTCATGGGTCAGCAGATACTTGGCAATGGTCCAACCATTGTTGAGCGTTCCGACTAAATTGGACTTAGGAACCTTGACATTATCCAGGAATGTCTCACAGAATGGAGAAGCTCCACTAATGAGTTGTATCGGTTGGGTACTGACCCCTTCCGATTGCATATCTATCAGTACGAAACTGATACCTGCTTGTTTTTTGACATCACTGTTTGTCCTGACCAAACAAAACATCCAATCCGCCTTGTTGGCATAGGAAGTCCATACCTTTTGGCCTGTAACAAGGAAATAATCACCCATGTCAACAGCCTTGGTTTGTAGATTCGCCAAATCCGAACCGGCATTGGGCTCGCTGTATCCTTGGCACCAACGGATATCACCCGATGTGATTTTGGGAAGATGTTCATTCTTCTGCTCCTCATTACCGAATTTCAGCAAGGCAGGACCCAACATGGATACACCAAAGCTAACGATGGGTTTCCTGCATCCCAACCGTTTCATTTCCTGTTGGAGAATGCTATTTTCCTCCTTGGAAAGGCCACCTCCGCCATATTCCTTAGGCCAGTATGGAACGACCCAATTCCTTTCTTTCATGGCTTCGAACCAAAGTCTTTGGTCCTCACTTTGGAATTTGCCATTTCTACCTCCCCAATAATAGTCAGAACTATTCTTCATGGGTTTCCTCATGGATTCGGGGCAGTTGGCTGAAAGCCAGTTTCTTACCTCCTCCCTAAAGGAGGATAATGCTGCTTGATTCGACATGGAATGTATTTTCGTTTCCTATAAAGGTAATCTAAATTGAATATGTTCCCAGTGGAAATTCCAAGCTAATATTCAATATGAGAATCGACTATATAATGCAGGGAACGTACAAAAGTTGAATGCCTGAGGTTTGAATTTGGACCTGATCGGGAGGTGGAATTGTAAAATTCCTTTGGTGAAACACTCATATTCTTGTGGAATAT
>JAHDHL010000109.1 GCA_020631355.1 Saprospiraceae bacterium | reverse complement strand
TTATAAGACCTCGTTTTCAATTCAATATTCTCAAACATCAATTCCTCCTTGTGCAAAGTTGGTTCGCTGCCATCACCGTTGTATTCCCAAGCAGCAACATAGGTATAGTCCTTATCGTTACGCTCGGCTTCTCCCTCTGGTGATTGGTATTCCTCACGGAAGTGACCACCACAAGACTCGTTTCTATCCAAAGCATCCCGCACCATCAACTCGCCCAGTTCTATAAAGTCGGCGACACGGAGTGCCTTCTCCAATTCTGGATTATACTCGTTATTGGTACCTGGTACGAATACATCTCTGTAATATTCTTCCCTTAATTCTGCCAAAAGCTTCTTCGCTTTCTCTAAGCCATCCGCATTACGGGACATACCGCAGTAATCCCACATAATCAAGCCCAATCGTCTGTGGAAAGACTCCACCGACTGGTTTCCTTTGATAGCAAACATCTTATCGATACGACTAGCAACTTCCTTTTCTACTGCCTCAAATTCTGGCAAGTCCGTCGAGATATTCGGCGTTCTAATTTCTTTAGATAAGAATGTACCGATTGTGTAAGGAATCACGAAGTATCCATCCGCCAAACCTTGCATCAAAGCAGAAGCTCCTAGACGGTTCGCACCATGATCAGAGAAGTTCGCCTCTCCTAGCGCAAACAAACCAGGAACGGTTGTTTCCAGATTATAATCTACCCAAACACCACCCATTGTATAGTGTACCGCAGGATAAATTTTCATTGGTACTTCATAAGGGTTTTCGTCCGTGATTTTCTCATACATCTGGAATAGGTTACCATAACGTTGGCTAACCGTTTCTTTTCCTAAACGATTAATTGCATCTGCGAAATCCAAGTAAACCGCTAGACCTGTTTTACCTACTCCACGCCCTTCATCACAAACATATTTTGCAGCTCTTGAAGCCACATCCCTAGGCACTAAGTTACCAAAGGCTGGGTAGATACGCTCTAAGTAATAATCTCTATCTTCTTCCGCTATCTCTAATGGATGCTTACCGACATCTTCCTTGTTTTTAGGTACCCAAACACGACCATCATTCCTCAAGGACTCCGACATCAAAGTCAACTTCGACTGATAATCGCCTGATACAGGAATACAAGTCGGGTGAATCTGTACATAACATGGATTTGCAAAGTAGGCCCCACGCTTGTACGTTCTCCAAGCAGCGGATACATTGGAATTCATCGCATTGGTAGACAAATAGAATACATTTCCATAGCCACCCGTTGCAATCACTACCGCATGTGCCGCATGCCTATCCAATTTTCCTGTAACCAAGTTACGAGTGATGATACCACGCGCTTTTCCATCTACTTTCACCAAGTCCAACATCTCATGGCGGTTGTACATCTTCACAGAACCCTCTGCAATTTGGCGAGATAGCGCACTATAAGCACCAATCAACAATTGCTGTCCCGTCTGACCCCTTGCATAAAAAGTCCTAGAGACCTGCACTCCACCGAAAGAACGGTTTGCCAATAATCCTCCGTATTCCCTAGCAAAAGGAACACCTTGAGCAACACATTGGTCTATGATATTTCTACTGGCTTCCGCCAAACGATGCACATTTGCCTCACGAGAGCGGTAATCCCCTCCCTTTATCGTATCATAAAACAGGCGGTAGACACTGTCCCCGTCGTTCTGATAATTCTTTGCTGCATTGATACCTCCTTGAGCAGCTACAGAGTGCGCACGCCTAGGAGAATCATGAAAAGTAAAACATTTCACATTATAACCTAGCTCCCCTAAAGTTGCCGCCGCCGCCGCACCTGCCAAGCCTGTGCCCACTACTATTACTTCCAAGCGACGCTTGTTCCCTGGAGCAACTAAGTTCATCGTACCACGATAATTCGTCCACTTGTCTGCCAAAGGGCCTTCTGGTATTTTTGGATCTAATTTCATGATGATTTTATTTTC
>JAHDHL010000032.1 GCA_020631355.1 Saprospiraceae bacterium | reverse complement strand
GGTCGACTGACTCATTGACACAAACGACGGAATCCAGAAAGTAGGATACAGATGGTGCTCCTGTCTCAGGATGGAATACATCAATCTTATCCTTGAAACTGGTGATGTAGCCCATCGTACCAGATTTATTATTAATTCCTACCAGCAAGGCGGCGTGATAATTCTCATTAGAAGTTAGAATATTATTTGTCAACAAATCCGTATCATCAAACCATACGGCTGAATAACCCGGAATACCCGGAACGGGTAATGCTGTAGTATAATTCGTATAGGGTTGGCCATTCAATTCAAGGGAAGACAAACCTGCATTAGGTACAACAACATAAGCTGAATGATAACCACCACCATTGAACTTAGGAAATTCTGTGTACTGGTCTCCTGAACAATTATCAATCGGACCTGCAATGGCCATACCTGTTTCACCATTCGTTGAGGAAATACCTCCAAAATGATAAACGTATATGGGCTTATTCGCAGTAATACTAGTGGGGTCCCCCTCATTACCTGAGAGGTTGATCTGGATATAATCACCTGCCTGAGCCAAAGTGGTCAGATAGGAACCATTCTCAAATACTTGGGTATTATTATCTATGGCAACAACAGCGGCATAATTCTGATAAAAATCACCCTTTGATTTTACCACAACATAATCCGTTGACATCAAACAAGTTGGAACAATTTGATCTATACCGCCATCACGACCGTAGGTCCCACAACCACGGGTGTGCTGTGAACCACTAATTACTGCGATTGGTTTATCGGAAGTAACGAGAGAACCCGTAATGGTTTGATTCACATCATTATCCCTTATCAAGTATGTTTCTCCTGCATCCAGTACAATACTATGGGTATTACCTGTAATACCCCACATATCAACATCGAATTCAAAATTGATGGTAGTATTATCCTCAATTGCCATAACGGAAATGAAATGGTTTTCTCTTTTGGTGGTGTTGGGTGTGCCACAAGTGTTGGTCTGAGAACCTGTACGAAAAGCCTGCCCTAATGCATTCTCTCCTTTAACCGTCATCATAATCTTATTATTGGCACCATCAATTCTATAATATACCTGAACCAATCTATCAGATTCTATGATAAATCCCTTATCGGACTCAATCGTATTGGCATTAAAGGTTTGCATTAGTGCTGTTGTGAGAGGAATTTCTGTAGGAGTTCCTTGTACAACAGTATAAGTTTGATAGAATGAATTATCACCAGTCCTTACAACGATATTCGCTGTAGGATATGAAGAAGTTACGATAAGACTAGAGGGTTGATTATAAATTTCTTGTGGTTGATTCCAAACAGGAGGAAGGAAATAATAATTGAGGGTATCACAATCCGTATCAATCACAGTATTGGAACATGGACATTCAGGGTCACGACCATCGATAAGCCCATCATCATCGTCATCAATACCATTACCACAACATTCACAACGCATGGAAATAGTTTGTTCGGCGATGGTTACATTTCCACAAGCATCCGTTCCCGTCCAAGTTCTGACAATTTCATAATTCGTATCGGTACAAGACCCTGTAAAAGTTTGGGTACTTGTTTCACTGAATGTTATCGTGATATTGGGATCACAATTATCCAATCCACAAATCCCCTTGTTTGTAGAGCAAGTAATCCCCGGAGGTGATGGAATATTGGATTCACAATACAGTATGGTATCATTGGGAACACCTGTAATTACAGGTGCAGTAGTATCCTGTACAGTTATGATTTGAGTAGCAGAAGTCATATTTCCTGCGTCGTCGGTTGCAGTCCAAGTTCTTGTAACCTCGTAACAATAATCAGTGGCAGAACCATTGTTGGTTTGAGTCGAACTTGTTGAGAGGGTTATTTCTATATCGGTATCACAATCATCATCGGCACAAACATCATCCGTTTCACAGGGGCCTGTTGTATTGGGTTCGATTGGTGGTCCCACTTCGCAATTTACAGTAATATCAGCCGGTACTTGGGTAAATGTAGGTGCATCCACGTCTTCTACTACAATATTCACAGAAGCAGAGACTGCAAAGGATTGGTTTCCTTGGCAATCTGAATAGGAAGCTGAAACCTGATAGAAAGTATTACTTGACGGGCAAAGATTATTGACTGAATTACCTGAACCGATTACAGTACCATTCTCATCAAACCATGTCAAAGTGACTGTATTATTACCATCTGGAGTGAATCTTACTGCATCGGAATTCACATTCCAGGTAGATGGATAATTCCGACCAGCAACTGCAACCGCTTGGCTACCCGTTGCATTCTGGATAGCCTGGATAGTTGCCCCTGAGTTTGTGGCCGAACAGTTCGGTTTAACATCCGTGTGAATTTCGACTACATTCGTATTTTCGAACAATACGATTTGGAAAGTGGTGGTTACTCCTGTACAGCCCACCATTGGGACATTATTGAATGAAATCACAACTGCCCTACAAGGAGCAATTCCATAAGTATCATAATAAATCTCACCACCTGAGGAGGGATCCAAATCACTGTATGCTCCCATGATTGAATTCAGCACACTGTTGTCACCGGGAACGGCTGAATCTATCAAAGGGTCACAAGTGTTACCAGCATATGACGCATCAAAGGAAATCAAACCATTGGAACCTATCACGAACTGGTTGTAAGTACCTCCGTAATAACAAAAATCAAACGGAATTGATAAGGCAGATGACCATTCGTTATCGCCGGCACCTGAAAACACCTGTGTCGTACCTACGAATGGGAATGGGTCATAAGGAATAGTTGATGAGGCATAACTTGTTGTTTCCAGAATGTCCGTAGGATTAGCCGTAAGGTTAATGCACTCTCCCGGACAAATATTCGTATTGTCGGCATCTATCGTGACCGAGGGACATACGATAGTGCTGTTCAGTCTTGACTCTCCCAAGCACTCATTGCTATTTTCAGCAGACAGATGGGAAGAAAAGAATAGGATTATACATCCTAACAGAAAAGATTTGGAAAGCTGATTGTGTAGAACTGGTTCCATATTTACCTGTCGCATCATAAAGGAACATCATAAAAGGCATTGACTTTAGTGGTGCATCATGTTCGTTCATAGTCAATTAGTAAGACGATCCTCTGTTAAAAAATATGGGGGATTTGGTGTTTTTCATTCAATCATTATCATAGCAATCATTATGCCTACCTTCGGTATTATTAACAGCTGTTAATAATATTCTAAAAGTTTATGACTGAATGTATTGGAATATTGTAACCATACAGGTAGAAATCTTAACACCCCAGCAACATTAACTAACTGTATTACAAATAATTACACAGCAATTTAAAAAACGTGACAGCGTAAAAATTGATATTATTTGAATGGCATATTGAATAATTTCTCATGTAATTCTTGAGGGAAATTATATCAATTCCACAATACAAAAATCAAAGATTACGATTAGAACCAAGCATAAAAAAAGGGAACTGATTAACTCAGTTCCCTTAGTTATTATAATTGGACATAATCCTATTAATCCTTTCTTTCCGGCTTCATTTGAGGGAAGAAAAGTACCTCTTGTATCGAAACCTGTCCAGTAAGCATCATCGTCAAACGATCGATACCTATACCCAAACCTGAAGTAGGAGGCATACCATACTCAAGTGCCCTAAGGAAATCCTCATCGAGTACCATTGCCTCATCATCACCACGAGCGGCCAATTTCAATTGGTCTTCGAATCTTTCCCTTTGGTCTATCGGGTCATTCAACTCGGAGTACGCATTGGCAATTTCCTTTCCATTGACGAAAAGCTCGAACCTTTCCACCAAACCATCCTTAGAACGGTGCTTCTTGGCCAAAGGAGTCATCTCTATCGGATAATCGGTAATGTATGTCGGTTGAATCAGATTATCCTCGACCTTTTCACCAAAAATCTCATCAATCAACTTACCCTTACCCATAGAATTATCAGTGGGTATATGCAAGTCCTTACAAACCTGTCTCAGTTCGGCCTCATCCATTTCAGACACATCAATACCTGTGTATTCCTTAATGGAATCATACATCGATAGCCTTCTGTAAGGGCCCTTGAAATCTATCTCGTTACCCTCTACATTCACTTTGGTATCTCCTGTGACAGCAATCGCTACTTTCTCTATACATTCCTCAACCATACCCATCATCCAGATATAGTCCTTGTACGCCACATAGATTTCCATGGAAGTGAATTCGGGATTATGAGTTCGATCCATACCCTCATTACGGAACATCTTACCAAACTCATATACTCCATCAAAACCACCAACTATCAAACGCTTGAGGTACAACTCATTGGCTATTCTTAAGTACAATGGTATATCCAAGGAATTATGATGGGTTGCAAAGGGTCTTGCTGCAGCACCACCATGCAAAGGTTGAAGTACGGGTGTTTCCACTTCCATCCAACCCTGGTCATTGAAGTAATTCCTCATGGAACTGATGACCTTACTCCTCTTGATGAATATATCCCTTACTTGCGGATTCACTACCAAATCCACATAACGTTGCCTGTATCTCAGTTCAGGGTCCGTGAATGCATCAAATACCTCATCCTCTCCCGTCTCCTCATTCTTGATTCTCTTTACTACAGGTAGCGGCTTAAGGGACTTGCTCAAATACTTGAATTCATTGACCCTAATGGAAGTTTCGCCCGTTTTCGTGACGAAAACCTCTCCCTTGACACCAACAAAATCACCCAAATCCAACAACTTGGTGATTACGGGATTATAAAGGGTCTTATCCTCTCCGGGACATATGGAATCCCTCTTGATGAACAATTGGATCCTGCCTGATGAATCCTGTAATTCGGCAAAGGTAACCTTACCCTTACCCCTAACGGCCATGACTCGGCCGGCCAGGCTCACATTTTGAAAATTGTTTTGCTCAGCGTCAAAATTCGATTTAATGTCTGCCGCAAAGGCATTGACATCAAATTGCTCAGCAGGATATGGGTCAATACCCAAATCCCTCAATTTTTGCAACGCCTCCCGACGAACGATTTCCTGTTCGTTCAATTGCATATTTGTGATAATTTTAGTGACCATCCTCCTTGGGATGAATCTAAAGATATAAGAATACGTTCCGATTATATGGTGGACGCATCCCTGAAATTAAGGTGCAAAAATAGGAAAACCCATGAAAGTTGGGTTAGTTCACGTGGAGTGTTTATAAGGAATACGTTGAGAAATGTGTATATGAATGGAAGATTCCATTGGTTCCTTGATTTTTGATTGAATAATCCACTAACCCAAGTTCAGAAAAAATAATTCCATATTACCCGAAATAGTAATGTTAATTTTACGGGGTTATCCTGAAATAGGATTACTTTTATGAATATTTATATTTTTCACAATTTTATTACAAGATAGAAATGAAATCATTCAAGTTTTTATTTATGATGTTGCTATCAGCTGCTGTGTTGGTAGGATGTAAGAAAAAAGCTGCAGAAGATGCTAGCAACGATGCTGGTGGAGAGGATACTTCAGTACCTGCAGGTATCAACTTCAGTCAGATGGCTAAGGACATGTGCGATTGTGCTTCCCCAATGATGGAAATGTCCAAGGAAGCTTCTGAATTAGCTGCTTCAGGTGATGCTGAAAAAGCTGGTGAAATGTTGCAAAAACTTGCTGGCATGGAAGGTGATATGGAAAAGTGTATCGCTGGTTTGGAAGCCAAGTATCCTGGTGTTAACGAAAACGAGGAGTACCAAGAGAAGGCAATTGCTGAACTAGAGAAGCAATGTCCTGATTTTGCTGCTGCAATGAAAGAGCAAGCGGGTGAATAATTGATTTTTCACTGCTTTTTTATAAAAAGACTTCCGAAGTACATATATTTCGGAAGTCTTTTTTCTTATCCCCCATTCACACTAAACAAAACTCAATGGAAATGAAGAAGTATTGGTTTGTCGTACTCCCCTTGATATTCATCATCTCAGCATGTAACAATAAAGTCCAACAACTCGGACAACAACCCACCGACCCTGACCTCACTCCCAAATCAGGTGAGGAGATGTCAGCTCCCAATCTGGTTGTCTATGATGACCTGAAACAGGTGGATGAGGGTACTTTCCTATCTGAAAAGGAATTGGCCAATAAGATTTGTTACTGTGGTTATGAGATTACTCGTATGAACGATGATGTCCAACGTTATCACAGGAACAATGATAGGAATTCCATCTTGAGAACCGAATCAAAAATTGATGCTGCTTTTACGAAATTTGACCGTTGTATGGCTGAAATCAAGGCCCAATATCCCAAGGCCGTTGCAGAGAATGACCCAAAGGATGTTTTTGCTGAAGTAGGTAAGCAATGTCCTGTTTTGATAGAAATAATGGAAGCAGGCAAAATGAACATGGATTCCCAGAAAGAGGAATAACGTACTCTTTTATTCTCAATACATCACTGAGTGTATCCAATGTGAATTGCATTGGATACCCATTCCAAACGAAAAGATATATACTTAGTTAGTAAGTGGCAACCAGCTCCTTAAGGCTGTCCAGATAGGATTGTTTGACGGGTTGTCTCCTATCGATATTGGTTTGTGTGAAATACTTGTGTTTCTCAAGGAAACCAACCTGAATCCTATTCCAAGCCCTCACATCATCCAACACTTCATACTCCACCAATTCCTTGAACAGTGAGTCGCCAATGGAATAAAAATCATCCCGACCTAAATAATCCAAATCGGCATCACAGATGATTTCCTCAAAACGAGTCTTGGGGGATTGCGGAATCTTTGTCGCCATTATCATTCCACAAATGATATTGATCTCACCATCCGTATAACCGAATTGAGGTAGGATTTCCCTACTCATATCGCAACCAATAATCTCATGGTCCTTATTATTCTTGGTAAATCCTATATCATGGAGTAAGGCGGCTGTCTGAAGCAAACGGGTATGATACTCGTCTATACCCTCCAATCCACACAATTCAGTGGTAATTTCGAGAACATCCAAGGTATGGTGCTTGCCATGATAATGCAACTTACCTGACAGGGTATCCAAGCAGGATAGTATCCAATCTTTAGCCCCTTTGTAATCCATATTACTTGGTTTCTCAATTAGTTGGGTAAATGAAAGTTCTTTCATATGATTATCACAAATATCTCGCCCAACTATAACGCAATATAACGCAAAAGTTATTTAAGGGGATGTTAAACCAGATAAATTATATCTGAAACCCTTAAAACAGCCACCTATCCCCACTCCTGGGGATAGGTGGCTGAGGATTTGAATCATGATAATCCGAACTACTCACCAATCACGACACCTGAGGCCATGAATTTCAATTCTTCCTTAGGTTCGGTGATAGCAGCAATCTCTTCCTTGGATTTGCCATCATCCTCAGCATAATGCTGCAATTCGTCCACACTTGTCACAGAACGGTATGCAGTACCTTTCATCGTTACGGTTTGTCCTGCCAAATCCAAAGGCATGAAGAAACCATAATCCTGAAACTGAACGAACATGGACCGCTCTCCATCCTCTGATACGACATTCATCCAACATCCTTTCTTCTTGCATACGGATTCTACCTTTCCTTTCACCACTGCATCCATCGTATCAATCCCCTCCATTGAGGTAATGAAATCATCAAACATTTCGACATTCACCATCTCGAATGCTGTTCCCCTAACATTGGGATCTACCTCAACAGCTGAATCAACCGTCGTTTCACCATCCTCATTCTGGGTTTCTGTGGATGAGGTACAGGACCAAAATCCTATCGCCAAAACGGCAAAAAACGCAATCGTCAATCTTTTCATGGTTTAAATTTTAATTTTGTGGTGTAAAAATAATCATTTATAACTATGCAAGGCAAAGGATTCGAACCTTATCAGGGTAAAACCTACCCTCTAGACGAAGTGGAGTACCGATCCAAATCATTCTTGGAATTCATGGAAAAAAGAAGAACCGTCAGGGATTTTTCCGACCAACCCGTGCCCCAATCCATTATTCGGAATATCATCATGACTGCTTCATCAGCCCCATCAGGCGCCCACAAGCAACCCTGGGTATTTTGTGCCATTTCAAATACTGAATTGAAATCAGTGATCCGTAAGGCAGCCGAAGTCGAGGAATATCAGAATTATCACGGCAGAATGTCTGATGAATGGCTCGATGAGTTGAAACAATTCAATACGGATTGGAATAAGCCATTCATAGATATCGCTCCTTGGGTCATTGTTATCTTCAGGAAAGCATATGACTTTGAAAATGGTGAGAAAAAGAAGAATTATTATGTTCAGGAATCCGTAGGTATTGCCACCGGTTTTCTATTATCCGCCATTCATCAGGCAGGACTTGTCGCATTGACCCATACACCAAGCCCGATGAATTTCCTAGGTCGGATACTCGAACGTCCGGAGAATGAGAAACCTTATCTTCTTATTCCTGTAGGATATCCCTTGGAGCAGGCACAGGTTCCCACATTGGAAAGAAAAAAGGAGGATGAAGTGATAATTTGGTATTAAATATGCTGAATATATGTTTTATTCTCCCAGC
The DNA here is from genome assembly GCA_020631355.1 of Saprospiraceae bacterium. Classification (GTDB taxonomy): domain Bacteria; phylum Bacteroidota; class Bacteroidia; order Chitinophagales; family Saprospiraceae; genus JAHDCE01. Next base: position 49,500 of record JAHDHL010000032.1, on the reverse strand, counting down.
AAAAGGCACTTAGGTATGAACTGGTACGTTTATACCATACAAGTATTATCTTTGCGCCTTAATAAAAATTCACAATGAGATCCATTCTATATACAATCCTTTTGTTATTCATTGTTTCAGGAGCCCATTCACAAATCATCGAGACCGCACCTGAGTATAATCCAAGCCTGAGGGCCAAGGCATACCAACAATCCCTTTATCCCCAGATACTTAATGCAGATGATACACTGAATCTGCCTTTTTTGGATGATTTCAATTATGCAGGTCCTTTCCCTAGTACATCCAACTGGTGTGATGATGCCACTTTCGTGAATCACACCCTTTCCATCAATCCTCCTACTGTAGGGGTGGTTACTCTGGATGGATTAGACGGGTCCGGATCGCCTTATAATCTTTCAGGCACAGGTGATACCTTGACATCCAAGGCATTCTATATGGGTACTTATACGGCAACTGACCAGGTTTACCTTAGTTTCTATTACCAACCCAAAGGCTACGGTGACCGTCCGGAAACTGCTGACTCCCTGATTCTCGAATTCAAGGATGTGGATGATAATTGGATTGTATACAGTAAAAAAGAGGGAATTCCTGATTCCATTCCCGAATTCCAATCCCCTGATTTCGAATTCAATGCGGTACTCATTCCCGATTCATACTACTATGATGGATTCCAATTCAGATTCAGGAATATTACATCCGGTAAGGGGCAGGTAGATATTTGGCATTTGGATTATATCCGCCTTACGGCGAATATCACACCTACAACCAATTTCAGTGATGTTGCTTTTACTGAGGACCCCGGGACATTCCTTAGTAGCTATACCGCAATGCCTTGGAGACAATACCAAGGTTTTGAGTCATCAGAAACCAAGGATGGATATACACTAACACTATTCAATCATTTTCCTGATATCCAAGAGATTCAGAACAGAATCGTTACAATCAGGGAAACGAAAACCAATACCCAAGTATTGAGTACGAACTTCCTAACGGATGCAGGTGCCCCCATTCCCTTGGGGAATGTTGACCCAGGCATTCATATCCAAGCAGATAAGATATTGGATGCTGCCAGCTATGGTAATTTCGTCAATGATATGTCCAGTCTTTTTAATGGCGAGGACGAATTATTATTCGAAACTACATATACCTATACGCAAACTGGTGAGGACCCTGCATTTCCCGCTTCCATTGCGAATAATACCATCAAAAGACATACGGTTTTCAGTGACTATTTTGCTTATGATGACGGGACTGCCGAGAGTAATGTCAAGGCACAGAATCCGGGAACGGACATCGCTGTGAAATTCACCATGAATATTCCTGACTCCCTTAGGGCAATACAAATGCACATCCCTCATGTAGCCGGTGATGCCACCACCCAATTATTCAATATTAAGGTATATCAGGATTTGGATGCAGAGCCTGTTTATGAAGCCAACTTCCAAAGTCCGGTCTATGTGGACGAATTCGTAGCCTCGGATACCTTACAAGGATTAACAACCTACGTTCTAAAAAATAATTTGGGAGAACCAGCTCCCATCTTCTTACCCGCAGGTGATTTCTATATCGGTTGGGAACAGGTAACCGACACGGACACTCCCATTCCTATAGGATTCGATAGGAATAATATCAATAATAGCGCAAACAATTTCTTCAATGCAGGAGGAGGTTGGGAACCATTCCCTAATACCTTACAAGGTGCGATTATGATTCGTCCCGTCGTTGGAGAAACCGAGATATTCAGTACATCCACTTCTGATTTGGAAGCGAGTACTTACTTTGACATTTATCCGAATCCTGCGAATGAAATCATCATCTTCTCTACCCTTAACGGGCAATCCTTTGACGGAGGAATTGAGATATTCGATGTGGCAGGCAGACGTGTATGGTCTTCCACTTTCCAAGAATTCATACCTGTCGTTGACTTCAATACCGGAATTTACTTCATCCAATTAACGGATTGGGAAACAGGTATCAGATACAACGAAAAAGTGATGATTCAGCATTAATCATTATGTTTGCATCAATTTTCAAACAGCTCAAACTAATCTTGTTCAACCGACCTATCATGGAAGATATCACAGTAGAAGAACTCAAGCAAAGAATGGATAATGATTCCCCTTTCTATCTCATAGATGTGAGGGAACCCAATGAGTTCAAAGATTACAATATAAAAGGAAAGCTTATTCCTTTGGGACATATTCCCACCTCGATTGCCAATGGTGATTTTGATGATATGACCGATAAGGAAATCATCATTCACTGTCGTTCAGGAAAAAGGAGTAAGATGGCTCAAATGATGCTTAAGGAAGCAGGAATCGAGTCGAAGAATCTTGCCGGCGGTGTTATTGCCTGGGCCCAAAAGTACAGTTAGGCTTTTAGCCCCTACCCTATATGAACACTAGTATCCACTGATTTCGATACGGATTTGAACCCATGATAAAGTACCAAAAAGATACAGACAACATCGTTACCCTCAGGTTGGATATGACCAATCGAAAGGTAAACATCATCAATCACGAAATTGGTCGTGCTTTTATTCCTGTATTGAAGCATCTCAAGGAAGAAAAGGCTAAGGGACAACTCAGGGGTGTCATCCTGACATCCGACAAGAAAACCTTTTTGGCTGGAGGTGACCTGGACTATTTGTATCACAATACATCAGCTGAGGATATTTTTAATTACTCTCAGAATCTCAAGCAATTCTTCAGGGATTTGGAGCGTCCCGGTGTTCCTGTTGTGGCAGCCATCAATGGTTCGGCACTTGGTAGTGGTTTTGAACTACCATTCGCTTGCCATTACAGGATTGCATTGGATACTCCAAAAATGAAACTGGGATTTCCCGAAGTCACTCTGGGGTTGATGCCAGGTAGCGGGGGAATCATCAGATTGCTTTGGCTGATGGGCATAAAGAAATCCTATGAAATCCTTACCTCAGGGTTGCAATACAATGCCAAGGAAGCACTTGCTGAGGGATTGATAGATGACATTGCAGCCACAGAGGAAGAAATGATACAAAAGGCCAAACATTGGCTCATGAATCATCCCAAGGGCATTCAGGATTGGGATGTACCCGGAAAAGAGATTCCCTTTGGCGGGACAGATAAGGCTGATACGGCCCAATCCATTGCTGCATTGACCGCTAGGCACATCAAGAAATACAGGTATAATTATCCAGCTCCGCAGGCTATTCTCAATACTCTGGTAGAAGGTTCCAAGGTTGATTTTGATACTGCCTGTCGAATTGAAAGTAGGAACTTTACGGAATTGGTGACACATAGCAATTCCAAGAATATGACCAAGGTCTTTTGGTACGACCAAAATTCCATCAGGCATGATGTAAGTAGGCCCAAGGGCTATGGTAAGTTCAGACCCAAGAAAATAGGTATCATTGGTTCGGGAGTCATGGGTTCGGGTATAGCATATGCTTGTGTGATGAATGGTATCGAAGTCATCCTCAAGGATGTATCCAAATCCGTGGCAGAACGAGGTATTCTGATGACAGAAGAAAAACTCGATCTCCTCATCCAACAAGGCAAACTGGATTCCAAACAAAAGGAAATCATTCTCAAAAGGATTACCGCAACGGAAGAATCTTCCAGCTTCGAATCCTGCGATTTGGTATTGGAGGCTGTATTTGAAAATCCCCAAATCAAAAAGAAAGTAGCCAAGGATGCCGGAAAATTCATGGATGAGTATTCATTTTTCGGAACGAATACCTCCCTAATATCCATAGATGAGTTATCCAAGTCATTCCCTACACCTGAAAATTACATCGGTCTGCATTTCTTTGCGCCGGTATCCGAGCAACGTTTGGTTGAGGTCGTAAAAGGCCCGAATACATCCGACGAAACTGTAGCCAGAGCCTTTGACTTTGCCAAAAAAATCAAAAAGACGCCCATCATCGTTAAGGACAACCCTGGTTTTTATGCCGCAAGGGTTCAGAATGTATATCTTCTAGAGGGCATTCAGATGCTACAGGAAGGGTATCCTCCCGCTATCATCGAGAATGTATGTATGATGGCTGGAATGCCCATGGGTGCATTGGCCAAGGCAGATTACCTTTCACTCAAGGTCGTCTTGCATGCTGAAAGGAGAGCCGCCCAAATTTATGGCAAGAAATATATCATCCATCCTGCTGTTGAAGTACTACAGCAAATGGAACAGGAGGAAAGGACTGGGAGGTTCAATGGTGCCGGTTTCTATGAATATCAGGATGGAAAAATTTCTGGATTCTGGCAAGGACTAACGGAATTATTCCCTACTACCAGAAAGGAATTCGATATTGAATTATTAAAGGAAAGGATACTTTTCGCACAGGTATTGGAAGCGATATGGTGTTATCAAGAAGGTATCGTCAGTACGGTTCCTGAAGCCAACATCGGTTCTGTTTTCGGATGGGGATTCCCATCATTCAAGGGAGGTGTCCTCCAATATGTGAATGATTATGGAATTGGTGCATTTATAATGAAAGCCAAGACATTCGAAAAGGAACATGGCCCAAGATTCATTGTACCCAAACTCCTTCGTAAAATGGTAGAAAGTGGCGAAATCTTCTAATGATACCATAAATGGTTTATTGGGATTCGAAACCCAATAAACCATTCGACTATTTATTTTTCTTCTTGGCCCTGCGTTCTTTTCGCCATTCCAATAAATCACTCAGTCCCAATTCGATACCTACCAGATAGGTTCCTGAATATTTGGTCGTTTCGGCGCCTTCACTCGTACGAAAATCAAAAAAGGTGTAGGAACCATAAACATGTAACCACTCCCTGCCCATCTTAATCTTAGGTGTATATTCCATAAGGAAAAAAGGGTCTCTTTCCCTTATGGCATCCAAGCCTGATTCGAAACTGGAAGGTGTATCATTTATTTGCACCAATGAAACATAATCCAGATAGGTGAATCGAGTACCAAAACTGAGTTCTGTGAACTTACCCCAATGATAGTACATCCCGAACGTAGCAAACCCTTTCATGTATTTGAGGTTGGTACGACCATATTGGTCGTATCCATTAAAATTCCTGCCTGTTACTCCGAAAGAGGTCCCCAGATACATATCAATCAGAACATACTTTTTCCTGATTTTTCCGTTCTTCCTTTCTTTTTCAAAGTCAAATCTGAAAAACCTACCAATGGATGCGGAATGCTGGTAGTAATAATATTTGTGTCCGTAACCATGCCCCTTAACAAAAAGTAAGCTCGATTGTACGGCAAATTTCTTATTGAATGCATAGCCTCCCTGAACATTGACATTCAACTCATCATCAACGGAATAGGAAGGAAAAAAACCGTAATCTGAGGGAAAAGGGGAGGTAAATCTGGAAATACCCGCCTCAACCTTGTACTCTTTTTCCTTGGAAATACCCAATAGATGCCCCTCAGAAAGTATGTTCTGATGAATGGCAGGTATAGCGGTATTACATGATGAAAGAAGCTGAACGAAAGCCAGTAAGATAATGCACTTACTTAAATGGGTCAGCATATTTTTCATCTACAAGAAGTTCAGGGTCAGTTAATGTTTGTAAGAATGCAATCAATTGGGATTTTTCTTCTTCAGTGAATCCGAATTGCTTGGGTGTCCCATCCTGATTTTTCAATTCATGACTCAAGTTAGGATGATTCAGTATTCCATGACTGTAGTGGTCTATTACATCATCCAAAGTAGCAAATCGACCATCATGCATATAAGGAGCTGTCAAGGCTACATTCCTTAAGGTAGGCACCTTGAAATTACCCATTTCATAACTGTTTCCATTAGCTCCGCCGACTCCCAAGTCATATTCACCCTGGCCTAATTCCAAACCGTTATTCTCACTCAAACGAGCAGGACGATTCATATACTGACCATGACAGGAACTACAATTATCCAGATAAAGATTCATACCTACATTCTCATATGTACTAAAGGAAGTAAAACTCCTTGGAGCCTCTGGTATACTAACCACGGTGGGGTAAGAGGGATAGGCTTCTGAAAATGCATGGTCATACTTGGAATTAAAGCTACCGATACTATTTACGAATGTACCCAATGCATCCAAGATGCCTTCTAATTGCACCTGGTCGGTTCCGAAAGCATACTTGTAAAGCACCCTGTAATATGCTTTTTCCCTAACTCTTTCCAATAAGACATCTTCTTCAATCCCCATCTCATCAACGGCAGTGAATGCCTTGGAAACCTGATTCTGGGGTGAGGTTGCACTATTATCCCAGAGGAAAGGAACACCTCCTCCAGAATTGAGTTGTGAATAGTATTCCTGAAACGAAAATACAGACCCCAAAGCCAAACTATTTCTTGTGCCTACCCTATTCGCAGTTCCTGTACTCAGTGCAATATCATCAGAAAAAGCCTTGGACTGATCGTGGCAGGATGCACATGATACGGTCTTGTCACCCGATAAATCGGTATCATAGAATAAGACCCGACCCAAGGTAGCCAAATCAGCATCCACCGGGCTGGTAGACGGACCTCCCAAACCTCTGTAATAGAGCGGAAATTCATAGTCATAGTTCAATCCCTCATTGGGAATATTCAATCTTTGTGATAAGATGATGTAATCATCATTTTCATACTTCTGAAATTTCTGAATCAGATTATCTTCGCAGGATAGTAAGAAGATAATGGATAAGATGAAAGAGGAAATTAGTAGTGTCTTTTTCATGTTATATAAAATTGATTTTGGAATAGATTATATACAAGGAACGAAAGAAATGACTGATTCGCAATAACATATAGAATTTTAACTATGCTTAAAATGCAAATCAAGAATACTTCATTTGCGATTTTTAATAATGCTGTCAAAATGTCCTGATTAATTCAGATGGCAAAGTAATTGAACATCTATTACTATGAAACTCAAAAATATATTCAATAAAATGGGTAAGAAAGAGGAGAAAAACCAAGTCATTGAAGATGAAACTGTAGTAAAGGACCAAGAGCAAACTGGTCAGGAAGAAACTACAAATACAGCAGAAAATGCTGATAATCAACAAGAAAAGGATAAGAATGCTACTGAGGACAATACTGAGGTAGCTAAGTTGAAACAAGAATTGGCAGAAGCAAAGGACAAGTATCTGAGGTTATTTGCAGAGTTTGATAATTTCAGGAAAAGGACCAATAAGGAGAAATTGGAACTCAGAAAGACAGCTGCTGCCGACACATTGTCAGCATTACTTCCTGTTTTGGACGATTTTGACAGGGCCAAGAAAAATCATGACGACGAAAACAGTACAGAAGAATTTTCTGAGGGGGTCATGTTTGTTTACGAGAAGATTTCAACATTCATGAACAAGCAAGGTCTGAAGAAAATGGTCAGTACAGGAGAGGATTTCAATTCTGATTTTCATGAAGCCATCACTGAAATACCTGCTCCGACAGATGAGATGAAAGGAAAAGTGATTGATACCATTGAAAATGGGTATATCCTCAATGAAAAAATCATCCGCTACGCCAAGGTAGTGGTTGGAAAATAATAGAACATGGCAAATTATTATGATATACTAGGTGTTTCGAGAGATGCTGATGATAAGACCATCAAAAAGGCTTATCGTAAGATTGCTATGAAATACCACCCCGACAGGAATCCTGACAATAAGGAAGCTGAAGCCAAATTCAAGGAGGCTGCAGAAGCTTACGAAACACTCGGGGATGCCGATAAGAAAGCCCGATATGATCGCATGGGACACGAAAACTATACCCGTAGCCAACAAGGTGGCGGAGGCGGTGGAGGTTTCCGTGGAGGGATGACCATGGAGGATATCTTCTCCCAATTCGGCGATATTTTTGGTGACGGTGGTGGAAACCCTTTCGAATCATTCTTTGGTGGTGCCGGTGGCCGTGGTGGTAGGCGTTCACAAGGATCAAGGGGAGCCAATGCAAGGGTCAAGGTAAAGCTGAGTCTGGAAGAAATCGCCAAAGGTGTTACCAAGAAAATCAAGATAAAGAAGAATGTTTCCTGTACCACTTGTAATGGTTCGGGTGCCAAGGATAGGAATGCAGTCAGTACATGTAGCACATGTAGGGGTTCAGGATATGTCCGTCAGGTAAAGAATACTTTTCTGGGTCAGATGCAGACTACGACTCCTTGCCCTACTTGTAATGGTTCAGGACAGGAAATCACTGCCAAATGTGGCACCTGTAAGGGAAGTGGAGCCACTCAGGGTGATGAGGTCATCGAAATCAACATCCCGGCAGGAGTCAGTGAGGGTATCCAGCTTTCTATGGGTGGAAAGGGTCATGCAGGTAAACGTGGTGGCCCTGCTGGAGACCTTATCATTACGATTGAGGAAATCCCACATGACGCTTTGAAGCGTGATGGCCAGAATATCATTTACGATCTGTACATGAATTTCGCTGATGCGGCCCTTGGCTGCAGTGTGGATGTCCCTACCATTGATGGTAAGGTGAAAATAAAGATACCTGCCGGTACACAATCCGGAAAGATATTCAGATTGAGAGGAAAAGGATTACCGGGTGTCCAATCCTACAGTACAGGAGACCAATTGGTTCACATCAATATCTGGACGCCTAAGAAATTGGATGCCAAGGAAAGGCAATTATTGGAAAAACTAAGGGTCATGCCTAATTTCAAGCCGAACCCAGGAAAATCCGACAAGGGCTTCTTTGAAAAAATGAGGGACATGTTCTCCTAGGACAAACGCCATAAATAATCGGAAAGGGCTACCAAATGAGTTAGGAATCATGAGATTCTTCTTGTTTGGTGGCCCTTTCCCTTTTCATTCATCATACGCTCTGGCACTTTTTATTTTTACCTTGCGTTATGAATAGGTACATTCGTCTAGAATTGTAAAATCCAACTTATGCGCTATCTGATTTTCTTCTGTATTACCATCATTCTTTTCTCATGCAATCCGGATAATGCTGCATTCAAGGAAAAGAAAACCATTCCTGAACCCGGTTGGACGTATGCAGATTCATTGGATTTCAAATTTGAAATTACCGATACCCAATCTATTTACTCCTTGGTATTGGATGTGGAACATAGTGTGGAATATCCTTATCAGAATATTTATTTTAATATTTCAACTTCGTTCCCATCCGGAAAAGTACTGAGTCAGGTACTATCCACGGATCTGGCCAATAAGGCCGGAGTGTGGTATGGGGAATGTACTGGGACTTCCTGCAAGGCAAGAATAGACCTCCAACCCAATGCCAAGTTCAATGAGACAGGCATGCACAAAATCAATATCGCCCAACATTCTAGGGATACGACCCTACAGGGAGTCAACGAGTTGAGTTTCCTGCTCATCAAGAATGAACCCAATCAGAAATAAGCATTAGTAACATATGAGATATATCATACGATTCAATAGCCTTATCCTTTGTCTTTATCTATTGGCTTGTCAGCCTACTTCCTCGTCTGCTGATTCGGAAAGCAGGAATGGCACCATTGACATCATGGCACCTGCCACTACTCCCATCGATTGGATTGACTTTTATGAGGATGGCAAAACCATGAATGATATACTCACGACCACCATGGCCAATGAGAAAACGCCCGTCCTATTCTTCACAGCCAAATGGTGTAAACCCTGCCAGGAATTCAAGGATGGATTGCAATTTGAAATGGTTGCTGCCGCACTCAAGGATGCTACCATCATATCCATTGACTTGGATAAGGACAAAGAGGGGTATGCCAAGGATTATGGTGCCAGATTAATCCCTACTTTCATTATGGTGGATAAGGATGGAACACCTCTCAACACCATCTCTGGTGCAGCCTGGGCATATGCCACTCCTGATCATATCGCACCCGCAATGACATCATTCCTTAAAGGATAACTACGCTGCTCCATGTCTCAAAATCACAATATTTATTCACCAAGGGTTAGAAAAAGAAAAGCTTATTCCACAGCACTCATCGTATTCTTCAGTTACTATTTCCTATACCTAAAAAGTAAGATTTTTGGTTCATCCTACTGGGACAAAAGAATCAATTCCTATCACCTGAGAAATGCGGATAGAATCAAGAAAAGGGTTCAGGAACTTCAAGGCCTTTTTATCAAGTTCGGACAACTCATTTCCAATCTATCCAATGCATTACCTGTACAATTCAGGGAACCCTTGGAGGAATTGCAGGACCATATCAAAGCCAAGCCCTACGAGGAAGTCAGGCAGACCATCATAGATGAACTTGGTAAGGACCCCAAGGAGTTATTCGAAGATTTTAATGAAAAACCCCTAGCCGCAGCATCCATCGGACAAGTTCATCGAGCCCGAATCAATGGTAAGGATATCATTGTCAAGGTACAACATTCCAATATTGAGGCGATTGCCAAAGCTGATTTGGAAATACTAAGGAATCTGGTGAAAATCCATGCTTTCTTTATGGATATGCACGGATTGGACCATACCTACGAGCAGGTCAGGCAGATGATCAGGGAAGAATTGGACTACCGACAAGAAGCCCAATCCATGCAGTTGATTGCCAAGAATCTTACCTCCGTACCCGAACTCAAGGTCAGGATTCCTGATGTACTTACGGATTATAATACATCCAAAATACTTGTTGCATCCTTTGAGGAGGGAACCAGTCTGGCGCACTTGGAACAAATGAAAAAATGGGGCCTTGATGTGGAGGAAATAGCCCAGAGGTTGACAGAATTATTCTGTAAGATGGTTTTGGTAGACGGATTCTATCATGCCGATCCTCATCCAGGAAATATCCTTGTGAATCCATCCGGAGAAATCATCCTTTTGGATTTCGGTGCAACCGCCCACTTGGCACAAGCGACCAAAAAAGCCATTCCCATGTTGGTAGAAGCAGTCATAAGGAATGATACGGAGGCCACTGTTACCGCACTGAAACAATTGGGATTCATTGGGTCTGATGAAGCAGCACAGCAATTCGTAGAGGAATTGATAGAACAATTCAAGCAATTCCTACAAGAAGAAGTAGAATTGGATGGCTTGAATTTTCAGAACATCAAGCTGAACTCAGGTTTTTCTTCCGTAGCTGCATTCATCCAAAAAATTGATTTGAGGGATGTCTCCAATACCATTAGGATTCCTAAGGATTACATTCTTCTGAATAGAACGATTGTTCTTCTAATTGGAAACATCTATCACTTGGCACCCGAATTGAATGCCTTGGATGTGGTACGTCCCTACATGAGAAAACATGTATTGAGTAAGGATGGAGGATTCACCCAGATGATTATTGATGCGTTCAAAAATCAGATTACCACAGTCATTGCACTTCCACATGAATTATCCAGATACCTTAAGAAAGCTAATAAGGGCCAATTGCAATATGAGGTAAAAGGACTGGAACAAGGACTGGGTCAACTATACCGATTGGGAAACCGATTCTTATTCGCTTTCGTGATAGCATTCTGTGTATGGTTGAATATTGCTTACCCGCACTATTTTACAGGAATTAGTGAATATATTTCTTATTCCATTATAGGACTTTCAAGTCTATTTTTCATCAAAACATTCTTCTCCAAATCCTAAATCCGATTAGGTTGTTAATACATACCAATATTTTAAATTAGGTTAGGCTTTTACCGTAACATTAACAATATTGTACCGTACAAGTAAATTTATATATTTGTTATAAACAATCTTAAGGCCATGCTACCCTACTCCCACCTCTGCTTACATCCATAAGTAGGGTCTAAGGTAATCCAAGGCTATATTAAAACGAACAAAAACATTCATCTGCATTTGATGTTGAATCAAACTAGCAAAATCAGAGATACATTCCTTTCCATCTATACTAATGGGTTAGATAGAATCCACTTTCTGGATATCGGAGCGCATGTGGATTGGATGATTCACAAATTGGAACATCATCCTCAATCCTACCCTTTCATTACTACATGGCATCAGAGTCTTTACCAATTCTTGGATTTAGGCGAACTCTCTTTCTCCGATTTCACACAACAAATATCAGGCTTACTTAATATCGATACTGTTGATTCAAATAAGGGGTTCTTAGACGCATTGGAGCCCCATAGTAAATCCGATCAACTTGCAGAATCATTGGTCCAGACACATTTGTCCTTATTCCAATCAGAAAAGGTGTCCGATGAATTCTGGTCCCTAATAAGGGAAGAAAGTAACCGTCATTTACAGTTCCTTGAACAGGCCATACAAACCAAAAGTCAAGTCATCCTTAATGAATATATTTCATGGGTATTCAATTTTTACACCTCAAAGGCCGTCCCTTTTGGTGAGGTTTTCAGGTACTTCATCAGTTACAGATTGGTCGTACAACATTCTTACCTAAAAGAGGGAATAGGAATATTGGATGAAGCATTACACCAGCTTATCCAAAAGAATTCGGATCAGGTTCAACAAACAGAAGATATTACATCACATGCCAAGACTTACCTGGACTATCTACTCAATGGACTAAGAAAAGAAGCGACATCATTTATCATGAATTTGGCTGATAATGGCATGCCTCTCAAGGATATCTATATCCAGATTTTCCAGGCCTCCCAGTATGAGATTGGTTTATTATGGGAAAATAATAAGGTCACCATCGCCCAGGAACATTACTGTACTGCCACAACACAAATGATCATGTCCATGCTTTATCCAAGGATATTCTCCACGATGGATAATGGTTTGAAGGTCGTCACGGCTTGTGTCGGTAATGAATTACATGAAATGGGTATCCGAATGGTTTCTGATTTCTTGGAGATGGATGGATGGGACACCTATTATCTTGGTGCCAATACGCCAAAGGAAGCTATTCTTGAAGCTTTGGTCGAATACAAGGCCGACTTATTAGCCATTTCCGTCACCCTCACTCCACAAATCAAGGATGCAAGCGAAATCATCCAATTAATCAAAAAGGAAAGACCGGAGGTCAAAATCATGGTTGGTGGCTATCCATTCATTCTGGACCCGGAGTTATATCAAAGAATCGGAGCTGATGCAGCAGTCAATTCTGCTACTGAAGTCCATGAAAAGGCCTTGTCCCTATTATCATGAAAGAAACGGCAAAGAAAGGATTCATCATCATTACCAATGAGAACGGAATCATACTTGAAAATAGGAAAGATGATTTCAACTTCCTCGAAAAGGGTATTTCCATACTCGAGAAATTGGACCCGCCCAGTATCCCTAAGGCACTGACATTCCTTATGGAGCTCAAGCGTACGGGGAGTGGAATGGGATGGGAAGTCAATCTCAATGTGAATGGCAGGTACCTATCGGTTTATTTGGCCGGTCTATTGGATACTGAAAAATATATCATTATTGCATCCACGGATAGTGGTGAAACGCGTAAGATTTTTGAGGAACTCGCCATTATCAGCAATAAGCAGAACAATCAGTTGAGAAAAGCGGTCAAGGAAAGTATGAAATCCAAGGCCAATCTGAACCAATCGGATTGGGTTCTGAATGAGGTGACGAAGTTGAATAATGAGATGACCAATATGCAACGCGAGCTGTCCAAGAAGAACGTGGAATTAAAGCATCTGAACCAATCCTTGGAAATCAAGAATAAGGAACTGGACCAATTCGCACATATCGTATCCCATGACCTCAAGGCTCCTCTTAAGGGCATCAGTACCCTGATCCATATCATCGGACAACAATATGCTGATGGTTTTGATGATGAGTTGAATGGAATGTTCCAACTGATCCAAAAAAGGGCCGATCGTATGGATGAACTGATTTCGGGCATTCTGTCCTATTCCAGAATCGGAAAGGAATCCAAGGATATCAGTACCTTCAAACTGGAAGAATTATTGGAAGAAGTTCTGGATTCATTAGCCATACCTGAATCATTCCGAGTGGTCCTACCCGAAAGTCTTCCAACACTATCTACCCAAAAGGTGCAGCTGAGTCAGGTATTGAGTAATTTGATTGGAAATGCAGTCAAGTATCATCATGAAAACAAGGGGCAGATCGAATTACAACTCAAGGAACGAGCGGATGGTTTCTTCCACTTTTCCATCAAGGATGATGGTCCGGGGATTCCTGAAAAATACCATAAGAAGATTTTCGGATTGTTCCAATCTAGTAGTCAGGAAAGCACAGGTGTGGGATTGGCTATCGTAAAGAAAATGGTGGAGAATAACGGTGGACAGATTGGCATCATATCAGAATTAGGTAAGGGTTCCACTTTTTGGTTTACTTGGCCCCGAAAAGAATAATGTCCGTCAAGTGGTATTGAGCAATTCCCAATATTCCACATCTATCCATTGGTCATCTCCTCTTTTGTATTCCTTTTCTGCTACATGATGGAGACTGAAACCATTCCTTAAAGCGAGTCCTTTGCTCTTAAAATTAATGGGATCAATCCTAAGAAAGATTCGGAATATTTCGAGATAATCAAAACAAAATCGGATGATTTGCCGCATGGAATAAGACATGATACCCTGCCCCTCGAATCCCTGACCTATCCAATAAGCTAGTTCGCACTCCCTGATGGTCCAATTCAGATTTTTGACGATTAGGTAACCTACCAATTCATCCGTTGCTTTTTCCTCAATCACAAAAGCGAATTGTTTCTTATCCTTGGCTGCCTTGATTTTGGAACGTATATATTTCAATGTAGATTTCAAATCCTTGATTTCGCCAATACTGATGGGAAAATAATTCAGCAATCGATGCTTATTCTCCATTAATAATAAAAAGAATGCATCAGCATCCCTTTCCTCAAAAGGACGGATATGGTATGGAAAACTAGTCAATTAGTATGAATTGGGTCGTCTGCATGGAAGTCATCCAGATGTATGTTCCCCGCTCCCAACCAGAAACAGCAATACGACTTTGTCCTTCCTGGGTGATGCCCTCATAAATGGTTCGACCATTCAAATCGACTATCTGAAATGGTATTCCGCCTTTTCCTGTAATATACAACTCATCTTGTGTGGGATTAGGATACAATTGGAATGCATCTGCAATCAAATCCAATATTCTTATTTCCGACCTTTCAAAGTCACCTGAAAAATCCAATTGTTTTAAGTAATAGTAATTCTTCCCTAAGCTAGGATTAGGATGGATGAATTCATAATCCGTTCGCTCTGCCGTATTTTCATTCCCGTACACATAACCAATTTTTCCCCAATGGCCAGCATCCTTAGAATGATAAATCTCAAACCCCTTATTATTCGTTTCTGATAATGTGCTCCAGTTCAATACCGCATCATAACGATCATTGAACCTAGCTTCAAATCCTAGCCATTCCACAGGTAAAATCGCAGGTAAGGAAATCCTGGCAGAACCCGTATTCTCTCCCCATCCGATGAGTGTGGTAGGGTTGATTAATCGGATTCCATTCAACATTGAATACAAACCACTCGTCCCCACGGCATTCCAGTTCAATCCGTCATCATCAGAATAGAAAAGGTTCATAGGTTTCTGTGTATTGGCATCATCCCCATCCACTACCACAATCCTATTCTGATATGAGGTGATAGCTGTCGTCCTCATACCATTGGATGGAATAGCCGTCCATGAATTCCCACCATCTATCGACTTGTAGATACCATTATTATATTGCGTTGCGTACAAAATATTGGTATCCGTAGGATGTGAAATGACCTGTGCAAACCACCCCGTACCTGTAGGATTGGTCAAGGAAACCCAAGCAGCATCACTCAAATCCCTCTTATATAATTGGGATTGATGATAAATATAAAATGTGGTACCATTGGCATCCTTAATCAACTTATCCAAAGGAGTCCATGTCTTGAAAATACCCATCGTTGTTATTCCATTATCCCATGATGCATAGGTCATTCCTCCATCATTCGAGCGATAGACCTGATTGGACATGCTTCCGGATTCTATTCCAACAATGAATACATCCTCATCCACTGAGGAGATTTGAATATCCGTTACAGCTGCTGAATTATTGGTCTCGAAATAACTACTTCCCCAAACAAAATTACTGACTGGTTCCACCCAACTGGAACCAGCATCAGATGTCCTGACAATCCGTCCTTTACCCGAATGGTGTTTACCTACCGCATAGCCCACATTAGGGTCAGATGGAGCCATTTGGATATTATAGGTACTTGTAATCGGAAAAAGTGAGGGGTGACTGGCTGTGGTATTCCCATCTGTTGAAGTATAATAACCGATATCTGCCAAACAGTGATAAATCGTATTCGCATCCGTAGGATGTACGGATAATCTGACCTGAACCAGATTATAAATTCCTTGAGTTTTCCATGTCCAAGACCAATTGCTGTTGTCCGTATTACCGGCAGTTGTATTTGTGACTAAATCAGATGCGGCATCTGTGGTTTTCCATACTCCATGCCAATCCGTAGCATATGCCGTATTGGCATCTGTAAAGATTAAGGTTGAATTAGAATTCCCAAATCCTGGTTTGTAATTATCATTGGCATAACTCGGATGTATCACTTGGGATTGATTCGTTCCTCCATTATACTTTGTTTCGTAATAGTTATTCCCACCATCTGTTGTTTCTACAATTCCATTGGCTCCGAAGGCATCCCAATAACCGAAGAACCAGTGATTGGCCTGACTCGGATGGCAGGTTACGAAGTAATTATAATCGTGGCCGAATGGCGCATTCAAAGCCGACCAGGTCGTACCGCCATTGGTTGTGTAGGATATTCCATTGGACTGGGTCGTCACGATGGTATTGGCAGAACCCGAATCAAAATCGAAATCGAATACTTCCTCTGTTTTGATTTGGGTCAGTATTCCTGTGGATATTTGATAGGTCCAGAGTCCCTCGTTCGTCGTAGTCCCTGAATTGATGGTAAAAACTACCGTGGATATGAATAATAAATCGGTATTCGTCGGATGCACCTTAATAGAATTAATCCATGCATTGTCCAAAGTATTACCAGCCAAGGCGGTAAACTGGCCATTGGTCTTGTCGTATTGATATAATCCTCCATCTCCGTTGAACGAATTGGTTCCCCAATCGAAAGTTGGTTGCCCACCCATGATGAGTTGGGTATTATCCGTAGGATGAATCACCAGCGTCTCTCCCGAAGAACGAGCGAAACCATTCCCGCCAATGGAAAGTGGAGCCTGCTGACGACTCCAATTGTTACCTGAGTCCGAGGAAATCCATAAGGCAGCATCCGTGGAATATTGGCTGTTACCTGTAATGAAATACATATCATTGGGAGTATTCGAATCAATTGCAAAAGAACGAACCTGAAAGTTTCTTTTACTGTCCTTGATGATATCCTGGGTCAGTGATGACCAATTATCACCTCCATCCGTCGTATGATAGATTCCTCCCACATCTATTCTTGCATACAGTTGGTCCGTATCGGTAGGATGAGGAATCAATCCCGTAACATAACCGCCACCATACATGGGAGTCTGTTGCCATGTTTGTGCCATGATTCCATTGGAATTCAAGGACAACAGAAACAGTATTGACAGAATTCTATTCATCTTTATTCTTGTGATGCGGCTTTAAATGTAAGTTGATTCCTCTAATTATAGAAATCCATCAACTCAATCTATTCTTATAATCCTCATACCCGAATCTCCTAACCAGATGCTGGGTACCATCCGTTTTATGAATGACAATATCAGGATGTGTCACTCCATTGAACATTGTAGTCTTGACCATTGTATAGTGCATCATATCCTCAAATATAACCTGATCGCCTACCTTGAGTTCATGATCAAAAGAATAAGCCTCAATAAAATCCCCTGCAAGGCAGGACACTCCGCCTAATCTATACTTAGGTTGGCCAGCAATGGGTTCGGAGGATGCTCCTATAATTTCCGGACGATACGGCATCTCCAAGGTATCCGGTTGGTGACAAGTAAATGAGATATCCAAAATCGCTGTACGAATACCATCATTCTCTACAATATCCAATACAGAGGCCATCAAATGCCCTGTTTCCCATGCAATGGCACTACCCGGCTCCATGATAATGTCCACTTGGTGTTTCTTCCTGAATTGTTTCAATAATCTAATGAGATGTTCAATATCATATCCCTTACGGGTCATGAGATGACCACCCCCCATATTTACCCATCGGGCTTGTTGTAAGGCTTTCGGATAATGCAATTCCAAGGAAGATAAGGTCTTTTCCAAAACATGGGAATCATTCTCACACAAGGCATGAAAATGGATGCCCTCCACTCCAAGCGGTAATCCATGCTCCAAATCCTTGGGCATGACCCCTAATCTACTACCTGACGCACATGGATTATACAAATCCGTTTCCACTTCAGAATACAAAGGATTGACCCTTAGTCCGACAGAAATCTGATTCTGATATGAAGTCAGAGTCCCTTTGAATCGTTCAAATTGTGCCAAGGAATTAAATGTTATGTGACTGGAATATTTGGCAATTTCATCAAATTCCCTAGGAATATAAGCCACTGAATAAGTATGGGCCTTGGTTCGCATCTCCTCATAACACAACCTAGCCTCAGCCAAGGAACTTGCCGTTGCACCATCCAAATATTGGGACACTGTATCAAATACAGACCACATCGCAAAGCCCTTGAATGCCAATATTATCGATATTCCGGCTTCCTCTTTCACTTGCTGTATCAGTCTCAGATTCCTTATCAAAGCTTCTTCATCCAAAATATAAGCGGGCGAAGCAATCCCATTCCATCTTTCCATGATAAAAATTTAGTAATGACCCAACAAAATTAATTAGTTCATCGAGTCCTTACAATAGATGAAAAATGATTTTTTGAAAACAACTGTTACTTTTTTCCCAACCCACATTATATCTATGCGTCTTCTTTAAAATGCACATATGTTTATTATACTAGATATATATAAGAAAATTGGTTAGGAGGTAATAATGTGATCCGGTTCAGATTTGATAATGTTATCTTTCAAAGGAAAGCCATTCTGAGTCATTCTGAATCATAACACCTCCAGACTGCCGGGCTTATTGAACCCGGCAGTTTTTTATTTCATACTTTCCCGAATTAAGTAGAACGAGCGACATTCCCTAAAGTCCATTCCCTTAGCTTTTCATTATCTTTGGCACCAATCCACTACCCTACTTATTTGCAATTCAAAATCAGTTCGTATGAAAGCTTATTGGAACTTATGCTTTTTCCTTTTCTTGGTTTTTTCAGTTTCAGCTCAAAAATTGGAAAAGAAATATGATGTGAATAATCCTAATCTGCCTGAATGGGTACAACTCATGTATCAGGACCAACCAGATATTGGTGCGATAGAAGCAGCATACAATGCCTATTATAAGGAATACCCGTTCAAGAAAAACGAGCATACCCAATATTTCAAAAGATTGAAAAGGGTATTGAAAAGGGATATCAATGGTAATTATTCAGCCGGGACATCATGGCAGGAATCACAAAGACTGAATAAGGAATATCTGGATAGGATTGAAGCACAAAAGGCATTGAGGGGACCTACTTCTCCTTGGACCTGCATCGGTCCGTTCGACTTTGATAAGGGGTCGGAAGCCAGAAGCTATGCTGCTGGAGCTGCACATGTTTATACAGTAGAACAATCCGTTTCCAATCCGGATGTAATGTATGCCGGTACAGCTACCGCTGGGCTATGGAAAAGTACCGATAAGGGGCAAAACTGGACAGCCCTGAATCTTGACATGCTGATCAATGGTATCATTGCATTAGAAATCGACCATACGGACGACAATATTGTCTATTTCGAGGGTGGTGGCAATCTTTACAAAACCACTGACGGTGGAAATACCTGGAATATCATTGGTGATATCACATTCCAATTGACAGGTCATGAAATCTCCGATATTGTCATGCACCCCAATAACAATCAAATCCTATTCCTTTGTGCGGAGGATGGATTATTCAGATCGGATGATGGCGGTAATAGCTTTACGAAAGTAGAAGATGGTGAATTCCAAGAACTCGAATATCATCCAACCAATAATGACATTCTTTATAGTGTCAAACAGATTGCTGACCGTACTGAATTCTACAAATCCACTGACGGAGGGATTTCATTTTCAAATATTGGGAATGGTTGGCCATTCGTACAGGGTCCCGATGAACAAAAAAGGGCAGAAATAGCAGTTTCACCTGCCGCTCCCAATAAGGTATTCGCCCTATTGACAGGTGCAGCGAATGGTGGTTCAGGCCTATATGGCATCTATGTCAGTGATGACGCGGGAGAAAATTGGACCCGAACTTGTTGCGGACCACAGCCTGCTGGTGTTCCCGACCCCAATTCCAATCAGAATCTGATGGGATGGGATGACCAAGGAGGAGATGATGGTGGCCAATATTACTATGACCTTGCCTTCGATGTCTCCCCCACCAATGCCGATGATTTGTATGTGGGAGGTGTAAATCTTTGGATTTCAAATGATGGCGGCCAGTCCTTTACTTGTCCATCTGCCTGGAGTCATTCCTACAAACCCAATTATGTCCATGCAGACATTCACGATATTCGCTTTTTTGGAAATGAATTGTGGGTCGCCAATGATGGTGGTAT
The DNA here is from genome assembly GCA_020631355.1 of Saprospiraceae bacterium. Classification (GTDB taxonomy): domain Bacteria; phylum Bacteroidota; class Bacteroidia; order Chitinophagales; family Saprospiraceae; genus JAHDCE01. The sequence continues at coordinate 29,092 of JAHDHL010000032.1, read as the reverse complement.
CTTTTTCTCTGATGATAATGGTGATAATTTTCAAAGGCGCATGCTAGGAATAGCAGGAACAGACTTCTGGGGTTTCGGAGCCGGTTTCTGGGATGGTGATGTCTTGGTGGGTGGCACCTATCATAACGGAACCCTACTCAAGGATCATAATGTTTATGAGAATGGTTGGGTATCCACTGGAGGAGGAGATAACACTCTAGGCAAGGTCAACTATGCCGACGAACGCAAGGTCTATTATGATTGGGGAGAAAAACACCTTTCAGGCGACCGTATGGTCAACCTTTTTGATTTGCCTTTCAATGCTGATTTATGGGATGCGCCTTTTGCTTTCGACCCCAGATCGTATAACCGCATATTCGTAGGACAGGATGACCAACTTTGGGTAACCGAGGACGATGGATTATCTTTCGAATCACTCTATACTTTCGAAGCGAATATAGAGGTCATAGAAGTAGCTTGGTCCAATCCGGATGTGATGTACGTAACACTATATCCGGGATGGTGGGAAACCAAAAAAATATACCGTACTAATGATGGAGGAACTACATGGACGGATGTTACCCCATCTTCTGCCGAATTAGGTGGTGACGAATGGGTCAGATATGATATCACCATCAGTGATAATGACCCGAATAAGGTGTGGATAACCCGAAATAATCCCTATGGCGGAACGGCATTGGATGGTAAGCAAATCTATGTTTCCTCCAATGGTGGTAATTCATGGATTACCTATTCCACTTCCATGCTAGACGGAGAAACCATAACCAATGTCGTGTATCAAAGAGGTAGCAATGATGGCATTTACATCGGTACGCGTAGGTCTGTTTACTACAGGAATGCCACTATGGGAGATTGGGCTATTTTCAATACCGAACTACCAAGTAGCACCTATTCTACCGAACTCATTCCGTTCTACAGGGAGGGTAAGATTAGAAATGGTACCAATAGAAGCGTTTATGAGGCCGAACTATATGAAACTGCTCCTCCATCCGCCCAAATTTCAATGGACCGTTTCCAATCCTATTGTAGTCGGGATACCATCTATTTTTCCGATCATTCCGCATTGAATGAAAATGGAGCAACATGGTCTTGGTCATTCGAGGGAGGAAATCCAAGTACATCTGATATCAGACAACCCAAAGTGGTCTATTCAGAAGCAGGAACATATTCTGTTACCCTGACAGTTACTGATGCCAATGGAACCAGTACACAAACACTGACGGATATCCTGACCATTTCGAATGAGTGCGAACCTGATACCATTCCGGGGTATGCACTAAGATTGAATCAAGCAGGTGATTATGCCCAGATAGATCATATGGGGATTACAACTAATGAAGTGACCTTTTCCGCATGGGTCAAACCGGATGGATTCCAACCCGATTTTACTGGTATCATTTTTAATGATGACGTATCTGCCGGACTCAATTTCAGATCCAATAACGAATTGGGATACCATTGGCTGAACGGTTCGTGGGCATGGGGCAGCGGACTTACCGTTCCTCCTAACCAATGGTCACATGTAGCCTTGGTAGCCACTCCAACATCCATTACCATTTATCTGAATGGTGAAAGTTCTACCCATAATGTCAATTTGGGTGAAGTAGAACTCGGAAGTATGAAGATAGGTAGTTACAAGGGTTGGAATTCAAGAAATTATACGGGATTAATCGATGAAGTGTGTATTTATGACCGTTCGCTAAGCCAAGATGAAATCAGGGATTTGAGACACCTGACCAAGGTTCCGCAAGATGATTCAAGCCTCATTTCCTACTATCAGTTCAATCGCATGCAAGGCGAAATCACAGACCGTTCAGGTGTCAATCATGCAGCACTTGTAGCAGGTGCTGAGCGGGTTATATCCACGGCTCCGGTAGGTGGCGGAGTCAGTCATCGATTGGAAATTAATACAGGTGGTTCATATGTTTTTGATGATACGGGAATCACTTTGGATTTTGCGGATACAGGTTTTTATCCGAATGGTGAGGTCGTCACAACCCGTATCAATCTGAATCCCGATCAGCTTCCGAACTCTGACCCCGTTTCCAGAAGTTACTGGGTTTTGAATAATTATGGTACCAGTAGTACTTTTACAGAGTCAAGCCAAATCCGTTTTGATGAAGTGGGTGAAGTGACTTCTGCAGATCAGGATATTCCCCATACGTTCAATCTTTTCAGAAGAACGGAGAATGCAGATGGTAATGTCTGGGAAAATATTGACCAAGCGGATATGGCAGAAGCAGGAACGGATGGTAGTGTTACATTCTCAACCGATAATTCCGTCAATCAGATGGGACAATTCGTCATTACCAATGCAGGAAACTCCGTTTCGATTGACCCAACCATTCCAGAACCCAAAGCAGAGATGGTCCGGGTATTCCCTAATCCGACCCATCAGAATGGATTCAATATCACTACTGAATTAGAGGGGCAATGCACCGTAATCCTTTTTGATGCCAAGGGAAAGAAAATAAGGGAAATCAGTATCAATAAAACAGGCTTCTTCCCTACTGATGATTTAGCATCCGGACCCTATATGTACAGGGTTCAGAATCATAAACGGATGCTGAATGGAATCATTGTTATTCAATAAGAACGAATCCTATCCAATAAAAACTCGTATCATTCCAATATGTGGAATATGGTACGAGTTTTTATTCATTCAACTAAAAATGGACGAAAGAACAACTCATTTTTATCAGTTGTATCGGGAATATTCCGATAAAAAACCCGAGCAGTTGCACTATGACCTAATGAGGATTTTTCCCCTTGATAGTTATCATCCGTAACTAATTTTAAATTCGTATTCATCGGACTGATTGCAGGAGGGTTAGGATGTGTGATTCGTGCGATGGTTCTTTTCTCCCAATACCAGTCCCTAAAGCAAAACTACCAACGTTAGACTAATCAGAATTAAGTAAGATGAAACATCAATTCCTTTACATGCTTTTTTTCTTGATGGGTAGTTTCTCATTATTCAGCCAAGAAGTAAGTGTAGGTGCCGGTTCATACAATTTGACGCCGCCTACCATAGGTGGTACTACCGGAAAGGTACTTTCCAATAGTGCGGGCTCCAATGAATATCCGAAAGTGACTGCAGCTTTCAACCAACCCATTCAAACCAATGATTGGTGGACCTCATTATTATATAAATATTACAATAATTCTACTTTCCTTTGGGAAATCCATTCTTGGAAACTCTACGCACATCCCTTGGCTTTCGTGGCCAATCGGTACGGATTGGATGTAGTGTTTCCCACTTCGCTCACTGTCAGTGATTTCTATGGAGTTACAGGAGGAAAATACCAATACCCGGTCAATGTTCAGGACTTTACAATCGGAATAAAAGATTTGGATTTGGGCGTGACAGATACCGTAAAGGTGGATGAGTATGGTGATTGGCATGTAAAAGCGGAATGGAATGATGGAACCAAGAGCCTCCAAACCACCATGGCACATGGTTCTCCTTATGTATTCGTAGAGAAGCAGAATACTGACTCTGTTTATCTTAGATTTTTCTATGCCCCTATCATACATCATAATTTAGGAAATGTATTGGGAATCACTATCAATGGACATCATTACGGTCTCTTTGCTCCAACAGGAGCCACATGGGAAACCAGCGAATCCTATACCCATGATGAGAATAATTTCGTAGCCAATCCGAGTAATCTCATTTCAAGGAATGCATTCAAATCGAATTTGGATGGTAAGGATTATTTTTCCATTGCCCTTTTGCCTGATAATTCCTTGGCCACCCTGAATGACTATGCACAATATGCATTTGCATTTATTGATGATACACAAGCATCCTGGTCCTATGATGAGAATGGAGCTATACTTACTTCCACCTTTACGGTTACGACTGAAATAAAAGAGGGTACTGAAAGTGGGACACTCCAGGCATTGTATCCACATCAGTGGAAGAATATGTCCAGTATCAATACCACATATACCTATTCACCTACTGCAAGGGGTACCATGAAAGTACACCGGGGCAATACATTTTCGACGGAACTCAGAAACCAAGGCATCCTACCTGCCCTACCCTTGGCCCTGAATGCTGCGGACCAAACAGAACTCTACCAATTCATAGAGGATGAATATGCAGCGAGTAATACCTATATCACCAGTGAGGATACCTATTGGCAAGGTAAAAGGTTCGGTAGGCAAGCTGATTTGGTTTATCTGGCCGACCAAGTTGGGCATACAATGGCCAGGGACAAATTCATTGCGGATTTGAAATCAGAACTGGAGGATTGGTTTACAGCACCTACGGGTGAGAATAATCGGGGCTACTTTTATTATGATGATAATTGGGATAGTATGTTGGGATATCCTGCCAGTTTTGGTGCTGAAACCCAACTGAATGACCATCATTTCCATTATGGATACTTTGTCAAGGCTGCTGCCACCATCGCACAGTTCGACCCCACATGGGCCAGTCAGAGTCAGTGGGGAGGCATGATGGAATTATTAATCAAGGATGTCAATAATTGGGACCGTTCCGATACACAATTCCCATTCCTAAGATACTTCGATGCATATGCAGGGCATTCATGGGCCAATGGCCATGGTAATTTCCATTGGGGAAATGACCAGGAATCATCCTCTGAATCCATCAATTTTGCCGCATGGACCTATCTCTATGGTTTGCATACCCAACAGAATGATATCAAAAATCTTGGAATTTATCTTTATCTCAATGAGGCCGAAACCGCTCGACAGTATTGGATGAATGAGGATAGTGATAATTTCCCTGGGAGCTATAATTATCAAACTGCTGCCAGAATTTGGGGAAATGGTGCGGATAAGGTATCCGGAGGACAGCCATTCGAAATGGAATCCGAATACCAACTTGGCATAAACACATTCCCCATCAATGCGCCTCTCTTATATCTTGCCAAAAACCAAGCAGCTGTTGCTACCAATCATACCGAAGCAAGCAATCTTGATGATGGAATCGGTGACCTTTGGGAAGATATCATGTGGGGATACCAAGCTATGAATGACCCCGTTACTGCCCTGGCAGATTATGATGCCCACACCTCAACATCCCACTATAATACGAATGCCCCCTGGCTACCTAATGTCACAGGCATTTATGAGGATTTTAGTGATTTATCCCTGGCTCCCGCCCAAATCTATCATTGGTTACATGCATTGGATAGTCTGGGCCAACCCAATTTCAACGTGACAGCCAATGATCCATCTGCCATGCTTTTCCAAAATGGTGCAGACTTATTGTATGTGGTTCATAATCCGGAATCCAGTCCTAAAACCGTGACCTTTTCCAATGGACAATCTGTTACGGCACCCGCCAACAAGATATCCATATTCAATCCTACCCTACCCGTCGAACTCGTTGATTTCAATGCCAGGAAATCCGGAAATGAAGTGGCATTGGAATGGATTGTAGCCGCTGAGACTAACACCAGTCATTACGAATTGGAACATGCCCAAGATGGTCATTCCTTTCAAAGGATAGAAAGTGTGGATGCTATATATCCATTAGGCGGAACCTATACCTATCATGACCATTTTCCCATTAGGGGATTGAACTATTATAGGTTGAAAATGATTGATTGGGATGGTAGTTATGAGTATTCTAAAATTATCCTGATAAATATGGGGAGTCATCCAAATATCACATTCTATCCCAATCCATTAGGTTCTGATAGAATGCTGAATATAGTGTCTTCCTCATCCCATTCTTTGGAACTTAGGATATATGATTTGGATGGTCAGGTACTCATGAAAACGATTATCCAAGAAAGAACACAAGTGGATATATCTGATTGGTCAAGTGGTACTTATTATTTACAATATTTATGGAATGGTCAGATGAATACCGAGAAATTAATATTATTGGATTAGAATAATTCATTGTGAATCTGAGTGGGAATAAAAGGTAGAATGGTATCATTCAATTAAAAACGGATGGCTTCCTAAGTGGCCTTTACATCAGAGAACCCACAGTTATTGAAAGGCCCAACTGTAGTGGCCCAATAGAAAGTATGTGAATCATGAAAAAGACCAATGCACTGAGGATACTGGATAGGAATAAGATTTCCTACACAATCGTAGAATACACTTACGACCCCGAAAATCTGAATGTAGGCAAGATTGCAGAAGAAAATAATCTGGAATTGGTTGCTGTATTCAAGACATTGGTTCTAAAAGGTGATAAGACGGGAATTTTTGTTTGTGTTGTACCGGGAGATCAGGAACTCAACCTCAAGGCTGCCGCCAAACAAAGTGGTAATAAGAAATGTGCATTACTTCCCATCAAGGATTTGGAAAAAACCACAGGTTATATCCGCGGAGGATGCAGCCCTGTCGGAATGAAAAAGGCCTTTCCTGTTTTCATTGATGATAAGGCAATGGAATTGGAAACCGTTTATGTCAATGCGGGTACAAGAGGGATATTATTCGGAGTCAAACCGGATGACCTACAATCAGTAAGTAATGGCACTATCTGTACCATTGCGCATTAATAAAATGACATTATAACTTATCTCAATAAGGTACTACTGCCCTCAAAACCCTCTTTTCTACCATCAATGTACCGTACTTTCAAATACCATACATACACACCGGGTGTCATGGTTTTGCCTTTGAAATTACCATCCCAAACATGGGTGGATTCAGTGGAATTGATATCATAATTCTCTGCCATGAAAAGTAGTTCTCCCCAACGGTCATACACCCTAAAGGATTCTACTCTCGTCCCTGTTTCCCCGTGTGCCATCAAAACATCATTGACATTATCCCCATTAGGTGTGAATCCACTAGGGACGAATACCCGGCGGTTCCGATTCACAACGACTTCGATGGTTTCTGAGCCTGTACAGCCATTACTATCCGTTACCACAACCTCAAAACGATTATTTTCCAAACCCGTAATCCAAGGAAAAGGACAATCCGTACAACTCATATGCTGGTCTCCGTACAAAGCAGACCATTCATAACTCAACGCTCCCACCTGATTCTGGACCGAGACTGCCAATTGGACTGAGTCCAGTAAGTCATAGGTTACCACATCACCCTCCGGGTATATGATGACTCCTATTTCCATAGGATTATCAATCGTAATGGAGTCTACGAGCGTCAGGCAATGATTCGCATCCATAATGGCCAAACCATAATCACCCGGAGGTAATCCGTACATGGCATCGATATCATCATAAGTCTGACCGCCATCAAATGAATAAACATAAGGGGAAGTTCCTCCGAACGGTGTTATGGCGATACTTCCATCCCTATCATCATGGCAAGTCACATCCACGATATCCGCATCAAAATCCAACCAGTCGGGTTCGCCAATGTAGACAGAAGCTGCCAGCATACAATCATTCGCATCCGTAACAGTCACATTGTAGGACCCCTCAACCAATGAGACAGCTTCCTGTGTCAATTGTCCATCAGACCATTCGTAGGAATAAGGAGGAACCCCTCCGGATACCATAACCATAGCTGAACCATTACCATAGGTCTTACAAGTTGCATCGGTACTTTCAATGATGACATCCAACATGGAGGGATTCGTCACATCGAATGCAGCCGTTGCAGTACAGCCAGCCACATCCGTAACAGTCACATTATATGTTCCCAAATTGAGGTTCGTAGCTGTATCCGAGACTTGTCCGTTACTCCAATTGTAAGCATAAGGCTGTGCACCTCCTTGTACCATGACCGTAATACTACCATCCGATTCGCCGGAACAACTAACAGGTGTACTATCCAATAATTCCACTTGCATCGGTAATGGATTCGCAATTTCAATACTCCCCATTCCTATACAACCACTAGGACCAGTGACCATAGCTGTATAAGATTGTCCTGCAACTAATCCCGTTGCAGACAGACCTGCTTGGCTAGGAACAGTATTCCAAATTACCTGATAATCATTAATATTCGAACTTGAACCTCCGCTAATATTGGTCACCGTCGCAGTACCATCATTACCGCCATCACAAGAAGATGTTGTTGAAGTCAAAACGACATTAATCTCTGCGTATTCATTGACATTCATGACATTGGTGGCAGTACATCCATTTTGGTCAGTTGCAGTAACAGTGTATGTCCCTGCTATCAGGTTGGAAATGCCGGGACCTGCCTGATTGTTACTCCAATCATAGGTATGAGTCCCTGTTCCTCCGATAGCAGTGGCTACTGCATTCCCATTATTAGCATCAAAACAAATACTCAAGTCAGGAGAAATACTGACAGAAATTCCCGTACTCGGTTCATCCATGATGATAGTCGATACAGCCGTACAGGCGTTGGCATCCGTAATGGTCAGGCTATATGGTCCGGCTGACAGATTACTTATATTTTCCGTCATCTCATTATTATTCCAATTGTAATCATAAGGAGCTGTACCTCCATTGACTATTGTGGAAATGCTTCCGTCATTCCCATTCAGGCAAGACACTGAAATAGGTATCAATTGAGTCGAAAGAATAGGAGGTTCATTGATGGTATAAGTCATGGAAGCCGAACATCCATTGCTATCCGTTACTGTTACTGAATAATTCCCGGCAGGGACATTCAGGCAATCTTCCCCATTCGTACCATCAGACCATGCGAAAATATAGCTACCACTTCCGCCAGTCACAGTGATATTGATACTTCCGTCATTGCTGCTATTACATGAACTATTCGTAATGATATCACTTATCACCAAGGAGGGATTTTCCTGTAAGGTAACCATACTTGTTGCCGTACATCCGTTGCCATCCGTTATCGTAACCAAGTACGTCCCCACACCCAATCCTGTTTGGGTAGCACCTGAGGCAGGAATATCCCAATTGAATGAATAATTGCCATCTCCCCCATTACCAATAGCCGTAACAGTACCATCCGTCCCTCCCACACAACTGATATTCGTGCCAGTGGTATTTACGGTCAATAAAGGTGGGTCTGCCACATTAATTGAATTACTGGAAGTGCATCCTTGATTATCCGTAATCGTTACGGTATAAGTCTCGGCAGAAAGGTTAACTGCTGTTGATGTAGTCTGTCCATCCGACCAAAGAAAAGTGTATGGCCCTACTCCACCATTAGGCGTGATGGTTGCTGTACCATCTCCTCCTCCCGAACAGGTCGCCCCTCCGACTGCAATTGAGGATGTCAACGCTGATGGTTCAATAAGTGCGGTTGAAAAGACCGTTGTACAACCTATATCATCCGTAATGGTCAAAGTATAATCTCCCGCAGTGATATTGACTAAATCAGCCATATTCCCACCATTTGACCAAGCGTAAGCATATGGTGGCTGTCCGCCAACAACACTTATAGTAATACTTCCATCACCACTTCCCAAACAACTGATATTAAACCCATTATAATTACTCAGCACCTCATTCACCACAATGGCATCCGGTTCAGTTACCGTGTAGGTCTCAATAGCAACACAACCAGCATTATCCGTAGCAGTAATCGTGTAACTTCCTGATGCCAGATTATCAATCATACTGCCGGATTCCATATTCGACCATTGGTAACCAATCGGTTCTGTTCCTCCGGATTGAATGACTTCCAATGAACCATCATTCGCACCATTACAACTAACATCTGAAGTCATGTTCCCTAGGGATAAGGTAAAGGCGGAAGAAGATGATATACTTTCCGAAACCGTAACTGTGCACCCATTGGCATCCGTAAGCGTTACTGTATATGTTCCTCCTGTTAGATTCAATGCCTCATTGGTCGTTGAGACATTCCCAGACCATTGATAAGAATAAGGTGTCGGTGCATCAGTGGCATTCACCACGATGGAACCCAAACCTCCCCCAGAGCAAGAAGCATGCTGTACTTCCGTATTGATATTGAAACCATTCGGTTCCGTCAATGTCCTTGTTGTTGTTTTGATGCATCCCTGCGAATCCGTTACCGTTACAGAATAAGTACCCGCGGGTACATTGAGCAAGTCTTGGGTGGTGGCACCATTGGACCATTCAAAAGTATAGGGAGGTACACCCAATGCGGCAAATAAATTGATTACACCATCTGAATATCCATTGCAGCTGATATTATATCCTCCCGTTGTAGGTGTAAGGGCCGTAATGATAAGGGAGGATGGATTTTGAAGATAGAATGTTTCCGAATTGGTACATCCGTAATAATCCGATACCGTGACGACGTAGGTTCCCTGCGGAAGATTGGGATTCAGGGCTGAGGATACACCATTCGACCATTCATAAGCATAAGGAGGTGTTCCGCCGACTGTTGCTACATCAAGTATTCCATCATCACCTACCGTACAGTCAATACTCTGGAAACCCGGTCCCATTGAAAGGAATAAATCCAATGGTTCTTCCACTTCTACATTAATAATGGCCGGACAACCCAAGGAATCGTCAGCCAACAAGATATCATATTGCCCGGCGGATAAATCCGTAGCGGTGAATCCTGTTTGTTCTGGAGTTGTCAGCCAAGTTAAACTGGCATTCGGACTCAAGTCTCCGGTAAGGCTTACTGTTGCCGAACCATCCGCGCCACCTATACAATTTACGCTATCTTGAGTAAAGGTAAATTCATCATAGGATTCGGCATCAACATCTATGATATAGATGAATGTATTCGACCTCCGTATGGGACAGGCATCATCCGTGGCTGTGATTACAAAGTAATTATAACCGACATCATCCGGGGATGGTGTCCAACATATGTTTGCCGAAGCATTGGGTGTATTATTGTTATTTGCCACAAAATTCACACCTGTGGTATTGGTATTGAAATCCAATTCAATATTCTCATTATTCAAATCAAAGGCTTCGATATCATAGCATAATTGCTCACCGATGCAGACATTGAGTTGGTAATCCCCTGTAAGGGTCATTGTATCGGCTATTCCATTCAATCCGGATAAGACCGGAGGATCATTAGCCAAGCAGTTGATGACTGTGAATTGTATATCCCGAATGGTCTCACCAATCTTGACTCCATTCCTATATTCCTCTACCAGAATACATAATACCCCGACATCCAGCGATGATGGCGTAAAACGGATAACACCCGTTGTGGAATCAATCGTGATGGGTGTGGATGAATTCAAGGGATTCAAGGCATTGAACGGAGGATCCTGATAAGACACCGGGTCATTGATGTCATCTTCCAAGCAATTCGTAAGACTGAATACCAGACTATCATTATCAGGGTCATAGGCGAACTGGTTGAATGTAATTGAATCACCCAAACATATGAAAGGAGTCAAATCATCAGAGAATACAGGAGAGGAATTACAAGGTGCCTCATCTGTATCCAAAGTGGTATAAAAAAAGATATCGTCCGGATTGGTCAGTGTGGTAATCGCATTATTCCTACAACATTCATAAACGTTGAATAAGACATCAGGACAATTATCAGGTATTGTTATTGCAATCTTATAAAAATAAAATTCAACACCATAAGTTCCTCCTGTTCCCTCACATACATCTGGTTCGCCGGGACATATGGGAGTCACAATCTGAGGGTATGAGGTCACCAACTGCGCCTGGTAGGTCGTATTGATATTACAGGTAGGTGATGTTACATTGACATCCAATTCCAAATCAAAATCAGTACCATTGCAATCCCTGAAAATACTTACGAATACATTGTAGGTATTGGGGCCTATACATTCATAATTGATATTGCCCCCCATGAAGTGAGTTGCTTGTATGGAATGGAACGGAAAAAAGGTAACCATTAACCATAACACAAGTGAAAAACACATAAAGGAAAACCGATTCATGGGAATTGATTTAGTGGGTTATGGTTCAGGATAGAGTCCTAAATTACCAAATAAAATCCGAAACCCAATTATTTACTCATCCTCGGAAATCTGCCTCGAACTGATTTGTTCTCCATTTTCATAAATGAATTCATTGGTTGGATTCCCATCCTCATCATAATAGATGGATGTTCCATGCAACTTACCTTCCTTATATTGTTGTGAAATCATGCGCATACTGGTTACAGGATAGAAGGTCTTAATCTCACCATCCAATTTCCCATTGAGGAAGTGCTGTATCTTGACCAAGACACCATCCTCGTAGGTACGAGCTTCTCCCTCGAATTCACCCGCCTTACAATTGGCTGAAAAAATCAATTGTCCTGCTTCACTATACTCATGATATGGGCCATATAAGCTATCCCTTTCATAATTAGCAACCAATCTAGGGGTCCTTGCTTTTTCATGGTACTCGATCCAAGGCCCATGCTTCCTACCTTTTGAAAGTACTCCCGTTTCCAAATACTTGTCATTCCCCAGAAGTACAAGTCGTTTCGTATTCCTTTCATCCTCTATGTTGTACACACAGTATTTTTCATACATATCCGGCAAATCCACTGACTGAGAGGGCTTACAGGCTAAAAATATCATTGTTAGGAATAGAAAAATAAAAAGTAGGCGCATGATACTGAATATTATAATATCATGAAATTAGCGAAATACCCCTGTCTTTACAATTCCAAATCCACATTAGTCGCTTCGTGCCACTCCAATCCATGCTTACCCAGTACATCAAGGAACGGGTCAGGATTGAATTCTTCCACATTGAAAACACCCTTATCCATCCAAGTGCCCTGAAGCATCATCATGGCACCTGTCATGGCAGGTACACCCGTTGTATAGGAAACACCCTGTGCTCCCGTTTCATCAAATGCCCTTTGATGACTACAATTATTCCAGATGTAATAGGATTTTTCCTTTCCGTCCTTAATTCCTTTAATTCTGCAACCAATGGAAGTCTCTCCTGTATAATTATCACCAAGACTACCCGGATCAGGTAATACGGCCTTTAGGAAATTCAATGGTACGATATCCATTCCTTGGTATCTTACGGGCTCAATGCCTGCCATACCGATATTCTGTATCACTCTCAGGTGCGTAAGATATTCATCACCGAAAGTCATCCAGAACCGGGCCCTTTTGAGCGTCGGAAAATTCTTAACCAAGGATTCCAATTCCTCATGATACAATAAATAAGAACTACGTTGTCCGATATTAGGATAGGTTAGTTCCTCCCTGAACTCAAAGGGTTGGGTTTCCACCCATTGGCCATTCTCCCAATATCTACCATTCTGGGTAATCTCACGGATATTGATTTCAGGGTTGAAATTCGTAGCGAATGCCTTTCCGTGGTCCCCACCATTACAATCCACGATATCCAGATAATGCATTTCATCAAAATGATGCTTGGCTGCACGGGCAGTAAAAATACTGGTAACCCCAGGGTCAAAACCACAGCCCAAGAGAGCCATAATTCCCTTTTCCCTGAATCTGTCCTGATAAGCCCATTGCCATGAATATTCGAACTTGGCTTCCTCCTTGGGTTCGTAATTCGCAGTATCCAAATAATGAACCCCTGTTTCCAAACAAGCATCCATTATGGTCAAATCCTGATACGGCAAGGCTACATGAATAACCATTTCCGGACCAAATGACCTGATTAATGCTACCAATTCAGGTACATTTTCAGCATCCACGCGGGCAGTTTGTATTTCTACCCCATGTTTCAACCTAACTGCTTGTGCGATATCATCGCATTTAGATTTCGTCCGACTTGCTAACATGATTTGCGAGAATACCTCGGGATGTTCCGCACACTTCATTGCAGTGACCCTTCCTACTCCACCTGCACCTATGATTAATACCTTTGACATACGTTATATATGGATTTAGATTCGGGCCAAAATTAAATATGTTTCCATAAAAAGTCACTAATATGACATTTGAATTTTCAATAAAAATATTATATTTGTTTATAACAAATGTTGTTCTTTACATTTATTAAAAATAATCATTATGAAAACGAATAAAATCGTCTTTTGGATTGCTACAGGCCTATTGAGTGTCATGATGCTATTCTCAGCTATTGGAATGTATATCCTGAACCACAGTATGGCCGAAGAAGCATTCACCGCCCTTGGATTTCCCACTTGGATTATATATCCACTTGCAGTAGCCAAAATCCTTGGTATAGCAGCCATCACTACAAGAAAAAGTGCTAGAATAAAGGAATGGGCCTATGCGGGTTTCTTCTTCAATTTTGTACTTGCAGCATCGGCTCATATTGCGGTAGGTGATAATGAGGCAGTCCCTGCAATTGCAGCATTGGTATTATTGATTGTATCATATATTTTCGGTGAGCGAATGGCAAAGGATGCCGCCTGATTCTTTCAGAATCCTTAATATTGTATTCAATAGTGGCTACTTCGAATAATTTGGAGTAGCCATTACTGAATATAATTGGATATGAAGCAAAGCAAAGAACAAATCATCAAGGATTTCGACCCGAATAGTGTCGGAGTGAATAATGGTAATTTTATCGGATTACCCTTTGATTATGATACATCTGATATCATCATCTACCCCACTCCATGGGATGTCACCGTTTCCTATACCGATGGGACATGCCACGGCCCCCAAAGAATCCTGGATGGTTCCTACCAACTCGACCTCTACCTTGAAGATGCACCTGATGCTTGGAAAAAAGGAATTTATTTCATGCCTATCCCTAAGTCAGTCTTAGGACTGAGCCAAGAGTTGAGAACAGTATCATCCACATATATCCAAGCATTGGAATTGGGCAATATACCAGATGAAGCAGCCCTTACCCATATCAATCAGGCCTGTGCGGCATTCCATGAAAGGGTGGAAAAAGAAACTACGGAATTATTGATTGATGGAAAGAAAGTCGTATTGGTAGGTGGTGACCACTCCTGCCCTCTAGGATATATCAAAGCCCTTTCCAATCAATTCGATTCATTCGGTATCTTGCAAATAGATGCGCACTGTGATTTAAGGACAGCATATGAGGGGTTCACCTATTCACATGCCTCCATTTTCCATAATGTCATCCAGACCATTCCTGAAGTCAGCCAACTCACACAAATCGGAATAAGGGATTATTGTGAGGAAGAAGCCGAAATGGCTTCGAAGCAATCCAAAATCACCTTATTTTCCAATACTGCTATCAGAAAAAACATCTTTGAAGGGGATACGTGGCAGAAACAAGTAAAAAAAATATTGGATACACTACCCGATCACATCTATATAAGCTTCGACATAGATGGTTTGGATCCGTCCCTATGTCCACATACCGGAACACCTGTTCCCGGAGGATTTGGGTTTGATGAAATCAGTTACCTACTTCAACAAATCCGACAATCCGGGAAGCAACTCATCGGTGCGGATCTCTGTGAGGTCGGAAATGCGGAATGGGATGGCAATGTAGGGGCAAGGATTCTCTACCAACTGATCAGTATCCTCTAACGCTCATAATCAAACTCCAAAGGAATTCCCCTTGAGAATACGGTCTCGAAACAAACTGTCGTATTCGTTCCGTCAATACCATCAATCGGATGTATTTTCTCATAGATGACATTCCTCAGATGTTGGTTGTTTCGAGCAAAGATTCTTACAATCAGGGCATAACGCCCAACAATATTCACACACTCGACGATTTCGGGTATTTTCTTCAATTCAGCTTCTACCTGACGATGCAGTTTTGAGTCTTGCAACATAATTTGGGTATAGGCCGAGGTCTGATATCCGAGTTTCCATGAATCCAATCGGTATCTGGCATGCTGAAGAATCCCTGATTCTTTCAATTTCTTGACCCTTTGGTGAATCAAGGTATTGGAAACTTTCAATTTTCTGGATAATTCCACAAAGGAAATTGTGGCATCAACTGTCAGTTCCCTAAGAATAAGCATATCAATCGGGTCAATTTGATTTTCGAGACTCATTTAAAATAATTTAAAATTAATTATGACACTAAATTAACATTTTAAAAATCATAATGACTAAATAATAGATATTTTATTGACAAATTGAACTAATTAACGGAAATTTGCGTCATAATTAAAACGTATTTTATTATTTTCTAACATTGATTTAAAACAGCTAAGAGAATGAACGTAACTGCAATTTTGACCATCAGCCTTATCCTATTCTCAGTGATTGATATCATTGGTTCACTACCCGTAATCATCAACATGAAAAAGGAAGGAATCCAGATCCATCCAAGCATGGCTACCGGTTCTGCGGGGTTGATTATGATTGCATTCCTTTTCTTCGGAACTGCCATTCTGGGTCTATTCGGTCTTGAGGTTTCATCCTTTGCCTTAGCAGGGGCATTGATTATTCTTTTCATCGGTTTGGAAATGATTCTGGGTATCAGAATCTTCAGAACGCACCACGACGAGGAGGGTAGTAATTCAGGTAGTATCGTACCTATTGCTTTTCCATTATTAGCGGGAGCAGGTACATTGACCACCATCATTTCCCTAAAAGCAGAATACGACACCTATTCGATCCTAGCAGGGATTGCCATTAATCTGTTCCTTATCTTTCTTATTCTGAGATCCACGGATTGGCTATCCAAGAAGATGTCACCCCAAGTTTCAGCTACATTGAGAAAAGTATTCGGCATTGTAATCATTGCAATCGCCATCCAAATGATTAAGGAATATATTGTATAAAGCATCAATTATCATTGATTTTCAATATAAGAGCGTTTGGGGATTCACTTTGATGGTGAATCCCCATTTGTTTTTTATAATGATTTTGTCCAAATTGCTATTTCATCAAACTGATTCCGATGTCCTATAATATTCTGGTAGCGGTAGAACACATCAATGAACGAATACTGGATTCATTCGAAGAAAAGGGTTTAGGATTGGAATTATCCTATTTTTCCGTGCCTTGGCATTTGGGAGATGATTTGAAGGAAAGCATCAAGAAACACAAACAACTATTACAATCATTCCAACAAGATAAAAGCCTCCACGGTGCTTTCTATGGTTTGAATCCTACGGCAAGGGATGAAATGTTGCTTGATGTCTGCAGATTCAGGGTTCAGCAATCCCTGGATATTGCTTCGGAATTAGAAATGGACAAGATTGTTTTCCATGCCAATTATATCCATTCCAACAAGACGGGCTACAAGGAGATCTGGACCAAGAAGCAAATCCAGTTCTGGACCGAATTCATTCCTGTCATAGAGTCGAGGGGTATTTCCATTTTTATTGAAAATACAAGGGAGGAACATCCATCATATATCAAGGGTATCCTCGACGGGTTAGACCATCCTCAAATCAAGACCTGTTATGACACGGGGCATTCCAGTTGTTTCACTGAATCCAAACTACATGTGACAGAATGGGTCGAGGGTTATGAAAACCAACTAGGATATATCCATCTTCATAGTAATGATTCCTTACAGGACCAACATATCGCTTTTCATAAAGGAAAACAGGATTTCAGTGGTTTTTTCGAGACTGTTGAAGCTTTGGAAACACTTCCCCATCTCATTGTTGAGGTAAAATCGAGGGAAAGCTACCTCGAAAGTATGATAGAATTGGAACGACTGGGAATCATCAACAAATAACGTAACAAATATTTTCAAATTATTTGTTTTATCACTATATTTGAGTAGTCCTGCACATCACATTTTGATGTGGGGATTGTATATCCTATTTTTGGATTTGTTTTGGGATTTGAAATCCGTTCTATTAGAAAACCACAATTCACTTATGGCTAAAGTCAATTATACAGAAGACAACATCCGTTCCCTCGATTGGAAAGAACACATCAGGATGCGTCCCGGTATGTATATCGGAAAATTGGGGAATGGTTCCACTCCGGATGATGGTATCTACATCCTCATAAAGGAAATCATTGATAATTGTATTGATGAATATGTCATGGGACATGGTACTCAGATTGATATTGAGATCAATGATGGTTCCGTATCCATCCGGGACTATGGACGTGGAATCCCTTTGGGAAAGGTCGTGGATTGTGTTTCTAAAATCAATACGGGGGGTAAGTATGACTCCAAGGCATTCAAGAAATCTGTAGGTCTGAATGGTGTGGGTACCAAGGCCGTGAATGCTCTTTCTACCTATTTCCGTGTACAAGCCGTAAGGGAAGGTAAAACCAAGATAGCCGAATTCGAGAGAGGTGATCTGATAAAGGACCACAGAGTCAAGAAAACTACGGATGGGAACGGAACCCTGATTACATTCACTCCTGACAACTCCATATTCCTCAATTATAAGTTCATGAATGAGTTCATTGAGAACCAATTATGGAACTATGCGTATCTGAATGCGGGTCTGAAAATCAATTTCAACAATAAGACCATCGTATCCAGGAGAGGATTATTCGACCTGATGAACCGAAAGACGGATGTGGAACACCATAGGTATCCCATTATCCATCTGAAAGGAGAAGATATTGAAATTGCATTGACACATGGCCAGGCCTATGGTGAGCAATATTATTCCTTTGTCAATGGTCAGAATACGACCCAAGGTGGTACACACCTCCAAGCATACAGGGAAGCCATCGTGGCAACTGTAAGGGATTTCTACAAAAAAAGTTATGATGCCAAGGACATCCGTGCCTCTATTATGGGTGCCATAAGTGTCAGGGTCGAGGAACCTGTATTTGAATCCCAGACAAAGACAAAACTGGGTTCATTGAATATCGGGCCGGGTGGACCATCCGTCAAGAAATTCGTATTAGACTTCGTCAAGAAGAATCTGGACAGCCATCTTCACCAGAATCCTGATACCGCCACAGCATTACAAAAGAGAATCCTACAATCCGAAAGAGAACGAAAGGAGATTGCGGGTATCAAGAAAATCGCCAATGAGCGAGCCAGAAAATCCAAGATCCATAACAAGAAACTCAGGGACTGCAGGGTGCATTTCAATGACAATCGGGGTGACGATGAGAAAAAGAAGAATACAACCATCTTTATCACTGAGGGAGATTCTGCATCAGGTTCCATTACCAAAGCGAGGGATGTCCAAACCCAAGCTGTATTTTCCCTTAGGGGTAAACCACTCAATTGCTTTGGGCTGACCAAAAAGGTAGTATACCAGAATGAGGAATTCCACTTACTACAACATGCCCTGAATATCGAGGATGGGCTGGATGACCTGCGTTTCAATCAGGTGGTCATCGCTACGGATGCCGATGTGGATGGTATGCACATCAGGCTACTACTATTGACATTCTTCCTTCAGTTCTTCCCTGATTTAGTACGGAATGGACATTTATTCATCCTAGAAACGCCACTATTCAGGGTTAGGGATAAGAAACAGACTTTCTACTGTTATTCGGAAACGGAAAAACAGGAAGCCATTGACAAACTCAGGGGCAAGGCAGAAATCACCCGATTCAAGGGCTTGGGTGAGATATCTCCGAATGAGTTTGCTGGATTCATTGGTTCGGATATCCGCTTGGAACCCGTCATCATGAGTGATGATACCAACATCGAGCAAATCCTAACTTATTTCATGGGTAAGAATACGCCCAAACGACAAGAATTCATCATTGATAATCTGAGATTCGAAATTGATGAAATCGAGGATAAGAACAAGGATGGTAAAATTTCGAAAGAAGAAATGGCCGAAGCAAGTGCCTGATATACTGACCCTTTAAGACAGCTGGTTTTCATAACCTTATGTAACGCCATACAAGCATCGCCTTGTATGGCGTTTGTTAATAAATACAGCATTATTATCACATAAGCGACAAAAACGACCAACAAACAATTGTATAAAAGGATAAATAGAATTTTTTCTTAGATTTGTTATCTATACTTTAATTTTAATTTGATTATCAAATCTACTAATTACATTTTCCATGAAGAATTTTTATCTAATTATGGTTTTTGTATTTGCAGCATTTGCCACGAATGCTCAGGTACTTCTTTCAGAAGATTTTGAATCAGGTGTTCCTGGTACATGGTCTCAGCAAACAGCCGCTACAGATGGTGGTTGGGTAGGTGGTTCAGTAGCTGCTCTATCCAGTACTTACTGGGGACCGGACGACAATGGTTCCAATGTAGTTGCATCCAATGATGATGCTTGTAACTGTGACAAGAGTGCTGATTACCTAGTAATGCCAGCAGTTGACTTGTCTTCAGGTGCTGCTTTGTTATCATTCGATTATGTATTCGCAGGTGGTTCTTATGACGGTGCTACTGAAACTTTCTATGTAGAGTCTTCATCTGACAATGGTGCTACTTGGACTGTACTTCAAGAAATCGCAGGTACAGGTAACTTGTCTTGGAATAGTGCTACTATCGACCTAAGTGGTGCAGGTGCATCTGACATCCTTGCTTTCCGTTATAATGACGGTGGTGGTTGGACTTTCGGTGCTATGATTGATAACGTAGTTATCCAAGTTCCTCTTCCTGATGATGCAGAATTGACTGCTATCACTACTTCCGCTACTCAAGAAATCGGAGCAATGGTTGATATCGCTGGTACTATCACTAACGTTGGTTCTACTGCTATCACTGCTTTGGATATCACTTGGAATACACTTGGTGGTTCTGGAAACACTGACCAATTGACTGGTTTGAATATCGCTCCTCAAACTTCATACAACTTCACACACTCTACTCAGTTGACTGTTCCTGCTGGTTCAACAACTATCTCTGTTTCTATCGATGCAGTGAATGGAGGTGCTGATTCTGATGCTTCCAATAACACAATGGGTCTTACCATTTCTGGTGTTCCTTTCATTCCTACAAAGGGAATCGTATTCGAGGAAGGTACAGGTACATGGTGTGGATGGTGTCCAAGAGGACACGTTTTCATGGAGTACATGGAAGATACATATGATGATTTCTTGGGTGTAGCTGTTCACAACAGTGACCCAATGGCTAATGCAGCATACGATAGCGGTTTCGGTGCATTGATTGGTGGTTACCCTTCAGGTGCTGCTGACCGTAACCCTAACTGGTCTGATATCGATCCTACTGAATTCGAAGCTGCTTACATGGCGCTTCAGAACGAAATCGCTCCGGCTGAACTTACGATCACTGACGCTACTTTGTCTGAAAGTAGAGAATTGTCTGTAACTGTTTCTGCTGAATTCGTTGTTGACTTGGCGGGTGATTACCGTTTGGGTCTTATCCTTACGGAGAATGACGTTGTAGGAAGTACTGCTGGTTACAACCAAGTAAACTACTACAGTTTCCAAACTAATGATATCGCTTTGACTGGTGCTGGTCACGATTGGCAAGCTGAGCCGGATCCAGTTCCTGCTGCTGACATGGTATACGATCACGTAGGTCGTGAAATGGTAGGTGGTTTCACAGGTGCTGCTGGTTCACTTCCTGCTACAATCGCTTCAGGTGAGACTCATACTTACACTTTCACCTACACGGTTCCTGCTGATTGGAATGAGGCTAACATGCACTTGATTGCTACACTTCATGACAACCAGAACTCAACTGTTGGTCAAATCATGAACGGTTTGGGTGGTGATATGCCACAGATTACTACATCTAACGATAATCTTCTTCCATCCAATACAGTAAATGTATTCCCTAACCCAACATCTGACTTGGCTTATGTACAGGTTGATTTGGAAGAAGCTGCTGATGTAACTATCGAGATTTACAACAACCTAGGACAGGTTGTAAGTAGCCGTAACTTGGGTCAGTTGAACGGTAACATGGTAGTACCTGTGAATGCTTCTGCATTCTCTGCTGGTATGTACAATGTACACGTAACTGCTGGTGATAAGTACATCACAAAGAAATTGGTTATCAAGAAGTAATTCCTGATTATACCAATATAAAAAATAAGGGCTGCTACCTGAGGGTAGCAGCCCTTATTTTTTATTATTCCTATTCAGATTACCCATGTAAAATAAATACTTGGCGACATATTCTGACTAAAAGGGGATGAATCCATCCAAATACATGAATTTGATGGACTGATTATTGCAATTAAGCCTTAAAATTGATATAATTGTAGGGAGCAACGATGCTCGTATAAGTTTTAGTATAAGACCACTTACAAGTTTTCCTAGATATGAAAAAAAATCTACTTCTAATTTTACTTTCTTTTTCCATCTTCGCTACTGCATCTGCACAGATGTTGAATGCTGAGGAGGAAACTGCCCATGTTAATGTAATCATGGATGGAGGAAACTACTTTGAACTGATTTATTTCACCAATAGCTCCAGCACCAATATGGAAGTGGAGTGGGAAAGAATCTCAAATGATCTTCCTGCTGGTTGGTTATCATTCGTATGTATCGATGGAGGTAGTTGTTACCCACCATCCACCAATGGTTCCACTGCCAATGAAAACTGGGTTATTCCTGCCGGAGAGTCCAGATGGTTGGAAGTTCAGATGAGAGCTACGGAAGCTGAGGGTGCTGTTCCTGGTACAGGTACTGTGGTTTTGGAAATGAGAGACAAGAACAATCCTAACAATGCAGACCAGGCAACTTGGGTAGGTACTGCTTTCTCTACACCTACTGATGATATTGAAGTGGATGATGTAAAGGTATATCCTAATCCTGCTTCTGATTTCATTAAGATTTCCAATGCAGGTGGTATCGAAACCATCGAAATTTACAACCTTATCGGTAAGAAAGTAAAGAACTTCACTGGTATCTCTGATGATGATACTTATGATATTTCCGGTCTTCCAACTGGTATGTACCTTATCAGAATGTTGGATGAGGATGGTGAATTACTTATCACCAAAAGAATTTCTAAGAAATAAGAAATGACTTGTTTACAATGACAGGTTATCCTGAATAGCGAAAAAGCCTTGTGATTTATCACAGGGCTTTTTCATTTTATCTGCACGTTCCGTTCTTTTGTAATGTATTGATGGGACTGCTAAGTAATAGCTATTCATCTATCTAATGGGAGGATATTCTACATAATTCCTTGGCGTTTCATACAATCTTACACCAATATCATAACGGGTATCCAGATGTTTGCTTAGAATTTGCCATATCACATAGCAAATATTTTCAGCCGTCGGATTCAATGACTTGAATTCTTCGGTCTCTATATTCAGGTTCTTATGGTCAAAACGATTTTCGATTTGCTCCTTGATGACATCCTTTAGAATTTTCAAATCAATCAAATAGCCTGTTTCCGGATCCACTTCCCCGGTAACACTTACTTCCATTTCATAATTATGACCATGATAATGCGTGTTGTTACACAAACCGAATACCTCCTTATTCTTCTTATCCGACCAGTTCGGATTATGTAGTCGATGCGCTGCATTAAAGTGGGCTTTCCTGAAAACAGTAATTCTCATGTAAGGTATATTTGAAACTTATCGCTCAGATATCCGATAGGAATCCAAACGCTCCATAAATCTAAGTTTTAGGACAATTGAAAGGCCATTTTGTTTAGTGGAGGTCAAGTAATCAGACAACAAATACTCCTTATTACAATAATGATTGGAATAAGGCTGCATATTTGCCCGCAATGGTTTCGTATGTATAGTGTCCCATTACTTTTTTCCTTGCATTCTGGGATAACATACGATATCGCTCCTTATCCTCCAGCACCCATTGAATGGCATCCGCCAATGCCTTATCATCCTTTTGCGGAACAATCCTACCCTCTACCCTATCCAATACCATTTCAGGGACTCCTCCTGTTTCGAAAGCAACAACAGGTGTACCACAAGCCAAGGATTCCATCACGGTATTCGGAAGATTATCCTGTAAGGTAGGAGAGACATATACGTCCCCTGCATTATATATTTCTATCATTTCTTTCTTGGTCCGAATCAGTCCCTTATAATGTACTTTCAACGGCAGGGTTTCCAACACATCAGGATTTGCCTTACCGATTACCAATAATTCCATATCTGTGCCATTCATTCTGTCTATAGCCCTTTTCAGATATTGGAATCCTTTTCTTTCGTCATTGGTATTCATAGCTACGAACAATACCAATTTCTTATCCAATGGTAGTTCCCATTTTTTTCGGATGGCTACTGTATCTAGTGGTTGGAACTGCTCTGATGGAATAGGATTCGGAATGGAATGAACTCTCCTGTGCCTCAATAAACCGCTAGATTTGAGTTCACCGGCAAGCCAGTGGCTACAAGTCACCCAGTGCAGATTATCGTATTTCTGGTAAATCCGGTTCTTTTGTTGCCAAATTCTGGTCGACAGGTCCTTTCCCCTCGAATTCCTTATCATCGGACAAGAATGGCATTCATTCTTGTATGCATTGCAATCCTTATAATTATAATGGCAACCACCTGTGAAGGCCCACATGTCATGTAGGGTCCAAACTACCGGCTTCCCCAAGGCCAACAACTTATCCAGCCCCTTTAGGGATAAGAATGACTTATTGAACCAGTGCATATGTATTACATCTGCCTCCCTAACCAATGGATGCCGGTGCAAATCAACGCCCGCATTCGCAATTGAAAAGTGAAATCTTATATCCTTACTGGCCTCATAAGGCAGGAATACCAGACGCTCATAGACGAATCTTAACCACCGCATTCGCTCTCCCAAGGGATTTTTGGTATAGGGTGTAATGAATTCATGTTCCCTATCCTTATAATAGGTGAGCATTTCGGTAGGATGGCCTTGGGAATTCAGGGCTTCCAAAATTCTAAGAGCCGCTATACTAGCTCCTCCCGTATGACTGAAGGTATTGATGGATACGATACGCATGGATGTAAACTTATCCATTTTATCAGAAGATTAAAAATCAGTGTTGTGTCTTCATCCCAAAAGCTGGTATTTTTCATTATACCATTAGAATTTGAAGAATTCCGAACATGAACTGCCCAGTTGGCGTATAAATTATTACCAATAATTATCTTTGGTCTATCCACTCTGTGATGCAGCAATTCGATACTCCCATATTACTATTGGTCTTTAATCGTGAAGATAAGGCCAAACGACTCCTGGAAAGCCTTAGGGCTATCCGGCCCAAGCGGATTTATATCAATGCCGATGGGCCAAGGAATCATAAGGATGGTGAAAAGGAGAAATGTGAACGGGTCAGACAAGTATTCAATGGTATAGATTGGGATTGCGATATCCTGAAGCAATATCACCCTGATAATTTGGGCTGCAAATCTTCCGTATCCAAAGGAATCTCATGGTTCTTTGATCATGAGGAAATGGGAATCATACTCGAGGATGATTGTATTCCCCACTCCAGTTTTTTTCCCTACTGCGAAACATTGCTCCATAAATATCAGAATGATGAAAGAGTCTGGCATATTACCGCACACAATCCCCTACTGGAAAGTGATGTGGATAGCAGTTATTTCTTTTCAAATCAGGTGTTGGTCTGGGGCTGGGCCAGTTGGCGCAGAGCTTGGAAAAAATTGGACTTAGAAATGAATAGATTTCCTGATTTTATTAGGAACAATAGATGGGATGAATATCTCAAAGGCAATAAGGAAAGGGCCTATATCCAAGAAAAGTGGCAGGCTGCCTACGACGGACAATTGGATTCCTGGGCATACCCTTGGGCTTTCTCCTGTTTTGAACAGGGAGGCCTGGCCATCATACCCAAATACAATCTGGTTCAGAATATCGGATTTGACAAAGAAGCTACCAATACCTACAAAGAACGAGATACTTCCATCCGTAGTGGTATCCAATTCCCTATGGTGCATCCCCAAAGAAAGGAAAGAGATCATGATAGGGATTTGGGTATATTCCATGCCTCACAAAAATCCAAGTGGGGTTTATACCTAAGGGCATCATTTTTGTATAGGATTTATCGTAATATGTTTGTTGGGAGCAGGAATCAATGACACCCTTAGACAGTATGCTCACTCCAAATGACTCGAATGTGCCTATTTCACAGAAAACGGTATATTTTTATTAGAAAACGGTACGTTATTCTTAATTTTTTCTTATTTTCGAAATAGGAACATAATTAAAACATACTCAAAACGTAGTAGAAACCCTTTTGGCTCTTAATGAAAGAGATTAATAAATTAGAGGAATACCTCCAGGAACGATCAGAAAAACGTAAAAAGAGAAACCGACTTCTTGCCTTTGCAGTTACTGCATTAGCTGTAGGAGCTATTGGTTATGCTGGTGTATGGGGTTACAGCCAATACAACAGTTCACAAGCTACAGTAGCACCAACGGTAGTTCAACCTGAACGAAAACAAGAAGAACCACGTCATCTGAATGAGAATCCTCCGGTTATTCTGGAAGAGGGAGAAAACGTATTTCCGTCTCTTTCCATTGAGGGAAATTTCCAAGTGGGAAAGCCACTTGATTTTGTGATTAAGAATTATGATGGTAATGGGAGGCATTTCATCGACTTCGGAGATCGCAAGAACATGACCATCAAGAACATGACCAAGCATGTTTACAGGAAAGCGGGTGAATATAAGATTAAGTTCAAGCCTGCTGATTCAGAGGAAGTAGTCATTGAAACCATCAATATCCAAAAGCGGGATGTTGATAATGAGAATGATAAGCATTTTGTACAGGTCATTGAAAGTTTGGAAGCCAATCAAGCACGAAAAGCATTCGTAAATCTGAATTTGGATAGCAATGCTTCGTTTCCGGGTGGTACCACAGCCTTAATGGCTTATCTCCAGACCCGTATTGGAGATGTATCCGGGTATCAAGGGCGGGTATTGGTTAGTTTTATGGTAAAAAAAGATGGTTCCATTGACGAATTGAAAGTCGTGGACAGTGTCAATAAGAAATTAGATTCGCAGGTATTACCCGCATTCAACGGAATGCCCAAATGGAATCCTGCGGTCATGGATGGAGTGGAAGTAGATTCAGAATATCAGATACCATTCTACTTCAGCAAGGAATCCTAAAACACCCATTGACCAAGTGCTAATAAGAATTTTTGTGGTTATTAGTTCTGATTTGCTGATTTCGCCACCACGTAAGCCTACGTGGTGGCATTTTTTTTATCCTAATTTTTCAATTATTTGGTCCAAAGTCAGTTTCTCCTGATTTCCCTCTATCATATTCTTAAGGGCCAACTGACCAGATTCCATTTCATTGGAACCGATCACAAGCACATAGGGTACCTCAATGGCATTGGCATACTTCATTTGCTTTTGCATCTTAGTGGGTTTGGGATACAAATCCGCATTAATACCCGCACCCCTCAGTTGATTCAAGCAACTGAATGCAAACCTGTGGCTTTCCTTATCAAAAGTGGTTATCAGAATCTTGAGTCCTGCCTCGTTGGATTTAGGGAATAAATCCAATTCTGTCATCACATCAAAAATCCTTGCTGCTCCGAATGATACACCTACCCCGGAGACTCCTTTGAGGCCAAAAACACTCGTCAGGTCATCGTATCTTCCTCCTCCTCCAATGCTACCCATCTTGACGCCCTTGGCCGCTACTTCGAAAATACATCCTGTATAGTAATTCAGTCCTCTAGCCAGTGTAATATCAAACTTGACCTCATTGAAGGCAGGTTTGGTATCAAAATAAACATGGAATTCTTTCAATTCCTCTATTCCTTTCATTCCTGTTTCCGAGGACTGGAATTTCTCTGTCAATACATCCAAATCCCTTACCTTAAGGATATCCATCACAATAGTAATCGATGCTTCAGGAATATTTTTCTTACGCATCTCATTCATCACACCTTCCTCTCCTATCTTATCCAACTTATCAATTGCGATAGTCATATCCATGAACTGGTCAGATATACCTGCTACCTCAGCAATTCCGGCCAATACTTTTCTATTGCTGACCCTGATTTCCACATTGACTCCCAATTGGGTAAACACCTCATCATAAATCTGAACCAATTCTGCCTCATACATCAAGGAATCCGAGCCAACGACATCCACATCGCACTGATAGAATTCCTGATACCTCCCCTTTTGCGGACGGTCTCCTCTCCAAACTGGTTGTATCTGATATCGCTTGAAAGGAAAGGCTATATCATTCTGGTGCTGTACCACAAACCTGGCAAAAGGTACGGTAAGGTCAAAACGAAGACCTCTCTTGGAAATGTTGGGTAGAATCTTTCTGGAATCCTTGTTGGCCAAGTCTTCTTCCTTGGCATTCTTCAGATAATCCCCATTATTCAGAACCTTGAACAAGAGTCTATCACCCTCCTCCCCATACTTTCCCATAAGGGTGGAGAGATTTTCCATGACAGGTGTTTCTATCGGCCTGTATCCATACTTTACGAATACGGAGCGTATGGTGTTGAAAATAAAATTCCTTTTATCTACTTCATCAGGTTTGAAATCCCTGACTCCTTTAGGTAGTGATGCTTTCATGATGGTATCAACTAATATGTTTCGGCTGCGAAATTCCGAAATTTTCAGCGAATAAAGTAATGTAAGATTGTGTAAGATGCATTTAGGGTGCCAAACGCTCCAAATGCCATTCATCCTGATGTCGATGATAAGAAATGCGGTCGTGTAGTCTACTCGAACGACCCTGCCAGAATTCGATATGTGTTGGAATCACTAAATAGCCACCCCAGAATGGAGGCCGTGGAATGGCTTCCTTTCCATCCAATAATGTAGTCAGTTGCCCTACCCTATCCTGCAGGAAACCACGAGATGGAATGGCACTACTTTGCGGGGAAACCCAAGCTCCGATTCGGCTCCCCTTGGGTCTACTGTCATAATATCGGGTAGACACATCAGGTGCTGCCAGTTGAACCCTCCCCTCTATCCTGACCTGGCGTTCCAATTCCAACCAATTGAATACTAAGGCTACATTAGGATTGGCTGCCATTTGCTTTGCCTTTCGACTTTGGTAGTTGGTATAGAAAAAGAAACCATTCTCATTGAATCCCTTGAGCAATACAATCCTTGCAGATGGACAACCTGCCTCACTCACTGTAGCGAGAGTCATGGCATTGGGTTCCAGAACAGCAGCAGCAATAGCTTCATCAAACCATTTCTGGAATTGTGAAATGGGATTATCCGAAACCTCTCCCATTGAAAGTGTATTGGACTTATAATCCCTTCTTAAATTCTCAGACTTATTATCACGGATTCGCATTGAGCTATTGATTTTGATGGAATAACATAGAGGGCCATCATTATGTTCCCATAGGGGCATAAAAAAACCCTGCTAGCAAAGGTATGCAGCAGGGACAAAAACAAAAAACAAAAACTATGAACAAACACTCACTCTTATAATCTCTTTGTGGTTTCTTTTCGTTCCGTTGGTTGGAGAGAGTGAAAAACCCCGCTACTGCTAGCGGGGACAAAAACAAAAAACAAAAACTATGAACAAACACTCACTCTTATAATCTCTTTGTGGTTTTCTTTTCGTTCCGTTGGTTGGAGAGAGTGAAAAACCCCG
>JAHDHL010000031.1:10158-58246 GCA_020631355.1 Saprospiraceae bacterium | reverse complement strand
ATTCAACCCTTTATACATGAAAAAAATATACTTCATTTATCCCATGATATTTTCTTTATTCATTTATAGCTGTGGGATAGATACGAATTGTAATAGACCTGGGGAATTTGGAGCATACAAATTCGAATATCAGGTGCAGATGAATCCAATTGCTGATACATTCCACGTTGGGGATACCATTCATTTTTTCTCTGACTTCTCAAACGATATTTATGAGACTGGTGAAAACAGGACCTTTGGGTTTATAGACACTGATTTAAGGTACAGTTCCAGTATATTTAAGATTGATACTGCCAATTATAGAACCAATGCCATATTGGATTTCTCGATTGGTTCCAATCATGATGTATCGTATCAGAATTTTTCAAGTGGTAAGGTGAGGATGAACTTAGACATTGATTATATCCAAGATAATTATTCTTTCTCATATTATATCATCCCTAATCATGTAGGATTATATTATTCATTATCTACTATTTCTCCTGTTCAGGAACCGGATTTTATTGAGCGATGTTCCAACTTCGCCATTGATGGATATACCATCATGAATACATCTACCGATAATAATATAGATTATCTCTTGGATAGTCCCGATCCATTCATCAACTCACTCTGGGATTCGCCTAACAATGATTTTGTTGAGGGAGGAGGATATTGCTTTTATGTGGTTGAATAAATACCAATTCCTTAAGATTCAAGGAGCACTTATAGTAATATCACCTCGACATTGATAAGACTTACAAGATCCTTTTTTATCAGTTGAGTGGATAGTTTTGTTTACTTTGGTGATTCAATTCTATCGTATGAAATTATTGGAAGGCATTCGAATCATAGATTTTACCAGATTGTTACCTGGCCCTATGGCCACCCATCTTTTATCGCAGATGGGCGCGGATATTATAAAGGTGGAAAGTCCCAAGAGAATGGATTATGTCCGTTACAGTGGTATGCAGGTGGATGGGGCTAGTATCTTGTTCCATCAAATCAATCATGGTAAGACCTGTAAGATAGTGGATTATGAGACAGCGGATGGATTAAGGGAAATACACGAATGGGTCAAGGATGCTGATGCCATCATCGAACAATTCAGACCGGGAGCAATGGATGCATGGGGGCTGGGTTATGAGGATTTGAAGAAAATCAATCCTAATCTAGTTTATGTCTCATTGACAGGATATGGACACGATAATGCCTATTCCAATGAAGCGGGCCATGATTTCAATTACCTCGCTTATTCCGGAGTCATGGGATTAATGCGGGATGATAATGGCAAACCCAATGTTTCCGATACACAGTTTGCGGATATTGGTGGTGCCTATATGGCTGTTATGGCTTTACAATCCGCCTTATTGAGGAAGATGAGGACCGGTGAGGGCTGCTTCGTGGATGTTTCAATAGCGGATTCAATGAACCCTTTCCTTATGATTCCCTTTACCTTGCACAAGGGAGGCCTGGACTACAGGCAATTCAATATCATCAATGGTAAGACTACTGCGAATTATGCAGCATACGAATGCAGTGACGGTGAGTGGATTGCAGTGGCAGCCATGGAACCCAAATTCTGGAATAACATCTGTGATACGGTCGGGAAACCGGATTGGAAACGGGATAGTGAATTCGAATTGGCGAATATGAATTTCCCCAAGGAGGAAGTCGTAGCCCTTTTCAAGGAGAAAACCAGGGATGAGTGGTTGGCATTCTTCAAGGGGAAGGATGTGTGTATCGCGCCAGTATTGAACATAGAAGAATTAGAAACATCACATTACCATCAAACCAAAAATACCTTTGAGACATTTACTACAGACAAGGGAACTGAAATGAAATCCATTTCCATTCCTTTTAAAATCAAAAAATAGTATCATGAAATACCATATTTGGACTGTTATCCTATTCCTATCCTTTTCTTTTTTATGGGCTTGTTCGACGCCTGAAAAGAACGATGAAAATCAGCAATATCGAATAGTGGACCGTTCTGATTCTAAGGAGAAAGAGGTAAAGAAAGAGACCCTAAAGACAAAGGAAACCAAGGAGGAAAAAACAGAGCCCATTCCTCAGGAACAAATTGATAAGGCCAAGGAAATCATTGCTGCCGTACAATCACAATCCGATGAGGTTTCAGCTGTGGATGCCGAGGCGAAGTATAAGATGCTCTGTGCGAATTGTCATGGCTTTACCGGTAATCTCAATGTAAATGGTGCTAAGGATCTGACGAAATCTAAATTACCATTGGAGGAAAGCGTAGCTCAAGTTTACCATGGTAAAGGATTAATGACACCTTTTAAGGGAGTGATGACCGAAACCGAAATCGTTGCGGTTTGCCAATTTATCGAGGGACTGAGAAAGTGATGTGTAGGATAGACGCTAGATGCTAGACGAGGAGACGATGGATGAATGTCTGGTATCTAACATCCAAATCTATACTTCTGGTCTTTTCGTGGACCAACCCTCTTGGAGTAATGACTTAATCCATTCATTATCTTTGGTCGGGGCTTCCTCTGTGGGGATATTGTGTTTGTGCGCATAATTTTCCCTGATGCCCATGGGTAAGAATGCTGCTAGGATGATAGGTATGAAAATTAACGCATATACTACAGCTTCACCAAATAGATAGTGGAATATTCCTAATGCTAAGATGGAAAGAATAATTGTATAGAACCCCCCTCTGGCCTTTCCGCCCTCATGAATTTTGAAACAATCATTACATCTGGGAATACCAATCTTTATTTCATTATATTCCACAGTTCGTTTGATAATGATATTACTTCTATTCATGACCCTGTAGATGGATGCATAGTATTGTTCTTCGGGGTCTCCCATTGTTCTACTGTTGCAGTATTTGCAAACTATTTCCTTGGACTCAAAGCGTTTTTCAAATTCGTTAAAATGGTATTTATTATTCATGAATTGGAATTCTATTTCAGAATGTAAGTTATCTCCTAACCTCACATTTCTGGATTGGGAATCAGTAATAGAGCAAGTAGAAAGGCTAGGATAGCGATTCCAATGAGTATCCATCCATATTGTCTAGTGGATGAATCAAAGGCCAGATAGCGTTCACCATCAGGTGCTGTTTCCTTGAAAGTGGCATAATAGAATCCGGTAAGGACACAAACCATCGAGCCGACGCCTGCCATCACCAGAATCCTATGGGAAAAGTAACCGCATACCAGCGCTAGGACTATGAAACCCAAACGAGCAAAAAGGGAGGCTGATTTGGGTTGTTTCATTTCTACTAACCTATCATCAATGGTTTGTTTGATTTGTCTTTCATTAACGGATTTCCCTCTGTTTTCAAGGATGAGTTTGGCCATGACGGTGGCATCTTGGTTCCATTCGTCTGGTTTGGTAAGGACCTCCATCAGTTCATCATCGTCGAGTTCATTGAGATAGTGCTGACTGATATCCTCTTGGCTGTAATTCGAGGAAGCTGCTGCCTCCAGAATCTGATTGGCCCGCTTGAATTCATAATCGAATATCTCAATCCAAAAATTCTCGTTAAGGGCCTGCCCAATGATAACCGAATCTAGCATGGCCTTATTCTCCCTTGCCCGATAGGAAATATCATTTTCCTTGAGTATTTCCAGTATATCCTCTAGGTCTTCCTTTTTGTTGAGTTTCCTGAATACGGCAAAAGCACTGGTATCAACGCTTTCTGAATCCTTGGAAATCAAATGTTCATCTAAAATTTGCATCTGTTGAATTTTCTTCGTGTTGTTGTTCAATAGGATTATTTCACTCCACTAGGTGTTGTTCTATAAAATCATGCTCCAATTGTTCACGCAATTTATGAATCATATAATTATTATAAAAACCGACATTTATAATAAGGAGAACGGCAATTAAATATAGCATATTCGTAAACCCGAAACCATCACTCAATAAAACATATGTGATGATGGCAAGGATGAGGGGGACACTGGCTAGTAATATGGCCACGATTCTGAATCGGTTGAATATCAGGCCTGATAACAAGAATATGATACTATAAACGCCTCTTTCATACAACATGATTTTCGGGTCAGGGATGTCATGTAAACTGTTGATGGCACTGGGGTAAAGATAATTGACAATGGCAGGGTACAGGATGAGGATGACCATCACAAAAATGATAAAACGAGTCCTGGCAAGCCCGTTGAGATGGTTGTTGTATTTCCATGCCAGTCCGGCTTTTTTTCCTCGGAATTCATTATTCCTGATGAATCCGACCTCATCCTTGCGTAATAATAAATCCACGTTCAAGTTGATTTTTTCCATAATTATGATACGGGTTCTATTTTGATGTAATGAAAATACAATTTTTAAGATGATAAAATTATCCTAATGAGAAAAATCCTCCCATTTGATAAGCCTCCAACGATCATCCACCTCAAGGAAATGGTAGTCATAGTAAATGCCACTATTTAATCCCCTTACATACACTTTCATGGTATGATTATCCCAGTAAGTAAGGATTTTATATTTTTCTTCCTCCTCTCTTACTGTTCCCCAATCAATGGAGATGTGTTTCCATTCCACCTGATGGATTTTCTTTTTTTCATGTTCTTTCCCTACTGATTCTCGATAAATATATGTCAGAGGGAATTGGATGCTCGAGACTTGGAAAAGACTATCCTGATTGAATCGTTGGATGAAAGCCCTGAAATTTTTATCATATTGTTTCTCTTTGGCTATTAATGCAGCATCGCCCAATTCTGTATACAATGAATCAATTATATGTTCATTTTTTAAGTCTTTGGTGATAGATTTATAAAAGTCATATTCATGATGGGCCCAAAAGAGACAAAATAGAACAATGATTCCTATGATAAGGTAGCCGAGTTGTTTTGAATTATCCATAATCATAAGGGTAAATCAATATTATATAATGAATTCATCCTTCTATCTAGGGGATTTTTTCCATTTCTGATTATATCGTAGCTCCTCAATGAGATGATATACATATTGTAATGAAAAACTAGTGTCCTTACCGTAGTCAGATATTTTATCTATGGAACCATCAGCATATCTAATGGTTAGATAACAATTGGGTTCATCTGTTGATCCTGTTGTTTTACATTTTTTGACGTCGTTTATATCGATGCTTGTAATAATGTCTAAAATTTCATTGATGTATTTTTTTGTAATTGTAGTTTTTAAAATTCCTTTTCTTTCATTTTTTGATTTACGGATTTCTCCTTTTTTTAATTTTTTCTTGTAATTAAACATTTTGGGTTTATAGATTGATGTACCATCTACCTGTATACTCATTTCGAATACAGGACAAGTACCAAAACAAGCTGTTGTCTTGTAATATAGACCAACGATTTCCTTGTTGTTCTTTTGGTCATAATATTCATAGAAACGACCTGATTTGAAAGTAAGCGTTCTCTTTTTTATCTTGAGTTGGAAAGATGAGTTGGATTGACAATCCATATAATAATATTCCAAAACATTTTTCCCATCTAACTGTCCGAATTTGATGAATGCCTCATTCCCTTGGGATAAATAATAGTCATCGAACTTATTATTTCCTTGGTTCATAAGGAGTATGGTTAGTAATTGCGTGCAATCCCCTCTAATTAGTAAGTCCAGATGACCATTATTATCAAAATCCATTATTTCATAATTCCTTATATCCAATGAATCTGAAATTTCAGCCAAGCTGATTTCACTCCAAGTATCTAGATTATCCCGAACTTTAATTTCCTCCAATTCTTCAGGGCTAGGAATCTTGATGCATTCGAGGAATAAGTTATCCATTGCATTTACGAATGCATTTGCTTCTGTATCATTGGAAATATCCTCAATGCTTAGTGTGTTTTCCTGGGCTAATGAAAAAGATAAGGATATGATAAAAAAGAGGTGAATTAATATAACTCTCATATCTTTAGTTTTTTATCTGGCGATCAGATAGAGTTCCGGAATGGATTCTAATAATTTCTCCAATGTCTCTTGTGGAATATCATTTCCGGAGATGTTGAATAAATCCAGTTTTTCTAATCGATGGATACATTCTGGTAATGAATCCAATTTATTATTCATTATGGATAATGTCTCTAATTTCTCCAATTGACAAAGGGGACTGATATCCTTAATCTGATTATCTCCAATAAAAAGGAATCCTATTTCTTTTAATTGACTGAACCAAGCAGGAATGATAGTGATGTTGTTTTCCGAAATAGTGAATTCGAAAAGTATTTCCAGACTTCTGACTTCAGGCGGGATTTCACTGAATTGATTCATGTCCAAATGCAGGATTTCCAATTTTTTTAAGGAACCGAAACAATCGGGTAAATCTGAGATGGAATTGCCCTCAAGAGAGATGTATTCCAAATTCTTATATTCACAAATACAATCCGGAACTGCTTCCAGATCCAGGTAATTCAGATGTAGGGTGTTGAGTTTGGTAAAAGGCCCGAGGAATGTTTCTAAATCGGATAATTGGGTTTCCTCCAGATTCAGGAATTCCAATTGGGTCAATTCCTTGAAAGAAGAAGGTAATGTTTCCAATCTATTCATTCCCAAATCCAAATGTTTTAATAGCCGAAACTGGCCTATTTCCTCAGGGAGTTCTAGAATTTGATTCATTGAAATATCCAATTCTTCCAATTGATGTAATAGAAAGAGTTCCTTCGGGATTTCCTTGATGTCATTATCACTTAAATCAAGTATTCTGAGTTTTTTCAATTGTACTATTTCCTTAGGGATAGACCGTATTTGATTGATACTCAAATCTAATTCCTCCAAATGGATCAGTTGGAATATTTCTTTGGGGAATTCATTGATTTTCTGTACCCTCAAATCAAGTTTTTTGACCTGTTCTATATTTTGCAAGGCCAGTTCCAGATTTTCGAAAGTATGTTGGGCAATACCTTGTTTGAGAAATAGATGAATGAATAGGATATTTAGGAATAGTAGTTTTTTCATCATACCGAATTATGATTAAGGGTTTGATAATGAGGTAATACAAGATACGAATAAATTAGGTAGTAGGACAAAAGAAACTCAATGATGTCCATACAGTAGTTTTTTGAATGCAAGGCGAAAACTTGATGATAGCGGGCAACCGGGTGATTTTTTAACAAAGTAGAATAGAAAAAGAACAATGCTCCATAATTGAAGAACTAATGGACAACCACTCTAAATGGAAATTTGTCCCATAAGCCATTCTCTGACGAATGATTTGAGGTTCCTCGCTACGATTTTGACGGAATCATCCTCATGGTTCCAAGCAATGATTGCATTGGACTGAATCGTTTCATTATCAATTTCATAAGCAAATAAATCCCCATTTCCTGCTCGGGCAAAAAATAGGAAAGCCGTACTGGGATGGTGTTCTTCCTGTTCTGTCCTTTCCTTTTGGAGGTGTTTGTTTTCCTCTATCAATTCATCGAATTCCAAGATGAATTCTCCTATATACATATCGTCGATGTATTCATGCAAACCGTTTGTTTCATGATATAAATCTGAAAGTTCTTGTGGTAATTCCAAGGAGAATAATTCGCTGAAACGCAAGAATTGTGCTTCAGTAACCGGTGGCCAGGTCTTTATGCCGGCCCCTTTTATTGGAAGTCCTAGTATGAATGTTTTCCAACTCATTTCTGATAAATATATCTTAATCCATTGGTGAATCCTCTCCCAAAAATGGTTCGGTGGGTTTCATCATCTAGAATTTCGGATTGCAGTTCGAGTCTTTCCGGTTTCTTGGATTTTATGAGGTCTGAAAATTCGATTTGCATATCGTCGATTCGTCCTTCCTCAGTACCTGAAGCCATATACAATCGGGTAGGGGATTTGATATCCAATGTTTGCTTTTTGATTCGGTCAATGAGATATTCATCCTTGAACCATAATGATGGGCTCAAAATAATATAACGATTGAATAATTCTGGTTTCTCTAGAAAGGTATAGCAACCAAATAATCCGCCATAGGAATGCCCGTAGATAGCACGGTCATTATTTTCAATATTCAATTCTTTCGAAATAAAGGGAAACAATTCCTCAAATAGAAAATTACTGAATTCAGCTGCTCCACCCGTAGGGTCTACGGCATGGTTACCCATCCTGAGTTCCTTGTCCTCAACAGGTGTCAGGTCCCTACTTCTGAGGCTATAAAAATTCTTATAATCCGTATCATAAGCGATTCCCACAACAATGATTTCCGGAATGAGCCGATCCTTAATGAGCCTTTGAACAATATAGCTCGTGCCTCCGAAATTGGTTTCAGCATCCAGAACATACAATACGGGATATCTTGCAGAGTCCGCAACATAGTTTTTAGGGAATGATACCTTTATCTGGTATTGTTGTCCATTGTATTGTGAAATAATGGAACGAGTAGTCGTATTTTTTAGGACAACTTCTTTCTGCTTGTCATCATATGCCTCCAATTTCTCCATCAAGGCCTGATTTTCCATTTTCAATGCCTTTAATTCAGCCTCATTGGAATGGCAACTCATCATTATTATAAGTAGGAAGGTCAGGAATCGGAATTTCATAAGGTGGATTTAATACAGTTTTTTACTTTCCTGAATGGCCCTGTCAAGATAGCTACTATCCTGATTCAATAACATTAGGATAATGGCCCCCTCAATTTGTGTGATGACCTGAATGCTCTTATCCTTGGATATTGTTTGAGGATACTTGGTCGTGAATATGGCCTCAAGTGATTGTTCCCATGCCTTGAAAAAGTCCTTGGAGATATCCCTGAATGTATCCTCTACCTGCATGGTTTCCAAAATGGTGTTGGCAAAGAAACAGCCACCTTCTTCCTTGGTAAAAGTCTTGTAATAGATATCTAATAACGCGATGAGTTTTTGTTGGTCATCAATGTCCTTGTTGTATCCAATGGAGAATATGTGTTCCTTAAACCAATCGGATGTCATTTGAAGGCAATGTCTCATTACAGCTTCCTTACTAGGAAAATGATGGTAGAATGCACCTTTGGTCAGGCCACAATAACGGGCCAAATCACTCATATTGGTCCTGTAATATCCCTTTTGCCTAAAAACGGTAATGCTTTTATAGATGATTTCCTCCTTGGTCAGTTTTTGTAAAGGCATATGATCGCATTGATTCGAATGAACGATAGGACGAAAATATTCAAAAACTCAGGATTTCCCCATCCTTGGGAATCAGAAGTTGTTCTTCTGTGATATGATGTGAATGTGCATAGGCCCTTAAGCCCTCCCGGGTGACCCTGCAAAAATCAATGGATTCCAAATGTAGGGCTACGATTTTCGTTTCAGGGTACCTTTGTGTCATAGTAATGATTTGTTTCTCATCCATCATGACAGGGAACTGTTCAAAACCGGGAATGATACCGCCTCCGGCATTGCAGATAATAATGTCGGGTCGGAAAGCATCAATGGTTTCTTCCATTGATTCGTAAAGAATGGAATCTCCTGTAATATAGACCGTAGGTGCATTGTCAGCTTGGAGGACATAACCCGAGACTTTTCCCATATAGGGCAATACTGGCCCGCTTCCATGCTGGGCGGGAACGCGTGTGATTGTGATATGTTCCCAAGTAAGTGATGTTTGGATGGCCATGCATTGTTTGAATGATTCGAATCTCTCGAATCCTTGGTCCTCTATACTATGGAATAGGGGCGTATCCTTGGGTATCATAGAAGCACTCACCGGACAAAAGTGGTCCGGATGTGTATGTGTGACGCCTACGATTTCAATGTCATTGATGATGTCTTCAGGCTTCATTACTAAGTCTACAGTAGGATTGGGCCGTAATCCCTTGACAAACGGCGGGAATGTATCCTTGGGACATAGCATTGGATCCATCAATATGGTTTTTCCGTGGTAATAGAGTTTGAATGAGGCGTTTCTGATGTGTTGTAATTCCATAATTATTAATTATACTAAACGTTTGGTATGTAAAATTAATCACAAAATCCAATATTCCAACTCATGTCAAATTTTAATTTGAAAAGGGGAGGGGGTACATGACGAATAGACCGATTAGAAATACCAGAATGCCCGGCTATTTATATCAGTATAGAGATATTCTTCAGTGAAAT
Organism: Saprospiraceae bacterium; assembly: GCA_020631355.1. GTDB lineage: Bacteria > Bacteroidota > Bacteroidia > Chitinophagales > Saprospiraceae > JAHDCE01. The sequence goes on along the minus strand of JAHDHL010000031.1, from coordinate 48,233 downwards.
CACAAAAGTAGTCTACGGTAGTTTGGCTGTAATGCTTTACATGGGCTTGGAGTTGCGCTTTGGTAGCCTCAAATCCCAAGGTGTAAAAGACCATTTCTCCATCAAAACCGCACCAGGTATCGAAGTCTGCTTTCTTGGCATTAAGAATTAAATCGAAATCCTCTATTTCACCATTCTTACTACAAAAGAAACTAAACAGTAACAAGTCCTCACAAAGGATATCTTCTTCATTCAATCGTTTGTCGATGGCCTTTTCCAAAAGGTATCTCGAAAAGGTCTTGTGGGTGTAATTCCGGATATATTGGACGAATGAATTCCGTAGTGACTCTCCGATTAGTAATTGATTGAAATCCTCATCCGGAATGGAATGTTGCTTTTCGAAAGTATCAATGATTTTCTGGATTTCTTGGGGAATGAAATGCGATGGTATGGCATATTTTTCCTTGATATCCTCCCTCAAGGGAATGATTTGTTCATATATGACCTGAAGTTCATTCGTATCATTAAGGTTTGCCCTTTGCTCCTTTACGAAATCGGTTATATCCTCAATAAGGACAATGCCATGCGCATTGAATTCCAACAAAGCCTGATTCCTAATACCAATCTGAACAGCTCGTCTGTTGAGTTTGTCTCCCTTGTAGTCATGGTCCGGGTCCCACTGAATCCGGACATCACTCTCTGCCAATGCCTTTTTCCATTGTTCCTGAGTTCCGTAGATGGTATCTATGAAATTGGAATAAACTCCATCAGAGAGTAGTTTTTCGAAGCTATCTTTTTTCATATGGATGGCCAAGATCCTTTCCTGATTTTGTTTTTCGGCCCATCCTGACCGATACATCATCCAGAGAAAATTGGGTTTAATCCAGGTCATCCTGGAAAAACTGTATCTGTTCCCACCGAATTTTTGATGAGCGATGGCATAATCAGCAATCTGGTGATTGAATGCCTGATAGACCACTATATTATCACCTATTTCCTGTCCAAGTACATAATTTCCTTGTTGGGGTAGGCCCATTTCGTATTGGGAATAGGGTATGGTTCTGAGTCGCATGATGCAATGAATTAATCATCTAGGAATTCAAGGATAATGTCCTTGGTTTTCTGGGGTTCTTCTTTCCAAAGGAAATGGCCACAGTTCGGAATACTAACCCATTTGGAGTTGGGTAAGGTTCCATGCAGTGTTAATGATGCTTTTTTTAGAATAAAATCGTGTTCGGGATAAATGATAAGTACGGGTTGTTCGAATTTTTTCAATTTCTTTTTAATCCCCCGATTCCTGATACTCTTATATACCAGTCGATATACACCCCGTGTAAAATCGGCCTGGGTATAAAACCAATCGATGGCAAAAGGAATGTTTTCTTTTCTGTGAACATAATTCCTGGCTCTTATTGCCAACTGGGTTCGGTATCTTTCATCTCCTTTGGTGTTTTTTAATTCAGCTTTGAATTCCTTTTCCCTTGGCAGGAGTAAGCTGTCAGCTACCTCCTTGAATTTGGGAATATCGTCGAATCTTTTTTTATTGGGGCCCAGGGTGGCGGTACAAACTATCTTATTGATACGTTCGGGATATTTGGCAGCGTAGTACATCGCATAAACCCCACCGAAAGAATGTCCCATGATATCCAATTTTTCAATATTGAGATGAATTCTTAATTTCTCAATGTCATCCACCATCTTGCGTATATTGATGGTCAGTGAATTATTATCATACAAGGAGGAATTTCCTGTTCCCCTTGGATCAAAAAGAATGACTTGCCTATTATTTTCCAGTTGTTTGGCCACCATTTCATATCCCTTGGATGAAAAGCCGGGTCCTCCGTTCATGAATAGGAGTGGCTTACCTTTTCCGTATATTCTATAATGAAGTGTTCCGTCCTTGATTTTTACATGTCCTGTTTCTACTTGAGTCAAGGATGTGCAGGTGAAGCATAAGAAGACGTAGAGTGAGAAAATATTTTTAATATTCATTTAATATTTTTTTGATAAAATCGGCCTTGGATTGAGTGTACATGAATCTATTATTGGAATATTGTTGATATAATGATTCTTTTAGTTTAGCGTAGGATTCCAGAACATCTGGATTTGATAATAATATATTTCTGAACTTTATTTTTTCATCCCAATCCTTTTCTCCTTTTTCAATAATATGCAGATGATGTGTAACATTTTCATCACCTCCTTTGGCGAAGACTCTTTGTTTTCCCTTGAGTCTTCCTACTCTTTCTTCATAACCATCTTCTTCTAAAAGTAAGATGACATTCCCCAGCATATCCAAGGAGTCTACTTGGATGGCTATATCCAGTAGTGGTTTTGATTTTAAATGAGGAACGGATGTGCTGCCCACATGTTCTATTTGTAGGGCAATATTTCCGAAGATGCCTATAAGTTTCTCTTTTTCCAACTGATATAATTGGGGCCACAGGGGATTATATTCCTGTAAACAAACAGTTCCTCTTTTTACTCCTAGTTGCATATGGATGTAATTGATTCGTAATATTTTCCAATGGTCTAATCACTTTTTGTTATTCCTTTTTTCATAGGTATAATCCTTTAATTCCTGACCGTCATATTTCTATAATAAACCATATCTGCCACCAAACCAAATATGACCATGCTTATCCTCTGCTATACATTTAATATCGACCAGTTTATCACTATTGGGATGTTCGAACGGAACAAATTTCGCCCCATCATACAGGTAGGTACCCTTACGAGCGTAACTAGACATCCAGAATCTTCCCTTACTGTCCTCGAAAAAATGAGCCATGGGAATTTCATCCTCTTTGTTTTTATGAATATTGATGAATGCTAGAACATTCGATTGTATGAATTGAATCATAGATTATTATGCTTTTTCACATGAACAGCTACACATAAGTTAATCATCCAATTCCCTGAATCCATGTATCCAGTATTCATCAAATAAATCATTTCCGGTCAACTGGCATTTTTCTTTATCAATACCAGCCCAACCACTTACCGTATCCAAATCAGGGAATTTATAACCGTTAGTTTTGCATTGGTTTTTATTCTTCTCTGTTACATTACTATCAGCATATGTGACCAGATGAACCATTTTAACCTTAGGTTGGATGTGTTTGTATTTCCCAACTAATATTTTTTTGGCGGATGCCAATTGTCCATCACTGATATTGGAATAGAATTTATCCTCAATATTCAGAATATATAATCCATCATTCTCCACTTGGATTTCTGCAACGATATCTATATTACTCACTTGCCTGAATACCTTGGCACTCGTAATTTTGAAATCAGCGGGTATTTCACCAATGTTCACCCCTTTGGGTAGTAAGTAACAATCATTATCATCATGAAACCCATGAATCAATGCATACACGATTCTTCTTGCGTATTCCTGAAGTGTTGGATTGGAGGACTTGTATTTCTCTGCAGAACACCTGATGGTCCATGCCAAAAAGAAATCCTGAATGGCTTCCTGCCCTTGGTCAGTACCTTCTTTTAAAATGAAAATTGGTGGTAATTTTTCATCTTTTGTAGTACCCATATTATAATTTTTTTTCTAGTACAAGGATATGCCGGTCTGCTACATTACCCGTGAATATCAGATTATCCCAAGGAGCTGCTACGGAGGAACCTGACATATCCTTACCATCACTCACATATATTTTATCAACAGAGAAATCACCCGTATTAATATAAGTAATTTTAATGATTTCCGATGGTGATGTTTGTTTTTTCCCTTTCGCATATGAAGCGAATCTGAGTAAATTAGGGTGGCAACCTATCCATAGATTCATTTCATCATCGAATTCTATATTATCCACTCCTGTACCACATGGAATATTTTCGATAAAGGTCAGTGCGCCATCATTTTGGACCTGATATACCTTGACTTCAAATCCTCTGGGTGATGACACATACATCAAATTCCTATTTTTATCATAATTGATACCATTGGCATATGCGATTCCATTAGCGGCTTCCTTGAAATCCTTGGAGTTGAAATAAACGACATTCGAAACGGCCAAGCCACCATATTCCTCAAGGAATTTACCTATTCCTGCATCATAACCATGGTCATTAGTAAAATAGAATTTATCCTCATCAACAATCACGAGGTCATTGGGACGTATCATCGTCTCGTTCCTGAGTGTCCTGATATGTCTAAGTGTTTGCTCCCTTAATTCGAATACCTCAATGGAATGTCCGGCTGTGGTATGATTGATGACCATAACCTGATAAGAACTATCCATTTGGAATATGGAAAGGCCATGTGGGGCGAATGGTTGTTTGAAGTCCTCGGTCAAGGGAATGGGATTGAAATCATCGGATTTTAGATCAATGAGAAACAGTCCTCCAGACATTTGTTGTTCCGAGATGTCCAAGGTTCTATCCGTGGAGGAAATGATAACAAAACTATCCAATGGGCTTATCGTTAAATCCTCAGCTCCTTTTAATTGGATTTGTGCTCGTATTGTTCCATCAAAATGAGGTGTTATACTTCTGAAAAAACCAGTAGAAATCAATACATGCGCAATGAAAATAATTAGTAGGACCAAAAGTAGGAGTACAACTCTTTTGAATGTTTTCATAAGGCTTGAATTAAGAGCAAGGCAGGGGTGTTTTAAATATTTCAGATGAAATATTTAAACATTATAACTTATTTCCAATATAAGTAAAATTCCTTTGGTAATAAGGAACTACCTCAACGACAGATTATCTTATGTATTCCTCTTTGATTTCAGAAAACGGATGACTGACTTCGGTAGGATTTTATTGGCAGTATTCACCATGAAGTTATAGGTTTTCATTTGTGAATTATCAATCCCTTTCCTTTCCTTGAATGTCGTAGTGATTCTTTTTTGAGAAGACTTATCTAATTCATTTTCAGGTCTTCCATTCGTATAATAATACAAAGCCAGGGATTTTCTACTTCTATCCTCTGGACAAGTCAATGGATCAGGATGTCCGTGCCATGAATCACCTGTGGTAGAGAAAATAGCAATACGGTTAAAGATAGGTAAAATCTTAACAACGCTCTTACTCATGTCCTTTTCCCAGAGTTCGAAGTACCCACCATATTCTTCTTCCCAATCCTGATTCAAATAAATCAGAAGATTGAGTCTTCTGCTAAGGTTCATACTGCGGTGCATATGGAAATCGACATGCAACTTTAGGAATCCGCCCGGTTTGATTTCATGGTAGCCACCTCCCTCGAAATAAGGGTCGGGAATTAGTGTTTCCTCAATTCCGGTGAGTTCCTGTAGGAATTCCAAAAAAGGTTGGGAGTTCAGATAATGAACCAATCGCTTGGTTTTGTCACCAAAGTTGTGCTCTCCTTTGGTTGCAAGTTTGTTCTCATTAGGATTGGAAAAATGAATTTTTTCCTTGAGTTTATCAATGGATGGAAATTCCTCAAGCACCTCATTCAGGAAAGACTCATCGAAAAAATTGTCCAGATAGATATTAGGGAAAGGGAGATTGTTTTGATAATCCTTTTTCAATTCCGCTACCACCTCATTCAGGTTGGAATATTTTTCGCTAATCATTATGCTCTGATTTTGATGTCTTTAATAATCAATAAGGACAGGAATCCTAATGTTTGTTTTGCAATATAGGTATTCGATTAGCACCATACAAGATGCCAGCCGAATTTTTGGAACGGATTGCTTGGTGGTTGGCATTGGAACCAATTTCGTTATCAGAACTATACAATTCAGTCAATAGCTAATTTTTCCAACATTCTTTCCGCATTCTTATTATTGGGATTGATTTCAAGTGATTTTTGATAATTGGCAATGGCTTCCTCCTTTCTTCCCAGTGCGACCATGGCTTCGGCATAACTGTCATAGGGGTTGTCCCTGTCAGGAAATGTCCTGATGGCCAGTCTGAAGATACTTGCTGCATCCTGGGGATTCTTTGCTTCCAAGAATTGGTATCCATAGACAATCATATCTTGTTCTGAAACGTGATATTCGTCATTATACCTATTCAATTCAAAGAATTTTATTCCCTTGTCCATTCCCTCATTTTCAACGATGTTTTTCATGAATTGTATGATAGGTTTTTTAGGGAATTCATAAGCTTGGTCATACAATATATTCAGTATGGCCTGAGAGATGGCATTCAGAAAGGCATAGTTGGTATTGTTTAGGATAATAATGGAGGATTGGTCCGATGGTATCATCCTATTAAGGGCACGGTAACCTTCGATGGCTCCTCCATGACTGATGGTGCCGACTTGGGTTTGGGTATTTCCAATATTCCTATCTATGATTTCCCAGCCATATCCGTAGTGTCCCCCAAAATCTGGGTCAATAACATGTTTTTTGAACATTTCATCCATCATTTCCCTAGGGAGTAGGGTACTGTTCTGTACAGCATTATTCCAACGTAACAAATCTTCTACCGTAGAGTACATGGCTCCGGCAGCATATGCCGAGGATGCGTCTGGATTATTGATGTGATGGTATTTTCCCCAAATCTTATTGTATCCGCTAGACATATTTTTGATAATGGATTTATGCCTATGGAAACCGGTATCATTCATGGATAATGGACTTAGGATATTTTCCTGAAGGACCTCAGCATATTCCTTTCCAGTAATGGTTTCGATGATGTAACCCAAAAGTATGTAACCGGAGTTGCTATAACCGAATTTTTCCCCGGGTGTGAAGTCCAATGGCTCGTTCGCAAACTGTTCTACCAGTTCCTTGGGCCTGGATACTTTTTCGGGTTTATCGAAATTGGGAATACCGGAAGTATGTGTAAGTAGATGATGGATGGAAATGTCTTTCCAGCTACTCTGTGAATATTCGGGTAAGTATTCGGAAATGGGTTGATGTAATCCCAGCTTTTCCTGTACCACGAGTTGCATGATAAGGGTAGCTGTAAAGGATTTGGTCAATGAGGCAATTTTGAATTTTGTGTGGGGTTCATTTTGGATATCCCATTCCATATTGGCCCATCCGTACCCTTTCTTAATGATTATTTCGCCTTTATGCGCAATCAGTACGGAACCATTGAAACCTCCGTATGCGGTATATAATCCTAGGATTTCATCAATCTTTTCAGACTGTGATGCAGTTTGGTTTTTAATGGGTTGGCTGTTGCAGGAATTCAATATCCCAATAAATAGGAATATAAGGAACACTCTGGCAGGTGTGCATGAAATCATAACTGTGATTTTAGACTGCAACCTATCCTGAAAGCTCGTATTACTGAGTTAATCGTTGTAAAATAGTGTAAAAAGCATGTAAAAGTAATTGGAAGTCTGCGGATATATGAGTCATACTCTTATCCTTTTATACTAGGATTCAATTTCATTCACTCAAAACATATTCGAAGATGGGTTCGGATTGGAAATTATAATACAATGATATTTTACTCTTGTCACTATGGGCATTTTCCAGATTAAGAATAATTTTCGGAATGGTCAGTCCGCTTTGGTCAGGTAATATCCATTCATTTTCGAAGATATTGATGGATGTATTGATGGCTAACTTATCGTATTGTTCTGTATTTTCTTCCCGGAAATCAACATTTTGGCATAATGGGATAATATCATCTCCAATTCCTTTTTCATTATTGTAATCCTCTATGAATTGACTATTGAAATCCATGATGGTTTGTATCTTCCGATAACGCAAATGAGGTTTTTCATTGAGAATCATTTGGGCATCGGTCCTGAGATATGATAGCTCGAGACTGATATTTTTGGGAATCAGGATAGTTTCCTTTGGTAGTTGCTTGACAAGGTTCAGCATGATGGGTACTTGCATTTCCTTGACCAAGGCATGCTGCATGGTTTCACTGATTAGTATATCAACGGGCAGCACATCAGTTAGGTTGAATGTCGTAGCATCTGCACAGATGATAGCATCCACATATTCACGGATATCCAATTCATTGATGACAAGGTTCAAGTATTCAATTGTGGATGTATTGACTTCCAAAAAAATGAATTGGAGTGCGTCCGGTTTGAAATGGGACATGAGTGGAAGGGCAAGTGTGGCAAAGGGCCCGGTACCCGCATAGAGTACCCTTACGGCTCCGGATTTATTTTCTCTAGTTTTTTGTACTGCATAATATAATCCCCTGATGAATTGTCGGGTTCTAATGATATCATCCACACACAAGGCTGCATAACTTGTACTGATGGCAATGCCATTCTTGAAATGTAAGTCGGTTTTATTACTCTGGGATTCTATATCCAGTTGACTGACATCTAATAAGGATGCTTTATATGCATCAATTTTATTTTTAAGTGATGGGTAATCTATTTCATCCTTAAGGACTTCATCCATCAATGCTTTGATACTGTGATTCATGTGGCTAGGATTTATTGGCGGTTCATTGGAAATAATACAAGGAAAAAAAATTTAGAAATGAAAGAATAATTGGCCGTTCCATGGCATTTCGGCACCTCTCAGGAATGATATCTTCAATAAGAAGATACAAAGTGCAAAGAATGAAATCCAGAATATTCCCTTGAATGATTTTTCCTTTTTGATGGAAAAGAATACATATCCGGCCAACAATAATAAAAATACAATGAGCATCAACCAGAGCGTCACGTCACCCAAGCCATGACCAAAAGTTACATAACCATTAGTGATAAGAATGAAAAAAATCATTAGGATAGTATATACGAATAACGTTGATATTTTATAGTACATAAGTAAGTCCTTAGAATGTCCGGATATTTTTAAGGTATTGCTCAAAATCCTCACCGTATTCATTGTGAACATTGATAGTCAGCGTATATTTTTGGGTCGTAATGAGATAGAAAGTCATGAATTTGGTGTAGGCATCCTTTGTCATACTGTATTTGGCCTTGAATATTCTGATGTATTTATTTTTCTTGAATGTACTTTCAATCTTTTCTACATCGTATCCGTTATTGGTCCAGTAGGGAACCAAATCATTTTGTAGGTTGCCAAGAATATATCCGGAATCCTCCTTGTTGAATACACCGTATTCCTCCTTGAACATCCAGATGTTATTATTGTAATTGGTAGAGTCCACAAAAATCTGATAATCAGCTTCTGCGAAATTCAATACATCAATGAATTGTATCAGACTTTCGTCAAAGACGAGATCTTCCTTAGAAAGAAGATGCTTTCTTAAATCGTCACTTCTGATACTCATATATTCCAAAGGAAGTTCCAATTCGCCACGAACAAAAGTGATGTTATGTTCACGGACGAGTGGATCTGTCGGTTCTTCTTTTTCTTCTTTTGGAGTTGGTCCGCCACAAGAATAGATGGTCATCAGAAGGAAGAATAGGTATTTATAATTCATTATATGATAATTATCAATTAACCTCTTTTCAGAGAATTGGGTAACGGAGGAGGAGGTGGTGGCGGAGGGGTATTATTCGAGTGAATGAGACTGATGGGACATTCATTGAATACATCCGAAAAAGTACTGTATTCTTCTTCCGTTAAATTATAAATATTCTTATCGAATAATTCTAAGGCGGCTTCGTTTCGATGTTGATGGACGATTTCAAAAAGAATTTTTAGGATTTTCAGGTATTTTTTCTTGGGTAATAATCTATCCTTTTTTATGGATATCAGTCCCTTGGATTTCCTAATGGTTTTTCCGTTCACATCGACTTCCTCCACAGTCGCATAAGCTTCATAATCATCGGGATTATTATACATTTTCTCAACCCTTTTCCTGAGTTCCTCCAGGTCACTGATCATTTCTGCACGAATCAAGATATCGCCATTGATATTAACTAGAACACTGATGACATCCTTGGTGTTGAGAAAATATACGGGTTCTTGAACTGCTTGTTGTTCCAACTGTTCCAGACTATCGATTAGGTATTCGAAGTCATTAGGATTGAGGTGATTAATAATGTGGTTGCAACAATCCAATCTGGTGCCCAAATCAGGTTTTTTATCCTCATCTGATTGGGAGTTCGTACAACTGATTATCAATATGATGGTTGTAATTAAGAGTAATAATCCTTTCATTATCTATGAATTCTAATTCCAATTTAATGATAATTCATATCAATTTTATTCCCGATTTAAAATTGGCCCAAAAAATCATGAATGATGCTGTCGTCCCATACCTGTACCTCAATATATCTATTGAATTGTTGTTCTGGGATGTGGGCCCACTTATCTTTTGAGGGCAATCCGAATATTGAGATAAAAGTAATTATTTCTTCCTTTAGGAGCACTTTACCATTGTATGGGTTCCTGTATTTGGAAAATCTTTCCATTTCTGCAATTTGATAGGAAATCATACTGTCCGGAAATGTAAAACTGATATGAGTACAATCCTTGAATAATTCCAAAGGTATCTCAATGATGGCCGTATCTTCGTACCAGGTTTCCAACCATTCACAAGGACCTAAGGTGAAATAGAATGGGTCGTTTCTTGTTGGCCTACCACCTTTTTCAATGAAAGCGGATTTTAATTTTTGTTCAAGGAGTATCCTTTGATCAAGATAATCATCCGGTCTTTTACTATTGAATCCCACCTTGATATCATCTAGGATTTTTTTGGCCTTTTGATAGGGTTGGTTAGAAATATTCATGAAAGGACCCTTCTTCCTTTCATAATAATGGTAGATGTGAGTTGGGATTTCGTTCGTCATTGGATTCGGATTTTACATAGGGATTGAATCCATTAAGGTACTACATTCCTCTGACTCATTCCTTTTGTTTCTTTTTCCATAGATTACTTATCGGATATTTTATTCCTAGCATTATACTATAATAATCACCATTGGAATAGACGAGTGCGGTTTGTTCGGGTTGGTCATTAATCCAATATTTTACATCCATTTCTACGACTCTATTGAATCCTCTGAGGTAATTTCCCATTAGGCTGAGCGTAATCTTACTTTTGAATGTATAATCCAAGGATAAGCCCATGTCCACCAGATGGTAGGTTTTCCTAAGGCTGTAATTGGAGACAGCCTGCGTACGGATACTATCCAGGGAAACGGAATTGGGTATAGTGGAAAAACTCCCTGAGCCACCTGTGCTGCCATAGCTGGTATTGAGTGCCAGGGAATATCCTAGATGAGCCGATACATCGAACTTATCCTTTACGATGGGTAGTTTGCCTCTGATTCTAACCGGAATCTGAATGGCTACAATTGCATTGGAGGAAGAATATCCGAAATCACCCCTTATCCTGAAACTCTCAAAATAATCATTGATGAAAACACCTGTTTCAAGAGATAGGTAGTCATTGATTTCCTGCCCAAGGACTAAGCCTACGATAGGCGTGGAGAAAAATGGAGGAGTATGTAGGTATTCCCCATTATCAACGTTTTGGTAGATATCGAATTTAGGACCGAATTCCAAACCGATATACGTATCATTCTGGCTGTAAAGGAAAATAGGAAGAACAATGAGAATAGAAAGTAGCACTGATTTCATAACAGTATTGTTTGCTGAGATAAAAATGACAAGGAAAGATTCCTCACTAAGGATTCATCCTTGTAAAACTCATTTCATGGTATTTTATATATCAACGCCATCATTTTAACAGATGGCCAAGATTAACCGGTTTTAGGCTCTTAATTATTTCGAATCAATCGGTATGGTTTTGTTTCTTTGATTTTGAGCGTTTCATTTGAAAGAACATTCCTGACCTTTATTTCATATTCCCATTCTAATATTTGATTGGTGTAAGTAGGTGTCTGAAGTATTAGATGGCTCGGGCTAACATGTTCTAGACATATACTTTCGTTTTGATGATTCATGAGTTGAAAAGGGAATTTGTAGGTTTTATTGGCCCTCAGCGTGAGTGTATCATTCTGCGGTATAATTATCTCAGGTATTGGGAATCCTCCACAAACTCGTTGTATGTTTTGGAAAATGGAAAAATAGGTACGCTCAATATGAAGCAGTGTCTTTAATGGATTATTGATATCCATATTTAATCTTGAGATATTATCATTCCAATTATTAGGAAGTATCCTTGTTAAGGAAACATTTTTATCCGTATGAACTGATGGGTTGAATTGTTGAAGATATATCGCTGCTCCCTTAATATGGTATTGTTTGAGGCTATCAATAAGGTTAAGGGTTAGGTTCTTAAGTTCGGAGTTAATAATTGTTGTATCCTCCTGATGTAGTTTGATAAGACAGCGATTAAGTTCTGAGACAGTCCTGTCGCATAAATAATGTAAATCATCTGTATCATAGCTGTCTTGGTTGGAACAACTGATGGTTAGGATGAGAAATAAGGATGATATAATAGGAATTAAATGTTGCATGCAAATCGGATATAGAACTAATATATCAATGGTATTTATCCTAACGATTATTCACATCTGGGTTACATTATTTCATACTAATAGTTTAGGTACAAAAAATAATCCCGAATTCTAGGACAAGCCAAAATTCGGGATACTCTCATATTCTCATTGTTACCAATGAAGTATGCACGGGTTCTAGTAAGATATTGTGTTAGAATTTTCCATTTTCATTTTTCCATTCCGATTGTGGTGGAATAGGGGAGATAACATCCCAATGCTCTACTATTTGTCCATTTTCCAAACGGAAAAGATCGTAGAATGAGGTATGCTCACCCTTGCCGAACTTACCCTCACTCATGGCCAATACGAAGTTACCTTTTCCAAGTACCTTGTGTAATTGGGTATATTCCATTACGAGTCCGTTTTCGGCAAAGTATTTCATTGCAGCACCGAAACCATCCAAACCATCTGCTACTGCAGGATTGTGTTGGATGTATTTTTCAGGATTGATGTAAGTGGTTAGCTTATCATTTTCGTGGTTGATGATGACATTTTCAATGAATCCGCGAATCACTTTCTTATTGTCTTCGGTCTTATCCAAATCAGAGAATTCCGTTGCACCATCGAATTGGGTTCTTCCACTTGGATTCGGAGGTTGGACTTCCAATAGATTGTCCCAGTGCTCTACGATTTTGCCATCCTCAAATCTGAAAACATCGAATCCGGCCTTTGGACCAAAGAAATCATACTCCGTATGGGTAACCACATAATCCCCATCCTCGAATGCCCTGACCACATTGGCCTTGAATCCCTGTGGAGGTGCATGCTTCATCACTTCACCGAATCCTTCCAGACCATCACCAACGGATAGGTTGTGTTGGATGTATTTCTCAGGATTGATGTACGAAATGGGTGTTTGGTCACCCGTGTTGAAGCTGTTCAATAAGGCAACAGCCTTGTCTTTGTTTGATATTTCCATAGTATTGGTATTTAGTACATCCAATGTTTGGTATCGGCCCATTTGCATGGTGGACTGATCCATCATAGACATGAATTCCTTGGAGATTTCATTTTGCATGAATGGTTGTAGGGCTGCATCGGAATGTTCCTTGTTGTCCCAATAAACAGCGACAACCTGTTCACCCTCCTCACTCACTCCTGTGATACGTTGCACGAATCCTTTCTGCTTGGCAGTGAATCCTGTTTCCACTTTCTTATTCGTCTTATTGAAGGAAGCCATATCCATTCCCGGTTGGACCATGTATGACATGATTTCAATGAATTTACTATCATCGGCCTTAAATGGTACTTCTATGTTGTAACGAGCCATTTTCATTGTAGAGGCATCAATCATGGAAGCATATTCCGCAACGGATTCGTCCGCCATGAATTTCTTCATGGATGCAGCTGCGTCCTCCATGGTATTCCAATAAACAACAACGACATATTCACCGTTGGCATCCATGGCACTTTGCCTTCTGATGAAGCCGTTCTGCTTACTGGTAAAGTTTTCTTCTACCTTGGCATCCAATTCATTAAATGTCTGGATATTGGTTGTTGATTTGGGTTTGAATCTGGTGATTTCCAATACGGATTGGGTTTCACTACTACAACCTGACATCAGGATACTGAGTACACCCAAGACAATAAAATTGTATTTCATAATGTATAGTTTTGATACACAAAACTACGGGTAGGGACAGTTTTCCTGATTGTAAAAGTGATGCTAAAAACGGTAAAAGTGTAACCTGGGGCTATATTTCCTGCCTGAATTTGAAAGGTGTGGTCTTGGTTCTTTTCTTGAAGAATTTTATCATATTGGCAGGTTCCTCAAATCCGGTTTGGTAGCTTATTTCCTTGATGGTGAGCGTGGATGACACAAGGTATCGCTTGATTTCTATGATGACAAAATCATCAATGAATGCCTTTACGGTCTTGCCTGTCAGTTCCTTTACGATATCATTCAGAAACTTGTAGGATATCAATAATGTGGAAGCATAAGCCCTAGAACTTCTTGTCTTTACATAATCCTTTTCAAGGAGGTTCTTGAACTTATTGAATATTTCCAACCATTGTAAATTGATATGGCCAATGGATTGGGATGCCTTGGCTCTCTCTGCCTTAAGCAAGAGTACATGTAGTAATGAACCCATGATGTCTGACTTAATGAAAGTATTCGGATAGGTATATTCCTCGTGCAGTTTACTGGCGATTTCCAAAATATTATCATCATTCATATCTGATTTCTGTATCACAGGTGTTTCGATATGATAATTGAATAATCGATTGAGTTTGGAATTACCGGAAAGGAAATAATATTTATCTACGAATTGGCTACTAAAAACAATGGCGTATCCTTGTGCTTCCCTGGTATTCTTAGTGAAGTGGTGTATCTGGTTTTTGGCAATGAACATCGCACTGCCTTCTTCTACATTGTAGGACTTGAAATCAAGATAATGGGTATACGAATTTTTGGTGATGACGATAATGAAGTAAAACTTGATTTTATGTATGGCAAACGGGTCATGGTCCTTAAGCTTATAAAGCTTATCGAATAGTAAGGTGAAATCCATGACTTCAATATTGAGGTCATCATTCTTGTAATATATCTGAGGTATTCCTCCTTTCATTTACCTTATCTCTCTTTTAGCTTATCCGATGAGTTATTGCAGGAATCGGTCCATATTCAGAAACGAATATACTTATGATTACGAATTTAACTTTAGTAAAGTGGAGAATTATTGAGTCCCGATGACCATGAACCTAGAGTCTCTTGTCAAATACATAGCAAAAAATAAGGTATGACTTAACAATTTTCCATGGATATCGTTGTTGTTATATTATTTCAATCATCAAGGAGATGATATTCATTGGTTAGACCTGTGATAATCCTTGTTTTATTCAAATATTCAATTTCAAATTATGAGACTAGTTGCGGTATTGATATCATTTTCAATCCTTTCCTTATTGGTACTTTCGGGTTGTGAGAAAGATAATTCTTCATCTCTGAATCTACCTCCTATCAGTGAGGTGACTGTTTGGTCGGGGCCGGATATTGCATTCGTAAAAGCGGATGATGCTTCTCCTGATGTAGAAGCCAATCAGGATCGTATTACCAATAACGTATGGATTACCAGAGGTAATGAGGGTGGACAAATTTATAATGTCAGAGAAGAAAGCAGTTCGACCAAGGAAACCAGTCCTGCAGGTACGGCTTGGGCAGTAGGTACGACTGCCAATCTTGAAAATTTGACATTCGCTCCATTCAGAACTGCTGTCGATAAGCCACAGGAGGTGGTAGGACAGGATTTGGTCATGATGCTGATAGACGATAAGATTGCGATTGATGTTCGTTTTACCAGTTGGTCTTCGGGTAAGAACGGTGGTTTCGCATATGAGCGTTCGTCTAATTAATATGTTTTGAATCAAGAAAGGGAAATGGGGTCATTCATCTGATGTTCGGATGGTTTTTTGTATCAATTTCCCTTTCTTGAATTTTAATTCGGTGTGATTATCCCAATTCTTGTAATAGTTAATGTCATAAATCGAGTGATATTCCTCGTGTGCGAGATAAGTATCATCGACCCAAAATGCTTTCACACCATATTTTCCGATATGTCTGGGTTTGAAAATATATGATAATGGAACCGCTTCATCTGAGCAACATTGTCGTAATTCAAAAAGATAGAGCCTTTTGTCCTTTAATAACCAGATTCCTGTAAACTCCCTCGGACAATTACTGCACGAAATACTAGTATCATATTGTCGGATTAATTTATCCTTGTATTTCTTGTACCCATATAGGTTTTTCAAGGGCGATGTTTCCACGAAGTCAGTATAGAGATAGAACGTATCATTGTCTATAAGAAGAAGTTCTGGGGAAAGGTTTGTCCAGTTATTATTGGTACTTATTTGGTGATGATTATTATCCAGTAATTGACTCAAAAAAAGTATGAGGTAGAGTATCGGCATAAGACAGGTGTTTTTTGTAATATTCTTATATCCTCAGTGTTCTTCAGGATTTATTAATTCATTCTTCGGATAGGCTTGAATGAATTGTTTAAGGTATTCATATTCTTTTTCATTCCTGATTTGCGGCTTGAATTTATCAAGTGAGGCATGTGCTAATTTTACCTGATTTGTTTTCAATTGCAATGCTATGAGATATTTTAAGTAATTAAACACATATTGCTCACTTAGTCTTTGTTTCATCACCTTAATGCATTGATAGGAATTCTTATACAATCTTTCAAAACTCGTGATGTAAGGAATCGTATCGGAATGAAATTGAATCTCATCGGCATCAATGACATAATACTGTTGGGTATGAATATCGCCGTATCCCTTTAGATAATTTCGTTCTTCGTAGAAATAGGAATGTTTAGGGAAAATAATATCAAAATAGGTTCCGGTACCGCAATTGAATTGGTATTTTTCCCTGCAATAACGATTCACATCCTTGAATTTATAAGGATTGATGACTTCATGCGAACAATTGAGTGTATAAATATTGAAATCCTTGATATGGATATCCTTATCGGTATTATTAATGAAATACAATATCAGGGATGAGGAATCCGCTGTAAATGACATTTCAATGTAGGCACTGTCCGTATGGTATTCCTCGGGATTATCGAGTGGTTTGAAAAAGTCAGGTCTCTGCGCCCAATTGTACTCTATTAGGCACAAGATAGATAGCATAACCGTGAAGATTGACTTCACATGAAATGATGATATATGTAAGATGGGGCTTTTCATGATTATTCAATTTAATATTCAATGTTTAGGGTCCTCACTTTCCTCGACCAACCGTTTGCCTTGGTGAACATACCAATGTAAGTGTTTGCTGCTCTGATAATTCCCTACATTTGAGGAAATCCTACAACCTCCATATGCTTCTTCGAACAATTGGGTCACGAATTGTATGGCATTGAAGAAATCCTTGTTCAGTGCGTCATTGTTAGGATAACAAGAAAGGGATACAATATGCTGCTTGGGAATAATCACCACATGGTGTTCCCAATAAGGCCGTGTATGATGGAATGCCATAACGAGTTCCGTTTCGAAAATAATTTCGACTTTTAATTTTCCAGGAATGATTTCTTGACAATAAATATCTTCCATTTTATTATGGGATTTGTGAGTAGGATTAATGTTCATTTATCATTAGACTCAATTAAAAAAATAAAATTTTGATGATTTGATATAATCCATGTCTAAATGAAAGCCAGAATATTATGAGTATTGATAGAAAGGAAAAAACATAGATGTTTAACTTATATTTTATGCTTTTGCTAATTAATTCTTTTATAATTAATTCCTCCTTATCTTGGAAGTAATCTTCATTCAATTTATATAAGATAAACCATAATATTAAAGGTATATAAGCAGGGTATCTAACCAATATTTCATTCGTTTTTAGGAAAAAATAAGTATCAATTATGGCAGTTATTAAGAAAACCTGAAGTGCGGCTAGTATTCCAACTACTGAAATTCTAGGAGGATAGTGTTTTTGTACTGAAATTATTTTTGTGTAAAACATATATAGACTAAAGTACATGAATTTCATTAGTTATATTTTTTATATCTACTGTAGGCAATTACAATTACTTTACTTCATATAAAGCAATCCTTATACACCACTGGTGACGTTCATTTGAATATCAATCAGATATCAAATGGAAAAGATTATCTAATTAAAGCCAAATCTGAGTATATTTTAAGCTGAAGACCACAAAGATACTCTCTTAGCGATAACCCATAAGTTCACATACAAGATAATAAAATAAACAGCCCGATTCTATTCCTTGACTATATTCAAAATATCTCCACTGTTAATACTCAGGAAATATAATCCAGATGGGAAATCACCAATATTGATTTCCCTGATGCCTAATTGATTGTTCCAAGTTCTCAATAACTGACCATTACTGGTATAAATGGAGACTTTCGTTGCGGTATCATCACCTTTGATTCCAATAATATCAGAGGTAGGGTTGGGATAAATCGTAAAAGAATGAGTGGGAACCCATGTCGGACTGTTGGAAAGTACCAAATCATCATTCTGACCATAAACGAAACCATTCCCAGCAAATCCAATATACAATCTGGATGGGATATTCACATCAGCCTCAAGGACCTTGGCTACATCATAGATTCCATTCGGATAGATTCCGATTTTTTCCCAAGAGTTCCCCTCATCAGACGACATCCAATAACCGAATTCGCCATTGACCCGACCTTGGATGAAAAGGGTGGGGTAATTGGCACCCGGTAATGCCTTTCCTATCGCATGGTTCAATACTTCTGATGTGTTATTGAGTGTGCTCCAGGTAAGGCCTCCATCAGTAGACCTTTTCAGTGGTTGCATGAAATTGATGGCTTGCTCTGCTCCATGACTGAACCAAAGATGATTGGCTTGTTCAGGCGTGGAACTGAGTTTCGCATTCCATCCATAAAAATCCTGTAATGCAGTTCTTTCCTGCCAGGTCGCACCTGCATCCTCACTGATATAGATACTACCATTTTCCCAGTTATAGAGATAGAATGTATGGTCCAATACCTTATCAGCTGCCAATGCTTTCTTATAGACGAAATTAAAGTTCAGGCAACATTCACCTTGGTCATTGGGTAATGAGACTGGGTTCCAAGTCGTACCTCTATCCGTAGTATAGTATGGAGCATCATTTCCCGTAGGAAGCCATACGATATTATCTATGTCTGTGGCAGATACAGCGATATTCCCATAGATACCTTGTGTATTGGATGGGTCAGGCATGGTAGGGAATGTGGTCCAGGTGACTCCGCCATCCGTACTATATCCACTGTTTCGATGTTCGACATCATAGCAGCAATACCGATGGTCTTCGGTAATGGCCACAACAAAATTGGGGTCATTTGGACAAACATCCATGTCCCAGGATGAATTGAATCTGGAACTGGGTTGATGGATATTGGGATATTGGTCATTGTCATCATGAAGGAATATGGGGCGGTCCCAATGTGCAGTAATGACTTTGCCGTCGGCATTCACTACCAAATCATTACTTACGAGATGTTCCTGATTCCTTGCATTTTCTACCCATACCAAGTTGTTATTATTGATATCATTGATATTCCATACACCAACACCATCCGAAATCCATAACTTATTCTCTACCACAGGGTCGAACACCATTTCTCCTATGCTGAACCAATCTCCTTCTGCCCATGCCAACCAAGGTATGTTATTGGCTGTCAGTTCATGTGTGGGATATACCCAAGTCGGGTTATTGGTATTGGCATTTTGCGTAAGTGCTGTTTCCGTGAATCCCTCGGAAAGTGCGATGACCCTATTGGGGTTGAAAGGGTCGATGGCTACATTGAAATAGACTGTACCGTTATTTTGTAGGCTGTTCCAAGATGCTCCATCATATTTTTGTATCCCAATGGATTGGGTGAATATATCCCTCCCCACACAATACAAATTGCCTTGGGCATCTATCTCCGTATCAAGAAAAATAGGTTCAGTAAATGTCGCACTCAATCCGGTGCTACTCCAGGTTTGTCCAGCATCATTGCTTTGGAAAACATCCACTCCGTCTATCGTAACGTAAATTTGCTGTGTCATTCCATTGGTCGTATTCGAGCTAGGATTGAATAGGATTTGTCTTACTCCTCTTTCTGCTATTCCGGAAGGGATTGCGGATACTTGCTGCCAGGTATCACCTGCATCCATACTCCTCCATAGGCCATCATTAGTAGAACCGAAATAAACGATATCCGCATTCGATGGATCTACCGAAAGGCGTTCACCTGAGAATTTACTTTCATCATCATTTGCGGCCAAATCCATAACAGGGAAATTGGTTCGGGACCAATCATCGCCTTGGTTATCGGACTTATATATACCGTCGAAATAAGCGAGATAGGCTCTGTTGTTATTGGATGGTGCGCTGACAATACTCAGTACGCCTCCGAACCTATTCCAGTAGACATCTGATTCGGGGAGATGCTCTGCGGTGACTATATTCACCCATTCCATGGAAACGGGATCGTAGCGATAGGCACTTCCAACATCAGATTTGGTGAATACAGGATTTCCTGAGGGATGTATATCGAGTCCGGTCATCCATCCTCCTGCTCCGGTAGCCAAGGTTTTCCAAGTGTAATCTTGGCTGAAAAGTTGGAAAGTCAGTAGGATGATAATAAAGGGTAGGGTTTTTTTCATGGTGCTAGGTATTGCAAATGATTCAATGATTGACAATCTGATACTTTGGCCATTACAATGGTGTATTGAGATGGCATGAAATGGGGCGTTTTCATTAAGTGTTCAGTATCAGTAGTGTTTGGGTATGAAAAGTTGGTTAAGGAATTTCGTTATCCATCAGGATGGATAATGAGAATCAACACTAGAGTGTTGTGCGTTAGGAGTGTTTTGCCTTGAAGTGTCGCCTGTCTTACATTTCTATGGTAACCGGAAAGGTGGGACTGGATTAGGGAATAGCTTTTGTTCGAGTAGTTGTTTCTTATCCTCCAGCCATTCTTCCCTAAGAATGCTAAAGAGGATGGCGTCAGTTCTACCGGAATTATCGGGAGAGGGTAGAAAACTACGGAAGATTCCCTCTTGGATACATCCGACACTTTTCATGGCTTCGATACTCACTACATTATCTATATATGCACCCAAACCGATTCTATCAAAATTCAGTTTCTCGAATACAAAATTGAAAAGTAGGTATTTGCAATGCTTGTTGAGTCCGGACCCCTGAATCGTTGGCCATACCATGTATAGCCAATCCTTAATGCTGATGAATTTTCAAGTATATCATATAATCGGGTGCTGCCTGCGAATGCTCCGAATTGTTTATCATAAACAATAAAAGGGTAATCCTTGCCCTTTGTTCTATTGTCAATAGTGTAACGAATATATTCTGTTAGATTCTTCCTGCCATTTCCCTTGAGGAATGAATATTTCCAAATGTCAGGTTCATTTGCAATTTCAAGTAAATCGCTGAGATGATGGATTTTCAATGGTGATAATTTTACCCTTTCATTCTCAAGAATATAATCGAAGTCGAAATCCATTTGTATAGTTTTATAGATGGATAAAGGAAGTGTTCAGTATTAATATCCTTATTTAATTATTTCAGCTTATGAAATATGATGATACCCATACTGAACACACTCCCAATCTACAATGATTTTTTTCGATTATTCCAATAATTATAAAATGAGATACCAGCTAGTATTATGGCGAGGGCAAAAAGAATGAACTGGATTTCCTTGATAAAATGACCTATTACAACCAAGGATGTAATACTTCCCAAACCTACACCAAGTGATGCTAACCAGCAACAGCTGGTACCTAAAATCAGACTCGTAATACTTCCGATCAATGTTTTCTTATATCCATTCATCCGGCTCTTATTTTATAGCCGTGAGGGAAATACTGGAGACTCTTGATGCAATATCCTTGGCTTCCTCACTATTCATATCAAAATTCAGTTGCTTGGCTATTTTCATGATTTGAGGGTCCGTCAACATTAATTCCAAGGGGAATTTTGACTTGGATACAATCTTGATATCAGTGAATCCCGCATCACTAATATATTTCAGATAGTCATCCAATTGTTCAGCTCCGGAAACACAGGCAATCTGGCCTGCCAATGAATTTTTTACAAAATCGGGTAGTTCCCGTTCTAGTATGATATCACTAATGGACAACTTACCTCCTGGTTTTAAAATCCTGAAAGCTTCTTGGAATACCTTATCCTTTTTATTGGATAGATTAATGACACAATTAGAAATCACATGGTCAGCCAATTGGTTGCCTAGAGGGATATCCTCAATATCTCCCTTGATGAAATCCACATTTTCGTAATTTCCTTTCTTTGCATTCCGTTTGGCCAGTTGTAACATGTCATCCGATAAATCTATTCCGATGACCTTGCCATTCCGACCAACTTCCCTCGAAACGATAAAGGCATCAAACCCTGCACCTGAACCCAAATCAACAACCGTTTCTCCTTGTTTCATATTGGACAGTGCTGATGGGTTACCACATCCAACCCCTAGGTTAGCATCTTCAGGTACCTCATCCAATACTTCTTGTGAATAACCGATATTGACTGCAATTTCATTAGCGTGTTTTGTAGGATTGCAACATGTAAAAAGATTGGAGAATAATCCTCCTTTCTTTGATTTGGCTAATAATCCATAACCCTTTACTACTGATTGTTTTGTATCCATTTTAGAATGTTTTAATAAACGAATGATACAAATGTGCAGTAAAGCAGAATGCGGTCAATTGACCTAGGTCAAGTTCGAATTATTTTTTTGCGAATCCGACTCAGTGTCTCAGGAGCTATCTGGAGGTAAGTAGCCAGATAATTCAAAGGAATCCTTTGGAGTAGGTCGGCATCCTCGTCTAGGATTTGTTTGTATCGTTCAGTTGCGGAGAGATCATTCAGGAACCTGTTATGACATTCGGTATTCAGGTATTCATTTTCTGCGGCCAATCTACCCACTTGCTGCCAAAACAAATCCTTTACATATAGTTTTTGCAGGGCATCATAAGAGAAAACAATCAAGGTACAGGGTTCCAGTGCTTGTATCGAAAGGTCACTTGCGGTATTGGTGATGAGGCTTTTGTATGAACAGGTAATGGTATTTTCCTTACAGAAACAGGTGGTGATTTCCTTGCCATCATGAAGATAGAAAAGGCGCATGAGTCCATTTTCTATAAATGCGATATGCTTGCTGATACTTCCTTGCCTGAGGAAGTATTCGCCGGTTTCAATATGCTTGATGGTAATGAATGGAATGATTTCCTCAAATAACTGAGGTTTGTAATTGGGGAATTGTTGTACGTATTTTTTGAATGCCTCCATTTTGATCTCATTCATATACTTAGGGAAATATCCACTGAATTCCAACAAAGATACAAGCCTAGTTTCATTTTTTGATATAAGTCAAAAGAACTCGTTTCTAATCCCAATAGATTTGAAGTATGAAGAAATTAATAATAGCCATAATTGTTTTGTCGTATTGCGCTTGTGGCGAGCCTGTCAATCCGGATGTCTTCGGTACTTGGAGTGTTGAGAATAGGTACTACAAGGCTGATTACCAAATCCGGGAAGTGGGCGGTAAAGTCGTAGGTGAAATCATAAAGTATAATGATGGCACAACCCGGTACAAATGGGAGGATGACAATCCCAAGTATGTATTCCAAAACCTGAAATCCAAGGATGGCCTATTGGTCGATGCAATTTCAGGTGCTTCTACCAAGGCAGAAAATAAGAACCTGGAATTGCGGATGCTACATCAGGATACGATTGATGCAACCATATTTATTAATAACCATCCGACATCCGAGTCTTGGATTAGGATAAAATGAACGCAATGAAAACATTAAGAATATTATTTGTCCCCCTAGGTATCTGCCTATTCCTTTTCATGTCTTGCGATAAGGAGGAAGTTGCCCCAACACCTACACCACCCACTGAGGATGTGGAAATTAATCCTACGGATATCAATGAGAAAGGCTTCGAATTGATTGAAAAGATGCAAGGACATTGGATAGGATATAACCAAGTCCTGAGTTGGGAATGGGATTGGTTTGCATTTGATTACAGGCCCATTTCCCCATCACATGTTTTTGGTATTTATGAGGGAGGTACATTAGGGAATCTATTCACTTCATTCTTCGTAACGGATTTTGAGGGTACCCGTACCATCATGGCAAGGAATGGAGGTGTATTGAGTGGTATTTATCGTACAAGTTATTTTGTATTGGATAGTGTTAGGCATGAGAATGGCTCTGATTATTACCGTTTGGTAGATGCAATTGGTGGCCAACAAACAATGTACATGGAACTGAGTTTTACGGATGACAGTTTATACTGGAATGCCTATACCAGTCGTTTGGGTGAGAACGTCATGCCTACTAGACATTTTAGTTTCAGGGGAGAAAAGAAGCATTTGGAGTTGGCTAATAACGCTGCAGTAGAGGTTGGTTTTCCGCAGAATACACCGACTTGGGATTTTTCAGATGGCTTCATGGAAGAATACCTATATGTCATTCCGGGAGAAGAAAAAGCGAAGTCCGCCTCCTTCTTGGCACAAGCTGAAAACAATGATGTCTTTACACTTGCAGATGCATCCGGCGACCCTTTTAGGATTCAGGACCATGACCACATCGGTGCATTACAGGTGGATATTAATCGGAATACGGAGATCGATAATGATAAGTTGTTCCTTTATCTTTCTTTTGAATCATTGACTGATGCCAATGGCTATATGCTAACGGAACCATTCGAGAGTACATTGCTTTTTCCGGATATTGCTTCTACAAGGGATGAGTTTCTTTTTACTTATCTGCATCCGGGTGATTATTATCTCACCATTATTGCCGACCACAACGATGATGGCATTCCGGGAGCGGGTGATATTACACATGTCAGTCAAGCCGTTACCATTCAGTCCAATGGTCAACATCAAATTTCCATAACAGATATAAACATTCAGAATTAATGAAAAGGAATTCAGTAATTATTATGCTAATGGCCTCCATCGTTTTAGGTGGGGTGCTACAAGGTTGTTCGGATGAGGAACCGAATGTAACTACCGTTCGATACAATGCGGATGTAACATCCATTATGTCCAATTATTGCCTGACTTGCCATAGTGGTGATGCTCCTGAAGCAAATTTGAATTTAGATAGTTATCAGGATGTGAGATCCATCGGTGAGACGGGGAAATTGGTAGATAGAATCAATGATGCAGCAAATCCGATGCCTCCCAGTGGTTTGATGCCAGAGAATAAGAGGCAGCAAATCATGGATTGGGTAGAGGGCGGTTATCAGGAATAAGATAGTGATGAACCCATCAGAAGCCATTCCGAGGTATTCCTTTATCTAAAATCCAAATGGATATTAATGGAGTGGCTTCTGAATATTAATTCTTTATTATCGGGAATCAATTGGGCATTTCATTGACCTAATTGGGGTAGGTGTTTCAGGTTATGGTATTGCAAAGCCAATGCGATACAGGTCCTGAGTTCCTTTTCTGGAATTTTGTCATCCATACTGAAATGAATGGCCCTGTTATTTTCATAATTGAAAATATCACCAAAAACCTCCTTGAATGTAGGCACCAACTTGCTTGTACATTTGAAATACATTGCATACTGTTCTGGACTCTTGGATTTCCAATCCATTCTGATGGTACTGCCTTTCTTTACTAGATAACTGGGTTCTCCCCATTTCAATGTTTCTTCTATTTCGTCGAGGGTATCAATATTGTTTGCAACATCGAAAATCAAATCCCTCAGATAGGATAATTTTTCCCTGACTTCTTCCGGATAGGAATCGAATTTGATTTTTACTTTCGGATTGGAATTGATTTTTAATTCAGACATGTTACAAGATATCCAATATTTAATGGAATTGCTGATAATTCCATACCTTGACTATTATTTGGAATAAAAAAGTCGATACAAATATTGCATCGACTAACCTAAAAACATGTTTAATCAAGTTCGGTAAAACTACCTCAAATTGATACTAAAAGCAACACCCGGTTGGAGGTCGTACCCTTCCATAAGCTCAACCACTATGACATTCTCAGTATCCACTCTTACATTCAAGGCATCATTATCACTACTGAAACCTGTGATATTGTGCGGGGAAGAAAAAGTAAAATAATATCTATCTACTTTACCTGATGGAAATAAACCGAATACATTCGACCAAAAAGGATTGCTATTATCAGGTAGTACTGTAAAATCGATGCGTTCCTCTGTAAAATCAATAGCATATAAACCACTAATATCTCCTGCGGGTGTACCATTCTGAGCCAAGGCAGTAGCAAATTCTACATCAGAATTGGATAATATAGCATTTTCATCATATGCATCATTCGGCTGACCGAATAAACTGGCATAGGTGACTTCTGCTTCTCCCGGATCTTGTAGCGTATTCCTCAAAATAATTTCCGTTCCCACCTTGAGTGGCTTGGTATCATCCTGACAAGCTGTTGATGTGAGGATGAGAATTATTGTAAGAAAAAATATGTTATACAGTTTCATTTTATCTTTTTATATGGTTTGATGATGAATCATGTTAATATTGATTTTTTCTAATCAGTAACTTTTCATGATTCGTTCCTGATGAATTCGTGGATCGTATTATTAGGATTTCAATTGCTTCATGGCTGTAGCCCAATCTTCGACATGACGGGTACTAATGAACTTGCCATCTTTCATTGAATGAATGTCGATGGTCATGATTTTGAACGATTTGGAGCCATCTGTAGCTATTCCCATAAAATCACCATTAGGAGTGCCTGTAGCTTGACTTCTTACCACATGCAAGTCATTTTCTATGATGGTTGCAATGGGTTCCCATCTCAAATCCGGAATTAATTTCCAGAAAAATTCAAGTTGTCCCATGAGTTGCTCTGCATTTTTGGATTCAACCGACCCATATGATTTATATCCCTCAGCCAATAGGGGAGTAAGCACGGCTGTCGGTCGAGTAGAATCATTCACTGTCAATGCTTTTTCATAAAAAGCGCTAATCGCTTCCAAGTTTGTCATAACTTATTTTTATTTGATAGTTAATTTGGAGAGTAATACCAGCTAATTACTATTGTAATGCTTGGAATAATTCTCCAGGTTTGATACAATTACAATCATGTGAATATCATCAATGAATGATAGTATTCGTTTGAATGCATTGAATATGACAAAGATAGGGTGGCTCCTTATCCTTGATTGGGTTAAAAAAAGTATCAAAAAGGTAAAAATGGGAAAGTCGTGTGGTATCAGATTCCCTTGAATTGCTTAGGGGATAGACCGGTTTGTTTTTTGAAATATTTGAAAAAATTGGTAGGTTCGTCGAACCCAGTTTGATAGGCTATTTCTGTAAATGAAAGACTCGAATTCATGATGAGTCTTTTTATTTGAAAAATAAGGATATCATCAATGAATGATTTGGCTGATTTATTAATGACGTTTTGGGTTATGTTATTTAATGTTCTGGATGTGACACCCATTTTTTTGGCATAATGGGATACTTTTCTGTTTTCAAAACACTCATTTTCTATTAATTCTTGTAATCTGATGAATTGGCTGTGATATTTTTTTTCACCTAGATTATTATTGCCTTTGGATTTTAACCTAAATAATTTCTGAATCAATACCTGGATCAAATTCCGTATGATTTCTATCGAGTGGTTGTCATATATTTCTGAATATTCTTTCTTGATGAGTTGTATTAATGTATTCACCTCATGATAATTATTATCAT
Source organism: Saprospiraceae bacterium (assembly GCA_020631355.1). Classification (GTDB taxonomy): domain Bacteria; phylum Bacteroidota; class Bacteroidia; order Chitinophagales; family Saprospiraceae; genus JAHDCE01. Next base: position 20,723 of record JAHDHL010000031.1, on the reverse strand, counting down.
TCAATTGTAATTTTGGGGAACCTAGCATTTCATTGAATAATCTGAACAGTTTCACTGTTTCTGTTTTATCCGAATTGTGCATGACAAAGTTTTCAGTGAAAACAATAAATTTACCTTTTGCATTGGACTTGTGGAATTTATGTATGCTATTTTTTCTTAAGGTGAATACCGTTCCTTTATTGAAAGTATGGGTGTTGTAGTTGATGGTATGCTTGCCGGTACTTTCTGAGATGATAACAATGATAAAAAAAGAAACCTTGTGATGGTCGAACTGATTATGGTCCTTGGGCTTTTTCTGGAGAATTTCACTAAGCTCAACCAAGTCGAAGTAATCGTTGCCGGTTTTTTGATTATCAAAGACTATTTCCTTTACATTCATTTCAAATAATCATTCAGTTCTATAACAAAAATTCCTTATCAATCCATACTCATGATTGTTACATTCGAAGTAGATATAGAACTAATATACTTAAAAAAAAGTTGGAATGATTGAGTGTCAGATGATATCGTAATGAGAGGTGACACATTTAAATCAGTATTTAAAAATGCTGATTCAAGTCAAAAGGTATTGATATTGAATCTTTTTCGAATCTCGGATATAGGGATATCCATGTAGGGATCATAATTATAAAAAGGCCATTTTTTTCTCATTTTTCTGGCATGGATAATAGCCTTGGGAATAGAGGAAAGTAACTTCAGAATATTTTTTAAAATATGTTGAATACTATATTTTTTGAATAATTCGAAAGCACTCACTTCATTATATCCTGTGGTGACTTCCCAAAACCCAAGGTTCGTTCCGAAGGTTGTCCAGATTTTGACCATACCCTCACCATACAAGGTCGTATCGCATCCGAAAACAACATGTGCAATATCATGTGCATCCAAGAATTTCTTACCTTTTTCCGAGTAAGTCCTCTTGGAAAAATATTTGGAATTCCTTTTATGGAAAACTGCTATTCCCTCTCTTAATGTGATTTGTGTATCCATCCGAATATGATAGGGATTACCCTAAAGTTGTTGCCATACTGAGGGTTGAATATTATCAATTCATGAATCAGTAGCCCATTTGCGCAGCTTCATCATCACTAATCGGACCATCCTCAATGATTTTATCACAATCAACTTCGAACTGTTCCTCGAATGCACCTGCGCTTAGTTCACATCTACCATTCTTACATATGGTTTTGGTCGCCATATGGTCACAGGTTCCATCACCATAATCAACCAGAATTACAGTAACGCAATCCTTGAGGTATTTGACCTTACCAGACACAATACAATTGCATTCCTCATCAAATACAATGGGTTCGTAGATGTACTTGCTCTTGTATTCACATTCTTCCTTATTACAGGCACTGAACAGGGCAAACAACAAGAATACGATAATGAATTTTGAAAATATGTTTAAAGTATCCATATGTTATATCAATTAGCAATGGTAGGTATATGTGTTGAATATGAACTTAATATACAAAAATCTGGATTGAAGTCACCTTGATGGACAGAGCGAACCAGTGTATTTTGTTTTTTCTTCCTCATTTATGGAATAGGGTTTGGCAAGGAATGGTATCAAACCTTCTTCTCAGGTATTAAAAGAATCATCTGGTTATTTTGTGGCTCCATTCCTTATATTCAATATTAAGAATAAGGAACCAATTATTAAAATATTGGTCAAGTTCCTTACTCCGCTTATGATTGTCTGCGTGATAAATGAGGAAATCCTTGTAATTCTGTACCTTATCAGCAACCAGCATTTGTCTAATTTCTTCACAACTTATTCCTGCGAATTGCTTCAGGTCTCCGGTAGAAAGATAGCTATTGGCGACCCTTCTATATTCCATGGCCAGTATAATGGACTCGGTATTGATGCCGGAGAAATCAAAGGATTTATTATTCCTAAAATCCTCGTCGGATTGAAGGATAGGGTGCAGACAGTATGCTTCTATTACAATGTTTGTGGCATTCATGCTTGATAATAGAATCAGTCCCTCATCAATATGGTTGATTAATGGGAGTTTACTTCTCTTGGCTTGCTTGTCACCGTAATAATTCTGAATGAGATCATACGCTTTTGAATTGGATTTTGATGAATCACTATTTGAGTATTTTATTTCTGTTACTGGATGATTTACTTTTTCAATCCTATATGCATTATTAGCAAAAATGGGTAACTGCATAAAAGAGGCTGCAATAACACAAATGACGGTTATCATCCAGAATATGTGGATAGGAATTCCGATGAAAGTAAGCGCTATGAGTAAGAAAACAGGAATTAAGAAAATTACCGTAAAGTATAAGCCTAATTCATTGGTTATTTTAAGCGTGTCACCATCTTGTATGTGCATGCTAATCCTTGGACTTTGGTATGATTTGGATTTTACTTTCAGGGTATAATCACCTGTTTTTAAATGTAGGGTCGTACTCTTGTTGGGACGAATACTTGTGAGTAACGCATCATCTATGAAAACGTCCAATGAACCGATGTCCAATCCGTAAGTAGTGGGTCTCTTAATTGTAATCATAGCTATATGTTGTTTTGAATCCCTAGTGATTCACTAGGATTCACACGTAGGATGATTACAAAATACTACAAATTGGTGATAGATGCTTTGTTTCTTATGCTATGGAATTCTAGTTAAATCTCTTTTTTTAGGTATGTTTGTAATTAGAAATACTCAATCTTTCAAAGATAAAATAGGCATAATGGGAAGTGATAATCTAATTAATGTAAAAGACTGTCTGGGTTGTTTTGCGACTGTACTATATATCATTTTTGTAGTGACATTGGTGATGCTGATTTTGGCCAGTATTACAGGTGGTTTAAGCGGAAGCTCAATGACAGTTGTTTCGGTTCTGATTAGTGTGCTTTTCGTACTGGTATCTGCGATGACTTATTACAGGTATCGCATGAAGAATAAGGAGTAAATATCTCCTTGGTCCTATCATGGGATTAAGATTAATAGGTGGCACATGTCTTTAATGACATGTTTGTTCCAACTTCATGGATTCCGGCCAGTATTATACAAAATGATCAATTAGATGAACTTGAATGAATACTTCGGGTTGCCATTCTGATACTTTCCATTGGATTGTATATGATTTAATGGGTAATTTTTCTCATGATCCATTCCAAGGGGCCGGAGTTAAAGAATCTCAACCATATTTCTGCAAAAAGCATACAACATGCACTGAATAATAGTGCATAGATGACAGAGAATGAAATGGGATAGGCTCCTAGTTCATACCATCCGATACCATCCATTATGCCCATTCCGAAAATAACATGGAATACATAAAATGTTAGTGCAAGTTGTCCTGTTTTATTGAATAGCTGAATCAGTTTGTTATGCTCGAATCGTCTTGCCAGGAGAATGCAGGAGGAAATAATGATAACTGAAATCGATATGCCATTGACCATATAAAAAGGCATGGGAGGCATCGGACTCGTTCCTAATAGTGAGCTGAGTTCCTTTGCAGTTGCTTGGTTTCCATTGGATAATAGGAATATACTTCCATGCGAAAGCACTTGTGTAATCATGAACACAGTACTACTGATCCAAAGGGATTTTTTCAAGAATGCATTATCGTATAGATTTTGTTTTCCGTACCATAACCCAAACAACATGAATGCCGTCCAAGGAATAACAGGATGGAATCCATTATAGAATAAATTCAATAAGAACCCATCCAAGGTCCAGAAACCAGCATATTCCAAGGTTGAGAAATTCCAATGGGTTTCGTAATTCAATAGGAAAATCATTATTGGAAATAATAGAATGAATCCTAATGTTCCCGTTAGTATTATTTTGGAAGACTTACGGATGAAGAATAGGGTAATCAACATGTAGATTCCATAAAAATGGAGTATGTCCGCTGGCCAAATCCAGATATAGGAAAGACCGACGACAAATAGGAAAATGGCCCTTTTTAGTATTCTGATTCTTGCTGTTTTCAGCTTTTCTGAATGGTTGTTCCTTACCGCTGAATTAGTCATTAGGGCCAATCCGATTCCTGCTAACACAACGAAAGTAGCGGCAGCTTTACCATCAAAAAGTTGGGCAAATGATTTTAGCCAACCTGTTCCATTCGCACCAAAAACAACCTTGAAATTGACAATGATCATTCCTATTACAGCCAAGGCGCGTGCAACGTTTATTCCAATGATTCTTTTTTTCATCCTTATGGTTTATACTACCTCATGATTCGGTTGTATGGTATGGGAATTAACAAGTTACTCCATACAAGTTACAAAATAAATAAAGGAGGGCGAATGGCCCTGAAGATGAAGTAAAAATGAAATATCCGGAATGAGAATTCATCCCGGATATTAAAGAACCAGTAGTATTGGTTACCTAGAACGGACCGACACCTGCATATCTTATTCCTGTCAATCTGTGTAAGTCATAATCGAAAGTGGAAAGATCATTATAGTTGAATTTGGAAACATTATCATGACCACAAGCCCTTGCCACAACTTTAATCAATTCATTCGTAGCACTGAAAAAATTATTCAATTGTTGGGCGGAAGCCTCAATGATGAGTCGTTGCCTCAAATGATTCTTTTGGGTAGCGATACCCACCGGACAATTATTGGAATTACATGCCCTCATACCCAAGCAACCAATGGCTTGGAGTGCCGAATTCGAAACGGCTATTGCATCCGCACCCAACATCATGGCCTTGGCGAAATCCTCTGCCACACGGAGCCCGCCCGTAATGATGAGTGTAATGTCCTTGGCACCAATCTTATCCAAATGCTTCCTTGCCCGTGCCAATGCCGGTATGGTAGGTACATTGATATTATTTCTGAGAATCGTCGGGGCAGAACCTGTTCCTCCACCTCTACCATCCAGAATGATATAGTCCACACCAACCTTTAGTGCAAAGTCTATATCCGCTTCGATATGACTGGCCGCAATCTTGAATCCGATGGGAATCCCACCTGTTTTTTCCCTGACTTCCTTAGCCACATTCGCAAAGTCCTCAGCTGTGAACAAGTCGGGAAATGCAGCAGGGGAAATGGCTGTTTCTCCTACTTCGAGTCCCCTGACCTTGGCTATATCCTCTGTCACCTTTTCACCGGGTAGATGACCACCGGTTCCGGTCTTGGCACCCTGGCCACCCTTGAAGTGGAATGCTTGTGCTTTCATGACTTTTTCCCATGAAAATCCGAATTTTCCGGATGCCAATTCATAAAAATACCTGGAGTTATTGGCCTGCTCCTCAGGTAACATTCCTCCCTCTCCACTACAGATTCCTGTCCCTGCCAATTCTGCACCCATGGATAAGGCAATCTTTGCCTCCTTGGATAAGGAACCGAAACTCATATCGGAAACGAAAACCGGAATCTCCAGTTCCAAGGGTTTCCTTGCATTTTTGCCAATAACAACTTTCGTACTCACTTTTTCTTCATCGAGTAGGGGACGGGATGCCAATTGTGCAGGTAGGAATTGGATATTTTCCCATTTTGGAAGGGTATTCCTATCCACTCCCATGGATGCTGATGGACCATGATGGCCCCAATTCTTTAGGCCATTTCGAGCTAGTTCCTTAATATACGAAGTGTAGGGTTCTGTAGACTCGGGATGGGTATCGGCATATTGACCCAAATATTCATCCCTTTTGAACGGTTGGGGATGTTGGGCTAAATAATCATTGATTTCATTCTCATCCACATAAATGAATCCATCCCTGATTTCCGAGTGGAATTTATGTAGTGCTTCCTTATTATTGTATTCACTCACTCCCGTATCTATACGATAATCCCAATTGTGGACGCCACAGATGATATTATCCCCATCTACATGGCCATCTGCCATTAATGCTCCCCTGTGTAGACATCTACCATATAATACAGATACTTGATTGCCATAACGAATAATGACCAAATCCAATCCGTTCACTACTTTTCCAACTGGTTTTTTATCCTCCAGAGTTGAAAAATCATGAAGTTTGTACGCTCTCATATTCAATTTTGTTTTTTGCCTATTGTATATGCAAAATAGCATATTTCCTTTCCATTAGGAATGGCAGTGAATATACAAAAAACTGTGCTGTAAATATGATTCAATGTAAAGCAATATTTATATTTTTTATTCCTTTTTAGAATACATATTGTTAGGTCTGTTTTCTATACAACAGAGCCTGATTTGATAGATTTTTTAGAAATAGAATACTGTTGTTTTTTGGATTTATTTTAGATAAAATATTTATCAGTAGTAGGATGGAATAAATATTATTTTGAAACTACCTTTAATTTAAGTGTTGCAAAATATACTAATTTTTACGCTTATTATCTGTTGGTTATTAGTATTTTATAATAATTTTTTATGCGAGAATATGATACTTTGCAGATTGTGCACAAATATTGATATGTAATTTGCATTTTTTCAGTCGTTTTGAAAAGAATCTGTATATATCTTGTTATAAAATAAATGACATGAAAACATTATTACTCTCAATTAGTATTTGTATTTCCTTTTCTCTTTATGGACAAATAACAGAATTAGGAAGCGATTTTTTTGCCTATAAAAATTCTAATAATACATCTTTTAATGGAATATTGGAAACTCCTAGGAATGATAGGATAAATATTAGGTATCCCAGTTATTTTACAGATACAGAACCCGAGAATATCGGACAGAAAAAAGCATCAATCTATTTTACAGGAGGTACGGTACTCATGGCATCTAGTGTTTCAGGTAATGCTGAATTTTTTATTCCTTTAAAAAAATTAAGGAGGGTTACATCCTTTGTTAAGGTTGGGTTTGGTAGGGTAACATTCTTATTGGATAGCTTATTCATAGATCCTGATGAGGAATATTACAATGGGAATTTATTCATGTTGGCACATTATGGAATATTAACAGGGAACAGGGCCAGTCATTTTGAGTTGAGTGGAGGTATAGTGTATTCCCTTAGAGGGGAATATGGACTATTTCCTCTTTCAGTTAACTCTGGTTGGAGATTCCAAAAACCCAACAAGCATTTTCTGTTGAGATTAGGATTGGGGTGGCCTGATATTTTATATTTAAGTCTAGGAGCTTCTTTCTAAATGATATTCATGATTGGTCGGTCAGAGAAAAGATACCAATAGAAGTCATCTCAAAAATATCCTATATTTCCAGATATTGTATTTGGTATTCCTTTATAAAAAACCAGATTTTATCAGGTAGGTATTTCTGAGATGACTTCCAATTTATTCTAGGATATTTTCCAATACTTGATAATATCGTTCAGCAATAAATTCTGCTCCTTGTTGATTATAATGGACTTCGTCAGCAAGATAGTTGTCATTGAATCCCGTATACATATCAACGGCAATTACTTGGGAAGTAGAAGTGGATTTTGTGGCCGCAATCGTTGCCACATCTTCCTTAAGTTGATTGAATGTATTGATAAAGTCCGGGGTCATGATATCAGAATGGCCCTGGGCGGGTTGTTCAATGATAATGGTTACATTTGAATTATTGGACTGAATGATATCGACGATGGAATTAATATTCTGTACGGCTTGGTTATAATCCATGTTTTCAAGGATATCATTTCCGCCGGGAGAACTGAATAAAACGATATCAGGTGATCCGGTCTGATTCAGCCAATCCTCCAAACCTCCAAGTATTTGTTCGGAAGTCCATCCACCTCTGCCCTCATGGTCGATGTCAAAATCCTCTCCGTCGAATGCCGGATAAGATGCATCATCAGATTGGGTTCCAATGAAGTCAAAGGTCCAATTGTTTTCTTTCAAATCTTTCCAAAGTTCATACCTGAAACTTTCGTATAATGGCCTTGCACCCTCGACTCTTGATGCTCCCAAAGGCATGATTTTATTGATGGAATCACTTTGTGGTTTTGTATCCTCATCCTCATTATTGCATGCACAAACAATCAATAGGATGATGAAGAAAAAATAGATTCTGAAATTCATATGATAATATTAATTCACTATGATAATTAGGTGTACGGAAGTACTATTTATTAATCAACTTCCGTACCCTCGAATTCAATTCTTGAATCATTGATATTGACCAATTCATCCAATTCATAAATATTACGGTAACCATATCCATATAAATTAATGAACGTTGGAACATTGAGTGCAAGAAGAATCGGTTTTTTATTGGATAGGATTTGTGTTTCCACCATTCCCATTGATCTGGACTGATTCGGGTCGTATAATTTAGATGGGAAATCTATCTGGTCTCCATCAAAATTATTATTACAATAGATCAGAATCCTAGTATTCTCATCCATGGGAATGAGTTCTTCCAAACTGGATTGGGTGAAATCCGTAAAGCTGAGGTTGATGGCTCCTTTCAGGTGCTTCCTGTTGTATCGGAAAGCTGAACGGGTATCCAGAATAATGGTGTTCTCATCCTTACTCATCTTAAGGAATTTGTCCAAACTGACCAATCGGTCTTCCCTGAAATCCTCCACATCTGCGACCAATTCCTTGAAATCATTGTAATCCGCCAATGCCTTGGGATATCTTTTTTGGGGTTCTTCTGTTGTTTCAGAAAAATTTACGAATGGGATAGTAGAAAAGAAACCCAAGGATAGGACCGAACATAAGAATAATATGATTTTCATACGTAATAAAAGATTGGTTAAGTAATATGATTCCGTACTTGAATTTATAGAATCCTACCTAATCCTTTCCTTTTTTAACCTTACTTAACACATTTATAAGGAATTGGTAAATATAATAATCAAGAGATACTTTCATCTCTTATGAAAAAAACTTAAATTGATTAGATAGGGTAAGCCGAAAACCTAAAAGAGTAGGCAAAACATTTTAATACTTTTATTATGAGAAAATTTCAAAAGAACAACAAACAGAAAAAGTCCTTGGATACTTTTTCTAAGACAGTCAAGAAAGAAAAAATTAAAGGTGGGGCAGGAGCAACTGAATATATAATTTTATAGTTGGATCTCCCACATTGAGAAAACCTCCAGGACTTTACTATGTTCTGGAGGTTTTTTATTAAAAACTGGTAATGTAAACCATACATTACCAGTCAAACTTAACCATATAAACTTAACTCATATTATCTTACGGCATATCTAGCCTTTATATGTTGTTTAGTTAAGGGAGATAGTGAAGCTCGCCCCAGGTCTGAAATCAAAGCCTTCTCCAACCTCAACTACAAGAACTCTATCAGAATCAGTCCTAAGATTTACAGCTGCATCACTAGCTGAAGATTTCTTCACGTTCTGTGCCGTATCAAAAGTAAGGTAATACCTATCTACCGTACCCGCTTCCAATACTCTGAATAGGTCACCATAGGTAGGGTCACCTTCTTGGGCTACCACTTCAAATGAAATCATATTCTCACTGATGTCGATATCATATAAATTTAGCAGGTATGCAGGGAATTCTACTCCATTACCTACATTGGCCGTAGCATACAAAGAACCGGCAGGTACTTGGAATAAATCCTCGATAGCCAACTCAGCTCCATTTGTGAAAGCAATGGATTGGAAAGTATTATTGACCGTTACGCTTGAACCTACCACGACAGCTGTCTTATCATCCTTGTCACAGGATGTGAATGTGAATGCAGAGAATAAAATCCCTAGAACCAAAATATTAAATTTGAAAAATTTCATTGGAAATTAAATTGATTAAACAATGGATCAAAGGTATGTCTGCATAAGAATGAAGTAATTATAAAAGTGGATAGAAAAATGGTAAAAGTGTAACAATATGCTATGCATACTCCATATAACATTGACGATGGATAGGCTGTGATAATGAAGAACGTTTCCCCACTCTGAATAGAGTAGGGGTACATGGATTATTGGGGGCTGAAATATTAAGGTTATCGTATTGTACGATGATACAAATTTAGTTGGAAACAAGGTTGTATAACAGATACATCAACAAGAGATGAGGTAGCCCAAAGGATTAAATCCGGACAAACGCTAACATATCATGAAGCCACATAAAATCAATGTGGCTCTTAAGTGGCTTTTCTTAGGATTTTCTCCATTTTACGTCCCCTTGCCAATTCTTCCACGAGTTTATCCATATATCTGGCCTGACGGGTAAGTGGGAATTCTGTTATTTCCTCTATCCGATATCCACAGATAACTCCCTTGATGAGATGCGCATTAGGATTCAATGTCGCATGTTCGAAAAAAGTCTCGAAAGTTACTTTCTCGTCCCTTAACTCCTGTTGTTTGGCGGCATCATATCCGGTAAGCCATTCAATGACCTCAATCAATTCTTCTTCTGTCCGACCTTTCTTTACGACCTTATTGACATAATGCGGATAAACAGAAACAAATGTCAATTTTGCAATTCGGTCATTATGCTCTTGTGTGACTTTCATGATTGTAGGAATTGGAATGTATTATGGATGATTTATTGATAACCTTCCAGAAAGGATGGCTTTACAAGATACGAAATTTTAGGTATCCTAACTGAAACAAGTGATATGGATATACTCTGATATCGTTCCTGCATTCTTTGAAGGAATTGTACCATATCAATATCCAATAGTGAGAGGTTCATCAGTCAAGCATCTCAATATGTAAGGGTATATGAAGTTACAGATGAA
>JAHDHL010000031.1:2086-10058 GCA_020631355.1 Saprospiraceae bacterium | reverse complement strand
GGATTGGAGAATTAGAATGATGGATACGATGTAAAATCTTATATCCATCAATTTTTATGAAATTCTCGAAATGTATATCATGTATCAATGGAAATACCATTGAAGACTTGGTTCGTGAATAGTGAATTGAAATGATAGCATGTGTTTTTCTGTTCGAAGGTCAATTCAAGATCCATATCCTCAATACTGACCCAGGATAATGTGAAATCTGATGATTGATAATTTGAATGATTATTCAATAGGCCTATTTCATTTAATGATTGCAGAATAAGTTGTTCAGCATTTTCCAAAAAATAGGATAGGGTGGTTTGTTCATCATTTCCTAAACCGACCGGATTACCTTGGATATAAAGTTGTATAACCGAGTCTTGGATATTCAGTTGTGTTTTCCAGAGTACAAGCGCTCCATTGATATGTTCACTTAAAAGCGTTCCCAGTTGTTCATGTTCCAAATGAATGACTGTCTTTTTCTTGAATAATCGTTTTAGGAAATTCATGTTGTTTTTATTTGATATATCCTTAGATGAAAAGAACTTCGATAAATTATTGAACGATAACTTGCTGTAAAGCATTATTTGTTATCAATCCGAAAATGAGTATTCCACAAATCAACATGGCAAAAATGGCGAATTTATTGATATCATCCAATGTTCTTCCCTCTTTCAGGACAAGTCTTCTGAAAGGCGGAAATGCCAGTATTAATAAGGAAGAAATGAAAATGAATCCTAATGCAGATAAAATCCCATTTCCAATCGGTAATCCTTGTGCATTATTTTGCAAATAAGGTATGAGGTCGAAAAGGAATAATCCATTCCAAACCAATACTGCCAGTATAATAAATCCCTTTTTCAAGGGGAAGCCTCCCTGGGCCTGCTTTTTGATGATGGATGGTTTGGGTTTGGAATGAGCAATGTTCTCATAATCCAAAAATCCGGTAGCTTGGATTTGTTGAACAATCATTTCAGGGTCCTTGAAAGTCCAGAAAATGATTTTCTTATCATACGATTCTACCGTATGATTGATTTTAACACCCTGACCGATTAGTGGTAGAAAATGATAGGGTTCAATAGAAACAATATCAGAGGGTTGGAATACGAGGTTTCCAATAATGGAAGCATTGATTTCCAATTGTTCCTTATTGACTTTCAAGCTTGCGAATGGAATGGATGCATTGGCCCTCCCGATTCTTGCACCTCCGGTTATTTGTAGTTCATTCATAGTATCAGTTGTCTAATTCCATCAATCAAGCCAGCTATCTCGTATAAAGATAACCAATTCTTATCTTATTCGTTTGTAATGGGATTGTACGATTTGGTCCAGGAATATCCGTGATTCAATAAGATCGAATTTCAATGGCTGCTCCAATACTCCGAATAATGGGAAACCCCCACCCAATAAGATGGGAATGGTCGTAATTCTTAATTCATCAATCAAATCTTCGTTTAGGAATTGCTGGATGGTACTGCCGCCATCTATATAAAGATTAGAATATCCCTTATCATGAATTTGACGTAGGATGTTACTGGGTTCGCCTTTGAGTAAGGATATTTTCCCGACAAGGGAGTCAGGTATTTCGGATAGGGAATGACTTAACACAAAAACATGCTTTTCATAAGGCCAGTCACCTCCGAAGCTGCAAACCGTTTCGAAAGTTGTGCGACCCATCACAATGGCATCCACTTCATCCATGAGTTGGTGATAGCCCATGTCGTCATTGTCAGGATTCGGAATAGAATGTAACCAATCTATTTCTCCATTTTTTCCTGCAATATATCCATCCAAACTTTTTGCAATAAATACGATATTCTTCTGCTTCATATATCCGGTTGTATGTATTGGATTCAAGATATGAATTACTTGAAAATTACAGGAATAATAGATGATACTCCGGCTGTGTTTTTAATTTTTACGAAATGATGTCCCCTTGGAAAATGATGGATATGAATGGAATGGGAGTTTTTATCCGATAAGGTTTCATGATAAAGTAATTGACCATTTAAATCAATGATGGAAATATTACCATTAAATATTTTTTTAAAATCCAGATTCAAATCAGAATGAGATGGGTTGGGATATATGGTATATTCGATACCGCTCATCTGTGTATTATCCAGGCTTGTAATCGTAGGATTCAAATCAATTAATGTCAAGGAATAAGCCGGACTCATTATACTCCCAGTGGTGTTTCCTTGAATGCTTACGATATGATTAGAAGTAGGGTCCAGGGAAGTAGGGGCTGATGAATGGATTTGTTCATAATGAAAATTCTCATCAGAAACCTCGGATACATTGAGGTCGAATGCTTGTGGGGAGCAATTGAGAATGATGAATTGTTGAATATCATCTCCTTGGAATGCCCAACCCATCAATGACGGATAATCAGTTGCATTCCAACTTTGATTGGGATTGGTGGAAAATTGAAGTGGGTGGGCTAGGGTAGCATTGTATTCTGCCTGGTGTATGAGTCCCATTGCCTTGCCTAATGGAGTGATATGGTTTTGGATGGTATCCCCATCAATGAAATAGGAATCCAAGGCTCCGAAAGGTTCCTTGCCGGTTATTTGATGCATGATAATCATTTCATTCTTGGGATTCGATAATTTATTGAGGTGTAGTATTCCTGTGAATAATCCATGTAACCAAGAAGTGGCCACCATATGATTACCAGTCAGATTATCGGTCAGATTGTATTCCGTCCACCAAGCATTTCTTCCTTGGGGAAGACTATCCACCGTATATTTTTCCTCATCTCGATATCCGCTGAAAGCATGTGCTAGGGTTCGTCCGATTTCAACTCCCGAAGCATTATTACCATGTCTGTAATATCTATGGAAAGTCAGGTTGATACCATCGGGCAATATGTCCAGCATTGCATCATTCCAAAATTGGATTCTAGCCGGAGTATTATCGCCACTTGGTGTGAATGGGCTTTCGGAAGCACCTATGGCTGCAATCCTTGCATCGGGGAATTCGGATTGAATGCTATCTATCCAAACCAACATTTCATTCGCATAATCCTCCGGCAATGGATACCTGTTGATGAAATCCTGTTCAAGGAAATACATTTCATTACCCAGTTCAATCCAATTGACTGAAAGCCCAATCTGATTGGCATGACGAAGGAAATCCATTTGGCTTTCCAAGTCATCAGACAATACATTGAGTACGAATAGAGGTTCTGCTTCCAGCATGTCAATCGCCATTTTGAAATCCTCCAATTTATGTGGTACTGATGTTGCCTGACCAAGATTCTGGTGATTTTGGAATGTTCCGTTTTGCCAATAGGACAAAGGCCAGACTTTCCCATTCTTCCAATCCCAATATTGGGAAGTAGTCCCGCCGGGATATCGGATAACTGTAGGGTGAAGCGCACGGACACTATCCGTGAATGATTCGTTTTGCCAACTAGGTTTGGTCAGGGAATTGAGATTGAAACCTGTAATGGGTATAGGATGAGTATCCGGACCAATGGTTATCTGGGTGGGTGTCTGGGCGAAAACTGCTATTGGAAGCAAGAACAATAAGGTACATATCATGATTCTCATAAGAGGGCTTTTTCCTCTTTGACAATGATGGGTAGTCTTGGTTTAAAGGACACTCAATCAATAGGTATGTCATCGTAAATTGATGCGATTCAGAATGCACTGAATCATTCAGATCCTATATGGATACTAGGCCTACAGATCATGTACGACTACTCTGATGGTATCCTTCTGATTATAGATGATGAGTAATTTATCATCCTGAATCAATTGGTATTCCAATATGAACATGCTGCCATCTGTATCTTGTTCTTTTTTCCTGATGATTTTGGAATTACCATTCAGATCGTACCTGAGAAATTCTTCTTTTCCATTTTCTATGATGAATCCATCGGAAACTGCTACTGGATTTCCATAATTTCCTGGAATTATTTTTTCCCAGATCACCGAATTCATCCTTGAATCCTTACAGGAAAGCTTTTGAATGGATTGATATGTACCCTCACCCAGAGAAATCATAGAATCAATGGATACAAGATTCAATGTGTCATTGAGTCGGATATCATAATCAATGGAGATGTGGCTGGAATATTGATTCGCTATTTCTTTGGATTTAATGAATCTTTTATTCTTTAGGTCAAAATCGTAACCAAAATAACTTCTTGTGGAATTATAGGGGAATTCCATACCTGAAACTTGGATACTACCATTCTGAATGGAAATATCATCAATAACGATTTTATCTACAATGGTATGATTAACTTCATCTTCCTCTGAAATGCGATAAAGATAACTTCCTATGAATTCATTGGATCTATAGGATGTAATTTTTCCACTTGGATGATAGAAAAGGAAAATATCGCCTTTGTCATTAACTTGAAAACCACCTATTTCATAAAAGTAACCGGGTGATACCAGGTGTATCGTCCTTATTTTATTCCATTCATGGTCATAAATCCTAAGATAGTAATCATTGCTGTTCGAACCTTTGAGATATTTGTTACTTAAATCAAGGATATAATATTTGTCATTATTATATCGTAATGATATTTGTTCAATATTCTCAGATAGGATTCCGGTAATCTCAGGTTTAAACTGATGGTTTAGTTTTGAAATCAATATTTTTCTTTCACTTTTCCTATTCTTTTTCCAATATTCAGGTATGTCATGTTTGGTAATGATGAAAATCTCATTTTCAATAATGACCGTTTCCTCATAATGGGTATATCTTTGGAATTCTAATTTGAAATCCTGCTCATTGATTATTTCCCAATTTTGTGCATTTGCATCCCAAAAGAGGATACATAATATACTGAATAGTATAAGTTTCAATATGGAAGTTGATTTAAGTAGCCTTGGTTCTGAATAATTAATGGTTCCTATTCTTTTATATATTTAGCCTGACAAGGCTCGATACAAGGGTAATTAATAATTAGAATATTTCCATTATGTTCGAATGTGTAATTGTAATTTGGATCATTACAATCATTGGAACTAAAAGAAGCCGTAGTCTCAGAATAAAATCCAGAGGTCATATTTCCAATATCAATGGACATATCACATAGGTTTCCATTGGAACTGATAGTGCCATCACTCATGAATGAAATAACCTTGTCGCTCACCACAGGAGAGAATGTTCCACCTCCGCCGCCAGGGTCCAATAGTGTTTCTGCCAGTTTCCAATTACCAATTAATTCAGTATTGGAATTATCTTCTTTTTCACAGGAAGATACTACACCTGCAATAACTAAAATGAATAGGAATTTCTTCATGGATTATATTTTGTAGGGTGAAAGAAAGGTATTGTAATTTACATTATTAAACGAATGGGATTTCATATTTGCTGCTAGATTCCAAATTATTTTTCAATCATAAAATGTGAAAGATAAACAGCAGTTTCTCTTTTGATGGGATTGAAACTACCATGATTGAATTCGAAGCCGATTCCCTTTGAAAAGTCAGTCGAACCCCGAACATTAAAGTTGGAGGTATAATAATATTGACTGGTATTATTTTCCTCCCAGTAGAATGAGATTTTAGAACCCATAAATCCTCCGATGGATATCTGGTTGAATTCATTGGGGTAGGGACTGAATCTAATATATTCCAAGGGTTTCAATTTATACTTTTCCCCATTGATTTTCAGTTTGCTTTGTTCATCGAATTGTTGGATACTTCCAAAGATGACAACTGCTCCACTTAGTAAGAGTGTGTCGATGTATTCATGGTACACCGAGTCTGGTATATGGAATATTTCCAAGGCTATATGTAGTGAATCTTCTTGGATATAACTGGTGTCGATGAGGTAACCATTACCACCTAGATGTTTGGCTGTTTCCTTTACGCTCAGATAATTATCGAAGAAATCAGTAGATACTCCAACATCGGATACATAACGAATATCTGCAATTTTTTGAATTTGGGATAAATCATTCGTTTTTGAAATGAAATTGAATCTTTTGACTGGTTCTAGGGTAGGGCTTAATTGATGGTCCGTCTCGAATGGACTGTCCTGTGATTTCAATACAGTGATGTTCAGTATAAAAAGAAAGAAAATCAATGTATGATTGAGGAATGTTGAATTGGTGGTCATATGTTGCCTTACTTTAATAATTAAGAGCAAAACAAATATACAACTAAATAAAGTGAATTTCAATGGAATAAAAATGGTGGTATAGAATACATTTCCATACCACCATTTTAGAATGATTACGTTCTATTACCTGGTCTTGATAGTAGCAACTTTTCCTTGGTAATGATAAATGATATTGTATTTGTCATTTTTGCCAATGGTCTGCAAGAATATCCTACTTTCATTCATATCTGCATTATCAACATAAATGATGGTATTGGAATGAAAATTAGATTCAAGCATCCTAAATAGAGGCAAATACAGATCTTTCCATCCATCCAGTAATAATAAATCAATGGGTTCAGTATGATTTTTTAAGGTATTCATCGCATCACCCACCCTGACTTCAATCAGGTGTTCAACTCCCGCCTGTTGGAAATTCTCTAATGCCTTTTGGGCTTTTGTATCTATCAATTCCGTTGTAATAATTTTTCCACCTGTTTTGAGGACTCCCTGTGCTAGGAATAAAGTGGAAATTCCAAAGGATGTTCCAAACTCGATAATTTGCTGAATATTATTCTTACGAATTAATTCTACCAAATCTTCTCCCTGTTCCTTGGAAATAGCCAAATATGCATCCTTGAAATCCGAGGGTTGTATGGGTCTGAACATACTTTTTGCCACTCCTTTCATCATTCTTAAATAATCCTTTTCAGAATCAAGATAAAGTTGTGCAATGGTATTTTCTATTTGGATATTATTCATTTGAATCTTTACTTTGATGAAATGAAATACTGACTCGTAAGTCAATGTTTTATAACTACAAAATTAGATCGAATACAAATGGTTTTCGCTATACTTTTCAGCATAGTTAGTATAAAAATGAGAAAGGTTGGCTGAATAATCAGCCAACCTTCTAGTAAAACCCAAAACCAGAACCCAATTAGGTATTCTCTTTTGAATGACACTAATTATGATTTAATCTTAGTGAAAGCAAATATTTCTACTAAACACATTATTCCGCCCATTATGGCCACAGGCATATTTCCTGCAATTAAATTATTGACTAAATCCAAGCCATCACTGACAATTCTTAGGATTAGAATAATTTTAATCATATCAGCATTTTTCTTGAGTAATCCGAAAAGGGTTACTGCTGCCGTAGCCATATTTCTTGAAACAAATAAACCCAGTGGACCTGCCAATGATAATGCACCTGCTGCCGGTAGTGCTTCCCAAGTACCCAATAGGGCATCTGGTTTGAAATATCCCGTTAGACTCGCTCCTAAGGTGATGAAGAAAGTTACCCAAAGATAAATTGTAATCCACTTGGGTACTGCTGTTGAATCGTTTGTCATGATAAATTGATTTATGAATGATAGAATTAGGCTAATGGATTATTTCGCAATAATCATTTTACCTGTGATATATCCTCTAAGATTACTGAATCGATAAGTGTAGAAACCCTTGGTTAGATTACTTCCGTTGAATGGAATCAGATTGATACCTTCATTGAGTTGTAAGGTTTCGAATTTTACTTCCCTACCATTGATATCAAATACTTGGAATTGGAACGTACTTGCTGCATCCAATTGGATTTCGAAAGTTGTCTCCAAGTAGAATGGATTCGGATATACTTTTATCTGACTAGTGGAAGAAAGCGTGTTTTCAATTGAGGTAGTTACCTCACCCAATGGAATGACCTCGATATTGAATGGCGGCTCCAAATCATTGATACCGAACAAAGCTCCGAATTGTGATTCTAAAAGATAGAGGTATGCATTTCCATCTTTTTCATGATACCAAAGTCCTGATGAATCATCAAAGCCCGTAGCGATGACGGAACCCGTTGCGGTGGTCGGATCAGAGAATACAATCCTGTATACCGTACCGACATTGGCCGGATCCCCTGTATCAT
>JAHDHL010000031.1:0-1986 GCA_020631355.1 Saprospiraceae bacterium | reverse complement strand
CTACGTTATTGACGATGGTGATGTCCTCCGGGAAGAAATCCAAGTCATCCGTCGTGAGACTAGACGGTATCTGACTGGATAAACCTGTGGTAACAAGTAATAACAATAATACTTGTTGAAAGAAAGTCTTCATTCTTAATGTTTTAGAAATTAGTTAAAAGGATTTCAAAAATTAGAATTGACCATTATCATCCATTTTCCGAAGATGGGATGAAATAGGTCTGTAATATTCCAGAGGGTGTATGGAATACTACTGAGCGTGATTCATCAACAAGTAATATTGTATAGAAATCCTTTTTCTAGCCCTGGATACACCAACGGATGAGATGATTTGATACTACTGTCATAATGAGAATGTAAGACAGGGTATAAAACATATTTTGGGTACAAGGATTCGAAATTTGAAGATTCCATAGGCATACAATTTGTCTTGTTATACAAATGTATAGGAGAGTGAAATGCCCACAATGGTGAGAATCTTTCAAATGACTGTCAAAATGGGAAACCTTATCTAGTGGGCTTGTCGGAAAGCTTCAGGTGAATTATCCGTGAATTTTTTAAAGTACTTGAAAAAATTGGTAGGATCACTGAATCCTGAGATGTAGGCGATTTCTTTTATGGAATGGTCGGTACTGATGAGTAATCTTTTGATTTGCATGATGGTTCTTTCATCAATGAATGTCTTTGCGGAACTATTGATGACATTATTTACAATGTTATTGAGTGTTTTGGTAGATATTCCCATCTTTTGGGCATAATACTGTACTTTTTTACTTTTGAAACAGTCTTCTTCGACTAGCATTTGAAACTCAAGGAATTGTTCCATGTATTTTTTCCTGCCGATGGTATGTCCTGCCTTGGCTTTGATTCTGAATAGCTTTGTTATGACAATGTGAAGTACACTTCGTGTGATACCAATGGAAAAATCATCCTTGGTCCGATACTCCGACTCCATGTGTTTGATAAGGATGGTGAAGTCCGAAAATTCCTCTTTATTATTGAATACTATTTTTGGGAAACTAAGAGAATCATTGAATAGTTGCATGGATTTCAATGCTTCCATTCTATTGAGATGACTAATAATGAATTCTTCAGTGAATACCAATAGGAAACCTTTGACATCCGAACTCCTGAAAAATTTATGGATTTGATCTTTCCTGATTAATAATACAGTTCCTTCGTCGTACTCATAATCCTTGAAATCAATGGTATGGTATCCCTTACCCTCATAGGCAAAGAAAATGATATAGAATTTTACCAGATGGTTCTTTTCAATATCATGATCAAGTTCTCTTTGTAAAAGTTCTTCGATTTTGACAATTTCGAAGTAAGAATTGGGATTGTCCTGGTTTTCGAAATTTATTTTAGGTAACTGTTCTTTCATGCTGCTCTGCTTATATACCAGAGAGGTATTTATCGAGTAATTGACTGGATAAAAGGCAAGTTACAAAAAACGATTTGCAATTAAATTGTTGAAAATGGGCTGTTAGTAGTATTCTCCTACAATTTGAATATTAGGATGTAATGTTGAGGCTAGTTTGAGAATTCCCATAATGAAACCAACAGTGTATTTTAATTCAGTATATTCCTGTATGGTTCTGATTTTTCTACTGGATTTTCTAATTTCATTCGATTCCGTTTCATCAATATTCATTAATACAGGACCAAGTTGATTTGAAATTTTCATTTCGATAATGTGATTGATTTTATTAAAAATCCTGAATGCTTCCTTGGTATCGGTAATTTTAGAAATCATCATCATTTCTTGTTCTGGATCTTGACTGATTCTTATTTTATCGAATTCCTCATTCCTCAGGAAAACGCTTTTGGTCTCATTGGATGAGATATAAATCATCGACTTTGAGCCCTCCAAGACTGCACCTAAGTGATGATGTGTTGATGCATCTATTTCTTGTAAGGTATTGTTTGCTTCATCAAGCAATCTTATTGTAATTCCGATTTCTGCTCCCATTTTTTATTGAATTA
>JAHDHL010000074.1 GCA_020631355.1 Saprospiraceae bacterium | reverse complement strand
GTAATGTCTCCATCACAGTTATCTACCGCTGTCAAATCAACTGGCGCTGGCACTTCCTGTGCACATTCCACTAACACATCATCCGGTGCAGCTGGTGCAACTGGCTCTGTTGTATCCTCTACTGTTATCGTTTGCGATACCTCAGAGGTATTACCACATCCATCTGCAAATGTCCAAGTACGAACAATCACGAAACTGTTTGGACAATCGCCTGGAGTAACCACTTCAGTTGGACTCACTGTAATGTCTCCATCACAGTTATCTACCGCTGTTAAGTCAACTGGTGCAGGTACATCCTGAGCGCATTCTACCAAAACATCGACTGGTGGTTGAGGAGCAACTGGCTCTGTTGTATCCTCTACTGTAATCGTCTGGGATACCTCAGATGTATTATCACAATCATCTGTAAATGTCCAAGTACGAACAATCACGAAACTATTTGGACAATTGCCTGGAGTTATAACTTCAGTTGGACTCACAGTAATGTCACCATCACAAGCATCTGTTGCTGTCAGATCAACTGGTGCAGGCACTTCCTGTGCACATTCTACCAAAACATCAGCAGGTGGTGTTGGTGTTACCGGTTCAGTTGTATCTTCTACTGTGAAAGTAGCTTGTTTTGTGGTTTCATTACCACAAACATCCGTAACTGTGTAGGTTACTGTGATGCTACCTGATTCACCGCAGGTGAATACAAAATTATTATAATCATAATCACTTGTCACTTCAATTGAGCTACATGCATCAGAAGAACAAGCATTCAAAGCATTAATATTATCAATGTTCCATTGATCAGCGGTAGCCTCATTATCAGGTCCACCCGTACACTCATGTGTTACATTAGTTGGATCACATGGAACTACTGGAGGTGTCTGGTCATCCACTGTAATCGTTTGAGACACTTCGGATGTATTACCACACAGGTCAGTAAATGTCCAAGTTCTTACGATTGTGAAATTATGGTCACAATCACCTGGAGTAATGACTTCAGTCGGACTTACCGTGATATCACCATCACAATTATCTACTGCTGTCAAATCAACTGGTGCAGGTACTTCCTGTGAACATTCTACCAAAACATCGGCAGGTGGTGCAGGGGCAACTGGTTCAGTTACATCATTCACTGTAATTGTTTGTGATACTTCAGATGTATTACCACAACCATCAATGAATGTCCATGTACGAACAATCACATAATTATTCGGACAATCACCAGGAGTGATGACTTCTGTCGGACTCACTGTGATATCTCCATCACAATTATCAACTGCTGTCAAATCAACTGGTGCAGGTACTTCCTGTGAACATTCTACCAAAACATCGGCAGGTGGTGCAGGGGCAACTGGTTCAGTTACATCATTCACTGTAATTGTTTGTGATACTTCAGATGTATTACCACAACCATCAATGAATGTCCATGTACGAACAATCACATAATTATTCGGACAATCACCAGGAGTGATGACTTCTGTCGGGCTCACTGTGATATCTCCATCACAATTATCAATCGCAGTTAAATCAACTGGTGCAGGTACTTCCTGTGAACATTCTACCAAAACATCATCCGGTGCAGCTGGTGCAACTGGCTCTGTTGTATCCTCTACTGTAATGGTTTGAGATACTTCAGATGTATTACCACAACCATCAATAAAGGTCCATGTACGAACAATTACAAAGTTATTATCACAATCACCCGGAGTGATAACCTCTGTTGGACTCACTGTGATATCACCATCACAATTATCAATCGCAGTTAAATCAACTGGTGCTGGTACTTCTTGCTGACATTCTACCAATACATCGGCAGGTGGAGCAGGAGCAACTGGTTCAGTTGTATCATCAACGATAATTGTTTGGCTTACTGCATCTGCATTACCACAACCATCGACGAAGGTCCAAGTACGAACGATTACGAAGCTATTATCACAATCACCAGGAGTGATGACCTCAGTTGGGCTCACTGTGATATCTCCCTCACAAACATCGAATGCTGTCAAGTCAACAGGAGCAGGTACTTCAGCACCACACTGTACTGTTACATCAGCTGGTGGTGTTGGAACTTCAGGAACTGTTGTGTCCTCAACTGTGATGGTTTGGACACATGTGATTGTAGTACCACAATCATAATCCACAGTCCATATTCTAGTGATAATCTTAGCAGCACCACAAGTTGCCACTTCAGTATCATCATAACTGATATCCACATTACAAGTTGCATCAAAGGCAGTTGCAAAACCTGTATTTGTTGGATCCTCACTCTCACCACATTCGATTGTAATATCAGCAGGGCAAGTGATTGTTGGTTCTACTTGGATATCTTCATAATCATTATCATCCTCATCATTCACTGGTTCATCCAATGTGATATCGTTATGATTATCGAAATCATCATTTGGCAATGTTCCAATTCCTGAATCATTATCATAACCCGTATTGGTATCAGGAGTAGAATCCTCATCCGTCTCTGTCAATCCTGTTGCTGGATCCGGACCATAATCTTCTGCGGAATCCTCTGCAATCTCAGACCAGTTACGGATCGTACAGTTACATCCATCAACCAATAGTAATGTCACTTCAATTGTAGCAGTCTCACCTGGATTCAAGTTTGGAATCGTCCAAGTCAACTCGTTACCAGATTGAGATGGAGGCAATGAGGCAGACTGGTACTGAGCACCATCAGGAATCTTATCCATTACGATGAAGTCATAAGATGGAACATCTCCCTGATTCATTACAGTGATAATGAATGTAGCTGTTTCGCCAGCATTGATGGTTGTTGCTTGGTCTGGTGCCAAGGTCTTAATCAATGCCAAGTCATAGTCAACATCCACTTGGAAGTCTTCGTAATCGTTATCATCCTCATCATTTACAGGTTCGTCCAATGTGATATCGTTGTGATTATCCACATCATCATTCGGAGCGATGCCTACACCTTGTGCATCATCATTACCCGTATTGGTATCAGGAGTGGAATCCTCATCTGTTTCAGTAGCACCTGTTACTGGATCCGGACCATAGTCTTCAGAACTATCATCAGAAATCTCAGCCCAGTTACGGAACTCACGGAATGAAGGATCATCCACTTGTACGGTTAAAGTAACTGTAGTGGTTTCACCCGGTTCTAGGTTCGCAATGGTCCAAGTCACTACCCCACTCGCTTCAGATCCCGCATCAGATGCTGACACGAAACTCAATCCAGTTGGGATTTGATCTGTAATGGTGAAGTCGTAAGATGGTACATCACCTTGATTGGTTACTGTGATGGTAAACTCTACCTGATCGCCATTCTTAACTGTAGAAGCTTGCCCCGGAGACAACTCCTTAATCAATGCCAAGTCATAGTCAACGTCAACATCGATGTCGATGTAATCATCATCATCCTCGTCAACTGTTGGTGTATCCACACCTTGAGTATCATCATTACCATCGTAGTTGTCTGGATCAGAATCGGAATCTTCTTCCTCTGTTCCATCAGGACCGATACCATAATCCTCAGCAGAATCATCGATGATATCTGTGTGGTTACGGAATGGACGCAATGTCTCGTCATCCACTTGAAGCGTCAATGCCAAGTCGAATGACTCACCTGGAAGTAAGTTTGGAAGACCTGTCCAGGTCACGATACCACCAGTTTCCGTTCCGCCATTATCAGCAGAAACGAATACCATACCTGCAGGAATAACATCCTGAACATCGTAATCATAAGATGGAACATCACCCTCATTGGTTACTGTGATTACATAGTTCACAATACCATTAGCATCTACAAGAGCCGCTTGGCCAGGAGCCAATTCCTTATCTATTGCAAGGTCATAATTCACATCAATATCTACATCGATATAATCATCATCATCCTCGTCAACTGTTGGAGTATCCACACCTTGCGCATCATCATTACCATCATAATTATCTGGATCAGAATCAGCATCTTCTTCCATATCGCCATTTGGATCCGGACCGTAGTCTTCAGCTGAATCCTCGGTGATATCCGTATGGTTACGGAATGGACGCAATGTCGCATCATCAATATTCAATACCAATGACAACTCGAATGTCTCACCCGGAAGTAGGTTAGGTAAACTTGTCCAAGTCACAATACCACCAGCTTCTGTTCCACCATTATCGGCAGATACGAAACTCATTCCTGCAGGTATAACATCCTGAACTGTATAATCGTAAGAAGGAACATCACCCTCATTGGTAATTGTAATGACATAAGAAATCTGAGGATTAGCTGGAGTAACTACTGCATCCTGACCAGGAGCTAACTCCTTATTGATGGCCAAGTCATAGTTTACATCCACATTCACATCCTCATAATCATTATCATCCTCATCATTTGCGGGTTCATCCAATGAAATATCATTGTGATTATCAAATGGGTCGTTAGGATCCGTACCTGTACCCTGAACGGTATCATTACCTGTATCATTATCAGGCGTAGAATCCTCATCAACCTCATTGAAGCCATAATCTTCTGAACTATCGTCAGAAATCTCAGACCAGTTACGGAATGGACGAAGTGTTGGGTCGTCCACTTGCAGTGTCAAGGTTACTATAGTCGTAGCACCCGGAGCCAAGTTTGGCATATTCCAAGTTACGATACCACCCGCTTCCGTTCCACCATTATCGGCAGATACGAAACTCATACCTGCAGGAATTTGATCTGTAATCACATAATCATAAGATGGAACATCTCCTTGGTTTGAGATGGTCAATACATAATCCACAGTGGCATTTGGCGTAACGATATCTGCCTGACCTGGAGCCAATTCCTTGATTAGAGCTAAGTCATAATCAACGTCCACTTCGAAGTCTTCGTAATCGTTATCATCCTCATCATTTGCAGGCTCATCCAATGTGATATCATTGTGATTATCCACATCATCATTCGGGTCAGTACCGAATCCTTGAGCATCGTCATTACCTGTATCTGTATCAGGAGTAGAATCCTCGTCCGTCTCGATATTTCCTGTTACTGGATCCGGACCGAAGTCCTCAGAAGAATCATCAGAGATTTCTGCCCAGTTACGGAAGTGACGGAATGTTGGGTCATCTACTTGTACTGTAATCGTAACTGTAGTTGTAGCACCAGCAGCAAGGTCAGCGATGGTCCAAGTTACGATACCACCAGCCTCAGTTCCACCATTGGAAGCAGCAACAAAGCTCAATCCAGCGGGGATTTGGTCAGTGACTGTGAAATCATAGGACGGAACATCTCCTTGGTTCATAATCGTAATTGTGAACTCAACCTGATCACCATTCTTCACGATATAATCCTGACCAGGAGATAACTCCTTAATCAAAGCTAAGTCGTAATCAACATCAACATCCAAGTCGATGTAATCATCATCATCTTCGTCGACAGTTGGTGTATCCACACCTTGTGCATCATCGTCACCGTCATAGTTATCTGGATCAGAATCGGAATCTTCTTCCATATCACCATTTGGATCGGGACCGTAATCCTCCGCACTGTCATCAGCGATTTCAGTGTGGTTACGGAATGGACGAAGTGTTGGATCGTCTACCTGAAGTGTCAATGCTAAGTCGAATGACTCACCTGGCTCCAAGTTCGGAAGACCAGACCAAGTTACAGTACCACCAGTTTCAACACCACCATTATCAGCAGATACGAAACTCATTCCAGCAGGAATGATATCCTCTACGGTATAGTCATAGGATGGAACATCTCCCTCATTGGTCACTGTGATTATATAATCCACCTGTGCCCCATTACTTACGATAGTAGCCTGACCCGGAGCGAATTCCTTGTCAATTGCAAGGTCATAATTCACCTCCACTTCTATGTCGATGTAATCGTCATCGTCTTCATCAACTGATGGTGTATCCACACCTTGTGCATCATCATCACCATCATAATTATCTGGATCAGAATCCACATCTTCTTCCTGTGTTCCATCAGGGCCGATACCATAATCCTCTGAAGAATCATCTGTGATATTCGTATGATTACGGAATGGACGGAATGTTTCATCCTGAATCTGAAGCGTCAATGCCAAGTCGAATGATTCACCTGGAAGTAGATTTGGCAAATTCGCCCAAGTCACTACTCCACCTGCTTCAGTTCCACCATTATCAGCAGAAATAAATGTCATACCAGCAGGAATGATATCTTCCACGGTATAATCATAGGATGGAACGTCACCCTCATTGGTTACTGTGATTACATAATTGATTACAGCATCAGGACCTACTAGAGCTGCTTGACCTGGAGCCAACTCCTTATCAATAGCCAAGTCATATTCTACATCAATATCCACATCCACATAATCGTCATCATCCTCATCCACTGTTGGTGTATCCACACCTTGAGCGTCATCATTACCATCATAATTATCTGGATCAGAGTCAGAATCCTCCTCTATATCACCATTTGGATCTGGTCCGTAGTCTTCAGAAGAATCATCTGTAATGTCTGTATGATTACGGAATGGACGTTGTGTAGCATCATCAATCTGAAGTGTCAA
Organism: Saprospiraceae bacterium; assembly: GCA_020631355.1. Classification (GTDB taxonomy): domain Bacteria; phylum Bacteroidota; class Bacteroidia; order Chitinophagales; family Saprospiraceae; genus JAHDCE01. Next base: position 6,258 of record JAHDHL010000074.1, on the reverse strand, counting down.
CAACAAGGTTTGTGTTTCACCTGGTTCAAGATTTGGTAAACTAGCCCAAGTTACTACACCACCTGTTTCTATTCCACCATTATCGGCAGATACGAAACTCATACCAGCTGGGATGATATCCTCTACGGTATAATCATAAGATGGAACATCTCCCTCATTGGTTACGGTCAATACATATTCAATCACCGGATTAGCAGGTGTAACGATATCCGCCTGACCAGGAGCCAACTCCTTAATGATAGCCAAGTCGTAGTTTACATCCACATTCACATCCTCGTAATCGTTATCATCCTCATCGCCTGCTGGCTCATCCAATGTGATATCATTGTGATTGTCGAATGGGTCATTCGGATCCGTACCAGTACCTTGGGCATCATCATTACCCAAGTCCGTATCAGGAGTGGAATCCTCATCCACTTCACCAAAGCCATAGTCTTCTGAAGAATCATCAGTGATTTCAGCCCAGTTGCGGTAAGGACGAAGTGTTTCATCATCCACTTGTAAAGTCAATGTCAATGTAGTCGTTTCACCCGGAGCCAAGTTCGGCATGTTCCAAGTTACGATACCACCTGTCTCCGTTCCACCATTAGACGCGGATACGAATACCATACCTGCAGGAATCTGATCCTCGATTACATAATCGTAGGATGGTACATCTCCTTGGTTAGATACTGTCAATACATAATCCACGGTAGCATTTGGTGTAACGATATCTACTTGAGATGGAGCCAATTCCTTGATTAATGCCAAGTCATAGTCTACATCTACTTCGAAGTCTTCGTAATCGTTATCATCCTCATCGTTTGCAGGTTCATCCAATGTGATATCATTGTGATTATCCACATCATCATTCGGATCTGTTCCGAATCCTTGTGCATCATCATTACCTGTATTCGTATCAGGAGTAGAATCCTCGTCTGTCTCGATGTTTCCAGTCACTGGATCCGGACCATAGTCCTCAGAAGAATCATCAGAGATTTCTGCCCAGTTACGGAAATGACGGAATGTTGGGTCATCTACCTGAACGGTTAATGTAACCGTGGTTGATTCACCTGGTTCTAGGTTTCCTAAAGTCCATGTTACGATACCACCCGCTTCAGCGCCACCATTCGAAGCAGCAACAAAGCTCAATCCTGTTGGAATCTGGTCTGTAACAGTATAATCGTATGTTGGAACATCTCCTTGATTCATGATGGTAATGGTGAATTCTACCTGATCACCATTCTTCACTACATAATCCTGTCCCGGAGACAATTCCTTAATCAATGCGATATCATAATCCACATCCACATCAATGTCGATGTAATCATCATCATCCTCATCTACAGTTGGTGTATCCACACCTTGAGTGGTATCATCACCATCATAGTTATCCGGATCAGAATCGGAATCTTCTTCCTCTGTTCCATCAGGACCGATACCATAATCCTCAGCAGAATCATCAATGATATCTGTGTGGTTACGGAATGGACGTAGTGTCTCATCATCTACCTGAAGGGTCAATGCCAAATCGAATGACTCGCCCGGAAGCAAGTTAGGAAGACCTGTCCAAGTTACTACCCCACCGGCTTCTGTTCCACCATTATCAGCGGATACGAATACCATACCCTCTGGGATGATATCCTGAACATCGTAGTCATAGGATGGTACATCACCCTCATTGGTTACTGTGATTACATAATTCACAACACCATTCGCATCAACTAGAGCTGCCTGACCAGGAGCCAATTCCTTATCAATAGCAAGGTCATAATTCACATCAATGTCCACATCCACATAATCATCATCATCCTCATCCACTGTTGGTGTATCCACACCTTGTGCATCATCGTCACCGTCATAGTTATCTGGATCAGAATCGGAATCTTCCTCTACGACACCATTTGGATCCGGACCATAATCCTCAGCAGAATCCTCTGTGATATCTGTATGATTACGGAATGGACGTTGAGTAGCGTCATCAATTTGTAGGGTCAACAATAGGGTTTGTGTTTCACCTGGTTCCAAGTTTGGTAAATTGGACCAAGTTACCAGACCATTCGCATGAGTACCTCCATTATCAGCAGATACGAAACTCATTCCTGATGGAATCACATCCTCTACGGTATAATCGTAGGAAGGAACATCACCCTCGTTGGTTACGGTCAATACATATTCGATTACTGGATTGGCTGGAGTCACTACTGCATCCTGACCCGGAGCTAGCTCCTTGATGATGGCCAAGTCATAGTTCACATCCACATTCACATCCTCATAATCGTTATCATCCTCATCACCTGCTGGATCATCCAGTGTGATATCATTATGATTCGTGTACAAATCATTTGGATCAATACCTGTTCCTTGAGCATTATCGTTACCGATATTGGTATCAGGAGTAGAATCCTCATCTGTCTCTCCGAAGCCATAATCCTCTGAGGAATCATCAGTAATTTCTACCCAGTTACGGTACAAACGAAGTGTTTCATCTTCAATTTGAAGTGTAAGTGTAACGGTAGTTGTCTGTCCTTGTGGAAGGTTCGGCATATTCCAGGTTACGATACCACCTGCTTCTGTTCCGCCATTGGAAGCAGAAACGAATACCATACCTGCAGGAATCTGATCCTGTACTGTATAATCGTAAGATGGAACGTCACCTTGGTTAGCGATAGTGATGACATAATCCACTGTTGAATTAGGTGTAACGATATCCGCCTGACCTGGAGCTAGCTCCTTGATGATGGCCAAATCGTAATCCACATCTACCTCAAAGTCCTCATAATCATTATCATCCTCATCATTTGCAGGCTCATCCAATGTAATATCATCGTGATCCACATAATCATCATTCGGATCTGTTCCGAATCCTTGTGCATCATCATTACCTGTATTCGTATCAGGAGTGGAATCCTCATCTGTCTCGCCGAAACCGTAATCCTCAGAACTGTCATCTGAAATCTCAGCCCAGTTACGGAAATGACGCAATGTTGGATCATCCACCTGTACTGTCAGTGTAACCGTAGTGGTAGCACCTGCAGCCAAGTTTGGCAATGTCCAAGTCACGATACCACCTGCTTCCGCTCCACCGTTAGAAGCGGATACGAAACTCAATCCAGATGGAATCTGATCCGTCACTGTATAATCATAGGATGGAACATCTCCTTGGTTCATGATGGTAATCGTAAATTCTACCTGATCACCATTACTTACGATAAATGGTTGTCCTGGGGACAATTCCTTAATCAAGGCAATATCATAATCCACATCCACTTCGATGTCTTGGTAATCGTTATCATCCTCATCACCGGCTGGCTCATCGATATTAACATCAGTCTGATCCACAACATCATCATTCGGATCCGTACCGAATCCTTGTGCATCATCATTACCTGTATTCGTATCAGGAGTGGAATCCTCATCCGTCTCACCAAAACCATAATCCTCTGAGGAATCATCTGTGATTTCTGCCCAGTTACGGAAATGACGGTAAGTTGGGTCATCTATCTGAAGTACCAATTCAATGGTAGCAATTTCATTAGGTTGTAGATTGGCCAAGGTCCATGAAACAATACCTCCAGCATGTGTTCCACCATTATCAGCAGATACGAAACTCATTCCTGTTGGAATCTGATCTGCAATACTGAAGTCGTATGAAGGAACATTACCTTGGTTCTTCACCTCAATGATATAAGTGACCTGATCATTGATACGGAATGGTTGGGTCTGACCCGGAGCCAAAGTCTTCACTAGAGCCAAATCATAATCCACATTCACGGATACATCCTCATAATCATTGTCATCCTCGTCATTCGCTGGTTCGTCCAGTGTAATATCATTGTGATTATCATAGGTATCATTCGGATCGACACCGAATCCTTGGGCATTATCATTACCCACGTTGGTATCAGGAGTAGAATCCTCATCTGTCTCACCGAAGCCATAATCCTCTGAACTGTCGTCTGAAATCTCAGCCCAGTTTCTGTACTGACGCTCACGAGCATCATCTATTTGAAGTACCAATGTAACTGTGGTAGTGGCACCTGCAGCCAGGTTTGGAAGATTCCAAGAAACCACACCATTACTATGTGAACCACCATTAGAAGCGGATATGAAGCTCATTCCAGATGGAATCTGATCCGTGATATTATAATCATAAGACGGAACATCTCCCTGGTTCATGATGGTCAATGTATAACTCACCTGAGCACCTGGCTCAACCTCAGTAGCCTGACCTGGGGACAATTCCTTGATCAATGCCAAATCGTAATCCACATCCACTTCGATGTCCTGATAATCGTTATCATCCTCATCACCTGCTGGATTATCAATATTGACATCAGTTTGGTCTACTACATCATCATTCGGATCCGTACCGAATCCTTGTGCATCGTCATTACCTGTATTGGTATCAGGAGTGGAATCCTCATCCGTCTCACCGAAACCATAATCCTCTGAGGAATCATCTGTGATTTCTGCCCAGTTACGGAAGTGACGGAATGTTGGGTCATCTATCTGAAGTACCAATGTAATGGTAATGATTTCATCTGGAGCCAAGTTGGCGATATTCCAAGAAACCACACCATTGGAGTGGGCACCACCATTATCCGCAGATACGAAACTCATTCCTGTTGGAATCTGGTCTGCTACATCGAAGTCATAGGACGGTACATTACCCTGATTCTTGATATCAATCAGGTAGGTTACCTGATCATTGATACGGAATGGTTGGGTTTGTCCCGGAGCCAACGTCTTCACTAGGGCTAGGTCATAGTCCACATTCACGGATACATCCTCATAATCATTATCATCCTCATCGCCGGCTGGCTCATCATCATTCACATCATTGTGATTCGTGTATGTATCATTCGGATCAACACCGAATCCTTGTGCATTATCATTACCCACATTGGTATCAGGAGTAGAGTCCTCATCTGTCTCACCGAAACCATAATCCTCTGAACTGTCGTCTGAAATCTCAGCCCAGTTTCTGTACTGGCGTTCACGAGCATCATCCACTTGAAGAATCAATGTTACTGATGTTACGGAACCTGCAGCCAAGTTTGGCATGGACCAAGTCACGATACCACCTGCCTCTGAACCACCATTAGAAGCGGATACGAAACTCATTCCAGATGGAATCTGATCGGTAATTACATAATCATAAGACGGAACATCTCCTTGATTCTTGATGGTGATAACATATTCTACTTGAGCACCCGGTTCCACTTCAGTAGCCTGAGTTGGAGCCAATGTTTTAATCAATGCCAAGTCATAATCCACATCTACTTCGATATCTTGGTAATCGTTATCATCCTCATCACCGGCAGGATTGTCAATATTGACATCTGTCTGATCTACATAATCATCATTCGGATCCGTACCGAATCCTTGTGCATTATCATTACCTGTATTGGTATCAGGAGTAGAATCCTCATCTGTCTCACCAAAGCCATAATCCTCTGAACTGTCGTCTGAAATCTCAGCCCAGTTACGGAAATGACGCAATGTCGGATCATCAATCTGAAGTACCAATGTTATGGTAATGATTTCATTTGGGGCCAAGTTGGCAATATTCCAAGAAACCACACCATTCAAGTGAGCACCACCATTATCAGCAGATACGAAACTCATTCCTGCAGGGATTTGGTCCGTGATATCGAAGTCATAAGAAGGAACATCTCCTTGGTTCTTCACATCAATCAAGTACGTTACCTGATCATTGATACGGAATGGTTGGGTCTGACCCGGAGCCAAAGTCTTCACTAGAGCTAGGTCATAATCCACATCTACTTCCACATCTTCATAATCATTATCATCCTCATCACCGGCTGGCTCATCCAAAGTGATATCATTGTGATTATTCACAATATCATTTGGATTCTGACCGAATCCTTGTGCATTATCATTACCTGTATTCGTATCAGGAGTAGAATCCTCATCTGTCTCACCAAAGCCATAATCCTCTGAACTGTCGTCTGAAATTTCAGCCCAGTTACGATAATGACGGAATAAAGCATCTGTTACTTCCACAGTCAATGTAACCGTAGTAGTCGCACCTGCAGCCAAGTTTGGAAGATTCCAAGAAACCACACCATTATTATGTGTCCCTCCATTAGAGGCAGATACGAATGTCATTCCTGTTGGAATCTGATCCGTGATATCATAATCATAGGACGGAACATCTCCTTGGTTCATGATGGTGATGGTGAATTCTACCTGCTCACCCGGAGTAACCAAAGCAGCCTGACCTGGGGACAATTCCTTGATCAATGCCAAATC
>JAHDHL010000073.1 GCA_020631355.1 Saprospiraceae bacterium | reverse complement strand
GAAAGGTAGTGTACTCGCAAGGGTACCGAGGGTTCGAATCCCTCTCTCTCCGCTATTTGAACTAAATCATTAACTTAATTAATCTTACCGGTTAATGCTAGGATGAGGTAGTAAGTAAGGTTTGGACATATTTGGATAGAAATTAATTTATTCCATTTTGTAATGTTTTGAATCTAATTCGTATCATTGCTTAGAGTAAAAGCCTATCCAAATTAACTCTAAGATATTATTACATCATTTTTGCTTAAAATCTGACACGAAAAATCTCGTAATCATGCGTAAGTATTTGGTATCTTCCCTTGTATTGGGACTTGTAACATTTGTCACGAACTCCAGCTATGCTGCCGATAGTTCTTTCCAAGTATTGAAAGAAAAATTCATCGAAGGTGGTTGGGTATTCATGAGTATCGTATTGGTCGCTTTGATCCTAGGTCTTGCATTCTCCTTGGAGCGTGTAATAACCTTGAACATCGCTTCTGCCAATAATGAAAAACTATTAAGTCAAATCGATGATAACCTTAAGAGAGGTGACGTCAGTGGCGCAATGGAAGTATGTAAGTCCACACAAGGACCAACTGCAAGTGTGCTTCACGAAGGTTTGAAAAGAGTGGACGAAGGTCCTGAGGGTGTTGAAAAAGCCATTGTTTCCTATGGTGCCGTTCAAATGGGACTTTTGGAGAAAGGTCTGATTTGGATTTCCCTTTTCATCTCTATTGCACCGATGCTTGGTTTCATGGGTACGGTAATCGGTATGATCTCCGCATTCGACGCAATTGAGGCTGCTGGTGAGATTCGTCCATCAGATGTAGCAGGTGGTATCAAGGTAGCACTTTTGACTACGGTATTCGGTCTTATTGCTGCGATTATCCTTCAGATTTTCTACAACTACATCGTATCTAAGATTGATGGTATCGTCATCGGTATGGAGGAAGCTTCTAACAGTCTGGTTGACATCTTGGTTTCTAATAATAGCTTCAATAAGGGATAATTCTAAAATAGTGGAAGCTGAGTCGGCTTAAACTACTTTATTTTCCATTGAATTATTTCTTTTCAAACTAAAAATTAACCAATCATGTATAGTTTTCTATCCAGATACGGTCAACTTATAGCATTAGGTATTGGTGTTTTCATCACTTTGGTATTCTTTATTATCATCGGAGCCAACAACTCATACATTGAGAGTTTGGCAGACATGAAACGTCTTGAATATAATGCTGCATTAAGTCAGACTAGTATATTCGACTTTGGACTTTATGGCACATTTGCCTTAATCATATTGACAACACTAGCAGTACTGGCTTTTGGTGTGTTAGGTATTGTCACAGATATTAAGGGCTCTATGAAAAGCCTTATTGGTTTTGGTGCTCTTATCCTGATTTTCGTTATCAGCTATTTTGTAGCTGGTTCGATGGGAGATTCAGACAGTGTTCTTGCTGTAATCGAGAAGATGGCAACTAGAGGGCAGATTATCACTCCGGGAATCAGTAATTTTATCTCGGCAAGTTTGATTACAACTCTAATCTTGGGTGGTATCACCACTTTGGGTGCAATTGTATCTGCAATTTGGAACCTTTTCCGTTAATCCTTTAAATCTGATAACCAATGAGTTTAAGAGGTAATAAAAAGGAGAGGATGTCCACGGAAATCAATGCGGGGTCTATGGCAGATATTGCCTTCCTACTATTGATTTTCTTCCTGGTCACCACAACCATCAACTCAGAGAAAGGTCTGCCAGTAAAGTTACCACCATGGTCTGATGAGGAGGTAGATCCCACTCAGTTGAATACCCGTAACGTTTATTCAGTTCTTGTGAATCTTAATAATGATTTACTGGTAAGGAATGAACCCATGGATATCGCTGATTTGAGGGAAAATGCTAAGGAATTCATCATGAATCCCACAGGTAGGGAAGATTTGGCAGAGTCTCCTAAGAAAGCGATTATTTCTCTTAAGAATGACCGCGGAACGAGGTATGAGACTTATCTTCAAGTATATAATGAATTAAAAGGGGCATATAACGAAATTTGGGAGACAGAATCCCAAAGGAAATATAATGCATCCTATGATGATTTACCGATTCCACAGAAAAAGGAAATACAGAAAGTTATTCCTTTGATTATTTCAGAAGCTGAACCAGTCGATGTCGCTGGTGGAGGTGGTAATTAATTCATTACTTAATACGATCTATTATGTCTAAGTTTAGTAAGAAAAGAGGGTCATCGAGTCCGGGTATTAGTACGGCTTCGCTTCCTGACATCGTATTCATGCTTTTGTTCTTCTTCATGGTTGTAACCGTAATCAGAGAGAACGAGCTTAAGGTGGATGTGACCATACCTATGGCAAGTGAATTAAGAAAGTTGGAAAACAAGAGTTTGACAACCTACATGTTCATCGGTAAGCCAATGAGAAGGTATCAGGGACAGTATGGTGATGCACCTCAACTACAATTGAATGATAAGTTCGCAAATAAGAATCAAATCCCATTCTTCTTGGAGGAGAAGAAACTAAAGGTCGAAGAAAGACTAAGGGATAAGATGATTACTTCCCTTCGAATCGATAATGATGTAACCATGGGATTCGTTACGGATGTAAAGACAGAGTTGCGTAAAGCTGAACAATTGAGGGTGAACTATGCCGCTACACAAGGTGATGTGGTAAAATAATTCTTCCTTTATTCATATTGAAAAGGTCAACATCCTAGGATGTTGACCTTTTTTTGTATTATTAAATCCATGAAAATATCCCTTCCCTCAGGTTATCAATATGAACTGGCACATGACCAGGATGGCCCCTCAGTCAAGGCTGTTGTTTATTCCTGCCTTGAAGAATATGGATTACCCATAGATCCCGGAGCAACGGACGCTGACCTGAATCAACCCGCTACCTTTTACAAAAATGGATTTTTTGGCGTGGTGAAAAATACCGGAACCCAAGAAATCGTAGGAACTTTCGGGCTATTGGCCTATGATGAATCATCCATAGAAATACGAAAAATGTACCTGCTTCATTCCCATAGAGGAAAGGGAATCGGACGATTCATGATGGATTACTTACTCAATAAATCCAAGGAGATGGGATACCACAGGGTCGTTTTGGAAACAGCATCCGTACTAAAGGAAGCGATTGCCATGTATGAGCAATATGGCTTTCAATTGGATGAACAGGGACCTCACACCTGTCGTTGTGACCGTCTGTATTATTTGGATATTTCTTAAAGCCTAATGGTTGAAAAGAGACAATATGGAAAGGAAAATCATATTATCTTGTAATCATATAGATGTTTTGAATGTTTTCGATGCACCATAACCATGCTAATTATGTCTAGAATTATCTTAACAATCCTATTCTTATCTACACTCATATTTTCTATCGAAGCTCAGACAGCCGGACAACGAATGTCCTTGGATGTCAATAGAATAGATGGTACACCTTACCTTTTTCCTGATGTGGGAGGAATGAATAATCCCCAGTTTTCAGAAATTGATCTGAATAATGATGGTATCATGGATCTTTTCGTATTCGATAAGACAGGAGATGTAGTCCTGACCTATATCAATACAGGTGTACCGAATGAAGTGAGCTATGTCTTTGCTCCTGAATATGCCAAGGCTTTTCCGAATACCGTAAAGGAATGGGCATTACTTCGGGATTATAATTTGGATGGTATCATGGATATCTATTGTTATTCATCCACTCCCGGAATTGCAGGTATTGATTTGTATCAAGGTAGTTATGATGCCACGGATGGTTATAGTTTTGAATTGGTCCTGAATGGTCATAATGACTTCGATTTATTGAGTTTCCCGGGTTTCAGTAATATAGAACTTGAAATTTATGTGAGTCGGGATGATATTCCGAGTATCATAGATATTGATGAGGATGGGGATGTGGATGTACTGACATTCAGCCAGGCAGGAAACAAGATGGAATGGTATAAGAATATGTCTGTGGAAATGGGATATGGCAGTGATAGCCTTTATTTTGAATTCGTGGACCCTTGTTGGGGACTATTCATTGAAAGTGGTGTGTCGTCAGCCATCCAACTAAGCAATAATAGCAATCAATGTGCAGACTTGAATCTTTCACTGAATCAGAGTAATATACATGTAGGTTCGACTTCTGCTTGTTGGGATAATGATGGTGATGGTGATTATGAAATGATAATTGGCGATGTGACTACAAATACCCTTTCCTATTTGAATAGTAGCACAGTGAATGATGACGAAACTCCTTGGTTTGATATCCTTGATGCGAATTTCCCCAACTATGATACCCCTGTTGATATTCCCTTATTCCCGGCACCTTTTGTTCTGGATTTGAACAATGATGGAAGAAAGGATTTGGTGGCTTCTCCTAATGATGTAGGCGCTTCCATGAATCGGAATGTAGCATGGCGATATGAGAATTTCACGGAATCCGGTGAGGGACAATTCAACTTCAGGGAAGACGATTTTCTTGTAAATGACTGCATAGATTTAGGACAGGGAAGCAAGCCGGCTTTCTTTGATTACAATGGTGATGGACTCATGGATATCGTTGTGGGAACAGATGGTTTCTTTACCAATCTGGCGGAGTTTGATACCCGGTTGATTGTCTTCGAGAATATCGGTACGAATAGTGAACCATCCTATCAAATCGCAGATGAGGATTGGTTGGGGTTCAGCCAGTATAATGATAGGAATCTGGCACCTTGTTTCGGTGATTTGGATGGTGATGGTGATATGGATTTATTGGTTGGACAGAATGATGGTCAACTATTCTATGCGGAGAATACCGGTGGTTCGGGAGTGCCTGCATTTCCCCAGATCATTCCGAATTATTTGGATATTGGGGGAGGGCAGAAGTGTGTCCCATCAATTGCTGATTTGGATGGTGATGGATTAGCGGATATCATAACAGGCTTTAAACAAGGTAGGGTCGCATTCTTTAAGAATATTGGAGTGTTGGGGACACCAGATTTCAATCCTGATAAGACCTTGGCTCCAAATATTAACGGAATAGGAGGCATTGATACTCGTTTTGAGAACAACGGATTCGTTGATACAAGGGGCTATGCTGCTCCCAAGGTATTCCTAGTGGATGGCACCGAACCACACATTATAACAGGAAGTTATTTCAATAGTATTTATGTCTATAATGCGATCACGAGTGATTTGACGGTGGATTTCAATTTGGACGCAGAGGGATACGGGGATATTATCCAAGGACAGGAAACAGCTGTTGATTTGGCGGATATTGATAATGATGGTTACTTCGAAATGGTCATTGGTAATACCAGAGGAGGATTGGCATTCTACGAAACGGATTATGTATCAGATACTACATTGGATAATGAGGATATATTAACAAAAATTCCTGATTATCAATTGGTTCCCAACCCAGCAACAGATAGGGTAGAGGTATTGTTCCGTAATATGGATGTGAATGATGAGGAGGTACGCATCGGCGTTTTGGATATCACGGGAAAGACAGTAAAGGATATGAAAAAAGGCAGGAGCATTCAAATCGATGACCTGCCTGTAGGGGTGTTTATAGTGACATTTTATCTTGGAGAGCGACAATTCTTTGAGAAAGTCGTCAAATACTAATCATATGAAGTCCCCATTCGAAATAATGGGGGCAATACCATTATTCAAGGGAATTTCTTCTCCCTGATGAAGTAGGTATAACCGAACCTCGAAGTTTTCCGATACTTTTTTCTGGGTATTGCAATAGGTCAATTCAATCATATTGCCATCGAATTGGAATGGGATTCCCTTTTGTTGATTACTGGGATATCTTGGATTTTGTTCGAGATATGCCAATGGAATTCCATGTTCCTTGTCATAAATCTTGAGTACGAACTGTTGATCCAATAGTGCCTTATGGTCTGGGTGCCTCAAGGTAAACTTGAAATCAGTGTATTGCCAGCCATTCATGTTTCTCCTCATGCGACTGATTTTTCTACCATTCCTGAATTTCTTTCCGGTTACTTCCTTGAATTCCACATGGGTTTGCTTAGCAATGCTGTGTATCAGATTCATATTATAAATATTATCCCGATACGTCCTGACTTCATTTTCCGTAGCTTGCCTTGCAGCGAATACTTCCTTGGTGTCATTCTGAATGTAACCCATTTCCCTACGAAGTGCTTCTTTCTCCCTTTCCAATTGCGAAATGGTTTCCTTATTGAGTTGGTCCTGCCTGTACAGACGTGCAATCTTATCCTTGATGTCCTGATATGCAGTCTCACGCCTTTTCAGCTTACCTTTCAGATACTTTATGCGTTCATTCTTTTCATCAATGACCTGTTCCAACATCACAATGCGCTCATTCAGAACCTTGATACTATCCTCGTAGGTTTGGTTCAATAATTCCAATTGACTCACTTTCTCTATTTCCTCATCGAGGTCAGAGTTGAGTTCAGCCAATTGCAAATCCTTGGCTTCCAATACCTTCTTATGTTCACTGATGATATTTCCCTGAAAAACGTTGACAATACCTAGTACCATCAACAGAAGCGCCACTACAAAAGCCAATATACTCGTCTTCATTCCTAACCGAATCTTACTCTTTATACAATCGAAAAATCTAATCTTGGCTTGTTCATGTTTCCTCTAGGTAAGTGTATATTCACACTGCAAAATAAATGCCAACATATATTTATTAAGATAATATGTTGAATTAATGTTGGATAAAATTCCATATTTTGCAATGTGAACGGACTTTTGGGTCTGAATACAACAATAGAATACCACCAATTCGAATAGAACCATGACAGTAAGAGAGAGAATCGAACAATTGCGAATCGAAATGGAACGACAGGGTTTCCATGCCTACATCATTCCAAGTAGTGACCCACATCAGAGTGAATATGTTGCAGACCACTGGAAATCCCGAGAATGGATATCCGGTTTTACAGGTTCAGCAGGAACTGTAGTCATTACACCGTATAAGGCTGCACTTTGGACGGACTCCAGATACTTTTTGCAGGGCGTCGAAGAATTGGAGGGAACGGGTATGGATTTGATGAAACAGGGAATGCCCGGAACGCCATCCATTGAGGATTGGATTATCGGCTTATTGGAACCCGGACAGGTCGTAGCGATGGATGGAAAGAATTTCTCCGCTTCACATATTCGTAGGATGTCTTCCGAATTCCAATCCTGTCACCTTAAGGTGGATTATTCCAAGGACTTGTTCGCAAAGGCATGGGCTGATAGACCGGCTTTACCTACAGGCGAAATATTTGAGCATTTGGTCAAGTTTGCCGGAAAGAACAGAAAAACAAAGATAGAAGAAGTTCGTGCACAAATGGGAGAAGCGGATGGTCATCTCATAACGACCTTGGATGATATTGCTTGGTTATTGAATCTAAGGGGACATGACGTGGAATGTAATCCTGTCGCTATCGCTTATGCCGTAGTGGAAAATGAGCGAGTTTGTCTTTTTGTGGATCAGAGTAAGATATCGGATAGTCTCAAAAAAGAATTGAAAGGCGATGGTATCCAGTTATTGGATTATCAGGAAATTGATGCTTTCATGAAAGGTTTGTATACGGGCTACCATATTCGATTGAATGCAAATACAACCAATGCTTATTTGTATGACCTGATTCCAGCCACATGTACCATAGAGGAAAATGATACGATTTCTACCCGATTGAAATCCATCAAGAATAGGACAGAAGTGGCACATATCAAGGATGCAATGGCTAAGGATGCAGTGGCGTTATTGAAATTATTCAGATGGATGGAACAGGAATTACCCAACAGGTCCATTTCTGAGGTAGAGGTTTCTGACCAGTTGGTGGCATTCAGGAAAGAGGGGAGCGATTACTACGGAGAAAGTTTTCCTGCCATAGTTGGATATAAGGGAAATGGCGCGATTGTCCACTATCGTCCCATGCCAGATACCTGTGCCCATCTCAAGAATGATGGTATTCTCTTATTGGATTCAGGAGGCCAGTACCACAACGGTACAACGGATATTACTCGTACCGTTACTTTTGGTGAAGCCACTGCACAACAGAAAAAGCATTTTACCCTTGTCCTTAAGGGGCATATAGCATTGGCCCGCCAACATTTCCCCGAGGGAACCACGGGAATGCAATTGGATACCCTTACCCGCCAGTACCTCTGGAAGGAAAATCTCAACTTCGGACATGGTACGGGACATGGTGTAGGATTCTTCCTGAATGTCCATGAGGGACCACAAGGAATCGGCCCCATTCCACAGGGGCGATATATGGAGAAATTCTACGAGGGAATGTTCACTTCCAATGAACCCGGACTCTATCTTACGGATGAGTACGGTATCCGTATAGAAAATTTGGTTTTGGCAGTGGATGCAGGTAACAACGGTTTTGGCAAATTCCTAAAGTTCGAAACACTGACATTATTCCCGATTGATAGGAACTTGATAGATGTGGATATGTTGAGTCTGGAAGAAAAAGAATGGTTGAATGATTACCATAAGGAAGTATTCGATAAGGTATCCCCTCTATTAGAGAATGATGACGAAATCATCTGGCTAACTAATAAATGTGCAAAAATTTAGGAATGGATATGGATTTTGCCAATCCCCAAAAATCCTGGGTCCTTATTACTTTGAACTGATATAATACCTAACCATGAAAACTGCAGTATTCCCGGGCTCTTTTGACCCGATTACCAAGGGACATGAGGAATTGGTCCGCAGAGCCATTCCCCTTTTTGATAAGATTATTGTGGCAATAGGTGTGAATTCCCAGAAGAAATATTTGTTCTCATTGGAACAAAGAATGAAATGGCTGAATGATGTCTTTGCTGACGACCCAACTGTACATGTGGATGTATATGAGGGCCTGACAGCATATTATTGCCAAAAGGTCGGAGCCAATTATATGTTAAGAGGATTGAGGAATGCCTCTGATTTTGATTATGAAAAAACCATATCACAACTCAATAATATAGTGGGAGGTGGCTTGGAAACCATCTTCCTAATCAGTGAGCCACAATATTCTCATTTCTCATCCACAATTGTAAGGGAAATCATCAAGGGTGGGGGAGATGCCTCTCCTTTCTTGCCGGAAAGTATTTCAATAGGGTAATACCCAGACCAGAATGTTGGCTTTACAGTACAATGTATGGTAGAATCTCGTTGTGTGTCAGAAGAAAAAAATAAATGGGAAACCTTTTAAGCATACATGCCGAAATATTTTTAAAGAGAGATTCAAATGGAAATGTCCTAACTCCAATTGAAATAGTCACTAAATTGCTCGAAAACTTAAATGGCAGTTCTTACAACGGTTATCCAATAATCATCAAAGAAAATGGAGATTGGAAAAATCTCTCTTATCGAATCAGCTATGGTGACAAAATGGAACCAAGGTCATTAATCCGATTCTACGAGAATAATTCTGAATACGTTGAAAGAATTTTTGCAAGGACCTATGATGAAACCGGTGATTGGGATTACATGATTTCTTTCTCAAATAGTCCAAATGATTATTACGAAACGAGAAGGAAATGCAGATATTCTTTCGATGAGATTAGATTTAAATCGAAAGACAGCTTTGAATCGAAAAATCTAAAGGGAACTTTTAATTCAGTATCAAATCTGATAATGCAAGAGAATCGAAATTTGGTGAATATTCCGATTGAATATTTGAATAGCCTAAAAACGTATTCTGAACTTGAAATAGCAACGGATGAGAATAATGAATTGGAGAAAATTCTGGACGAATCAAAACACGTGGTATTTTTGGATAAGGGAATAACAGTTCATCAAAAGATTGAGGTGAATGAATATCGTAGAATGGGATTTCAAGCCAATCCAAGTGAATTCATGGCGATTAAATATAACAATTCAATGTACGATGTTTTTTCAAGTGGTTGGTCGAATTGCGCTGATGAAGAATATCTCAAATACGTAAATGAAATAAAAAAGAATCCGACACACGATAATGGCTAAAATGTCCTTAGCCGTTATGTGCAGCTATTGTATTTAGTCGAACCGATATTATTCATTGAATTATACCGATTCATTATGCTATCCCATATTGGATGTCAACTACTTGGTAATCAGTTAGGAATAATGGTAATACCAGTTATTCATCGCTTGATGGAAAACTTCATCTACATTCCAGCTATCACACGACAGATAATTCCATTAGAACAATCCTTGATTTCCCCTTAATTAACCCTACATTTGCACCCGAAACCAAATTTGCTTACACATGTCCAACGCATATTTTGAAGTACCATTAGCATCCAATGAACCCGTATTGAGCTATGCTCCTGGATCTCCGGAGAAAATTGCTCTGAAGGCTGCTTTGAAAGAATTGAAATCCAAGGAAATCGAAGTACCGATGTTCATTGGAGGAGAAAAAATCTACGAGGGAGAGAAACTATCCATCCATCCTCCACACGAGACCGCCCATACCTTGGGGTATTATTACAAGGGTGATTCCTCTCATGTGAATAAGGCCATTGATGCTGCCTTAGCTGCGAAGTCGGCTTGGGAAAATATGCCATGGCAGGATAGGGCTGCTATCTTCCTGAGGGCTGCTGATTTATTGGCGGGACCATTCAGGGCTAGGATGAATGCTGCCACCATGTTGGGACAATCCAAGAATGCATTCCAGGCTGAGATTGATAGTGTATGCGAATTGTGTGACTTTTTCCGTTTCAACGCCCAGTATATGACGGAAATCTATGCAGGACAGCCAGAATCTGCTCCCGGTATATGGAACAGAATGGAATATCGTGCACTGGAGGGTTTCATCTTTGCGATTACACCATTCAACTTCACATCCATTGCCGCTAATTTGTGTGCTGCTCCTGCAATGATGGGCAATACCATCGTATGGAAGCCTGCTGAAACACAAATCTATTCAGCTATGGTTATCATGGAGTTGTTCGAGGCGGCAGGATTGCCTCCGGGAGTGATCAACCTGGTACTTACCGATGGTCCGGTAGCAGGTGATGTGGTTTTCGAACATCCTGAATTTGCAGGTCTTCACTTCACGGGTTCCACAGGCGTATTCCAATACCTTTGGAAAGTGATTGGTTCCAATATCAGTAAGTACAGATCCTATCCAAGAGTAGTAGGAGAAACAGGGGGTAAGGATTTCGTAGTGGCACACGGTTCTGCTGATGCAAAGCAAGTAGCTGTAGCCTTATCCAGAGGAGCATTCGAATTCCAAGGACAGAAATGTTCAGCTGCTTCAAGGGCCTATGTGGCAAAAAGCCTTTGGAAAGATGTAAAAAAATACCTTAAGGCTGACCTTGAGGACTTCAAGATGGGAAGCCCGGAAGATTTCAGGAATTTCATCAATGCAGTGATTGATGAAAGAGCCTTTGATAAGATTTCCAATTATATAGCGGAAGCCAAGAAGAATCCGGATGTGGAAGTCATCATAGGAGGTGATTATGATAAGTCAGAAGGATACTTCATACAGCCTACGGTCATCGAATCCAAGACGACTGATAGTACAACGATGTGTGAGGAGATTTTCGGCCCTGTATTGACCATCCATGTTTATGATGATGCGGACTTTGAGAAAATTTTGAATGTGGTGGATACCACTTCTCCCTATGCCCTTACGGGTTCCATTTTCTCGAATGATCGTTATGCGACCATTACCGCTTCCAATAAGTTGAGACATTCCGCAGGGAATTTCTATATCAATGACAAACCGACAGGAGCAGTGGTGGGTCAACAACCATTTGGTGGAGGTAGGGCCTCAGGTACGAATGATAAGGCCGGGTCTGTTCTGAACCTGTTCAGATGGGTTTCACCAAGAACCATCAAGGAGAATTTCAATCCTCCAAAGGATTATAAATATCCATTTTTGCAGGAAGAATAAAAATTATAATTACTTTTAATATCATTAAGGAATTCTTTACACTTGGATATAAGGATATCCAAATAAGTGTTTCTTTGCGCTGCTTCCTAAAGATGCCAAAAGAGTATGTTGAGTAGACGAAATATTCGTATCAAGGTCATGCAACTCCATTACGCCAAAAGGCTGGATGAGACCTTGGATTATAAGGGAATGAAAAGCCGCTTCGTCAGGAGCATCGAACAATCCTATAACCTATATTTATTTAATATATGGCAGTTGATCAGAACGACCGCCTTTGCTAAGATAGATAAGGAAAAACGATTGGCTAAGTACCTTCCATCCGAGGAGGACCGCAGATTTTCCCCGATATTTTATGAGAATGAGCTTGTCCAGTCAATGGATACCAATGAGGCATTCCAGAAAATAATAAAGGAACGTTCCATTGCTGCTAGGGTGGATAAGGATATGAGTAGATTGTTCTACACCGAATTTGCCAAGACTGAACACTATAATCAATATATCAATAGTGATTCCAATACCAATGAGGATCACAAACAGATATTATTGGCACTATATAAGTTCTGCATCAATAATGAAACCTATAATGATTACATGGAAGACCAATTTGATAATTGGATTCATGATAAGTCATTGGTGATTGGAGCGATTAAGAAAACCCTTAAGGCAATACCTTGTGAAAACGATTTTTACAAGCATCATATCCCAAGCGATGAAATGACATTGGAATTCGGACATGACTTGCTATATAAATCGATTCATTTTGATGAGGAACTTTTGGAATGGATAAAACCCGCCCTTAAGAATTGGGAAATAGACAGGGTTGCTGTCATAGATTTGATACTATTGAAATTAGCATTGGGTGAGATGTTACATTTCCCTACTATTCCCGTCAAAGTAACCATTAATGAATTCGTGGATATCTCCAAGATATACAGTACACCGAAGAGTAAGGATTTTATCAATGGTATATTGGATAAACTAATGAAGAAGCTTACCTCATCCGGAGATATTCAAAAGGAAGGAAGAGGATTGGTTGATTAGATATAGGATAAAACACTTTTTTTAATAACTTTACGAAGTTCATACATATTAAAGG
>JAHDHL010000030.1:13029-60366 GCA_020631355.1 Saprospiraceae bacterium | reverse complement strand
TGGCATCCGGATTGATGTTGGGATCATTGTCATCACAATCGACATCGCTTGCGAACCCGTCCATATCAACATCAATGATTAGGCTAGTGGAATCAACTCCATCACAATTCTCATCAATCATATTATCCGGGATTTCGATGGCATCCGGATTGATGTTGGGATCATTGTCATCACAATCGACATCGCTTGCGAAACCATCCATATCATTATCAATAATAATGGCAGAACAGGATGCTGGAGGTGATTGTGAATAATAGGAGCATTCTGGAAAAAATTGGTAATTACCATAATATTCTGTTCCGCTATGTCCGAAAGAACATAAGTTGGATGATGCATCAATGACTTGCGGGCTAATGACATTATGGAATCCAAGGTTACTACCTATTCCCTCATACCAGAATTGGTTGGGTACAAGACTGGCATTATTGGTCTGGAATTCTATTTTCTTCCGCAATACACCATTCACATCCTCAAAAGAAACATTCGTAACTACCATGTAGGCCTCACTTGGATCAGGAAACAAAGGCGATGCTGGAAGGTAGTAGTTCTCATAGGAAATGGTGTCTCCTAACTCAAGTCCGAAATCATACATTATGGTTTCCGAATTACCATTGACCTCCCTCCGCCAGATTTTTTGATTGTCCTGTCTGACTAGGAGTAATAAGAGATTGTCGAATGGATTCCCCTCATTATAATTATATAGTTTTTGGTATAGGGTATCATTTATAATGGTATCGCCACAAAGTCTGACAAACCCCGGGCCTTGTGGGCCCGCGATAGAATTAAAAGTGGAGCCCCATAGGGATTGGTCAGGGAAATATTGATCTACGACAACCGAAGTGTCCGGAGGAACAGTGGCATAAGTGCAATTGTTGGGAAATGGAATGGCATCGTAGGAGCAGGCATTAGAACTGTAATAGGTCGTACCATTATAGCCGAAAGTACATAGTCCTGCACCACCATCGGTTACATATCCGTGTCCAACTCCATGGAAGCCGTTCGAACTTCCTACTCCTTCTATCCAATATTCACCAGGAATCGGGCCTACGTTTTTGAATTGAATGACTTTACGAGATACACCATTGAAAGTATGGTCGTATATGAAATCGACAATCAGTCCTCCTTCATGCCAACCGTTATCAGGAACAAAATCCACATGGAAAGTGTCGTCAGGCATGAGGTCGAAATCATACAACAAAACTTCATCTGAAGCTTGTATTTCTCTTTTCCAGACCTTGGAATTATCTTCTCTTACCAGTAGGAATAATTCATGGCTAGGATTCGTGGTATTATTGATTCCTTGGTAATATTTCTTGTAAAGGGTATCATTCACAATGGTATCACCACATAATGAGAAATACTCAGTTCCTACTGGCATGCCGAAACTATAATAAGCTTGACCCCAAGCTGATTGGTCGGGAAACATTTCTTGTGCCAGCGAAACGGAATGGACAATAAAAAATAGGAATAATGTTAGGAATGTACGTTGTAATAATGGGAACATGTGTAAGTGTTGTAGAGTGATAGGGTATAGTGTGCTTGTTGCAATGTAAAGATTTATAACAAGAATTAAACCGTAAGTCCGTTATAATTCAAAAAGCGGTGATGTTAACATCACCGCTTTTTCATAATGTAAATGACTAGTATGTACCAAAACAGAGCTATGCAGTTGCGGTTTTCTGATTCATTCTTGACATCAGATTTTTCTTTGTTATGGCGGAGGCAGTCAGTAGGCCACTGGCCAATGCTCCTCCAACACCACAGGTAACCACATCTTGTCCAGTCAGGTATAAATTCTTAATGGGAGTCTGGGGCCTGAGGAATTTTTGGTCGAATCGATTCGTGGAATTTTCAAGCCCGTATAATTCACCATATTGATAATTCACAAAATGTTTGGTGGTAAGTGGTGTGGACAACTCATAGTGGTCAATCTTACCTCTGAGTTGTGGTTCATAACGGTAAAGTTTTTCAAGGAGCCTTTGTGCGAATTCCTCCTTGAAAGCCTCGTATTCATCACCTCTTTTTTTCCATCTGGTTCCTTCCCATTGTTTAAACTCCTCATAGGAAGCAAGGGTTATGATGTCTATACAGGTCTTGCCCGGGTATCGTTCTTCCCAACTAGGATCCTTGGCAGATGGGAAAGATACATACACCACAGGAATCTCACTACTGGAATCCTCTAGGAAATTATTGATATTGGTATCGTGGTCGTAATTATCAGGATAAATCCAATAATTGGCCTTTTGTAAATTCAGTGAAGCAGTGGGTTCATTGATTCCGACATACAAGCAGAAATGTGCAACGGAGGGTTTCACTTTATCAACTTGCTCCTTGAGTTTGTTCTTTTGGACAACTTCTCGCTTCAGTAATTTTTCGTAAGTATTCACAATGCCGGCACTACTGATGACCATTGGAGCCATGACTTCATTGCCATCCGCCATCCTGACGCCCACAGCCTTATTATTCTGAACCAGAATTTCATCTACTTCGGCATTGGTGTAGATATGTCCTCCATTCTTCAGCACAGTCGGTGCTATACGGTCGTAGATGACAGAAGACCCACCTACAGGATAATATCCACCATTGATATAATGCTTGAATAACATGGCATGCATCATGAAACTACTTTCACTAGGAGGTAATCCATAATCACCAAATTGACCACAGAGGACTGCTATGAGTTTCTTGTTATTCGTCAACTCGGAAAGTACTTCCAAAGTAGTGCGATTTCCTTTCAATGCCTTTTTCCGCATCCTGTTGCCCACCATCCAAGAAAGGGTATTTGGCATGGCCTTTTCCATGAAGAATTCTTTCTGGTTCCTTTGGGTTTCATAGACGAGATTCACATAATCATCAATGGATTTTTGGTCTTCGGGAGCAGGGAAGTACCCTTTCATCTTGGCAATGAATTGTTCCCTCCCTTTGACATAATCATACACATCATCACCAAAAATCATCTTATCGTAGACTTCGCCCATATCTGCCCATTCAATCGGTTCATCACAGATATAATCAAAGAGTTTCTTAATCATGGTTTGTCGGTGCATCTCACCAATGTAATGGACTCCTACATCCCATTCGTAGCCCCTGCGTTTGAAGACATGGGTGAATCCTCCGGCTACATAATGCCTTTCCAGAACCAGAACTTTCTTTCCCTCCTTGGCAAGAAAAGCAGCTGTGGTCATGCCTCCTAATCCTGAACCAATGATGATGGCATCATAGTTATCCTCTATCTTATCCCTCTTGTAGGATCGTGTTAATTTTTCCATTGATTTAGTTTCTTAGACATTAGAATTTAAGGTAGTAGCTGCTTGATGGTAATCAGCTGCCTGCTTCATAAGCATGGATAATGAACTTTCTAGGCGTTTGTGGGATATCCTTTCATCTTACACAATCTACATCCTTTCGATGATACGCCCCTCCAAATCCATGTATGTTCCCATACAATCCGCCGTCATGCAAGAATGGATAGGTAAAACACCTATGATATCTCCAATGGAATATCGGTTGAATAGTTCATCAGAAACAATCAGTGTTCCATGTTCTTGGCTCAATTTAGCAAGATAACTCTTATGGTCCGGTCGGTTCCACCCCTTTTCAGACAACTCTACCACAAGTCCGTATATTTTATGATTGGTGAATGGATGATACATCACATCCCTAGCGAAGTGAACCGCACCACCGTGGATAATCAAGGCATTTCTATCCTTGTGTTTAGCAACGATAGGACAAGCCATGGCCACAGCAATGTCACTCAACTTATTGGAGCCAATAATCCATTGCATGACATCATAAAATACATAGTTACCGGGTCTTATTTCGTCTGCCCAACCGAAATCTTCCATTCTGCTACAAGAAGGAGTATCCCCAACGGAGATTATAAGTTTTGAATAGCTAGGGAATGAATGGATAATAGCTGTCTTGATATCGGTTAAGATTTTAGGATATGTTTCGTGGATTTGTTGGATATCCCTAAGGCCCCTGGCTCCATATGTATGTCCGGCATGAGCTAGCAATCCGATGAAGTCTAAATGGGAATCATTATCAATGTTTTGAATCAGGGATAGGATTCTGGATAATTGGTTGGGGCCCAAACCAGTTCTGTTCGTACCCACATCAATTTTGATGAAAATACCTACCTTATGGCGAAGGTGTTGGCTAAGGTATTCCAATGCTGTTTCATTCTCCACCAAAAGATTTAGTTGGATATTTTTCGCCAAGGAATTAATGCGGTCAATCTCCCGGATATTCACAGGGAATGCTACCGTAATATCATTCCAATCCCCAAGGGCAAAGTACTCAGCCATTTTCAAGGAGGAAACTGTTATTTTTTCAACTTCCGCTGCCCTGAACCATTCTCCGATTTCCAAGGAAACATGCGTTTTGAAATGAGGCCTCAATTCGACATGGTTTCTTTTGGCTTTTGCCGCCATGTTCAGGATGTTTTGTTTACAAATATCCTTATTGAGTAATAATGTGGGAGATTGGATGTGCTGCATTACATTCGATTTCTTCAAAAATAAGATGGTAGGCGGAATGTAAGTATAAGGACACGATAAAATCTACATCCTTTGAATATCTAAGGAATCGTTAAATCCACTTGTCATATCTCATCTGAACGAGTCATTCACTACTTTTACATACACTAAAACAAACTCATTATGAAAGATATATATTCAAGGGTTACATTGGGAATCATTGCATGCTCACTTCTAGCTTTGGTCATTCAGAATTCTGATATCATCCAACGGGCTGATGCGGTGGTGAAGACTGTTCCTACATCAACTACGTTCGTTGTGGAAAAGAATGATGGACACAAGGGGTTTTTAGGAGAAGTTCGATTGTTTGCAGGGGATTATGCTCCCTTGGGTTGGGCTTTTTGTGATGGAACCGAATTGGAAATAGAGGAATATGAGGATTTGTATACCATCATCGGAGATACTTATGGTGGGAATGGTGAGGAGACATTTGCCTTGCCGGATTTGAGGAATAGGACTGCTGTTGGTGTAGGGAAAGGAGAGAGAATCAGCGAAGTGGATTTAGGTGAGGGTAGGATCTATGTATCCACATTGGTACAAAGCAATCAGCAGACCGCACTCAAGAATAATCCCGGCCAATTGAAGAAAGATGTGAGTGGTAATAAGTTTTCGGCCAAGAGTTCAAGAGGAGATTCCAATATCCGAACCCGTACTGCCGATTTGGGATTGAATTATATCATCTGTGTAAAGGGTACAATGCTATTGGAAGACTAGGCGTTGGATTTGATTAGACTACAAATAGAATGAGCAGACTTTGAAGCCAAAGTCTGCTCATTTTCAAAATATTCCTACAATACATTACATCTTCACAAAATTGGAGACCTCCTGCATGTCATCTATAGTACCTAGGAGGTAAGCTTGATACATCGACAGTTCTCGTATGTTTCCCCCCCCCTCAACAAAAAATGATGAAAATGTCCCCTAAATCTTTATTTGACTTAGGGGATGATGGACAAGAAGACTCTTTTTTCTAGAGCGTTATTCTACATATAGACTAGCTTCATCATTTGTATAACAGTATGATGCAATGTTTCCTGAATTAAAAGCACTCGAAATGTTACTATAATTACCTCTTGCTACATAAACTGTAATAGATTAGCCATCATGAAGTAAAGGTGAAGTTGTACCAGGATTAAAAAAATAGGACACATTATCTGTAGTCATTGTGCATCATTTTCTAACTTCAGTATTAGGTCTCTCAATTCGCTACTTAATTTATAAAATCCTTAAAAATGAACAAAAAGATACTTAGTGTTTTGCTATTGTGTTTCATGTTTTCAATCACATTAAAATCCCAGAATCTAGATTCCCTACTACATAAAATAGACTTTAATTTTTCCTCTACATCTCTACTCCTTAGACCCCTAATTAATCGAGATGTCATAATACCTGACGCTTTAGTTGGTGAAAGAATTCCATATCAAACATTGCCGATACATCCAATAAGACAAGAAACAGATAACCCCCTAAACCATGGGTCAACAGAATTATCTTTCGATTTTGTAGCTAAAATTGCAAAAGGATATGATATTAAAGCTGGTTTGGTTTTGGAACATAGAGGAGCTTCCTACGGTGCATTTAATAATAACATTGTCGCATACCCTATTTATAGATTAGATTTCAGGGATACATTCAAAACCATATCCTATCAATTGGAGGGTGGGACTTTTTTCAATGGGCAGATTAACAATGGTCTACTTGTACAAAACACTAATTTTCAAGGGGGGAAAGCTAGTGTGAAGTGGAGTAGTCTTTTATTAAATGTGAGTTATATCGGTGACTTATATAACGGTATTGGACTTGGGGTTGATGAGTTATTTGATGTTGGAATCCGTAAAGAATTGGCCTTTCAAAAATCCAAAACAATATTAGGCATTGGCTTGTATGATTTGGTAATGGTTCAATATCGTCAAAAACATAATTTCATTCCTCACATATCTGTTAAGCATGAATCAAGAGATTTTTCTTTCTATGGTGAATTAGCATACAGATTTATGGATGTTGATCAACTATCTACTAATCCTAGTTCCCCAGAACTTACAATAAAAGATAAACTTTCTTTCTTGATAGGTGCAGAGTATAAAAATAGAATGAAAGGGATACATTCAAAAATAGAATTCAGGTATTACGGGAAAGGATTTAATTTTGCTTTCATTAATGATGTTGATTATAGAGATGAAAGTATTGGAGATATTTACAGTAATACAATTGGTAAACAATTATACCCGTTACAAAGTTATCAACACTACTTTAACCAATGGAATGTTTATACTGAATATCAAGGTAAATTTGTTTACGGGATAAACTTATTTCATGAACAAGAAATAATGTTACATAAACTCTTTTCAATGAACTTGGTGTTTGATGGTAATATTATTTTAGCGGAGGATGAAAAACTTTTTTTTTATCCATTCTTTGAGGCCTCGTTTAATTATTCCCCATCTAAACTTATTACACTATCTATTTTAACTACGAATAGAGGAATGAATTTGGATTTACACTATCCTTCCCTCTATCTTTATAAATATCCTTACCTTGGTTGTAGAGTTACATCTTACCTTAATCATAAGAGATTGTCTAAAAAGTTATCCTAAAATCAGGATTGAATAAAGTGTCCCCTAAAACCAGATATAACCTAAATGTAAATGGAATAAAAAGTTGTGAAGAGTTGTTTGGTAAATGGTTATATTTTCTAGTTGTAAAGGATAATAGTTGTGGTACAAATATAGATGCGTTGTTTATAAGTGTCAATAGCCAAACCTAAATTTTTTAGGATTTCTATAATCATGATGATGGTTCGAATTGTAAATGAAGACCCATTTTTTCCTTACGAATCCCTCGGAACTTTCATCTTTAAGGTCCTTTATTCCATTTGCTAACCAACTCTGAAACGACGCATTTTGGCAAAGTCCACCTAAAAGAAATCAGGTAAGGTTACTCCACTTGAACTATATCATCTGTGTAAAGGATACGATGCTATTGGAAGACTAGGTGTTGGACTTGATTAGATTACAAATAGATTTTTTTAGATGGTCTTATCTTTCCTTTTCAAGAAAAACATCCCCTAAGTCAAAGAAAGACTTAGGGGATGATGGATAAGGCTCTTTTTCAAGAAAGTTACTCTACATATAAAACCTAATTACTACCTCTTCTTCAATTCAGGGTTTTTCTTTATAGCTTTAGGTTTCTTTCTTTGGATTCTGATTCTTTGCATCATACCCATATCCTCATGAGCTAGAATATGGCAATGCAATACAAAATCACCCCAATATTTCTGATATCTTGTTCGCATAAATGTTGTTCTCTTGGGGCTTATAAGAGCCACATCTTTCCAAATAGGAGGATCGACTTTATAAGATCTTCCTTGATCATCAACAAGTTTAGTGACTTGGAATGGATTAATATGAATGTGATAAGGGTGGCTCTTATTGGATGATGATAATTCCCATTCCTCTACGTCACCTAGTGTTAGAATCTCGTGTATGGTGTCTGCTTCGAATTCTTTACCATTGATTAAAAATTGCTCACCCTTGCCCACAGTCTTGAAATTTGTTTTTCGTGGTGAGCCTAAATTATCAAGTTCCGAATCTGGTATATCTGCATGACCGGCACCGGGACCAGGCAAACTTCTAGGGAATCTCATGTTCATTTTGTTTCCACTAACCACTAATTTCATAAGGGTTTCGTCACGGGGACCCGCTTCCTTTTTACAGGGATTTTTATTTGGAAAATATTCACAATCCAGATTATACCTTACTGATTTGATATCAATCGTCTTCGGATTAGTTTCTTTAGGTACCCTAATTAGAATATCGGATCTGTTACCTGGCGCCATATGTAAGGAATATATTCTTCGAGGCTCATCAAACATAATTCCATCTATGGCAATTTGATATACTTCAACTTCTTTAGGGAAGGACATGGCAAGAAGAGAACTGTAACCTGAATGTACCATTCGCCATCTTTGTACTTCTCCTGGACGAATAGCCATTTCAGGCTTAACCTGTCCATTGATTGTCGTTCCCTTAGGAGGTTTGGAACGAATGAGGGTATTGAAATCAGGTAGCTCATGAATTTCTTCATCATATACAATTTGGTTGAATAACAGGACTCTCTCATGTTCAGGCTTAGAAGCTTTTTCCAAGGCTGGGTATTGGCTCAAATCCCCATCCTCAATAATAATAACACCAGACATGCCACTTGCTACTTGAATCGCAGTAGAACCATGTACATGGGGATGATACCACATCGTACCCGGAGTATGATCCACAAGATCATAGGTATAATAACTGAAGAAATCAGGAGGAACGACTCTCAGGATGTCATCTTGGAAAGGGCTGACATGAAATCCGTGTGTATGCATATTGGTCTTGTTGAAGCCATGTGGAATATTATGATTTTCCTCAGAATGCTCGAGTGTTTCATAGATTCTAAGTGCTTTCTTATTAATCCCCGGATTAAACATCTCCTTAACAGTGTACTCAATATCTTTGTACTCACAAGTTCCTTCTTGTCCCGGAGGACATGTACAAGCTTCCCTACCCAAAACTGTCCATTCTTTACCCCTTGTAATGACTTTTACTTTTGCCCCTTTCAAATTATCCGCCGTAATCCTATTGGACGTGCCAGTAGTAAGTATATCTACCAGGGTACTATTAATAGTCCCCGCATTATTGAATAATCTCTTGTTGTTGGCCCCATTATCAATTGACCCTAAGTAACTCTTGTCTGGTCCGGTAGGTAAATCATTGTGGAGAATAATGGTTAACCGGTCTGATGGACTGATTCTTAGTGTCGGGCCAAAGGGAGCAGGTATTTTGGAAGTAATCCCATCTGTTTCGTAAGAATAGTTCCTCAATTTTACCATATCACCTGCAAACTCAAACTCATCTTCATGTGCATATAAGTGCACTTCTAATTTTCCATTTTTGGATTTGAGTTCAGGGATTTTATAGAATTCTTCAGAATCCGCATTATCCAGTACATCTGCCATCTCCCTTAATTCAAAAGTGACGGGATCTTGGGCATAGGATGTAAAGGATAAGAGTAGAATAATGAAAATCAAATTTAAATGTTTCATCATGATTTTAAGTTTTGAGAATTTGTCAATAAGAAAATGCAGCATCAAGTGAATGATGCAAGTGAGTGATAATTATTGATGCTCTCTTTCATGGAATTACTAATGGATGGCCCATTATCTACATGAAATTAAGCATGCATTAAACTAAGATTGAGTGGAGTTTCCTGTAAATATTTTGTACAAGTAGATATACATACAGTGTTAACCCTTAACATACAAAATAATATTGAATCCCTAATGATTTGAGCGCTAAAGAATAGGGCGGACATGTCAAAATAATCCGACGGTGACCCATTTGGTCAGTATGGTGGAAATGTATTATCAATCCTACAGATTCTTATATTTTATCATTGAACTTGTGATACCTCTAGAATGCTTATAACTGGATTTGCAAAGGAGATTCTTTTAGACCCCATATGGAGTAGTAGTAATAGCAAAATTTCTTTAGGTTTTCATAGGAATAATGATAGATTTGGGTTGGGGATAAGTAACCACTTATTCCTTATAAATCCCTCCAAATTTATTACCTTTAGGGGCCTTTATTCCATTTGCTAACCAACTCTAAAACATACCATTTTGGCAAAATCCACAAAGAAGAAATCAACTAAGGTTACACCTTTGATGAAGCAGTATTTCGATGTGAAGAAGAAGTATCCCGATGCCATTCTTTTGTTTAGGGTAGGGGACTTTTATGAGACATTCGGAGAGGACGCCGTAACGGCTTCAGGAGTGTTGGGAATCATCCTGACCAAGCGGAATAATGGTGGCTCCGATATTGAGTTGGCGGGCTTTCCATACCATTCGCTGGATATGTATCTGCCCCGTTTGGTAAGGGCTGGATATAGGGTGGCCATTTGTGAGCAATTGGAGAAGCCCAGTAAGGAAAAGAAGATTGTCAAGAGGGGAGTGACGGAAGTCGTGACACCGGGTGTGGCTACTGGTGATAAGTTGTTGGATCACAGGAGTAATAACTATCTCTGTGCCATCCATTTTGGGAAGAAAGGACAAGCAGGCGTGGCATTCATGGATATATCAACAGGCGAGTTTCTGGTGAGTGAGGGAGATATTTCTTATGTGGATAAGTTGGTTCAGGGATTCAAGCCATCCGAGGTATTATTTGCGAAAAGCAAATCCAAGAATTTTACGGAAAGATATGGGGATAAGTACTATACCTTTCCATTGGATGAATGGATATTCACAACAGATTATACCCGTGAAAAATTATTAGGACATTTTGAGGTCAATACCCTGAAAGGGTTCGGTATCGAAGATCTGGAATTGTCCCAGGTTGCAGCGGGAACCATCCTGCATTACCTTGCGAGTACAGAGAATAAGAATATCCAGCATATCAATTCCATTGCTAGGATAGAACCCGACCGATATGTATGGTTGGACCGTTTTACAATCCGGAACTTGGAATTGATTTACTCGAATCATGAATCAGGTGTTCCCCTCATCAATATTCTGGATAAGACCATTTCTCCGATGGGAGCCAGATTGCTGAAAAAATGGGTCGTATTGCCACTCAAATCCAAGGAAGCGATAGAGTCGAGGCTGGATGTAGTGGATTATTTCATGAAGAATGTAGGGACAGCAGCCGATATCGAACAATTCGTTCAGCAAATCGGAGACCTTGAAAGAATCATTTCAAAAGTGGCCCTAGCCAAGATTAATCCTAGGGAAATCGTACAACTGAAACGAGCCTTGGAAGCACTCGTTCCCATCAAGGAAATACTCTCTGAAAGTGGCAACGAATACCTCTCCAAATTAGCGGATGCCATCAATCCCTGTACCCTCATCAAGGAACAGATTGCCAAGGAAATCATATCCGAACCACCCGTAAATCTACACAAGGGTGGAGTGATTGCGGATGGTGTCAATGAAAAACTGGATGACTATCGGAATACCTCCCAAAATGCCAAGGACCTATTGGTGGAAATCCAACAGACCGAAGCAGAAAAAACAGGGATTGCCAGTCTGAAGATTGGATTCAATAATGTATTCGGTTACTACCTTGAAGTAACCAATAAATACAAGAACCAAGGATTGATTCCTGAGGATTGGGTGCGTAAGCAAACCCTTAAGGGAGCTGAACGATACATCACGGATGAACTCAAGAAACTCGAAACCAAAATCCTAGGGGCACAGGAGAAAATCCTAGAATTGGAGGAACAGATTTTCAATAAACTGGTTTCCGATTTGGCGGATTATATCCAACCCATCCAGCACAATGCAAGTGTGATAGCCCGTATGGATTGTTTGTTGTCATTCTCAAAGGTCGCTGCCAAGCATAATTATTGCCGACCAACCATCAATGATGGCTACGAAATAGATATCAAACAAGGCCGACATCCTGTAATCGAACAGCAACTTCCCATAGATGCTCCATATGTTCCTAATGATGTTTACCTGGATAAGGATTCGCAACAAATCATGATGATTACAGGGCCCAATATGGCAGGTAAATCAGCATTGTTGCGTCAGACTGCACTCATTTCCCTGATGGCACAGATGGGTTCTTTCGTTCCTGCAGCTTCCGCCAGTCTGGGATGGATAGATAAGGTATTCACCAGAGTGGGGGCAAGTGATAATATTTCTTCGGGTGAATCCACATTCATGGTCGAGATGAATGAGACCGCTTCCATCATGAATAATATATCTGATCGTTCACTGATATTGTTGGATGAGATAGGAAGGGGAACAAGTACCTATGATGGTGTTTCCATCGCTTGGTCCATAGCCGAGTATTTGCACGATAATGGTATCGCATCACCCAAGACCCTGTTTGCGACACATTATCATGAATTGAATGAATTGGCAGCGAAATTCCCACGTATCAAGAACTTCTCCATAGCGATTAAGCAAGTAGGGCAGAAGGTCATCTTTCTTCGCAAGTTGATTGAGGGAGGAAGCAACCATAGTTTTGGTATCTATGTAGCCAAGATGGCAGGAATGCCTAGGAGCATCGTGGAAAGGGCCAATGTCATCCTCCAACAGTTGGAAACCAAATTGGCGGATAACGGAGATGGACAAGCAGAAACCAAACAGGTACTGCAACAGATGCAGGCTCCATCCAATCTGCAACTTTCCATCTTCGAAACTGTTGACCCTGTAGCTGGGCAACTCAAGGAGGAATTGAATGACTTGGATCTGAATGCCATGACGCCGATTGAATGCATGCTCAAGCTCAATGAACTGAAAAAGCTATTGGATGAGTGATGCGTCGGATGACTTACTGGATGATTTGGATATCCGTTCGGAAGACATTGCCGAAAAGGAAATGGAACGATGTCTCAGGATTTATTTCCATAGGAATGTTGAGGGGTATCTGGACAATTGGAAACATCCGGAATGGATGACATTCAGTGGATTGAAAATGATGTTGGGCCTGCCTTGGATGTTGTATCGGAAGATTTATGTTGTAGCGATTATCATCGCTTTTATTTATGCCAGTACAGGTGGACTCATCAATAAATTCGCCATTATTCCCATTTTTAGTTGGATATACCTGGCATTCGAATACCCTTTGATGAATACTTATGAACTAACCATCAATATCGCAGCAACGGTATGGATTATGCTCATTTGCGGATGGATGAACGGAGCGATCTATGTTCGGTATTCGAAGCGCATCATCCAGCGGATGAAATCCAAGTTATCGGATGAGGATTTTGAGAAACAATTGATTTTGAAAGGAGGTGTCGAGGGTGTCTTGCCCTCAGTTGTCATATTGGGAATGGTGATGATGCTACTTTCTTCAATTAGTACCGGAATGAATCCTATCTTAATATTCTAAATCGTATTTTTGCGCCAAGCAATACGGACGAGTGACAATCAAACAGAGACTGGGCCCAGTGTTCGACATCTAAACCTAAGTTACGAATGCCAATTAGAGAAGATTTTCCCAAAGCAGGTGATAATTATCAGGATGGTGATAGCGATGGTATCAAGTACACCGTAGTCTTCAGTGGTGTTTCCTTGGAAGCCAGCTATAACATGATTAAGGAGTTCCTCAAGGAAGAGGGCTACGAGGATATTCCATTACCCAAGGATGTGTCTGAACTGCGCCTTTTCAGGCACCCGGTATCCAATACCCGCCAGATTCTTCTTTTTGATGATAATGGTTATTGCCATAATCCTATCAAGATTCTGTTTCCCTTGGATCGCAGGAAGAATAAGACCCTTTATCTCATTATTTATAATGAACAGGCCGAGGATCATCTTCTTCGCTTTCATGGATTTTTGGAACGAAAAATGGAAAGAGGGAAATAATCATCCCTACATATCCATCCATAATCTGAGATCCAGATAATTGAAAACCCTTTGCTCCTTAGGAAGCTGGGACAAATCGGAAAGCTCACCTCTGAATGCTTCGGCCAATGCCATCTTTTCCTTTCGGTTTCCACTGTTGAGTACCTTACCCAAATAACGGAACAATGCCTTTTCCGTGGCATATATGGGTCTTCGGGCCCTCAGATATTTGGGAGTGGATGATAATAAGGATTCCAAAAGGGTATAATTCCCTAATTCGTAATGAATCAGTACATTCAATACGCGGGCAAAGTAAAATATTTCCTTGACCACATCCTGTTTGCGGGTATTGATGATTTCATTGTTCCAATTAATGGCCTTATCATACTTGCCATTTTGGAATAGGATATATCCCATGAGGTAATAGAATGTGATTCTGTGGTGCTTTTCTATCTTCTTGCCATGCTTGGCCAAACCCGTTTCGATATCCGGAATCCATTCCAATGCCTTCTTCCAATCATTCTGCCTCAGGCACCAATTCAGTAGCAAAAGGTATCGCTGCCTGAAAACCCGTGCCTCAATATTCTTGATGGTCTTGAACTCTGGTTGTGTGGGGAGTTGGGCCAAACGATTCAGTCCCTCCTCTAGTCTCTCGTATTTCCCCATGACCAAACTATCAATCAGGATATTGTTCAGCGTACCCATGTATCTTTCCTTGTAAATCCTAAGGAAATGGGGCTGCGCTTCCAATAAATCGAGGAATTTTTTGTTCACCTCATAGGCTTGTTTGACATCGCCCAGCATGAATTGGTAAATGGAATTGGCCTGGTAGAATAATAACCGACTCTTGAAGTTGGTAGCCATTGAAATATCATTCAGTTGGGGTTTCTGGATGATGGCCTCGATATGTTGCTGTTGTTCCGTTGTTTGTACTTTCTGGAACCGCATCTGGAATTGGGCCAGCTGCTGGGTAAGGTACCAATAATCATTGCTATTCTGAAGTTGTTTTACACTCTCATTCTCCTGCTTGAAAATCAGGTGCACGGCATTATCATCCTTACTCTTGAATTGCCTGAGAGAAAGTAGTTTTTTCTCTACGTTATTAATCATCAATTGCAATTCGTACAACTCATATCGCTCTACGATTTTCTGCCCTTTTTTCAACTCACTGAATGCCGCCTTATACAACCCTTTCTCAATCAGAACCTGTGCAGCAGAAATTCTTTCCCAAACCTTGTTTTCCAATGATTGCTCACCAAAATGACTGAGTGACTGAAGAATGAGTTCGTAGAGATACCGCTTGTTGACCGCTAAATGCCTAACAAAGTTGGCATCTTTGTATTGACGGGCCAGTTGTGCCTCATCAAACGTTTTTTGAGCAAGTAGCGCATCCATGAGTTGTATATAATCCTTTTGTCCCGATCCGGCCCGTACCTTGATGTATCTTTTTTCCGATTTGGTCAATCGATGTACCAAATCGTATAAATTTGTGGAAGATATTTTCATTGAAGCATTATAGAAACTTAATAAAGGTAATCTAATTACTTGATTAAATTAAGTATAGAGCTCTTTTAGTGTAAAATAGAAACCTAATTTATAACGGTATTACTACTTGTCCTAACTTGATTTTAGCCTTAAATTTGAAGTAAAGGATGTCCCGAAAAGGGACTGTATCAGTTTAGCATATTATCCAAATGATTAGAATGAACATAAATACAAGAATTATGATGAAGAATATCTGCTTGGTAATGTTGGTCTTGGGTGTATTGGGGAATGTTCAGGCACAGGAATGGGTGTCCTATGAGAGCCAGCGAATGATTAATGATTTCGTGGATACGGGTGATGAATTGCACCTTGCTACGGATATCGGTTTGGTGGTGGTCAATAAAACGACATTGGCAACATCATTCTTCAATACTTATAATTCTAATCTCCCATCCAATCATATCCAAACCGTAAGTCAAGGTTTGAATGGAAATACATGGATTGGAACCTATGACCTAAGGGTTGCTGAATTCGATGGGGATGATTTCGAGGAAACACCCGTTCCGCAAAGTTTGGTGAATAATCCTAATACCATCAATTTATATGACGTGAAATTCGCACAGAATGGTGATTTGTGGCTCGGTACGACAGAGGGTGTATTCCATCGTCAATCCAATGATTGGATTCGCTATGATGAGGATGAATTCGGTTCCGATTATTTCGCAACATGGGACTTGGCCCTTGATGAATCCGGGGATGTATTCATGGCTGCTAATCATATATTTAAATTCTCGAATGGAGCGTGGACCAATATTTCTGATGGAACCAATCTGATAGGATATCTGGGGGCTTATATTTCATTCGACAGTACAGGTGATTTGTATTTCGCAGGGGATTTGGACAAGATAGGAAGGTACAATGGCCAGACTTGGGACGAACTCGGTTTCGGCTTGCCAATTAATGGTTCCGAAGTAGGGGCATTCACGGAAGACATGAATGGGGAATTGTATTTTAGTACAAAACAGGATGGTATTTTCAGATTGGTCAATGATACTTGGCAGCAAGAATCCGATGCACAGGCTGCTGCTTTCAATAATCGTACGGATTTCTTTTACATTGATGCGGATGGTCGTCGTTGGATGAGTAATAATATTCACTTGTCCGTGAATGATAATGGGAATATACAGACCACACTGATTGCTCCCCACACATTGGAATATAGCAATACCTATGATGTCCATCACGGGGATAATGGGAAAATGTATTTCCTCACGGCATCCTTTGAGAATGTCTCTGTCAGGGATATGGATGGGAATTGGTCATTCTTACCC
This sequence comes from Saprospiraceae bacterium, assembly GCA_020631355.1. Classification (GTDB taxonomy): domain Bacteria; phylum Bacteroidota; class Bacteroidia; order Chitinophagales; family Saprospiraceae; genus JAHDCE01. The sequence goes on along the minus strand of JAHDHL010000030.1, from coordinate 43,681 downwards.
GCACCGAATTCTAGTGTAATAGAAAATTATCTGGACATCAGGGTTTTGGCGGATGATAATATCTGGTTGACATCCTCATTGGGAGTCCATCATTTTGATGGTTCGGATTGGACGTTCTTTGATACGGGATATAGTAGTGGGCTGTATTCGGATTCCCAAGGGAAAATATATGTAATGGTTGCTAACTTCAGTCAGATTTATATGATTGAGAATGGAATAATCAATGAGTACAATGCGATGAATTCTCCTTTGCCCGATACTTATATTTCAGGAATGGGAGTGGATGCGAATGATAATCTTTGGATTGGATTGGGTGAACAGAATATGGTGATGCGTGTGACTTCCTCAGGGAATTGGACCTCATACGGTCAAGCGGATTATCCGGGCTTGGATTGTAGTACCCGTGGTGATTTTCATTTTGATGCCAGTGGAAATGTTTGGGTCCCCTCGGATTGTTTCGGAGCCTTTAGGTTCGATGGTACAACATTCACGAATCCCTATGCTGGAATCAGTGGTTCCGTAGATGATATTAATGTTCATTCCATAGAAAGTGATGCCAGTGGCAAAATGTATTTTTCACATACCTTCGGCGTCGTAACGGAATTGAATGGTGCCATTGAGAACCTACCGATAGATGCATTACCCATGGGGTCCTCGTCTAGTTCTGTCATCGATTTTGATGGAGAGGGAACGCTGTGGTTCGGAAATTCAAGATTTGGTACTTTTGCATTGGAAACAGATATGACCTCATCCCAGTCGAATACCATTATCGGAACGATTGTACCACTTACGGTTTATCCTAATCCGACAAGTGACCAAGCCATGATAGAATTTGATTTGGAAGAAAATGCAGCTGTACAATTATTCATTTATAATAACTTGGGACAAGCCATCCGAACAAAGAACCTTGGCCGATTATCCAACGGATTACATCAGGATAGATTGGATGTTTCACAATGGCCAAAAGGAATATATACGATACAATTAAGGATAGACAAACAAACAACTGTAAAAAGATTAGTTGTAAATTAACAGGATGAAATTATGGACTCAATTATGTCTGATGGTATTTTTATTCATAGGATGTTATCCGGATGAATATGAAAGTATTGCCATTGAATTACAGGGAGATTGGATAGGGGATAAAGATGAGGAAATCATGATGATATATCAGGATCAGATGACCCAAGGGGCACCTAGTTATATCAAACAATTTGCGACTTATGAAATTCATGATAACAAAACATTATTGGTCGATACGATAAGTGTAATGAGAAGCAAGGGAATTAAAAAGTATCCGGTTGGATTACGGTACGAAGTAGATTATCTGGTCAATGATACCCTGAGACTAATCAAGTATTACAAAAGAAACCCGGAGGACACCGAGGAATTGAATTTTATAAGGTTGAATCCGATATATGGATATGATTTCAGAAGATTGAGTATTTCCGGTTCGCCTTGCTATGGGGGCTGCCCGATTTTTGACTTGGAAGTGGATTTTGAGGGGCATGTGAAATTCAAAGGAAATGGATATACGACAAGGATAGGGAATTATATGGGTGAGTTGAATCCGAATCAATTGGAATTAGTATCAAATCAGGTGAATACTATAGATTGGGAAGATTTGGACCCCGTATATTGGGAAGCAATAACCGATATCCAATATTTTAATATCGAATTGGAAGATAAGGATGGTAATATTTTTCGATTGGTTACCAATTCGCCCCAAACGAAATCCGTTAATATTCTAATTAATAAATTATTCGGAATAATAGAGCAAATGGAATTGAGGAGTACAACAAGCGAATTGGAGTTCTCAACGGATTTGATTCAATTCCCAGATGTTGATTAAGCGTAAGCTATTTTAACTTCCTGAATAGTTTTCTGATAATGAAGAATATTCCTACCAATAAAAGAATTCCTATTCCAATCATAATAATAAGAACTACACCTAGGGTCATGGCAGTCCTATCGGGAACACTAAAGGGAGAATCGAATTCCATGGTGACAAAATCATTCGAGCGAATATCCTTTGATGATAATTGATTTATTTCCCGGAAATAATCATCGCTTGAATCTAGTACCTTGGGAAAATCAAAGTCATCCATTCTTTCATGATAGGTAATGGCAATATTGTCTTCTTTTGTAGGTTCCAGATTCGTGAACTGGTATGTGAGTATATTCCTTTTTTCATCATATAGGAATATACTATTGGGAGAAATACCATGAATGTCCCGAATGCCCAATCCGTCCTTGAGTTCCACAGAAATACTTCCCTTGCCAATGGGAGGCTTCCAAGTGGCCCCGGTTGCCAACACATAAATGAAACCATTATGATAGTTCTTGTCATATCCCTCCAAAATGGAAGCATTATTGGTTTCTAGAATGAAATACACCTCTATCTTGGTTGTACTTTTGGCCTTATAGGTGCAGTCCCAGACATACCACTTGGCTTCATCCTCATAGCCAAAGGTTTGGATGCGGCCTAAGTCCAGCTTAGGATGTAGGGTTTGGGCTTCGTATCGGATCTTATTTTTTTCTACTGCTTTTCCATCAATATTTACCTGCAATTGATACAAGGTATCGAAGTGCATTTCAGTCAGGGTGTATCCTCTCTTTTCTGTTTCGTAAGATGCATCAATGGGGTAACCCGACCGCATACTGATATCCTGTTCTGTTTCATTATACATCCAATATTCCCCTTTGACCACAGCAAATCCTTTGTAGAGTTGTATGCTGATTTTTTCCTCCTGCATTTGTATTTTCTGATAGGCAAGGCTATCCTCTGGAAAAAGTAAGGTGAAACCACCCATTCCTCCCGCATTCCAGATACCAGGCTGCGCAGTATTGGATAAGAGTTGGGTGGAGCATAATAGAATGAGAACAAGCGGAAGAATGAATTTGATTCTGAACATGATGTAGGAATTTGTATCAGTCAATCGTTATAGTGGAATGATATTTCGCATGATAGGTATTAATTCTCAAAATACTTTTAAGGAGTGCTGTCCTTTTTTATATACTTGCAAAAGCTACGATAAATGTAAATGGATTAAATAAGAAATGAACTCCGGGAAAAGACGTAGAATGTATCCGTATTTATACTTAGAGCTGAATCGTAGCGCTTCCCATATTTTGAATCGATGGATAATTTCATTAAATTGGAATAAATGATTCATTAGGAATCTGATCGGGTGGCGTATTGGATGATTCTATTGGAGTGATATGATTTATTCCGGGCCAGCTCGTTGGAATTGATTTGTAAAAACGAAAAATGCATCGACCATGAAAGTAAAAGTATTAATGGGATTTTTGGGCTTTGCGCTATTGGCCCTTATTTCTTGTAATTCGAATGCTGCGATAGATAAAAGCGGAAAAGAATATACCTCGGAATACATCTGCCCCATGCATTGTAAGGAGAGTGGTTCTGATTCTCCCGGAAAATGTCCCGTATGCAAAATGGATTACATCAAGAATGACCAGCATGGTCATGCTGAGGAATCCCATTCACATGAGGGCCACGACCATAGTCATGAGGGTCATGACCATGGAGACCATAGCCACCACGGCCACGACCATGATGGGCACGACCATTAAGTGAAAGGAACCTCATAGATGAAAAATCCCGAATATCAGTACGAACCGATATTCGGGATTTCTAAATTAGGATGAGAGGATTCCTATTTACCACAATCTTTCTTCAACAAATCCTTGAAAGCCTTTTCGACTTTCTTCACCTTGGGCACACTCACATTCTGTACATATGGATTTTCCGGATGCAGCCAATAATAATCCTGATGATATTCTTCCGCTACCCAGAATTCCTTGAATGCTGCTACTTCCGTAGCAATGGGTTTTGAAAAATTCTTGGCCTGTGCCTCGAAAAATGTCGCAACAGCTTTTTTCTGTTCATCATTATGATAATAAATCGCAGAACGGTATTCTTCCCCGACATCCGGTCCCTGCCTGTTGACCTGTGTAGGGTCATGGGCCACAAAAAGAATATCCAATAATGTTTCAAAGCTGATGATTTCAGGATTATAATAAATCTGTATGGCTTCTGTATGCCCTGTTTTTCCATCACCAACCTGATAATATGTAGGTCTTTCCTCATCTCCACCGGAATATCCACTGATGACATCCTCTACACCATTAATACATTCGAAAGAGGCTTCCGTACACCAGAAACATCCTCCTGCAAATGTAGCCACATCATAAATATCATATCCTTTCCCCTCCGTATATTCCGAAATGGAAAGGGTCCCATTCTTAATGGTTTTCTTCACAGGTGTCGTTTCATCCGAATCAGGTTTCACTCCATTGGATTGCTGACTGCATGCAGAGAATAGAAAACAAATGGCCATTAAGGAACAAATCCAGTACTTCATGATTATATATTTTAATTCAAAAGTCACCTTTTACTATCACAAAGGCATCACAAAAGAATAAGGAAAGCATAACATGTACTTTATGGAAAGGTTCAGATGGCAAGATTCCAAAATGCGTGATGATTGGATATAAGGCCAAATGATATTGTGTTATCAAGTATCCTAATGTCTCACCTTATAATGTACATTCGAAACATTCCTGAGTTGCTGGGCTGCTTGTTCAGCGGATATGTCCCGTTGCGGATTGGCAAACATCTCGTATCCTACCATGAATTTCTTGACCGTTGCCGAACGGAGTAGGGGAGGATAGAAACTCATATGCCAATGCCAAGCCTCGTGGGATTGGCCATCCGTAGGAGCCTGATGGATACCGGAGGAATAAGGAAAGGAACAATTGAAAATATTATCCATCCTAATGGTGAGTTCCTTGAGAATAGAGGCAAACGCTTTCTTTTCCTGGTCATTCATCTGTGCAATATGTTGCATGTGCCTTTTGGGAAGAATCATTGTTTCATAAGGCCAGATAGCCCAGAAAGGAACAAGGGCAAGGAAATGCTCGTTTTCACATACTTTTCGTTCGCCGCTCTCCAATTCCTGTTCAAGATAATCTCCCAACATGCTCCTACCATGTTGGGTATAATATTTTGCTTGGTTACTTGTCTTTTTGGCTGTTACCTCAGGAATGGAAGATTGGGACCAGATTTGACCATGTGGATGCGGATTACTACATCCCATCATCGCTCCCTTGTTTTCAAAAATCTGAATATGATTGATATGGTCCATAGCACCCAGAATCTGGTATTCCTTAATCCATGTGGCGACCACCTGTCCCAATTCCTCAGTTCCCATTTCGGGAATGGTAAGGGAATGATTCGGAGAAAAACAGATCACCTTGCACAACCCGGTCTCGCCCTTGGCTTTCATGAGTCCTTGGTCGAATGTGGCCTCAGTGGAATCATCCAGTAAGGCCGCAAAATCATTCTTGAAGACATATGTGGAGGTATATTCCGGATTCTGGGCCCCGCCGGCCCTTTCGTTTCCGGGACATAGATAACAGGTAGGATCATAATCAGGCCTTTGGTCGCTTGGGAGTTGTTCGACCTTGCCCTGCCAAGGACGTTTCGTACGATGTGGCGAAACCAGAACCCATTCTCCTGTTAGGATATTCAATCTTCGATGTGGGTCGTTGGAAAAATCAATGGACATGTCTGCTCGAATTTAAGATGGGAAATGATGGGATTGTGCCCCATTCCCGATTTGTGCAATGATGGGAGTCATCTCCTTTCCGAATTCGGATTCGTACAATGGAGCTACCTTTTCAATGAAATGATTCACTTCATCCTTATGTATGATGTTGATGGTACAGCCCCCGAATCCACCTCCCATCATTCTTGAACCTATGATAGCATCAAAATGCCGGGCTTGGCCTACCAGAAAATCCAGTTCCTTACAACTGACATCATACATGTTACTCAATCCATCGTGTGAGGCATACATCAATTGCCCCAACTGCTGGAGGTCTCCATCCTTGAGCGCTTGGCATGCTTGGATGACCCTTGCATTCTCCTGAACCACATAAAGACATTTGGTAAGGATATCTGCATCCAATTGGTCCCGTTGTGCATTGAGTTGCTGTTCATCTACATCCCGTAGTTGCGAGATATTCGGATAATATTGCTTTAGGATAGAAACACCTTTTTCACAAGCTGCCCTCCGGTCATTATATGCAGAACTGGCAAGCGAATGACTTACATTCGTATTGCACAACAGTAGTACATGCTCACCCAATTCAAGAGGAACATATTCATGGTCTACTTTCTGGCAGTCCAATAGCATGGCATGGTTTTCTTGTCCGAACAGACTTGCAAATTGATCCATGATACCACACTTGACACCTACATAGTCGTGCTCTGCTTTCTGGCAGATATAGGCCAGTGTTTTCTTATCCAATCCTAATTCGAAAAGATCATTAATGGCAAGGGCAAGGGCACATTCAATGGCTGCGGATGATGATAACCCTGCACCGAAAGGAACATTACCCGTAATGAGAACATCCATTCCTTGCGGTATGTCTCGGTGCTTTTCCAAAGACCTTACGACTCCAAAAGCATATTTTTCCCAACCATTCGTCGGAGGGTTTTCAGCTAAACCGAATTCAAAAGCCTCTTGGATATCATAAGCATAAAAACGGTGCTGGTCTAAACCATTCTTAGCAATGAGGACCATAGCCTGTTTATCAATGGCTGCCGGTAATACCCATCCTCCATTATAATCGGTATGCTCTCCGATGATATTGACCCTGCCGGGTGAAGTGGCTTTCAAATGAGGGTTTTGCGAGAAATGATTTCGGAAAAAATCATAGGGTAATGAGACCTTTTTCATGCTTCCAAAAGTAAAGATTATTCATGGTTTCCACATGTATACTTGTCATAAAAGTGAAATGATAAACTCAGGGAATCGCTGATTTTTTTCAAAAAAATGGCGATTTGTGATAGGGTAAAAAAAATAATACATGGTAACATTTATTAATATAATGCAAAAAAGTGTTAAAAAAGCCATCTATTATAGGAATCTATAATTGTCACAATCCGACAAATATAATTATGGGTTTATCATGTCTTAACTGATTTTTTATACCCTGAACCATGATTTGAGCTTGTTTTTTATTGTGTTATGTATTGTTGTATAGATTTATGATAATATGTACGATGTCACAAAATGGTCGTATATGATTATTTATCTATCTGTTTGGGCAAGATTCTTGGATATGCCAAGTAGACTATTGAGATAGTCGGTGGAATCAGAGAAATCTAAGCAGCAACGAACATCAATTTCTTCGACATACTATTCCACTCAGAATTGAAATAAATTCTACATCCCGAGATTAAGCATATTATATCATTCATATATAATTGAATGGTATAATATTTGATAAGATATATAAGATTGTGCTATTCATAAATAAATACATTTATAATAACATAATTCGACAAATAAATATTTAAAACTTTGCTGGGAAATCAAGTGTGTATGTGTTCTGATCTCCCCGCATTTCCAAGACAGTAACAAGTAAATGAAGCAAGTTATGATCACTTCAACTACATTTTTTAATCCAAACGGGTTGAAATCTATCTTTGGTAGGATAGGTTTCATTTTTATTTTAGGCCTCCTGTCCCTTACAAGCATGGCGCAGGATGATCTAAATGTCCAAGTTATCGTTCCCACTTTGGGTGTCGACAGATTTTCCCTCTGTGGACCCGATAGTGAGATTGAAATCATCGTGACCAATACGGCCACGGGGCCACTGACTGCCATAACAGCTGAGTTACAGCTGCCAGAGGGCTTTACCTATACCACAGGTACGGTATCGGGAGCTACGGAAATTGCATCTCCTAATGGGACACCCCAATTCTTAATTGGGGATTTAGCAGTTTCTGAAACAGCCTCCTTTACACTGGATCTCCATGTGGATTGTGCTGCGCAGGCTCTGGCCGATAGTGATAGCGATATCTCTTTCGACCTAGAGTTCAATTCTCCCGAGATGGCATCGCCACAGGAAGAAACGACACCACAGTTCGCAGTAGTGCAGGCTACATTATCCATACCTTCGATTGTGGGTAATGCAACCACTACGCCATTGTATGATGCTGCCTTTGGCTATGTTGATACAACTACAGTAACAGTAGTGAATGGTAACCAAGGTGTCTTGGATACATTCTTCTATTATGTGGTGAATCATGACGAAATCACACTGACTAAGTTGGAAGTGAATGGAGTGGAAGTAACACCATCCTATACCAATGGTGATACCACATACTTCATCATCGAAGCCGCAATCATATCCCAAGCGGTTCCTTTTGCGGGTAATCCAACAGATTATCCCAACTTGCTTCAGTTCAACGAAACATTAATATTCAAGGAAATATACGAGACCACAGGTTGCTCTCTGAATCCGGATGATGCCTACAGGGGTGTTCAATGGGGCTGTAACAACGGTTCCAACCTTCCTACTTGTACCTCCACGTCAACAGAACGCTCCAATGGAGTGCGTTTTGGTTTCCTAAGACCTGATTTCGTCATTGATGATTACCATGATTTCCTATTTACGGCATTCAAGGACAGACCTGCTTATCAGCAGTGCCCGGGTGACAACTCCCAGGAAAAGAAAATCATGTACATGATTGTAAACGACGGTACCATCGGAGGTTATTTCGAAGAATGGAGATTCCGTACAGAACACAATTATGGTCTGACATACCTTTTGGATTCCTCTGAATTCAAGGTGTACTTCAAGGATGGAGCCGTAGAAACTCCGAAAATCAAGATTACTCCAGAAGTGGTGAATCTAGGTAACACTGGAGCCTATGGAGCATTAGAATGCCATGATGGAATCAATCCTTACCTCGTAGAATTCCACGATGAGGGTATTTTCATTGATGTAGGGGATACCTTGATATTCGAAGCTGAGTTCATTTACCCTACGGATTGTGGTAGTTGTTCAGATGCGGGCGTCTATCAATTCAGACATCCACACCTTTATATGGATCAGATCCTATATGAGGATGCTTGTAGATTGGAGGAATTCACTGAACCAACTGCCACAACCAGATATCTCTTGAATTATATCAGGGATTTCGTTGAGGCTCCGGGTTACATCGTGGATCAAACAACAGATAATGTTTGTTATACGACCACGAGTTACACCAACGAATTCATGAATCAGTATTATAACAATACGAATAGTTACACGCATCACCACGTAACCCCAAGAGGTATATCTGGTTCTACCTACGACGAATTCTACTCAGGACAATGTGAGGAATGTTATACGGAGTTAATCTATTATATAGATGGTGGTTTGGACTGGGCCGGACTAGACGGAGACCTATCCACATCAGAGTTCGTTTGGAGAGATGGTTCGGGTGATACACATACACCTTATCAAATCGAATATTTCGACCATGATGATGCGACTCAGGATACCTTGATTGTAAGGTATAAAAGAGTAAATACATTAGACCAAACCAATACTTTCGATCCAAGATACGGAGGTAAGATGAACCTGAGATTGACAGGTGACTGTGAGGAAAGAGTACCACACTGCTCTCCTCCATTCAATACAGATAATTATATACAGGATCCTACAGTGAATGTAAGGTCTGAATACTGGTTTATCCTAGACCCTGCTTGTGGTTGTAGGGAGGAAATCAACACACCAAAGAATTCACCCATACTTCTGGATTGTCCTAACTGTGATTGTGAGGGATTGGTACATACGGACATGGATTTCGAACGCCAGAATTATGGTTTGGGTGATACCGATAATGATGGTATCGTAGATGGAGGCGAAGCCCTTGATGAAAATCTGGTTCTGAAGAATAGATTTGTTATCGGTGATACACTTAAGGCCAATTTTGGTGGTTATATATCTGGCGGTGCCGGAATGAATTGGGACCACGCTTTCGCTATCGTAAAGATTCCTACATTCACTATTACGGGTGGCCGTGCTTTCAATAAGGGTAATTTCCCACTAGGAGCAAATGTAACCATCTATGACCAAGATGGTGGTACCTATACTTGTGATGTATTGCGTCAGTTCATTGGAGGGCCAGAGGATAACTGGTTGATTACAGAATTCAGTCCGGGTAGCTTATCTACTCTGGGTTGTTCCAGTATTCCTGCGGACTATATATTCGAAGATGGCGATTCCATCGCATTGAATACATTCTTCAAAATTACGGATTATTACAGGGACCAATTGGAGATGACATTCTCTACAGAGTTCTATGTAACGGATTTGCCATATGATTTGGGTACGCACTACCAGTGTAATACCCTACCAGAAAAGATGACCTATCTCAGTTATTACATGTATAACAATATATCTGATTACGATATTTATGAATGTAATAACAATGGTTATTATGACCCTCCAGGGCCAGCAATCGATAATTACGACTACTGGCAATTCTTTGCCAATTATGGTTGGTACGGAGATTGGGATGTCGATTTCTTCCCTAATGAAATTCGTCAGCCATTCTTACCAAAAGAAGTAACTTTCACCAAACCCGATGATTTGGATTGGGGAGAATCCCTGCATTTCTTATTGAGGGATGCCAATGGTAGCATAGGGAATAACGGTGTGGGGTCATTTGGTGACCAGAGATTATTTATTGATATCTCTGCGACATCCAATGCGACCATCAATGGGAATCAACTGATTCTGTCATTCCCTGGTATCCTGGAAGACATGGGATATAACAGATTTGATGAGGGAATTCTCTTACGAGTGGCTCCTCCGGTTAGTCCGAATTGTCATACGGAATACGAAGCACCGTTTACATATAAGAATATTACCAGTTCTGTTACATTCGAAACGGATGCGAATATGTTCGGTAATCCAGAATTCACCATGGTTGATACCATGTTGAATGCTAATTATTACGGGAATCATCAGAACTACTTCTACGATACGGATGCACCATACAATGACAGGTACTACTGGATTCAGCCAGAAGATCTAGCTGTAACATGGAACTATGCTAGACTTAATGGCTTGCCAAGAGTATTGTTACAGCCATATTCATTCGAGGAACAATTGGCACAGGAAACCACATGTTTCAGCATGGATGTAACCAATACGGGTGATTTGAAATCTACGAATACATTCGTATCATGGGAATCTCCGTCGGGTGGTGTAATCCTACATGATGTAAGAGACCCTGCAACGGGTGATCCTTACCCTGAAAATCTAGGTATCATCTCTATTGGTGATGTTGAAGTAGGGCAGACACGTACAGTGGAGCTTTGTATTGCTTCCAATAACTGTGAGACAGATAGTATCATTGTTAATACAGGTTGGGATTGTAGTGGATATCCGGGTTCTACGGAAGAAATCGTTTGTTCCGAACCCCAAACACTAAGATTGGTTACGGTTGATGCCGTACTGGGTATGGAAATCCTTTCTCCTGATCCTGGCCAACCTTACAATATTGATTTATGTGAGGATGTGGAGTACATGTTGAAGTTCAATAGTGCCGATTTGGGTTACTTGTTTGATATCAGAATGTACTGGCGACTCCCGACTGCCACGACATATATACCGAACTCATTTGAAATTGCTTATCCTGTTCCTGTAGATGGATCGGATACCACTTGGGTATCTTCCGTTACGGAACCAGTCAATTTCTTCGGTAATCTTTGGAGAATCAATGTCTCTGACCAGAATACCACTCTGGAAACGGATGGTCTGGAAGGTACAACCAATACATTGGAGAATTTCATGTTGGTACGATTCAGAACCACTACGGATTGTGGATTCAAGACACCATCCAGAGCCTTGTTCCGTTCAAGGGCAAGGAATGCTTGTGGGGAAGAAACCAACAGGGTGTTCAACCCTGGACCTAGGGTAAGATTGAATGGTGTTTCTTCTCCATTCTTATCAGGATTGAATGTCGGAGACCCAGCCATATTGAATGGTTGTGGTGCGAACAGCTTACCTGTTGATGTTGCATATAATATTGAAATTGGTTCCCAACCCGTAGGTTCTGCGGATTCTATCTTGGTAGAATTACCACAAGGAATCACATATGTACCGAATTCATATAATCCGGGAACTAACTCAGTACCACTAGGACCAACGAATCCAGTGATTCAAAATGTGAATGGTGGACAAAACATCATCATTGATATGCCGGATGGCTTAGCTGCCGGCCAATCTGCGGACTTTACTTTCCAGGTAGAGGCATCTGATGTAGGACAATTCTGTCAGGGATATGATATGTTCGTAAGTACATTCAACTCTCAGGATGTAGTTTGTGTCAGAACAGGTTCGACATGTCAGGTACGTGCAGTATCAGATGAGGTAGAAAGAAGAATTCAGGTAGTAAAACCTACATATGAAATATCTAATCTTTCATTGACCGCCACTGCTGCTCCACCAGATCAGGAATCATTGGATTACTGCTTCGATTTGACCAATACAGGAGAACCTGTTCCAGCTGGTCAGGTAACTACAGTATCCTTGATGGCGGATATCAATGAAAATGGTGATTATGATGAGGGAGTAGACGTATTATTAGCAGACGTTACTACCACACAGGCTATTCCTACCAATGGTACAGTAACAGTTTGTGGTAATGTGGATGTGACTTCTGGTCTTTCATGTTCTGTTTATGCGTATATGGATATGGATAAGACATGTTCTTGTAATGAATATACATCATTCCGTGCATCAGCTGATTATATCGTACCATTCCCAGAGGATGAATTCGAAGCTTGTTCGGATGATTTGATTCCATCTGTCGGCCCAGACCCAATGTTGAATAATACTTACGAATGGGTCGGTATCAATGGTGCGGATGTGTCATTCTTATCATCCACTACCACGACTCCGGTATCATTCCAGATGGAGAACCCTACTACACAAGAATTGACATTACAATACTATCTGCGTTCTGAAAGGAATGATCAGTGTGGTTCGGTTGATACGGTTTCTATCACGGTATACCCAACTCAACGAGATCTTATCTTGACTCAGAATTGTGCTACCAATGATTTCCAATTGGCAGGTCCTGTAGGTTTCACAGACTACAATTGGACAAGTCCTAACGGAGGTGTCGTAGATGTAACGGATCCATTATCTATGGTAGAAATCGCCAGTTACGGTCCGGGTACACACGAATTCATGTTGACTTATAACGATGCGAATGGTTGTGCGGCCGAGTTCAGACAAGAGGTGACGCTTGTGAATTGTTCCAATAGAACATCCGTTGGTAACCATGTATGGTGTGATGAAAACTATAATGGTATCCAGGACTTTGGTGAGCCACCATTGGTTGGTATCGAAGTGAACTTGTTCTCAGGTACGGATTTGATTACACCGGTTCAGACAACATTCACGGATTCCACGGGTTGGTTCAACTTCGGACCATTGACTGCAGCGGATTATGCGATAGGTGTACCTTCTCTAGTAGCTGAACAGTATGTGGGTACAACCAAGAATGCTGGTTCAGATGGAGAATTGGATAGTGATGTGAATCCTACTTCCTTGATTACGGACGTATTCTACCTACCGAATGGTGATAGTTTGACCAATTATGATATCGGTCTTCTTTGTCCATTGGTGGATATCGACGTGAAGAAAGAGGTCTATGAAATGGACCATACAACTGAAGCAGAGATTGTAACCGAGGGTGATTCTGTAATCTGGGACATCGAAGTATGTAACAGAACCATGGGCCCACCGGATACATTCCCATTCAATGCAACAAATGTATATGTTACGGATAACTTGCCTGGTCAGGTGGATTATGTAACCTACTCTGCAACAGAGGGAACTTATGATCCGGTAACAGGCGTATGGCATATACCACAAATTGATAACGGAACTTGTGAGATTCTATCTATTACCACAAGGGTATCCTCCGTATTTGAATTAGTAGAGAACGTAGCAACCATCGATTCCTTGGATATGCCGGATGTTGACTCTACCGATTGGGAGGGGAGGGAACCGCTTACTTCAAGAGGATGTTTCATCGAAATTACTTCTTTCAATGTCAGTGGTTGTTCCTACAATAATGCAGTTACTCCAAGTAGTGGTTATTCCATAGATGTATCATGGGAATATGTGGGTGTCGAAACCGACTTCCTCATCACATCAACGAATGGCATCTACGAATTAGTAACCAACGATTTATCCGAAGCACAATCTTATACCATTACAGGCCTTACGGCTGATGATGTACAAAGCATCGAATTCAAGGTTGCTGTTTCTGATGAACCAGTTTGTTTTGATAATGAATTTTATAATGCACCAGCGCCTTGTTGTCCGGATATTACAGCAAGCAATGATGCATCCATCTGTATAGGAGATTCCACTCCACTATCTGTATCAGGTCAGCCAACGTATTCCTATACTTGGGCACCTTCTACAGGTTTGAGTTGTGTGAGTTGTCCGAATCCATCTGCTTCACCAGCAGTAACGACAACCTATACAGTGACTTCAACAGATGATTCTGGTTGTGAGCAAACAGATGAGGTAGTAGTAACCGTTAATACATTACCTACTCCTGACTTCTTTGCACCTGAGGTGTGTGCAGGCGAGGCAACTCCTTTCACAGACTTGACACCATCTACTCCTGCCATCCAGTCTTGGTTGTGGGACTTCGATGATGGTGGTGCAACTTCCACTGCTCAGAATCCGAATTATGTATTCTCAACAGATGGCGAATACAACGTATCCTTGACTGTAACTACAGTGGGTGGTTGTGATGTGACGATCTTCGAAACAGTAACAGTGCATCCTGCATTGATAGCTGATGCTGGAGAAAATGCAACCATTTGTGAGGGTGATTCCTATCAATTGAATGCACAAGGTGGTACCATTTTCCAATGGGCCCCATCCAGTTCATTGAATAATGCGAATATCTTCGATCCGATTGCATCACCAACGACAACCACTACCTATACGGTTACGGTAACGAACGACTTCGGTTGTACAGGTACGGACCAAGTAACGGTAACTGTAGTTCCTGTACCGGTGATTACCGGTGTTACAGATGTGGATGTTTCTGATTGTACAACCGATAATGGTTCTATCTCTGTGACCGCAACAGGTACGGGAGGAACATTGGAGTACAGTATCAATAACGGATCAACATGGCAGAATAATGGTTCATTCACAGGTCTTGCTCCTGGTTCTTATACCGTATTGGTAAGATATGATGATGAGACTTGCCCCGTAGCTTATGATAATAATCCTGTAATCATCGAAGCACCTGATGCTGCACAGATTACGGATGTCATTACAGTAGAACCCAATGGTTGTGCTGGAGCCAATAATGGTTCCATAGAAATCATCGCTTCGGGTGGATTGGCTCCATTAGAATACAGTATCGATGGTACCAACTACGTTACAACCAATACATTCACCAACCTTGCAGCGGGTTCTTATCCAATTAGTGTGAGGAATGCGGATGATAATTGTGTAATCGTAGCATCCACTGTTGTATTCGAAGATCCTGTTAATCCAATGATTACGGCCGCTAACGGAACAGATGTTACGGATTGTGGTGAGAATGATGGTACCATTACCATCCTAGCTACCGGTAACATGCCATTGGAATACAGTATTGGAGGTGGCATCTGGCAATCATCCAATGTATTCTCTAATCTTCCTGCGAATGTTTATACAGTATCTGTTCGTTATCAGGATAATAGTTGTTCTGATACCTATGCTTTACCAGTGGTTATCGATGAGCCTACTGCTCCATCTAATATCTTTGTGAATTCAACGAATCCCACGGATTGTGGAGTGGATAATGGTATTATCAATATCAGTGTTACTGCAGGTAGTGAATCACCTGAGTTTAGTATTGATGGTGGCCTGAACTGGCAATCATCCAATACATTCAATAATTTGGCTCCGGGTTCTTATAATGTCGTAGTTAGAAACGTTACGGGAACCTGTGAAGTAAGTTCATCTACCAATCCTGTTATTCTAGTAGCACCTAATACACCATCCATTACGGATGTGGTGACTTCGGATGTTACAGATTGTGGAGCAGGGGATGGTACGATTACCATTACAGCTTCTGGAGGAACTGCACCATTACAATATAGTATTAATGGTGGCTTAAACTTCTTTGATAATGGAGGAAGCTTTACAGGACTAGCGGCCGGAACCTATAATATCGTAGTTTCCAATGCAAATGGTTCATGTGATGTAACATTCCCATCTGTAACAATAGAAGAACCTACTGCTCCAATCATTTCAAATGTTATAGCAACAGATGTAACAGATTGTAACCAAACTGATGGAACCATCTCTATTTTCGCTTCAGGTGAGGGTGCATTGGAATATAGTATCGATGGTGGCTCCACATGGCAGACATCCAGTGTATTCCCTAACTTACCTGCATTCAATGGTTATGTGGTTGTGGTAAGGAATGCGGATGGTACATGTATCCAAGCTTTCGGTCCTCCAATCATTATTGACGAACCAACGGCTCCATCCATCACGAATGTTTCTTTCACTCCTCCCACGGATTGTGGAGTGGATGATGGGTCAATCACCATTACATCGACTGGTGGTAGTTCATCTACGGAGTACAGTATTGATGGTGGTGTGAACTGGCAGGCTAGTGGTAGTTTCACGAACTTGGCTCCTGGAACTTACAATGTATTCGTTAGGAATGACGATGGTACTTGTGAGGTAGCGGATGATTTCAATCCATACATCCTGACTGCTCCTAATGCTCCAAGTATCTCTAATGTGGAATTCACTGATCCTACAGAGTGTGGAGTAGTGAACGGTACGATTACCGTTACGGCTTCCGGAGGAACAGCTCCTTTGAGATATAGTAATGATGGAGGTCTTTCATTCCAATCATCTAATGTATTCTCCAACTTGGCTGGAGGTACTTATAATATCGTAGTAGCTAATTCAGACTTGTCTTGTCAGGTTACTTATCCGCCAATCACTTTGACGGATCCTGTATTACCGACATTCAATGCTCCAGGTGTTGTAGCTACGGATGTATCTGATTGTGGAGAGACAGATGGAACTATTACTGTCTATGCTTCTGGTGTTGAGAATCTGGAATACAGTATCAACAATGGACCATGGCAACCAAGTAACGTATTCATCAATCTTCCTGGTGGTAACTACATCGTTGATGTTAGGAATGCAGAATCTCAAAACTGTGAGGTGACATTCAGTAACACAGTTACGATTTTTGCTCCTACTACACCAGTTATTAATTCTGTCACTCCATCAAATCCTACGGATTGTGATACCAATAATGGTCAGATTAATATCAGTGTGGTAAATGGAAGTTCAAATCCTGAATTCAGTATTGATGGAGGTTTGACTTGGAGTTCTAATCCATTATTCACAGGATTGGCTCCTGATACATATACTATCCAAGTAAGGAATGATGATGGTACATGTTTGGTACAACACATCAGCCAGATTACCTTGGTGGCTCCGAATTCACCTGAAATCACAGACGTGACTTTCACTGATCCTACGGATTGTGGTGAGACAGACGGAACCATTACCATTACTGCTTCTGGAGGAATTGCTCCTTTGGAATATAGCATCAATGGAGGTACGGACTGGTTCTCCAATGGAGGTAACTTTACAGGTCTTGCTGGAGGTGTGTATGAAATCCTAGTTAGGAATGATAACGGTTCCTGTGTGATTTCCAATCCAAGTGTGACACTTACCGATAAGGTAGCTCCAACATTTGCTACCAATGGTGTAACTGTTTCGGATGTAACGGATTGTGGCGAAGCAGACGGTACCATTACAATAAGTGCCAATAGTAATAATCCAATAGAATTCAGTATTGATGGTGGTTCTACATGGCAATCATCCAATGTGTTCTCTGGATTATCTGATGGATTCTATGATATTTCAATCAGAAACACAGATGGTACTTGTCAGGTGGATTATCCTACTCAGGTAGAGATAGATATTCCTGAAACACCAAACTATAATGCTATTGGAGTAGTAGTGGATAATCCTGATGATTGTGGTGCTACCGATGGTTCCATCACGGTTAATGTAACTGCTGGTTCCACTGCACCTGAATATAGTATTGATGGTGGTCTTACATGGCAATCATCCAATGTATTCTCTGGCTTAGAAGCGGGCGAGTATACGGTAAGTATCAGAAATAATGATGCTACCTGTGAGGTATTGTATCCATCTAACCCAGTTGTATTGACTGATCCTGATGCTCCCGAGATTACAGACGCAATCTACACAGATCCTACGGATTGTAGCGTTGCAGATGGTACGATAACGATTTCTGTATCAGGAGGTGTAGAGCCACTTGAGTACAGTATTGATGGAGGTAATACTTTCGTAGCGAATGGAGGTACATTCACTGGCTTGGCTGGTGGTACATATGAAATCCAAGTTGCTAATGCAGGTGGTTCATGTGTGGATGTATTCCCATCCGTAACGTTGACAGATAAGATTCTTCCGGTATTCGACGCACCTGCGTTCGAAGTAACGGATGTAACGGATTGTACACTTTCTAACGGTACAATTACCATTAATGCGAATGGTGGTGAAGGTTTGGAATATAGTATTGATGGTGGTGGCACATGGCAACCAAGTAACATCTTCTCAGGATTACCAGTTGGTTCCTACGAAATTGCCGTAAGGAATGAGGATGAAACTTGTGAGGTGGATTATCCATTCGATGCTGTAATCAATGGTCCTGCTGCTCCGACATTCGATGCAGTGAATCCAGTGGTTACTGTCGATCCGGATGATTGTGATACGGACAATGGTTCCATTACCATTAATGTGAATGATGGTTCGTCTGATCCTGAATATAGTATAGATGGTGGAGTTAACTGGCAGTCATCGAATGTATTCTCTGGTTTGGCAGCTGGTACATACAATGTGGTAGTAAGGAACGATGATGGTTCATGTTCAACTGCATATGCTAATAATCCATTCGAATTGGTAGCTCCTGAAGCACCATCCATCGTTGATGTTCAGTTCACCGATCCTACGGATTGTGATGTGATTGATGGTACAATTACGATTACAGCTGCCGGAGGTATTGCTCCTCTGGAATATAGTATAGATGGAGGTGTTTCATTCGTTGATAATGGTGGAGTATTCACGGGTCTGGCCGGTGGCAACTACCCAATCGTAGTTAGGAATGCAGGTGGGTCATGTGATGTTACATTCCCATCAGTAACCTTGACAGATGAGGTTCCGCCAGTATTTGATGCTCCTGCATTCGAAGTAACGGATGTTACGGATTGTGGCGAGGCAGATGGTACCATTATAATCAATGCTTCAAGTGCTGAGGCTATTGAATATAGTATAGATGGTGGATTGACTTGGCAGCCAAGTAACGTATTCTCTGGTTTGGATGCAGGCAATTATGACATCAGTATCAGAAATACATCCGGTACTTGTCAGGTGGATTACCCATTCCAAGCAATTATAGATACTCCCGAACCACCGGTATTCGATCAGGTTGATCCGGTTGTGACGACTGATCCTACAAATTGTGATATCGACAATGGTACAATTACGATTAATGTGACGGATGGTTCCTCACCAACAGAATACAGTATAGATGGTGGTCTGAATTGGCAGTCTGGTAATGTATTCTCTGGTTTGAGTGCAGGTACTTATAATATATTTATTAGAAATTCAGTAGGAGGTACTTGTTTGGAAGTATATCCTGATAATCCTGTATTCTTGGTAGCACCTGATGCACCACAGATTACAGATGTGACATTTACTGATCCTACAGAATGTAATTCTGATGATGGTACGATTACCATCACAGCGAATGGTGGAATTGCTCCACTAGAGTATAGTATCAATGGAGGTGTTGACTTCTTTGAGAACAATGGATTGTTCACAGGCCTAGCAGGTGGACTATATGAAATCGTAGTAAGAAATGAAGATGGTACATGTGAAGTCACATTCCCATCCGTAACACTTACCGATCAAGTAGCTCCTACTTATGATATTCCTGCATTTGAAGTAACGGATGTTACGGATTGTGGTTTGGAAGATGGAACAATTACAATTAATGCATCAAGTGCTGAGGCACTGGAATACAGTATAGATGGTGGTACATCATGGCAGCCAAGTAACGTATTTACAGGTTTGTCTGATGGGAATTATGATATCACTATCCGTAATACAACAGGTACTTGTCAGGTGGATTACCCATTCCAGGCAATCATCGGAATTCCTACACCTCCACAATTTGCAGTGGTTGATCCCGTAGTTACTACCGATCCCACGGATTGTGATGTGAATGATGGTTCTATCACAGTGAATGTGACTGATGGAAGTTCTGCTCCTGAATTCAGTATTGATGGTGGTGTCAACTGGCAATCATCCAATGTGTTCAATGGTTTGAGTGCGGGTACTTATGATATCTTCATCAGAAATAGTGTCGGAGGAACTTGTGTTGAGGCATATCCTGATAACTCTGTATTCTTGGTAGCACCGAATGCACCAAGTATCACAGATGCAACATTCACGAATCCGACAGAATGTGATGTGGCAGATGGAACGATTACCATTACGGCTTCAGGTGGAATTGACCCACTACAATATAGTATAGATGGTGGAACCACATTCGTAGCGAATGGTGGATTATTCACAGGTCTGGCTGGTGGTACCTACGAAATCGTAGTAAGGAATGATGATGAGTCATGTGATGTGACATTCCCATCCATCACTCTTGTAGACCAAGTAGAACCTACATTCGATGCCACAGCATTCAGCGTGACCCATGTTACGGATTGTGGATCAGGTGATGGTACGATTACGATTAACGCTTCAAGCAATGAGGCTATCGAGTACAGTATTGATGGTGGTTTCACTTGGCAGCCAAGTAATGTATTCACAGGTTTGGATGCAGGTACTTATAACCTGAGTATCAGAAATACTACAGGTACTTGTCAGGTGGATAATCCTACGGTAGCTATCGTTAATGAACCAGTTTCACCAACATTCGATCCTATCGATCCTGTAGTGACTACGAACCCTACGGATTGTGATACCGATAATGGAACAATCACAATCAACGCAACGGATGGTTCTTCTCCTGCTGAATATAGCATAGATGGTGGCCTGAACTGGCAGACATCAAACGAATTCACAGGTTTGGCTCCAGGTACTTATAATATCTTCATCAGAAATCTGGCTGGAGGTACTTGTTTGGCAACATTCCCAAGTAACCCTGTATTCTTGGTGGCACCAAATGCACCACAGATTACAGATGCTACATTTACTGATCCTACGGATTGTAACGTGGCGGATGGAACGATTACCATTACTGCTACTGGTGGAATTAACCCATTACAGTATAGTATAGATGGTGGAACCACATTCGTGGCGAATGGTGGATTATTCACAGGTCTAGCAGGCGGTACTTATGAAATCGTAGTAAGGAATGATGATGAGTCATGTGATGTGACATTCCCATCCATTACCTTGACGGATAAGGTAGAACCTACATTTGATACACCTGCATTCAATGTAACACAGGTTACGGATTGTGGAGCTTCAGATGGAACGATTACCATCAATGCTTCCAGTAACGAGGCATTGGAATATAGTATCGACGGTGGTGCTACTTGGCAGCCAAGTAATGTATTCTCTGGATTATCCGCAGGTACATATCCATTGGCTATCCAGAATACAACAGGTACTTGTGAAGTGGATAACCCTGTAAGTGTTATCATCAATGAGCCTGTTGCTCCTACTTTCGATCCTGTTGATCCTGTTGTAGTGACTGATCCTACGGATTGTGATGTGAATGATGGAACAATTACCATCAATGTAACTGAAGGCTCTTCACCAACTGAATTCAGTATTGATGGTGGTCTGAACTGGCAGCCAAGTAATGTATTCAACGGTTTGAGTGCAGGTACATATAATGTTTACATCAGAAATGCAGTGGGCGGAACATGTCTTGAGGTATATCCGAATAATCCGGTATTCTTGGTGGCACCAAATGCTCCTCAGATTACGGATGCTACATTTACTGACCCTACGGATTGTGATGCTGCAGATGGTACGATTACCATTACGGCTTCAGGTGGAATTGCTCCACTACAATATAGTATTGACGGAGGCGTAAGCTTCCAGGAAAATAACGGTCTGTTTACAGGCTTGGTAGGTGGTGTTTATGAAATCGTAGTAAGGAACTCAGATGAAACATGTGATGTTACATTCCCATCTGTTACCCTTACCGACCAGGAAGCTCCAACATATGATATTCCTGCATTCAATGTAACGGATGTTACGGATTGTGGAGAGTCAGATGGTACGATTACCATTAACGCTTCAAGTGATGAGGCACTGGAATACAGTATTGATGGCGGTACTACATGGCAGCCAGGCAACGTGTTCACAGGCTTGGCTTCTGGATCCTACGATGTAACAATCAGAAATACTTCTGGTACTTGTGAGGAGGATTACCCATTCAATGCGAATGTTGGTGAGCCAACCGCTCCTGAGTTTGATGCAGTAGATCCTGTAGTGACTACTAATCCTACGGATTGTGATACGGACAATGGTACAATCACTATCAATGTGACAGAGGGTAGCTCTGCTACGGAGTATAGTATCGACGGTGGTGTCAACTGGCAGTCATCTAATATCTTCACGGGATTAGCTGCTGGTTCCTACAATATCTTCATTAGAAATAGTGTAGGCGGAACATGTCTTGAAGCATATCCGAATAACCCGGTAATTCTTGATGCTCCTAATGCACCAAGTATTGTGGACGTGATTTCAGTCGATCCAACCGAGTGTAATACAGCTGATGGTTCAATCATGATTACTGCTAATGGTGGTATCGAACCACTTCAGTATAGTATTGATGGCGGTCTGACATTCTTTGAGAATGGTGGATTGTTCTCTGGTCTTTCCGGAGGATTCTATCAGATAGTAGTAAGAAATGCAGATGAGTCTTGTGATGTTACATTCCCATCTGTAACCTTGACGGATGAGATGGCTCCAACATTCGATACACCCGCATTCGTAGTGACGGATGTTACGGATTGTGGCGAAGCTGATGGTACCATTACAGTGAATGCTTCTAGTAATGAAGCTATTGAATATAGTATAGATGGTGGTGCGACTTGGCAGCCAAGTAACGTCTTTACAGGTTTGGCTGATGGTAATTATGACATCAGTATCAGAAATACTTCTGGTACTTGTCAGGTAGATTATCCATTCCAAGCAATAATTGATATGCCGGAGGCACCAGTATTTGATGCTGGAAATGCTGTGGTATCCGTTGATCCATCTGATTGTAATACAGATAATGGTACAATCACCATTAATAGTACTGCAGGTACTGCTGCAACAGAATTCAGTATCGATGGTGGTATCAACTGGCAATCATCTAATGAGTTCACAGGTTTAGGTGCGGGTACTTACAATGTATTCATCAGAAATGAGGATGAGACCTGCTTGGTGCCTTATCCATTGAATCCTGTGGTATTGGTTGCACCTAATGCTCCAAGTATCAGTGATGTATTGTTCGAGGATCCATCCGAGTGTAATACAGCTGACGGTACCATTACCATCTTGGCTTCAGGAGGAGTGGCTCCACTTGAATACAGTATCAATGGAGGTGTTGACTTCTTTGAGAATGATGGTGAATTCACAGGTTTGGCTGGTGGTTTCTACGAAATCGTAGTAAGGAATTCTGATGGAACATGTGATGTAACATTCCCATCAGTAACCTTGACAGATCAGGAAGCTCCGACATTTGATGACCCTGCATTTACTGTAACTGATGTTACGGATTGTGATTTGGCAGATGGTACGATTACCATTAATGCTAATAGCAATGAGGCATTGGAATACAGTATCAACGGAGGAGGAACATGGCAGGCAAGTAATGTCTTCACAGGTTTGGCTGATGGTAACTATGATATTACAATCAGAAATATCACAGGAACATGTGAGGTGGATGCACCTACTCAAGCTGTCATCAATATTCCTGAGGCTCCTGAGTTTGATGCTGTGAATGCTGTGGTAGTTACGAATCCTACGGATTGTGATAACGAGGACGGAACCATTACCATCAACGCAACTGCTGGAAGCTCTGCTACAGAATATAGTATTGATGGATTCAACTGGCAGACATCCAATGTATTTAGTGATTTGGGAGCTGGTGGATACAACATCTTCATTAGGAATAGTGATGGAGGGACTTGTATGGAGACTTATCCGAACAACCCTGTATTGCTTGAAGCACCAAATGCACCAAGTATTACGGATGTCATAGCTAATGATCCGTCCGAATGTAATACGGCTGATGGTTCTATCATGATTACGGCTACCGGAGGAATTGATCCGTTACAATATAGTATAGATGGTGGTTTGACATTCTTCGAGAATGGCGGGTTGTTCTCTGGTCTTTCCGGAGGATTCTACCAAATCGTAGTAAGAAATGCAGATGAGTCTTGTGATGTTACATTCCCATCCGTAACGCTTACGGATCAGGAAGCACCAGCATTCGATACACCTGCATTCACGGTAACTGATATCACGGATTGTGATGAGACTGATGGTACTATTATTATCAATGCAACAAGTACAGAACCATTGGTATACAGTATCAACGGTGGTACTACATGGCAGCCAAGTAACATATTCAATGGCTTGGATGAGGGTAACTATGACATCAGTATCAGAAATACATCCGGTACTTGTCAAGTGGACTATCCACTACAAGCTGTTATCACAGCTCCTGTGGCTCCTGAATTCGATCCTAATAATGGATTCGTAAGTGCTGACCCATCTGATTGTTCAGCAAATGATGGTATGATTATCATCAATGCGACAGCAGGTAGTGCGGCAGTTGAATATAGTATTGATGGATTCAACTGGCAATTGTCTAATGAATTCACCGACCTTGGTCCTGGTAATTACAATATCTTCATTCGCAATGAAGATGGTTCCTGTCAAGTACCATATACACTGAATCCAGTGGTATTGGTTGCTCCTGACGGACCAGAAATTACCAATGTAATCAGCATCAACCCAACGGGTTGTACGAATACGGATGGTACGATTACTATCGAAGCTATCAATGGTGTGGCTCCAATTCAATACAGTATTGATGGAGGAGACACTTACTCCACTGATAATATCTTCACAGATCTTGCAGCTGGTATTTACGATATCGTAGTAACCAACGCAGACGGAACTTGTGAGGTGACTTCATTCTCCCAAGTATTAGAGAATACAGGTGAGGGTACACCAATCGTTGAGGTAGAGAACTATGAGTTCTGTCTGAACCCGGCTGGTACTTATCAGTTGTTGGATGATTACATCTTTGTAAATGGTGTCCAATACACCAATGCATTCGAAATAGAATATGCATCTACTTATGGTACATTCCTGAATCCGAATGATGCGAACACTACGTTCATTCCATTCAATAACGTACCTGAGGATATGTTTATCACGATTTATATCACCGATCCTACCAACGGATGTACAGGTAGTGATGTATTGACATTCACTCCTCAGGATCTTCCTGATGTTGGTTTGGAGCCGGATTCAATCTGTGCAGGTGAAAGTATCATCCTGTCTACTACAGGAGGTACTGACCTGACATGGTCTGTCGTATCAGGTGATATGAATTCATTGAGCTGTACATCTTGTACCACACCTACAGTGAATCCTACCGAAACTACAGTATACGAAGTACTTGTGGCTGATGGAGGAAACGGAGGTAATTGTCCAGGAACTGCTCAGGTAGAAATCTATGTTTACGAGGATCCATTCGTAGTGAATCCGATTGAGACCATCTCAATTTGTGAGGATAGCTCCACACCGGTAAGCATTGAATTGAGTGAAACCATTACGGATTACTTCATCGAAGCAAGTGGTGGTACATATTCAAATGTGGTAGTGGCAGGTAACGAATTACAGTTCGATGCTACCATTGCAGGTTCATTGGCTAACTATAATATTGAATTGACAGGTGAGAACGGATGTATGGTAGAGGAAGCATTCACTATCGTACAGACTTCTGATCCTAATGCAAACTTCATCGTTCAGCTTCCATCTTGTGGATTAACGAATGTTGAATTCATGTTCACAGGTAATGCGAGCCCGGGTGCAGTATTGACATGGTCTCTACAGGATGGTACATTATTGTACTCAAGTCCTGCAACGGCCACTGCTCCTGCAGGTGCACAAATCATCGCTTCATTCCCATCATTGGGTGGTAAGGTGATTACACTTGAATTGAATGATGGTGGTTGTACAGACCAATCCGTACAGAGTATATTGATTAATCCAGAAGCGCCTACAGTTACACCAACAGTATCTGATGTTACTGTATGTGGTGGTGCGAATGGAAGCATTGACCTATTGGTTTCCTCTAGTTCAACAGTAGTGACAACAACAGGAACATACCAATTCCAATGGAATGGTCCTAACGGATTCTCCTCTACTGATGAGGATATCTCAGGTTTGGAGCCAGGTACCTACTATGTTACGGTAACTGATGCCAACACACTTTGTGAAAGTACATTGGATATCAATGTAACTGGCCCTGAGTCAGTAGAATTGGTGGATATCATTACAGTATCTGACTTGTCCTGTATCTCTGATAACGGTTCGGTCGAAGTGACAATTATGGGAGGAACAGCTCCTTACACATTCACATTGACTGATTTGATTACGAATAGTGTGGCAGGAACTACAACTGGTGCTGATTTGACTGCTTCATTCAGTGATTTACCATCAAGTATCTATAACCTGAATGTTACTGATGCAGCTGGTTGTGGAATGGATGAAACAGTACCTGTAAGAGTGGCTAACTCCTCTGGAGTATCCATTTCTTCCATCAATGTGAATCCTACTGCTTGTTCTGCTGATAATGGTTCATTCGATATCATTATCTCAGGTAATGACGGTCCATACACTTATGACTTCTATCAGGATGTAACCTTGGTTACGGACAATGGAACAATCGCTGATGGTACCACATCATTCACATTCGATAATCTGGCAGCTGGTTCTTACCAAGTTATTGTAACTGGAGTAGGAGGATGTCAGAGCATGGTGGATGTTGAAATCGAAGCGACTGAGGCTGTATTCGGAACGAACTTGTCTTTGGTTCCATCCAATCCAGCTACTTGTGATTCTAATGATGGATCATTCACTGTCCAAGGTGCTCCTGCTAATGCTTCATACGCATGGGAGTCCACCAATGGTACGACAATAGCTGATACGGATAATCCTACTGGATTGGCTCCGGGATTGTACACGGTCGTGGTAACGAATACGGCAACAGGCTGTTCTGCTACCACATCTGCTTCATTGACTGCTACTGATGGCCCGGCTATCACCATCAATGACGTAACTGATTTGACTTGTTCTGATGATGCTGATGCATCCATTACATTTACCGTGAACGGATATGGATGGTACATCTACAACATCTACGGAGGTAACAATGCAGGTAGTATCACTACAGGTACACCTACTACCGTTACTGGTTTGGGAGCAGGTACATATGTATTGTCCGTAATTGACCAGTTGAATGATTGTCAATCATTCATGGAGTTCGAAGTGACTGAAATTCCAGCATTCGATGTATATGTAAGTCCTGTAATGCCGACACAGTGTGATGACGCTGATGGTAGATTGGACTTGGAAATGCAGGGAGGTACGGCACCTTATACTATCGTTTCCAATGTGGGTAATGCACCTGGTTCACCAGTAGCTAACTACGGTTCTGTATTGAACGTAGGAGCAGAAATGGTGGATGTGACTATTACGGACGCCAATGGTTGTACCGTAGATGTGGATTATACATTGGTACCAATGTTCGGTTGTACTGATACCCTATATGTTACAACACCTTATGATACCGATGTGGATACCTGCATCAATGAGGTGTTAGACTTGAATGTAGATATCTACTCTGCTACTGTATGTGGTGAGAACCTGACAGAAGTAGATGTAACTACAGGAAATGATGATTGTATCAACTTGAATCCTGATCCGTCATTCACGGGTACTTCAGAAATTTGTGTAGTACACTGTGATGATTTGGGTACTTGTGATACGACCATCGTTTACATAGAAGTGGAAAATCCGATTATTCCTACGGATACCACAATCGTGACCGTACCACCTATCGACCCATCGGTAGAATGTGTATTGGCTGACTTGTGGCAATTGCCAGGAAATGTGACTTCCGCTACAATTTGTGCTGAGGATTTGACAGAAGTGGATATCGAAGCAGGTACGGATGGTTGTATTACCATTGACCCTGCTGATGACTTCTTCGGAGCTGTAACAGAGACATGTATCATCCATTGTGATGAGTATGGATTCTGTGATACATCTATCGTATTCATAGCAGTGGAAACTCCAGTGGACACCATCCAGGTAACTATTCCATCAGGAGACCCAACGGAAGTATGTGTTACGGATCAACTCCAACTACAGGGTAACTTGGTTTCAAGTGATATCTGTGGTGATACACCAACGGAAGTAGATGCTACTACAGCCACTGATTTGGATTGTGTATCATTAGATCCACAAGATGGCTTCGTTGGAAATACTGAAGTATGTGTTGTTGTATGTGATGATAGTAATCCACAATTCTGTGATACAACCATCGTAATAGTAACAGTTACTCCACCAATGGATACTGTAGAAGTTGAGATTCCAGCTGGTGATCCTACTGAAATATGCCTTACTGATACAGAGGTGCAGTTGGGAGGTACATTGACTACCGCTAATATCTGTGGTGAGAATGCATTGGAAGTTGATGCTTCCACTACTGGAGGTTTGTGTGTGAACTTGGATCCTGTTACGGGCTTCAATGCTGGACAAACTGAAGTATGTGTTGTACACTGTGATGATAATGACCCACAACTTTGTGATACGACCATCATCATTGTGAATGTATTGCCTCCAGTGGATACCATCAATGTAACGACTCCATTCGAAACACCAACGGAAGTATGCTTGTCTAATGATGAGTTACAGTTGGCAGGAAATCCATTGACCGCTACAATGTGTGGTGATACACCTGCTGAGGTGGATGGCGAGACGAATGGTCTTATCTGTGTTGATGCAACACCAGCTCAAGGTTTCGTTGGAACAAGTGAGATGTGTGTAGTGGTATGTGATGATAATAATCCACAATTCTGTGATACGACTATCATTAACGTGACAGTTCTTCCTCCAACGGATACGATAGAGGTGGATATCCCTGCGGATGATCCGACTGAATTGTGTTTGACTACAGATGAGGTTCAGCTACCAGGTAATGTTGTTTCAGGTACCATCTGTGGTGAGGACCCAACAGAAGTTGATGCTTCAACCTTGACCGGTCTTTGCTTGGAATTGGATCCTGCTGATGCATTCCCTGTAGGAACTTCAGAGGTATGTGTGGTATTCTGTGATGATAGTAATCCACAAATTTGTGATACAACCATCATCGTTGTGAACGTATTGCCTCCAACGGATACATTGGTAGTGGATATTCCACAAGATCTTCCATGGGATACATGTTTGACTGCTAATGAACTTCAGTTGATTGGAGGTATCGTTAGTGCTACATCCTGTGGTGATGGTGGTAATCTTGAGAATGTCGAGATTAATGATGAATGTTTGACCATCGACCCTGTTGATGGATTCATCGGAGAAACAGAACTATGTGTAGTTCACTGTGATGGTGATTTCTGTGATACAACAATCATAGTAATCAATACCTACATCACAAATGAGCCACCAGTAGCTGATGATGACTTCAATAATACACCGATGGATACACCGGTATCCGGAAGTGTGGTAACGAACGATTCCGATCCTGATGGTGATAACATCACGGTAACGGAAGTTTCCGATGAGCCAGACAATGGTACGGTAACGGTGAATCCTGACGGTACATATACCTATACTCCGAACCCAGGCTTCTCTGGTGAGGATACGTTCGACTATGTAATCTGTGATGATGGTGTTCCATCCATGTGTGATACAGCTACTGTAACCATCAATATCGTAGACCCGACAGAGGAGAATATGCCTCCTGTTGCGAACGATGATGATACATCCACAGAGGAGGGTACACCAGTGACCAGCTCTGTATTGGGTAATGATAGCGATCCTGACGGTGATGACCTTATCGTAAGTACGACTCCGGTAGAGGAGCCAACAAACGGTACGGTAACCATCAATCCTGATGGAACATACACATATACTCCTGATCCTGGTTTCACAGGTGAGGATACGTTCACATACGAGGTATGTGATGATGCGACACCAGCATTGTGTGATACGGCAGTGGTAACGATTACGATCCTGCCATCCGATGATGTGAATGATCCACCGGTAGCGGAGGATGATGCAGAATTCACGGATGTGGATACACCGGTAGAGGGTTCCGTATTGGATAATGATAATGATCCGAATGGCGATCCGTTGACAGTGAATACGACTCCAGTAGAGGAGCCAACGAACGGTACGGTAACGATCAATCCTGATGGAACATATACCTACACTCCGAATCCTGGCTTCACAGGTAATGACGAGTTCGTATATGAGGTATGTGACGATGGTACACCTGCACTATGTGACCAGGCTACGGTAATCATTACGATTCTGGACTTGAATGAGCCACCGGTTGCTGAGGATGACTTCAATGATACACCAATGGATACACCGGTATCCGGAAGTGTGGTAACGAACGATTCCGATCCTGATGGTG
>JAHDHL010000030.1:12704-12929 GCA_020631355.1 Saprospiraceae bacterium | reverse complement strand
ACGGTACGGTAACGATCAATCCTGATGGAACATATACCTACACTCCGAATCCTGGTTTCACAGGTAATGACGAGTTTGTATATGAAATCTGTGACGATGGTACACCTGCGCTATGTGATCAGGCTACGGTAATCATTACAATCCTAGACTTGAATGAGCCACCAGTAGCAGATGATGACTTCAACGATACGACGGTTGATACACCGGTATCTGGTTCTGTCGTAA
>JAHDHL010000030.1:2250-12604 GCA_020631355.1 Saprospiraceae bacterium | reverse complement strand
TATACATTACCATCATTGATACTAATGAACCACCAGTAGCGGAGGATGACTTCAATAACACGACAGTTGATACACCGGTATCTGGTTCTGTCGTAACGAATGATGATGATCCTGACGGTGATGAATTGACTGTAACAGTGACTGAAGAACCTGAGAATGGAACATTGGTTATGAATCCTGATGGAACATATACCTATACTCCGGATGAGGACTTCTTCGGTGAGGACGAGTTCACTTATGTGGCTTGTGACGGAGGAACACCAGAATACTGCGATACAGCTGTAGTAACCATTAATATCGTTAACCCAGATGAGGATGATATGCCTCCGGTAGCGAATGATGATGACGCTGCTACTGAGGAGGGTAATCCTGTAACGAGTTCCGTATTAGGTAATGATTCTGATCCTGATGGGGGAGAATTGACAGTGAATCCTGATCCTGTAACAGAACCTGAGAATGGTACATTGGTATTGAACCCAGATGGTACATATACCTATACTCCAGATCCAGGCTTCACAGGTGAGGATACGTTTGTATACGAAGTATGTGATGATGCCGACCCAGCACAGTGTGATACGGCTATGGTAACCATTACCGTAATCCCTGCGGATGATGTGAATGATCCACCAGTGGCTGAGGATGACGCAGCATTTACTGATGCTGATACACCAGTGACAGGTTCATTGACGGATAATGATACTGATCCTAATGGCGATCCATTGACAGTGAATACAACACCAGTCAGTGGCCCAACGAATGGTACGGTAACGATTAATCCAGACGGAACATACACCTATACTCCAGATCCTGGATTCTCAGGAAATGACGAGTTCGTATACGAAATCTGTGATAATGGTAATCCAGTTGAATGTGATCAGGCTACGGTTTATATCACAGTCATGGATACGAATGATGCTCCAATCGCTGTGGATGATGAAGAAACAGCAGAGCAGGATACACCACTCATCGGAACGGTAATCACAAATGATTCCGATCCTAATGGTGATGACATTGAGGTTACTGAAATCCTTGATGAGCCAGAGAACGGTGTAGTTGGAATCAGCCCTGACGGAACTTATACCTATACACCAACACCTGGATTCACTGGAGTTGATTCATTCACATATGTATTGTGTGATGATGGTAATCCAGTACTATGTGATACGGCAACTGTAACCATTACAGTGAACCCGAATCCATGTGAGTTGCCGGTAGTTGCGAATGTGATTGTAGTAGAAGCGGATTGTGGTATTGACAATGGTTCCATCACGGTGGATCTGTCCAATGACAATCCTGCGAACTACGAGTATGCATGGTCTCCAAGTGATGTGGGTACATTATCCGCTGATGGAAGTATGTTGTCCGATCTTCCTGTGGGAGTCTACAACGTGACGATATCCGAAGTGGGTATGCCTGATTGTGCAGTAACTGAGGATGCCATCGTAGTGAGTTTGAGTGATACGATTACCATTGATACGGTAATGATTACACCAGCTAACTGTGATGCTGCTGATGCCGAGGTAACCATTATGCCTGATACATTGATCTATACATGGGAAGGTGGTTTGGAAAGCAACGTGAATACAGGTCTGACAGCAGGTACTTACATTGTAACTGTAACTGACCCAAGTAACCCACTTTGTAGTGACCTATTGACTGTGGAAGTACCAAGTGTGAATCTATTGACAGGTGACGCAGACATCGTTACAGAGCCATCATGTTCTGATTCTACGGGAGTCGTGACAATTGTCATGTCCAACGGTTCAGGTGATTATACATTCACTTGGGAAGATGGTGAGAATGGTGATACTAGAAATGACTTGTCTGCTGGTTCTTATGTAGTCAATGTTACGGATAACGTGACAGGTTGTGAGACTGATGTGATATTCGGATTATCCGGAGGAGGAGGAGATGGTTCTGCGACCATCACAATCAATGATGTAGCCGTAACAGGCTGTGAGGAGGGTCAAATATTCGGAGCAGTTGACTTTGATGTTGAACTTTCTGATGACTTCAATGAGCCTGCAACGATTACTGTAACTGATGGAATGTTCAATTACGAGAGTGATAACTTACTTCCTGGTGATTACTGTGTTGAAGTAAGGGATTCCATCGGTTGTTTGATTGCTACGGAGTGCTTCGTAGTCGAGCCAATCCAACCACTATCGGTTCTATTGGTAATCAATGGTGATAATTGCTTCTCTGATATTGATGTGATTGCTCAGGGTGGATATGGTGAATATACATTCGATTGGGCTGATATTGACGGAACAGAGAATGATGAGGATAGAACTTCATTACCTGCCGGATTCTACAGCCTGACTGTAACAGATGCAGGTGGATGTACTTCCGCAATCGATGATATCGAAATCATCACGAACTGTGTTGATACGGTTGATATTGACTTGCCAATCGGAACAGACTTGGATACTTGTCTATTCGAAAACTACTTATTGACTGTAGGTGCCGCTTCTGTGGATACCTGCGAGGGAGGTAGCGGAAACGGATTGGTTGACTTGACATTCGGTTCTGATCCATTGTGTATCAACCTGGAAGCAATAGGTGGCGAGGCTGGTGATATCGAGGAACTTTGCCTAGTGGTATGCGACTCGAATGATGTCTGTCAGAATATCATCATCAATGTGACCATCACGGAACCATTGTGTGTGGCTGACTACCTGGGCATAGCGGATAGCTTGACATTGAATGCTGTGGATTGTGAATCACAAGCTACGATTTGTGTTCCAATTCCAATCGAGGAGTTGATTGACTACACATTCATGGCGAATGACTCCATCTATGATGGCGGATTTGCAGGATGTAACTTCGATACCATTATTTCCTACAACTACTTCACGTTGTTCGGACAAGGTGATATCGGACCTTACACTGTAACAAGCTGGACTATGAATGATGAGACATTCTCAGGAGAGTTCATGACAATGACAGACTTACTCGACTCATTGAATACTTGGGATACCTTAGGTAACTGGGTCATCAATGAAACAGCGTTGTTGATTACAGGTGGTTACTCTGGTAACACTTATGGAGATATTGACGTGACACACAACTTCACAGGTTCATTGTCCACTATCGGATTCAACAATGGTCTGGTGTCCAACGGAATTGAGTTGTCATTCTCCGTAGGATTACACGAAGTGGTTATCATAGAGAATGCTACGGGATGTGTGGATACATTCGTATTGGATGTGGTTTGTGATTCTGTACCTGAATTCGAATTGGTTGACCTAGAGGATGTCATCAATGTAGGCGACACAGTGATTGTTTGTCCTGATGAGTTAGGATTCGTAGGAGACTTGGGGTCAGTAACTAACATCTGTCCTGATGATGCTGCCGAATTCGCTGCATTCGAATTGACAGAGGATGATTGCTTGATGTATATCGGTATTACCGAGGGTGGTCCTGATACAGCTTGCTTGGTTATCTGTAACCTAGAGGGAGTATGTGATACGGCACTTGTGTCCGTAACCGTAATAGACACTACAGTAGTAGATACGATTAATCCTCCAATCGCTGTGAATGATTACGATTCAACGGAAATCAATGTTCCTGTGGAAATCGTAGTTGTGAACAATGATACGATAGAGGGAGAGGTAACGATGTTGACGGTATTGACAGATCCACTTAATGGAATTGTTACGACCAGCGCAGATTCGGCATTCACTTATGTACCAGACGAGGCATTCTGTGGAGTGGATTCATTCCAATACATAGTTTGTAATAATGTGGGATGTGATACAGCTTGGGTATTCGTTACGATACAATGTGAGGGAATGGTCATCTTCACCGGTATATCACCAAATGGTGATGGTGTGAACGATTCATTCACTATCCAAGGTATCGAACAATACGATGCTGTAAACCTATGCATCTATAATCGTTGGGGTAACCAAGTATTCCAGAATGCTGATGGAGTTTACCGAAATGACTGGACCGGGACATGGAATGGTAAGGACCTACCGGATGGAACTTACTTCTATGTACTCGACTTAGGCGATGGTTCACCACTCTTGAGTGGCTATATCCAGATACGCCGATAAAGAAGCTTGTATAATTTTGGAAATGCTTTTTTGGCCACACGGTATTACCGTGTGGCCTTTTTTTATGCTGACGCTTGTATTCTATTTTTTATATATTAATTTTAATTCATATTTAATACTTCAGCTAATCAGACATAACCATGGAACTCACACAATTCGTATCCTATTTGGATTATGGGGTACTGGGCCTCAGTGCCATTATTCTCATCCTATCCTTCATCCTATTATCCCGTGAACAGAAAAGGGAGGTGTTCCGTCCTGAGGTGGAAAAGGCCATCAGGAGATATATGCTTATGGCCTTGGCCTTTGCAGTTATTGGTTTGTTTTCCGTCATCATAGAGAGTATGTTGGTTAGGCCCGCAAAGGCGGAAAAGAAGAAACAGGAATCAAGAATGGACTTATTATCCAATATGGTATCGAGGGAGATGGAGCGAAGAATGGAAGAAAGGGACATAGCAGACAATGGTATCAAAGGAGTAGAACCTCTAACGGATAGTTTGGGTGTGGATAGCATTGGGATAGTGGCAGAGGACAAGGATTCCATTGATTGGGCACCTACCGTACATTCTACTATACCAGACTACGAAAGAATCAAGAAATCCGTCTTCATGTCATTCTATGATTTTAATGCGGATAAGGAATTGTTTACCAAAGCATTGAACAACCTAGAAAAAAGCCATCCTGAAATCAAGGAGGATAAGGAAAAGATTCTCAAGGAATATGATGACTTGGCTAGCCTAAAATTGAATTGGCTTGAACAGCAAGCGATTCCCAGTGTTGAAAAAATCATTAAGGATGGTACAAAGAATCCAAAGGCGATTGTTGACCTCCCAAGTGAACTTGTTGCCAACAAGAATGGTAATAATAAGGTCATCGTATCTGATATCAATAAATTGAAGAAGGAAGCCGAACTCCTGAGAACCGGAAGTAAGAAGAAGTAAGGATACCGGATTCAGGAATCAAATCAAACATCATTATGGAAAACGTAGGAGAATTATTGGACCAAACCCGGCTTGAAGCTATCGAACAGAATATTTTTAGGGGAGGAAGTCATAACATGGGTAGTCCTAATATCTTCGGAGGACAGATACTGGCCCAGGCATTGGATGCAGCAACCCAGACCGTACCTGAGGATCGTGTGGCACATTCATTTCATGGATATTTCATACTTCCGGGAGATTTTACCAAGCCTGTGATATTTGAAGTGGAACGCATCAGGGATGGTGGTTCATTCACTACCCGACGTATAGTAGCCATTCAGAATGGTAGGGCCATTTTCAATTCTTCTGCATCATTCCAACTCAGGCAGGATGGATTGGATCATCAGATAGAAACACCTAAGGATATCCCGCCTCCTGACCAATTCATGGATGACAGAACCATCGGTGAACAATATGCCAAGTATATCCCCAAATCATTCAGACAATACCTTTCCATACCCCGACCGATAGAATTCCGTCCGGTGGAGATATTCGATTTTTTCAAACCAGAAAGCCTACCTCCTTTCAGGCATGTCTGGATTAAAGCTCGGGGAAAGATGGGCGATGATATCCGCGAACACCAAAAGGTATTGGCCTATGCCTCGGATTATCACTTGCTGTCCACATCACTTCGTCCACATCAGCATGAGGTCACTATTCCGCAGCTACAAATGGCCAGTTTGGATCATGCCATGTGGTTCCATAGAGAATTCAGAGCGGATGAATGGTTACTCTATGCCTTGGATTCACCCAGTGCATCCAATGCGAGAGGGTTCACAAGGGGGAATTTCTTTACCAAACAGGGTGTTTTGGTTGCTTCCGTCGTTCAGGAAGGGCTGATTAGAAAAAAGAAAAACAAGAAATAGCTCTCATTCAAATAAGCTCATGCACTTAGTCCTTCATCGGACAAATCCTTGTAAAATCAATACCGAAAATTGGATTCAGGCAACACACCCTGATACCAACGTGTTGTTATTGTTCCTGTGTACTTATGGTCTAGGTAACAAATGTTACTTTCCAATCCCATCCACTATCGTAATTTTGTCATCAGGAAATTTGAGATGAAAGAAAAATTAAAGGAACGGTATCAGTTTGTATTTGAAGAAGCCCTACTGGATGAGATGGTCCGTATAGGCATTCCGAAACATTTCAAGAAAGGAATATCCCTTATGGAAATAGGGGATAGACTCGAATACATGCCACTGGTCATTGAGGGTGCCATTCGGATAATGGGAGAGGATGAGAAATCGAATGAAATCCTTTTGTATTATCTGGAAACAGGAGACTCATGTGCCATGACGATGTCCTGTTGTATGGGAAATCGCAAAAGCAGCATCAGGGCCTTGGCCGAACAGGATACCAGCCTTATCATGATTCCTATCCGAATGATGGAAGAATGGATCATCAAGTATCGTACATGGAGAGCATTTGTCTTTGAGAGTTACGATACGAGAATGTCCGAATTACTGGAAGCCATTGATGCCTTGGCATTCCATAATATGGAAGAAAGGCTATATAAATACCTTAGGGATAAGGCCATGGTATTGCGTTCTCATCAGATTGAAATCACTCATTATCAAATTGCCAATGACCTGAATACCTCAAGGGTCGTTGTTTCCAGACTCATGAAAAAACTGAATCTGGATGGAAAAATCACCTACAACAGAAACCAAGTGGAAATCAGGGAGTTCGCTCCCAAGAAGTAATGATTTTGTAGAAATAGAACAACCACTTAATTATGGAATGGATATTCAATCCTTGGCCTTGGTATGTCGGAGGCCCACTCATTGTATTGGTCATGTACCTGCTATTGTATTCGGGCGGCCAGTTTGGGGTTTCCTCCAATCTGAGAACCATGTGCAGTATTGCAGGAGCTGGAAAATATGCTGATTTTTTCCGTTTCGATTGGAAGTCACAGCAATGGAATCTGGTATTTGTCATCGGAGGTATCATCGGAGGATGGATAGCCGGACAATTCATGAGTCATGACGATGCATCCATCTTACTCAATCCTAAGACAGTCCTAGCACTGGAGCAAATGGGATTCCATGCCATTGGCGAACAATATCTACCTCCCGAGATATTCGGATGGGAGCAGTTTGGACTCAAGGGATTCTCGATTCTCCTGATAGGGGGCTTCTTGGTAGGCTTTGGTACGAGATACGCAGGAGGATGTACATCCGGGCATGCCATCAGTGGCTTGAGTAATCTTCAGTGGCCATCCTTGGTTGCTGTGATTGGGTTTTTTATTGGTGGTTTGGTGATGACACATCTCCTATTACCCCTTATTTTTTAATCCTATAATTCCATTTTGATGAAATACATCAAATTCCTACTCACAGGTATCCTATTTGGTATCGTAATGACCAAATCCGAAATTATCTCATGGTATAGGATTTACGAAATGTTCAGATTCGAATCATTCCACATGTATGGCATTATTGGTTCGGCTGTAATCCTAGGAGCATTGTTGGTCCAATATATGAAATGGAATAATGCGTCTGATGTGAATGGTGCTTCCATTACATTCAAGGAAAAGGATAAGGGGATACTGAGATACCTGATCGGAGGTACCATCTTCGGTTTGGGTTGGGCATTGTCCGGCGCATGTCCCGGCCCCATGTTTGTTCTGGTAGGCTATGGGTATCTGATGGTACTTATCGTCATCCTGGGTGCCGTACTCGGAACATTCGTTTATGGCTTATTGAGGAATAAGTTACCCCATTGATTCCTATATGCCCCTTAGGAAAGAGCATTATACTATATTTGAATGGTGGAGCTAGGAATGTGTGATATGACATACATTCGTAACTCCTGTCTTAACCAAACCAAAACCATTGTTGAATGGAACTCTTAGGATATCTAGGGGCACTAGTCATTGGTGTTCTTCTAGGACTCATGGGTGGGGGAGGGTCTATCATGGCGGTCCCTATATTTGTTTACATCCTAGGTCTTAGCCCTGTATTGGCTACAGCATATTCCTTGTTTGTAGTGGGAGCCACTTCGGGTATCGGAGCGATACGCAATCACCTCCTGGGGCAGATAGATGTCAAGACGGGCGTCATCTTTGCGATTCCCTCATTCATTGCTGTGTATCTGACTCGAAAATTCCTCGTTCCCGCCATTCCTGATGAAATATTCAATGTAGGCAATTGGTCGCTTACCAAGGATATGTCCATAATGATATTCTTCGGAATCATCATGCTCATGGCCTCATTCAATATGATTAGGTCTAGGAAGAAAACTGAGGGGCAATCAGACGAAAAATCCCCTCATTACAATTATCCCCTCATTTTACTAGAGGGTGCACTTGTAGGAGTGCTTACCGGAATTGTAGGAGCAGGCGGCGGTTTTCTCATCATTCCCGTATTGGTTCTGATGGTGGGGCTACCCATGAAAAAAGCAGTGGGAACTTCCCTGATGATTATTTCTGTCAAATCCCTTATTGGTTTTCTCGGTGATGTACAGAATTTGGAAATGGATTGGGGATTCCTATTGTCATTTACATTGTTATCCGTCATCGGCATCATCATTGGTATCCAATTGGGAAAAAGAATTTCCAATCAATCACTGAAAAAAGGCTTTGGTTACTTTGTTTTACTAATGGCCATATTCATTCTCACCAAAGAAATTTTGGGAGTGTAGTGTAAGTTATTCTACCTCTGATTCATTCTGTTATGAATGTATTGAATGAAAGATACCTTAAGTCGGGAATAGGAGCATCTGTCATTGGAATGGTTTCAGGATATCTTTATCCCGAATGAATGCTGCGATATCCTTGGCCCAAAGCTGATAGGTGAGTTGGGATGGGTGCACCCCGTCGCTAAAGAACAAATCCGGGTCTTCGACCAAATCCCACTGTTGGCTCCAATGTTGGAAAGTGATGACCTGATGATAATAATGTACGTTTTGAAAGCAAGCATCCCTGATGGCATAGTGTAGTGTTTTCCCGTGTAGTTCCACGAGATTCCCAATGAAGAATTGAATCAGTTTTGTGAATGCAGGGAATAATTTAATGGGCGGCATGTTAATGAAAACAATTGGAGTGTCCTTGTGGATTTTCCTGATATTCTGAATTAATCGGAGTATTTGGCTTTTCCATTTCCAAGGCCGATTGAGGGTAAAGGCATCGTTGCCTCCCAAACCGATGACAATAATGTCAACTGATGGGATTCGTGCCAATTGGGGAACGAATTCCTGATTCACATCCTTAGCGGTATAACCACTTTTGGCCCATACATTCCAATTCACATTCCGATTGTAAATGCTGGATAATTCTTGGGCTAGTGTACCCGTAAAACCATCCTTGTGTTTTTCCACACCCACTCCTGCAATAGTACTTTCACCAAGCGTGATGAGCCGGATAACCTGACCATGATTCAAGCTGATACTACCTATGGGAATTTCAGCTTCGGGTAAAACAGGGACTTTTTTACGAATCATTTTTCCTTGCACATATAAAATGGGTGCCAATGGAATGACCATAATGACTCCGATGATATATTGTAGGTAAATCCGAATTAAATGTGGATTCATGGAGAGAAATGAAATATATAATTACACCAATAAAGATGACCTGGTATTAATGATTTTGAATACAGGGGTAATATCCAATTTAATTCAAAAGGTTCAAAATATATGATGAATTCATCGCATACAACATGGCGTAAAATGATGCTGATAAAAGTATGAAAAATGTCAACAATGAAAAGGTGGCCTTGTTCAGCTATCGTATTTTCAAAATAACCGACAATTTAAATTTCACCATGAAAAAAATCGTTTTTCTTGCCTTGATGTGTATTGCATTGACATGGACCTCCTGTAATGAGGATTCCCAAGGCTGTTTGCCCGTAACCACCGACCAAGCCGTAACCCTGAACCAATTTCTGGGTACTTGGTATGAGATTGCCAGTATTCCCCAGTTCTTCAATATTGGCTGTTCCTGTACCACTGCCACTTATTCCATCGACCCAAGTGGGAATGGAGTGACGGTTCAGAACAGTTGTATGATTTTCAATGGTTTGATTCCGAATAATATCACAGGTTTGGCGACCCAGCCCGACCTGAATGATTTCAGTAAACTCAAGGTGTCATTTCCGGGTATTCCGGGAGAGGCAGATTATTGGATTCTGGATTTCGCACCCGATGCTTCCTACATGTTGGTAGGGAATCCGGATAAGGATAATTTATACATTCTTTCAAGGACAGCGACCTTGGATCCTACGATATACAATACCCTTTTGGGTGTCGCAGACCTGATGTGTTTTGATATCAGCGAAGTGGTGATGACTGACCAGTCCAACTGCGATTAAT
>JAHDHL010000030.1:0-2150 GCA_020631355.1 Saprospiraceae bacterium | reverse complement strand
TGATAATCCACAGTTGAGCAATTCGGCTGTGGATTATTTTTCTAATTTATTTAATTCCCTAATGACCTTTCTGGCCCTCGCCTTTGTGGAGGCCTTTCCCTCCTCCAAAACCAATTGACACATTTCCCTTACTTCTGCTCGGTATTCTGGTATTTGTTTGGATAAAATAAATAAGGAATACAATGCGAATGCCTTGATAAAAGGTTGTTGTTCCTTAAAATTTTTTCTGGCGAATAAATCAATTTCATTCAATACCACATTTGGAATTTGTATCATTTCCACCAATTGTAATAAATGTAATTTTGCTTGCCAAAATTCGACTTGATCTGCATGTTGATAAATGGAAATAATCTGTTTTTCTTGTAAGGAATATCCATTATCATAATGATGCTTCATAAGCCATGTCGTAGCGAATTCCAATTTGTTATCTTCTAGGAATAATTCAAGAATATATTCCCAGAAATCCTCATTATTTACATTTTCATGATAAATATTCGTAAGGTATTGAACCTGTTTTTGATTCCATTCTAGGAGTTGGGATTGGAGTTGGGTTTTCATGATTCGAGTTGTTCCAGTAATTCTAATAAATTATCAGTAATGGTATTTTTCTCGATTTCTAAATCCGTATTAGATAATGTACCAGACATTTTCTTTTTATTATAAGCGGAATATTTTCGATTGAATACAATGATATATTTCTCCTTGGATTTATCAATGAGTTTACCTTTTCTAAGTTTTTTCAGTTGACTGAATACTTCCTCTAGTTCGTCTTCTTCTATGAGTTCTTTTAGACGTTCGATTTCTTGGTCAATTGAAAATTTGGTTTCTATATTTTCATTTTTAATAGGAATTGTTTTCTTAGGTGTAAAAGACATGCCCCTTGTGAGTTCACCATGGTATTGTTGTATTTCAGAATGCGACATACCAATATTGTATAATAAATTATGAATCTCAATGGGTCGTAGACTATTATTGCAAATAACAATCTTTTCCCTTGTGGCATCCCTCAAATAATCAATCAATTCATCATAAATAAAC
This sequence comes from Saprospiraceae bacterium, assembly GCA_020631355.1. Taxonomy (GTDB): domain Bacteria; phylum Bacteroidota; class Bacteroidia; order Chitinophagales; family Saprospiraceae; genus JAHDCE01. The sequence continues at coordinate 1,112 of JAHDHL010000030.1, read as the reverse complement.
GAAGTAGGATTCTTGGAGCCAGCACATTTCTGACAAGGACAAGGAATTTTTAATTCGAATTCTATACCTGGATAAGTCTCATGGATGTCATCCATGTTTTCAATGATGAGTTTGGCCAAATCCCTAGCATTTACCCCCTTGATATGAATGAGGATTTTTCTTCTGACCCTTACTTCCTCCACCTTGGCTAAGGCAAGATTATCCTCCAAGACCACACCCCGACTCCAAACCCAATCATTGCGTTTGATTTTCTTGTGCATGATGGCGGTGAGTTGGTTCACCATTCCCCTTGGCATGAATGCATATTCATATTCTAGGACAAGGTTGTTTTCTTCGTTCCATTTTAGACTTTGGGGTGTATTCCCATCCAATAAGGCAGGGACGATATATTCGTTTCGATTCTTTTTCTTGAAACACATCCTGAAAGCCATCATCAGACTTTTCAGTTCCTCGATATAATCACAATTACTGGAATCCGCCCAGATTCTAGCAAGGTCCTCACCATTAAAAACGCCTTTATTTTTTATGATTTCCGCATCATCAATGATTTGGTATACCGCCTTGGTAGCCCAAAGGGGATTTAGGATGACCTTGTTTTTAAGCAGTGGAAGATTCTCGTACCAAAGGATATTTCCGATATAATGCAGATAAATTCCAAGGTCCTTGATACTAGGGGCATCATCAATTTTATACTGTCTACAAATTTCACTGAATTTTTCATAACTGATGACATCCACTTTTTCTTCCTCCTTGAGTTGGGTCAGGTGGTCCTTGACTTCCACCCAAGTCATCGGTACGGGACTGCCGATATGTCTCAGGTTTTGGATGTGGTGTTTGATGCTGTTGGTTAGCTGTTGTAGTCCCTTGTTATTTTTGAGATTAACATTGAAAATGTTTTCCTTGATATTGAATTGTTCACCTTTTCTGTAAGCATCAATACTCAAATCCATCTGTATGCCATCCCACATGTTCTTGACTACAAGAATAGGACTATCCTTTCCGAATAATGCAATATTAGGAATCCAATAATCGAATTGATGATTATTATTTCGAGTCTGCGCCAAAAGGACATACAAGGATTCCTGAGTCATGAAAAATCGGTGCGTAGGATA
>JAHDHL010000029.1 GCA_020631355.1 Saprospiraceae bacterium | reverse complement strand
CATTCTTCATTCTTCATTCTTCATTCTTCATTCTTCATTCTTCATTCTTCATTCTCCTACAACCTATATCTCAACCCCAATTCCAAACCTATGGAATGCGGCCTGATATTCACATTATCATCCTTACTCCAATCGGTTATACTCTTTTGCATTTGTATGCCTGCGCCTAAGCCTAACTTAGGATTCAGTTGATATGTTATCTGACCGGAGAGCATGGTTCCTACTGCAAATCGTCCATCCAAAATAGGATTCGAACGACCATTGATATCAATCACATCGCCATTCAGTAATGTTCGGCCTTGGTGTTGTGCCGCAAAATTGAATGTACCTCCGGCATAAATATCAGTGGACCACTTACCGAATTCGAATGTCTTACCCAATGCCAAAGGAATCTGGTACAATCGAGTGGTATTGTGATGCCTCACTACCCTGTAAGCCTCTACTTCCACCTCTGTATCCCCTGTTATGAATGTCTGTTGTCCGGTTAAGGCATCCGTCCTGATTTCCAAGACCGTATTTTCAAGTGTAACGGTATGATTATTCTGTTTTTCTGCCCATTCCAACTGACTTTCCAATTGTTGGTATTGCAAGCCTACCATAAGATTGAATCCTTTTCTGAATCTGTGGGTATAGGATAATTGGGTAAAATAGGATAAATCACTCAACTCATATCCTTTTCGTTCTGGTTTGTTTTTTCCATAGCCCCAATTCCAAACAAGCAAGCCTGTTGAGAATCTGACTTCCCCATTCATGCCATGATTCAATACATCAATAGATGTTAGTGAATGCGTCGGTATTTCTTCATTTGACATATCCGTTTCCAATGATGGAATCGCCTCTAAATAATCATGAGTGATGAGCTCATCCTGGGCGGGAGGTAGGATATCCTTGATTTCGTTTTGTTTTTGCTCCTCAATTGGTTTTACATTGCTATCCTCCTTTTCAATGGCAATGATTGTTTTCGGTCTCGAATCAATAACAGTAGCAATATTCGCTTCAGTCGTGCCTGATATTTCCTTATCTGTATCCTTTATATCCTGAACCAATTCCTGAGATGATACATCCAACTTCAGATTCGGATTAGTATTCTCATTTGCATTAGTATTGATTGGTTTGTTATCCGTGATAATTTCTTCGGTTTCCAATGGCAACTGACGCGTAACATCTGATGATGAATACTCTGATTTTTCATCTCCCGTTAGGATATCAGAGGGGCTCGTTTGATTGGATTCTTCAATGGCTACAGCAGCTTCCTTACCATCTGCCATGAGTCGGGAATAACTCATAAGTATTGATGACGTACCTAAAACAGCGAATAAGAAGAACCAAATGAAATATCTCCTTTTCTTATCCTTTTCCTCTGATTGGATTTCATCCATCTTGGACTTAATCCCAGATTCCATTGCATCCCATTCCAAACCGGGAGGTAATGGCTGGTCCTCTTGGGACATCAACTTCCTGATATGTGGGTCATTAAAATCCATTGACTACATTTTTTTGTTTGTTCTCTTTCATCCAATTTTTCCTCAACCAACTCTTGGCCCTTGACAGTTGCGACCTGGAGGTTTCAGGTGTGATATCCAATAAGGCTCCCACTTCCTTGTGGCTGTATTCATCAATGATAACCAACATGAATACCTGTCTGTATCCTATCGGCATCTTTTGTAATAATAATTCCAACTCCTCACGGGTCATGTGATTCAAATGCAAGTCGTCATCTGTTTCCTTCTCCTGTACCACGTCCAAGGATATATATAGTCTAGGTGATTTCCCTTGTCGGTAATGTTGGAGGCATTGGTTGACTGTAATTCTTCTCAGCCAGTGTTTGAATGCTCCCTTATCTTCATCATATGATTGGATACTTAGGAATACTCTGGCATAAATCTCTTGGATGACATCCGCATATTCACTTTCGTTGGTCACATAGCGTCTTACTATGGAATATACATATCTGATACTGGCTTGGTACAAACCCTTGAAGGCAGCATCCTCGCCTTTCTGAACAGCATGTATGATAGATTTTTCGACCACTGAAAATGATTAGGTTAATGGATAAACCCGATAAACCTTGATTGGTTTATCGGGTTTTTGATTACATGCTTACTCTGTACAAGCCTGTACTAGAATACATACTTCAATATCATTATTCAATGTACCTGTATCACCCTCGTAAGTCAGTTCTATTGGATAAACCAATTCGATCACATCCGTTGGATAACTGGCCACAGCAGCATTATAGTCATTGATATCATTGACGTCAATGGTCGTACCTCCAGCAGTCAATTGGAAAGGATAAACCACATCGCCACAAAGTCCGCCTTGGGCTTCCATCAATAGTTCGTGGGCAGGAGCATCACACAACTCATCAATAGGTCCGTAGTAGATGAAGAATCCACCACAAGTATTCAGAGCATCAATCAAGTCCTGGTCATCATTCACCACAGTGACATTACCATCCTCATCCTCTAGGGATAATGGGTATTGTAATATGATGACATCACCACTCAATATTAGGTTCGCATATTCATTATCATCATTGATTGTGATAACATTACCTTGCGCATCCAATACACTATAAGGATATACGAATGAGAAGCAACCGAATCCTGTTACGGATAAGTCTTCTCCTGATGGTGGAGTCACATCCGAACAATTGTAGGCCAGGGTATAGAAACCCTCCTCATCAGTAATGGTTACAACATTTCCGCCCTCATCCACAACGGATAGTGGAAGTGAGAAGAATAAGGCATCAACTGTCGCCAGAAGATTAATCAATTCTGCATCATCATTGGCCACATAGGTTCCTCCGGCCAAGTCTTCCAGATTCACAGGATATACCAAATCCAAGCAAAGTTCATTAAAAAGGAATGCAGGTAAAATGTTACTTCCTCCTACTTCTGCATCATCCCATCCTGAATCAGGAATACAAGAACCGAATGCCACACCCAAATCGGTGCTGTTGGAGTATTGTGTGGAAACGCCATCCGCATCAGTACCCGTAACAGGGTAAACAAAATCAACTACAGGGTCAGCCGTATCGGAAATTGCCGTAAGGAAATCCTCCTCGGAATTAACAGTTACAGTCGCACCTGAGGCTGTTGTCATGTCGAATGGGAAACTAATGGCCACACAACCCAAGTCCATGGCTGAGGATGTGTTGTTGAATAACATTGCATTCAATAGGTTATTGGCCACAACCTCGTCGGGTTGGAAATCGGGGTCTTCTGTTACAATTTGGTCTATATTCTGTTCATCACAGGAAACAAACAACATTCCTGTTAATAGTAAACACGTTAAGAACTTGAAAAAGATTTTCATGATATTATGATTTCAGTATTATATACAAATGAATTTTCCCGCACGGTTACGAACACTATATGCAAGGGTGTTCCATATCGTTGCACGATGTGAGAAAAAAATTAAAAAAATATTGAAGTCGGTACTAGCCTAAGTTATACTTAGGCCCGAAGAAAGTGCGTAGTCCGCTGATTAGGAGCCGAATAGATGATCGTAAGCAGATTTGCCTGTTTTTTCTTCTTCCACAAAAAGAATGGCAGATAAAATCAAAACACCACCCAATAAGAAGATAACAGAATAGAATGTATTCATGCCTAAATGATGACTCAATCCAAACATGAATAAACTGGAACACCAATATGCCAGGAACCCCCAATTCTTCCATATGTATATCAATGCACAGAATAATACATTCAACAATCCCAATATCTTAGTGCTGATAATCATCCATGACTCCAACTGATGATTCGCCACCCAGTCCATTATCTGATATGTGGGTATCAGTATATATACCAAACTGGCCATTGCATAACATACCATAAGTGAAATGAGCCATCCACTGAGGCATACATGCCTTACTCTTGTGTCCTTCGTACTATTTTGTTGTTCCATTAGGCAAAGATATTATGATGGGTCATGTCCTAATAGCGCCCCCGACAAATGTGACCATGAGAAGCGCTTCTTGTTTTCCTTGACCCCCTCAATGAAATCAGCTTCCCTTTGGTGTTCATAATAATCCACGATGGCATCAGCTATGGACGAACTATCCGTCGGTACCACATAACCCGATTCTCCATGATTTACGATTTCTGGCAAACCACCCACCCGGGTGACCAACATGGGTTTTTCGAAGTGATAGGCCAACTGGGAAATACCACTTTGGGTTGCGGTCTTATAAGGCTGTACCACCAAATCAGAAGCGGAAAAATAGTGCTTGACCCTTTCATTCGAAATAAAATGAGTGTGCAAGTCCAATTGTTCCACAATTCCCTCCTCTACCGCTATCTTGGAATATTCGTTGGCATCCACATAATATTCTCCTGCAACCAAAAGCCGGACACCCAATGCCTTGACCCTTTCATCTCCCATTGCACGGTACAACAGGTCCAGGCCTTTGTATTTCCGGATGAATCCGAAGAAAAGGATATACTTGGCTCCTTCCTGTAATTTGAGGAAAGACCGGGCTTGTTCCTTGGGTAGGATTTCGCCATAATTATCATATAATGGATGAGGAACGAACCGAATGGATTGGTCCTGAACAAATGTCTTCAAATCCTCTCCTACCCGCTTGGACATCACGACACAATGGTGGATGGAATTGATGAAGTATTTTGAAAAGACCTTATCGCCTAACCGTTTTTCGTGTGGAATGATATTATCCACGATAGAAACAATTCGGGTATGCCCATTTTTCTTGACTTGCCGCAATATCGTCCCTAGGCTAGGCCCCATGAATGGCAACCAAAACCGAACGACAATATGGTCGGGTCGAAGTTTTCTCAGTTCATTTCCTACCCGAAACCAGTTGATGGGATTAATGGAATTGACCTTGGAAAGAATCCTGAGTCCCTTGGGAGCGGGTTCGTCCGTATATTGTGATTTTCCCGGAAAAAGGAAACTCGGATATTGGAGTGAAAAGGAATAAATGGTTACATCATGACCTTCTTCTTGGAATTGGTAAGCCAATCTTTCGTTGAATGTCGTAATACCTCCCCCTCTGAGGGGATGGGCAGGACCTAGGATGACAATCTTTTTTTTCATGTATGTAATCCTAAATTTCTGTTTCTATGAGATAGGCATTACGGTCTGATGCATTACGGGCAATCAATTCACCAAGGAATCCTGCAAGGAACATCTGTGACCCCACCAACAAACAAACGATTCCCATAAAGAACAAGGGTCTGTCGGTAGCGCCATATCCTGCGAGGAATATCCGATCCACAAAGAAGTATAATAGGATGATGAATCCCAAGGAAAATAAGATGGTTCCGATGGACCCAAAGAAGTGCATGGGCCTTTTTCCGAAACGGCTCATGAAATAAATAGACATCAAATCCAATAAGCCATTGATGAAACGGTTCCAACCACCGAATTTGGTATGTCCGTATTTCCTTGCTTGATGCTGCACCACTTTCTCCCCTATCTTATTGAATCCTGCGGCCTTGGCAATGACTGGGATATAGCGGTGCATTTCACCATAAACCTCGATGCTCTTTACGACATCCTTCTTGTAGGCTTTCAATCCACAATTGAAATCGTGGAGATAGATACCACTCATTTTCCGAGTAGCCCAATTGAATAATTTGGTCGGAATGGTCTTACTGATGGGATCGTGTCGTTTCTTTTTCCAACCTGAGACCACATCGTATCCATCCTCGACAATCAATTTCCTGAGTCCGGGAATTTCTTCGGGACTATCCTGAAGGTCGGCATCCATGGTGATGACCACATCACCCCTTACCGCATCAAACCCTACATAAAGGGCTGCGGACTTACCATAATTCCTTCTGAATTTGATTCCCCTTACATTCGGATTCTTGATTTGTAATTCCTCTATGATTTTCCAGGAATTATCCTTGCTCCCATCATCAACCATGACAATTTCATAGGTAAATTGATGTTGGGTCATAACCCTTTCAATCCAAGCGACCAGTTCCGGCAGGGACTCATCCTCATTAAATAAAGGGATGACGACACTGATATCCAATTGTTGAGACATAATCCCAAATGTAAGGTTTATTTCTATGTGAATCTAGGGCACAGGAATGAGTTTTCTTTCCCTAATGCCATTCATAAGGCAATAGGGGCCTTTTCCATGAACGAATACAATAAGAATTCCTATTCCTATCTTTTCACCATGACTGCTACGAGTGCACTCAGCCCGAAGCCTCCCAGAAGTCGGAAAGGAATCCCTTTGATGAGATTACCGATAGTCACTGTGTAATCACTATTCTCCAATGCTTCTTTCATTGGAGCTATCTCATCCTCATCATAGAATGCCTGTGATTCCAACCATTGGATATTTTCCAAGGCCCTCTGTTTTTGCATGGTGATGAGTTCTGCATCAATATTGAAAATCACATAATAACAGATGTAATAGATGATGGTACCCACGAGAAAAGTAATGAATACCTCACGGAGCGCAATCCTGAATTCCACCAAGCCCTCATTATTTTTCCTGAATGTCAAACCACTCATAATCATGAAGGGTACATGTAGGATGTAGATACTGAAAAAGAACCAGGATGAGGTCAGGCTGTATTTGGAGGCAAAATGAAATCCGAGGTGGTACAATACGATAACCACCCCGGAAATTAGGCCGTAAGTTATGGCACTTTTATATTTTTCCATGGCAATTTGATACGATTCAATGAGCCACGAAATTAAGCATTTTTGGCTTATGCTCCCTTATCCCTTTGTCCAATGGCTGCAGCTAATAATGAAAGTAACGCTCCTCCTGTCATTGTTGACATGGCTGCGGAAATGGACATTCCGATAGGAGAAACAAAATATTCCATAAAACTCATTATCATTTCCATTACATCCTCATCTCCTCCACTACCTCCTTGATTCATGGCAAAAGCCATATAATCCATCATGGATTCCTGATAGTCAGAATAAATCAGATAATAGAAAATAAGGCACCAGAAAAATAAGGCTATGGCCTTAATCAATACCGAAAAGATAGAAACCTTGAATGCTTGGCCAAAAGAAATGTATCCGCCAATTTGGTCACGATAACTCTTGATAGTCAGGAAGTAAAGAACAGCATAAATGACAATCCCTAGGAATGATAGTCCATAAATCGCAATGGTCTTACCAAAACCGGGAGGATTCTCAATCATTTCCATCATGTCCATCATCCCTGACAGATACTGAATGAGCATTAGAAAAATGGCAACTCCCGCACCGATGAGTCCGTATCGGATAGCGATGGGTTTGAAATCATAGTCGTAAGAGATACTGTTGTCCAAAGTCGAATTTTCCATGTGTAAGTGATTTTAATTATGTATCCAATTTGAAGAAATAGTTTGAATATTGGCGAAATTTTCCGCCAAATACCCGAAAGTATGCGACTAATGGAATGGATATAAATACAAAAGCCCGATGGGAAATCCCATCGGGCTTCAATATCAAAACGTCAAATCTTACTTCTTCAACAAATCTCTGATTTCTGTCAACAAGTCGTTATCAGATGGTCCTGCTGGAGCTTCCACAACAGGCTCCTTGGTCTTATTGTACGCCTTAACGATGAAGAACAATACCAAACCTACCGTAATCAAGTTAACGATACTGTTGATCCAATTACCATAAGCAACAACTGCACCTCCGGCTTCCTTGGCTTCTGCAAGTGTCTTATATTCTCCGCCATCTAGAGCATAGAACATATTTTCAAAACTGATTCCTCCCGTAGCCAAACTTACTATCGGCATTACGATATCAGATACGAAAGTATTGACCACTAGGCCTACGGCACCTGCCAAAATTACAGCAACGGCAAAATCTATTACGTTGCCTGTCATGATAAAATCCTTAAATTCCTTTAGCATTTTAATCTTCTTTAAAATTGGTTTACAAATAAATGTTTCATGTCTTTATGACAGACAGAGACCATACCAGTCACATATCTAAGGTCATAAATTTCAGTTTAAATTAAACATTCTTTCATAAACCTCTAACTCATTAACATTTAGGGGAAAACATCAAGCATATTCATTAATTGAAATTCGTTACCTAAACTACATTTTGACGTCACAAAAAACGGCCATGATCCAAATTGAATCATGGCCGTTTCGTTATGCCTTTTCTAAGCTACTTGCCTTTATGCGGCACGAGTTATACTTAGGCTCTAGGCTTCTTGGAACCTTTTTTCTTTCCCTTGGTCTTTGCAGCAGCCTTGAAAGCTTCGTATGCATTCACCACACCTCCTGTCTTACACAATTCTGACATCTTTACTTTCTCATCAGAACCAGGAAGCTTCACGTCACCCTTGACCGGTACTACGGTAGACATCAGGATATCCTTAACCTGTACAGCAGTCAATTCAGGGAAATAGGAACGAAGTAGCGCAGCTACACCCGCACATACCGGACTAGCCATGGATGTACCACTGTTGGCTTCATACTCATCCACATCAGGAACGGTTGAATAGATATCTACACCCGGAGCGAAAAGGTCTACATTGGCTGCACCGTAATTGGAAAAACGAGCAGGAGCATCCTCTCCTTTCTTCCAGGACAAGGCACCTACCTCAATCCAGTTCTTAGCCATTTTCTTTCCTTTCTTACCCATTCTATCATTAGGGAAGTTAGAAGCCGTATCATTATCTTGGTTTGAATTACCGGCAGCATGTACCAATAATACATCTTTCTTACATGCATACTTCACGGCAGCATCCACGGCTGGCTTATCCCAACCATAGCTCTTACCAAAACTCATGTTGATAACAGAAGCACCATTATCCACAGCATAGATGATGGCATTAGCCACATCCTTATCATGCTCATCACCATTAGGAACTGCTCTCAAAGACATGATTCTTACATTGTCTGCAACACCCATCATACCTAGGTTATTATCCCTTACGGCTCCGATGATACCTGCAACGTGAGTACCGTGACCAGCATCAGGGCCTTTCACATCACTATTACCATATCCCTTTTCATAAGAATTGGAATAGTCATCCTTGATGATATCAGGTCTTGGGTTCCAATCCGGGTTGTAGAAATAATCCACCTGACCCTGGAAGTAATTCTTAGCACCCTCAATCTGGCCTGCAATTTCCTTCTCCAATTCTTCTAGGTTCATTCCATCTTCGGCTGCACCTTGCAACAAACGGATAGCCATAGCTTCGGATGGATCACTACCCTCGCCTAAACCACCGATGAAATCCTCATTCAATTCATTATCACCCAAAAGCTCCTTTGCTTTCTTAAGACCACCCATTACCATGGTTTCAGTCATTTCGAAGCTAGCCAATTGTGCCTTAGCGCCATTTCGCTCATCCTCTACTTCTTTCTTCACTTTCTTGAATACTTCATATTCTTTCTTCTGCTTCTTGGATAATCCGTCAGTGGATTCCAAGTCACCGTACAATTTACGGTAGTGAGCATAAAGACGAGTTACCTCCAAAGTTTCATCATTCACGTTACGACCATCCTTTCCTCCTAGGAAATTCCATCCATGGATATCATCCACATAGCCATTCTTGTCATCATCAATTCCATTTCCTGGAATTTCATCAGCATTGACCCACATGACATCCTTGAGATCCTCATGTTCACTATCCACACCAGAATCGATAACTGCTACGATTACGGTTGTTGATTTTCTATCCTTAACGAGTTCCTGATATACTTTTTCTGTACTGACACCTCTTACTCCATCTGCATTGTAATCCAGATTGAACCAATTTTCAGGAGCTTGTGCATATCCCAAAGTAAAGCTTAGTGCCAAGCATACAGTAAGCGTTATTTTGATGGTTTTAATATTCATTGTAAAACTTATTGGTATTAAAAATTAAGTGCTGCGAAAATAGGCATTTATAACCTTTTTTAAGTCATTCCCTTGGTTTTTCAAGAGAAATAAGACCTACGTTCCTGTTAATGACAGTCTAAATTTCTTTGTGTTGCAAATGTGAAGTGTCATCTTTTAGCAGAACTTCAAATCTTTGCCCATCATAAACGGCTTGGGTGAGGCCAGTATTGTGATGTTTGAACAAGTGCATATCCTCCAATGGGCGGTGTTCCAAGAAACAGGATACCGCACACATCGTACGGCCATGCGTACAAATCAGAATCGTCTTTTCGGGTCTGGTTTTCAACATTTCCATGAATCGACCGACTCTTTCTCCTAGTTCGTTAGCGCTTTCCCCTTCTTCTATCCTCTCGTCCAACTGGCCGGAAGTCCAAGCTGCATTCAGTGCCAGATAATTTTGCCGCATCGCCAGATCCCCTTTCTTTCCCTCGTGGATTCCCCAACTGATTTCATTGATTTCGGTATAAGGTTCCCAAGGAATCCCCGCTTTGATGAATGCACCAACAGTCTGTTGGGTTCGTTTCAGGGCGGATGTAAACACCACTTCAAAAGGAATATCCTTATAGGCTTCAAAAAACATCATCCCTTGTTCCAGACCTGACTCATTCAAGTCAGAATCCACACCTGAACCTTGAACGATGTGTTGCTTATTATAATTTGTTTGTCCGTGTCTTACGAAATAAAGGGTCTTTTTCATGATGAATCGTTTAATGCTGCAAAGCTAGGACCTAAGTTCTTTTTAAGCAAACCAAAGGTTCTGGACGGAATCATTACTTTTGTAGGATGAAGTTCACATTACAACACAATGACCCTCATTCCGATGCTAGGGCAGGCAAAATAGAAACGGATCACGGAAGTATCGAAACGCCGATTTTCATGCCTGTCGGAACAGCAGGAACCGTTAAGGGAATTCATTTCCAGGAATTGCATGATGATATCAATGCCCAAATCATTTTGGGCAATACCTACCATCTTTATCTCAGGCCTACAACCAAGGTTTTGGAAAAAGCAGGTGGGCTACACCAATTCATCGGTTGGGATAAACCCATACTAACGGATAGTGGAGGATATCAGGTCTATTCATTGAGTGGAATGAGGAAAATCAAGGAAGAAGGTGTGACTTTCAGGTCCCACATTGATGGTTCCAAGCATTTTTTCTCTCCTGAGACTGCCATTGATATACAGCGTTCGATTGGCGGTGACATCATCATGGCCTTTGATGAGTGTACGCCTTACCCTTGTGATTACCATTACGCCAAACGTTCCATAGCCATGACCCATCGTTGGTTAAAACGTTGTTGTGACCACTTTGATGCCCAAGAGGGATTGTACGGATATCAACAAACCCTTTTCCCCATCGTACAGGGAAGCACCTATAAGGATTTAAGGGTCGAGTCTGCCAAGGTCATACGGGATTTTGACAGAGAGGCCAATGCCATCGGTGGATTATCCGTGGGTGAGCCCGCTCCCGAAATGTATGAGATGACAGCCATTGTGAATGAAGTCCTACCCAAGGAAAAACCAAGATACCTGATGGGAGTAGGTACTCCATCCAACATTCTGGAATGTATTGCCTTGGGGGTTGATATGTTCGATTGTGTGCTTCCGAGTAGGAATGCCCGACACGGATTGGTATATACTGCCAATGGATACATGAATATGAAAAATGCCAAATGGCGAGAGGATTTCAGTGCCATTGATGAACATGGTCCTTGTGCGACCAGTAGGACGCATACCAAAGCCTACCTCCATCATTTATTCCGAACCAAGGAAATGTTGGGTATGCAATTGGCGACCTTGCAGAATCTGAGTTTCTATCTTTGGCTTGTTGGCGAAGCAAGAAAGCACATCATTGCAGGTGATTATGCTACTTGGAAAAAGGAAATGGTAGAAAGAGTGGAACGTAAGATGTAATACATTTCTTCCAGTACCCTTTAATAATTTATGAGTTGGATTCAGAATGTTCGACTATGAGGCCATCTTTCATGGTCACAATTCTATCACTCAATTGGGCCATTTCCTGATTGTGTGTCACGATAACGAATGTCTGTTCGAAATCCTTTCTCAATTCATGGATGAGCTTATGTAATTCTTCCGAGGTGGAGGTATCCAGATTTCCTGTGGGTTCATCCGCAAAGACCACAGCAGGATTATTGATTAATGCACGAGCGACGGCTACCCTTTGTTGTTCCCCTCCTGAAAGTTGGGTGGGCTTATGTTCCAGTCGGTCTCCCAGACCTAGGTATTCCAATAATTCCTTGGCCCTTGCATTTGTCGCTTTCTGGTCTTTCTTGGCAATGAGTGCGGGAATGCATACATTCTCAATGGCCGTGAATTCAGGTAGGAGATGATGGAATTGGAAAACAAATCCGATATGCAGATTCCTAAAGGCTGCTAATTCATTGGCCGATAGGCTACCAATATCCACTCCGTTGATCTCAAGGGTTCCATCATCAAAACCATCCAGTGTACCTAGGATATGCAAAAGGGTACTCTTTCCTGCACCTGATTTTCCAACAATGGAAACGATTTCTCCTTTGTTGACCTGTATATCCACTCCCTTAAGGACCTCTAGGGTTCCATAGGACTTATGTATGTTCTTACCTGAAATCATGGTTGTAAATATAGAGGATTAATTGGTATCAAAAGTAAGTAACGATAAGAGAAGCACACAAGGTATGTTCAGATTTGATTATTCATCCAATTAGATATTCATCAAATCCGAACCCTCCTTTATCATGCATTCTTTAGTGCTTCAAAATGAGCATAACCTTTCTTCAATCGTCCGACCGACTTTTCCTTTCCCAGTAAAGCCAGAATCTCGAATAATGAGGGGCCTCCGCCCACACCTGATACTGCAATTCTCAAAGGAGCCATCACATCACCAAATCCCAATTCATTTTCCTCGATGAATCCCTTAATGACTTTTTCCAGATTATCCGCTGAGAAATCCTCCGTATCAGCTAGTATTCCAACCAATTCGTGATTCTTCTCAGCATTCTTCTCCTTCCATTTCTTTTTGGCATTCTTTTCATCATAATTGAAATCATCCGTAAAGAAATAAGAAGCTGCTTGAGGGATATCCCCTATGAATGTGGCTCTTTGCTTATATAATTCAGCTACCTTTTCCAAGGTAGCGTCATCTGCTGACCACCCTTCTGAAGCAACCAACGGCTTCAACTGGCTCGCCAAATCCGCATTATTGCCATGAATAAGGTACTGTTGATTGAACCACTTGGCCTTTTCATAATCAAAACGGGCGCCGGACTTACCAATTCGCTCCAAGGAGAAAGCTTCCACCAATTGTTCCAAAGAAAATATCTCCTGCTCGGTCCCCGGATTCCAACCAAGGAATGCCAAGAAATTAATCATTGCCATCGGATCAAATCCTACTTCCCTGAATCCGGTGAAGGCATCCTCCGGTTTTTCGCCCTGCCAAGCCAATGGAAACACAGGAAAACCTAGGCGGTCACCATCCCGCTTGCTTAATTTACCAAACAGGGTACTTTTCAGAAATCCCTTGATGGCTATCTTATCCTCCTTATCCTTGGGTTTGATTTGTAATCTGGCGGATAAATTATCCTTATCCAACAATATTCCTCTGATAGCCTGCCTGACCTGATCTTTTGTCTTGAGTGTAAAATCAGAGTGCTTCTTGAAGAATTCCTCCAAGAATTTATCCGTATAGATATCCACATTCTTATTATTCAAATAAGAAGAAGGGGCAGGTTTAAGAATCAGTGGCAAATGAGCAAATTGAGGCATACTATTTTCCCAACCAAAGGCACGGTATAACAGCACATGGTGTCCTGTACTCGGCAACCATTCCTCACCCCTGATTACATGTGTGATTTTCATATGATAATCATCCACCACGTTGGCTAGGTGATACGTGGGCATACCATCACTCTTAAGCATTACCTTATCATCCAAGAGATTGGATTGGAATTCGACCTTTCCCCTTACGATATCATTGATGGAAACGATTTCATCAGCCGGACATTTCAGACGAATCGTAAAGTCAGCATTAGCATCCAATAATTCCTTAACCTCTGCATCCGACATGGTCAGACTGTTTCTCAGGCTATTCCTTGTCAGCGCATTATAGGAAAATTTTTCGCCCTTGGCTTCCATTTCCTCACGCTTGGCATCGAGTTCCTCTGCTGTATCAAAAGCGTAGTATCCCCAACCATTCCTCACCAATTGGTGACCAAAATCGCCGTACATGTCCTTACGCTCCGATTGTCTGTAGGGACCATAGTCTCCTCCCTTGGCCGGACTTTCGTCCAATTCCAATCCACACCATGCCAAAGCTTCTGTTATATAATCCTCAGCTCCGGGTACATATCGGGTCTGATCTGTATCCTCAATCCTTAGAATAAAGGTGCCACCTAATTTTTTGGCATAGAGATAGTTATATAAAGCAGTACGGACCCCTCCGATGTGTAGGGCTCCAGTTGGACTAGGAGCAAAGCGAACTCTTGGTTTTTGCATAATATTTAATGATTCAATGAATATTAAAATGAATGATGATTCTGTATGGAACATTCATTTTCACTTGGAACAAGATGATTTCCTAATAAATTCCTAATGACAGTGAAATTTTGATATCAGAAGCAGCGTTTTAGGTATTCTTCTCGTCTCATTGTAATAAAGTGCGAAAATACATAATTTATACCTTTCGGTATTGGGTTTGGAAACCATGATAATTCTTTTCAACTGATTTTATTTGCATTGAATAGGATTCATTATAAAAACCAGGGTATCCAAGGTGTAAGGTCCAACTTCTTTAGAACAAGTAAACATATTTTCAGCTTATCCGAACTCGGTCGAATAAGCCCTAACAACTTAGAATCACATGCTATGTATCTGGTAAAAACGCCCAATTTTATCCAGAAGTTATTCCCTAACTTCATTTGGAAAATGCCTACTGAGGAAAAAGTAGTTTATCTCACCTTTGATGACGGCCCTATACCTGAGGTAACCCCTTGGGTCATGGAACAGCTTGCAACATACGATGCCAAGGCCACTTTTTTCTGTGTGGGAGACAATGTCAAGAAACATGGTAGTATCCTACAACAGCTTAGAGAAAATGGACATTCCATCGGTAATCATACATTCAACCACTTGAATGGATGGCAAACTGATAATGTAACTTATCTTAGGAATGTAAGGAAAGGAGCACATGCCGTCCACTCTGAATTGTTCAGGCCTCCCTATGGCAAGGTGAAGCCCAGTCAGGCCAAATTCCTGAACCGTCATTATCGTGTGGTGATGTGGGATATCCTAAGTGGGGATTTCGACCCTAATATATCCAGGGAACAATGTTTGGAAAACGTAATACGCAATACACAATCGGGTTCCATCATTGTATTCCATGATAGCCTTAAGGCCAAGGAAAAACTAGAATATGTTCTTCCAAGAACATTGGCATTCCTGCATCAGCAGGGATATCGTTTCGAGGCCTTATCAGAACAAAGCCTTTCTTCAAAAAAGAAGAAAAGTGCTTGATTAGCATTAGATATTTGAACTGCTTATCAAATATACATAGCGCCTGAACTTCGGTTGGTTCAGGCGCTTTCCTTATCATGAAAATTAAATACTACTTCTCATAATCCTGATTGGCCATGTAATGTATCTTCAAACGATTGGCCTTTCTGATTTCTGTCTTCACATCAGTTACGATTCCCATGGAAACTTCCCTGTCCACTTCCAGTGCAATGATATCATCATCCTTTGCGGGGTCGGCTATCGTAAAGTGTATATCATCCACTTGGATGAACTTATCATTGATTTGTACCCTAGGAGCTTCATGGGTTGTAGCCCTACGGTCCTGACCGATATAGATATGCTCCGTTTTCCGAGAGTTCTGCAATTTGGCAATTTCTGTTGCCTGTGGTAATGTAATATCCACAAGTGTTTCCTTTTGTCTGATGACAGTTACCACCATAAAAAAGAACAGTAGCATGAATACAATATCAGGTAGACTTGCTGTACTTACCTTGGGTGTTTCTTTTCCTTGTTTATTCTTAAATCTTGACATGGTTCGGTAGAATTTAGATTAATGGGTATCGAATGGTTAGATTTCGGTGGGTTCGGCCTCTGAGATGACCAAGGGGATTTCTTTCTGGATTTCCTTTTTTTGTGGAATGGTCAGATTCTCATATTCATCATTGAATCGTTTCTCAGCCTGCTCGTTCCAAGCCTGATTATAAGCAGCCTTAATCTCATTGTAAACAGAAATATATGCCTCGTAGGAAGTACTTCTGTCATTTTGGAGAGAAACAATGGCTTTCTTGGGCTTTTCAGATAAATTATCATCCTTTCCATAATTCATAATGAATCCGTAAGCAAAATCCTTGAGTTCCCCAATTGATAACTCCTTTCCCTTGACCAAGAGTAAATCATCCTTATTCACCTTTACGGAGAGGATATTCCTGGTATTGACAGGAACATGTTGTGGAGGATCATCATCATAGGGAGGCAACTTGGCCATTATGCCTTTTTCAGCACTGATGGTAGTGGTAACCAAGAAGAAAATAAGTAGCAAAAAGGCAATATCTGCCATTGAACCGGCATTGATTTCATCGCTGGTTCTGGTTCTTTTGTTTTTTAGCATGATGAATTGTTTTAGGTGAACGAATCCATCGGGAGTTACTTCGACTATGGGGATAGATGCAATGAGTGGCAAAAGGGTTGTGATGAGAACTATTTTTTAACGAAATTTGTATTTGAGATGATGAGGTATTGGGAAAATTCAAATATCTAGGTCACTAATTATTCAATATTAATTCAATCAGTCATGAGTAAGCATGGAAGGGTATTGGTCGCAATGAGTGGAGGTATCGATAGTACGGTAACAGCCATGATGTTGCATGAACAAGGTTATGAAGTGGTGGGTATCACCATGAAGACCTGGGATTATGCCAATTCCGGAGGAAACAAGAAAGAGACAGGATGTTGTTCGTTGGACTCCATCAATGATGCTCGTGAAGTAGCGGTTGATATGGGTTTCCACCACTTCATCGTGGATATCAGGGAAGATTTCGGTGATTATGTCATTGATAATTTCGTGGATGAATACCTGGCGGGGCGGACTCCCAATCCTTGTGTACTTTGCAATACGCATATCAAGTGGTCATCCTTATTGAAGCGGGCCGACCAATTGGGCTGTGAGTTCATTGCTACCGGTCATTATGCCATTATAAATGAACTGGATGGAAGGAAATTCGTGACCAAGTCAAAGGATATGAAGAAAGACCAATCCTATGTTCTTTGGGGCCTGAGCCAAGAATGTCTTAATAGGAGTTTGTTTCCATTAGGACCTTATACCAAGCCTGAAGTAAGACAAATGGCTTTTGAAAGAGGTTATACCGAATTATCAAAGAAAGGAGAAAGCTATGAGATATGCTTTGTTCCGGACAATGATTACAGAGGTTTCCTCAAGAGAAGGGTGGACGGACTCGAAGAAAGGGTCGCAGGTGGTGATTTTGTGAGTGTTTCAGGTGAGGTCATCGGTAAGCATAAGGGATACCCATTCTATACCATCGGACAAAGAAAGGGACTGAATGTCGCATTCGGCAAGCCCATGTATGTAACAGAAATCAAGGCTGAATCCAATACGGTGGTATTGGGTGAGGTTGCGGATTTACTTCGTAATGGAATGACCGTAGGAAAAATCAATTCCCAGAAGTATGCGGAAATCCCTACCGGTTTGGAAGCCATTACCCAAATTCGATATAATGACCCGGGCACCATGGCCAGACTGACAAATCTGGGAGATACCGTTGAGGCTGAATTCTATGCCAATGTCAAGGGTGTGGCACCCGGACAATCCGCCGTATTCTATGAGGGGGATGATGTCGTGGGTGGTGGCATCATCATGGGTAGTATGAAACGATAAGGTCCTGAATAGGAATGGGCTTGATTTTCGTGTTATATTTTATGAAGAAATCAATAGTTCGGTCAAATCCAACGTTCTCTACATGGAAACTAGGTGGTGCCTATTGGTCATCATTACCTTTATTCAAACAATGATTTAGAAATTATGAAGTTTGCCAACTTTTACCCTTACATACTCCTAATGATGGCCATCGGTTTATTTGCTTGTAGCGAAGGGACAGAAACCGAAGACCTTAATATTGATTTTGGTTATGATTATTATCCATTGGAAGTAGGGAAATACCTGATTTATGAGGTTGATTCCATTACTTATAATATTGAGGGAAGCGGCGTTGAGATTCTCAATAGCAAAACATTCGTTAGGGAGGAAATCATTGATATTTCGATTGATAACGAGGGAGACACCATCTACATCATAGAGAGATACGAACGCAGTACCCCGTCGGATGATTGGACGATCAAGGATGTTTGGAATACCAAAAAGGATGATAACAGAATAGAACGGACAGAGGAAAATATCAAACTCATTCCTATGGTTTTCCCTTTGAGAGAGGGAGTTGATTTTGATGCTACCCTATTCGTGGATGAGGATACGGAAGTTATCATTGCAGGTGAAAGTATCAAGGCTTTCAAGAATTGGAATGCTGAGGTGCAGACCGTAGGTCTTCAGGATACTGTTGCAGGAACAACCTATCCTGATGTTGCTACCATACATCATGCAGATGATGAGAATCTGATAGAAAAACGCTTTTCTTCTTCCAAATATGCTAGGAATATCGGTTTGATATTCAAGGAAGAATGGATTTTGGATACACAAAACCTCACCGAATCCGAACCTTGGGAAACCAAGGCCGAAAAAGGTTATATCCTGAGTCAGAAACTCATTGAGTACAACTAAGAGATTATCATTCCCAGATATATGTACATCCCTCTCTACCTGATGGTAGGGAGGGATTTTTTATTCCTGAATCATTCGATTTACTTTAATTTAATGTTAATCCAACAGCTGTCCCACATGAACAAATCAACCATTTTAAATTTTACAAAACCTTAATTTCACCCAAAATTTACATTGAATATATTTGTTAAATAAGTCTTTTAACTTGCATTTACATTGAGTTTACATTAAGTTTACATTTGAATTTAATTACGTTTAAAATACGGCTCATCATGAAGAAGTTAATCTTAACCATAATACCAGCATTATTCCTTGTTTTCACTACCCAAGCCCAAAGTGAATTATTGGCTAGTAATGACGGGAATACAACCCATACCAAAATCAACAAGGATGCTAATTTCGAAATGGACGGAATGGATATCGCATCCTACATTTCCAATCATTTCAATTATCCGACAGAAGCCAATGAAGCTAATGTCAGTGGCAAACTGAAGGTACAGGTACTTGTATTGGAAGATGGTCGTGCGAGTTTACTAGGAATGAATGGACTCGAATCCGAGAGTATCAAGGCCGAACTTGAACGAATGATTGCAGCTATGCCCGAATGGCAACCGGCTATCAAAAATGGTCAACCTGCCAAGCAGGTCGTTCAATTCAGTATGAATCTACAGTTGGACTAATAACCAATAAACACAAAATATCAAAGGTCTAAGGGGTTCCCCCTTAGACCTTTTTCTTTATATATCCTAAGTATGGTTTAGAATGCGCCCGTAGACAAGTATTTGACGACGTACACCAACACGATACTGACGACCAATCCGAAGAATACCTTCAATAAATCCATCCCAAGATTCTTGAACATGGCACTCCGCCCCTCTTTGCGATTCAGCATGAAATTGATGGCAATCTCACGACCCGCCAGGATTCCGATGAACACCCAAGTCGTACTCATTGGTACATTATTCAATTCCTTGAAATAGAACAATACGATACCATAACAAAGGTCTATGATGGTAGCAGACCTCAAATCTATCGTATTCGTTTTTGACTTTACGATACTCTGGATGGCACCACCTCTTGAGTAAATAATGAATGCCAACATTCCCAATATGATTAATAAGGAAACAGCCAGACCTGTGATGTCCATATCACGGGGGAGATATACATATATATTCGCAAAATCCTGTATCAGCCATTGTGACCATAGGAAACCAGTGGAGCCCCATTGCAATACCGTCCAGACCTGTTTTTCCTTATCTGTAGCGGGATTATCTATGAATTTCTTCTCAAGGGCCTTGGAAATCAGCAAATACAGAATGAATGCGGCGGCAAAGGCCACTGCATATCCGATGAGACTCTTTGTGACCATCTTATCCAAATTCTTCGGGTTGAAGAATGTCAGGATTAGGAATGAGGTACTTACCGGAATACCCGTACGGGTCAATAGCATCAGAATAATGGGAGGCAGTAGGAAATACCAAGCAAAGGGGTCCGGTAAAGGATACTTTTCCAAACGGCCATAGGATACGTCGCCTCCATAACTATACCAACCATAAATAAGGGTGGCTGCTAGGATACTACCGGCAAAAATGAACAATATCCACCAAGGTCTTTTCTCATTCGAGCTGAGGAATGTCCCTAGGGTTTGGATGGTATCGTTACCCACCACCGAATAAGAAGCAAGGATAAAACCCAGCCACATGATGATCATTGTTACGTCCATAATGATTTGATTGTAGTTTTTTTAACTGGTGCGAATATAACTGAATGGATGGTCTATCAATGAAGAATTGCGCTGGAAATCAATTCCCAGCGCAATTCTACCCTAATTCTATACATCTCTATTAGAAAGTGTAGCCTACTCCTACCGTAAAGCCTACACCCGGTCTTAGTTTTCTGAATATCCTATCCGTGGATTCAAATGACTTATACAAACTCACATTCTCCTGATTCAGAACATTCTTGGCATTCAATGAAACTTTCCACTGGTCATCTGAACCAAAACGCTTACCCACCTTAAGATTCAAACTATGGAATGGCTGTGTGAATACATCGGAATTCCTTCTCACACCCACAACTTCCAAGCTCTCTCCCTGGACATTATAGCTGATATTGGCTTCCAAACCATTATGTAGGTAATTCAGGTAAGCATTGATAATGAATGGTGATTGCCCCTGCATGGTACGATAGTTATCAATCGTTTCATTGGTTCTCAACTCAATCAGACGATCCTCGTACTCTCCCTCGGTCATCTTCACCCTTGAGTGGACATAAGTCACATTGGTACCAAAGGCCAACTTATCCAAAGCTGAAGCAATGAAACCCAAATTCTTCTTCAATTCGAATTCCAATCCGATGACCCTTGCATTATCAGCATTCCTTGGTGTCAGGTTGTTTGGGGATTCCCCTTGGAATGCCACAATCTCAATCGGATTATCGAAATACTTAAAGAATGTAGTGAATGAAACCATCTCTCCCCTATTGAAGAAATATTCCCATCTCAAATCCAAATTGACAATATTCGTCTGGTCCAAATCATCTACATTACCAATAAAGGTAATGCCGGATACCGGGTCAAGAATCTGAGCCAATGACTTCTCCTTGAATGATGGTCTAACCAAGGTTCTGGATGATGAAAAACGTAGATTCATATCATCCTTCAATTTGTAAATCATATTCAATGAAGGAAGGAAATCCAATTCATCCAATACCTTTCTATTCCTGTAGACATCATTCTGTGTCGTGATGACCTGTCGCTCACCCGTATATCTCATGATGGCTTGTTCTACCCTCAAACCATATACCAAACTGAACTGATCGGAAACAGGCAATTCATTCATTACATATGCTCCGAAGATATTCAGGTTGGATTGGAAACGATCCGATGGGTTCTTCTGGCCATCCAACCAGAATCCCTCGTTGGTTTCGGCACTGTAAAGATTCTGATCCTCGAAAATCTGATTCGGATCGCCTGTGTATTCCAAATCCAATCCTTGATTCCTTAGGATATATTTTACGATGGAGAAATCCCTGTTCTTGTACAGGTGTGCCACACCAGCCAATAATTTGGCCTCCTTTTCCTTTACACCCTTGAATTTCCATTCGAAATCAACTTTCGAGTTATTACTGTATTCCACTAGGTCCCTGTAAGTCCTGAACAATCCTGCACCTGCACCCGTATCAAAAAGGTAATTGCCCTCATCACTGACTGCGAATGTGGTTTCCCTTAGGTCGGGTTCCTTATTCATAGCCAAGGATGGGGAAACATTGATGGATACCTTCATTTCCTTTTCAGGAAAACTATGCTGCTGCTTATAAGCTAGGTTGGAAATATTTCTTTGGTTGTAATACAAGGTACTTTTTTCCAAAGCAACAGACGTATTGATGAAATCCTCAGAGTTGATGATGGATGCTGTCGTGATACCATCCTGTGTATGGAAGAAACTCAAAGAATAACCACTGTTTCCTTTCTTGATGGAACCATTCAACAAACCGGACCACAATACTTCCTGTGTTCCGATATCTCCGATTCTGGATTGGCTGAGTTCCATTTCATTGATATCCTTGTTGGCATTCTTCAAGTAGTTATTGAATTCTGCATCCTCATTGTAGGTATAATTATTCTTATATCCCAATGCGATATTATAGCCCAAAGTGGATTTCTCCTTTCTGATTTGATTACCAAAACTGAAACCAAAGCTGGAATTCATTAAGCTATTAACCCTATCAGGAGACATTTCCTTACTGAATGCATTCACCCTTCGTTCCACTTCAGTATTACTTCCGAACCCCGGAGGCAAACTGCGCAGACCTGAGTTGATGGGCAATCTTCTTGGATATGCACCTAGACCCAATCCATCCAATCCGGGTGTATCATAACTCAAGAAATTATTATTGAAGCTGCTCAGGTTGTTGTAACCCAAGGATGCAGATACATTCAATTTTTTCTCATCAGGAAAATTCTTCAAGGAAATATCCACGGTACCACCAGTGAAATCACCGGATAAGTTAGGTGTGAATGTTTTATAAACAATGATATTATCCAAGATATTCGTTGGGAAGATATCCATCTGAACAGTATTCCTATCAGGATCCAAACCCGGAATTTCCATTGCATTCAGGATGGTTTTCGTATAACGGTCACCCAATCCCCTAACGAATACATTCTTTCCTCCTTGTACGGTCACACCTGTCACCCTTTTGATGGCCTCTCCCGCATCACCGTCACCTGACCTTGAAATGGACTGGGCAGAAACCGCATCCAAAACATTCAATGACTTCTGTTGGATTTTCATCAAGGCATTCTCCGTATTGGTAATCTTGGTAGCTGTTACCACTACTTCCCTGATGACCTCAGTCTCATCAATCATTGAAATGACATTCAGATTCGTCACCTCCCCTTCTTTCACTTCGATATCCGTTATGGTTTGTGTGGCCTTACCTGTGTAAGAGAATTCCAAACTATGCAAACCTACTGCAAGGTCCAATGAGAAAGTTCCATCCCAATCGGAAACGGTACCCGTACCTGTTCCAACAACCAAGATATTCGCGCCAATAACGTCCTCCGCTGTGGCATCATCGACGACCTTTCCTCTTACTGTACCTGTTTGTGCCTGAAGGGACATCATACATGATACCAACAAACCAACCAAAAGAAATTTCAAGAATTCTGTCTGTTTCATTACGCTCTATTTAAAAGTTGTAGTTGGGGTTGTAAAAAATGTGTTCATACGTTTGAAGGAAGTAATGATTATTCCATTACTTCCTTCGCAATTATATTGCGGATTGCTGGTTTACAACCCTTTGATTCTATTATAATCCGAATAATAAGCCTTCCTTATCAGCCATGGACCATGATGAGAATTCACTCACTATTGCACCAACGGTTGGTGTAGTAACCACAGAGCAATTGTTTTCGACATATGTGGCATATTCAGAAGTGCCTGAATTGGAATCATCCTCGGCAATCTCGGCTAATGTCATACCCATTGCATCGGCAAACTGAAGACCTCCGAATGTAAGGTCACCATTGATTAGCTTATCATAAGTTTCAGCATCATCCAACAATAGGGATGAACCTGAATTATAATTCAGGAAATAAGTATTACTGATATTACCCTGGGCACTTTTTTTGAAGACCACCATTGAACCTGCACCTCCTTTAAGCGTACCATTCATCAACTCGTATTTTCCATCAGCATTTTCGGACCCCTCCGGACCATCAATTTCTAATGAGAAATCAGATTCAGGACCTGCTATATTGATGAAATTCATCAAAGTACCAGACCATGCTTGGTCGATATCGAAAGCATCATCGCCTTGGTTCACTACAATGGCGTCAGATACATTCACAGTACCTCCGAAGAATTCGATACCATCATCAAAGTTGGATATCACCTCAACGTGATGAATCGTTGTACCGGAACCCACACCACCCAGTGTAAGGCCATTGATTTCGTTTCCACTACCGATTTCAGCACCACCGAATCTGATGGACACATAGGTCAGTACACCTGAGTTATCCGTAGGATTATTACCTCCATAGTTACCTGCAGTCACATCAGCAGGGATACCCTCAATCTGGGCAGTAGCACCTGATTCTGGGGAAATAGGTGCATCACCAAGGATGATCAAGCCACCCCATAATCCATTCTGGCTTTCATAATTCAAGGATGTACCCACTTGGCTTCCATTGGAGATATTATCACCCGCGGATGTGAATACGATTGGATTGGAAGCTGTTCCTGCTGCATTGATGGTAGCTCCACGAGCAACAATCAATGAAGATGCTGCTGCACCAACACCCAATTCCCCCTTGATAACTGTACCTGGTTCAATCGTCAAGGTAACACCTGGTTCTACGATAACCCTACCAGCCAATGTCCAAACATTAGCAGCGTCCAAGGTCTTATTTTCAGTGATACTTCCTGTCAATTTGTACTCGTCGATAGAATTATCAACTACACAAACACCATCCATACAAGTGAATCCTGCATCACAAACTATCGTTTCGCAAGTTGTACCCGTAGTGTCTTCCTTACATGAATTCAATGTAAGAAGTGTCGTAGCTAAGAAAAATGAAAACAATTTGAAAGTTGAAATTCTCATCTTATTTGATTTTTGAATGTAATTTGAACTGAACGGAACAGTTATTTCCGATTTCGATTGCAAATTAAACTCATAATCATTAGTCGAATATTAAAGCCGCATTAACAGTTTGTAAAATAACAGAGAGAGATTGTAACCTTAATATTAATGTGGGATAGTTGTGGTAACAATGAATTAACAAAAGAAAAATAAATGTATTTAAAATAATGAAAATCAAATACTTATACCAACTCCACCTTATCAACAAGACATAAAAAAAGACCCTCCTCAAAAGAGGAAGGTCTAGCGTCCAAAAGTAGTTTGGATATTGTTATGGTCGCACGTTAAGTCATGGAAACAGGTTTTTCATCGGTATTGGGTTGCATCCATTCATCTATTTGTTGTTGGATATCAGAAAAACCGCCCGGAGAGGCGAAAATCACTCCTCCGATGATGACAACGTGAAACATTATCGTCATAATCAAAGCCTTATTCCGGCTTTTTCTGGCATTCAAATCAAAAAGGTTCTGGCTCATGTTCAACTTAATTTTTGGTATAAGGCACTAACGAAAGTAACTTTCCAAAAATTATGTATCCGATGTTAACAATTCCTAAAACGGAATCTAGCCATAGACTTCCTTTTTGCTAGCCCTGAGGGTATTCATCAACAAAGATGCGACTGTCATGGGTCCTACCCCACCAGGGACAGGAGTAAT
Organism: Saprospiraceae bacterium; assembly: GCA_020631355.1. Taxonomy (GTDB): domain Bacteria; phylum Bacteroidota; class Bacteroidia; order Chitinophagales; family Saprospiraceae; genus JAHDCE01. The sequence continues at coordinate 34,935 of JAHDHL010000029.1, read as the reverse complement.
GTAACTTGCCTTTGCAGCTACTGCGTCATAATCAACGTCTCCCTTTAGACGGTAACCACGCTTCGCAGTCACATCATCTACACGATTTATTCCTACATCGATCACAACAGCTCCCTCCTTGACCATATCAGCCGTTAGGAAATTGGCTTTTCCCAATGCCATAATGATGATATCAGCCCTAAGGGTTTCGGCTTTCAAATCCTTGGTTCTCGAGTGGGTTAGGGTAACGGTACAATTACCCGGATAGCCCTTGCCTGCAAGGAGAATACTCATGGGTTTACCTACGATATTACTTCTTCCAACCACCACACAGTGCTTGCCCGAAGTCTCTATATTGTAACGTTTGAGCATTTCAAGGATACCATTGGGGGTTGCAGGGAGATATGAGGGTAATCCGAGTGCCATACGGCCGAAATTGACAGGATGAAAACCATCCACATCTTTCTTTGGATCAATGGCCAAGGTAACCAATTCCTCATCTATATGGTCTGGTAAGGGTAACTGTACGATAAAACCATCAATCTCCTCATCCTTATTGAGCTCATCTATCACAGCCAATAATTGCGGCTGGGTAATGATAGCAGGCTTCCTGATGAGTGTGGACTGGAAACCACACTGCTCACATGAGCGTACCTTATTCCTCACATAGGATTGACTGGCAGGATTCTCACCCACAAGTACGGCTGCCAAATGCGGAATCTTCCCTCCTCTTTCCTTGATTCTTTCTACTTCCTCACGGATTTCATCCTTAATGGTATTGGCCAATCCCTTTCCATCAATAATCTTCGCACTCATGTAATCTGAATTTTTCTGCAAAAATAACCAGCATATTCAATTTAGATAACATCAAGGATTTAAAATTGCTTACAAAAAAGGCACATTTTCAAAAATATTGCTCTTTTACAATATGACTTAAAAGGGCATATCGAATTGGTTTTATACATATTTTACCTACCTTCGATTTTATTAACCTATAAAAAATATACACCCATGATTTTTGGACATTACAGTATACCTATCAAGACGCTTAATAAAAGCGAAATTCCACCACAACTAGCCGCACAACCCAACACAACTGTCCAACAAGTGGTCAGGGTTGTTCATATTATGTTCATTCCTATTTTTCCATTCGAAAAGACTTGGGTTCTGAAAAGTAATGGCGAATCCTACAAGATGAATCCGGAAGCCAACAGAGCGCTCAGTGCTGCCTATGGTAGAGGAATTCCATTCTATGCGTTCGCAGGCCCGATACTCATCGCGCTTTTCTTCATGGTAACTAGTATTGGCAATTGTTCAAGAAAAAGACAACAAAAAGTAGATTATGAACAAGGTAATGTAAATCGCATGGCTACATTCAAGTCTTATGTGAATGAACCTAGTGTGAATGACTATTACCACTTAAAAGAGAGTGATAAAAAATTCATAGCTAAAGTGAGCGAGGTCAAAAAAGACAGTTTTGTACTTGCCTATCCGATGGATGACCAAAGTTCTTACCGTTATGACAATTCCAAAAAATTAGCTTATTTTAATAATCCAAATGCAAATGTTAAGCTACAAAGTATCGCCAAAGAAGATATTCTAAATATTCTTGAAAGTAAAAAGGATTTGGATAACATGACTGATATGGGACTTCTCATACCAGAGGAAGTTGGAGGTATCAATAGTCTTTACCTTAGCTATATCACTAGAAATTCAGAACATTCTATACAAAAAGATTATGTTGACCAGGCATTAGAGGAAGAAGTCAAGGCTGCTTTCAACTACTATGTTGAGAATCGAACTCCTATTGGTACTTCTATCAATCTAATCACTCAAGAATCCAGACAACTCTTTTTGGATTTGTATAATAATACCAAACTGAATGATTTCGTACCTGAGGTAGGAATGCTAAGTACCAAATATGGTGACTCACCATCTATTTTCAGGTATTACATGTACACCAAATTCATTTTCATGAAAGAAGGAAAAGAGGATATGAAAGACGAGGATATCCTTGAGGAACTGGGCTTCTTCTTGCAATTGTTGGATTTGGGATTGTGGTCTATTGGCCTTGATGGCAAGGATCATGTAAAAAATACCAACATCAAGGGTATTTCATTCTCATCTCCTACAGAAGCAACCTTGGAACTATCAGCAGCATCCAACCTTTTAGTCCGTTCTGAGAACATCCGCTACAAAGCAAAGATGAACAAGGAAGATGGCGAATGGAAATTGGATATTCTATCCACTTTTGATTTTTCTAACCAACAATACTACTCTACGGTAAGATCCGGAACCTTAGCAACTAAAAAAACACAATTGCGTGCAACAATCGTAGATGAACTTAACAATGGAGGATTAGGGGTTACTATTCCTGACATTTGGAAATATTAATTAGATATAACAAATCCAAAAGAAAAGCCCATAATGATGATCATTATGGGCTTTGTTATTGGCCTGTTTCCTAAACCATACTTAGTATGAGGCATATTCTTTAGGATATCATTTCATTTTTTTCACCATTTCCGGGATATCCAAATTGGGATACTCCGCAATGGTCGTCAGACTGATGCCGCCCCTAGCAGCAAAAGCACCTTTCACCTGCATCCACTTAGGCTCACAGACCGAGGATAAATCCTCTAGAATCTGATTGACTATCTGTTCATTGAACATTTTCTGTTCCCGATATGACTGCATGTAGAACTTCAGTGATTTGGTCTCAATACATTTCTCATTGGGTACATACCGGATAACGATATTCGCAAAATCAGATTGCTGTGTCACGGGACAACGGGAAGTAAAATCCACACAATTGAATTCCACTACATAATCCCTTGCGTTATGTCTATTCGGAAAACAATCCAATTCAGCCTCAGCTGGAGAACTAGGCAATTCATTTATGGCCTTACCTAGGAAGTCGAAATTCTTATCCATCAATTTTTGATTTAAGATGCAATGTCAGTAATTCGATACCATATCAAACTCCAAAGATAAACCTCAGTTTTATTAATTTTGTTTTCTTTTTGATGAATAGGTATTATCATTTTGAAATGAACGCTATTAAAATGAGTCTTTCATTCATAATGACAACAAGTAATTTGATAATATCCAATCAGATGAAGTAACGCATCAAGAAGACATTGTTTCACTTTTTCCTTTCATTCGCAATCAGACATCTTATATGAATAAAAAAGCGGTGGTTCTATTAAGTGGTGGACTGGATTCCACAACATGCCTTGCCTACGCCAAAAAGCAAGGATTCGATGTTTATGCCATTTCATTTTCCTATGGCCAGCGACATACCCATGAGTTGGATTGTGCTAGAAAAATCGCCCAACATTTCGGAGTCATCCAACATCAGATTGTGGAAATTGACCTGAGAACATTTGGAGGGTCAGCCCTAACATCTGATATGGAAGTACCCAAAGGGAGAACTACATCAGAAATGGAAAATGAGATTCCCATTACCTATGTTCCTGCCCGGAATACCATCTTCCTTTCCTATGCATTGGCTTTGGCGGAAGTAAAGTCTGCCAAGGACATATTCATAGGGGTCAATGCAGTGGATTATAGTGGCTATCCTGATTGTAGGCCCGAATATATAGAAGCATTCCAGAAGATGGCTAACCTTGCTACCAAAGCGGGAGTCACCGAAGCTCAAGAACTGACCATCCATACCCCACTCATTGACTTGAAAAAATCAGAAATCATCCGGATGGGCATGAATCTGGGTGTTGATTACGGAATGACATCCACTTGTTATGACCCCAATGAAAAAGGTCAAGCCTGTGGACAATGTGACGCTTGCATTCTCAGACTCAAAGGATTTGAGGAAGCTGGTTCCAAGGATAATGCCCCTTACGCCAACTGATAACAAGTTCATCTTCTAATACCATAATCTCACCTTACACATGTACGATTTCATCGGAGATATTCATGGACATGCCGACGAATTGGAGGCCTTATTACTCAAAATGGATTATTCCAAGAAAAATGGAATATACCAACACCCTGAGCGGAAAGTTTTCTTTGTCGGAGACTTCATTGACCGTGGCCCAAAAATCAAGGAGACATTGGAATTGGTGAAGCATATGGTGGATGCGGGACATGCGAAGGCCGTAATGGGCAATCATGAATATAATGCCATTTGTTTTGCAACACCCGATAAGGAGAATGGTGATTATCTCAGAAAAAGATATTATAAGAATATCAAACAGCATCTCGCCACCATCAACCAATTGACTGCAAAGGAGTATGACACCTATATCGAATGGTTCAAATCCTTACCTCTGTTTTACGAGGCAGAAGATTTCAGGGTCGTACATGCTACCTGGGATTATGATGCCATCGCATATCTTGATCAAAGGTTGGAAAATCAACGGTTATCCAATCATTTACTTCCTGAATCAGCAGATAGGGACACCCGTTTATTCCTTGATATTGAAACCATCCTGAAAGGTAAGGAGATGAAACTTCCCGATGGACTATCATTCCATGATAAGGATGGTAATATCAGGCATCATACCCGCATCAAGTGGTGGCTGGAAGCCCATGAGACGAATCTCAGGGATGCCAGTATGGTTTCTATTCCTGACTTACCAGCAATCAGCATTCCTAGTCAAACACTAGGAAAGGCCTACAAAAAAGAGGACAAACCCGTCTTTTTCGGACACTATTGGTTAAAAGGAGAACCTGGGTTATATCGGAATAATATTTGTTGTCTAGATTTTTCCGTAGCCAAAGGAGGATGTCTTGTTTCCTATCGTTGGAATGGGGAACAGCAATTGAATCATAATGCTTTTGTCTGGGTTTAGGATTATTCGACGGAGCATTTCATAGAAAACAACTAACTTTAAGTCCAACGAGAAATTCATTCAATGAGGGCAATCATACTTGGAATAGTCATACTATTCCCTTTTCTGACCATCGCACAGACCACAACCATCAACTATACGGAAAGCACAGCTGACTTCCCCAATCCCGAACGGGGCTTTTATCGGTATAGTTCAACTCATTCCGATAGTTATGCTCCTCTCAATGCTGCAACATTAGCCGGATACCGTTCGCTTCATACTCCATTCTCTGCCGGATATGACATCTATTCCACTTTAGTTTATCGGGTATTTTACTTGGATGATTTCACATCATCTGCTATTTCAAGTTCTTACCTTTCCAGTGTGCAAGCTGATTTTGATGCAGCCAGAACAGCTGGTGTCAAACTTATCGTCAGGTTCGCCTATACGGACAATGTGGATGGAAGTACTTGTGCCAGTTGGATTTGTCCGCCATATGGTGATGCCTCCAAATCCTGGGTACTCCAACATATCAATCAAATCAAACCCTATCTCGTTTCCAATAAGGATGTCATTGCATTGGTACAATTCGGTTTCATCGGTACTTGGGGAGAGGGATACTATACAGATTATTTTGGTGATGCCTCACAATCCCCTTATATCCTTACGGCTACGAACTGGGATGATCGCACAGAAGTCTTGAATGCATATCTCGATGCTGTACCGACAGACAGGATGATACAGGTCAGGTATCCACAAGCCAAGCAAAAGGCCATTTATGGTAATGCTGCTCCGACCACTTCCGCTGCCGTATCCTCAGCACAGGCTTATGACGAAACAAACATCTCAAGGATTGGTCACCATAATGATTGCTACCTAGCCAGTTATACCGATTTTGGCACATACAATAATTATGGTCCTCCATCCTCTTTTGCAGACACCACTAACCTGAAGCCTTATGTGACTGATGATTCCAGGTATGTTGTTGTTGGAGGTGAAACTTGTTCTGAATATGCTCCCTTTGATAATTGTGCAACAGATGGCGGATATGCGGATACAGAAATGAGAAGATTACATTATTCCTATTTGAATTCACAATATAATAATGCAGTCAATAATGGCTGGGTAGGTAGTTGCCTGGATGATGTCAAGAAAAATTTGGGATACAGACTCGTTCTGGAAAACGGAACATATACTAATGAGGCTCAACCCGGACAAACCATTTCTATTGATTTTAACATCAAGAATGTGGGGTACGCAGCTCCATATAATCCTAGGGGAATAGAAATCATACTTAGGAATACAGCTACTGCTGCATTGTATTTTGCAGAACTCAATACCGACCCCAGATTCTGGTTGACAGGTAGCCATAATGTGAATGAGGCGCTTTGCTTACCCGTGGATATCCCGACGGGGAATTATGATTTATTATTGAATTTGCCGGACGTTGATTATCGCTTATATGCAAGACCAGAATATAGTATCCAACTGGCTAATAACGGTATCTGGGAACCCGCTACGGGTTATAATAGCCTGGGCCATACCCTGACCATCAATAACTCAGCAACCGGAATGGTTTGTAATACAGAAACAGTGTTCCAGACCCAATCCACCATACTTCCAGTAGAATTGATCTCGTTCGAAGCAAAAGGCAAGGAGCAACACATTGATATAACATGGCAAACTGCATCAGAAACCCAACATAAGGGATTCTTTCTTGAAAGAAGTACCAATGGAAAAGACTTTACTTCCATCAAGTGGATAGAAGGAACAGGCGACTCCTATTCCCTTAAAGCATATCATGTGGTTGATGAGCAGGTTTTACCTGATTCGGACTACTATTACCGACTGGTCCAAACAGACTGGGATGGAACACAAGAAACATCACAGATTCGGGCTGCCCGAATCAACAAGGCAATGACCCTGGACTGGCAGATTCAACCCAATCCTGCAAACCAACAATTGAATATTCGTTTCCGCCATTCTTTGGAGGAAGACGCGACACTCCACATTATCAATTCCAATGGACAAACCTTATTGGATGTTCCATTACAAGGGGCCCCCACTTTCAGAATGGATATTGAGGATTGGCCATCGGGCTTGTATTACATCAGATTGATGAATCGTTCCTTTACGGAAACCAAACTATTCATAAAAGAATAGGTCGAACCGAATATCGGTTCGACCTATTCCCTGAGTCAAGAACTGACTGAGGAATTAATCCCTCAGAAAATCCGTTGCAGAAGTAGCAGTTAGATTGATATTATAAGAAGCTGTAGCTGTACAGGCATTCTCATCCGAGACCGTAACGGTATAAGATCCTGCACTGACATCATCCAAGGACATGTCAGAGCTACCATTGGACCAATTATAAAAATATTGGGGAATACCACCCGTAGGAAAATCCAATGTTACAGCGCCATCATTACCACAAGTTGCATCTGTAACCGCACCTGATAGTAGAATAGGGTCAGGGCTAAAAATCTCCACCTCATTCTCTGTGATACAGCCATTACCATCCGTGATGGTAATCGTATAAATACCCGGGGATAAATTAGTGAGGTCAGGATCCGTGGCACCATTCGACCAATCATAATCATATGCGGGTAATCCATTATCCACATTAGCTGTTACCCCTCCATTCATATCATTAGGACATTGTACATTGGAAATATCCGTGAAATAGACATAGGGTGCAAAAACAGAAAGTTCTATATCAATCTGCTCTACCACAGAGCAATTGGACGCTGTATTCGTAGCTGTAACAAAATAAGTACCTGCGTCCAAATTAGTCGGATTATTACTCGTCTCAGCAGGATCATGTGACCATTCGTAGGTATAAGTACCATTCGGGTCAGGAATCAATACCGCCGAACCATTATCATTACATGTTTCAGCTCCCGTAAACACGATCAGGGTCGGATTATCATTCATGGTAATAACAAACTCCATCTCATCGCCGCAGGCATATGCTCCTGAGTATTGGGACGAATAAATCGTTGCTGTATAGGTCACATCTGAAGATGGCGCAACCTCGACACTGTAAACATCCAATACATTGATATTATCATTCGGAATCCACTGAACACTATCAATAGGTATATTGGCCAAACTTTGGTCAAGGGCTAGGATAGTGGTTTCATTTTGGCAAAGTGATATATTCTCACTTGTTGGTGTATAATCCATGATTGGGTCTACAAACAACATGACGGAATCAATCGGCGAATCCCCACAACAAAGTGTCGTAACATACAATTCTACCCAGAATGCCCCGGCTGTATTGAATGTAGCCGTAACGATGTCATCTGTTGTTGGAGGATTGGTCGTTGCTCCATTAAAATCCCAATGATAGCTATTAGCCAATTGTGATGTAAGGAATGTGGCTATTTCCCCTTGACAGACATAGAATGAATCCGTTGTACCAGCCAATTGATTCGCACTGGATGAGATTTCAGGTGCATCCAAACCATTGAAACCAACATAATGGAAACCCTCATACACCTCCACACCATGGGTAATATCATGTCTATCCAAATCCGTGAATTGTGTTATCGCTGTTACACCGGAAGCAGTATTAGGATTCGCATTTCCACCAAAATCCCAAGGTGCATTGAACGTCGCATTGAAAGTGATATCCTTATAAGTACAACTTAGTCCCTCAGCAGTGATTTCTGATTGGCCGGAAAGATTGAATGGTGAATAAGTAACACTACCCCCATAGATATCCACGGATTGGCCATCAGAGCCCGCTCCACCAACACCACCGGTTCCACCTGTCCCGCCTGTTCCACCTGTTCCTCCAATACCCACTTCAGGGCTACCTGCAATCATACCACCTGCTCCACCAGAACCACCAACTCCACCGGTTCCACCGGCTCCACCACCGCCACCAAAACCTTGTGTTCCTGCACTTATCATAGACTGTGCAATAGTACCTGAGGCACTATTCACCAAATAAATTCCATATGAACTAGCACCACCAGTACCACCAGTACCACCAGTACCTCCTTCTCCGCCGCCGCCGCCACCGCCGCCGCCGGAACCTGCTCCCTCTACACAACCAGGACCACCCTGACCAGCACCACCTGCTCCACCAGCTCCTCCTTGGCCTCCTTGTCCCCTAGCACCAGTATCTCCTTGCAGCCCAGGATTAAAGAAGTTACCTGTGTGAGTACCTGCAGCTCCCATTGCACCAGCAGCACCTGTCCCTCCATCCGAACCATCTGCACCACATCTGCCTGATTCAGTGGATGACAATATAATATTCGCACCATTATTACAACTGGTTTGCTGACCTGGGCCCAAGCCAGTTGTTCTACATGGAGCATTGGATGAGTATCCCGTATTAGGTCCAAGAATAGGTATACCCGTACCACCATTAACACCACCACCAGCGCCACCAGTTCCTCCAATCCTATCTCCTTGGCCACCGCCACCGCCGCCGCCGCCGCCGCCGCCGCACCAGTAGTTAGAAGCTGCATTTCCAGCTAGACCACTACAACCAATATTACAACAACCGGGATTAAAACAACCACCCCCACCGGTTCCACCAGCACCGGTAGAACAACCGCCTGCTCCACCTGCTCCACCACCTGGAGCGATGCCATCAAAGTTGTCATCTCCATTGAGTCCCAAGGAACCATTTACCCCAGGGTCACCAGAAATACCTGCTTGGCCATTCAAACCATCAGCAGCATCCCCTACTTCTATATGGGTTCTAACGATTTCGTAGCCCGTACAATTATCCAAGTGAAGACCATAGGTCGAAACAGCATTCAGCCCTACGGCTGGTACCGGAGCATCAGCTGTTGTAATGGTCAAATCCTGCAAACGGAAGCCATTGGCAAAATCACCATACATGGCTACGATTCTAGGAGCAGCACCCAGTAAATCCTCGATATTATTAGCTGTCCTATGTATTGTGGTTGCGCCTTGCAAGCTGGATTTAGTCCAGTTATTACTCGGGTCAAATCCTCCCTCTATGGTCACATAGCTAGGTAAATCAATCGGATTATCCAAGTTATATATTCCCTCAGCCATCCTGATTACGGTATTGTTACATTGCGCTACATCCAAGGCATCCAATAAACCTGTCGGGTCGTTGGGTGTTCCTGAAGCAACCGAATTCACATCATCAACATAAACCAAGTTACATGCATTCAAAGGTGGAGGTGCATTCACATCAACTGCAACCTGAGCAGAATTCTGGCAATTATCATTATTGACTACAATGATTTCGTACATCACAGATGCCGTAGGAGATACGGATAAGACGGAAGTACTACCAGACATTGTGCCCGATCCCAAAGGAATATTGGCTCCATTGGGGTCTTGTATCCAATTAATGGATTGGATATCTGAAGGATTCAAATCTATCGTTGCGATAAGATCCACTACCTGCCCCGGACAAGTGGCAATGAAATCACTATTCAATATGATATTCGGATTCGGTACCACCTCTATATCCACATAGTCTACTGATGTACATCCGTCATCATATTCTACAAAAACACTGAATGTGGCAGATTGTGTCGGTGTAGCAACAGTATTGAAAGTATTTAGGGGAGTTACGAATGTAGATGGCCCCCATTCTAGGAATACAATATTACTTGCAGAAGATGACGAGGTCAAATTCACTGATTCCCCCTCACATATCGTAGCCGCTCCCGAAGCCGTGATGGGATCATTATCATTGGGTAATACGACTATTTCATAGGAGAATGTATTCTGTCCCTCAAGAGGACAAGCTTCATCTATCAGCGTGACCGTAAAAAAGTGAGACCCTACGTTATCCGAATTCGTAGCCCAACAGAATTCAAAAGATGGACTCACAGAGTTATTATTGAAAACGGTAATCTGTGAGTCATCAATGGAATTGGTAAAAAAGAGATTGATGATATCATTATCCTCATCATAAGCTATGACATCGAAGCAGAGAAACTCCCCCTCACAAACCGTAACGGTATAATCCCCTGTCACTCCCGTATCATCAGCCGTACCATCCATACCAGATGCTATGGGAAGTATATTGGGACAATTCACGACGGTAAATTGCATATCCCTCACGGTCTCTCCTATCTTAACCCCATTCCTGAATTCCTCCACTCTCACACAAATAACAGCTACCTGAGCTGCGGTAGGAGTAAACGTTATGGTACCCGTAGTAGGATTAATCGAAACACCCGAAGCTGAGGCTATCGGATTCGTACCTGAAAATCCATTGTAATTCACACTATTGTTATTGCCTTCCTCACAATTCACCAAACTGAACTGCAATACATCACCATCCGGATCCACTACTCCATGATTAAAATTCACCTCTGAACCAACACAGGTATAAGGAGTCGGAATATTATTGAATACAGGCGAGCTATTACAAGAAGCAGCAGCACGGTCAATAACCGTATCAATATATAGATTCTGCGTACCCGGACTTGATAATGTTGAAATTGCATTATTCCTACAACAAAGGGAATAACTAAATCTCACGGGATTACAACCACCTGATGGTAATGTAACCACCCCAGAGTATACATATTCCTCGATACCATAGGTACCGTTTCCGGCACAGGCATCGGGTTCTGTCGGACATACCGGGGTCACTACTTGGGGATAACCTGATTGTAATCCCAAAGAAGCGGTCAGACCACCACACCCCGAAGATCCCAATACAACAAATGATGGTGCGGATACACCGTTGCAATCCCGATAGAATTTCATGGTCAATCTGTACTGGTTAATACCAATGCACTCATATGTCAGGTCGGCCCCCATGGCGTGGGTCGCCTTGAGTTCATTATTGATACCAGCAATAAATAAAATGGAAAATACAAGTAATAGAATCCTTGAATGTTTCATAAGTCTTTGTTGGTTGTATAGCGAATATGTCCTGATTCAAATACAGGTAATATGGGTTGATTATGATTCACTACGAACCATTCAAAACAAAGTGGTTTCCAACTATATTGTTATAATGAACCAGATGGGTTCATCATCTTTTCTATTCTATTTACTTGTCTTTATAAACTAGAAACACATCTCTCATACATTCAACCCACACTTTTCAAAATATTGCAAATTGGAAGTTATTCTGAATTTAAATATAATAAGTGAATCGTACTTTTTTTAATCTGATTTGATTTGTCAATTTAAAAAGTGGACAAAATCGTTCTTTATATATAAAATTCATCTCAAGTGACTTAAGGAGGCAGTAGATTATTCATCCTAATATTCTCCTAGGAGAAATTAATAGGAATGAGTTCGTTACTTTTGCAAAAAAAATCATGCTGACTAGGGATTTATCATTAGAAATGGTTCGGGTAACGGAATTGGCTGCCCTTTCGGCCTCATTCTTTGTAGGCCTCGGGGACAAAGAGGGAGGCGATAAGGCCGCAGTGGATGCCATGCGCCATTACCTGAATCGGATGTATATCAATGGAACGGTAATCATTGGTGAGGGTGAGAAAGATGAAGCCCCTATGCTATACAATCAGGAAAAACTGGGAAATGGCAAGGGACCTGAAGTGGACATAGCCGTAGACCCTGTTGAGGGAACGACCTTGTTGGCCCTAGGACAACCCAATGCCATTGCAACCATCGCCCTGGCAGAAAAGGGGAGTATGCTTGATCCCGGTTCATCTTACTATACTAAGAAGTTGGTTGTATCCCATCAGGCAAAGGATGTCATTGATATCCGAAAGTCTGCGACTGAAAACCTGAATGCTATTGCAGGGGCCATGGGTAAGAGCATTCACTCATTGACTGTTTTCGTTCTGAACAAACCTAGACATAAGGCGCTCATTAATGAAATCAGAACTGCAGGGGCTAGAATCATCATACATGACCACGGTGATGTATGGGGTGCATTGGCTGCTGCCTTACCTGAAACAGACATAGATGTATTGATGGGAACCGGAGGTACTCCTGAAGCCATAATTGCAGCTGCAGCCATCAAGGCATTGGATGGAGGCATGCAGTGCATGTTCGACCCAAAAACGGATGAGGAACGAGATACCCTAATATCAGAGGGAAAAGACCTTAGTCAGGTATATCATCTGGATGACCTGATACAATCAGATGATGCATTTTTTGCGGCCACCGGTATTACGGGTAGTTCATTCCTGAAAGGTGTTCATTTCAAAGGTGGTCAAATTGCTACTACCCAAAGTATTGTCATGCGTTCCAAATCAGGAACAATTCGCTACATTGACGGTATTCATAATTTAAACAGGAAACTTGGCCAACTCGGTTTTGAGTTGCCTCGTGTAAAATGATATTTCCATGAACCCAAGGGATACTTCCCTTGTTGGATATACTTAATCCCAAAAGGCATATCTTCGTAATTCAATCATCAAATCAACATTATGGCACATACGGAAATGTGGACAGGTTCTGACAAGTATTTATGTGATATGGAATTGGCACATGCCTTCCACATGGCAAGGGTGTTGGGTATGCCCCTTTTGATAGAGGGCGAGCCGGGTACCGGTAAAACGGAACTTCCGTTACAATATGCCAAGAATATGAATCTGGACATGTTTGTCTATCCCGTAGGATCAAAAAGTACCGTGGACCAATTCGTTGCCAAATTCGACCATGTCAAATATTTGAGGGATTCCCAAATTGAGGTATTGAATGCCCAAAGGGAAGAAAAAGGATTGGATAAGAAACTTTCGACAGGTGGTCGTAGTACTGAAGTATTGGACGACTATGTACTGATGGGCCCTGCTGCCAAAGCCTATTCCAAGCCACACTCCGTACTATTGATTGATGAGATTGACAAGGCACCAAGGGAATTCCCCAATGATTTACTCTATGCATTGAGTCATAGGAAATTCGTTATGCCCGAATCAGGAAAAGTGATTGAATCCAATGAGGAGGAGATGCCTGCCATTGTCATTACTTCCAATAGGGAACAAGAACTTCCTACCGCATTCAAGGGACGTTGTATTTACCATTATATCACATTCCCCGAACCCGATACCATGAGGGAAATCGTGCATAAGCATTTCCCTGTGATTGATGAGGAATTACTTTCCAAGAGTATCAATATATTCTATCAGTTGAGGCACCTCGGATTGGAAAGGGCTCCATCTACCAGGGAATTATTGAATTGGCTCAAATATGTCTCTAATTTCAAACCGAAGGAAGCTATTTCCAAAGTGGAGAAAATGGATGGTTTGGGTGCATTAATCAAAACCCAAACGGATATGCTCAGGGTCAAGAAGCGATTCTAGATATCATTTTGGGTCATCGTATTGATTATTCCACATCAAAAGCCTACTACGGGATATGTTTGAATCTTTACCACAACACTTCAGGGACCATGAGCTTTCAGCGGATGTTAGAACATTGCTCATTCTTAGGAAATCCATGGAAAAAGGATTGGTGAATACCTTAGGGGACATGTATGTGGTATTGAAAGGCATTATTGTGAAAAGCCCCAAGGAAATGGGACCTTTCGCAACAGCTTTTTATGCTTACTTTTTGGATATCACCATTCAGAAAGACCAAAGTCTGGATAATGCAGTCGAACGTTCCAAAGCTTTCCAGGAATGGTTGGACAACCTGAGTGACGAGGAGAGATACAAGGAAGATAACGACATGCAGGACTTCATTAATAAGTTCCTGGATGAAGTCCATCTTACTACCTATGATATTGAAAGGGTCATCAAGGGTGAGGATATCCTGAAAAATGATGACCCCAACATGAAGGACGAGAACGAACAAACGGATTTCGATTCGAATCCAAAGGTGAGCAAGATGGCGGATTATTCCCAGTTGAGCCTTGATGAACTCAGGAAGCGAATGGAACAGGTTGCCCAACAACAAAAACATAAGCATCAAGGAGGTAGTCATTGGATCGGGCAGTATGGTAATTCCCCTTACGGGAATAGCGGTGCCGCTAAGGGTGGTATAAGAGTTGGTGGTGCAGGAGGTGGAAAAATGGCACGAGCCGTAGTGGGTAATCCGCAGTTTTATCCGGTTGATAAGAAAAAACTACTCAAGGATGACAACATGGATGCCGCATTGGCTTCTCTCAAAGGAATAGAGGAAGAAACTGCCGAAGTCATCCTGGATATTCCCAAGACCATCAATCAGGGGCTCAAGGAAGGTGGTTTGTTCCTACCATATGAAAAGGAAAAGGTCAGTCAGAAAATGCAGGTACTGTTGCTGATAGACAATGGTGGATATTCCATGTATCCCTATGTCCAATCCGTCAGGAAGCTTTTTTCAAAGATGAAGACCCGATTCGCACACGATCTAAAAGTACACTACTTCCATAATACAATCTATGGTGGTGTATATGAGGATGCTGCAAGAAGAAAATACATTCCCATCAGTAAGCTGTTATCATTGGATAAGAACTATTCCGTATTCATTGTGGGTGATGCCGCTATGGCTCCCTATGAATTGGATGATTCGAGCCAAAGGGATTGGAAAAGGCTCAAGGATAAGTTCAAACGTATCGGATGGCTGAATCCCATGGCAGAGCGGGCTTGGGCACACACCCTTACCACCCAATGGCTGAAGCAAATCATTCCGATGTATACCCTTACTCCCGACGGCATTGAAAAAGCAGTTCAGAAGATGAATCGGGAGAGAAAAGTATTGAGATAACCTATTGGTAATAAAACCCAAGTAGCACTGAATGATACTTTCTCTCATCAAGTCGGTACCTTTCCTGAAACGGATGTATCTCCGACTAGGTAACCTATGGGTTGAACGGAAACTGGCTACTGTCATTCCACACATAAAAGGAAACAGCATAGATATCGGAAGTGGAAACGGAATGGTAGCGTTTTATCTCAGGAACCAAGGACATGAAATAAAAGCCTTGGATGTTGCAAATCTTTCCATACATCCCCAAATAGAAACCATAGTATACGATGGCCAGCACATGCCCTTTGAGGATGAAGTATTCGACACCGGCCTTATCCTGACCGTATTGCATCATACGGATGATCCCGTAGCCGTGTTGAGGGAATCCTCCAGGGTTTGTAAGCGACTCATTATCATTGAGGATATTTACACGAATACCATTCAACAATACATGACCTATGGTATGGATACCTTGGTCAATCTGGGACACTCCAATATGACTTACCAGAATAAGAATGACAAAGAATGGAAAACGACTTTCAAGCAACTGGGCCTGAAAGTCGTTTCGGAAAAACAGAAATCTGTCTTGTTGTTTTTCAGACAGGTTACATATGTTGTGGAAAGGGATTTTATTTCTTAATCACAGCAACGGGTCTGAATCCTACATACTTGGAAGCAGCTCCATTCAAATCGGGAAATTCCTCCTCTGCATCAATCTGGACATAATATCCTGTACTACCCCAAGAACCACCCTTGGTGCCTTCGTCATGAAGCATTTCGGATACATTGCCACTCATATTATACAATCCATAATCATTCGGAAAATAGGAACGAGATGGAGCAGAAAAATACATCGCATCGTTCAATTGGCCAGCTTTGCCCACCCTTGATGCATCCTTATCCAATAATACCTCAAACTCTCCGGTCTTGCGATTAAACTTAATATTATTCTCCCCTACTCTCCTGAAGTTAGCAAGGAATTGGCCCTTGGCATTCCTCAGGTAATATCCTCCCCAAGGGTACGGAGCCAAATCATGGCCGCCCTTGGCTGCAAACATCCATTCTTCCTTAGTAGGTAATCGGAATTCCAATTGCACCATTTCCAGTCCCTTGGGTTTCTTTTCCATTGATTCCCATTTTTCTGACAACCACTTGCAATACAATTCAGCAGCAGCTCTGGATACATTCACAACAGGATAATCCTCATAAGCCACATGAGAACTATAATATTCCTTGAGTGGTTCCAATTCCTCAGATTCACTCACCCATTCCTCATCCTGAATCCGTGCCATTTCCAATGCCTCCGATTCACCATCACGCCCCAAGTCAGCAAGAAATTCCTTATAAGATAAATTTGTCACTTCAACATCTGCCATAAAGAATCCCTTGACATCAAGACTCTTTACCTCCTTATTCTCATACTCCAGCAATTTTCCGGATGGAACATATACCATTCCGGGAGGCGAAGCCACTTTCTTTTTCTTCTTATTCGGATAAGCAAATGACATGGCCAGTGCAAGGAATCCGATTCCGAGCACCATTACGAATACATTTCTCATGGTTCAATTATTTATTGGTTCAACAAAGTGTAAGACTTTCATAATTGGGGGTCATCGCGATGACTAATTTTGCATGTGTTCCCTAAAAGAACTGCTGGACGACAAATGGTAGTATTAAGGTCAAAAACTTTAAGAAATGCCCAATCCTTTCTTATGAGGATACTTTACGTTATATTTACACTATGTTGGAACGTAAGATTATCCTGGCATCCCAATCCCCTAGGAGAAGCCAATTACTGAAAGAGGCAGGTTTTGACTTTGAAGTGAAGACCGTGCCAGTGGAAGAAAGATATCCTGTGGACTTGCCGGTAGAAGATGTGGCAGCATTCCTAGCACGAAAGAAAGCCAGGGAATCCATTTCATTGATACAGGACAACGAGTTATTACTCACTGCCGATAGTATCGTGGTATTGGGTGACCAAATCTATGGCAAGCCAGAAGATAAGGAAGATGCTTTCAATACCATTAAGAAACTCTCAGGTAAAATCCACAAGGTCATCACTGGTGTCTGTATCAAGGATTTGGAAAAAGAAGTCAGTTTTTCCGGGATTTCAAAGGTACATATGGATGTACTCACAGATGATGAGATTCATTATTACATTGATACGTTCCAACCTTATGACAAGGCAGGAGCCTATGCCATACAAGAATGGATTGGTCTTTGCAAAATCAGTCGTATAGAGGGGACCTATTCTAATATCATGGGTTTGCCGGTTCATCTGGTATACCGTGAACTCCTAAAGTTTTAAACAAACAAACATGAAATTCGAGGACCAATATTTCAAGTCGGCCTTTTCCGTGGATTGCGTCATCTTCGGTTTCGATACGAATGCCTTGAAAGTCCTTCTTATCCGTAGAGGGGCAGAACCGATGAAAGGCAGTCTGGCCATACCCGGTGACCTTGTTTCCATCAACGAAAGCCTGGAACAGGGTGTGGAACGGGTACTCAACCAATCCGTGGGTATCAGTAACCTGTATATGGAACAGGTGTACACCTTTGGCCGGGTGGATCGTCACCCGGACGGACGTGTCATCACTATTGCTTATTATGCTTTGGTAAATGTCCGTGACTACAAACTGAGTGCGGCATCATTCGCAGAAAGTGCGGATTGGTATCCTGTTTCTGAGGCATTGGAATTGGAACTGGGTTTTGACCACAATGAAATCCTACAGGCCTGTTTTGGTCAATTGAAACTGAAAGTGCAGTCCGCACCCATCGGATTCGAATTATTACCCAAGAAATTCACCTTGTCCCAATTGCAATTATTGTACGAACTCATTCTTGAAAGGGATTTGGATAAGAGGAATTTCAGGAAGAAAATCCTCTCATTGGATATCCTTACCCCCTTGAATGAAAAGCAAAAGGGAGTGGCCCACAGACCTGCCAAATTGTATCAATTCGATGAGGAAAAATATAGGGCCATGAAAATTGTTGGTGGATTGAATTTTGATGCAAAGAAAAACAGCTAGTATTTTACTGATAATCCCTAATTATGAATCGAGATATAAGTCATGTCATCCTTGATTTTTTCCCTGATGAATTGGTTCAGAAAAGAGGTAAATTCTTTGTCAAGGAAGTACCTGATGGTTACGCCATTTTTATGATTTATGATTTTACGGATGATTTCAGAGACATGATAATGGCATTGAATGACAATAATGTGGATTTCATGATCATGCTTCGAAAAGGGAGCCACATGACTGAATATACCAATTCTGGTTTCGAGTTATATGTCAGGGAAGACCAACTCGAACAGGCAGAAACCATTGCTGAACTCATTAGTCGAGAGCCAGAAAATGAAGTTCCTCCCAACCCCAAGACTAAGGGCATTGTCCCAATCATCTATATGATGCTAGGAATAGTGATCTTGTTATTTACAATAGCTATTATTTATCTCTCCTAGTCATAGTCCAAGACGGGTGGGATTGTCTGATGCAATCTGACAATAGCGGTAGTCTGACGACATCAACTGTCATGCTTATATTTCTATATTGAAATGGCCTTTAATCAATTCGAAATATTTCGATTTTTCTATTGTTGAATTCGATGATTTCCTTTTCTTTTTTCCCTAATAATAATTTCCCGACGGGAGAAGTGGAAGAAATACAATAAAATAAATCCTGTTCCACCTTTATCTTACCCAAACCGATGGATAAGAAATAAACCCCTAGGGAGGTTTCCACCAAACTTCCCATAATGATTATATCTTTTTTGTTCAGGTCCAAAGTGCGGAGTTCCTGTCTTGAATTTTTGGAATGAATCAATTGGGATTGGATTTTTTGTTCTTCCAATTGCATCATGGCACGTCCCGTTTCGTATTTATCACCAACACTACTTTTCGTTTCATTATTACGCGCATCAACGATGGAATCCAGAGACTGTTCCAATGTGGAAATTTGGGATTCGACCTGTTCCAAACAGGTTTCGAATAGTGCTTTTTTGACTTTTTGCATCTGCTCCATTCCTATATATCCTTTAGGAATGTGTGAATAGCAGCCAGATATGCTGTCTTTTTCTCCAACCAAGGATAATGGGCACATTGATCCAATATCACAAGTCGGGAATTCGGAAAAATCCCGTGGGCCAATTCCGAAATACTCACAGGAATAATATCTTGTTTCCCTTGGATAATCAAAACCGGTTTCTTGAATTTTTTCAGCAAGGGTTTACAATCAAAGGGCATTTTAAACATATCCTGAAAAACCAAACCATTCAATGTATTATTTCCTTGGGTGAGTCTGATGGCAATTTTAGGAACATGGCTATCATCATATAAATAAGCAGGCGCCAAGAATTTACCTCTTTGTAGTCGGGCATGATAACTGGTATCTCCCTCTGCAATCTTTTGATTCCAATAGCCGAGCGAATCCCTTTGTTCCTCCGTCAATTTTCCTTGGATATCCAATTCATTGAATAATTCCAAATCCACTCCTCCCGAAGCAGAAAGAATTAATCCCTTGATTCTTTTGGGGTACTTGGTAGCGTAATAGGATGCCAACATTCCTCCGAACGAATGGCCGAATACTACCCATTTCTTAATTTTCAAATGCTTTCTGATACGCTCGATATCCTCCACCATCAAATCCAGTGTAACCGTATTACTATCCACTATTTCCATTGTGGATTTTCCTGTTCCCCTTTGATCATAGATAATGGCTTGGTTCTTTTCGGAAAACAATTCAGCCAATCCGGTAAATCCCTCGCTATTCATTCCGGGACCACCATTAATCACCAACATGGGTGTGCCCTTCCCATACACCCTAAAATAGGTATCCACCCCATTTTCGGATATTGTGAATGCTTCTTGGGAATAGCAGGATATGCTAAGAGTAGTCAATAAAAGAACGTATAAAACCCTCATTCGAACAGCATCTGAATTACGCAATAATTATAATCGGATTTCCTCAATAACTCCCTTGGCATCTTCCTCAACCACAAAAGCACTCTCAAATCCTACGGAACGAATATAGCGCTTTACATTTTCAGCTTCTTCCCTTGTCGCATAGGTCCCTACCCTATATTTCTTCCATTTGTCATCTGTTTTGGAATATATCCTTTGCACCATTCCCTTAAGGGATTTTACCTTGGCCGGGAAATTGGGATTCCCCTTGGACAATGACATCAACTGGACGGAAAAACCCACTTCTGTTTGTGCTGGAGTATTGGGAGTTGTCGGTACTGTAGGCGTTATTACTGGTGGTCTAGGCGGACTCGGAGTCGTAACGGGAGGTTTGGGTGGCGATGGTACGCTAGGTGGACCAGCATCAACCGTAGGAGGGCTCGGAACTGTTGGAGTTGATGGTATTGTTCCATCACTACTTGTGGGGAATAGTAATTGGCTGCCCAAAATCCCCTTATCCGTTCCGTCTCCTGTTTCTATCCTTGTTCCGACACCGACATACCCCATCTTACTGTATTGAATCAGATAAGTAGAACGAGGTTCCAACGAAAGGGTATAAATACCATCACCATCAGAATACACCTCATATTTTTGTCCATTGGTCTGATTCAAAACCTTGATTCTGGCCTCACTGATATTGAAATCATTCATTCCATCGGTAACCTTACCCTTATACATTTCTCCTTGCTTAAAAAGCAATACTTCTATGAGTCCTCTGGACTTGGAATCCTGATCCAAATCCAATCTTGAACGTTCATATCCTGACTTCGACACATCCACCCAACAATCAAGATTCATGGAAGCCTTGAACCCGAATCGTCCATTGGCATTCGTACGGAAAACTTCCTTTCCACAGTTCTTGAAATCAAGCGAAGCTTCTCCAACAGGTATCTTGGTAATCGCATCCAATACCACAATATTGATGTCATCGGACGTCTTGATAACCTTGTAGATATCCTCTCCCTGTTCTCTATCCGAAGTGAGGTAACCGATATTCTTATCCTTAGAATAGATAAAATCAAAATCATTGGCTGAGGTATTCACGCCTGTTCCCAAATTCTGGATTTTCCAGATTCCCTCATGATAATTGGCCTTGAATACATCCTGCCCTCCGAACCCAATGTGATAATCGGACGAGAAGTAGAAATCCTTTTGGTCAATGAATGGACTAATCTCATTACCAGGCTTATTGATGGTTGGGCCCATATTCACAGGTTGGGTCCAGGCACCATTCTTTTTTACTGACATATAAATATCATAACCTCCCTCTCCGCCAGGTCTGTCAGATGAAAAATAGAGTGTATTCCCATCTTCAGAAAGGTGTGGGAAATTATTCGAAAAATTACCATTGTAAGGAAAAGGAGCAGCTGATTCCCAATCACCATTCCCATTCACTTGGGCAATGAATATATCCCCTCTGAAAAGATGATGTGCCATCATACTGATACCATCCACGTACTTATTATCCACGAATGCCACCCAACGACCATCTCTGGAATAGCTGATAGGTCCCTCATTTATCAAATTATTATCATGGAACCATGAACGGACATAATCAGGTTGTTCCATTCCACTCATATTGGCCTTGAAAACAAAGTTATACTTAGGATCATTGGCTGAAATGGCTCCATTCGTAGCATCCGGCCTCATGATATCCTTACGGGATGAAACATAAATCAAATCATCATTGAAAAAGGTGGGAGAATATTCGGAATGTGAGGAATTCAATTCTAACTTATCCACTTGGAAAAGCGATGGGATGCTTTTTTTATTGTAGGCATAATCACACATTCTCGCATAATGGTCACCTACGGTCTTATTCACATTGGAATATATCAGGAATTGTTCCTTGGCCGCCTCATAACGAGCCAATCGCATTTGAATCATTCCATGTTTCAATAAGAACTCTGTAGAAACGCTATGTCCCAATGCTTCATAATACCATCTTGCAGCATTATCCCAATCGTATACATAATCATAGCATTCTGCCAACTTGAGCAAGGCCTTCTTATCGCTAGGATTCGTTTGGATATGATTCTGGAATGATTGTGCCGCATCCGCATATTTCATCATTTCATATTCTGCCATTCCCCTATCATACCAATCACCTTGTGCATGGATATTGAAAAAAGAACAAAAGAAGATAAGGGTTAGAATATTTCTCATAATCATTGGTTTTTCCATTTCAGTCGTCAAAACAAGCATCATTGGTTGATATTGATTTTTGACGTAACGCACAGAAAGCGTTATTCATTACACATAAAAGTATAAAATATTCTTAAGGATGTAAATAGATGGTTATGGTAGGAATAAAAGCAATTGGAACAAAAAGTATCCTTGAATAAAAAAAGCGGACCGACAGTATGCCGACCCGCTCCGATATTTCGTTTTCTGATTCCTTATTAGAATGGACAACCCTGACATCCTACACCATCCACGCTGTTACGCGGTGTGGAAGTAGAGAAGTTGGTTCCGTCCGTAAGTCCCACTACCCTGAACTCTGTACGACGGTTCAGTTGGTGTTCTGACTCAGAACAAGGAACATTATTCGCACAATTGTTGATGTTCATGGTCTCTCCGTATCCCTGGGCAGTCAGTCTACCACCAGATACACCCTTATCCTTTAACCAACGGATAACGGACTCTGAACGACGCTGGGACAATCTATTATTGTATGAATTGGAACCACGGGAATCCGTGTGAGAACCGATTTCTACCTTAATGGTTGGATTCTCATTTAATAATGCCAATAATTTTTCCAATTCCGGTTCCGCATCAGGACGGATATAGGATTGGTCAAAGTCATAATAGATATGTAGCAAGTATGGGATAGGCTCACCCGGATTCGTATAAGCCACAGATGGACTTGCCCCGATACTACCCGCACCTGTCTGAAGATTTCCAATCAGGTCACAACATTCCAGTGGCTCATTTCTTTGAGCTTCTGAGATAATGCTTTCCAATGTCCATGAATTGGATACACCCGGTGCAGTTGGTACGAACTTACCATCCACGTACTGACCACCTGAACCTGGTCCTGTTGTTCCACCCGGAGGGCCATAGATAGGATTACCATTCCTATCGTATCCTGTGATAACATAATTAGGTGGAATACCATCTGGTCTGTCACCCGGATTAGGTACTGCTGAACGGAATGGAAAATCAACATTGAATTGACAATCGCCATTCACCTCACCTGCTTCATTCCTAGTCTTAATGATTGTGGAACCTGGTCCATCATAACCACTTGGAGGAGTTACGGAGATGGTGTATTCACATGGGTCCACCAAATTCATTTCATATCTACCATCCGCATCTGTCGTTGTGGCTTGTTCATCACCACAATTACCCGTAGCGGTAACCATCATCCCTTGCATTGGTGTTCCATCTGTAGTCACACGACCAGCAACCACACAATTGATAGGTTTTTTCAGTGGAATTTCCACGAGTGTATTTTCTCCCGGAATGGTACATCCCTCCTTAGAGTTATCCTCGTATTCTTCCTTAGAAGCAGAGAATGTACAACACTGGTTATTTCTCTGGATTACAGTAGCCTTACCTTCTTCATCAGTGTAGACGGTATTTCCTGTACAGTCACTTACCACCTCTGCACCTTCGATGGGCTCAAGGGTCATCTCGTCATAGACATAGATTTCCAATTCTGCCGCGTTCCTACAGAAAGAGTAGATATCATCATCACCGAAACCACCCTCACGGTCTGAGGTGAAGTAACCATGATTATTTTCCTCATTAATGATATAACCGAAATCATCATCACGGCTATTAATAGGCGCACCAACATTAATGATGTCTCCCCATTCGTTGAACCCGTCTTTCTTTTCCATTTGGTATACATCCAAACCTCCAAGACCTACATGTCCGTCAGATGAGAAATACAAATCATTATTCTTGGAGAAGTAAGGGAATACTTCCTGTCCTTCGGTATTGACCTTAGGCCCCAAATTGATGGGTGGACCCCATCTTCCGTCTTCCTGTTCTGAAACATACAAATCCATACCTCCGAAGCCACCAGGCATATCAGAAGCAAAGTATAGGAAGTTTCCGTCAGGAGATAAGGAAGGGTGAGCTACTGAATACTCATCAGAATTGAAAGGTAGTCCCTCCACATTCTTGAATGACGTACTTCCTCCCTCTCCACCACCTTCGGCAGAGAAAATTTTCAAACGAATGATACCCTCGTCATCCTTTCTAGCACGACCTTTCATGAGGTTGTTCCTAGTAAAGTAAATTGTACTCTGGTCTTCAGAGAATGATGGGGTAGCATCGTGAAACTTTGTATTCAATTGGTTGGAGAAATTCTCAGGATCAGTGTAGGTATAAGAACCACAAACACCAGAAGAATCCTCACCTTCTTCATTCCTATCCACATATCTTAGGTCAAGGAATTGGTTTCCTGTCCAACAGTGGATACGCTTGGAAATTCCGCCTTCGTGCGTTTCCGATGCGAAAACGATTCCGTCACCATAGTACATAGGACCGAAATCATCCAAACCGGAATTGAAAGGCATGTGTTCGATTTCGTAAATACCCGCATTCTTGGATTCCAATTCCTTTTCATAATCACAAGCACGAAGTAGATGTCTACCTCTGGAGTCATCCGGCTTGGCTTCTAGGAATTTTTCGAACCATTCCCTTGCCATATCACACTTTCCATTTCTTTGTAGCATGTAGCCATAGAACAGATAATGTTCGGGTTCAGCTTCGGGAAGACGTACCACTTGGCCATACCAATACTCAGCATTGTCGATATCTGATACTTTTCGGTAACATTCGGCAAGGTTGATTTGGGCTTCGGCGATATCGTCGTGTTTAGAGAGTATGCTATTGTATTCTTCAATAGCTCCTTGATAATTCAGGATTTCCATGTTGTGCTTAGCTGCTTTCAGCTTCTGTTTGGCCTGTGCAGCTAGCTGCCCCGGGCTGAATGCCAAGACTAGAATGGAAAAAATGAGTAAGAGACCTGTCCTCATAGCAGTAGTCTTTTTTTAATAAATAACGATAAACTTATATTAGTGTTTTTCAAATAACATACCAAGATTTCCTAACAGCTCGATTCAAATCATCATTTTTCATATCAATTAACCCTTGTTTTTCAAGAGATAGTACAAAAAAGTATGATTTTAGATTATTACTGAAATTAAGTTAATGACTGACAAATACAATCCTTCAATCATACATGAGCGATTTTCAGATCGCATCAATAGATATGATTCATTTAATTCCAATTTACTCTAAATAAAAATAGGAGTCACCAGACAGCTTTTGGATAAATGAGCATCGGGGGGAAAGACTCATAATCAGGCACCAAAAACCAGATGAAGTTGGTTCCTTTTTTATCCAAAATCACGCTGTCCAATTCAACTCCATGGTCATGCGAACAAGATAAAATCTTGATAATCATCACAAAATAAGAAAAAAATAAGGGATAAAGCGCAACATTAACGCCTTATCCCTCACATACTTTTTATTATAATATATACTCTACTGTACTAGAATGGACATCCTTGACAGGCATCTACCTTAACCCTGTTGGGTTTTTCGGATTCCACTACATTATTGTAATCTCCATTCGGATCCAAGTAGCCAAGAATCTTGAATTCCGTTCTTCTGTTCCATTGGTGTTCTTCTTCTGAACAAGGTACATTATTCGCACAATTATTCACATTGATGGTTTCACCATATCCTTTGGGTTTCATCCTTTGTCCGGGGATACCCTTATCCTTTAGCCAACGAACCACGGATTCCGCTCTTCTTTGGGATAATCTATGATTATAACTGTGTGAGCCCCTTGAATCGGTATGGGATCCGATTTCCACGACATATGATGGATTATCCAACAATAGATTGTACAATCTTGTCAACTCCTCGATAGCATCCTCTCTGATATAGGATTGGTCGAAGTCATAGTAAATATGTATCAGATACGTTCCGGGTGTTCTACCCTCACCGAATTCCTGCAAGGTGGTTACACCTGTCTGGGCAATGGCTGGGTTCGGATTGTTACCCGGTCTTGGTTGTGTTGTAGTCGCAACGGACGCAGGAGGAGGTGTTGGTGTCGGAGGAGGAACTAGCTTCAATGCTAAGTCCTGCTTAAGCGTCTGGCTTTCCGTTAGTCCTTTTGTACATCTTTCCTTAGAACGCGTTGGGGTATACTTCGGATCATTGGATGCTTTCAACTCATAACAACAAGCCTTATCCAATTTGAAATAGTAATATCCCTTATCATCAGCTGTTACGGTCTGCGGATTCATGTCTGCACATTCCGTAGGAACCAATTCTACCGTAGCGAAAGGAATGGGTTGTTTTGCATCCTCATCATAAACGATACCTTCGATATCGAATTCCAAAGGCCGTTTCAACGGTATCTCAACGATGACTCCCTCTCCATCTTCCAAGTCAATGGTACAACCTTCCTTGGCATTCTCCAAGTAGGTTTCGGCATTCGCCACGAAATTACAACAAACACCAATCTTCTGATCGAATTCCACGAATCCGGCAGAATTGGTTGTAAATTCCGTACCAGTACATTCATTGATGACCTTGGCACTTTCGATACCAGTACCTGTTTCCTCGTCATATACGAACAATCTTACAGGAGCAGCCATCTTGGTGAATGAATAGATATCATCACCACCTAGGCCACCATCCCTATCAGATGAGAAGTAACCGAATTTTCCATCTTCATGCAATACGATTCCGAAATCATCCGAAATGGTATTGATTGGGAATCCCATATTGGTAATTTCCCCGAATTCCTCATTATCCTGAATGACCATGTAGTAGATGTCCAACCCACCCAATCCAACATGTCCATCAGATGCAAAATAGAATTTGTTATCCTTGGAAACATAAGGGAATACCTCATGTCCCTCTGTATTGATACCAGGACCTAGATTGACAGGTGGGCCCCATCTTCCGTTATCCTGTTCTGTTACATATAAATCCATTCCTCCGAATCCGCCCGGCATATCGGAAGCGAAGTATAATTTTTCGCCATCAATGGATAATGCAGGGTGAGCTACTGAATATTCATCAGAATTAAAAGGCAGTCCCTCGATATTGGACCAAGCAGACCCTCCATTATTTTGTGCGGAGAATATCTTCAAACGGATAGCACCGTCATCATCCCTACCTGTTCTTCCATCCACGATATTATTTCTGGTGAAATAGATTTCTGATTCGTCACTATTGAATGTAACGGCAGCATCGTGATACTTGGAATTCAATCGGCTTGAGAACTTATCAGCCGAACCATATTCATATTCGTACTCCTTGGTCTTACTCTTGGTTCTATTCCTCGTAACGTAGAACAATTCCAAGAAAGGATTACCCGTCCATGTATGCGCTCTCTTGATTGCCACACCGGCATCCCTATATTCAGAAGCATAAACCACTCCGTCACCATAGATATTAGGACTGAAATCATCCAGGTTGGTGTTGAAAGGCATATGTTCTATTTCGTATACGCCCTCGTTCTTGGTCATGAGTTCCTCCTCATAATCGCAAGCCCTGACGAGGTATTGTCCCCGCAAGTCATCCGGGACTTCCTCCACATATTTCTTGTACCATTCCTTGGCCAGATCACATTTTCCATTCGTCTGTAGCATTTGGCCATAGAATAACTTATGGACAGCCTCGGATTCAGCCAGATTCACAACCTGACCGTACCAATACTCAGCTTCTTGTGTATTGCTCACTTTCCTGTAGCACTCAGCAATATTAATCTTTGCTTGCGCGTCATCCTGTTTACTCAAGACTTGACTGTACAAATCAATGGCTTCCTGATAATTCAAATCTTCGAATGCCTTATGCGCCCTTTTTATTTTGGAAGTTTGGGCGGAAACAGCTCCGATGGTCAGGATGAAAGCACCTAGTATTAAGATATATTGTTTCATCATAGCAAAATTTTAATAAGATTAGATGTATTGGATTTATGAATATGGATTAGAAATATCTTGGTGAATACGTTTTTGAAGTAGATGTATTGAATTCATATCCCAACATGACCTCGAAAGAAGCCTTTGATGGCCTCTGGATTTCAGTAAGGGTATAATCATAGGCAACACCTACTCTTAAACCTTTCTTCAAATAGTATGCCGCCCATACGTCAACGGAGTCAAAAGAGCTCGTTCCGGTGAAATGTTCTATCGAAGAACGGTATGCAGCACCCACCCAAAGCGTTTTCATCATAAAAAAAGATAAGTCGATATTGAACTCCGTAGGCGTTCCATATGAATTATATTCGTTTTCCTCATTCTTGAATTTTGAGAATAGGGCCGCACTCCGGACCATAATCATGGGTTTGAATACGAGGTCATCTCCCTTGATGGGAATGGCTCCACCCGCAGTGAGGTAGTAATGCCTGAATGTCCTTGCATTACGGTCTGTTGTGACATCCTTATCCCTCAGGTCATATTCCAACAGATTAGGAGATGAGATTCCAACAAAATAGTATTGGGAATAATAGTAAATTCCGAATCCGAAATTGGGAAGCCAAAAGCTGGGGAACTGTTCGGAGAATGCCTCATCGGTAGTATTGTAGACATCCAAATCGGTAAGATTGGCTCTCCAATTGGTCATTCCTCCCTGCATCCCAACAGCAATGGTTCCTGCATAGGGGCTTTCTCCCAATCTGATTCTGTAGGCATAGCTGAGATTAGCAGTGAGGGCCTGACTGCTTCCTACATTCTGATTGATAATGCTCAATCCGAATCCCAAACGGTCGAAACCTTTCATTGGAGTATGGACTGTGAAAGTCTGCGAATGCGGTGCTCCTTTCACACCCAACCACTGGGTTCTGTGAATGACATTCATACTCAGATACTCCTTACTCCCTGCATAGGCCGGATTGTAACTGAGTTGATTGAACATGTATTTTGTGAACATGGCATCTGTCTGTCCTTTTGCCATAAAAGACAGGAAGATTAACCCTAGGCAAAAAATAGTAGTATGTAATATGTTCCTTGATAGTAACGTAGCCCTCATATTATAATATTTCAGCATATACAATGCTGTTTCCAAAAACCATGCTAAACATCATATTATAAATTAATAAATATGATTTTAACTTAAATTCAGTGATTTGAAATCGAGATGAGTGTGGGAGAGTAATAGTAATGTTTTCTACTCCTGTATAGCGTCGTTAGTGTTATTGAGACAGATTCAAAAATGTTGCCATATGAGAACAATCTTGAATATATTGCTTATTCAATAGCAAATTTTAACATATTTATAATGCGTTATAAAGCAGTATCGGTACAAAATGATGAGGCCCAATAACATTTTCGGTATGTTACTGGGCCTCATTCCATCGGCTTGAATCCTAAGCTAGATTTAGAATTCGGTCCGTTTTCTGAAGAAATCCAGGAAGCGTTTTCTCTTTTCTTCCTCTATGCGGATATTCTGCAGGAATTCTCCGAATTTCTTGATGGTTTCGAATCGGTAAGTCAGACTTGTAATGGGTTTATTGTTCTTATAATAGGATTTGGCACCATTGGGACTAACGACGATTTCATAGTAATCATCCTTGAACTCCACTTCCTGTACCTTTCCTCTGTCATCCTCTTTTTCATTCAATTCGACGAAACTATTAAAGAGTGCCTCTGCCTGTTCCATGATAGAACTATTGGGGTCATATCCCTCCACGAAATCCTCCGGCTTGTTGCGGTCCGGTAATTTTTCAAGGTCATACAATTTAGATTGACGCAAGAAAAGGTCATCCACAAAATCACCATCCAAATCCTTGACTGTCCTGAGGTGCCACATGTGTTCCAAGTATCCCATTTCCGCCTGGAATGCCAATTCCTCATTCTTAACCAATTCACGCCTCATGATTCCCAGTTGACTTTTCTGGCTACCGGTTCCGTTATCCTTTATCATGAGTTTTTTCAGCTTATTCTGTGTTATGGCGACCCTGGCCTTGGCATGATCCGATACAAACTTCTGCGCTTTGGCCAATTGGACCTGGCGGTCCCGTTCAGTTACATCCATTGCCATCTTATTATGAATACTATACAATCGCTTGGCATTCTGTTTTCGCTGGTAAAGCCTTACATTATTGATTTCTATTTCCAATAGTGCCTTTTCCTTGGAATCAAGGGTTTGTTCCAAATCCAATCTCAATTCCAATTCCCAGCAATCCGCTTTCTTATTCTTATAATTCAAATCAGCGGCTTCGAACAATTGCCTGGCCATTTCAAGCTTCTTCCTTGATTTAGCCAATTCCTTACCTGGGGAATCCAAACCTTTCTTCACTGCCTTATTCATGGCTACCTCCACCTTATCCAATTCACTTTGAGCCAATTTGTAACTCACTTCGTAGAACTGTTTCTCCCGCCTCAATATCTTGAGGTTATGGCTACAAGCATCCTTCTTGGTTTGCGGGCTGGCATCGGGAAAAATCTCCTTGGCCCCAATTTCATTCAATCTTTCCAAATCCAACTCCAGAGCTCTTTTCTTTCCAAGTAACTTATAGATATCCTGACCAATCTGATGTTCTGTCTTACGCATGGCCGAATCATCCTTGAACCCCGACCTAGACTTGGTAATCCTTGGCATACTTCCCTTGGCATAGAACTTTCTGATTTCCTCATTTGCTTCCTGCATTAATGCACCACATTTCGGTTTATCAGATACTTCATCCAAATCAAAGGCCCGAGCCGCATATCTTCCTCCCCTACCCTTATAATGTAATGCGGGACTGTAATCTTCTTGTTCGACCGTACCTTGTTTCAGATTCACATTGACGGTTAATTCCCTAGGTGCTTTTTCCGTATCCAGACTCATGGCAAAGGGTTTTCGCCCCTTTTGGTAAACCATTACGATATATTGTTCATAGCGAATCAATTCCAGACTCGCCCTACCCTGACTGATGGTAAGGGTTTTCTTATCCTTTTGGGCGTAAGCTGTTACATAGGCCGATGTGTTGGACTTCTGTCCCGTTACATTCAGTTTCAATTTGACCTGAGCAGACAAATTAGAAAGAAATAAAGGGAATACCGATATGACTAAGATAGTTAGGAGGGTTCTCATTTCCTGTTTTATTATACGAATTCGTAGTTTTGCACTTTTTTACATTGAACGAAATATCATACCAAATGCTACGTGCCATTTCTCCAATTGATGGAAGATACGCTTCCAAGACCCAAGCGCTTCAAGATTATTTCTCTGAATTCGCCCTTATCAAGTATAGGGTTTGGGTAGAGATAGAGTATTTCAAGGCACTGTGCCTGATTCCATTGCCCCAATTGGAAAACTTTCCCAAAGATACATTGGAAAAACTAGATGGTATTGTTTCGTCATTCACAACAGATGATGCACAGAAAATCAAGGATATCGAAAGGGTGACCAATCATGATGTCAAGGCTGTTGAATACTTCATCAAGGAGCAGTTCGATGCATTGGGCATTTCGGAATACAAGGAATTCATCCATTTTGCCCTGACTTCACAAGACATCAACAATACGTCCCAACCAAGGATGCTAAAGGATGCCATACAGGAAGTGTATCTACCTGAATTATCCAATATCATTGATACCCTAAGAGGATTGGCCAATGAATGGAAAGATGTACCCATGCTGGCCCGTACCCATGGCCAACCTGCCTCTCCGACGATGTTGGGTAAGGAAATCCTTGTTTTTGTGGAACGATTGGAAGTTCAACAAACGCAACTGGAATCATTGCCTTACAAGGCCAAATTTGGTGGTGCGACAGGTAATTTCAATGCCCATCATGTTGCTTATCCTGAAATTGAATGGGTGGACTTTGCAAATGACTTCGTTAAGGATAGCTTAGGATTGGAGCGTTCGCAGTTCACTACTCAAATCCAACATTATGATAACATGGCAGCAATTTTCCATGCTCTTATGAGAGTCGATACAATCCTTATAGATTTATGTAGGGATATCTGGACTTACATTGCCATGGAATATTTCAAGCAGAAAGTGGTCAAGGGTGAGGTAGGCTCATCTGCCATGCCCCACAAGGTGAATCCCATAGATTTTGAGAATGCGGAAGGAAACCTAGGTATTGCCAATGCAATATTCGGGCACTTGGCTGAAAAACTCCCTGTGTCAAGAATGCAAAGGGACTTGACTGACAGTACAGTACTAAGAAACATGGGTGTTCCTTTGGGACATGTTACCATTGCGTTCAAATCCATTCAAAAAGGTTTGGGTAAATTACTTCTGAACGAACAACAATTCAAGGACGACCTAGCAGCCAACTGGGCCGTGGTCGCAGAAGCCATTCAGAATATCTTACGCAGGGAGGGATACCCAAAACCGTATGAAGCACTCAAGGAGCTTACCAGGGGCAAGGCTTCCATTCAAGAGGAAGATATTAAAACATTCATATCCACCCTACAAGTCAGTGATGCCATCAAGGAGGAATTGGACAAAATCAGTCCCTCCAACTATGTGGGGGTTTTTGGGGCATAAAAAAACAGGGCTGCAGGAATAATCCTTGCAGCCCTCACTTTTTATAAAAGTGCATGGTGTTCGTCAAATTGAATATAATCTATCTCATTTCCTCCACATCTTCTTCCGTATCCTCCACAACATCATTTCCTTTCAATAACCTTAGGTCTACCCTACGATTCAACTGGAGTTTCTGTTCATTATCCAAGTCATTCTGAGCCTTGGGGCTGTTTTCACTGAATTTCTTCCAAGAAAGTCTTCTTCTGGAAATACCCTGGCCAGCGACATAATTGAGTGCTTCCTGTGCCCTTTTCCTTGACAACCTATCATTGTATTTCTGTGTACCTCTGGAATCGGTATGACCAAGAAATTCGCCCTTGTATTCAGGGTTCGCCTTTAGGATTTCCACCATCTTATCCAATTCGGTCATTGATGTTGTCCTCAGGTCCCATTTGTTATAATCATAATAAATGGACTGCAGGCTACTTGTCTCAGGAGCGATATCCTCTGGTTCGGGTTCGGGTGCAGTGGATGGCTCCGGATCAGTATCTTCTTCTGCACCAATACCATTGGCATCATTACCTACTGTAATTTCTGCCGTATCCGCTGCAACGGGTGCCACAGGGGGAATGATACTGGCAGTAGATGTAGAATCGCCCTCAATGCCACCAGGAACTATTCCTGCATCACCTCCACAACCGAAACATCCCCTAAAGAAATACAGCAAGGCCATGAGTAGCAACAATCCCAACAACAACCAAATCCAACGCCCGCCTAGGCATCCACTTCCCGCTGCCGCGACCGGAGCTGCAACCTCTGGCTCTGGGTCAAGTGGTGGTGGTGGTGGTGGTGGTGGTGGTGTCACTAATGCACCTGCTCCAGCTGCAACTGCAGCACCCGCACCAGCCAATGGTGCGAGAGATGCTTCTTCTTCAATTGGCTCTGACTCTGGTTCTGAATCGGGAATTGTAACAATAGGAACCGCAGCAGCGGCCAATGGTGCTAAAAGCAGCAAGGCTGCCTTCTCATCTTCCATGGCACAACTCCGTGCTATTTCCTGATGATTACCAGCTTTCAATATGACAAAGTAATAACCGAACTTCTCAACAATGGACTTTCTTTCCTCCTTATCCTTATTTTCCAGAACAGAACGCATGCCCTTGTTCCTAGAAGCAATTTTGGTGTAGCCCTCACTACGGTATATGACTTCGTCGTCATCATTCAATAAAGCAAAGTAATGTAGACCATCCTTGTCGAATGTTGAAAATTCGGGATAACTGATACTTCTCTGATGTCCCTTATATTCATCACATTTCAGATAATCATCTTCCTTAGCTTTTGGTGCTTCGGATAATTCCCTAGGAATCCAGGCAGTCATACTTGCCAAGGCTGCAGCCTCATCCAAATATGGGCAACTCCTACCGATTTCCTGATGGTTACCTGCCTTAAGTATAGCGTAGTAATGGTGCCCATCCTGTAGCACTGTATATCGTCCGTCTATTTCCCGATTCTTTACCACCGACTGAATACCATTATTCCTAGCCTTGATGGTCGTATATCCCTCAGAACGAAGAATCACGCCACCATCCACATCAAGCATTGCAAAATAATGTTCGCCATCCTTATCGAATGTACTGAAATCAGAATGTATATCAGATCGGATATGATTCTTGTAGGATTCACACTCCAAGTACTCATCCAAATTCGCATTATTCTTTCTCTCTTTCCAGAAGAACATAGCTGCTAAGGCTGCCGCCTCTGAATCATAGGCACAACTTCTAGCTATTTCCTGATGATTGCCGGCCTTGAGTGTGAGGTAGTATTTTTCGTCATCTTCAATGACCTTGTACCGACTCTCGATTTCCCGATTCTTAATTACCGAAATGATGCCATTATCCCGTCCGTTCTCAGATGCATATCCCTCACTACGGAAGAATACATCGTCATTCTTATCCAACATCGCAAAATAATACTCTCCCTCATGGTTGAATGTACTGAAATCAGGACTGGATTCCAGACGTTCGTGCCCCCGATACAATTCGCAAGATAAATAATCATCCAACTCATGATTAGACTGGGCTATCGCTGACATCGTAGCCTGGATACCCGCCAAGGCGGCAGCTTCGGATTCGTAACTGCAACTCCTTCCGATTTCCTGATGGTT
>JAHDHL010000072.1 GCA_020631355.1 Saprospiraceae bacterium | reverse complement strand
AAAGAGTTATTTTGAGATAAAAACCTCAATCACAATGGTTTAATTCAAAATTTTAACACTTTTTTTTGAGGCACTTTGTGACAGTGCCAAAAAAAAGAAAAAGCCCGACTTATCAAAGAGCATCGACAAAATATACTTAATTTTTCTTCTATCCAAGCAAATCATCGACCAATCTAAAAACCCATTCCCTAAATGTATATATGCACATAACATTAATAACACGAGGTTTTGGCATCCAATATACATTCTTAAAAAGCTCCATTCCTAAACATAGCTTAGAAATCACTTAGAAATCTGTGACATTTCACGTTTTTCAGATATTTTTCATTTTCACACGAAATGCATCCAAATTCTGATGAACAATGTTAAATGCTATTAAAATGAATATATAAACTGTTAATAAACATACATTGCGTGTGGATTGCGGACCGTTTTGGAATCATACTATAAAAAGTTAGTATGAAATTGAATTTTGAAAGATTAGGCATAGGAGACAAACTGATTAAAAGCAACCACAATACAGTTGAATCTTATAGTGCCATATACGCAGGCTACCATAATTATCAGCACATCATAGCCGAAAACAACTCTTTGAAAGGCGTACAATACACGACACTGGAACGATTCCTAGATTCAGAAGAATTATCGAAAGTCGAACACAATGACTTCAGTGAGAAAGCAAAGGTTGTGGTCATTGATGCCATCAACAAAAGGATAGGAAGCAGATACGATCAGTTCAATTACCACAATGCAAACTTCGTGGATGAGGTCATGAACCTCGCCAAAAGAAAAACGCTCCCGGCAGTCGAAGGTCTTTCCGTAGGTGCCACAATGGGACTACTCCTCTATGGACGAAAAATACGTGTCTGTGGCTAGATTAGGGGTACGTTAGAGTCTTGGTCATTATGCCAGAAACAATCAATTCCTTGATTAGGCACGACGCCAATAATATAGCCGAAGTATAAACGAAAAAGTGGCGCTTGTAGGCCAATTCTTAAATTCCTAACATGTTCTAAATACTTCACAGCTATAAAATTAAGGCCATCAATCAAAAAATAACAATAGTATCCCATATTAATAAGGTCTATGTTTTCTTCCATTAACAAAAAAATCATGATTTTTTTTGTCAGTCAAACAACAACAACAAATCCTTACAAATCAATAAATTACATTACAAATAATACACCATTCATAAAACATCATATTTATAATACACTCTACAACAGAACACAATAGCATCAAATTAAAACATATAAACAAAAAAACTACTATATTTGCTATTACATAAAACGAAGTTTACAGGAAACTTGAACTTTAAAACATACTCCCCCCCTTTATAATTTTTTGAGAACCATTTACGCACTATGAGAAGCTAGGTTCAAAACTTTAAGGTTGTAATTTATTCTCTAACGAAACGTTGTTAGTCATGATTTCGGGTACTAAGACTACACGGAAGGAGGGAGCGACTGAACTAACACCGGCTGTAATAGAATCCGCTGCTTTGGAAATCATCCAAAATGCAAATGACATACTGGAAATGTATGGCATTGACGGATCAGTTATTAGCCTAGGTTTGGGACTCATTCCTGTCCAGAAAAAGACAAAGCCAGTAGAAGAATTAGGATACGAACTCTCATTCACAGAGAATGAGGATTTCGCTTTTGCTGTCACTTACAAACATCCTAAAACAGATGATTCAGACCTCGAGGTAGACCATGAATAAGTGAAAAATCATTCCCCTTTCAATTTTTCCCATTCTAATTCTGCCCTATATTTCTGAACAACATCTTGTTTGCGTCCAGCAAATGAATTATTTGTGTATGTGTTTCTGATTGGCCGTTACATTTTCGAAAGTCCAGTTGATTCTGCTTTCGAATGATTCCAGCCGTTTTTTACAATCCTGCTTTTGGCATATTTGGCAAGAGATGGGTTCGCACGGGTCTACATGAACAAAGAGTTCGATGGGCCTGTCACTCAATTCCTTTACGGTTTCCTCGAATTGCTTCATGGAATCGTGGCTCTGCCTTGTGTCATAATACCAAGGAAGAGTCAGGTGGCAATCCAAATGGAGATTATGTCCATATTGAATCATTCGGACATTGTGCAAATCAATCCAATCGTCAATCCTATTCTTATTGATATCATGCACAAAAGCACGAATCAATTCCTCATCTGCCTCATCCATGATGCCAGCAACACTCCTCCTTAACAAACCGTAACCGGTAAACATGATGATGGCTCCAAAGATGATGGCAATAATGTTATCCAAGACATCCCAATCCGTAAAGTATACAATAGCCAGCCCCAGAATCAATCCTATGGACGAATAGGCATCACTTTTCAGATGTTTGCCACTAGCTTCAAGCGTAATGGAGCCCATTCCTTTTCCTTGACGAACCAAAAAGAAACCCATCATATAGTTAATCATTCCGGAAAGGGCCGTAATCATCATACCGACATCCAATCCAGTTACTTCATGGGGATGCGAAATATCCCAAATCGATTTGAATAGAATGACCAAACCCGCTATGAGAATCAATGCACCCTCAAAACCCGCAGAAAGAAACTCAATCTTTCCGTGGCCATAAGGATGGTCCTCATCCTTTGGCTTCAAAGACAATGACAGGCTATATAAGGCAAATACCCCTGCTACGATATTAATGATACTTTCCAATGCATCCGTCAGAATGGCATTAGAATTGGTCCACCACCAGGCAAGGAATTTCAATAGTAGGAGAATCACTCCCACAACCAAAGTAATGATTGGTAATCTTAGATGTCCTTGTTTGCCCATGATGACACAAATAAGCAGGATTTAAAATCTTATGTCAATAGAACGCAGGAACTTTACAAAATTCTATTTAGTTGTACCTTTGCATCATATTTCAAGAACAGCCAGCCTGCAACTGGTTCAAATGAGTTCAAGTATGAAAAAGAAAGTACTACACAATCGCGTGAATCGCGATGAGTTGAAAGAGCAATTGTCCAATAGTAAGGAAGCTCGCACCACATTATCATTCTACAAGTATTACCACATCAAAAACCCCTCATTCTTTAGGGATTACCTTTATTATGAATGGAGTGACCTAGGCGTACTAGGTAGAATCTATGTCGCAGGAGAGGGTGTGAATGGTCAGATGTCTGTCCCGTCTTCCAATTTCGAGGCTTTCAAGAAAAAGATGGCAGAGGTACTATTCCTGAATGGCATCCGCCTGAATGTAGCCATAGAGGATGATGGCAAATCATTCTTCAAATTGGCCATCAAGGTCAGGAATAAGATTGTAGCTGACGGACTGAATGATGATTCTTTCGACGTGACCGACAAAGGAACACATGTCAATGCAGAGCAATTCAATACACTAACTGATGACCCGAATACTATTCTCATTGATATGAGAAACCACTACGAATCGGAAGTCGGATATTTTGAGGGAGCCATATTGCCAGAGGAGGCCACTTTCAGAGAATTACTTCCTAATGCCATTGACAACTATAAGGATCAAAAGAACAAGAAAGTTGTCATGTATTGTACCGGAGGTATCCGGTGCGAAAAAGCAAGTGCCTATTTCAAACACAATGGTTTCGAACAAGTCTATCAATTGGATGGTGGCATTATAGAATATGCCCGGCAGGTTGAGGAACAGGGACTGAAAAACAAATTCAAAGGGAAAAACTTTGTCTTTGACGAAAGACTTGGTGAAAGAATTTCCAATGAAATAGTTTCCAATTGCCATCAGTGTGGCAAACCCTGTGACAGTCATACCAACTGTGCCAATGACGCTTGTCACCTGCTTTTCATCCAATGTGAGGATTGCAGGAAAGAACATGAGGGATGTTGTTCCAATCTTTGTAATGAATTCATAAAAAAGCCAGAGGAAGAACAAAAGGAATTGCGCAAAACAACGGAATTCAACGGTACCAAATTCGGAAAAGGACGTTATAAGGCACACAAGGGTGGACTACTCGGATAATTCGAATCAGAAAGTACATATTAGTATTCCAATCAACATGATACTGTCATTCATAATGCGCTCTGTCTATGGACAGCCCTCATATTTCGATGAGTCTGAGGTTAATGGTCGTAATTACATGCGCTATTGATAGACAAAACCTATCTTTGTAATTCATTCATCATCAAAATTCAAAATGGTATTATTAATAATTTACGCAGTCGTCTCTATTTTCTTTTCTTTCCTTTGTTCAATACTTGAGGCGGTATTGCTGAGTATCACCCCGACATTCATTAATGTAAAGAAAAATGAGGGTAAGGCCTATGCCGATACCTTGGAAGAATATAAGAAGGATGTGGACAAACCACTTATCGCCATCCTGACTCTTAATACTATCGCCCATACCGTAGGTGCCATACTTGTGGGTAACCAAGCTGCGGTAGCTTTTGGAGGAGAAGCAGGTGGGGATCCTCATGCTGCGAGTATATTCTCTCCTGTTGGAATCATTTCCGTAATCATGACCATACTGATTCTTGTTGTTTCGGAAATCATTCCCAAGACCATCGGTGCAACTTACTGGAAAAGTTTGGCCGGTTTTACGGCTAAGGCACTTAATATGTTGATATTCCCATTAAAGTATACCGGAATCCTCTGGATTCTACAAAGAACAACCAAACTCATTGGTAAGGGAGGACATCATGGTAGTGTATTGAGTAGACAGGATTTTGCTGTAATGGCAGAAATCGGTGAAAAAGAGGGAGCCCTGAAAGGAAGCGAATCCAGAATCATCAATAATCTATTGAAATTCGATAGCATCACTGCCAAGGATATCATGACTCCAAGGACTGTTGTTAATGCCGTACCGGAAACGATGACCTTGGAAGAATTCTATCAAAACAATCCCAATCTTAGATTTTCAAGAATCCCCATATACAATGGTGATAGCAAGGATAATGTAACAGGTCTATTCCTTAAGGATGACCTTCTACTCCAACTGGCCAAAGGGAATAAGGATCTATCCGTAGGAAGCCTGGCCAACCCGATAGAAATGGTTAGGGATGATGTCAGCATCTCCAAGATATTCAATCTTTTCCTTGAAAAGAGAATCCACATCGCATTGGTCATCGGGGAATATGGTGGTATGCATGGTGTCGTAACGATGGAGGATGTATTGGAAACCCTACTTGGACTAGAAATCATGGACGAGTCCGATAATGCCGAGGATATGCAACATCTTGCCAGACAAAAATGGAAAGAAAGAGCAAGCAAACTCGGACTTGTGGACAATAAGAATACAGACCAGTAAAATCTGACTGAGATAAGACAATCCAAGGCCGACCAGTAGGTCGGCCTTTATTATTTTTGTAATATGGAAGATAAACTCATCATAGGAACAAGAGGTAGCAAACTAGCACTTTGGCAAGCCTATTACACACAGGACCTTCTTAAGGAAATCGGTGTGGAATCAGAATTGAAAATCATCAAGACACAAGGTGATAAGATTCAGAACCTCACATTTGACAAACTAGAAGGAAAAGGATTCTTCACCAAGGAAATCGAAGATACCTTATTACGCGGAGACATCCATCTCGCAGTCCATTCCATGAAAGATCTTCCTACCCAATCACCTGAGGGTTTATGTATTACTGCCGTATCCTATCGGGCCAATCCATCTGACACTTTGGTCATCAGGAAAGATTCGCAAGAAGACATAATCCTAAAAGTCAAGCAAGGAGGTATACTAGGAACTTCATCCGCCAGAAGAAAATCACAAATCCTAGAATACAGACCGGATTTACAAATCAAGGATATCAGAGGCAATGTCCCTACAAGACTCCGAAAATTGAGTGAGGGACAGTTTGATGCCATTATTCTTGCTGCAGCAGGACTGGAAAGATTGGAATTGGATTTATCAGAATTCGAAGTCATCACCCTGAATCCCAAGGAGTTCGTACCTGCACCAGCGCAGGGAGTACTTGCTTTCCAAACTCAGGATAAGGATATTAACACAAGGAGAATTCTAAAAAGAATACACCAACCAGCAGTTTCCTCTTGTACCAATATTGAACGGAAGGTCCTCAATCTATTGGATGGAGGATGCCAAATGCCACTCGGTGTCTATTGCGAAAAAGATAGTATGGGATACTACCATGTGTGGGCGGCAAAAGCAGACACTTGGAACGAGGTTCCAAAAAGGGTTAAGATATCTTCAGGGACATCCCATAATCTACCCGAGGAAGTCGTCCGGAAGTTAAAGTAGTTTTATTGTTAAGGCAAACTTTATCATTGTTTTCCTTTCATTTCCGATTCTCATCATTTTTTCAGAATTTAGAGCGACGAGAACGCCTAACTGTTAACAAAATATACAACACTTTCCATTTTATTTAACCAATTCACACTTACCTAATGACCATAGGGTAAGGACTCAAAACTATTTAACCACATGAATCGATTTCTACTAATCGTTCTATTTCTGTGTATGT
Source organism: Saprospiraceae bacterium (assembly GCA_020631355.1). GTDB lineage: Bacteria > Bacteroidota > Bacteroidia > Chitinophagales > Saprospiraceae > JAHDCE01. The sequence continues at coordinate 6,621 of JAHDHL010000072.1, read as the reverse complement.
ATATCCCAAACATATTCGCACAGACAGAAACACCATCCCTTAAGGAAGACCCTTTCATTCATCAATGTGATGTCCACGAACATCATCAGAAAACAATGGACCAAAATGTAAGGTATCGAGAAGCCAACGAGGAGATACAACAATTCTACATCGAAACAATGCATCGCTTACGCCAGAATATAGATCCTAATGGCGTTCGTTCAGCAACACTCCATACCATACCTGTCGTGGTACATGTCATGCATCTTCCGGGTACGGAAGTCGGAGTGGATGAAAACCTCTCCATGGATGTTATCGAACAAGGGATTAGCGACCTGAATAATGCCTTCAGGAACACAGGAGCCTATTCACTTAACGGCCATAATCCCAACATTCCAAGTGTGGATGTGGAAGTTGAATTCTGCCTTGCAACAACTGATCCTAATGGAAATCCAACCAACGGTGTCAACCGTATTTCCACGTCTCTCTCCAACCTTTTCAGGGATGATGCATCCGCAACCACAACATGCATCAATGGTGTGGGTAGAAAGGATGGCGAATTGAAAGAACTCAGTTATTGGGATGCCAATGATTACATGAATATCTGGCTTGTCAATGAAATCTGTAAGTTATCCGCAGACGGAAGTACCTCATCCAATTGCGGTGTGGCAGGATATGCATTCCTTGCCGGTGCACACGGAGCTTGTTTTGATGGTATCGTAAATGAAGCTAGGTTCTTTGGTTCTAGTACATCAAGTTCTACAGTACATATTCACGAGGTAGGCCATTACCTGAACCTCAGACATACTTGGGGTACTGGAAGTTCTCCCGATTGTACCAATCTAGACTGTCTGAATAATGGTGATTTCGTTTGCGATACGCCTCCTGATGGTAGTACAACTGGTGTCAGTTGTGGCGACCCAGCCAATACCTGTAGCTCTGATGAGGATGACACCAGTGTGAATAATCCATACAGACCTGTTGGTTCAGGAGGATTAGGCGACCAAGATGACCTCTATGAGAATTACATGGATTATAGTTTCAGCTCTTGCCAGAATACCTATACACAGGGACAAAAGGATAGGATGAGAACAGCCCTTACTGGTAGCCGTGCATCCCTTCTTGCCAGTATGGGTTGTGATATAGCAGCTACCAATGTAGCTTATTTCTTTGATGGTGGCTCTGCAGAACAAGAGGCTAATGCTACAACTGCTTCGGGTTGCCGTTCGTTTTATGATGTGAATATTGAGGTTAGATTATATAAATCTGCTGCATCCAGTACCACGGTCAACTTTTCCATGGATGGTTCCAGTACCGCAGCGGATGGAGCTGATATAGAGCTGAATTCAACATCCATTACTTTCAATCCAGGAGAAACTTCCAAAAATATTTCCGTAAGGATTTATGATGATGCTGCAATAGAAAGTAACGAGGTGGGCATTATTAATATCACAGGAGTATCAGGAGGTGCTGTTGCAGCTACTTTCAACCAATCCCATCGTGTATCAATAATTGATAATGACAATGCACCTAGTGGCAGCAGACCCGTTTTATTTTCTGATGATTTCGAAAGTGGAATCGGACAGTGGAGTTCTGGTAATCTGAATCCATATTCAGGCCCCAACGACTGGTTCGTAGGTACTGCAGCATCCTGTATGACCGGAAATAGTGTTTATATTTCTAATGATGGTGGAACAACCAACAATTATACAGATGATCAAGGATTCGCTGGAAAATGGTTGCAAACTGTTGTAGATGCTACTGGATATACTGGACTGAGACTAGATTTCGATTATCTCATCGGAGATGAAACAGGTAGGATTGTAACGGATGATGGATCCATTGCACTATTCGGCTCTGTCACCAACAACCAAGCCTGTCCTACACCTAATTCAGCATCATTTGATTTTTCATCATTTGACAATGAGGCAAGTCTTAGGTTCGGCTTCTGGATGACCACGACCAACGATGGTACACCATCCGGAACAGGATTCACTGTTGATAATGTGGAGCTGACAGCGGATGCAACAGATATTGAAAGTACAGCTACTTCTACCTCATCAGAATACCTCGGCCCAAATGCTGAAGTATTTTTCCTTTCAGCAGATGGGGAATTGATTGCACGAATCCAGAATCTATCCAGCCATGATTATGGATGTACCACTATTTCCGTAGATACGGATGGTTCAGGTTCATTCAATGGCGGAAGTGCTGATTTCTCCAGTTTTGACTTTACGGATAAGACCGTGACCATCACTCCGACCACCAACAATCCTAGCGGCACATTCGAAATCACACTGTATTATTCCGAAACTGAAATCGCTGGGTGGGAAACTGCAGCCAGTGATGCCAGGGGTAATTTATATATGATGAAATCAAGTGCGGCCCTCGCCTCAGCAGACGCGAGTAATTCCGATTTGGATGCTCCTACAACCGGAATCTTCACCGCAGGGACGAGTTATGGCTTCACTGCCCAGTTCGATACAGGGTTTTCCACATTCGGCCTGACCAATACACCTCCATCAGCATTGCCTGTTGAACTAACAGCATTCGATGGTAGAAAAGTCAATGAGCAAACGGTTTTGAATTGGACTACTGCAACGGAAATCAATAGTGACCATTTCGTAGTAGAAAGATCCGTCAATGGCACCGACTTCATTGAACTCGGCAAAGTAAGCGCCGCAGGGAATTCTGTTGTTGAACAACGTTACGACTTCATTGATGCAGAGCCCAGGTTAGGTGTCAATTATTATCGTTTGATTCAGGTGGATGTAGATGGAAGTTTTGATGTATTCGGTCCTATTAATGTTTACTTTAATAAGCCCGGGGATGCTAAGATTTTCCCTATCCCTACTTACTCTGGTAATATAAAGTTAGAATATGATGCGGTTCTTAATGGCGAACTCAACTGGGAAGTCATTGACATCCAGGGCAAAACCATTCGTACTGGCATCTTGAATGTTTCCAAAGGAATCAATCAATTCCAGATGAAAGACCTATTCCTGAATGATGGTATTTATTTCATGAAACTGACACAGGATGAATGGAGTGAAACCCATAGATTCATTATCATGAATTAGTAATTTCTTCCTTGATAGGAAAAGCCGATGCAGCAATGCTGCATCGGCTTTTTTATTTGGAATAGAATTCTGATAAATCCTATATCAATTAATACCTGTAGTATTCTGGCTTGAATGGACCATTCTGCTTCACTCCGATATAATCTGCCTGATCCTTGGACAATTCATCCAATTCAACACCAATCTTGGCCAAGTGTAATCTTGCTACTTCCTCATCCAAGTGCTTAGGCAGCATGTACACCTCATTCTGATACTTATCGGCATTTTGCCAAAGCTCCAATTGAGCCAAAGTCTGATTCGTGAATGAATTCGACATTACGAATGATGGGTGCCCTGTTGCACAACCCAAATTCACCAAACGACCCTCAGCCAAGACCAAGACATCCTTTCCATCAATGGTATACTTATCTACCTGAGGCTTGATAACTACCTTGGAATCACCATAGGTACCATTCAACCATGCCATATCAATCTCATTATCAAAATGACCGATATTACATACGATGGTCTTATCCTTCATTGATCTGAAGTGAGCTTCAGTAAGGATATCCTTATTTCCTGTAGCCGTCACCACAATATTAGCCTCCTTGATGGCATCCGTCATTTTCTTGACAGCAAAACCATCCATTGCAGCTTGTAGGGCGCAGATAGGGTCAATTTCAGTAACAATTACCCTACAACCAGCTCCTCTCAATGAAGCAGCAGATCCCTTACCTACATCACCATAACCAGCAACAACAGCCACTTTACCTGCCATCATTACATCTGTTGCCCTACGAATGGCATCCACACATGACTCCTTACATCCGTACTTGTTATCGAACTTGGACTTGGTTACGGAATCATTCACATTGATTGCAGGCATTGGTAATGTACCATTCTTCATTCTTTCATAAAGACGGTGTACACCTGTCGTCGTTTCCTCACTCAATCCCTTAATGTCAGGAACCATTTGTGGATAACGGTCAAGTACCATATTGGTCAAATCACCTCCATCATCCAAAATCATGTTCAATGGCTTACCATCTTCGAATGCATCCAAAGTTTGTTCGATACACCAATCGAATTCCTCCTCATTCATACCTTTCCAGGCATAAACAGGAATACCCGCAGCAGCAATAGCAGCAGCAGCATGGTCTTGTGTTGAGAAAATATTACAAGATGACCAAGTCACTTCAGCACCCAACTCTACCAATGTTTCGATGAGTACAGCAGTTTGGATGGTCATGTGAAGGCAACCAGCGATTCTAGCTCCAGCCAAAGGCTTTGTTGCTCCATATTTTTCACGTAAAGACATCAAGCCCGGCATTTCAGCCTCAGCCAATTCTATCTCTTTCCTACCCCAATCGGCAAGGGAGATATCCTTCACCTTGTATTTAACTTCAGATGCAGTTTGCATGCTCAATTTATTTTTTAATGAAAAAATTTCGTAAAAATCAGCCGCAAAGATACAGCTTTCCTAAGAAACATGGCAGACTCTCTGAATGTTCTATATATAGAAATGTATTATTGAAAAAATGAATGCCTAGAATTCTACGACATCTATCCCATTTATGGTAGTCTCGAACCAATGAAGTGGGTCCTGATTCTTATCTCCGGTCTGGGTATCACACTTGAAGAATAGATAAAATAATTGCAATTGGTCCCCCAATGCATCCAATAGGTGAGTCAACTTATCCTCATAGGCATCATTCTGCTCGAATCTTAATAATTTCCAACAGTAATACGCCTCATCGTGCAATCGAGTGACCAAGAGCACATCATCATCTTCTACAAACTGCTTCGCATATTCCGTAGCGAAGACTGCATGGTGATTATCCTCTGTCCTACCCTTGATTTTCCTTGATTGTTGTTCCTTGTACTTAAAGGTATCATGCAGGATGGTTATCAATCTTAACTTCTGACGCATCCCATCATCCAGATTCGGAATCAACTCCACATTCCCTAGTACCTCTGCGATATGCAATATGATTTGCCCCTCAGGATGTCCATAGCGGGGCTTACCCCAAAACAATCCCTGAAGGAACTCATCCTGAAAGATGATATTCTTTTCCAAATCTGTCTCAGGTGCTATATGTTTCTGGACAAGCGCTATTTGTTCCTCCTTACTCAAAACCCTACGTCTTGTGATTGATGTAATTCTAGCAACAAAGGTATCAAGGCTTTTAGACATAATCAGTGTTTTTTCTCTTTATTTGGTTCTTTTAAACAAGCCTGTTAAGGTACCGTTAAAGTAAGTTTGGTAAAGTAACAATGCTTATTATAAAGCGTTATACATTCAGAAAATCATGCTTAGGTAAACTCTTAAAAACAAGAAATTTTCCTCTAGCAAAATGATTACAAACCAAAATCAAGAATGAAAAGACTGTTTTCTTTAGTATTTGCAGGTATGGTTGGAGGATTGTTCACTCTTGGAGGTATGTATTTCCTCGCTCCTGAACAATCGTTGGCATTGAGACAACAACACCATGCTGAACTCGTAAATGTAAACGCAAGTGCTGGATTGAACGCTGTTCCTTTTGATTTTAAAAGTGCAGCCAAGAAAGCCATGCCTGTTGTGGTTCACATCAAGGCAAGTCAGACAGCGTCAGCCAACCGTCAAAATGGTGATGAAAATGATTTCTTCAGAAACTTTTTCGGAGACGAATGGTTGTACGGAGGACCCCAACAAGGGACTGGTTCTGGTGTTATCTACAGCAAGGATGGATACATCATTACTAACAATCATGTTGTTGATTTTGCTGACAATGTAGAAGTTACCTTGTATGACAATAGGACATTCCAAGCAAAAGTGATTGGAACGGATGCTACGACCGACTTGGCCGTATTGAAAATAGAATCGGATAATCTTCCTGTACTGGACATCGCCAATTCTGATCAAGCCGAAGTGGGAGAATGGGTACTAGCGGTAGGTAATCCATTTGATTTGACATCGACTGTTACTGCGGGTATCATCAGTGCCAAAGCCAGGGACATTAACATACTCAAAGGAAAAAAATCGATTGAGTCCTTTATCCAGACGGATGCTGCTGTTAATCCAGGCAATTCCGGTGGTGCACTCATCGATGCAGAAGGCCGATTACTAGGAATTAATTCTGCAATAGCAACCCAAACGGGATCATTTGCCGGATATTCATTTGCGATTCCGATTGAGATTGTGACGAAAGTTGTAGATGACCTTATCCAATATGGAGAGACTCAAAGGGGACTCATTGGTATTGATATCACAGATTTGGATAGCGAACAAGCTGAAGAATTGGGTCTCAGTATCAACCAAGGTGTAGTCATCGTAGGGGTTATGGATGGAACTGCCGGACAATTCGCAGGATTGCTTCCTGATGATGTCATCACAGAAGTGGACGGAAAGGAAGTGAAATCAGCACCTGAACTGCAGGGATTGGTTGGAAGAAAAAGACCAGGCGATGTGGTCAACCTTACCATTACAAGAAATGGTGAAAAGCAAATTATACCTGTCCGTCTGAAAGCCGGATAGTAGATATATAAGAATTTTATCTTGTTTAAAGTTGGTTTTTCGTTTTGTTTTGATGCGTCCGTCTCGCTA
>JAHDHL010000028.1 GCA_020631355.1 Saprospiraceae bacterium | reverse complement strand
ACACCTGGCGATTGCCCGAATAGTTTCGTATTGGTGAGAACCTGGACATTCGTAGATGGTTGTGGAAACACAAGTGAGGTATCACAAACGATTACGGTAGAGGATAGCGAAGCACCGGTTGCACCAGAAGCACCAGCAGACTTGGCACTAGAATGTGCTGATGAGGTGCCTGCACCAATCGACTTGACTGCAGTAGATAATTGTGAGGGTGACATCACAGTAAGTCCGGAAGTAATGACTACACCTGGCGATTGTGATAATAGCTTCGTAATGGTGAGAACCTGGACATTCGTAGATGGTTGTGGAAACACAAGTGAGGTATCACAAACGATTACCGTTAGTGATGACCTAGCACCAGTTGCACCGGAAGCACCAGCTGACTTGGCACTTGAATGTGCTGATCAAGTGCCTGCACCTATAGATTTGACAGCTGTTGATAATTGCGATGGTGACATCACAGTAAGTCCAGAAGTAATGACTACACCTGGCGATTGTGATAATAGCTTTGTGATGGTAAGAATTTGGACATTCACAGATGGTTGTGGAAACACAAGTGAGGTATCACAAACGATTACCGTTAGTGATGACCTAGCACCAGTTGCACCGGAAGCACCAGCTGACTTGGCACTTGAATGTGCCGATGAGGTGCCTGCACCTATAACTCTTACTGCTGTTGATAACTGCGAGGGCGATATCACTGTAAATCCAACAGTTGAAACTGTTCCTGGTGATTGTCCGAATAGCTTCGTAATGGTAAGAACTTGGACATTTGCTGATGAATGTGGAAACACTTCAGAAGTATCGCAGACCATTACGGTAGAGGATGATGAAGCACCAGTTGCTCCTAATGCACCTGCTGATATGATGGTGGATTGTGCTGATGAAGTACCTGCCGCTGTAGACTTGACTGCAGTAGATAATTGTGAAGGCAACATCACCGTAAGTCCTGATGAGGATGTTACACCAGGTGATTGTCCTAATGAATATGTTTTAGTAAGAACGTGGACATTCACGGATGAGTGTGGAAATACTTCAGAAGTATCTCAGACCATTACGGTAAGTGATACTGAAGCACCAGTTGCTCCAGAAGCTCCGGAGGATGTTCTAATTGAATGTAATAATGGTGTCCCTGCACCAATGGAATTATCAGCTACGGATAATTGTGAGGGAATGATCACAGTTATGCCAGAGGATGATATCACTTCCAATGGTTGTCCTAACCAATATGTATTGGTAAGAACCTGGACGTTTACGGATGCTTGTGGTAACACGACTGAAATTTCTCAGACTATTACAGTGAATGATGAAACTGCACCAGTTGCTCCAGAAGCACCGGATGATATCTTCGCTGAATGTGCTGATAACGTACCTGATCCTATTCAATTGACTGCACAGGATAACTGTGATGGTCCAATTACAGTTGATCCTACAGAAGTAGTGACTCCTGGTGATTGTCCGAATAGCTTCGTAATGGTAAGAACATGGACGTTTGCTGATGTTTGTGGTAACACAAGTGAAGTAAGCCAGACCATTACAGTTGGTGATGATACACCTCCTGTATGTGAAAATGTTCCTGCTGATTTGGTCGTGAACTTGAATAATGGCGAAACAGTACCTGCACCTGCAGATGTGACCATAGTTGATAATTGTGATGGCGATTTGGAAGTTGATTTCAATGAAGTTCAGCAAATGATCGAGTGTGGATATACATTGACTCGTACATGGTCTGCTTCTGATGCTTGTGGTAACATGACTGAGTGTACCCAAGTAATTACGGTAATCAACGAGGTTGAGATCGATGCTACGGTTTCTGATCCAATGCCTTGTATTGATGAGACAGTACAGTTGGATGGTTCAGCTACGGCAGGTACTCCTGGATATACTTATTCCTGGACAGTTAGCCCAGCTACAGCTACCATTACTCCTAATAATACTGAAGATGCAACATTCGTATCCAGTACTCCTGGTACATATGTAGTGACATTCACTGTTGTGGATGCTTCAGGTTGTACTAAGGATACGGAGTTGAATATCATAGTAACTCCAAGTCCTGAAGTAACTATAGATCCTCTTGATCCAGTATGTGTAGGTGTGGATGTAACGATTCTAGCGAATGGAAATCCTGCTTATGCTTATGAGTGGACAGGACAAGGTCTGAATACGACTACTGGACAGTCAGTAACAGTAAGTACTGATGGATTAGCTCCGAATACTTACACTTATACTGTTACAGTAACGGATGATAATGGTTGTACGAATACAGCTGCTGCTGATCTTGTGGTGAATGAAAACCCAAGTGTTGCAATCGATCCTGTTGCTCCGGTATGTCAAGGTACAGGATTCGACTTATCCGCTACTGAATTGCCAGGTGCTACTTATGAGTGGACAGGTCTAGGATTAATCAGTTCTACAGGTCAGACTGTATCCGTAGCCAATAGCTTGGCTCCTGGTTCATATGATTACGCAGTAACGGTAACCGATGCTAATGGTTGCTTCGGAACAGCTTCTACTACAGTAGTAGTGAATGCGAATCCATCAATCAGTATCGATCCTGTCGATGATATCTGTGAGGGAGCAACTGCTACATTGGTAGCAAATGGTCCTGCGGGTGATTATGTATGGTCTGGTCAAGGATTGGATAATAATAATGCTCAGACCGTTACAGTTAGTGGTTTGACGGCTGGTTCTTATGATTATACAGTAACGTTGACTGATGCAAACGGATGTACTGCAACTGCAGCCACTACATTGGTAGTGAATCCTACACCATCAGTAAGTATCGATCCTGTTGACCCAATTTGTGAGGGAGCAACTGCTACCTTGACTGCTAACGGTCCTCTAGGAATCTATGAATGGTCAGGTGATGGCTTGAATAGCACAAGTGGACAGTCAGTTACAGTTAGTGGATTGTCTGCCGGTACATATGATTATACCGTGACTCTGACGAATGCTGAAGGATGTAATGCGACTGCGACTGCAACATTGGTAGTGAATGAAACACCATCAATCAGTATCGATCCTCTTGACGAAATCTGTGAGTACGAAAGTGCAACAATCACAGTGAACGGTCCTGCAGGTACATACACTTGGACAGGTGATGGTTTGAATACCACTTCTGGACAAACAGTTGTTGCAAGCGGACTTTCAGCCGGTACATATACTTATAATGTATCCTTGGAGGATGCAAACGGTTGTTCAGCAACAGCATCTGTAACATTGACAGTGAATCCAACTCCTGAAGTAAGTATCGATCCTGTCGGTCCTATCTGTGAGGGTGAGGATGCTATTATCGTTGCTGATGGTTCTGCTGGAGAATATGCATGGTCTGGCCAAGGCTTGACCAGTACTTCAGGTACAACAGTAACTGCTACAGGATTGGCTGTAGGAACGTATGATTACACCGTAACATTGACTGATGCCAATGGTTGTACGAACACCGCTACGACTACTGTTGTAGTGAATGAAAGTGTAGCTGTAAGTATTGATCCGGTTGACGATATCTGTGAGGGTGAGGATATTACCCTAACAGCAAATGGCCCTGCTGGAACATACACTTGGACAGGTGATGGTTTGACTTCAACAACAGGTCAATCAGTGACTGCAACTGGTTTGGATGCAGGTACATATACCTATACCGTAACATTGGTTGATGCTAATGGCTGTGATGATTCAGCTACAGTTACCGTAACGGTTGGTGATGCACCATTCGTCTCCATCACTCCATTGGATCCGGTTTGTACCAATGAAAGCTTCGATCTAGTAGCGAATGGTGACCCTGGAACATACGAGTGGACAGGTGAGAACTTGACATCTACAACAGGTACTACGGTTTCTGTTAGTGGAATAGCTACTGCCGGTACTTATACTTATGTGGTTACATTGACCAATGCTGATGGTTGTACTGCTACTTCAAGTGTGGATGTAGTAGTGAACACGAATCCTACTGTAAGTATCAATCCAGTGGATGATGTATGTGAGGGTGAAGATATCGTATTGACTGCAACAGGTACGACTGGTACTTGTACTTGGACAGGTGATGGATTGACTTCATTCACAGGTTCTACGGTTACAGCTACAGGTCTATCTGCAGGTGAATATACATTTACAGTAACTTGTGAGGATGCGAACGGATGTGATGCTACTGCTAGTGTTACAGTTAATGTACTCCCACTTCCTGAGGTTTGGGTTGATCCTGTTGATCCGGTATGTGAGGGAGAAACAATCAACCTATCTGCAACCAGCTTGAACGGTACTTGTACTTGGACAGGTGAAGGTTTGGATAATACCACAGGTAGTGATGTAACAGCAAGTGGTTTGGCTCCTGGTACTTATACATATACTGTTACTTGTGTAGCAAATAATGGATGTTCTAATTCAGCTACTGTTACAGTAGTAGTGAATCCTGGTCCTGCAATCACAATCGATCCTGTTGATCCAGCTTGTTTGGGTCAGACAGTAACCTTGGAAGTAAATGGTCCTGCTGGAACATACTCCTGGTCAGGTCCTGGTTTGGTATCCACAACGGGTACTTCAGTGGACGTGAATACAACCGATGCTGGTCTGGGTACACATACCTATACTGTAGAATTGGTAGATGCGAATGGTTGCGAAACCACTGCATCAATTGACTTGACAGTGAACGAAGGTCCTGAAGTTTCAGTATCCACTGATATTGATGGTCCTGTTTGTGCAGGTCAGATTGTTACAGTTACTGCCACAGGTGCTGATACTTATGTATGGTCTGGTACAGGACTATCCGATGTTTCTGGTACTACAGTTACCATTGATACTGATGGATTACTAGGTACTTATAACTATAGCGTAACAGGAACTGACATGAACGGATGTCAGGCAACTGCTAACTTCACAATTGAAGTAATAGAAGAAGGTCCGGAAATTGATATCGATGTGGATCCAAGTACAGCCTGTATGGGTGATGACGCGGTATTGAGCGTTGTTCCTGCTGTACCTGGCACATATGCGTGGTCCGGCCCACAATTGAATACGACTACTGGTAATGTCGTTACTGTGAATACTGGAAACTTGGTTCCTGGTGATTACACTTATGGTGTGACAGTAACCAATGAGGCAGGTTGCTTCTCAATCGCCGAGGCAGTATTGACCATTAACGGATTACCAACCGTAACGATAGATGGTAACCAACCATGTGATAGCAGCGAGGATATCGAATTGATCGCTGCAGGAAGTGCTGCTTCCTATACTTGGTCTGGCCCACAATTGAATAGCACATCAGGTGCGTCCGTAACGGCTACCGTTACAGCAGCTGGTGCTTATGATTATACCGTAACAGCTACTGATGCAAACGGATGTACAGCTACTGCAACTACTACGATCTTTGTAGGTGACGGTCTGAATCCAAGTATCGAACCAGTAGACCCAATCTGTTTGGGTAGTTCAGCTACCTTGACGGTAACTGGTCAGTCTCCATGGACCTATGATTGGTCAGGAGAAGGTTTGGATACGGATGATGAGCAGTCAGTTGTAGCAACTCCACCTGCATTGGGTACTTATACCTATGTGGTGACAGTGACAGATGTAAATGGTTGTACAGGTACTTCCAGCATTGACCTAGTAGTGAATGATGGTCCAGATGTGACTATCGACCCTGTAGGTAGCGTATGTGTGGATTCTGACTTCACATTGAACGCATCTGGTAATGCTGGATGGACTTATGCTTGGTCAGGTGCTAACCTGAATGAGACTACAGGCCAGTCAGTAACTGCTGCTGCAATTGCAATAGGAACGGAAACATATACAGTTACTGCTACGGATGCTGATGGTTGTACAGGTACAGCTTCAGTTGATGTAACAATAGACGAAGGTTTCGAGGCTACAATCTCTGACCCTCAAGAAGTATGTGAGGATGAGCCTTATACAATAACTGCTACTGGTGGTGCCACATATGAGTGGGAAGGCACAAGTACATTTATTGATAATGGAAGCTCGATAACAGTAACGAATGGATTCTACTCTCCTGTACCATACACTTATACAGTGACGGTAACTGATGGTGCTTGCTCTACAGTATTGACTACATCAGTTCAGGTGAATAGAAATCCAACTATCTCCATCATGACTACAGAGCCAATCTGTGATGGTGGTGATGTACAGTTGACTGCACAAGGTGGCGGAACTTATGCATGGTCTGGTCCAAACGGATTCACTTCTGATATTGCTAATCCAGAAATTGCTGGATTCACAATAGCTGACCAAGGATTGTATACGGTTACTGTTACATCCGATGAGGGTTGTGTGGCTACAAGTCAGGTAGATGTACAGATAGATGCTATTATTGATGTGACTGCTCCAGAGGATGTTACAGTTTGTGAGGGTGAAACCTTGACATTATCTGCTTCTGGTGCTGATTCATACATGTGGACTGCGCCTAATGGTACAGTATATAATACACCAACTGTTACAATTCCTAATGCTACCGCTGCTGATGCAGGTACTTACGAATTGATCGTGAATGAATTCATTGCTGGTACGACTCAGTACTGTAGTGCTACATTCAATCCTGAAGTAACAGTTATCTCTACTGATAATGTAATGGCAGGTGCCAATACACCAATCTGTGAGGGTGATGATATCATGTTGACCGCTACTGATGGTGCAACAGCTTATACTTGGTCTGGTCCTGCTGGATTCACATCCACAGAGCAGAATCCAACTATTGAGGATGCAACAGCGAATATGGCCGGAACTTACACATTGACTGCTCAGTTTGGTGACTGTAACGTAACAAGTGATGTGAATATCACGATTTACACTCCACCTACAGTATCTGTTAGTCTAGTGGATAAGCCAAGTTGTGCCAATACTGCTGATGGTAGTGCAATGGTTGCAGCTATCGGTGGTCTTGCTCCATACACTTATGAGTGGGATAATGGTGAGACTACAGCCACGGCTACAATGTTGACAGGTGGTATGCATATGGTAATGGTTACCGATGCTAACGGTTGTGTAGCAATGGGCCAAATCAACATTACTGCTCCTGCAGCATTTGAGATTTCTGATATTGAAATCATCAATGCAGAATGTGATGAGAGTAATGGTTATGCTGAGGTTAACGTAGCGGGTGGAAATATCGGTTATGTATTTGAATGGTCTCCAAATGTAGGTACACCAAATGCAGCGGGTAATGCCCAGTCTGATTTGCCAGCTGGTATTTATACCGTAAGTATATATCCATTCGGAAGTCCTGAATGTGCATTGGATGTAATGGTTGAAGTAGAAAATGAGGATGGTCCTACATTCACATTGACTACAACTCCAGCTACATGTGACCTAGAGAATGGTTCCGCTAACTTCCAGCCTACTAGTTATATCTATAACTGGGGTCCTGGAAATGAGAATACACCATCCATCAACACATTAGCTGCTGGTGAGTATGTGGTGACAGTAACAAACCCTGCTGCTCCAAGTTGTCCGGAGGAAGTATTGGTTGTAATTGAATCTGAAAGCGACCTTATGGTATCCGCTCAGATTATCAGTGAACCAACTTGTGATGGTAATGATGGTGCAATCGGTGTATCTGTAAGTGGTGGTTCCGGAAACTACTCATACTTGTGGAATACTGGTTCTACTGACGCAAGTCAAACAGGATTGGCACCGGGTATCTATACCGTAATGGTTACGGATATGGATACGGGTTGTAGCGAAATGATAGCAGTTACATTGAATGGTATCGGTTCTGGTACCGTAGATGTCAATATCACTGATGTTACAGGTGCTGCTTGCTTGGGTGACTTTGACGGAACTGTGAATTATACAATTTCTAACAATGGTGCTGCTACTCCATTGAATGAAATGATTATAGATGAGATTGGTAATATGTATGTGAATGGAACATTGACTCCAGGTAATACATATACAATCGTTGTTGAGGATGCAAATGGTTGTGTGGTAGGTAGTGAAGTATTCACCATCGACCAACCAGACGTAATCGTATTGGAAGTTTCCGCATTCAACTGTTCTCAAGGTACCAATGGAAGCATTGATATCATTGTTGAGTCAGTAACAGGTGGTACAGCTCCTTATACTTACGCATGGTCCAATGGTGCTTCTTCAATGGACTTGAATGATATCGAGGCTGGTACATATGGCCTTACAGTAACGGATGCAAATGGTTGTACTGCAGAATTGGATGAAATCACAGTTATTGATGATTGTGATGAATGTGATATCGAAGTTGCGAATGTAGTAATTGTAGATGCCACTTGTGGTGACGCAAATGGTTCTGCTACCATCGAAATGGTAGGTGATAATGCAGATTACACCTATGAATGGAATATCCCTGCATTCGGTGATACTCAGACTGGATTGTTGGCAGGTAACTATGAAGTGACCATCACTGAAACTGCTAATCCAGATTGTTCTACTACTGAAATGGTAACCATCAGTAACTTGGATGGACCAGATGTAACCATCACAACGACTCCTGCTACATGTACGGATGCTGATGGTACAGCTACCATTACTCCTGCTACATACACTTATGAGTGGAGCAATGGCGCTACAGGTAACGAACAAACGAATTTGACAGCTGGTACTTATCAAGTAACCATCACCGACGGTTCAGGATGTATCCAGTACGAATCTGTTGTTATCGAACAAGATCCTGGTACACTTGTAGCTGAATTGGATAATTCAGTACAGCCTACATGTGGTGAGTCCAACGGTTCTGCTACCATCGCAGTAACTGGTGGTTCTGGAAACTATGCTTATGCATGGAGCCATGACCCAGCAGTAACAACTGCTACCGCCACTGGTTTGGCTTCAGGTTCATACATGGTAACAGTTACCGATAATGACACAGGATGTGTATTCGAATTACCATTTACATTGAATGATGATACAGCTCCAACAGTTGTAACTATCAACAATACTCCAATGGTAAGTTGTGTGGGTGAGGCTGATGCTACAGTTGACTTCACACTGAACCCAATGGTGGGATATACTCCGATTATCGTGGATGCAGTTACGGGAACTACCGTAATGAACGGTCAGTTGTACGCTGGTGAGTTCTGTATCGAGGCTTATGATAATGCAGGTTGTTTGGCAGGAAGCGAATGCTTCAATGTTGCAGAACCTACTTTGATTGAAGTGGAAGTTGCAATTGTTAATATCAATTGTAATACCAATGGAACACCAATCCCAGGTACAATTACCTTGGATGTGACTGGAGGTGCAGGCTTCTACAATTATGCATGGTCAGATGGTTCGACGAACCCAACATTGTCCACTACTACACCAGGTGTGTATAGTGTTACAGTTACCGATGCTAATGGCTGTACGGCTGTTGCGGATAACTTGATGCTTATCGATGAGTGTAACCCATGTACTCCACCTGAAGTGGAAGATGTGGTTGAGGTAGATGCTAATTGTGGTGTAGCGAATGGTATGGCTACCATCGACTTGGTTGAAGATGAGGCATTATACACATTCACTTGGTCCAATGGCGGAACAGGAGCTACTCAATCAGGTTTGACTGCTGGTAGTTATGTAGTAACAATTGTAGAGATTGCTAATCCATCCTGTATGATTACGGTAAATGTTACCATAGGTAATGCAGATGGCCCTGAAGCAATCGTAGATAGCATCACTCCTGCTACTTGTGACTTGAATGATGGTGCGGCTACATTGTCTCCTGCTACTTACCAGTACGATTGGTCCAATGGTGGTACAGGTGCTACCCAGACAGGTTTGACTGCTGGTACTTACACCGTAACAATAACCAATACTGCCGCTCCTGATTGTCCGAATATCATCGACGTTGTGATTCCTGAGGAAAATCCATTGGAAATCATGATGATTACTACCATCAACCCAACATGTGGTGAGTCCAACGGTACTGCCGAGGTAACTCCAACTGGTGGGTCAGGTGACTATACTTATGTATGGACCATCAATGGTAATAATATTGTTGCAGGTAATACGGTTACAGACCTGGCTTCTGGTAACATCAGTGTACTTGTAATTGATAATACTACAGGTTGTGAGGTAATGGAAGACTTCATCCTTGAGGATGATGTGGATAATCCAGTAGTAGTAACCATCAACAACGATCCTGTATTGTTGGATTGTGTTGGTAATGCGAATGGATTTGTTGACTACACTGTGACTCCTGATATCGGTGATACGGAAACCATCATAGATATTAATGGAAATGAGGTATTCAATAATAACCTTTCCGCTGGTTCCTACTGTATCATTATTAGAGATGTGAATGATTGTATCATCGGACAGGCTTGTTTCGATGTAGTCGATCCGGAATTGACTCAGGTAGGATTCGAAATCACGGATGAGGATTGTGATGAGAACGGAGCAGTTACTCCAGGTGCTATCGATATCGATGTGACTGGTGGTACACCTCCTTACACATACGCATGGTCTAACGGTTCTACGGATGAAGACCAAGTAGGCTTGGCAGATGGTGCATACAGCGTAACCATCACCGATTTCAACGGTTGTACGAATGCAATCAATGGATTGGAAGTTGGGAATGCAACTTGTGAGCCTTGTGAAACTGCTGAAGTTGAGAATACGGTGATCGTAGGTACCGAATGTGGATTGGCTACAGGTACTGCTACCATTACATTGGTACAGAATGAAGCAGATTACACATTCGAATGGAGTAATGGTGGAACAGGTGCTACACAGACTGGATTGGCTTCCGGTAGTTATACCGTAACCATTTCACAAGGAGTTTGTGTACTTGTAACTGACTTTGCAATAAGTACAATCGGAGGTCCTGAGGGTGATATCACCGTCACTCCTGCTACTTGTGACCTGACTGACGGTTCAGCTACATTCACTCCAAGTACTGCAGGTAATTATATCTACGAATGGTCTGATGCTGCAATGACTGATGGTCCTACATTATCCAATGTAGCTGCTGGCAACTACTTCCTAACAGTTGTGGATGCTGCTGATCCTACTTGTGAGAATGTATTCATGGCTGAGGTAACTGAAGAAAATACACTTCAGTTGGATATCACAGCTGTGAACCCAACTTGTGGTGAGTCCAACGGTTCATTGACAGCTACGGCTTCCAATGGATCTGGTACTTACGAATATATCTGGAGTATCCCAGCTACGGGTGCTACCCAAACTGGATTGGCTTCCGGAACATATGCCGTAACTGCTACTGACGTAGTAACAGGTTGTATTGTAGAGGAAGTATTCGTCTTGACTGACGATGTTGCTAATCCACCAACAGTAGTCGTAATCCCAGGTGAATTGGATTGTATCGGAGATGCAGATGCATCATTGACAATAACAATCACACCATCTGCTGGATATTCATCCATCATTACGGATGCCAATGGTGCTGAGGTAACGAATGGTACATTGGGTGCAGGTGAATACTGCGTGGAAGTGAAAGATACAGATGATTGTATCGTAGCGAATGAGTGTGTGGTAATCACTGAACCAACCGCTATCACCGTAGATGTTGAAGTATCTAATGAATCTTGTGATGATAATAACGTGACTGTTGCTGGTTCAATCGAGGTAACAGTGACAGGAGGAACAGCTCCATACAGTTATGTATGGTCTAACGGAGCAGTTTCTGAAGACTTGGCATCAGCTGATGCTGGTACTTATGACTTGACTGTAACGGATGCAAATGGTTGTGAGGCCATCGTGAATAATCTGAATGTACTTCCTGCTACTTGTTCTTGTGAGCAACCAGAGGTGTTGAGTGAGGTGACTGAAAATGCCACTTGTGGTAATGCTGATGGAACCATCACCATATTCCTAGTACAGGATGAAGCTGACTATGTATTTGCTTGGTCTGGTGGATTACCGAATGGTAATGTTCAAACGAATGTTGCTGCTGGTACGTACACCGTAACGATTGCAGATCCAGTGGACGTATCATGTTCAACTACTGAGACAGTTACCGTAGGTAATGTTGATGGTCCTGTTGCTGAGGTAGAAAGTGTGACTCCTGCTAATTGTGATACTCCTAACGGTTCCATCACAATGACTCCTGCAGGATTCGATTATACTTGGTCTACCAATGATACAGGTGCAACATTGGCTGGTGTTCCAGCTGGTACATATGAAGTAACAGTAACAGATCCATCTGCTCCTGATTGTCCGAATATGTATGAGGTTGAAGTACCAAGTGAGAATCCATTGACAGTAACAATTACTGCTGTGAATCCTACTTGTGGTGAGTCCAATGGTTCATTGACTGCTGCTGCAGCTAATGGTACTGGTAGCTACACTTACACTTGGAGCAATGGAGCAACTGGAGCAACAATCGATAACCTAGCATCTGGCGTGTACAATGTTACGGTTACGGATGATAACTCAGGTTGTGAAATTGTTGAGACCACTACATTGATGGATGATGTGGCTACACCTGCTATCATCACAATTACGAATACACCAACAGTAAGCTGTATCGGTGATGAGGATGCTATGGTAGAATTTACCGTGACACCTGAGAACGTATTCGATGTTGAGATTTATAATGAACTTGGTAATGTGGTAACTAACGGAATGTTAGGTGTAGGTAACTACTGTATCATAGCTACTGATGCTGACGATTGTATCGCAGGTGAGGAATGCTTCTCCGTAACCGAGCCAACTGCAATCGATATCGAAGTTGAGGTAACAGACGAATCTTGTGAGGGTGAAACCATCATTGCCGGTGGAATCGAAATCACAGTGACAGGTGGTACCGCTCCATATACATTTGCTTGGACAGGTACAGGAGGATTCACTTCTGACCAAGAAGACCAAGCTGATTTGGATGCAGGTACTTATAACCTTACCGTTACTGATGCTAACGAATGTGAAGCTATCGCTAATGGTCTTATCATCATGCCTGGTAATTGTACACCAGAACCATGCGTGGGACCTGAGGTAGAGAATATCGTAGTAGTAGAAGCGAATTGTGATGAGGATAATGGTTCCGCAACCATCAACCTTGTTCAGAATGAGAATCTATATGACTTCGCATGGGATATGCCTGTAGGTGCTGATAATAGTCCATCCCAATCTGGATTGACTGCTGGTACTTACATGGTAACCATTACTGAGATTGCTAATCCTGCTTGTCAGATTATCGAAACATTCGTAGTCGGTAATGTTGATGGTCCTGATGCATCTATCTCTGAAGTGACACCTGCTACTTGTGAAGCTGCTGATGGTACTGCTACAGTATCTCCTGCTGGTTTGACTTACGCTTGGAGCAACGGTCAATCAACTGCAACTGCAACAGGATTGACAGCTGGCGAATACCAAGTAACAGTAACGGATGATGAGGGTTGTATCAATGTATTGGATGTGGAAATCACATCTGAATCTCCATTGACCGTAACGATCTCTGAAGTGAATCCTACATGTGATGAAGCAAATGGATCATTGACAGCAACAGCTGCTAACGGTTCAGGTAACTACACTTATACTTGGAACACTGGTGCCACTGGAGCAACCATTGACGGATTGACTTCTGGTACTTACCAAGTAACTGCTGTAGATAGTGATGGATGTGAAATCGTTGAATCCATCGTATTGACAGATGCTGTTGATAATCCTGTGGCGATTACGATTACGAATGCTCCTGTAATGTTGGCATGTGTAGGTGATGATAACGGTACGGTTATCTTCACTACCAATCCAAATGCTGGCATCACTACTGAAATCTTCGATAACGAAGGCAATGTAGTAACCAATGGAACATTGACTGTAGGTACTTACTGTATCGTTGCTACCGATGCTGACGGATGTTTGGCAGGTGAGGAATGCTTCAATGTGGAAGAACCTGCATTGATTGACATAGATGTTGAAATCGTAGATGAGTCCTGTGATGCGGATAACTTCCTAGTAGCTGGTTCTATCATGACCACTACCACTGGCGGTACTGCTCCTTACTCTTATCTATGGTCTAATAATGACCAGGATGAAGACCTGGAAGTTGTGAATGATGGTACTTATGACTTGACTGTAACGGATGCCAACGGTTGTGTGGCAGTTGTTACCGGATTGGTTGTAGGTAATGCTGATTGTCCTCCGGCTCCATGTACCGATCCTATCGTTGATAACCTGGTAGAGGTTGATGCAACATGTGGAGAGGATAATGGTTCCGCAAGCATAAGCTTGGTTCAGGATGAGAACATGTACACATTCGCATGGTCTGATGGATTACCAAACGGTTCCACTCAGAACGGATTGAGCGCAGGTGCTTATAACGTAACGATTACCGATATCATGACAGGTGACTGTACTGCAGAAATCATCGTTGTGATTGGTAATACGGATGGTCCTACTCCAGGTGAGCCTGTGATCACTCCTGCTACCTGCGATGATGCAGATGGTATGGTAACGATGGCTGATGATGGATTCCTATACGAATGGAGTACAGGTGACAATACACAGACAGTTACCGGCTTGGCTGCTGGCAACTATCAAGTAACTGTATTCGATCCTGCTGTTCTGGATTGTCCGAATGTGGTTAATATCGAAGTCCCATCAACTAACCCATTAGAAGTAGAATTCACAACTGTGAATGCTACATGTGGTGTGGCTGATGGTGAAGTAACAGCTAACGCAATCAACGGTTCCGGAAACTATACTTATGAGTGGAATATACCAGCAACTGGTGCTACTCAGACAGGATTGTTCTCTGGTGCTTATCAAGTAACTGTTACGGATACGGATTCAGGTTGTGAAATAGTAGAATCAGTAACTATCCTAGATAATGTTACTACTCCTGCTACCATCACAATCAATAACGAACCAGTTGAGGTAAGTTGTATCGGTTCTACTGATGGTATGGTTGACTTTACAGTGAATCCTGCTACTGGTTATATCATTACAATTGTGAATTCCGCAACTGACGAAGAAGTGAACAACGGTGAATTGGCTGTTGGTACTTACTGCCTATTGGCTACTGATGCTGATGGTTGTTTGGCTGGTCAGAATTGCTTCGAAGTTATCGAACCAGTAATGATTGATATTGATGTTGAGATTACTGATGAGATGTGTGTGGCTGGTGTAGTCAACCCAGGTGCGATAGACATCACTGTTACGGGTGGTACTGCGCCTTACTCCTACGCTTGGACGGGTCCTGATGGATTCACATCCAATGATGAGGATATCAGTGGTTTGGCTGATGGTATTTACGAATTGGTTGTTTCTGATGCGAATAACTGTACATCAACTGCTACGAATCTTGAAGTAGGGGATGGAACATGTCCTGTGGATTGTACGAATCCTGAAGTGGAGAACATCGTAATTGTTGATGACAATTGTGATACTCCTACTCCGAATGGTGCTGTAACCATCTCACTTGTACAGGATGAGGCGGACTATACATTCGTATGGGATAATGGCCTTGTGGGTAATGCACAGACTGGCTTGGCTGCAGGTACATACATCGTAGCTATCGCTGATGTTGCTTCTGGATTGTGTGTGGTTGAAACCACAGTTACAGTAGGAAGCACAGAAGGTCCTGAAGTAACGGATGTAGTCATCACACCAGCTACTTGTAGTGATGCTGATGGTTCCATCTCACTTGAGCCTACAACATTTGGTTATACTTGGTCGAATGATGATACAGGTCCTGTATTGTCTGGTGTACCAGCAGGTATGTACCAAGTAACTGTAGTGGATGGTGCTGATCCATCTTGTATCAATGTTTACACTTACGAAGTAACATCTGAAAGTCCATTGACTGTGGATATCTCATCTGTGGATCCTACATGTGGTGAGGCTGACGGTTCATTGACTGCTACTGTAAATAACGGTTCAGGTAACTATAGTTATGTATGGGATGATGCCGCAACTCAGACTACAGCTACGGCTACTGGTCTTGCTGCTGGAACATACCAGGTAACAGTTACTGATTTGGATACAGGTTGTGAAACTATCGAAACGGCAATCTTGAATGATGATGTAGCAGTAGAAGCTACCATCACATTGACAAGTGTACCAATGATTAGCTGTATCGGTGAGGAAGATGCTAACATCGACTTTACCGTATCTCCATTGGCATTCACTTCCATGATTGTTGATGCGGATGGTAATGAGGTGACCAATGGTCAATTGGGAATCGGAAATTACTGTATCGTAGTAATGGATACTGACGGTTGTATCGCAGGTCAGGAATGTGTGGATGTTGTAGCACCTGAGATTATCGATGTCGAAATCGAAATCACAGATGCTTCTTGTGACGATAATAATGTTGTTACCAATGGAAACATCGTTACGAATGTAACGGGTGGTTCAGGTAGTTACACTTACTTGTGGTCAGATGGATCCACTGCACCTAACTTGGTGAACGCAGTAGCTGATGTTTATACAGTGACTGTAACTGATGGTAACGGCTGTGAGGCTGTTGCAACAGGATTGGAAATCCTACCTGCTGTATGTGGCGAGTTGACACCGGATACCATCTTCGTAATGATTCCTGCTAATGAAATGGAAACCAACATTCCATTCCAAGGCAATGAATTGACAGGTACGGTCACTTACGAATTGGAGACTGGTGGAACTACTGGTACAAGTACATTCGGTACTTATGAAGTAGATCCGAATACAGGTGATGTGGATTACACAGCATTCGGTAACCTTGGTTCATTCGTCGATACGATCATAATCGTAGGTACGGATAACTTGGGTGTGATGGATACATCATATGTTATCGTATCCATTATTGATGATACGATGGAAATCATGCCTGATACAACCTTTGTTACTGTGCCAGTGAATACACCAAATACGGTGATTCCATTCGCAGGTAATATGTTGACAGGTAATATTGGTTATATCCTGGAGAATGGTACCACATCAGGCACATCCATGTTCGGTACTTATAACCTGAATACATTCACAGGTGAAGTAACGTACACATCATTCAATACCACAGGCTCATTTGTTGATACCATCATCGTGAATGCTATCAATGAAATGGGTATGATGGATATGCATGTAATTATCATCTCCATTACTGATGGAATGATTGAGATTACACCGGATACATCATTTGTGAGTGTACCAACTGATATGACATTGACGGATATTCCATTCTCTGGCAATGAGTTGACAGGTACGGTGACTTACGAATTGGAAACTGGTGGAACTACTGGTACAAGTACATTCGGTTCTTATGTATTGGATCCGAATACTGGTGAACTGGATTACACCGCATTCGATAACATTGGTTCATTCGTTGACACCATCGTCATCGTTGCTACCAATGACTTGGGTGAAACGGATACGCATGTTGTCATCGTTTCCATCACTGACGGAATGGTGGTATTCACACCGGATACGACATTGGTTTCAGTAGAAGCTGGTGGTACAATTGAGGATATCATATTCTCTGGTAATGAATTGGCTGGTGCTGTTACCTACGAATTGGAGAACGGTGGAACAACCGGATCTACTCCATTCGGTACTTATACATTGGATCCTGTAACAGGTGAATTGGATTATACTGCATTCAATAACACTGGTGAATTTGTTGACACAATCGTCATCATTGCAACCAATGAGTTTGGAATGACAGATACGCATGTGGTAATCATCTCGATTACTGACCCATGCTTCGATCCTGCAACAACGACTGTCCAAGGCGAAAGCTGTACGGATTGTACTCCTGTATGCTTGGATATTCCAATGGATAATATCAATGATTATATGATTACCCTGGATGATCAGGTAGTTCCTGCCGGTGACTTCTTGGGTTGTGATTACGATACTGTGATTGCCTACACTTACTTCACATTGTTGGGTATGGGTGATCAAGGACCTTATGAATTATTGTCTTGGACAGTAGGTGGCGATATGTACACTGGTTCATTCAATGATCCTCAAGGTCTGGTGAACATCATGAATACCAATGACCCTGATGGTAACTGGATGCTAATGGCAGATAGCTACTTGATAGTTGGTGGTCAGCAAGGTGTGAACTATGGTGTAATGCAAGTACAAAACTTGGCAGGTCTGAATTCATTCTCTGAAATCGGATTCAACCAAGGTGTGATTGCAATGGGATCAGGATTGTGTGTTGAGCCAGGTGCTCATACCATCGAAATCTTCGACTTGAGTGTAAGTGACGTTTGTCCTACTGAAGTAATCGAAGTAATACCTGCTCCTGAATGTGTGGAAATCGAATTCGATACAACATTCGTATCAGTTGAAGTGAATGAGTCAACAGGTCAGTTGTGCTTCGTTGGACTTGCTCCTGAATTGGGTAACAATGTTGACTACACGATTGCTCCTGAGGATGTATCCGGTTCAAGTGCATTCGGTACTTGGATGTACTTCGATGCAAATGGATGTATCGACTACACTGCAGGCAATACAATCGGTATGTTCGTGGATACCATCACGATATTTGCCGAGGGTAATGGATTCCAGGATGCTTGGACTGTAATCATCACGATTACTGACCCATGTGATCCAATCGATCCGGAAATCGTAGAGACTCAGACTTGTGAGGATTGTACTCCGGTTTGTATCGATGTGATGTTCGATAGCATCCAGAACTATACGGTAACATTGGATGGTAACACTGTTGATGCGACTGATTTCGTAGGTTGTGAGTTCGATACGATGTATGCTTACACTTACTTCACATTGTTGGGTATGGGTGACCAAGGTCCTTACCAATTGGATTCATGGACTGTGAATGGTACCACTTATAATGGTAACTTCAATAATCCTCAGGAATTGGCAGCATTGATGAACCAATTCGATCCTCTAGGTAACTGGACAATCAATGAGGATGCATTCATCATCGTGGGTGGTAATACCAATTCTACTTACAGTGTGATGGAAGTAACCAACTTGGCAGGTCTGAATTCATTCTCTGAAATCGGATTCAACACGATTGTAGTAGCTACTGGTTCTGCAGTATGTGTACCTCCGGGTGACCACGAAGTGGTTGTGACTGACTTGAGTACGGGTTGTCCTGTACAAGTGATTCAGACTACGGATATCGGATGTGATATCTCAGCTGATACCATCACAATCAACGTATTGTTGAATGGTTCCGAAACGACATGTTTCACTGCTCCTGAATTGGAAATCATTGCGAACAGCTTCTCATTGGATGACAATGTTATCGTAACAACTGATGGAGGTAACGGTAGCGGTGGTACTTGGGAATTAGATCCGAATACAGGTTGTGTGGAATATACATCTGACGGCTCTCAGGTCGGAACTGGAGTTGACTTCTTCTGTATCTACGCTTCCACAGCGAACCCGAATGATCCGATGGATACACTATGTATCTTCGTGAACATCATCGAGGAACCAGATACAGTTGACTGTACGATTGATACATTATTCTTAACTATGCAGTTGACGGATGCTCCTCAATTGATCGATGTAACTGGAGATATCTGCTTCGATACATTGAATATTGATACAATCTATAACTACTGTCCTGCTAATTCAGGTACCATTGCTGGATTCGAATTGGATGATGCCAACTTCGAAGTGGAGGTAACTCCAATCGCACCAGGTGCATCTGATACGGCTTGTATCGTAGTTTGTGATAATTCAGTAGGAATTTGTGATACCACAATAATCGTGGTTGAAGTTATACCTCCTGTAGATTGTACGACTGATACCTTGTTCTTCTCTGTTGAGTTAGGTGAATCATTCCCAACTCCAGTTGATGTAGCTGCTGATTCTTGTATCATGGAGCCTGATACCATCTTCAACTTCTGTGATGCTGCTTCAGGAAACTTTGTAGACTTCATCATAGATGAGAACAACTACACGGTTGATGTGAATACAATCGCTGTAGGAGCATCTGATACGGCTTGTATCGTAGTTTGCGAAGGTATGACATGCGATACGACCATCATTGTGGTGGATGTAGAACCATGTGGTACTCCTGATACATTGTTCCAGACATTGATGCTTGGTGATGCACCTACGGTTGAGATGGTTGGAGCTATAACTTGTGTAACTGATCCTGATACAATCTATAACTACTGTCCTGACGCTTCAGGTACATATGCTGATGTTACAGTTGACGTAGATGGATTATCAGTAATCATGGATCCGATTGCTGTAGGAGCATTCGATACGGCATGTATCGTAGTTGAGAATACGGTAACAGGTGAGGCTGATACGACAATCTACATCATCGATGTGATACCAAGTGATTGTGGAATTGATACGATTGAATTGACATTCCCAGTGAATACTACCTTGGTAGAATTTGTGGATGACTTTGATTGTCTTGATAATGTAGACACAATGTTCAACTACTGTCCTGATGCTTCAGGTACATTTGCTTCGGTAATTGATCTGAACATCGCTACACAAGAAGTAACATTCTTCGGTGAGGCAGTGGGATCAGCGGATACGGCATGTATCGTACTTGTGGATACCTTGACTGGTGAGACGGATACGACTATTTATATCCTGAATGTAATTCCTAGTGATTGTGTGACGGATACGATAGAATTGTTCATTCCTGTGAATACACTACTTGTAGAGACAGTATCTGATAGTGGATGTTTGATGAACATCGACACCATCTTCAATGATTGTCCTGCATTGTCCGGTACATTCGCTTCAATCGATACGATTGATGTGCCTAATCAGGAAATCACATTCTCTGGTGATGTTGTAGGATCAGCGGATACGGCATGTATCGTACTTGTGGATACCTTGACTGGTGAGACGGATACGATTATCTATATCCTGAATGTAATTCCTGAGTGTGAACCATTGTTCGCAATGGATACGATGAACCTACAGGTACATAATGATACATCATGTATGGCTGCGGCCGAATTGTGTGTATCCATCGGATTGGATGATATCCTGAACTACACCATCATGGATAATGATAGTCTATATGACGGTGGCTTCGCTGGATGTGAATTCGATACAGCATTCACTTACAGTTACTTCACGTTCCCATTCCAAGGAAACGTGGGACCATACACATTAGAATCTTGGGTGGTGAATGAAGCCTCATTCATGGGTGCATTTACAACAATGCAAGAACTTGTGGATAGTATGAATGTTTGGAATCCTGGCGGAGACTGGACATTGGATGAGGAACTATTATTGATTATCGGTGGAAGCACAGCTGATGCTTACGGAGATATCATGGTAACTCAGGACTTGACCGGTGATGAGGGTACTGCTAGCCTTAACGAACTGTTGGTTGCTAATGGTACACTACTTGAATTCACTGTAGGAGAGCACGAGGTAATCATCACGGATACGATTACAGGTTGTTCGGATACACTTCAGGTGAATGTATTCTGTACTCCAACTGAGGTGGTATGTGATACCATCCAGGTAAGTGAGATAGATTCATTCTGCCTAGTGGATGCCATCCAGTTGCCAGGTGCTATTACAAGCATCGAGTACTTGGATACTGCATCTGTGGATAATGTAGAATTCACATACAATGATGAGGGTGACCTGTGTCTTGTATATGAAGGATTGACGCCGGGTACAGATTCTATCTGTGTGGTTGTAACGGATAGCCTAGGCTTGACGGATACGACTTGCATCAAGGTAGTTGTGGATCAGGTAGTTTGTACGGATACCATACCGTTAGAAATCATCGAGGGTAACTTCATCCAATATGATATTACAGCTATCCTTGACGGATGTATCGCTCAGGTTGATACATTGTTCAATGAGTGTGATAGCTTATCTGATGGTAATGCAAGCATCGCTGTCCTGGATTCCATACCGATGATTGGTGGAACTGTAACGTTCTCCGGTGATTCGATAGGAGTGGATACGTTCTGTATCGTAATGTGTGATACGACCAATATGGTTTGTGATACGACGACATTCTTCGTAACTGTTATACCGGATACAGTATGTGTCTTCAATGATACATTGTTCATCACTGTTGATGTAGGTGAGACATTACCTCAATTGTTGACAGTGGATTCAACATGTGTCCCAAGTCAGGATACCATCTTCAACGAGTGTGATAGTCTGACAGGTGAGAACGCAATAGTTGATAACTTTGCTACGAACCCTGCCATGGTGGATATAACAGGTATAGATATCGGAGTGGATACAGCTTGTATGATTGTATGTGATACGACATTGGGAGTCTGCGATACAACGATATTGATCATAGATGTTATGTCGAGTTGTATGGCACCGGATGCTGTGAACGATACCATTGGGGCAGTATTGAACTTGGATGTTACCTACAATGTCCTTGTGAATGATACATTCCCGAATGAGATTGAATGTCCTCAGACAATGTTCGAAATCATGATGCCACCGGCTAATGGTACCGTAACATTCGATATGGACAGCAATGTGGTCTACACACCGAATATGGACTTCTGCGACGATGTGGATAGCTTCACATACTTCATCTGTAACTCGGTGGGTTGTGATACAGCTACGGTATTCGTCAATGTACGTTGTGATGAAATCATCGTATTCAACGGATTCTCACCAAACGGTGATGGTGTCAATGAGACATTCTTCGTCGAAGGTCTGGAGAACTTCAGGGAGAATAACCTGTGTATCTTCAACCGTTGGGGTAACCAAGTATTCTTGGTAGATGATTATCAGAACGATTGGGATGGTACTTGGAATGGTAGTCCATTACCAGATGGAACTTACTTCTATGTATTGAGCTATAAGACAACGGATGATAACGGTCAGGAAGTCACCCGAAAGGTTGACGGATACGTTCAAATCCATAGATAATAATTGAATATGAAAGGAAAGGGACCTGCGTTAAAACGTGGGTCCCCAATCCTTTTATTAAGTTTCGGCACGATTATAGATTTGTCTAATATGTATCAGATAATCAACTATTCTGATATGTTAAATCGGGAGACTTATACCACTGTGAATCAGAG
Source organism: Saprospiraceae bacterium (assembly GCA_020631355.1). Taxonomy (GTDB): domain Bacteria; phylum Bacteroidota; class Bacteroidia; order Chitinophagales; family Saprospiraceae; genus JAHDCE01. The sequence continues at coordinate 37,607 of JAHDHL010000028.1, read as the reverse complement.
GTTTTAATATATTAGAGGTACTATAAAGCTTCTATATTTCCTCCCCGATTTAGTGTTGACATTTACTAGAACAAAACAAACACTTTTTAAAGCGTTAAATTATCCTATTATGAGGAAATTATACATTACTTTAATTGCGATATTTGGTATCGCTGCTCTTACGAACACCCTTTCTGCCCAGCAGGATGCGATGTTCACCAAGTACATGTTTAATCAATTAAGCTACAATCCTGCATATGCAGGTAGTTACGAATTCATGTCTATCAATGCCGTGTATCGTAACCAATGGTGGGGAATTGAAGGCGCTCCTGAGAGCCAGACATTCACTATCCATACTCCTATTGCCAATAACAGGATTGGTCTCGGATTGAGTCTTGTCAATGACAAGATTGGTCCTACGGGTTCCACTACCTTGAATTTGGCATATGCTTACCATATTCCTCTAGGGGATAATATTGGTGGTAAACTTTCAGTTGCCATCCAAGGGGGTATCATGAATTACCGTGCCGACTTCAATCAGTTGGACATTAGGGAATTCAGTGATGATGCTTTCTTCGACATGACACCGAACAAGTGGTTGCCTAATTTTGGGGTAGGACTTTATTACTACACCAAGCATTTCTATGTAGGTGCTTCCGTACCTCATGTATTGAACAATGACCTAAGGGACAATGCCAATACAGCCAGATGGGCAATGCAATACCGTCATTACTACTTCATGGCTGGTGGTATGGTGCCAATTAGTTCATCAATCAAGTTCAAGCCCTCATTGTTGATCAAGAATGTAGGTTTGTTTGGTGAGTTCAGTAATTCTGATGCTTTGAACTATACAGGTGCTCCAACTGAGTTTGATGTGGATGCTTCCGTTTTGTTCTTTGATACATTCTGGGTCGGTGCTTCTGTCAGAGGTGCTTTCGAGGCTTTCAATGGAAAAAGTTCTATGGATTCTGCTGATATCTGGGCCGCTTACTACTTGAAGAACGGTTTGAGAATCGGTGTTTCCTATGATTATACCTTGACCAAGTTGCAACAATTCGCCCAAGGGTCATTTGATGTAATGTTGGGTTATGACTTCTCTTATGAGGAAAAGAAAATTGTTACACCTCGTTATTTCTAATAACGTTAGTAATATATGAAATCGCAAAGCGGCTCTTTCCATTTGGAAAGAGCCGCTTTGCTTTTGGGTACGAATTGATAATATAATGGATGTCCGTACTAACGAAAATTGTCCTTGGATTGCTGAATAGGAAACCTCATTCCTATGTATTCATCAGAAATTCCCAAACGAGTATTCACAATGATAAACATCCAAGGGCCATTGAATCATGGGAAACATACCAACCCCTCATCATGAATGATTACCCTAATCTTTCTGATAGGGCCATTGTCCATTATATAAGAAGATGTAAAGAGTGGGCGTATCATGCCATCTCGTGGGAATTAGGGTTGGTGGATAGGTAAATTACCATCATGTACCAAGTGTAATCTATACTGGAAATCTCCTGATTGAATAATGGCATGATAGACACCCGAGGGAATGTCATCAGGTATCTCAATATCTATGGTACCGACCAATAGATTACTTCTTTGTACATCACTTTTGATGGTCTCACCTAAGCTATTCTTAATCTCATAACTGTTGACTTGGGCTCCTTTCTTGAAAAGGACCTGATAACCGTTATCTGTTTTGAATAATCTCGTATTGCTTTCGGAAGCGTGGTAATGGGGGATGCCACTCAATTGTGCATAAGCCAAGGTCATGTCAGGAATACCATATCCCAGCAAGGTATCAGGAGCCCAATAATCATCACCACTTTGTACCAACGCATCCTTGATTTCTTCCCAGCTCCTATCGGGAAAAGCAGACCAGAGTGAGGTTCCCATCCCTGCCAATACAGGCGACGAGAAAGAGGTTCCATTGGATGCATTGACCTTGTATCCACCAAGACTTGCTACGGCAGTCCGCTTCCCCATGGCAGAAAGGTCCGGTTTGATTCTTCCATCCGCAGTAGGACCAAAGGAACTGAACTTAGCTTTTCTTTCCCTTGCATCCACAGCCCCAACGGCAATGATATCATGTGCATCAGCGGGAACACCCATTTTTTTCCAGGAACCACCCCCCTCATTTCCCGCACTATTGAAAATAAGCATGCCTTTGGATGCTGCAATATCCGCAGCTCGGGAGGCACGATAAGTCTGACCATCAAGCATGGGTTTCTTGTGATTGAGTTCCCTAAGGTCGAAAGTCGTATATCCTAAGGATGAATTGATAACGTCCACGCCCAAACTATCTGCATATTCCAAACCTACAATCCAGTATTCTTCCTCTACGGGATTCTCAGCTCCGATTTCCTCCGTCTTGATACAAATATATGTGGCCTCCGGAGCCGTACCTACCATCAGTCCGGGTAGGTTGGCTCCCATAGTGGAAAGTACCTGTGTACCATGGCCCGTGTCCTCATAAGCATAGTCATCAGCAAATACGATGTCCTTACAAGGCAGTAACCTGCCTTGGACCCTCAGACTGTCAAAGAAATGCGAAACATCCACATTGACAAAGCCACCATCCAATACACCGACCCATTTATCCTGTCCCTCATGACCAAGTAGGTGTAAGATATGCCCTTGAAGCATCGTAATCTGATTCGCAGCATATCCATACCGATTATCCAGTTGGTCGTACTCCTTTGAGGGGGTGGCCTCTGGAGGTACACTTGATTTTTTTTCTCTTTGGAATCCTACCGGGAATGTGGATGAGACACAATCCAATTCATTGACAAGACCCATTTGTTCCTCATTGGCTATGACCAGAAGGGAGTTCATCCATTTGGAACGATGTTTTACCTTGACTCCCGTTTGCTCGACCATTAGTTCATAATGCTCATTGACGGGTAAGTCTGATTCCGTAATGGCAATTCCGGCAGTTTTTCTCCTTTCAATGGATCTGGCAGAAAGGAATTCCCAAGGTTCGTGTATACTGTATGGAGAAGCGTGCTTGTCTGTCAATTCCACAACGAATAGGGTAGGGCTACGTTGTGCTAAGGAGATTAGGGAAAAGAGTAGTAGAAAAGCACTACAAAATAAAGAACGATACATGTAATATTGATTAGTATGGTATGTATCAAAGGTACGATAGTATTGATTATCGTATTGTTAAAAGATAAAGATTCAATTGATTTTATAATATTTAATACTTAATTTAGCAACCGTTAGCACACTAATGTTCTAGTAACAAGTCTGTTATCTATAAGGCGCCAAAATAACAACTTCCCACAATTAGCTTACATTTGTGTTCCTAATGGGATGGTATTCCCTCTATTCCAGAAAATTACCATGTTTTATTTATTAACATGGGTTTTATTCCAAAAAACAAGACCCACAAAATTCATTTACAATGAAAAAGTTGATGATTGTATGTGCCCTATTTGTAATGGGGGCAACCACTACTTCTTTGTCTGCTAAGAATAACGTAGAGACAAAAGTAGAAAAGAATGAGAAAGTCGATAGGGATATCGATTGTGTATCTTATGCATTAGCTATTGTTGATTTTGTTGAATGGCAAACAGGAGAGGAGTTATCTCCAAATGATTTCAATGCTATTTTCAATGATGCTGAAACAAGATGTGAGGAAAAAGCTTTTTTCAGTGCAAGTGGTGAATAAGCCATATTGAATGTGAAAAATGAGGCAGCCATATATGACGATATATGGCTGCATGATATTAATGATAAATAAACCTTTTAAAATAATTGAACATGTATAAATTAATGATATTGCTGCCTGCATTATTTTTTCTTAATTATTGGAATAGTGGAGAAAATATAATAATCCCCAATACGGAAGTGGGAGGACTCATCACATATAAGATTGGTAGTACCATATCAGAGGATGAAGTGGACGAGTATATTAATTCTTTGGAAGCTGATCAGAAACAGCATGCATCCACGGTAAGAATGCTGATGGGCGAATTTGAAAAAATGGAATTCCAATTGAAATTCAATAATACAAAGAGTCTCTTTGCATATAATGAATCCCTTGATGAGAATGATGATGATATGCTTCGGAATATAGCCTTGATTTCCTTATCCGGGAAATCGCTTTTTTTCAAGGATATAGCAAAGGAAAAAAGGATTAAGCAAGAGCAATATAAGGGGCAGTTGGTGAATGTGGAAGAAAGCTTCAAAAAATACGATTGGGATATTATCGATGAAACCAAAGAATTGGCTGGTTACGTTTGTAAAAAGGCAACTACCACAGTCAAAAGACTCACTAGAAGCGGAGAGGTCGATACAGAAATAACAGTTTGGTTCGCTCCGGATATTCCTGTACCATTCGGACCTTTTGGTGTGGACGGAGTACCGGGTTTGGTACTGGAAATGTCAAGGGGTGGAAATCAATATTTTTATGCCTCCGAAGTGATGATAGGAAAGGATGTCGTTCAGGAGAATGAAATTAAATTACCCAAAGGGGCAGAGTCTGTTAGCGAGGAAAAGTGGAATGAATTCCATCAAAAGGAAAGTGAAAGAATAAGGAATAGACAATAAATCATATAACTGATGCTCCCAAAAATAACATATCCTTTCATGCGGTTCAGCATTCGTATGATTTTCTTCCTCTTTGTAGGTTGCTTATCTAATGACTTATGGTCACAGGAAAGTACGAGTCATGAATTGAAAGGAATCGTCTTGGATGCATCATCCGAAGTTCCTCTGGAATATGCTAATATAGTCGCCACGGATTCTACGGGTAATGAACCCAGTGTATTCTTTACGATGACAGATGGCAAAGGTTATTATGAATTGATGCTGAAAGGTAGCGGGGCTTATAAAATAGAAGTTAGCTATCTGGGGTACCGAAAACATTCAGAAGTCGTAGATATCCAAGATTCCCAAACAGTAATGGATTTCAGCTTGGAAGTTTTGGATACTGAATTGAGTGAAGTCGTGATTACAAGCCATGTTCCTCCTATAATTTATAAGGAAGATACCATTCTTTATAATGCCTCAAGTTTTTCTGATGGTTCCGAAAGAAAATTGCGGGAATTACTCCAACAAATGCCCGGAATAGAGATAGATGAACAGAATAATATTTTTGTAGAAGGGAGGAAAGTGGACAGACTCCTGGTCGAGGGAAAACCTTTTTTCGGAGGAGATTCGGAATTGGCAGTCAAGTCCCTGCCTGCGGATGCCGTTAAGACTGTGGAGGTGCTAAAGGAATACAACAAGGTTTCTTTCTTATCATCTGTTTCGGGTGATAATGAAATGGCAATGAACATCAAGTTGAAGGAAGAAAAAAAGCGATTCGTCTTTGGGGAAGTGGAAGCAGGTGGCGGCTGGGAAAAAAGAGGAATGGGGCGCACGGATTTATTTTATTATTCCCCCGAAGTGAATGCATATGGAATAGGAGGTATAAACAATACCAATCAGCAATTAATGTCGATGAAGCAATGGTTGCAACTCCAAGGAGGAATGGAACAGTTATCTACCCGGAATTCGGGTAGTATTCTTAACCAATCTTCCAAGATAATAGATCATTTAATGCTTCCCCAAAATGGAATTTCCAGTATTTCCAAAATGGGTGCTTTGGGTTTGGATTTTTCCTTGTCCAAACATTATCAATTGAATACTTATCTGATATATTCGGACGAAAAAGGAGCGTCGGAATATGCTTTTATAAATCAATATTATGCTGATGATGAAATAATACTGGAAGAATCAAGGGCAGATGCTAGATTGAATAAGGAAAAAAGATGGTTGCTCAATACTGATTTTATTTATGAGGATAATGAAAAAGATTACTTGTCCGTATCCTTGGGTAGTAGCTTGAATCGTTTAATGAACGAACAACAACTGAATTCTTTCGGATTGGAATCCAATGTCATCAGCCAGGAACAAAATAGAACTCCCAAGGAGATTAATATGGATTTGGATTGGAATAGAAAACACAATGATAAGAATATCAGTACCACCGAATTTAATTTCACTAGAAAAAGGAGTGTCGATGTTTTGGGTTGGAATAATGAATCGCAACCTTTTTTAATCAATGAATTACCCTGGGTACAAGAAGTATTCTATCAGGTCAGACAAGATGAATTCGGGTTGGTATCCAGCTTTCAGGGACAATTTAAACATTACTATATTCTCAATAAAAAGAATCACTTTTCTGCTACGATAGGAAATAATTATTTATTCAATAATTTGGATATAGTCAGTCAGCAGGAATTATCGGATGGTACATTTGTGTCATTCGGTAACGAGGATATATCTAATAGGCAGAAAATATATTTTAATGATTTTTTCTCGATATTTAATTATAGACATAAATGGAAAAGAAAAGCCGAATTTGAAATTGGATTTTCAACCCACCAATTAAATAGAATGGATAGGGGATTGAATGCTGGTAGTCAATCTTATTTTTTTATGTTACCCTTTTTTAAGATAGAATCGAATATTCCCAAAATAGGAGAGATTGAATTCAAATATGAGCAAAAAAGAAATCTTCCTAGAAAGGAACAAATTTATATTGTTGATAAGATTACCAATTTTAATTCCATTTATCAAGGGAATGCTTCATTGGCTATGGAATCCAGTCATAACCTGAGTCTGGATTTGAATAAGTCGAATATATTCAAAAAGACCCATTTCTTTTTCCGGTCACTACTGACCCTTACGAATAAGAGCATACAGCAATCCGTTTTGACGGATGGTCTGAATCAAAAATATCTACCTTACATGAGTAGTGCGTTCTTGTATAGAAGCAGAAACACAGCTTCCTATACCAAGGAATGGGGCGTTTTTAGATTTCGGCCACGACTGACCTGGACGACCTCATCCTTAGAAAATAAAGTGGATGGGGAAGCACTTAAAACCTATCAGAACCGATTGGATATCGGATGGAACCTACGTTGTAAATTCAAGAAAAGAAAGAACCTGACTTTTTCCTACAAAAAGTCCTTTGCCTGGTTCAGACAATCCGGAATTCAGACTATCAATAATACGGACCAACTCAAATCCCAAATGAATATGGGATTGGCCAAGGGATGGATGTTTAGGACGGAATACAGCTTTATTTCATTCAAGGGAGGAAATACTTCCGCCAATCACTTATTGGATGTTACAGTGGAATACCAGAAAGAAAACCACCCCCTGACCGTAAGACTGACCGCCCACAACATATTGGACAATAAGAGTATCCTCTCAAGGAATACGACCGGAACATTCATCTCCCAATCAGAAGAACTGATTTTTCCATTTTATGCGATGTTGTCCCTCAGCTATGAACTTTGATAGCCTAGAGCAGTTTCCATCTAAGGGATAGTTATCAGCAATGGCCATCATGCAGCTAGAATAAGATTATATAAACCAGTGCTTGAGAACTATCGTTTAAGTTCACAAAATCGTATCTTTGCAGCCGTATGGAAAAAATTAGGAATTTTTGTGTGATTGCCCATATTGATCATGGGAAAAGTACACTTTCAGATCGCTTGCTCGAACATACCCAAACTATTGCAGAAAGGGATATGAAAGATCAGGCATTGGATGACATGGACTTGGAAAGGGAGAGAGGAATTACCATCAAGAGTCATGCAGTCCAGTTATACTATAATCATCCCAACGGAACAAAATATACCTACAATCTCATAGACACTCCGGGACACGTGGATTTTTCCTACGAGGTTTCCCGTTCTATTGCAGCATGTGAGGGTGCTTTATTACTTGTCGATGCGTCACAGGGAATACAAGCCCAGACCATTTCAAATCTATATCTTGCCATTGAGAATGATTTGGAAATCATTCCTATCCTGAATAAGGTGGATATGGAAAGTGCCATGGTAGAGGAGGTTACGGAGCAGATTGTAGACCTTCTGGGTTGTGACGAGGAAGAAATCATTCATGCCAGTGGTAAAACCGGTTTGGGTGTGGAGGATATCCTACAAGCCATTGCTGCTAGGATTCCGGCCCCAAAGGGAGAGCCCGATGGGCCACTTCAGGCTTTGATATTTGATTCTGTATTCAATTCGTATAGAGGAGTAATTACATATTTCCGTATCGTGAATGGTTCCATGAAGAAAGGGGACAAGATTAAGTTCATGAATACAGGGAATAGTTATTCTGCGGATGAGGTAGGTGTACTACAGATAGATATGGTACCCAAAAAGGAAATCCTCACCGGTGATGTGGGATATATCGTTACGGGTATCAAGAATTCCAAGGAAGTAAAGGTAGGGGATACCATTACACTTAGGGACAATCCATGTGTGGATGCCATCCAGGGTTTCGAGGATGTGAAGCCGATGGTATTTGCTGGAATCTTCCCGATTGATAATGATGATTATGAGGATTTGAGGGATAGTTTGGAAAAGCTACAACTCAATGATGCATCATTGGTTTACGAACCGGAAACATCAATAGCATTAGGTTTCGGATTCCGTTGTGGTTTCCTAGGGATGCTTCACTTGGAAATCGTACAAGAACGACTTTCGAGGGAGTTTGATATGGATGTGATTACCACAGTACCGAACGTATCCTATTACGCCTACACCAAAAAAGGAGAGGAAATAATAGTCAATACACCAACGGATTTACCTGATCCCACAATCATGGATAGGGTAGAGGAACCTTTCATCGAAGCACAAATCATCACCAAGCCAGAATTCATCGGCGCCATCATGACGCTTTGTATAGAAAAACGTGGTTTTATGACAAGGCAGGACTACCTCACAACCAGTAGGGTGGAAATGACTTTCGAACTGCCATTGGCTGAAATCGTATTTGATTTTTATGACCGTCTGAAATCCATATCCAAAGGATACGCCTCATTCGATTATACTCCCGTTGATTATCGCCCATCCCATTTGGTCAAGATGGATATCAAACTGAATGGAGAAAATGTGGATGCATTATCTGCATTGATTCATAGGGATAAGGCATACTACTTCGGTAGGAAATTGTGTTCCAAGTTAAAGGAATTGCTACCAAGACAGCAATTTATGATTGCCATCCAAGCTGCTATCGGAGCTAAGATTATTGCGCGTGAAACAATATCTGCCTTAAGAAAGGATGTTACGGCCAAGTGTTATGGTGGTGATATCACTCGTAAGAGGAAATTGTTGGAAAAGCAGAAGAAAGGAAAAAAGAAAATGAGACAAATCGGTAGTGTGGAAGTGCCACAGAAAGCATTCCTTGCAGTACTGAAATTGAATGATTAGAATGTGTATTAGATATTGAGACTTCTAGTATCCAGCGTTTCCATGTCTGGAATCTTGAACTTTCTCAACATCTCAGTATCTCAATATTCCAACATCTAAATGAAAGAAGAAAACCACAACAACGAATCCAAGAAAGTACACAGTATGTACGAAAGCCAGAGAGAAGACAACCTCTTTGAGCACTATCGTTTTGTGGCTGACCCCAAGCAAAAGATGATTCGGATAGATAAGTTCTTGATGGATCGCTTGGAAAAGATTACCCGAAATAGATTGCAACGGGCCATTAGGGATGGTGCCATCAAGGTCAATGGTGGAATGGTTAAACCCAACCATAAGATAAGGCCGCATGATGTCGTGACGATATTGCTACCCGACCCACCGGAAGCCAATGCTCCCTTGGAACTAGAAAATATTCCCTTGGATATTGTCTATGAGGATGAGGATGTTTTGGTGGTCAATAAGAAAGCAGGGATGGTAGTTCACCCCGGAGTAGGGCATAAGTCTGGGACCTTGGTGAATGCTGTTGCCTATCATTTGAGGGATACTCCACTACCATTCAGGGACGGTTATGTCAGTCGCCCGGGGTTGGTTCATCGGATTGATAAGGAAACTTCAGGCTTGTTGGTACTGGCAAAGAATGAACATGCCTTATCCCATCTCAGTAAACAATTCTTTGACCATACCACGTACAGAAGATATTATGCACTGGTTTGGGGTAACTTTGACGAAACCTCAGGCACCGTTGATATGAATCTGGGTAGGGACCCTTTCAATAGGATGCACGTTAGGGTTTTTCCGGAGGGTGATATGGGAAAGAGAGCCGTTACCCACTTTGATGTATTGGAAGACCTGTACTATGTGAGTTTGGTGGAATGTAGACTGGAAACCGGTAGAACCCACCAGATTCGTGTACACATGAAGTATCTGGGACATACCCTCTTTAATGATAAGCGATACGGAGGTGATAAAATCCTCAAGGGTACCGTATATACAAAGTACAAGCAATTCGTTCAGAATTCATTCAAACTCATGCCTCGTCATGGTCTGCATGCCAAGTCGTTAGGTTTTGACCATCCGAGAACCGGGGAACGAATGATGTTCAATTCAGAACTTCCCGAGGATTTCCAATTGTGTTTGGATAAATGGAGAAAATACATCGAGACAAGAAAGGAAAAGTAACACCCAGCCCAAGGCATGCAATAATGGTGGACATATGTTTTTAGTACCAAATGAAGCAAAAGTCCACATCCCTCAATAGCTGCTAAGTCATTATTGCTTACCTTAACCATATGAAATATTTCCTAACACTAGCATTGGTATATTTTACCTTATTTTCTATGGGACAAGATGCCTATTACATAGAAAAGGATAACCAATTACACCTGACCGAAGCAGGAGCTTCCCACTTTGCAGCATTGGCTTTGGATTGTGTACACAAGGAATATCCTAATAAATTGAGTCAACTACTCAAGGATTCCACATGGCTGCAATCCCCCAAGGAATTACACCCTGCATTCTACGGCTGCTATGATTGGCATTCTTCCGTACACGGACACTGGATGTTGGTAAGGCTGCTCAAACTATTTCCCGACCTACCCGAAAAATCGGAAATCAAGAAAAAGATTGGACAGAATATCACAAAGGAGAATATTGGGATAGAGGTCAATTACCTAGTGAATGAAAGCAAATCTTGGGAAAGGATGTATGGCTGGTCTTGGTTGATGAAATTGGCTGAGGAATTGCATGATTGGGACGATAAGGAGGGACAAGAATGGAAAGAAAACCTACAACCCTTGGTGGATGCCCTGATTGAAAAATACATGGATTTCCTACCCAAACAACAATATCCGGTCAGGACAGGTGTACACCCGAATACTGCATTCGGAATGTCATTTGCCTATGATTATGCCAAGAAAACCAATCATAGGGAATTATTGGTATTACTGGAAGAAAGGGCGAGATTCTATTACATGGATGATACGGATTGTCCGGCTCACTATGAGCCAAGTGGAGAAGATTTCCTTTCGGGATGCCTGGAAGAAGCCAACCTGATGCAGAGGGTCTTGTCTCCTGAGGAATTCAATACATGGTTCAAAAAATTCCTACCTAAGAAAAGATTACAAAGCCTGATGAACCCTGCGGATGTATCCGATAGGACCGATCCCAAAATCGTCCATCTGGATGGATTGAATCTGAGTAGGGCATGGTGTTTTTATAGAATCAGTACATCATTGAAAGGAAAGAAAAAAAGCCAGCTTAAAACTGCTGCAAAGAAACATCTCGAAGCCACTATACCCAATGTAGCTACGGAACATTATGTAGGCAGCCATTGGTTGGCATCATTTGCAGTTTATAGTTTGAGTCTGCAATAATCTGATTTAGAAAACCCTCTTTTCTATCATTCAGGATAGGATTCCAAGGAATCCCTGAACTACTTGCGTTGGATGATTTTGCTTACCCTACCCAAGGATTGTCTCATCAGTCCATTCACTTCGGGAGAAACCTTACTCCAATATACCAATGGAATGAAGATGATGGCCATCAGAATGGACCTGAGTATGATATCGACCAAGGGCAAACCTAGGGAGGGAAGAACCAAGGTGCCGAAGTAGCATACTAGTGTAATGGCAATCAGCATAATTGTTCCCTTGGAAAATGGCTGCATCCGGAACTTGAACCAGATGTATATCGACTTATTGAAATTGAATGAGAATAATGACGCCATAGTCGCTACAGCCACACCTTCTATTCCCCAACCCAGAATTGTGATGAAGAAATAATTCAATCCTACATTCAGGACGGCCATGATTAGGATGATGACCAAATAGACATAATAATGCTTTGAAAAATTAATGATGGCACTATTGATACTGGTCGATAGGTCAATCAGCTTCGCAAATCCCAAAATGAGTACGACTGTTTTACCCGCTGCATATACATCCCCATTAGGAATGATTTTGTAAAAATCATCCAAGGAAATCCAAATAAGTGTAAAAATGAAAAAGCCGGCAATCAGAAGGTTGATGGATGACTTTTGGTACAACTGATTGATTTCATCAGTATCCTGATCATTCCATTTTTCGGAAATAATGGGCCTGAGAATAGGGAGCAACGAATTTCCCGGAATGGCTACCACACTACCAACCAATAAGGCAATCCGATAAATACCCGTATCCGAAAGATTCAATAGGGTTCCTGTCATCGCAATATCGATTTGCGTAGCCATGGTGAACCCCACCGTACTGAAAATACTATAAGCAGAAAAATTAATGGCCTGTTGGTACAGACGGTCTTTTTTAAGGAATGAAAAATTAGGCTTAGGCTTGAATTCACCCAGATATACAAGGTATCCTACAATCAGAATCATATTGATGAGATAGGCTAGGATACCCCCATATATGAACCATTCGAATGGAATATAACCGAATGCATAAGCCAATGCCAGTGTAGGAATGGCAATCTTAATCCAGAGGTCATTGAAGATATTGGGAATGACAATCCGCTTGAAATTGGAAATGAAACTGGTAAGGGTCCTGATGGTCATCAATAGGAAAACCAGGACAGGAATCCATACCATATATTGTAAATACAATGCACCACTCTCTTTCTCTCCGAAGTATTCCAAAATGGAATTTTCAAAAAGGAAACAAAGAATTAAGAAAATGGAAAATCCGATGATAGGTATCGTTAGTACCCAGAAAAGGATTCCATTATGTCCATTGTCTGCATTCTTGAAAATGGGAAAAAACTTGACAGCAGAAGAACTAACACCCAACAAAACAAAGGGAACAACCAGATTCGCAGTACTGACAAGGAATGAGTACAAACCCAATTCTTCCTCGGTGAGTGCCCATGAATAAATGAACATGACATTGATCATACCTATGACCAATCCAGTGTAAGTGACCAAGCTGTGCTTTATGCCCTGCCTTTGGACGATTCCCATAAAAATGTGAATAATTAGGAGTTGTACGAATGAATGGGAAAGGAAATATCAACCTGTAACAGGTACATCCCCATTTTGGATTCAAAAGTCTGTGAAATTAATATTTTCCCGAATAAACGAATATGCTATATCTTATCTTTTAATCCTAAGGAACTTATTATATAATCATTAAGAATGGACACATAAATTACACCACTCTGATTAGTTTTGAACATTTGGCATTAAATTTCCAAATACTATTATATTTGAATCATCATTGTGAGAAAGAAGGAACCACTGATAAACTACTTCCAACAAATACATCTTCTCATGCATAGGTATATGATGGATATAGGAATAATTAAAGCCATATCGGGAATATGAAAATGAGGAATTATAATTCGATGGATAAATTCTATTACGAACAGAGTTTTTCCAAAATCTTTATCGCCATCAATTTCCTATTGTTATTATCCATCTTTCTGATAGGCCTGTTTTGGTATAAGATGCTGGCATTTTTCCTAGCCGTGGTTTTATTTTCATTCAATTGTATCGTTATCTACAAATGTGTGCAGATGCTGTACAAAAGGGTATATGGACAACGGTACGATTATCATCAAATGGAATCCCTATTCTCCATACATCAGTTAATTGAACCTAAGATACCATTGCCTCCCATGAGAGGTTTTGCAGGGTCTCCTGACTTCATCAAATCGCTTCTTTTTCATCTGATGAAGCACCAACCCAAATTGATTGTGGAGGCGAGTTCGGGGGTATCCAGTATAGTCATCTCAGAATGGATAACCAAGTATTCTCCTGAATCCAAGCACTATGCATTGGACCACGAGGAGAAATACGCTGGCTTGACCCGTTCCAGAATATCACAACCCAATTCCACCATCATACATGCTCCACTTAAGTCCTATTCCTTGGATAATAAGGAGTATAAGTGGTATGATATGTCAATGATTGAGGACTTGGATCAGATTGATATGCTCATTATTGATGGTCCGCCTCATTTTGTGAATGATTTGGCCAGATATCCTGCACTTCCCTTACTCAAGGATAAATTGAAAGAGGGATGTATCATCATTCTGGATGATGGCAGGAGAGAATTCGAACAGCAAATCGTTAAGGAATGGGCGCAAAAGGAGAATATTTCCGTTAATTATCTGGATCATCTTGAGAAAGGAGCCTTTGTTCTTGAGTTTACCAAATCCTAGTAGATTTACATGTTCCGAGTATCCGTCATCATACCCATGTACAATGCCGAGCACTACATCGAACAAGCGATTCGGTCTGCTTGCCAATTGGATGAGGTAGGGGAGGTCATCGTAGTGGATGACTGCTATCCTGACGGCGCCAGGGCCATTTGCGAAAGATTATCTAAGGAATTGCCACAACTCAGCATCCATGATCATCCTGATAAGAAAAACCATGGTGCCGGAGCTTCAAGGAACCTAGGTGTTTCCAAGTCAAAATTCGATTATATCGCATTTCTAGATGCAGATGATTATTACCTGCCCAATCGATTCAAACAATCAGCCCGTGTATTCGGTCAATATTCCGATGCTGATGGAACATATGGTTCTACGGGGTCTGTATGTGAGGATGAGGTAAGGGATAAGTACAAGGAAGAAGTCATTACGACAGTCGATACCTTATTGGCTCCGGTTCAGTTATTTTGGAATCTGGCTCCCATCGGGAATAAGGGCTATTTTTCTACGGATGCCATTACACTCAAAAAATCTGCATTCCTCAAGGTAGGAGGTTTCAATACGAATTTGAGTTTGGCGCAGGATACCAATCTTTGGGTCAAGCTGATGATTGCTTGCAAATTATATCCGGATTCCATTGATGAGCATGTGGCCATCAGGAGACTTCATTCAGCCAATAGACACACCAATAAGGATAAGGCTATTTATTATAGACCCTTGGTTTATAGGGATTTGGTGAAATGGTCCATTTGGAATGGAATAGGATGGGATTACCTGAGTATTCTGTGTTACCGTTTTATGTTGACAAGAATCAAATCCATCCGATTGCTGAAACCCAAGGACTTGTTCCGATACGGTATCTTGGAAATACCCCATTATCTTTTTTGCACGATATTCATCTCAATGACTTTTCCTTTCCTTTTGTATTATTTACTGATTGAAAGGAAGAAGTAATCCTTATTCATCACTGGCAACTTCCCAAGTATGGTCACTCAATAGTTTGACAGTAGCCTCAAAGGTATAAGGGCATGATTTCCCCCATTCATTCGGACCAATCATGGATAGGACATTCGTACCATTTTTCTTCAGGTACAAATGATAGGTATGACCAATAAGAGGTTTGATATTCATTTCGGCCAGATAGATTTTTTCTGAAATTTCAACCCTTTTCCGAATCGTTTCAGCTTGCTGAACCAATAATTCTACCTGTTTCCGAATCTGGTCCATTTGCATTTCTGTCTGTTCGTACATGGAAGATACCGCCAGACCTTTCACACGCCCCTTGTCAATGGGTTTGATGAGCGCTCCACCTACGGTATGTGCATAGGGTAGGAAAGCAGGGTTTTCTGCGACCTTGTCCTTATCTATCGGGTTGATGAATTCCTTCTTATCCTCTTGTTCTTTCTTACTCATGATGATTCATTAAGCATGACCGCTTCCATGAGTAATTCCAGGAATTCTTCCCTGTAAATATCCTCCACAGTCCTGATGATGTAATGTCTCAGTATTTTTTGTTCCCCTTCCAACAGCTGGTGGGAATCAGATAATAACTGACCATTCATTAAACCCAAAATAAGGTACTTGGTTTTCGGATTCAAGAAACAGAATGGTTTTTTATAGGTATAAAATGGAATTTTCCACTTGATATCGCATTGTATCTGTGGTATGGAATCCAAAAGCAGCTGATGCGTCAATTGCATCAGCTGCCTTATATCTTCTTTTGGATAATCCAGTATGTAATCCTCTACGGGATTCATCTATTTCAAACGGACGGTTGAAGTACCGGATAGATATCCCTTATTGTAGATTTCAATCGTATATGTTCCTTTGGCGAAAGGAGTATCCGGCTTCCAGTTCATACACTCGTTGGAAACCTTGTTGTCATAAGGTACATCCTGTGCCTTGGTGAAGCGCATTTCCTCACTGCTATCCTTATTGATGAAATTACCCGAACCTAGGGATTCCACATACATCGTAGCACCCAGTGGAGTCATCACCCTAACAACAAACTGCTCCATACCCGGATCAGTGACCCTGTTTTCAGTCGTGGAATAACATATCTTCAAGACATCCACATTCTTGGCATATCGCTTCTTGACCAACTTTCCACCTGATTTCAGTTTGTAGCCTACAACTTCGATATTATTGGTCTTGACTACAGAACCGATATCCACCTTGTTTTCTAGGTAGTTCTTTTCTTTTTCCAATTCATTCTTGGCAGAGGTCACATTGCTAATAACAGAATCCTTCTCTTTTGTAATGCGTGTCTTCTCCTCATTCACCCTGACGACTTCTTCCTCGACCATTTTCTTTTCTTCCTTAACCTGAACGATTTCATTGGTTAGTAGTGAATTCTGTTCTTCCAATTCATCTATCTTGGTCAGGAATGCCTGTTGTTGGGCTTTCAATTGGTCAATTTCGGATTGGGCAGCATTCAATGCTTTCTTGCTTGTATTTCCTGAACTAATCATTCTGGAAATCTTCGACTTCTGTTTGGTCAGTTCTGCCTTTTGTTCCTCAATGATGGAACGCAAATCCTCATTCTCGTTCAACGCCTCATCCAATTCCGCAATCGCATTATCATATTCCTCCTCAAGTTCTTTCTGAAGACGAGCGGCTTCGTTTAATTCCTTCTTCTGTGTATCAATCACTTTCTCATTGCCGAACTTATTGAAAAGGAGCATCGCTATAATGCCCATCAGAATCGCTATGATGATTCCTGCCGCAATGAGTAACTTCCTTTGACTATCGACTGTTGCTGCCATTAATTAACTGGTTTTTTAATTGTATATACTTAATAAATCACTCTCCAAACAAATACTTGCTGAATCAGGGTTGTCTATTCGTTTACATCACAATTATACATATCAATAAATTGGATGTATTAAACATTCTGCAAATATAAGCAGCTACCTGATATTGGTGATTCGCTATCTTACTTATTTGCAAAAAGTATCATATAAATGGTGTTAAAGACCATATTCGGCCCATTGGTCACACATATACCTCTTGCTTTTAAGGCTATTGCGCCTTAAACGCTAAGTTTTACAGGCTTATTTTGATATATTTGGACTTTCCTAGATTCTGAAAGAATTATCAGTAATAAATATAGGAAAACCACCATAAAAAGTGATAATGGATTTCAACTTAGATAGAGACATCGTATTTTTTGATATAGAGGCAACAGGCCTGAGTGTCATAAAGGACAGAATCGTACAGATTGCCCTTATCAAATACCCTAAAAAGGGCGGGGAACCCACGGAATTGGAAATGATGATTAATCCGGGAGTACCTATCTCCCAAGAGGCCGTGGAAGTACATGGAATCACACCCAAGATGGTGGCCAATAAACCTACCTTTGCACAAGTTGCTGATAAGTTGTACGATTTTATCGGGAATGCTGATTTGGGTGGATATAACTCTAATCGCTATGACGTTCCGATGCTTATGGAGGAATTCGCAAGAGTAGGCATGGAATTAGATATTAGTAATAGGAAGCTCATCGATGTACAAAGGATTTTCTACAAGATGGAACCCAGAACATTGAGGGCCGCTTTGAAGTTCTATTGTGATAAGGAATTGGTGGATGCTCACGATGCCCTCGCAGATGTAA
Organism: Saprospiraceae bacterium; assembly: GCA_020631355.1. Lineage (GTDB taxonomy): Bacteria > Bacteroidota > Bacteroidia > Chitinophagales > Saprospiraceae > JAHDCE01. The sequence goes on along the minus strand of JAHDHL010000028.1, from coordinate 19,646 downwards.
GGGCTACAGTGGATGTACTCAAGGGCCAACTCAAACGATACAAGGGCGTCAACCTTGTGGATGAGGATGGAAATGTGACACCGGAGCCCATTAGGAATGATATGAAAGCCATCCATGATTTCGTGAATGACCTCAGATTCCTAGAACCGACTCAGAAAATGAAACTGAATGCAGACGGAATTCCGGTTTTCGCATTCGGTAAGTATAATAATGCGCCAGTAGGGGAAACATTGGCTAAGGATAACAATTATTTTAATTGGATCATGAAAATGGAATTTTCCTCACAAGTCAAACAACTGGCTAAGAAATATTTGAAAGAATATAGGGAACAAAACCAAAGGAGATAAAAAAGTCGCCTTTACCGAATCAAGACATGATAAACAATCAACTGTGAACATTGAAAACTAGTGGTTTTCCTTTCCGATACCGAATTTGGCTGCGGTATCCAGATAGGATGACCTAAAATTCTAATCCCATCTATGCTGGTAAGCTATACGCATAAATGGATACTATTACTTGTATTGTTCTTACACTTCGCACTCATGCCGACGAAGAGTCAGGATAATTATGCCAATCCCTTGGATGTACTCCTCATCCAATTGGAAGATGCACTCGAAAAAGGCAATCCTCGCGCTATCAGGGAGCTGGCAGGTGTGATGGATGTACTAGAAAAGGATAAGAAAGAGAAAGTCATACAGCTACTGCAAAAGCATACTCTTTTTCCTCAGGAACAAATCGAATGGAACCAGGATGTGAATCGGGAAATCATGATGAATTTCCTGAATACCTATGAAACAGAAATTCATTATTCCCCGATACTTAGGGTATTCATGACCAATCCTATCGAAGATTTTGAGACGGAGCATCTTGTCATCAGAAAACGAAACTTATCCGATAAGGAAAAATCATCACTCCTAAAACGATATATCGAAGTCCTGAATGCTACCTCGGAGTCCCAGTTGAAAGTTTTTACCAAATACCAACTCAAGGAAATCGCATTGTTGCAATCCTACGAAAGTTATGATTTCATGTTGGGATGTCTTGAGGGACGGAATATCAAATCCGAAATCTTCAAATCGGATTACTTCATTTCCACGGTTTGTGATGCACTTACCTATTTTGATGACCCTTATGTCTTGGACGTAATTCTGGAACAGATGGAAAAGGGTAGAGTGGAGGAAGAAGATGCGGAAAGGATGCTGGCTCGTTTTACGAATGTGAAATTCAAGGAGGATAACACAAGGAAATTAGCAAGGAACTATCGCTCTCTTATGGATTCCTTGGGGACCCTGAGCGGAATCAGGAATTATGGATTCGAAGAAAAAGCATCCATCCGATTGTCATATTTTGATGAGCCAGTTGATTATTACGCCTATCTGTTGGCCAATCATTTTGAGAATCCTTGGTTGAGGGAGAATGCACTTCGTGAAATGTTGGCAACGGGTAATCCAAGGGGCCTATTCTATCTGTCAGCAGTATTGTTTGCTTATTACAACAGTAGTGCATTGGATAGGAAAATACTGGAGGACAAGTTCGACCAGTATCTGACCATAGCCATTCAGTCACCGGATAAGAACGAAATCTACAGGGGGGGCAACGATAAGAGGAAAGATAGGACCTACTATATGAATCAGGCCATTTATTGGTCCAAGAATTATATCAATTACGAGTACGATGCAGACCGTAGGATATTCATCAATATCAAATTGGAGGAAGAAAATGAGGCTTCAGCTACCCGATTATTTAAGAAGCTGACTTCGGATAATGATATGGTTGCCTTGGAATCATTCAAGGATTTATCCAGATATCCTCCGAGTATCATCAATAAGCTATATGCCAAATTCCAGTCCGTATTGAGGAGGGCCAATCCAAGATTACCGGATTTTCGTTATGGTTTTTTGGAGAATATTACCCTCCTTCAGGAATTCTGCGAAATGGAGGGGATTCCCATTGAATTATCGGAGGAAATACATCCATTATTGGATGAACTCAAAAGTGATATCCCCATTAAGGAGAGATATGCAATTGAGGATAGAATCATCAAGGAATTGGAATTGGAGGACCTGACGGGATTGGAAATCGAGGGATTGGTACATTCCAAGAATATCAACTTCAATTTTAGTATCTCTAGGATATTGGATATCTATTATTCTAAGAATCTCAGGAAAATCATGAGGAGTGATTTGGAATTGAGATTGTTTCTAAAAAAATCAGTCCTTTTCAGTAGTATAGGAGTAGGAGGGATATCCAATAAGTATTTTTCCAAATTGGAAAAGGCCAAGCAACAGATGGAATCCAAGCTGATAAAACTCAGTCGTAAGGAATATGATGAGGATATCAGGGATGCCATTTCGTACATATTGCCAGAGGATGAGGAAGAAAGTACACAAAAGATTCCGGTAGCCTCGTTCATGGAGGAACCACTTGAATTCGGTAATCGGGAATTCCATCTGGTAGAAGAACCCAGTTCCAAGGATATCAAGGATATTTTTAGGGAAATCAATTCGGATACCGATGCGGAAAGAAAACTGAAATTCATAGAGTACCTTACCTTGCATTCCTCAGATGCCTATACCCCGTATTTATTGCAAAGTTTGAAGAACACGGATATCCTTTCCGAGGGTGATAACTACAAGAGAACCGTAGCCGATGCTGCAGTACTCCTCCTTGAGAATATTTATGATTTTTCCTTTTCGAATTCGGATGAACAACCCCTGAGGGAAAGTGCAGGGAAATGGTACGCATTCTCGAAGCAGCATAAGGATACCCGGAAATGGAAGGGAATCCTTTTCAATATGAGCGTGGATGCGACCTTGAATAATGAAGCCCTGACCATAGGTGATTTGAATGGAATCCTTAATCATGATTATTGTAATGGACTGATTCTGAAGAAATGTATGGCAGCCCTGCAACGAATCAGACGACCCGATAATGTCCGCAAACTCAATCTGGACCATCTCCTGGATGCGGATTATATTCCTTTCTTTGCCAAGTTGGAAATCAAGGACAAGTATCTGGATGATGTATTGGAAATGTTCAATACCGATAAACCGGATGTATTGTATCAGTATCTCCTCAACGCAATGAGCGGAAAATCCTTGATGGAGAAAGGGAAAGTCTACAACAGGGTGGCTGACCAAGGATGGTTGATACCTTTCGTAAGTAATACCGAGGAAAAGAAAACTGAGATCATGTCCTCATTACAATCTTATTTGGATGATTCCGAATTTATTAGTGAATTCGAGGAGAAAAGAATACTTCAGAGATTATTCACAATGAAGTATGGCGAATTATCCATTGCGGAGAAAATCAGTAGGGCCAAGGATTTCATCAGTGATGAAACGCAGGTTTATGAAATCCAACAAAACCTATTGTCCCAAGTAGAATACAATGATTTATCCCTGATTCTCGATGCAACGGATGATTTGATACAACTCAATGATGAATCTGCCTTCCATTTTCTGGAAAAAAGACTAGGGTTACCATCCTATCTTTTTGATAATGAAAGAATCCGAAAGGAATTCAGAAAGGATGTCAACAGTATGACCGAGATGGAGATATACAACAAATATCTCAACCTCGCAGGATTGAATGTATTCCTACCCAATAAGGAATTGGATTATAGGCAGGTAAGGGAAGTATTGGAATTCGATATCGTATCTCCCTTTTCCAGTACGGTATCAAGGAATAGGATACATTATGCCAAAGGAGTCATACAGTTACTACATGGCATTTATCCGGATAGCGGTATCGAGTTGACGAATAGTGATGATATCAGGGAACATGCCCATGATTGGATTGACTATCTGAAACAAAAGGGACTCATCGAGGATGATGATATGAATTATTCGTTCAATCATAATGATTGATATGATGATTGGGAACGATAACTTAAAGTTTTGATAATTGTCCCCATTTTAACAACGATATACAACCTTTCTGCATAATTTTGGGTTGGAAATATTGGTGGTATACCAAATCACAAATCACGAACAGTCATGTTGAGTGCTTACTGTCCCTGCCAAGGGAGTGTAAAAGAGGGGAATAAAGAGGGACGATATCAAATCGATGGTACCAACCTCGAATTCAAGGTCAAGTACAAGATTAAGGATATGGATGAGGAGTCGCCACTTCCTTCCAGTATTTTCCTTTCTGAATCCTACCAACAATTATTGGAGGATTGTCCCTCTGAGGATACACAAAGTATCTATATTCCAGTTTATGAGGGCGGGGCGCTCATCGGTATCGTTCAAGCGCAGTCCACGCTGGTCAAGGGAAGTAAGAGTCTCAATCTAGACCAGAATGCAACGGGGATTTGGGGCCAATTCAGAAAATTCGTCGCCAAGAATTATAACCGTTATTGGTTCGTAGTAGGAAACCTGCTCCTTACCGGTAATTTCGGAATGCAATTCAAGGGTAAATCCTCAAGGGAATCATTCGTGATTCTGGATATGGTTACCCAACATGCATTGCCCGTTATAGAAAAGCATAAGAACATTCGTTTCAAGTATCTTTTCTACAAGGATTTTTCTGAGGAAGAAGCTGCCCAATCCGAAATCCTATCCCAACGTAATTTCAATTGTTTCAAGTCCGAACCGAGTATGGTGATGGAACTCCAACCAGATTGGAAGGAATTCTCCGATTATCTCGGAGCAATGAGTTCCAAATATAGGGTCAGGGCCAAAAGAGCTGCCAAGAAGGGCAAGGACCTGAAAAGGGTAGACATGACCTACGAACAACTCTTGGAAAATAAGGAAAGAATCCATGAGCTGTATGAAAAAATCAGTTTGTCCGTAGATTTTAACTTGGTCCATCTCAACAAGGATTATTTTCCCGAATTAAAGAATAAGCTAGGTGATAAATTCAAGTTGGTCGCTTATTATCTGGAGGATGTGATGATAGGATACTTCACTACCATTAAGGATCATCATGAAACCCATGCCCATTTTCTAGGTTTGGATCCCTCATATAATCAGAAATACCAGTTGTACCTGAATATCCTCTATGATATTACGAAAGTCGGAATAGAGAATCAATCCAAGATGATTGATTTCGCTCGTACTGCTCCTGAAATCAAGAGTTCGGTAGGTGCGGTTCCTAAGGAAACCTACCTTTTTCTTAGGCATAGGAATGGCTTGAAGAACAAATTGGTTTCTCCAATCATCAAATCATTACAGCCTCAGAAGGAAATCGTATACAGAAGTCCGTTCAAGGCTTCAGATACCGCTAAGAATGATGGAAAAAAAGGACCCAAAGCCGTATCCGACACACATCAGCCCGGCACTTTGTGATGCTTATCTGAATACGACCTATGAGGTCGTGGAATTGGGCTTTTCTATTCTTGTGGGAAAGACCAATGCTTCCTTGGATAATTGGTTGTCAGATAATAATTTTGAATCTTGGGCATTCATTACAGCTTGGAATCCGCAATCCTTGGAACATTCCTTGAATTGGAATATACAGCAGAATCTCAAACTGGAATCATTACTTCGTCAAAGCGGATATGTCTATTTCCAAGCAGAGGGTAGGGGAAAGGATTGGTCGGAAAAGAGTCTGTTTGTTCCAGATATTTCGACTGAGGCCGCCATTTCAATAGCTAAGTTATTCAAGCAATATGCCATTCTTCATGGAACAAGAGAGACCACACCCCGGTTACTTTTTATTGAATATTAATCTGAATGAATACTGAGTTGTTATAGAATTGAAACATGGGAAGCATAACCTTAATTGCTGACCGAAACATCTATGTCATTATAATATTAAAAGCAGGCTTTCGTACATTTTATCTCAGAATGCCTTAGCCGCCCTGACCCTAAGGGCACCATTTCTATTGACTATGGTTTGTTGGGTATCATCCTGGAAATAATGACCCCAAGCACCTTGGTCTAGAGTAGATTCTGTGGAACTCCAGTATAGGGCTGATTCGAAATTCCCCATATTATTTAAAAATAAGTGAGTGAACATCATATTTAATTCACCTCTAGAGGGTAAGAACCATTCTGCTCCGATGTCCCTGCATAATTTTGCAGCCGTATTTCCTCCATATTGAGAAACACAATTCGCATCTATGATGAAATTCGTATTGCTGAAACCATCCCCGATTCTGGTACCCTCAATGGTTTCGGGCATAGTAGGGAAATCATTCGGAACATTGTTCAAACCAGGAACATCAAAATCGTAGCATCCCCATTCTGCCATAGAATCATGGTCTTCAAACGCAGCAACCATTCCTGTACCATTGTTGGTGTTCAGATAGAATATCATACCATCCAAATATGTTTTTCCATACAAGTCTTCCAGAGAAATACCTCCATTATATAACTCGATAGGAGTATTACCGGAATCAAGGAGGAATTGTACTTGGGATGCATCAAAAACCTCACAATTATCCCCAGCATAACCCACTGGACAATCACATGTACAGTCATCATTCAATATGACTTCAATCCCTCCATTTTCGCATGATACTCCATCGCAGGGGTTTTCTTGTTCACATGATGTTATGATGGTTAGAATGAAAATTCCGACGACTAATAGGAGCTTGAGGTTTGATGTGTACATGATTGGTGCTTTTATATTTTTTCTTTGACAATACTAAGGAATAAACCTTTGATGATATGTGTTTGTGGGCCAGCATTCTCCAAAATGATCAAAAAACAAAAAGCCTGGGAAGACATCTTCCTAGGCTTTTTGTTTGTGTATTGAATGACGATATATCAATTAACCATTCAATTTATTATAGTCAGCAAGGAATTTTTCCAAACCGATATCCGTAAGTGGATGATTGAACAATCCTTCGATGGTTTTCAATGGACAAGTCACTACATCAGCCCCGGCAATGGCACATTCCTTAATATGATTGGCCGTTCTGATGGAAGCAGCTAATACCTCGGTAGCAAAACCATAGTTGGCATAAATCTCAACGATATCATAAATCAACTGCATGCCAGCCCAAGTGGTATCATCGATTCTTCCTATGAAAGGACTCACGTAGGTTGCACCAGCCTTGGCGGCCAAGATGGCTTGTCCTGCACTGAACACTAGGGTGCAGTTGGTGCGGATACCATTGGCAGTAAACCAACTCAATGCTTTCACCCCCTCCCTGATCATTGGAACCTTGACAACGATATTCGGAGCGATGGCAGCTAATTTTTGTCCTTCTTCAATCATACCTTGGAAATCAGTGGAAATAACCTCCGCACTGACATCTCCATCCACCATATTGGCAATTTTGGCATAATGTTCCAAGATATTAGCCTCACCAGAGATGCCCTCCTTGGCCATTAATGATGGATTTGTAGTTACGCCATCAAGGATTCCATAATCAAAAGCTTGCTTGATTTGCTCAAGATTCGCAGTATCTACGAAGAATTTCATGTGATAATGTATTTTGTAATATCCTGAAGACCAAAGTGGTAGGATGAATTGGGACAAATAAAAAAGCGGAAATCATATCGCACCGCTACAACCTCCTACCCTTGCTTAGTTTCCTACCTGGGGGATTTAAAGGGAGCTAGTCGTATGACTCCGCCGCCGCAAATGTACAATGATTGTTTAATTCTTCCAAGACGAAAAGCATAATTTGTAAAATGAATCTGAAATCATATCCAAAACACAACAAATAGCACTACCTTTTCTTTCATAACAATGAACCAACTTAACTAGTGTGTATGAAGACAGTCTATTTTATCCGCCATGCCAAATCCAGTTGGGAAGATATGAGCCTGAGGGATGCGGAACGCCCACTCAACAAAAGGGGATTTAGGGATGCACCATTCATGGCTAAGCTATTCCAGGGTAAGGAAATCATTCCTGATATCATTTATTCCAGTCCTGCAGTCAGGGCTTATACCACAGCCAAGTTTTTTGCAGAGACGCTGGGAAAGGAAGAAACGGATATCCTACAAGACCCGAATCTGTATTTGGGCGACGAGGATTATATCATAGACTTGATTCAGGCCGCTACGGATGATGCCAAGACCATTTGTTTCTTTGGTCACAATCCGACTACAACGAACTTGGCCAATATCTTCAGTAAGGATTACATCCCGAATGCACCTACCTGTGCGATTGTCAAGGTACAGGCTGATGTATCAGAATGGAAAGCATTCTCCACTACCAATGCAGAGATGGTAACCATGCATTATCCCAAACAGTATTTCATGTAGGGAGACATTTTCATCCATAAAGGGTTGGATATCTGAATAGCTTGGATAATCATTGCTTATCCACGTTGTAGACATTACCTTTGTCTTTCACATCAAATAAGGGACAATGGAAGAAAAAGATATGCCTTATGTACACAGGGACATCAGTTGGCTTTCCTTCAATCACAGGGTATTGCAGGAAGCCGAGGATCCGAGTGTGCCGCTGTTCGAACGAATCAAATTCTTGGCCATCTATTCTTCCAACTTGGATGAATTCTTCAGGGTAAGGGTTGCCCACCACAGAAACCTCATGAGGGTAGGGAAGAAGACCCAGAAACGTTTGGAGTTCTCACCCAAGGAAATCATCAAGGGAATTCTCAAGATTGTGAATAAGCAACAGGAGAAATTCAGTAATATCTTCATCAAACAAATCATCCCTGAACTCAAGAAGCATAATATCCGAATCCGTAGAAGATTGGATTTGAGTGAAGAACAAAAGAATTATGTGGAGGAGTATTTCAATGACCATCTCCTTCCCTTCGTACAGCCCGTACTTTTGATGAATGGTATGGTAAGACCCTTTTTGAATAATGCGGAACTATATCTCAGTATTCATCTGCAACAAAAAGAAAATCCTTTAGCCAAGCCCGAATATGCCATTGTAAAGGTGCCATCTGATTATTCACCAAGATTTGTGGAGATACCCTCGCAGGGCGATGGCCATGATATCATCATATTGGATGATATCGTAAGGCATAGCGTATCCATGTTGTTTCCGGGGTATGATATCCTGGATACCTATTCCATCAAATTGACCAGGGATGCGGAATTGTATATTGATGATGAGTTCCAAGGAGATTTGATTTCAAAAATCAAGAAAAGCCTAACGAAGCGTAATGTGGGCCCTCCGTCCCGTTTTGTTTACGATAGAAGTATGCCGCAGGACCTTTTGTCATATCTGATGGAGACATTCGAAGTGGATAAGGCAGGCTTACTCAAGGAGGGACGTTATCACAATAATTTCGACTTTTTCAAATTCCCTGATTTCGGAATGGATAATTTGAAGAATAATCCTTTGCCTCCCTTGTCTTATCCAGAACTGGAATCCTCCGATGATATCTTTGATGCCATCAGGGAACGGGAACACATGATACATGTTCCTTACCAATCTTACCAGTCCGTGGTTCGGTTCTTTGAGGAAGCAGCTAAGGACCCGGATGTAACCCACATCAAAGTGGTTCAGTATAGGGTCGCTCGGAAGTCAAAAATCATGAATGCCTTGATGGAGGCAGTACGGTCAGGTAAACAGGTGATGGTATTTGTGGAGGTCAAGGCCCGATTTGACGAGGAAGCCAATCTGCGTTGGGGAGAGAAATTGGAAGCTGCTGGAGTACAAGTATATTATAGTTTTCCCGGCCTGAAAGTTCATTCGAAATTGGCTTTGGTCAGGAGGGAATACAAGGGAAAGAGTGAGTTGTTTTCTTATATGGGAACTGGTAATTTCCATGAGGGAACTGCCAGGATTTATAGTGATTTGGGATTGTTCACGGCAGATAAACGTTTGACTTCTGAAGTAGCCAGAGTCTTCAATTTCCTCGAAACAGTTAAATTGCCACAGACAGAATTCCAACATTTGTTGGTAGGGCAATTCAATTTGAGGGCATCACTGATTGCCAAGGTGGACAGGGAAATAAAACATGCCAAGAATGGAAAGGATTCCTACATGATTCTCAAGATGAATAGTCTAGAGGATAAGGAAATGATTTCCAAGTTATATGAGGCCAGCCAGGCAGGAGTCAGGATTGACCTGATTGTAAGAGGCATATGTTGTTTGGTTCCGGGTGTCAAGGGGTATAGTGAAAACATTCAGGTAATCAGTATCGTGGATCGTTTCCTGGAGCATGCCCGTATTTTCTGGTTTCAGAATGATGGTGATGAGGAAATGTACCTGTCATCAGCGGACTTCATGCGAAGAAATCTTAGTTACAGGATTGAAACGGCATTTCCGATATATGATGAGGAACTTAGGAATGAGATTATGGTATTCCTGCACAGCCAACTCATGGATAATGTAAAGGCCAGGATTGTGGATGGTACCGCAAGGAATATTTATCATAAATCAACCGACGATATGTCAATCCGCTCCCAAATAGAAACCTATTACCGTATTCGTAGAAAAACAGAAGTGAAAGTTTGATAAGAGTGTAAGATGGAATACTATCTTGCGTTGTATTATCATTTCTAAGTAAATAGCAAACCTCCGTTTTGAAGATACTCGACAAGTTTATTGTAAAAACATTCATACCCCCATTCATACTCTCGTTTGGAGTGGTCATGTTTGTATACACAATGCAGTCGATGTGGAAATTCATTGATGATATTTTGGGTAAGGGAGCCAGTGTCTGGATGATTATTGAATTCATACTGTATCTATCCATCAGTCTGATAGCCTTGGCCTTGCCTGCAGCCATATTATTGGCCAGTATATTCATCATGGGTAACCTTTCTGAACGCTATGAACTGACATCCATGAAATCTGCCGGGGTTTCATTGTGGAGAATCATGCGTCCGCTGATTGTTACTTCTATGGTGATTGCCGTTTTTTCCTTTATTTGTTCGAATTATATCGCTCCCGTTGCCAATCTGAAATTCAAGACCAGATTGTATAACTTCAAGTCCCAAAAATTGGCCCTGAGTCTTAATGAAGGGATTTTCAATGATGACTTCAGGAATTTTTCTATCAGAATCGGGGAAAAGGATGATGCCACTGGTAGCATCAAGGATATCATGCTGTATGACCATTCCCTGGAGAATCGGAACAGGACCAAAATCATCATGGCCAAGGAGGGCAGGATGGATATGGAATCGGATGAACGATACCTTATCATGCACCTGGATGATGGGCGGCAGTATCAGGAAATGGAGGAGTCCAAGACGAGAAAACCCAAGGACCCCAAACGCTATCCCTACCTGAGAATCAAATTCGATAATCTTGAAAAATATATGTCTCTTTCCGAATTCGAGATGAAAGATATGAAAGAGGAACTATTCAAGGATCAGGAGGGAATGCTTTCAGCCCGTCAACTCTATTTTGAGATTGATACCATGAAACAGAATATGGTCAGCAAGAAAGAATACCTGGCTTCTGTCGTATCAACCTATTACCACTTTGTGAAAACAAGCGACTCCACCTCTTATTACGTTCCGATGTCCCAAACACTAAAAAGGGATAAGAAACAAGTGGAATCCAAATATAAGGAACGGGCTAGGGGCTATACCTCCGAACAATCCAAGAAGGATAGTGAAAGATGGAGGAATGCAACACCCCCGAAAGCACAGTTGGAACGTCCGCGGGGTTCCTCGAATTCAAAGAATCCACCCAGTCCACCCAGACCGCCAACCAATAATAAGTTTGCCAAGAAAAAAACAGATAAGAAAGAGGAAATAATCATACGTGCCAAGTTATTGGGTACGCCTGCTACTTTTGAGGAAATACTCATGCCGGCCCATCGCAAACATATGAAAGAGCGTGCTGCAACTGCTACCAAGGGTGTAAAGGACAAGGCAGCTAATCACCTGGGAAAGATTAGTAGTTTGGAAGTCAAGATGAAAAGATATATCTATCAGATACATCTTAAATTCAGCCTCGCCTTTGCCTGTATCATATTCCTCTTTATCGGTGCACCACTTGGGGCCATTATTCGAAAGGGAGGATTCGGTTATCCGATATTGTTTGGAGTATTGCTCTTTGTGGTCTTCATCGCCTTAGTTACCGTATTCAAAAAATTGGGGGATAATGGCAGTCTTACTCCGGCTATGGCAGCATGGATTCCTGTTGTGATGTACTTCGTTCCATGTTTTTTCCTGACTAGGGGAGCCGTAAAGGACGCCAAAGCCATGAGTCTGGAAACAATGGAAAAATACCTCAAAGGATTAACGATATTCAGGAAACTGATGGGAGGATAGCCTCCCTTATCTTATCCATTGTCCCAACTTCCATGCTACCTTACTTACTTTATTTATTACAATAAATATTTATATATTAGTTGCTGTCAATATGATGTGTATGTCAGCAAAATAATCAACCCAATGAATCATATGGATGTCTTTTCCACGTTCAAGGATCGACTCAGGGATCTTATTTCTGATGATTTGGAAAAAGGAATAGATCAAATCAAGGAAGTGGTGAACAACCAATCCGATAAGAAAGTCGAACTGCATGGATTGGATGGACAATTGAACGAAATCAATAGGGATATAGGCATGGGAGTTATTTCGTATGCTGATAAGATGTTATTCACCAATAAGGTAAGAATGGGTATGATGGCCTGTATCGAAGCTTTAACCTTGGATGATATCATTATAAATGAAAATCCCTATCTGGATGAATCCGAAGCCCGTATTCTCAAATCACAGAATGAACAAGTGGATGCTTCCTCATCCGAAATTCCCGCTACCACATCGCCAGACGACATGACTACGAGTCCAGTCAATTGGCAGGACTTGAATATTTACATGGAGAAGAATAATGATTGGCTGAGGTACTATCCGGTACTCAAAAGACATTTATATGCCCATGTGTATAGGAAAACCAAGGATGGAGCCATGATATCGGGTTATTTATCCGATTTAAATGAATATCAATCCACCATGCAAGCGTTCAGGACCATCCTTGAGTCGGCCAATGCCAAGTTTTGGGAAATCAAAAGCTACAAGGGAGGAGGCCATCACTTTATCCAATTGGAACAATTCAAGGAATTCAAGTCCAAGATGAATGAAGAAAACATATCAGATATTGAAGACCAATTCAAGGAATTACAAAGTTTTCAACAAGCCCTAAAAGAAGATGGATTGCTCTGATTAGAATAAAATTTAAGAGTGCAAGTCGTTGTAAGTCAGTTGTTTTTGAACTTATTGTATAAAAACCGTTAAAAATTCTTCCCATTTTGTATAATAAAATTGGATGATTACGACGTTATGTAGCCATCACAATTAAAACATCGCCTATTTCCTAGATTTTTACCTTAAAACTTTAGCATCATGATGTTCCCGTCCCAAGGGTTTCTGTGTGTGTGGACATGATGATGCATCTTACCATTTTTCATTACAAATACGGCTTCACAGCAGTGTAGCCATCTAAAATCAGGATTATGTCAATAAGGAAGATGATGCTTATTGCAGTGGGCTTGCTTTGCTCATGGGCAATGTACGGACAAAACAAAGTAAGTTCTTACCCTAAGGTTGAATTGGGAGTACAAGTCGGAGTAACGGAATTCCTAGGGGACCTAGGAGGAGGAAGCGGTGAGGGCCGTGGCTTTATTTCGGATACGGATTTCAGGTTTACGAAGCCCCTGTTGGGTGTTTACTACAAGCACCACTTCAAGAATTGGTTTGCTGCCAGTGCCAATCTGAATTTCACCCAAGTACAAGGGAGTGATGAGGCTACGGACAATCCGGATAGACAAGCCAGAGGCTTGGAATTCAGATCCAATATCTTCGAATTATATGGTCTGGCCCAGTTCCAACCTTTTCAAATCGGCCGTTGGGGACTCCATGCTAACATAGGTTTAGGTTTCTTCACATTCAATCCGAAGACCAATGATGATAATCCGAATACACAGGATGCCAGTTACAGTAAGATACAAGGCATGATTCCCATGGGCGTTGGTACGACATTCCAACTGAACCGTAATTGGGTACTGGGTGCGGATGTGATGCACAGGGTGACATTCACGGATTATATTGACAATTATTCATGGGATAATCCCAAGCGGAATGATTCCTATTACTCCCTCATCTTCAGGGTAGGGTATATCTTTGATAAGAATGCCGGATTTGGAAGGGGTAGGGGCATTGGCTGCCCGGGAAGATTGTAGGAAACGTTGCAATCAAGTCACGGTGTATGGGATGTATCCTTTGATAGAGCTTGATGATAATCACCTGTATCAAAGTAGGGAAGTTGTTCAATAATGGTCAGTGAAATGACTTGCAAATCAATCATTGAAACATTCCCGGACAATTTCATGATATCAGAACATACATTCAATTATATATTAGGACTGATGCTCGGAATAGGATGAATATACAAATCAGTTATTCCGAATGGCATAAGTTAAAACGGCAGCTCCGCATTGCGGAGCTGCCGTACCTATTATTCTATCATTAAATATATGGGAATAAGACTTGATTCCCTAATCCAGGCTTAGGCCTTGGATGTTTCATTCAACTTCAGGTGATAACTTAACTTAGCCAATAAATCCTCCGGACCGAATGGCTTACCGACATGATCGTCCATACCAAATAGCTTGGCTTTTTCCTTTTCCGTCAGGTAGGCGGAAGCAGTCAGTGCAATAATGGGGATATCCCTAACCCTAGGATCCGTCGACTTCCTAATTTCGGCAGTCGCACGATATCCATCCATGATTGGCATTTGGATATCCATAAGAATGAGGTCGAAGTAGGAATTACCCAATGCCTCGAGTGCTTCTTGGCCATTGTCCGTAGCGACTACATCCATTCCCAGTTTCTTCAACATCTTGGATACCACCAACTGATTGATCTTATTATCCTCTACCAAAAGAATCTTGTGTCCTTTCAGTGTATCATATGAGCTTTTCTTATCCTCTACTTGCTCTGCCTTATCCTCTACCAGGGTGTACGGAAGATATACCTTGAATTCTGTTCCTTCACCCATTTCACTTTGTGCCTCAATCTTACCATTCTGTAAGTCTACCAAACGCTTACAGATGGCTAGTCCCAATCCTGAGCTACCGTAGCCATCATACATGTCCTCGGCAGTACGGGAGAATTTGCGGAACATGGCATCGAGTTTTTCCTTTTCAATACCATTGCCTGTATCCTCCACCTTAACCAACATGGTCAGCTTGTTCTTCACCAATTCATTCACACTCACATCAATATCAATTGAACCCTCATCGGTATATTTCAATGCAGTACTCAATAGATTGGTAATGACCTGGTTCAAACGAGTAGGGTCGCCATTCAGTTTTTCCGGTAATTTGGAATCATATGTGAAGTTCAACGCCACATTCTTATCCTTGGCAGGTAAACTGAACCTTTCCTTGATTTCATCAAATGTATTCTTAGGATTGAAATCCAGATTATCAAAACTGATCTTACCTGCCTCAATATTGGAAAAGTCCAATACATCGTTGATGAATACCACAAGATTATTAGCGGAGAACTGGAGTGTCCTTAGATTTTCTATCTGGTCTTTCCTGGGCTCATTGGTCAGTAGCAGATGAGTCAGTCCACTGATGATATTCAGTGGCGTTCTCATTTCGTTACTCATGGTAGCTAGGAACCTATCCCTTGCAAAGGAAGATTGTTCGATGGATTCCCTTTCGGCCATTTCATTCACCAATTTGGAATTCAATGTATCAAGGGTAGCATTCTTATCCTGGATTTCAGCATTCATGCTGGCAATTTCAGTATTCTTTGCAGTCAGCAATTGGTTATCCTTTTGCTTTCTACGGAAGCTATTGAAAAGTACCACCAACAATAAGACAGCCAATCCGAATACAGCAATAAGGAAATTTCGGGTATTCCTCATATTGGATTGTTCCAATTGTAGCCTCTGATTCTGATTCTTGATATCTTCCGTCTCGAACTTAGAAGCATACATGGTAGCCAAATCCAAAGTGGCACGTTGCTTTTCCATACTATGGTAGACATCCCTTGCTTCCGCGAATTTCTTATGATACACAAGACTTTGGCCTGCATCTCCCAATCGCTCGTATCCCTTGGATATGGCTTGGTAAATGCCTGGAACCTCCTTTTGTACTTTTAATTGCGAAAGAATGGCTCCTGCTGCTGCTAATGATTGTTTGGCATCGGCATTATTACCCAAATCGATGTAATTGATTCCCATGGATTTATGCGTTTCAGCCAAACCAATGGAATCCTGTATGCCACTTCTGATATCCAGCGCATTGGTATAGAAGTTTTGTGCATCCTCAGGGAATTCCTGGAGTCTGTAAACTTCTCCCATCGTATGGTATACCTCTGCGATATTCAATTGGTCGCCCAGATTCTGATAGGTTTCCATGGTCGCACGCAGATAAATCATTGCACTTTCATAATCCTTGAGTTGGATATCATACCCTGCAATCTTCCTGGCCGTTTTGGCAGCGGATTCGTGGTCATTCAATTCCAGTTTGGTGCGGAACGAACGAGAGAAGTAATCCTTGGCCGGACCATATTCTGGTGTTTCCTTTTTCAGGTAGGCATCACCTAGGTTATTGAATACAATGGCAAGGCCCTTTTGGTTACCGTTCTTTTCCATGGTCGTCTGTGCTTCCATGAATTTTTCAATGGCTTTCAATGTTTCCTCTTTCATGAGGAATACCTCACCAATATTATTATTGGCGATGGCGATGCCATTCTCATCCTCCAAATTCTTATATAAATCCAATGCCAGGAAATAACTTTCCATTGCATTTTCATCATCATTGTTGGCTTGGTAGACCTTACCCAAATTATTGTAGGCTGCAGCCAATCCCTTGTCGTTGTTCTGTGACTGTGCCAATTGTTGTGCCTCAAGGGCGTTCTTCTTGGCCTCATCAATATTCCTGACAGCGATATACGCTTCGGAAAGCTGATTCAGTACATCAATTTTTTCTAGGGAACCAACGGAGCTTTTTAAATTCTCCAATCGGCTGATTTCTTCTGAATTAGCCGAAAGTTGAACGGAAACAAAAAGCAATAAAAGGGTAAATAGGTGAAGGGATAATTTTTTGAATTCCATTTTTATTCGCTTGAACTCTGTAATCTGATAGTATAATTATGTTGAGTTAGTTTGGTGCGCTCACATAGCATGCAGATCCGAGTAGGAAGTACATGTTATGTGTTACGGGTATGTATATTCAAAAGTTGCTCCAATTCTGGGCAAATGGGGCTAATCAAATAAAAAAGCATCAAGATTGCTCCTGATGCTTTCAAATTTTTATATGTATTCAATGAATTCCTAGGAATTATTTCATCCTTCTCAGCACCATGGCTGAAGCTCCACCACCACCATTACAAATGGCAGCCAGTCCGAGTTCACCGTCTTTTTGGTGTAATACATTATTCAGTGTGGAAAGGATTCTTGCGCCGGAAGTTCCGAGTGGGTGACCCAATGAAACAGCACCTCCGAAGATATTTACCTTATTGATATCCAAATCCAATACCTTATTGAATGCCAATGGTACCACGGAGAATGCTTCATTCACTTCGAAATAATCCATATCCGCGAATGTCATTCCTGCTCTTTTCAATGCCAATGGAGCAGCTTTTGTAGGTGCAGTGGTAAACCATTCAGGCTCTTGGGCCGCATCCGCAAAGGAAACGATTTCCGCCAATGGGGTCAGACCCAATTCCTTGACTTTCTCCTCACTGACCAAAACCAATGCGGAAGCACCATCATTGATTGTGGAGGCATTGGCAGCGGTGACCGTACCTCCTTTTGTGAATACTGCCCTAAGGTTAGGGATTTTTTCGAATTTCACATTCTTGTATTCCTCGTCCTCATCCACAATGATTGGGTCGCCTTTTCTTTGTGGTACGGATACGGGTACAATCTCTGCCTTGAATTGTCCTGATTGCGTGGCTGCTTCGGCCCTCTTGTAGGAATTGATGGCATATTCGTCCTGTTCCTCACGGCTGATGCTGTATTTTTCAGCAGTTGCGTCAGCACAGACACCCATCGCTTGGCCATTATATACATCAGTAAGGCCATCCTTTTGGAGGCCATCGACTAGTTCTCCGCCTCCGAACTTATGTCCCCATCTGGCTTTGGGTACATAATATGGGATATTACTCATGCTTTCCATTCCTCCTGCTACTACGATGTCATTCAATCCCATCATGATGGATTGTGCACCGAACATAACGGATTTCATTCCTGAGGAACAAACCTTATTGACCGTCGTACAAGGAACCTCTACTCCTATACCGGCATTAATGGCAGCTTGTCTGGCCGGAGCTTGGCCCAGATTGGCAGAACAAACATTACCCATCAGGACTTCCTGTACCTTGGAAGCCTCGACTCCGGCTTTTTCCAATGCACCCTTGATGGCAAAACTTCCCAGTTGTGTGGCACTGAACTTGGACAGTACACCTCCCCAACTTCCCATCGGGGTACGGACTGCAGAAACGATATATACTTTCTTCATGTCTTATTTAATTAGGAACAATAATAAGAATACGAGGAACCATTCATTAGGGATGAATCAGACCTCACATCCAAAAGAGTAATTTCGCCGCAAAAGTAAGAATAATCTGACATCCGAACTTATCTTTGCGCCTAAATAGGATTTAGGATGCAACCATTTCGGAGTTTGCGGTACTTAACAGACATAACACTCCGATATTCCATTCCGTTCTAATTCCCATTCCCAATCCGTCAGCACATGGCTGGAATCCTCATATTCAGCAATCAATCATTCAGAATGATTCGATGCTTGGAATGAATGTCCTGAATTCATGTTGCTGCCAATTAAATAGTCGATTAGATGTACGTTGATACGCATGCCCATTCGTATGCAGAAGAATTCGATGGAGATAGGATAGAGATGGTACAGCGGGCACTGGATGCCGGTGTCGGTAAACTATATCTACCCAATATTGATAGTTCTTCCGTAGATGGAATGATGGATTTGGAAAAGCGATTTCCCAATATTTGTTTTCCTATGATGGGTTTGCATCCCTGTTATGTAAAAGAAAACTACGAGCAGGAACTAAAAGTAGTCCGCAAGTGGTTAGATGAACGTCCTTTCAGTGCAATAGGTGAAATTGGCATTGATTTGTACTGGGACAAGACGTTCTTTGAACAGCAGGTAGATGCATTTCGTACACAGATTAGGTGGGCTAAGGAATTGAAACGCCCCATCGTTATCCATGCTCGGGACAGTATGGATGAGATTCTGGAGGTAGTGGAACCCGAGAATGATGAAAATCTTACCGGCATTTTCCATTGCTTTTCCGGAGATGAACATCATGCCCAAAGAGTATTGGACATGGGAGGGTTCATGATGGGAATTGGAGGTGTTGTCACTTTCAAGAATTCCGGTAAGACACTGAGAAAAGTGCTGGAAAATGTAGGAATGGAGCATTTGGTACTAGAAACCGACGCTCCTTACCTCAGTCCGGTACCTTACAGAGGAAAGAGAAATGAGAGTAGTTATATCCCTTTAATTGCTGAGAAATTGGCCGATGTTAAGGGTATATCTTTGGAGGAAGTAAAAAAGATTACAACAAATAATGCGGAAAAACTTTTTGCGCCTTTTGTTTAATTGTTGAAAAAATCTAATTTTACCGCACATTGAGAGTGAAAATTCGCTTCACAGCAATCAAAACTTTCAATTGTATCGACGTGAATGCTTGAAAGCAAGTATTTTATATCAACCAGGAGAGGTGCCAGAGTGGTTGATCGGGCTACCCTGGAAAGGTAGTGTACTCGCAAGGGTACCGAGGGTTCGAATCCCTCTCTCTCCGCTA
>JAHDHL010000108.1 GCA_020631355.1 Saprospiraceae bacterium | reverse complement strand
TCCTGGAAGTGATCAGGTGAAGTAATGAAGCCATTCCTTTGGGGATGGCTTTTTTGGTTTGTGAATAGGGAATATGAATGTGAAGGGTTATTATGATTTATTTAGGGTTTATTTGATACATTTACATAGAATAGTAACGTAAATTAATAAACCGATTATGCAACTCAAAGCAAAGACGACCTTTAAGACCCTTAAACCGACTTACAGGAAAGACAGCATCAAACAAACTGATTTTGATAGATTCACTAAGGCATTAGGGGTATTCCTAGACCAAGCAGAAAAAGCCAGTCAAAGTTCTGAAAGTGAGGAACACCACAAAGGATTATTAGCCGATTTCCTCAAGGATGCATTCTATAAGGAATCCAAGAACTATGTCAATACCAAAAAGCTAAAAGGCAATAGTGAAATAGACTTAGCGATATTCCAAGGGAAATCAGCAGATAGTAAGGTAGGGGTTATCATAGAAGCTAAGGAACATTCCAATACATCGGAAATGATAACCAAGGATAATCTACATGGTAAGGCATTCTATGAGACCATCCAATATTATCTATATGAAAAGATTGTCAATGATAACCATGAAATAAAGAATATCATCATTACGGATTCTTATCAATGGTTCATATTTGATGCTACGGAATACAGTAAGTTATTCTATGATAATTCCAAGCTGAAAAAGCATTTTACCCAATGGCAAAAAGGATTAACGGATAGTTCATCTACCAAGCAGATGTATGAGGTCATAGGGGAAATGGTCAAACAATCTGGAAAGTCCATTACAGGTACTTACATTCCCTTAAAGGATTATAAGAAGTACATAGGAAAAGATAGTAAGGAAGCACAAAAGAAATTATCTACCTTATTCAAAATCCTAAGCCCTAGACATCTCCTAAAGGAAGAAACAACCAATGATAGTAATTCCTTGAATAAGGATTTCTATAATGAGTTATTGCATATCATCGGATTGGAGGAAGTAAAGGTCAAGGGTAAGAAACTGATTCAAAGGAAATCCAAGGATAAAAGGGAACTGGCCTCATTACTGGAAAATACAATCGTTAAGATTGATTCCAGAGGAACAACCAACCGTTTACAGAATATCCACGAATATGGAAATAATAAGGATGAACAATTATTCAGCATTGGCCTTGAATTATGTATTACATGGGTGAATAGGATTCTTTTCCTTAAATTATTGGAATCCCAATTAATCAGTTATCATAATGGCAATAAGGACTATGCTTTTTTGCATCCGGATAGAATCAAGGAATTCGATGAATTGGAAACCTTATTCTTTGAGGTCTTAGCCATTCCTACCAAGGATAGGACGGAATACACCGTTAA
Source organism: Saprospiraceae bacterium (assembly GCA_020631355.1). Classification (GTDB taxonomy): domain Bacteria; phylum Bacteroidota; class Bacteroidia; order Chitinophagales; family Saprospiraceae; genus JAHDCE01. The sequence continues at coordinate 771 of JAHDHL010000108.1, read as the reverse complement.
GGATTTTCCTAATATCCCATATCTCAATAGTTCATTATTCGAGCCTACGGAATTAGAGCGTACCACCGTTTATATTTCTGGATTAAAGGATAAATTACCCTTATCCAAACATCCCAAAACGGTACTGAAAAAGGAATCCAAAAAAGAAATATCCACATTAGAATATTTATTGCGCTTCCTTGATGCCTATGATTTTGGAATAGAGGGTAAGGAAGAAATACAGGAGGATAGTAAGACCCTTATCAATGCATCCGTATTGGGTTTGATATTCGAGAAAATCAATGGGTATAAGGATGGTTCATTCTATACGCCTAGTTTCATTACCATGTATATGTGTAGGGAATCCATTAGGAGAGCCGTAACACAAAAGCTGAATGATGCCTTGGAATGGAAATGTGAAACCTTTGATGATATTTACAACTACCTAGAACCCTCCAATTATAAAAGTGTAAATGAGATCATTAATTCATTGACGATATGTGACCCCGCCGTTGGTTCTGGTCACTTTCTGGTATCAGCTTTGAATGAGGTGATTTCCATTAAATCGGAATTGGGTATCCTATTGGATAAGCATGGTAAAAGGCTTAGAGGGTACTCCATAGAGATAGATAATGATGAATTGATAGTAACGGATGAGGATGGGGAATTCCTACAATACGGATTCACGGATAAGGGCAATATCAAAAAGGATGAACAACGCTTACAGGAAACGCTATTCCTAGAAAAGAAAGCCATTATAGAAAATTGTCTTTTTGGTGTGGATATCAATCC
>JAHDHL010000107.1 GCA_020631355.1 Saprospiraceae bacterium | reverse complement strand
CGAAACACAAGCCTTTCAACGGCTGAATTTGTCTACAATTCAATCAGGGCAAGCGGTTCATCCCCCTGCGCCCCCTTCAAAGGGGGATGTAGTATGTTACTCGCATGATTAATTTTTTGGCGTGACTGTATCTTATTATTATTTGGATTTCACGATTACCTTGATTAAAATCGTCATCACTAATCCAGAAAATCCTAAAATCCCATTAATCCCAGTCCATTATGATAAAAAAAATACTTACAACACTATTCCTCTGCTGCACTATAATCCTTTATAGCTTTAGCTTCTTAGCAAGCACAACACAAGCAGCAGAAACAAACAATGACCGCAGCATCTTCAAACAAGTCTGCCCGCCGAATTGGTGGGTGGGGATGAAGGAGACTAAGCTGGAAATATTACTGTATGGAGCGGATTTGCAGAGCTATGAGGTGAAATTGACCAAAGGAGGCGTTGATTTGAAGGAGGTGATTCGCCCAGAAAACCCGAATTACCTCATTTTGCAACTTGAAATGGATTCGACGGCTACGGCAGGAACGGCTTTGATTCAGTTTGAAAAATACGATGAAGAAGGGACTGCAATCGAGTCTCATTTATTGCCTTATGATTTTAAGGAAAGGCAAGATCAAGAAACTACGCCTGCCCATGCTGGTCTGAATCCTTCCGATTTGATTTACCTCATTATGCCAGATCGTTTTAGTAATGGTGATCCTAGTAATGATGTCATTAAAGAGATGAATCAAACGACCTTGTATCGGGATTCTATGTTTCACCGACATGGGGGAGACCTGCAAGGCATACAGCAACATTTGGATTATATCGAATCGCTGGGTGTAACGGCTATTTGGTTGAATCCTGTGCAGGTGAATGACCAGCCGAAGGAGTCCTATCATGGTTATGCGGCAACGGATCATTATGATATAGATCCTCGTTTTGGAGGGATGTCGGCTTATTTGGATTTTACTAGGGCTTGTCGAGAAAAGGGGATTAAGATGGTGATGGATGTCATTCACAATCACATTGGCAACGAGCATTTTCTATGGACAGACCCGCCTGCAAAGGACTGGTTCCACCATCACGATGAATTTACCCGTACCCATTACCGAGCCACCACCGTTTTTGATCCTTATGCCGATCAGGAAGAACAACGCCTTTTCAAAGAAGGCTGGTTTGACCATCATATGCCAGACCTCAATCAAGATCAGCCACATCTAGCCACTTATTTGATTCAGAATAATATTTGGTGGATCGAAACCGCCCAACTTGCAGGTTTCCGAATGGATACTTATGCTTATTCGGATAATGACTTTTTAAGCAAATGGGGTAGGGCGATTTTTAAGGAGTATCCCAATTTTGGGGCTTTTGGGGAAACTTGGGTACATGGAACGCCTACGCAGGCTTATTTTCATGGGCATACCATCCTTGCCAAACGCTTCCAATCCCACCTTCCTGGATTAACCGACTTCCAACTCTACTATGCCCTCAAATCCGCCCTCAACGAGCCTTTCGGCTGGACGGAGGGCGTTGCTCGCATTTATTATACCTTAGCGAAGGATTATTTATATACCGATCCTAGTAGAAATGTGATTTTCCTAGACAATCATGATATTAGTCGTTATTTTTCAGAATGTAAGGAGGATTTAAATAAGTGGAAAACAGGCTTAGGCTTTTTAATGACCACTAGAGGTACGCCTTGTATTTACTACGGTACTGAAATATTAATGAAAAATTATGCTAGTCTACATGGTGGGGAAGTACGAGAAGATTTTCCTGGTGGCTGGAAAGGTGATGAAATCAATAAATTCAACCGTCAAAACTTAAAAGGACAGGAATTAGAAGCCTTTGATTATTTTACCAAACTCACCAATTGGCGTAAAGGAAAAAAGGTCATTCACGAAGGGAAATTAACCCATTTTATCCCTCAAAATGGCGTTTATGTTTATTTTCGGTATAATGAGGAGGAGACGGTAATGGTGGTAATGAATACCAATGCAGAGACACAGGAATTGGACTTGGATAAGTATGCTTCTTTTTTGAAGGGAAAAAAGGGATTAATGGAGGTGATGAGTGGTCAAAAAATAGCCATCGGAAAAACGCTGAAAGTGGAGGGAATGACAACAGGAATTTATGAAATCCAGTAGGGGCGGATTCCATATCCGCCC
>JAHDHL010000071.1 GCA_020631355.1 Saprospiraceae bacterium | reverse complement strand
CATCCTAAGAATCAACGCTTGGGGGATTTGATTTTCGGAACAAAGGTTATCATGAAGAATGAAAATTAAAATACAATCCTATCATTCAAAATATCTGAATGAGGAATAAGCACATATAACTTTCCGAAAACATAGGATATGTAGAAATACTAAACCTTGTAGAAGAACAAGACCATCTGGATTTAGTCAGAGATATCATATGCCAAAATATAGGATTAGATGATGCTACCAAATAACAACAAAGGTGTTAATAATAATCATGGTTTATTAAACTATCTTTACCCTACTTTTTTATAACAACATGAAAGTACACATCATTACCATAGGGGATGAAATCCTCATTGGCCAAATAGTAGATACCAATTCTGCTTGGATGGCCACACAACTCAATCTGGCAGGAATGGAAGTGACTGCCATCAAGACAGTTTCTGATAAACTCGACGATATCAAGACCAATATCAATGCCTCATTGAGGGATGCGGATATTGTTCTCACGACAGGTGGCTTGGGTGCTACCAAGGACGACATCACCAAAAAGGCCATTGCGGAGCTATTGGGTGTGGACATGTATTTCGACCAGGAATTATATGACATGATTACCACATTCTTCCAAAAAAGAGGATTCCCTATTACGGATGCACATCGCATACAGTGCATGATGCCAGAAACAATGGTAAAATTAACCAACAAGATGGGTACTGCTCCCGGGATGTGGTTTGAAAAGGACAACTCCATTCTGGTATCCATGCCGGGTGTCCCCTATGAGATGAAGTATCTGATGGAAAAGCAGATTCTTCCAAAACTCAAGGATAAGTTCGGAGCCTATCCCATTTACCATCGTACACTATTGACAGCCGGATTCGGGGAGACCCAAATTGCCGAACGCATAGAACACATCACGGATGCTTTCCCTGATAATATGAAATTGGCATTCCTACCTAATCTTGGAGAAGTCCGCCTTAGGGTTTCTGCCTACGGTGATGAAAACAGCAGGGAAGCGGAACTGAAGCAAATGGTGGATGGGAAAGTAACCGAAATCGAACAAATCATGGACAATGCCATATACGGTTACGAAAAGGATTCCATTCAGAATGTAGTAGGACAAATCCTACTTGAAAAGGGACTCAAACTAGGAACGGCTGAAAGTTGTACGGGCGGTAATATCGCTGCTCGTATCGTGCAGATTTCCGGTTCATCCGCTTATTTCAACGGAGGTATCGTAGCCTATTCCAATGACGTCAAAATGAAACGGCTGAATGTGGGTGAGGGTACATTACAAATGTACGGAGCTGTAAGTGAGGCCACCGTAAGGGAAATGGTCGCAGGGTGTACCAAAGCATTGGATGCCGATGTGGCGATTGCCGTATCCGGTATCGCAGGGCCAACGGGCGGCACAGCTGACAAACCAGTAGGACTGATTTGGATTGCCATCGGCAACCCAGAAAAAACCGTTACACATAAACTACAATTAGGAAAGGACCGTTTGAAGAATATCGAATATGTAACCAAGAGGGCGTTGAATCTATTAAGGCTTTACTTACTTGAAAGTTATTAGTAGATAATGGACATACCGGGAATATTAGTCTTATAGTATGTAATCTATGCAATGAGGTCTATCGACTTGTCCTAGAAGTTTGTACTTTTGTGGCGAATTTGCTCTTTAAATGTTGAATGAAAGAATGAGGAATCCCTAATTCCTATTCATAAAATAAAACCAATATGGCCAAGTTTGAATTGATCATGCCCAAAATGGGTGAAAGTATCATGGAAGCTACCATCCTGAATTGGGCCAAGCAGCCCGGTGATCGTATAGAATTGGATGAAACAGTTTTGGAAATCGCCACCGATAAGGTAGATTCTGAAGTTCCCTCTCCTGTGGAAGGTATCCTTAAGGAAATATTATTCGAAAAGGATGATACCGTGGAAATCGGAAAGGTCATTGCCATCATAGAAACGGATGCTGCGGAAAGTGATGATGCTTCCAATGAAGTAGTGGTGGAAACACCATCATCCAATGGAAAGTCAGAAGCTCCTGCAAAGGTTGTTAATGAACCTGTCGTTACTCCACAACCCGTACCTGCCGCTTCCGGCAACTTGGTTTCCGCTACACGATTCTATTCTCCTTTGGTAAGGAACATCGCCAAGAGCGAACAAATCGGAATGGCTGAATTAGAAGCTATCCAGGGTTCCGGTAAGGATGGTAGGGTAACGAAAAAGGATATCCTAGCTTATGTGGACCAAAAGAAATCCGGGCAAGTGGTTGCTCCTGCTCCTGCAGTCCAACAATCCGCTCCTGCACAGAAAAAAGTAACTCCTCCTGCCACAGCACAGTCCAAACCAGCAGTAAGCATGGGTAGTGATGTCGAAGTCATCGAAATGGACCGCATGAGAAGGTTGATTGCTGACCACATGGTCATGTCCAAGCATACCTCACCACACGTTACCTCATTCGTGGAAGCTGATGTTACGAATATTGTGAATTGGAGGAATAAGGTCAAGCATGATTTCCAGAAGCAATATGGAGAGAAAATCACCTTCACTCCTATCTTCATCGAAGCATTGGCCAAAACCATCAGGGATTTCCCAATGATCAATGTATCCGTTGATGGTACGAACATCATTCGCAAGAAGAATATCAATGTAGGAATGGCTACGGCACTGCCAAGTGGCAACCTTATCGTTCCGGTCATCAAGAATACGGACCAACTGAACCTTTTGGGTATCACCAAGCAGGTAAATGAATTGGCAGGCAGAGCCAGACAAAACAAACTGAAGCCAGAAGAAATCCAAGGAGGAACCTATACCATTACTAATGTGGGTACATTCGGAAATGTAATGGGAACTCCCATCATCAACCAACCTCAGGTAGCCATCATGTCGGTAGGTGTAATCAAGAAGAAACCGGCTGTCATTGAAACTGAATTCGGTGATGTAATCGGAATCAGACACATGATGTATCTTTCACATTCCTATGACCATAGGGTTGTGGATGGATTCCTAGGAGGTTCATTCCTTAGGAGATTCGCTGATTATCTTGAGGCATTTGATGTGAATACCCAGATTTAAGCATTCATTCTTCCACTCTAGGAATTTTTTACCATACAAGTAAAAAAGAGAAAGACCTGTTGTGTCACAACAGGTCTTTCTTATTGGTTTTCAGAAGACTTTATATTAAATGTTCCGTTAAATTATCAAACGGAGTCATCTGACATATGTTTCGCAAAAGGTATGAAAAAATAAATCTTAGTTCCGACACCAACTCTGGAAGTCGCCCATATCTCACCATTATACTGTTCAATAATCCGCCTACATGTTGCCAGACCGATGCCACTTCCCTTAACTGTGGCCTTTCTATTCACCCGCGTAAAAGGTTCGAATATGGAACCAATCTTATTCGAATCTATTCCGATACCATTATCCGAAATAATGATGGTATCCCCCCGTCCTGAAGAAAAGGAAGACACTTCGATGATTGGTTTTTCTGCTTCCTTACTATACTTTATCGCATTCGCAATCAAGTTCTGGAATAATTGAATGATTGGAGTATGATGAGCCCTGATGGTTGGCAAATCCTTATAAACCAGTTCGGTCTGGGAAGACTCCATCGTAGACATCAGGTTTTGTTTCACTATAAATAGGGTGTCGTTCAGATTGACTGACTTAACGGGAGAATTCAACTTACCCGCCCTTGCAAAGGCCAACAAGTCCTCAACCAAGGTACCCATCCTATCACTTGCATCCTGGATGAAATGTAGGAATTCATATTCCCTCTGGTCTTCCTTGATATAACGGCCCAATATCTTACTGAAACTATTGATGGTACGAATAGGCTCTTTCAAATCATGGGATGCGACTCCTACAAAATCATCCAACTCCCTATTCACGATGGTCAGTTCCTTATTGTACTTTTCTTGTTGCTCCAGCAATTCACGTTGCATCTGAAGTTCCTGCTCCTTCATCTGCACTTCCAATTTTGATTGGATTTGGAAAATACTGAAGTCGCGTTTCTTGGTATGAATCTCACTTTGCAGAAGTAATAATTGTTTGGATACATCCAATGCCTCATTCACTCGTTCAAGTTTTTCGAGTACGGTCATGAGTTCTTTCATGAAATCGACAGCCAAATCAGAATAACCTACTTCCTTACAAATCGGCAAGGATTCCTTTCCGATTTCAGCAGCCGTCTCAAGAGCATCATTCGCATGGTGGCACCTGAAGATGGTCAGCATACAAGTGATATAGATATTATTCTTGAAATTCAGCTGTTCACAAAGTGAAATCCCATCCTGTGCATAAGTCAGTGACTTATCTATATTTCCTGACAAGTAATGGAATTCGCCAAGGTTGGAAAGAGCTGATGCCCTCAAACGTAGGAGTTTGTTCTGTTGGCATAAATCCAATGCTTCCTCCAAGTATTCTATGGATTTCTGAAGTTTTCCTTGCTTACCCAGAATAACTCCTGTATTCAGGAGATTGATACATTTGGTGTAGCCGGCATATACGAGATACTTACTTGCTTCCTTATTGTATAGTAACGCTTTCTGAAAATCGTCCAAAAGGAGGTAAATGTTAGCCAGATTCATCAGGCTATTGGCTACACTATCTCCTCCCAAATCCAATTCTTTCTTGATATTAAGGGATTCCTTGAATGCGCTGAATGCCTCTGAATATTGATTCAATCGACAAAGTGTATTTCCCTTTAGGGTAAGGGATTTGGCCATCATAAGACGATCTATTGTCTTATTTCCCGGATGGGTATTGTTCTGAATGTGCTCCAGGGCCACATCGAAATTACCAAAGAGAAAATGAATGTTGCCGAGACAGAGTTGGATTTCAGCCATAACTGATTCAAATCCTTGCTTGTCTTTAATCATTTCCAATACCTCATCACACAAGGACAATGCATGGGCAAGGTTTCCCTTGAACATATGGGATTTGACAAGAACGACCTTGGATTTGACTTCCCCTAGGAAAAAGGAACAGGATTGGGATTGCATGTAGGCTTCTTCAGCCAAAGAAATAGAATCATCGGGATTGCGATTGATGCTCACTATCGCCTCCTTCAGAATTTTTTCTATACTTCTGATGATGTTAGAATCTCCTCCCATGGTGCATTTATGATAAATTATTAGGTAAATAATGAGGAACATAACCCATGCCAAAAAGGGGTAATTTGTCCACGTTGCACCATTTGCTATACATATTCAACAATATCTACAAAAAAAGGGAATCGGATAGTTCCGATTCCCTCCTAGAGTTTTAGCTGGTAAAGGCTTAGATATCCAAGGTGAACTCAATCGTTCCACCCTTAACTTTGCTCATTGCAGCCTTGTTCAATTTCTTTACCTCTGTCTTCTTGACTTTCGTCTTCTTAATTGACTTACCTTTCATCATTCTCGAGTTTAAAAATTAAAAAAATCGTACAGTTCGACGTCACAAATAAGAATCAAGTTGGTAATGATTAATTAGTGACTTCATTTAAATATACACATAAAACCATTCGAAGCAAAACCACATCTTCCTAAAAACCAACGAGTTACACCTAACAAAACTCTTGCAAACTCAAAAAAACCAAGGACACCCCTAGTCAGTCTGTATTCTACCATATTGTAAATCAACATGATACGTTTTAAGCCATTTATGCATATGACTATGAACAAGTTATATATATTGGAAATTATTACCATATGACATATTTAACAAAAAAAATATGTCATAACCAACTGCTGTCAGTAACATAGTAAATACGTGACAAAAGTTTAAGAAAAGCACTGGGATAAATTCAGTTCAGAAAAATCAAAACACCAGTAAGTTTGATGTCATATTTCCGAACCATAATGTATGTTTTTTTTAATTATTCAACTTTTTCACGATACGAGATGGCGTTCGATTTGCTCCGCATTCTTTTGGGATTGGTGATATCCCAAAAGCTGGCCATACCCTCTACGGATGGCAGCAAAATTGACCAGGGCCGTCAGTACATCCGCAATTGGAAATGCAATCCAAATCCCATACAGCCCAAACCATAATGGAAGAATCAAAATGAGTGGCACGAGAAAGATTCCCTGCTTGGTCAGGGTCAATAGCATGGCTACCCTAGCACGCCCGATGGCCTGATAATATGCTGCTCCAATCAACTGCAGGGTAATCGTAGGAGTGGCCAAGAATACCAAACGCATGGCCGGAGAGGTCTTGTCTATAATGATTTCCTCATTGATGAATATAGAAATGATTTCTGGTGTGAATATCATGATGAATGCAAAAATCAGGATTGCGATGACGGTTCCATACAATATGGATTTCTTAATCACTTCCATTACCCTATCCCATTTCTTAGCGCCATAATTATATCCTGCAATGGGTAGGAAACCCTGATTCACGCCAAACACGGGAAAGTTCGCAAACATCATCATCCGGTTGATGATTCCCCATATGGAAAGGGATTCCTCACCGCCATAAAAGAAAAGTGCATTATTCAATACAATCGCCAGTACACTGACCATTCCTTGTCTCGCCAATGTTACGGAACCTATGGAAAATATCTCCTTGCAGATTTCCCCCTCTAAAGCCAGATGTTCCGGGCCCACCTTGATACTGGATTTCCCAAAAAGAAAGAAACCGATGGCATAAAGAGCTGAAGCCATGTAGGATATCATCGTAGCCCATGCCGCACCATCCATCCCCCATTCCAAATGAACAATGAAGACAAAATCAAGGATGATGTTTACAACAGCAGGAATAATCATGACCGTCATGGCCACCCTCGGCTTACCCTCCGCACGAATCACATTATTGGACATCATGGCAAAGGCCAGAAACGGAATCGCAGGCAAAAGGATATTGAAATAGACCGTAGCGAGAGATAGTATATTTCCTTTTCCACCAAATAGGGCAAGGATATTTTCCTGAAACACATACCCCAATACCACAAAGGCAATGGATAGGCCTATTGTCAGTACGATTTGGTTACCGAAAGTCAGGAATGCCTTTTCATTGTCCTTGCTTCCCAAAGCCCTTGAGATGACTGATGCACCACCCACGCCTATCGACATTCCTATGGAAGCTATCAGGAAAGTAATCGGCAATACTACCGTAATGGCACCAATACCAACCGAGCCAACATACTGTCCAACAAAAATATTATCTATGATACCATTGATGGAAAGCGTTAGGATACCAATGGCAGCGGGTATCGCCTGAGCCCTCAATAGAGAGCCAATGGGAGCGGTTCCTAATCTTTCTGAATGCTTCATACAAGGATAAAAGTATGTTATTTTCAGGGTAAAAGGCTAGGCTTATTCTGAATATTCATTGATTCGAACGAATTTACCCAGATACCGTGTCCACAGCCCTCTTACCCTTTGATTAACGATATCATTTGATGAATTGATTCAGTTTCTTAAAAAAGATTTGTCTCAATTCAATCCAAATATCGGTTTGGTTCGTAGGTATGGCATTATTACACATAAAAACCATTACCATGAATGCATTTATCCTTATGCTATGTTTATCAATCGCCAGCTTGGGCACTTCCACGGATTATGTCAAATTCCAACTCAGGAACCCTAGCCTTAAATCCATTCCATTAAGCATTCCGGGCGTGATGAATCCTAACCTGAGCCCCATGTCTAATAGCGGCGTAACACTCAAGGTAGGTCAGAAGATTCTTTTCAGATATAATGGAAAAAAGAGGGTTTTACTCATTGTTGATTCAAGTCTGGAGGGGCAAGTACTGAACGTATCGAAACTCATCCAAAAGCGAAAAAAAGAATTGGATGCAGAACACAAGGCCAAGAAGAAGAAATCATAGGATTCCTGAAAACAGAAAGGGCTGCAATCATGTATGATTGCAGCCCTTTTATATTTTGATCCTATCCTAATCGGATTATCCAATCACCTTGGCTACTGCATCCGCAGCTTCCTGAAGTGTGATGGCAGATTGTACTTCCAATCCTGATTCATCAATCAATTTCTTAGCGATATCCGCATTGGTTCCTTGCAAACGAACGATGATAGGTACCTGAATCTGGTCTCCCATATTCTTGTAGGCATCCACAACACCTTGTGCTACCCTATCACAACGAACGATACCTCCGAAGATATTGATAAGGATACACTTCACTGCAGGGTCACGAAGAATGATACGGAAAGCATTTTCCACACGTTCTGCATCAGCCGTACCTCCTACATCCAGGAAGTTGGCAGGGTCACCACCGGACAATTTGATGATATCCATCGTTGCCATGGCCAAACCGGCACCGTTAACCATACATCCTACGTTACCATCCAATTTTACATAGTTCAATCCGAATTCACCAGCTTCTACCTCAGCAGGATCTTCTTCTGTCTTATCGCGCTTTGCAGCCAAATCAGGATGACGGAACAATGCATTATCATCCAAGGACACCTTACAATCCACAGCGATGATGCTATCATCACCAGCTTTCAAACATGGGTTGATTTCGAATAGGGAAGCATCAGCTCCTACGAATGCAGCATACAACTTGGAGATGAACTTACACATTTCCTTGAATGACTTGCCGGACAATCCAAGATTGAATGCAATCTTTCTCATTTGGAATCCTTGTAATCCCAAATGCGGGTCGATATATTCCTTATGTACCAAGTGTGGTGTTTCCTCAGCTACCTTTTCGATATCCATACCACCCTCAGTAGAGTAAATGATAACATTCTGCTTTCTACCCCTATCCATCAGGATGGAAATGTAGAATTCCTTACAAGCATCAAAATCAGGTGCATAGGAATCTTCAGTCAACAACACCTTACGAACCAACTTACCCGGTCCTTCCAAACCACCCGGAGTCTGGGGTGTCTTCAACATCATACCTAGGATATTGTTAGCATGTTCCTTGACCTCGGCATCATTCTTACCTAATTTCACACCGCCACCTTTTCCACGTCCACCTGCATGGATCTGTGCCTTGACAACAACAAAATCAGTTCCTGTTTCTTCCTTTAATTGGCCTAGTGCCGTATCAAAATTTGAGATATCCTCTAGGACAACTCCCCTTTGGATAGCCACACCATAACTTGCTAATAATTCTTTACCTTGATATTCGTGAAGATTCATTTACGATGAATTGAATGGTTAATGTTCAAATAACGCCGCAAAGGTAATAAATTGAGATGAAGTATGCTTGGAAAATGAGGGGAGATGTTGAGATGTTAGATGTATTACTTGCTCATCTTGTGGTGAGAATCTTTATACTACAGGAACTCTTAAAACTTTATAGCTGCTTGCGCAGAATGAATGATGAAAAATTAATAATGTAAGATGAGATTCAACGTAAGTTCAAGATACTAGACTGATAGACGCTAAAAGTCTTATAATCTAAATATCTAGTCGTCTAGCGTCTAGTCATCAAAAAACAACAGGTATCACAAACTGGACAAAGACAATCAAGAGTAATATTGCAATGATATTCAGGAAAATACCCGCCTTGGCCATTTCGTGTACCTTGACATAACCACTCGCAAATACAATGGCATTCGGTGGTGTGGCCATCGGCAACATGAATGCACAACTGGCCGCAAGGGTAACGGGAATCAGAACGTGCAGCATCTCAGCATCCAATCCTATGGCAATTCCCGCAACAACGGGTGCAAATACCGCTACTAATGCCACATTACTCATCAATTCAGTCATGAACAACATGACAGTGATGAGAAGAATCGTTACAATCGTAACCGTCAGTACACTATTCTCAGCAATGGCATTTCCGATAACATCAATCACTCCTGCTTGCGACAAGCCCCCTGCCAGTGCCAAACCTCCGCCAAAAAGAATCAATATACCCCAAGGCAGTTTCTTGGTATCCTCCCATTCCAAGGCAAATTTCCCCTTATTGAATTCGAATGGAATGGCAAACAGGGAAAAGGCAGCCAACATACTGATGCCCGCATCCGTCAATTCGATGGCATCCCAACTGTCATTGATCCAACGCCTGGACATCCAGAGCATAATGGTAATGAAAAAGATGAGTAATACCTTCATTTCAGTAGGATTCAAGGGCCCAAGTTTTTTCAACTCATTTTGAATGACCTGATTGGCATTCTGTATTCGTGGAAGATGATTCGGATAAATCCAACGAACCAATACCGTATATACAATTCCCAGCATCAGTAGGGAAAATGGTACGCCCATCATCATCCATTGGCCGAATGATACTTCCATATCGTATTCATTTTCCAAGAAACCGACCAATACGGAATTCGGAGGTGTACCGATGATGGTCGCAATACCGCCCACATTAGCCGAATAGGCAATCCCCAACATGATACTCAAAGCGAAATTCTTATCCTTGGCCGTGAAACCATCCTCATCATTAATGAGCAATTGTATCACAGAAAGGGCTATCGGCAACATGACCACCGTAGTCGCCGTATTACTGATCCACATACTGAGGAATGCCGTAGCCAACATAAAACCGAGTATCACCCGATTGGGACTACTGCCCGTAGCACGAATAATCAGCAGGGCAATCCTGCGATGCAGATTCACTTTTTCCAAGGCCAGGGCCATGACAAAACCACCAAAAAAGAGGAATACGATCGGACTACCATAATTGGCTGCTACCGTCTTGATATCCATGATACCCAATAAAGGAAAGAATGTAAGGGGAATCAAAGCCGTAACGGAAATGGAAACTGCTTCCGTTATCCACCAAACCACCATCCATACCGCAACAGCCACCACAGGGTCGGCTTCCTTGGAAATCAGTTCTGCCTCCATGAAGAATAGAACCAAAAATAGGATAGGCCCCAGAATGAATCCGATTTTCTTGACGAGTGGGTAGGTACTTTTCATTTTGCCTTTGAATATGTGCTTCAAGATAGCAAGAATTTCATATTGCAATGGATAGGCATCTGGGACTTCATTTGTCTTTGTTTATCTTAGTGGAAAAAAGAAAAGGATGAGTAAGCAAAATAATCCAAGGGATATCAAATTAGATAAAATAAACATCCAACTTGAATTGGATTGGGTGGAGTTTTTTGGTGCAGTGGCCAGAACATTCAAGGATGTAGCCACTTTTAATCTCAGCGGAGGAACCATACCTGCATGGTTCAAAGCCGTCAAAACCTATAAGGATAAAGAACGGGAAGCACATGACCTCATTGTTAATAGCTTGATGGATGCGGTCATCCATCAGATTGAGGAAAGGAAAAACATCACCTACAAGGCAGAAAAATATCTGGATTATATTTTCAAGGACAAGCCCCGACTCAACAAGGAAATCGTTGAGAAAATCGCCAAGAACAATTATTACATTACTGAGAATCATCTCAGTGACCCAAGAACCATTACTCTCCTTAAGGATTTTATTCCATTATATCAGGATTGGCTGAGCCAGACATTCGATGACTTAAAAGATAAATTGGAGGTATTCACACAGCAATTTTATTTCCATTTTACTGATAAATTCTATGCACAACTGACCAGTAAAAAAAGTAAATATGCCAATCTTATCCAATGGCATAGTAATCCGATGGTAAAAGAATGGGCTACCTTTTCCGCTAGGGAAAATTATCAATATTCCATTACCAATCATTATCAAAAAAATGCATTGGGAGTGGAGGGCGTTTTACTTTCTGATGTATATATTGAACCCAATTTTCTTGTTTTTAAAAATATAATTGACGAGGAACATGATGCTGAAACAAGAAAAATAAACCAGCAAGGCAAGGAGAATCATTTCGTTACAACGGAATACTCCAAGAATATCCATGATTATGTTTACAACTATTTTCTCAAAGGAAAATCATCCCAACATATTGCTTGTCCTGAAGCGGAAACGAGTCGGTTATTAATTTTAATGGGACAACCCGGACATGGAAAATCATCATTTTGTTTTCGCTGTATCCATGATTTATTCCAAGACCCGGAATATGATGCATTCCTTATTAAATTGCAATCCCAAAATAGGAGTTTCCTGACACATCCCTTAAAGGATATCATCACCAATAAAAAATCGAAAATAAAATTCGAGGACATTATTGAAAATGAGGATAAAAAGACCGTACTTTTTCTGGATGGCCTGGATGAAATGTTCATGACGCAAAGCCTAACGGACAACGAGGTACTCGGCCTGATTCAAACGCTCAAAAACTTATTAGCACAAGACAAGTATCAACACCTTTATGTCATTATTACTTCCCGATTCAATTATGTGGAAAGCAGTAAATTATACGGACATGGGCAATGTCTCCTACTCTCCCTTGACGTACTCAACACCACACAACAATGCTACTTGGTGGAACAATTCAAAGCCAAGAAGAAAGACGAGCAGTACAAACTAGATCAGGCCACACTGGAAAAGTGCAACACGCATCCTAACTTTGAACATATCAAGGAATTGGTACAGCTCCCTATCCTACTCCAAATGATATTAATATGCAATGTGGATATAGAAAAAGACCAGTCCCGAGCCACGATTTATGATGAATTATTCAAAAGGGTATTGGAAAGAAAATGGGATGAGGATGGCCAATTGAAAAAATACAAGAAAAATAAACTCACTCCTGAGGATTTAAGGGAATACATTTCATTCATTGCCTATAAAACCTACCAAAGTAATAAAGGTTACCTCAATAAAAGTGAGATTAAATCAGATGAAAAAACCAAGTCATTCGTCAAGGATTTTCTAAGACTGGAATCAAGCAAAAAAGGAGACCCTATCAAGCACGTCCTTAAGGATATACTCACTTCTTTTTATCTGAAAGAAACCCAAAAAGACAACAGTGATAAAAATAAAAAAGACAGAGACAATGACTATGCCGTAGAATTCCTACACAAATCACTTTTCGAATACCTGACCTGTGAATATATATGGAATACCACCAAATACTTTTTCCTTGAAGAAAGAAAGCCCGGCAGATATAAAAATCATTCTACCAAAGTATTACTCGAAACCATACAGGATATTTTCGGTAATATCCGATTATCTGAGGAACTTGTAGGATACCTCAAGGAAATCGTTAAAGCGGATGATGAAAAACACGACGACTTACTCGAAAGAATGTCAGAATACCTACCCGACCTTTTACAATATGGATTCCTGTATGAATATAAATATCAAAAAAACACGGACAACAGCCTACAATACACTCCGGACCAACAAGCCATGAATGCATTCCATGGTTTCTGGTGCATTTATGGAGAATTAAATCAGCATAAAATCAAGCATGAAGATTTTATGAATGTTCCTTGGGAAGACATTCAAAAGCAATATTTAAATGAGGCATCCAAAAAAGAATTAATTTCAAAATTCGAATTAGAAACGGAAGAAAATATTAAATACATACAAGAAAAAAGTTGGCGGATTAGGAATATCGACCAAGTTCTAAAAAATACAAAATTACAATATCAACAATTCCAAGACTGGATAACAAATGTACCTGTTCATGAAAATTCAGAAAAATCAATTCAATATTTCCAAAATTGGTCTACAAGACAATTATTATCATACCAAGCCAATGGTATTTTAAAATCAAGGCAAGCAAACATCCAAAAAGATCATAAGCAAATCGCCAGATGGTTGAGGCTCATTGCCTCCGAGCGTCTCCCCATGAAAATCAATTTCGCATTTGTTCCATTCTCCCAAACAGACTTTACAGGTCTTATCGCTCCATATATTACATTCCTTAACGCCGACCTCAGTAACGCCGACCTCAG
>JAHDHL010000106.1 GCA_020631355.1 Saprospiraceae bacterium | reverse complement strand
GGAGTTCCGAACACACAGTCCGTGTAAGTAACCGTAGGGAATGTAACCGCAGGTACTTCAGGATAAGTGACATTCAGCGCTGCACTTGCCACTATTGAGGCACTCGGAGAAAGCGTTTGGTCGTACAACAAGACACAAAAGCCATTCGTAGGGTCAGTTCCCACAGGAAAGTCATCTTGCGTGAAGGTATAAGTTCCCGCTCCTGCATTTCCAAAATCAGAAGCGACTAGTGTTGAACAATCTGTTTGATAAAATAATATGGTTAATTGATTGGCGGCACCTACATAAGAAGTTACATTGATATCTATAGTAAAGTCAGCAGGTGAGGGCCTTCCTTCTGGAGTACAAGTGATTGAAGTATTTGGTATCAAGAATCCCGTGGAAGTACTGACGCCTACGGGAAAGCCTCCATAAGTTTGATTGCAACTTTTAGCCGCAATAGCATCTTGTTTTGAAGAAACGAAAGGTGTCGCATGATAATTCTGCCCTTCTATCAAATTAGAGTAAGTCACCCCTAAATTGAGGGAAGACCCAGAAGTAGACTCAAACACTAAATTTGGAGAAGCACCCGTCACTACCCCTCCACCTGTTTCAGGTAGATTAACATCAAGGGTTGCCTGATCGGTCACCGTGGCTGCAATCGGGCTGCTACCTGTAACCCACCAACCAACCACTTCATCGCTTCCGACAGACATACCAGAGGTAGCTAACAAAACATCAAAATCTGCTGTAGAACATTGCGTCACGTTATCGCCATCTCCAGGAGCAGACAAAGGCACAATATCCACAGAAGCCTCACTTGTGCAGCTATTGGCATCCGTCACAGTTACTGCATAGTTCCCAGTGGAAGAAATTCCAGACAAATCTTCCGAAGTTGTTCCCCCTGGCATCCAAGAATAAGTATAACCTGGCGTCCCACTCCCAGAAACAGTCAAATCGATAGCTCCTGTACCTCCTGGACAAATGTCCGTTTTTACCATTGACAAACTGATGCTGTTATCCAAGCAACTAGAATTTGTAATCGCATTCTGAATCAGCGCCTTCGGTTGAGGACCAAACCCTTGGTTAAAATCTATCCCAACACTCAACAAGTGGCAGTAACTCATTATTGTTCCTCCGCTAGAAGGAATTATATTAGATACGTTATCAAAACATCCATTTGCCTCTTGAGCATCTGATAAGTCATCAATTGTGCCATTCCCATCGTCATCAAAGCCATTGTTCATAAAAAACTGGCTTCCACAATCGTCTATAGGCGTACTATTGCCATTCCAAGAGCAGGCATGCGTGTGAGGAGAACCTAAGTTATGCCCTGTCTCGTGCGCTAGCACTGACACTGTCCAAGAATAAGTAGGAACACTGCTATATGTACTACCTATCTCACTATAAGCAAACGAAAATGGTTTATTGCACAACACGTTCAGGTAGGCTAATCCACCGTTTCCTCGATTATCCAAACTCACCAAGTGGGCCAAGTCACCATTGAATCCATTCCCCAGACCGTTCCACCTACCCCTAAAATCAAGCAGTGCATTTGTTGAACTATCTTCTCGGTAAGGGTCGGCAGTATCCCAGACCAAAGTTCCAGAAAGTTCTACCAGTATGCCGTCATTCTGATAAAGTGTGGCCATTTGATTGAAAACGCCAGCAATATAAGAGGCCGTCGCTGCTACGGAGCCTTTATTATCGTGTAAATCCTTATCCGCTTCCCAATACAGTTTTACTATTTTGCAGACATCTCCCGGTGCTCTTCTCGAACTCAAATCAAGAGATTCGGCATTTGGCAAATTGACGTCAGGTGTCCCACAGCTACCAGCAGGACTGACCTTCATTTTTCTATCATTATACACGATATACCTTTTGGATGCATCCTCTAAAGCTCCAAGCACATAATTGCCCTTGGGGGTGCTTATCATCCCCATCATCTCCCCTCCAATGAAACTAATCGAGGCAAAGGTGCCCGACTGTCCATCAATAGTCCCTCTGTAATGCAGTCCCATCAATGAGGAAGGATACTTTTGGGTCGGTGTTTCTAAAACAAAATCATCCGACAGTATTTTGGCTTTCGCCAAATGGAGACGAACCGCTTTGCCCCCCTCCAAGGGGATGTCCAGTTCCAATCTATCCTTAGGATTTTTTTCAAAAATACGTAAGGCGTTCCTATCCAAATCCA
>JAHDHL010000070.1 GCA_020631355.1 Saprospiraceae bacterium | reverse complement strand
CCCGTGTTACCAGGATGAAAACCTGGCGTCCTAACCCCTAGACGAACGGACCATTGTAAATCATTCTCAATAATCCAACACAACTATAAAACTTCAAAGTTTGTTCCGCTTTTCTTCAAAAGCACGGCAAATATACAACCTTTATTGATAATTGGAAACCATTGCCATATCTTTTATCATGTTTTTTATCTATTTGCTGCTTCGTCTGGTCGAATAGGCTTGCTCCAATACTGAATTATTTACTTATTGGTTGAACTTCCCGGTTTTCAGAAGTATATTTTCAATTCTTTCACAATAAAAATATCAACCTCATCATGAGTAAGAACCAAAAAATCCTATTGGGTGCATTCACCTTGAGTCCTATCATCGGGATGCTTCTCTATGTCCTGACATTCCTATCCATGTTCATGACAATAGCATCCTTTGATCCGGCTTCCAACGAAATGCCCACAACGTTCTTCGGTACGTTCGGGGTAGCAGTCGTGATACTTCTATTGACCATCTTGGTTACCATAGTATTGACGGTTTATTACATTATTCACATCATAAACAACAAAACACTCAATACGGAGAATAACGAACCCCTCATATGGATATTGATTATCCTATTTGCTGGATTTGTTGGCCAAATCATTTACTTCTACATGAAAATATGGTCCGAAACACCCACTTCCGATGAGGAAGACCCCAACATATAAACCCAGGTGCGTACACCCGGAATGCTTCGATTGAGGGCCCTCTTATTGATACAAGAGGGCCCTCAGTTACTTGATGACTAAGCCTTGGTACCCTAGGAGCCTGTCGTTATGGGATGGAATGCATTCATTTTAGTCAGAATGATTACTGTTTTGGGGTATTCTTTTCATAACTTACATTTTGGAACGTTTCAGATATGACAGACGAGTTTTGGGATATGTTTCATTCGCACTCATTCCCAATGACTTCCTACTCTGGAATATGGAAGACCTAGTATGAACAAATAACATAATCATGCCCACAGTTATGATGCGAATCCTTTTACTCACATTTTTCCTTACTCCCTTTTTTTCATCCTTTGCCCAATTGACGGATGACTTTTCTGATGGAGATTTCTCTAATAATCCCACATGGATGGGGAATACCGATAGATTCCAAATCAATGCGAATGAGTTGCAGCTCAATGATGCTGATTTTGATGCTTCTGTATCCGGCCTGTATGTCAATGCCCCAACACAGGGAGCCACCACTTGGGAATTTCTAGTCAGAATGGAATTCAATCCATCCAGCTCGAACTATACAAGGGTTTACCTGTCCTCTGATGCTACCGATTTCGCGACTGCACTCAATGGATACTTCGTATTGATAGGTGGTACGGATGATGTGGTAGAATTAAGAAGACAAACTGGTGGTGCCACGACTGCGCTTATCAGTAGTCCGGATGACGCTGTCGATGTTTCCGTTCCCATCGTGAGGGTAAGGGTGACCCGAAGTGCTACAAACGAATGGGAATTATCAGCTGACTTGACAGGAGGTACTAGTTTTACTTCTTATGGCACAGCTGTTGATGCCAGTCATCCGTTAGGTTTCTATTTTGGTGTCCGATGCAATTATACAGAAACCAGAAAAGATAAATTCTTTTTCGATGATATTCTGGTAGACCCACTTTATGTGGATACGACACCTCCTGAAATTATTGCTGTGAATGTGCTATCATCCACATCCCTGACGGTTCAGTTTGATGAACCTCTGGATCCTGCGTCTGCAGTGCTGGCTTCCAATTATGTATTGGACAATGGTGCTGTGGTTGCATCGGCAGTTGTGGATTTGATAGACCCAACGATAGTCATTATTACACTAGCTGCTCCCTTGATGAATTTTACGGATTATACGCTTTCCACTACGGTTGAGGATATTGTAGGAAATGCGTCTTCGGATAGTGAGATGTTCACTTTTGCACAAGGAGAACCGGCTTCGCCCTATGATATGATGATCAATGAATTCATGGCTGATCCTAGTCCTACAGTAGGATTGCCCGATGCTGAGTTTGTCGAGATTTACAATAATAGTAATAAGGTATTCGATTTGGCCCAATATGAGTTATCGTCCGGTTCCACACCCCAGCAGATGCCTCCGTATTTTTTATTGCCCAATGAATATGTGGTGGTTTGTGATGATTCGAATGAATCGGCCTTTCAGGCCCTTGGTCTGACCAATGTTGTTGCTGTATCCAGTTTTAATGCGCTAACGAATGGTGGGGACAATATTTCCCTGACTGATTTGAATGGAATTCTGATTCACTCTGTGGACTATGATTCTGATTGGTATCAGGATGCTGATAAGGATGATGGCGGCTGGACATTGGAGCTGATTAATCCGGATAATCCTTGTGATGTTTCAGGTAGCAATTGGATCGCTTCCGAAAGTCCCTTGGGTGGTACGCCGGGTTCGGAGAATTCAGTATTTGATAATATGACCAATTCGGGGATATTACAATTACTTACCGCCGAAGTCCTCGACCCGAACCAAATACAACTCACATTCAGCACCGCAATGGATAACAGTGCCTTGGCCACGTCTAATTATAATGTGGATAATACTGTTGGGAATCCCGATAATATCACGATAGTCAATCCGAGTACTGTCATTATGGAATTCAATACGGCATTGTCAGGTAATATCGTATATACTGTAACGGTATCGAATCTGGCTGATTGTGCCGGCAATAATACGATTGATGTAAATGCGAATACAGCCACATTCCAGTTGCCTGAACCAAAGGTACTGACGGCTACTATCGAGTTTCCGAACCAAGTGGTAGTATTGACATTCGATACGGCAATGGATCCCGTTTCCGTAGAGGATGAATCCAATTATACTGTCCAGGGCGTAGGTATGCCTAGCTCTGCTATTGCCACAGGTCCTCTAACGGCAGAGTTGACTTTTCCTGCATCATCATTCATAAACGGAACAGAATACAACATAGAAGTATCTGATGTCAGTAATACGGATGGAACCATCATTGCTCCGAACCCGTCAGTACTTTCTTTCTTTTATTACGAGCCGGTAGCTATTGAAAGATATGATATCCTTATCAATGAAATCATGCCCGATCCTACACCAACAGTAGGCGGACTTCCTGAGGTCGAATTCATAGAATTATATAATAATAGTGATAAGGTCATCAGTCTTGAGGGATTCTCTTTTGTAAGTGGGTCGAGTTCTTCGTCTGATTTGCCATTGGTCATATTGGAACCCGGAGCGTATATCATCATTTCTGATGCTGATAATTCACCCGATGAAAGCTATGCGGATTCTATCTACAATGTTTCCATAGGGACGACCATATCCATGACCAATTCAGGTGATGATATCGCCCTTTATGATGCTGATGGAAATGTGGTGGATGCTATTGTGTATAATTCATCTTGGTATAATGATGCATCCAGGGATGACGGTGGCTATTCAATAGAAAGGATCAATCCTAATGCGCCTTGTAGTGGCGGAGAGAATTGGATGGCTTCACAAGCGAGTGCAGGAGCGACTCCAGGTAAGGAAAACTCTGTTTTTGAAGTAAGTGAGGACACGTCTGTACCAACAGTGGATTATGCTTTTCCTGAGAGTGGAGCGAATCTGGATATATATTTTTCCAAATCATTGGATGCCATGTTGGCTTCTGATGAGACTATTTTTAGTATTGATCAAGGCATTGTTATCACCCAGGCAGTTCCTAAAGAACCGATTATCGACCAGGTACGATTGATTTTCGACCCCTCCACACCCCTACAGCCCAACATTGTCTATACATTAACGATATCCTCCGCGTTGACGGATTGTATCGGTAATCCCATTAGTGAGGGAACAACCATTCAATTTGCCCTTCCGGATGAGATTGAAGCGGGGGATATACTCATCAATGAAGTACTTTTTGATCCGTATACCGGCGGTTCAGACTTTGTAGAATTGTACAATCATTCCGAAAAAATCCTCAATATCGGGGACTTAATCATAGTAAATGACGTAGCCGGGAGTGCTCCAAATCACCCCATTCAGCGGGATTTTCTACTCTTTCCAATGTCCTATGTAGTAATCACTTCCAACCCTAGTGGAGTGACTGCTTTCTATGATGTTCCACAAGAGAATTTATTGATAGATAATAGTCTCCCAACCCTGTCCCCTGACCTAGGAAATGTGACGCTGCTGTCAGGTGGGAATGTTGTTGATTTCTTCGATTTTGATGAGTCTTACCATACCGAACTCATTGATGATGGTAAGGGTGTTTCATTGGAAAGAATTGATTTTGATGTCTTTACAAATGACCGAAATCATTGGCATTCAGCTGCCAGTAATGTGGGTTATGCTACTCCGGGATATAAGAATTCACAGACCTCTGAGAGTGTTGAAAATATTGATAATGAAGTGTTTACGGTTAATGATGATACATTCTCTCCTGATAATGATGGATATAAGGATTTTCTGAGGATAGATTATGCCACAACATCTAATGGCAATATTGTAAACATGAAGGTATTCGATGCCAAGGGCCGAATCGTCAAGGATTTGGTAGAGAATGAATTACTTTCAACCAGAGGCTTCTACCAATGGGATGGGACCAATAATGAGGGTGGAAAAGCCAGAATCGGAATCTATGTAATCTGGATAGAAATGTTTGATGATTCAGGGGCCGTAAGCGTTGAGAAAAAGACTTGTGTCTTGGCGGGACAGTTCTAGAATTGCATGTATATACATTGTTGAGAGGGTCAAAATCTGGGATTTTGCCCCTCTTTTTTTTGGGATTATTTGGGATATTTCTAATTGATGGGGCTGGCCTTCGATAGTACCTTTAGAATACTTCTTTATCACAATCCTTTGGATTGTGATAAAGAGCCAACAAGATTTGAGAATTTGGCCTTAGTGGGGCATGCAAAAAACACGCACAGCGAACTATGAAACTATTAGATGATATTAATTTAATCTCTCGCTTGGATAACCTGATTAGGACTAAAGCCACAGGTAATCCCAAACAATTGTCAGAGAGGCTTGGTGTTTCTGAACGTCATACCTACCGGTTGATCAATGAATTGAAAAATATGGGCTTTCCTGTGGAATACAGTAGGTCCAAGGATTCCTACTGTTACAAGGGGGATGTGAAGATTCATTTTGAAATCAAGGTGGACGAACAGAAGGTGCTGAACGTAAGAGGAGGCAATTGATTTAATTTTATTTACTGACATCAAAATTCAGTTATTTGAAATAGTATTGTAACGTGATTTATATGTGGAGGAAAACATATTTTCCATTCAAGGGAAAATATTAGGTAAGCGTGAATTTTAATTTTTTTCGCAGTATAGAAATTATAACTTTTCTAAATAACACATATAAACTATAACTTTTGAGCTAAACTATTTTCATCGCTCTGTCTTTGGATTAACAACCTTAAAAAATATAATCTTAAGATAGAGCGATATTAGGAAACTAAGCAAGATGATAATTTATTGTAAATAAATTAATGTTTTCCAAGTCATTGGAAAAGAGTTGTTTGCAATTAATCAAGTCGGGTGATTTTCAGTACCGAATTCGTATGGATACTCTGAACTAAAAATATTTGATAAGTGTTTTTGTTCGTTCCCATAAAATTCATTGTTATCAAATGCATATTCTGATTACATGTGTACTTTAGATTGGGTCTTTAGGATTTCGCAGTCCAGTGGGAATATTTTTTTTATTTAAGTGATTCCAAACATTCACACTTCTTCATATACCCATTAAGGAAAATGGAAATCAAGAAAATGCAGTGCGCAGATTAGGAATTTATTTTCCTTTTCTGCGTTTTTATTTTAAATAATACCTATTAAAAAGGAACATAAAAAAATCCCGAATAAATCATTTATTCGGGATTTTTTTAAATATAATTCAACGTGGATATTATGGTGTTTTTACCATGGTCTTTCTATAACTTCCTTTTTCAGTTTGAAGAATGACAAAGTAAATTCCCTCATTCAGTTCGTCAATATCTATGGTCTTCTTTTGCAATCCTGCTGCACGCAGACCCAAGTCCTCGCCCATTACTTTTCTTCCGGCTACATCGTAGATGGATAACGTAAGATTCAGATTGTCATGATTGAAGAATTGGAGATAAATCTGATCCGTAGCAGGATTCGGATGCAAACCAATAAAGGCCAGCTCATTCAAATCATGAGTGGAAACAGGGTCGAATGGTCTCGGAGCATCAGGTGCATAAGCAGTGAAGATGTTGGGATTGGGTGTGGCCGGGCCATTAGCACCTTGCAAGTGCCTGCTTCCGTCATTGGTGTACCATGAGTTAGCATGGCTGTCAGATGTGCTTTCATCCGTAACGCTACCAACGAAATACCAATCAGCTTGGGCTCTTGTCTCGTTCAGATCCAAGATATAATATCCACGGTTATTCAGATTGGCCCACTTCATATGGTCATTGAATGGTAATACCAGATTCTCCGCACCCGGAAGAAAATCCAATCCCGGAGATGTGACACTCGTCACTACGAATTCGACTCCCGCTGAATTGGCACCCGTATCTTCATCATAGCCACTCATCGGTAAATCATTTGCCCAGGATGTATGGATGTCTCCTGTGAGAACAACCATATTAGGAACATTCTCATTGATAACCCAATTCCATAACTCATCCCTTTCTGCCCTATATCCATCCCATTGGTCAGCATTCAGACCAGAACCGAATATCTCCAAGGGAGCCATCATTACTTGTTGTCCGACGACTTGCCATTTGGCAGTGGAACCCTGTAAACCATTCTTGAGCCAGTCCTTTTGGTTTTGTCCCAAAAGTGTTCTGTCGGCATCCGTGTTATTGGCACCATCCTGTTCTTCCCTTCCGACAAGTCGGGTATCCAACATGAAAAGATCCATCATATTGCCATATTCCAACTTGCGATAAATCCTTTCCTGATCCGTTACGTCTGGTGTTCTGAAAGGCATCCACTCATGATAGGATTGGATGGCATTGGATTTACGCTCAAACCAATCTCCCTCATCGGATTCGTGGTTCTCTGCTCCGCCAAACCAAGCATCATTGGCCGATTCATGGTCGTCCCAAGTAGCAATGATGGCATATTGCTGATGCAGTCTTCTTAACTTTTCATCTAACTTGTAATAACTGTGCCTCATCCTATAATCGGAAAGCGTAATGATTTCATTCGTAGGTTCAAGTTCCCTCACATCGCCATACTCACCATTGCCATATTCATATAAATAGTCACCCAAGTGGATGATGGCATCAATATCGTTCCTGTCCACAAGTTTGTCATAGACATGGAAATAACCATGTGCGAAGTTGGAACAGGATACGACTCCGAAACGGAGTGCATCCACATCACCATCAGGAGCCGTTTTGGTTCTTCCCCTTAATGAGAAATTCCCATGACTTCGGAATTCATAATAATAGGTAGTGTACGGAGAGAGTCCTGTGACATCAACTTTGACCGTAAAATCGGATTCTCCATCCGTAACTGTTGTACCCGAAGCTACAATATCCGTCATGGAAGTATCCGTTGCGACTTGCCATTCCACATGGGCTTGGAGGGAGTCTGTACTGACCCTCGTCCAAATCATAACGGACGTACTGGTCGGGTCACCGGAAGCAACACCATGATAGAATGGAGCCAAGGATTCATCCACATCGAATCGGGCATTGTCATAGAAAGGGTTTTCCTGTGCAAACACACAGGCAAGGGTAAGCAGGTACCCAAGGGCAAAAGCAGTGAATTTCTTCATTATAATACAAATAGTCAGAGGGCATAGTAAGCCGATTCCTAAACCATGTTTGGGAAAGACAAGGGATACTATCCTGAGTTCAAAAACTAAATTTACGATAGTAAATTTAGACATTCCTCCAAACTATCTCGCCAGTGCGGAATGGTGATGTTGTATTTTTCCTTGATTTTTGACTTGTCCAATACACTATATGACGGCCTTTTCGCAGGTGTCGGGTATTGTTTGGACAGGATAGGGGATACATTGCAGCTAATATTCTTAAGACGGAATATTTCCAAGGCAAAATCATACCATGAGGTTACACCCTCATTACTGAAGTTGAAGATGCCGTATTCCGGTTGGCCATTTTCACATTGCTCAATGATGAGCATGATGGTTTGTGCAATGTCTCGGGCATAGGTAGGTGTGCCGACCTGGTCGAATACGATACCTAGGGCATCCCTTTCATTACCTAGTCGTAACATGGTCTTCACGAAATTATTCCCAAAGGAAGAATACACCCAAGAGGTGCGGACTACGACAGACTTGGCATTGGTCATTGCAGCGAAATCCCCCTTGAGTTTGGTTTGGGCATACATGCCCTGAGGTGTGGTCGGATCAATTTCAACCATAGGTCGGTTGACATCATTATGGTACACATAATCGGATGAGATATGGATCAGGGTAGCATCTACTTCCTTACAGGCATCTGCCAAATTCCTCACACCGGAAACATTGATGGCTTCCGCCACATTGGTGTCTTCCTCCGCTTTGTCTACAGCAGTGTATGCAGCACAATTAATGCAATAATCGAACTTTTGCCCCTTGAAATAAGTCAGGAGGCTATCCTTACTTGTGATGTCCAAATCATCCTTATCTGTAAAAATGAATTCGGCATTATCGTAGGATGATGCGATTTGATTGAGCTCGGATCCTAACTGCCCCTGTCCCCCCGTAACGAGTATCTTCATCTGCGTTCAGAAATTATGGTTTTCCACTTATGAATAGGAGGACAAGATATGATGATAAAATGTAATTTCATCAAAAAGGGGAGTATGAATTCCCAAGAAAAAACAATAACCCTACATCAAGTCCTCATTCCCCGATGGCTATGGTCGCAAAACTGATTTCCAGATTGGAGGTATGGTCGAGAAGAGTTTGGGCACAGGCTTCCAATGTAGCCCCCGTAGTGAGGACATCATCCACAATCAGGACGTGCTTCCCCTCTAACTTTTTGCCTCGTACTCCGAATGCTTGACCCACATTCTCCATCCTGACTATCCTCGATTTCCTGGTTTGGGAATGGGTGTAAACATCCCTTGTCAAGCTTTGTGTATCCATCGGAATACCCAATGATTCAGACAATCCCTTACCGAAAAAATCACTTTGGTTGTAGCCTCGTTGGTGCTTTTTGAGTGGATGCAAAGGAACGGGAATGATGTTATCTATCCTAGGAAAAACTGAACTTTCTTTTAAAGAATTTCCATAAACGACGCCTATGTGATATCCTATCTCAGGTTTGTTGTTGTATTTGAGGTTGTGTATCAATTCCTTAGTTTTTCCACGGACTCCATACAGATAACAGGCTGCTCCGAATTGGATGGGTATCCTGCCATAGAATTTGTTCGTGAATGGATTGTCTTCCAATAGATGGTAGTCCGTTTTGGGGAGTTGTGCCTCGCAACCGAAACACAGGAAATCATCTTTTTGGGTCTGATTGTTACAGACAACACACAATCTGGGATAAATCAGGGAAAGGATATCATCCATCCAGATATTCGGACGAAGTGTACGGAGTCTCATAGTTGTTTCTTGGACTGGTTCAATGGTTATAGATGATAGGAGCGGATAAATGTGAGTGGAATAGATGAATATTTTAAAAAATATCTGATGAAACACTCACATTTGAGGATTTCGTACTCTTTAAGAGTAGACAACTATTACAAAGCGACTTTTTGATGAATGAATTAACCCCAAAACAACTATTTTATGAAGAAATTAATGTTGATACTGCCCTTGTTGATTTTCTGTACCACTTTATCGTTCGGTCAGCAGCCTCCGAGGAACAAGGCAGATAGAATCATAGAGGGAGGACAGTTGGCCGTGGATATTGTCAATATCTTTAAGAAAGGTGGTAATAAGAAAGACAAGGCCGCTTCTTCTGATGAGGATTGCAATGAGGGAATCTCCGAATTGTGTTTCCAGAATAAGGGAAAGAATGCCATCAAGGTCATTGTCAAATTCAAGGAGAATACCACCGTTGAACCTACGGAACTGATTATTCCTGCCAAGGGAGAAGAATGCAGCTTCATCCAAACCCAAGGCATTTATAGCTATCAGGTTCAGGAGAAGAATGAGAAAGGGGAGTATGTGGATATCCGAAAAGGGGAAATGATTGTGAAGCCCTGTGAGGAAATCACCAAGAATATCAAGGAATAATTCCAAGGAGATATATGGGATGATGCCTGTGCTAGAATACCAATAATGCGGATTGTAGGAAGCCGGCTCCCATTCCCAGTAAGGCTCCTATCAGAATGAGTTTCCACTCGTCCTCCTTGAATACGGGCCGCATGAATCCTAGGAATTCATCAGCGGGTAGATGCATCATTTTGTTGGCTACCGTGTGTTGGATATCCAATGCATTTTCCGCATAATCAAAAACCTCACGGATGGATTGTGGTAATTCCTGGCGGAAAGTATCCACAGCCATCTGTTTGATGTTGTTGTAAGTTTGTGTGCCTCTCGTAATCTGAATGATGGAACGATTCAGACCCGCAGTCCTATCTATGACATCATTCACATGCTTCTCCACCAATTCCACGATTCTACTCGTAGCATGGCCGTATATGATATTGTCAAAGATGTTATTCATAGTGAATAACTTACCTGAGAGTACCTTACCAAATTCAATCGAAACCTCCTTTTGTCTTTTCATCAACATGCCTTGGAAAACAATCGGTCCGAACTTCTTGGGTAGTTCAGGTTCGAATATCATCTTCAGGGCAATGGCATTGGTCAGGTATCCCACCACCAAGCCTCCCGCAGGAAGTGTCATCCAGGCCCAGGAATAATCCTCTACGAAATACCAGATGACCATTTGTATCAATCCAAAGAAGAATCCGAAGTAGAATCCTGATTTTTCTATGAATTTGAATTCTTCCTCACCACATCTCAGGAACAATTCATTCATGATGCCACGGTCCCGTTCGATTTCATCCAATACCATTTGCTTCACATCCCAGAGGTCGATGATGTCCTCCTTGATTTCATCCATGATTTTTTCCACGACAGCCGGAAATTCGTCAATGGCGGATTGCACGATTTTCTCCCTTCTCCTATTGGGTAGGGTAGACCAGAGAATGGGAACATTCTCCTGCATGGCCCGATTCATGGTTTCCCTTGCCAAGGTCCTGACATTGGATTCCAATTCCTCTGCCACTCGTTCGGGATTCAACTTGTTGAAGATTTCCTTGATATCAATAAGGTGGGCGAGGATCATATCCGTGGAAACAGAAGCCATTTTGGTGGCTTTCAATGGAATGATGCCCTGCCAGCCCAAACGCATCCAAGCCTTTTTGTCCGAAATGACCCAACCCTTGAATTCGATGGGATAGAACGTCATGCGGATAGCCAGCATATTCGTCCACCATCCCACTACCGCAGCAGTAATCGGTATGACCAAATATATCAGCCAAGGCGCCACGATGGGCCACCATTCAGCAATAAATGTCCTAATTTCCTCCATGTATCGGTTTTCCTGAATTGAAGATACACAAATGGATGGAATACCAAGAAGTTGTTGAAGAATGGTTGATGAAATGATTTACAAATCAATCATTGAATCATTTCTAAATAACATCCAATACAGGAATCGAACGTATTCGGCCTATGGAATGATAATCAGGACAAGCCACAAGAGCAGGAAAGAGGTACAAAAACAAGCATCCTCCATAACTGTCCCACGACCGACAAGGAAAAGCCCCTTTTTTCATCTACATTTGCGTGAGATGAAAGACCGTCCCATCATAGATGTGGTAATCCCAGCATTCAATGAGGAAAATGCCATTGGCAATGTACTCAGGGACATTCCTATGGATTGGGTCCGTGAAGTAGTGGTTTGCAATAACCTGAGTACGGACCAAACAGCTAGGATTGCAGCTGAGGCTGGTGCTACGGTGGTCGATGCACCCATCCAAGGATATGGCAATGCCTGTCTGTTCGGATTGGCACATATTGCCAAAAAGGAGCAACATCCCGATATCGTTGTCTTTCTGGATGCGGATTATTCGGATCATCCTGAACAATTGCCAGAGGTAGTGGCACCCATCATCCAGGAAAACTTCGATTTGGTCATCGGTTCAAGGGCTTTGGGTGATTTGGAACGAGGTGCCATGACACCCCAACAAATCTTCGGTAATTGGCTGGCCACCAATCTCATCCAACTCTTTTATGGTTATCGTTTTACGGATTTGGGGCCTTTCCGTGCCATCCGATACGATAGCTTATTGGCCTTGGATATGAAGGACAAAACCTATGGTTGGACCGTGGAAATGCAGGTCAAGGCTGCCAAGCAAAAGATGAAATGCACCGAAATTCCTGTGAACTATCGGGTGCGAATCGGTTTTTCTAAGGTGTCGGGGACCATCAAGGGAACCATAGGCGCAGGCCAAAAAATTCTCTGGACGATATTCAAATACCTATGATAGAAACCATATGCTTCATATTGGTCTGCTTGTATTTTGCAGCGTTCACCTATATCATCATGTATTGCTTACTGCAATTGAGCCTCCTCTTTTTCTATACCAAGAATCTGAGTAAGTACAAGGACGAACATGAGGCATGGGCAGAGGATGATGACCTCCCTTTCGTCACCATCCAATTACCATTATATAATGAATTGTATGTGGCCGAACGACTCATAGATAATATCGTGGAATTGGATTATCCCAAGGACAAATACGAAATCCATGTACTGGATGATTCCACGGATGAAACCGTGAATATCTGTAAGGCCAAGGTGGCCGAATACAAGGCCAAGGGTTACCGAATCGAACACATTACGCGCGAAATCCGAACGGGATACAAGGCCGGTGCCCTCAAGGATGCCATGCCTTTTGCCAATGGTGAATTCATTGCCATCTTCGATGCGGATTTCCTACCCAAAAAGGATTTTCTTCGAAGAACGATTCCCCATTTTAAGAATGAGAAGGTAGGTGTGGTACAAACCCGTTGGGAACACATCAATCAGGATTATTCCCTACTGACCCGCTTGCAGGCCATCCAGTTGAATGTACATTTTACCATAGAGCAATTGGGGCGTAGGGCCGGCGGTTGTTTACTGCAATTCAATGGTACCGCAGGAGTGTGGCGAAAACAGACCATCGCCGATGCCGGCGGATGGGAAGCGGATACCCTGACAGAGGATTTAGACCTGAGCTACCGTGCGCAACTGGCCGGATACCAGATTGTTTTCTTGGAAAGGGTAGGGGCCCCTGCGGAATTGCCCGCAGAAATGAATGGCCTCAAATCCCAACAATATCGATGGCAAAAAGGAGGTGCGGAATCTGCTCGTAAACTCATCCCCACCTTGCTCAAATCTAAGCTATCCTTAAGGCAGAAGCTGCATGCGGTGGGGCATTTACTATCGAGTAGTGTGTTTGTTTCCATCTTTTTTTCCGGGATGCTCAGTGTCCCGATTATGTTCCTATTACCGAGGACGGAAATAGACCTGATGTACTTCACCATCTTCCAATTGGGATTTGTCATTATAGGAATGGTCTTTTTTGTAGGCAATAGACGGGCCGAACTCGAACAACCCCTCTGGAAAATCCTATTCAAATTCCTGATTCTCTTTCCGGTATTCCTTGCACTCAGTATGGGACTTTCCCTACACAATTCCATTGCAGTGATTCAGGGCTTCAGAGGGAAGCGCACTCCATTCGTACGGACACCCAAATTCAATATCAAGGGCCTTGCAGATTCCCTGAAAAGGAAAAAATACCTTTCTTTCCGCCTCAACTGGATTACCATAGCCGAGGGACTGATGGCGGCTTATTTCGTCTTTGCCCTCATCATGGGCCTATTTTATGGTTATCCCGGTTTCGTACCGTTCCATGCCATGCTGGC
>JAHDHL010000105.1 GCA_020631355.1 Saprospiraceae bacterium | reverse complement strand
GGGCGATGCCCTATGCTAATGCTTATGCCCTTTCAGGGCGAAAGAAAATATACCCACCATTAGCCTAGAACTAAGATTTCTTAATGTTTAATTCTTCTTTCCAAAACATACTAAATTCCAATTAAACAACAATTACACTTAAATCCATGATATACCACTCTAATAATATCCGTCTGACTTTGACCCTACTTTTAACGCTATTTGCCCTCAATGTTCTAGGACAAACCGAGCTAAAAGTCATGAGTTATAATGTATTAACTTATCCAGAAAGCAGCTCTGATACTAGGGCGGATACCCTAAAAAAGATATTGGACTATTACGCACCTGATTTATTATTACTCCAAGAGCTAAAAAGTCCTGGTGGGCTGGCGGATATTGTGGGGGCTTGTGGTGATTTGGAGGGAAATTATGTGAGTGGAACCTATGAAGCACAAATATCAAATCCCAATAATAGCTGGCGATTACAGCAGAATATTGTTTATAATGAATCTATTTTGGAATTGGTGGCAGAATCGGTGGTGACAACCAATTATAGAGATGTCAATTACTTTCGATTGTATTGGAAAGGATCGGCAGATATAGGCACAATGGATTCGGTATTATTTCATGTCTATGTCACCCATTTAAAATCTTCGAGAGGGGAAGAAAATGAAGCTTTACGGCTAGGGATGGTAGAAATATGGATGAATCATATCAAACAATTGCCTGAGTATAGTCGAATTATTGCGGCTGGGGATTTCAATGTTTATTCTGCCTTTGAGCCAGCCTATCAATTATTAACCACTACGAATGGTACCAATACCCTCTATGATCCTATCAATATGCCAGGCTGGGGAGAGGATGGCTCTGGTCATGCAGGGATTCTTACCCAATCTACTAGGTCAAGTGGAGGTAGTGGCGGCGCAGGTGGTGGTCTGGATGACCGCTTTGATTTCGTCCTCCTATCCGATGCCCTAATGAGTGAAGATCAGCCTGTGACTTATATCGAAGATACTTATAAGGCACTAGGAAATAATGGAACTTGCTATAATCGAGATTTTTTGGATTGTAATATAGATAATGAGATTCCTTATGATATTTTGCGTTCCCTTTGGTATATGTCCGATCACCTTCCTGTTGTATTGAGTTTGGATGTACCTTTTTATCCCACCGCTTTAGAGGATCAAAACTCGGTCGCTCCTGCTTTTCAAATCTATCCCAATCCTGTACAAGATTGGTTGTCTATTGAATGGTCGGAAAATGTCCTGCCGCAAGATCGGCAATTGGAGCTTTATGATGCCTCTGGTCGATTGCTTTTTGCTATTCCTTCGTCATCAGATCATTCTAGTAGTGCTGGTGTATCCTTGGATTTTTTGGAGCCTGGGGTGTATTTTATTGGTCGGGTGAATGGTGGTGGGATGGAGAAGGTGCTTGTTTTCTAAAGAGGGTGACAGGGCGGATATGGAATCCGCCCATACAGAAATCCGCCTGTGTTTCATGTTCTCACCCCTCGTCGAATCACCGACAACTTAAAAAAGGCGGTCAGCTCATAAGTATTCCCAAAAATAAACATGAGCATCCCCAGATTCTTATACATCTGCATGGTGGCCGCCGCATGTACCTCCTTCAATTGCTCAATCATACGGCTAACAGTCGTCGCCTGTTCTTGTTGCTCGGAGCGAAGTTGGTTAAATTCCTTATGGAAAGCAGCGACTTCTTTTTGCAAGGCACTTAGCTCAGGATATTTAGTCAAAGCTCCCTTGAAAGTACTCAAAGCCATCAAACGTTGCTCTCTTGCCCCTACCTGAAAAGGATTTCTTTTATTTGGTAATAAGGTAGTATACTCCGCTGTATCCTCATAAAACACCATTTGCAAGCGCAAATCCCATTTCCCAATCACCTGTCGCAATGCCTCCTCCTTCCGCTTGACTTCGAGGGTCTTAGCTCGCAGTTTATCCTTTTCCTTTGAAGTACGTATATATTTTTCGCTAAATGCCTCGTGTAATGGGGCATATAGTGCGGTCAATTCTTGGATGCGTGGCTCATCTATGGCTTGCTTCAAACTCGCCATATGATCGCTACTCAAACTCAGGAATTGTTTGTAATTCCTTTTGGTCTGGCTATAAAATGGATTCGCTAGGTATTGCCAATTGGCGTGGTAATTTGTGGACATGTGTGTGTTTATTTATTGGGGCGGCTCACCAAATAACATCATTGCTT
>JAHDHL010000005.1:4524-226821 GCA_020631355.1 Saprospiraceae bacterium | reverse complement strand
TAGATGTCTCCCAGACATCTATTCTGCTTCGCAGAAATCGCTCGCTCATCCTATCTGTAGTGGACAATGCTCTCAAAGTCAAGGTGGCACGAGGCTACACAAAAAGAATTTGTGTTTCAATCCTATCTGTAGTGGACAATGCTCTCAAAGTGAATAATCAAAATAAAAAAAGAAACGAGGAGTGGAGTTTCAATCCTATCTGTAGTGGACAATGCTCTCAAAGTCTTTGAAAAAGATCGGGTATACCAAACTTTTTTGGTTTCAATCCTATCTGTAGTGGACAATGCTCTCAAAGAGTTATTTCAGCGTAAAAACCTCAAATACAAGGCTTTAATTCAAAATTTTAACACTTTTTTTTGAGGCACTTTGTGACAGTGTCAAAAAAAAGAAAAAGCCCGACTTATCAAAGAACATCGACAAAATAGGCTTTATTTTTCCTTTATCCAAGTAAATCATCGACTGATTCATCAGGGTATGATTGAAATGTATATATGAAAATAACATTAATACCACGAGGTTTTGGCCAGTTGATTCCATTTTTGTCAGGTTCAATTCCTAAGCTATGTTTAGGAATCATCCAAAAATCTGTGACAATTCGCATTTTTAGGAAATCCTTTTTTTTCACGCGGAATTCTCCCCTACGGGATTTTCCTATTCGAAATGTCCCCATCCGTACATGATTTCGGTAGCATCATCCATTGGTCTAATACCAGAATTCCCTTACCTTCGAACCCATGGTCCGAACCCCTAGGGGCTGCCATTTGTTATTTTCTAAAAAACATGCATCATGGAAGTGAATTATGAAGATGTCAAGGAGTATTACGGCAAAGAACTCAGCCGTTCGGAAGATTTGAAAACGAATGCCTGCTGCACCCTGGTGCCACCTCCCAAGTATATCCAACGCATTCTGGAAGACATCCATGATGAGGTCCACGCCAAATATTACGGCTGCGGCCTTACCATTCCTTTTCAGCTCGATGGGCTCAAGGTCCTTGATTTGGGTTCGGGTAGTGGCCGGGATTGTTATATCGCTTCCAGTTTGGTGGGGCAGCAGGGTCAGGTCATCGGAGTGGATATGACTGATGAACAATTGGCCGTAGCCAATCAGCATATTGATTATCATACCGAAAAATTCGGTTATTCCACATCCAACGTACGTTTCATCAAGGGCAATATCGACCAACTGGACGAACTGGGACTTCAGGATGGCAGTTTTGACCTCATCATCTCGAATTGTGTAGTGAATCTGAGTATGGATAAGCAAAAAATCTTCAATGATGCATTCCGACTCCTCAAACCGGGGGGTGAGATGTACTTCAGTGATGTCTACTGTGACCGTAGAATCAGTACCGAACTCCAGCAGGATACTGTTCTTTGGGGCGAATGCCTCTCAGGAGCATTGTATTGGAATGATTTTCTCAAAATGGCCAAGAAATCGGGCTTCACAGACCCTAGGGTCATCAAGAGCAATGGCATTACCATTGAAAACGAGGACATCCAAGAAAGGGTTGGTGACATGCAGTTCTTTTCCGTGACCTACCGCCTATTCAAACTGGATGGCCTTGAGGAGGATTGTGAGGATTATGGACAATCCGTCAGATACCTTGGAACCATTAAGGAAAATGCTCATTATTTCGACCTTGACGACCATCATCGTTTCCCGAAAGGGAAAATGATCACCGTTTGCGGCAATACCTATAAGATGCTACATGAGACGCGTTTCAAGGAACATTTCGAGTTCTTCGGGGATTGGAGTACCCACTATGGCATCTTTGAGGGCTGTGGTGGCAACATGCCTTTCAATGCCGATGAGAATGGTGGGGATATGAGTTGTTGCTAGCGAATGAAAGACCAATGGATACCTAAGAATTGACGTGCCAATTGGACTTCGTCTTCCTAGGCAGATTCAGCTTGCGCCTAAGTATGGTATAGGCTAGAGCAGAGTCAATCATACTCGCTGATGTAAAAAGCCATCCCAAAATATTATACTTCACCAATGGGTTCCTGTACCTACATTCCCTAGGAAATAACAAAAACCGGGTTTGGATGGGTATGAATATTTCGTGATGGCTATCACACAAAAAAACTA
This sequence comes from Saprospiraceae bacterium, assembly GCA_020631355.1. Classification (GTDB taxonomy): domain Bacteria; phylum Bacteroidota; class Bacteroidia; order Chitinophagales; family Saprospiraceae; genus JAHDCE01. The sequence goes on along the minus strand of JAHDHL010000005.1, from coordinate 224,732 downwards.
ATACTACAAAAACGGTGGAAATCCTAAGATCACCTATCACTCTGTCTTAATCAGTGACTCATATTCCCAATTATTACCATTAAACAAACCTATGAAATATTGCCCTTTAGGGTATGTATCCATTTTCATGGAAATGGTGAAATATCCGGATGCATCAGCTCGGATAACCTCATTCTGCAATTCCATTCCCACAGCATTCAGCAGCACCAATTGCATAGGGCCATCATCCGAGATGCGACCTGCAATCGTTAATTCATCCTGTACGGGATTGGGGTAAACGGACAATCGATTTTTTTCATCCTCCCTGTTCAGCACAATGGTTTCCGAATATTCCACATGGCCATCCCAATCCACTATTCGCAATCGGTAATAAGCAAGGGGCCACAAATCCTTGTCGAAATAATCATAGGAAAGAACGGAATTGGAATTGCCCCTTGCGTTTACATCAACAATATGTTCAAAAAATAAAGCGTCCCTACTCTTTTCGATTTCAAAATGGGAAACATTGACTTCCGTCGCTGTCTCCCAGAATAAACGATTCCATTTATCTTCGGCATTTCCCGAAAAGGATAATAATTCAACCGGTAGTACCTCGGATGCTGTGGCACCAATTGAAAAATCGGAAAATGTATTCATGTCATGTCTGGAGACGGATGCTGTGGTCGTAGCCACCAAATCGCAGGATGAGGCTGCATCCCAACCGTCCAATCCCTCCAAGGCGTAAGAACCAATGCCCGTACCATCAGGTTTCTTAATAACCGTGAAATCAGCTCCCGCACAATCATCCACTACATTGGCGGCCTTGAGCGTTACGGCATAGGAAGTGATATTATTGCTCCCAATCGGGTCGATGTTCCACCATCCGTGATGGATGGCGCAATCAATATCCGTACTACAGTCATTCAGGCTTATGGTTCCTCCTGCATCAGCTGTGAATGCTGCTTCCAGAATGGTATTGGAAGTGGCAGCAGTCCGAATATCAAAAGTTTGCATTCCCTTGGCATCCACGCCTATCGGAAAGGAATAGGTCGTACCGGATGTAGTATTCCACTGTAATCTTCCTTGGATATAACCATTGGTGGCACCCGATGCATTCGCTGCACCGATAATGGCCGTAGGAGCCGGATTCGATATGCGAACGAAATGTGCATAATCCCCTGAACCATCAGTCGTGGTCACACCATCATCCGTTCTCAAAATCTGGTTCTGGCCATCTAAATTCAGGGTATTTTTGATTTCGATGGAACCACCTGCCAATTCGATGATTCCTAAGTCATTCTTAAGCTCAAGGTCGTAAAAGGCTGCGTTGCCCATCATATCCGCAGGAGCGTAAATCCTTTGGATTGTACCGGAATTATGAGGATTTCCCACATAATTATTCATCAATCGGATGAGTCCCTGTTCATCAGGATTTCCCGATGCCGTCAGGTCCACATTAGCTGATTCGAAATACCAATCTCCTTGGAGTACCATCGTACCCGTATGATCCAAATCCGCATTCGTATCCATGTGGAAATCACCCTCCACATGCAGGATGGCACCTGCTTCGGTGGTCATGCTTGCATTATCATTCAGATATAGGGTATGATCCTGTGCAATCACTATATCCAAATAAGACAGTACAAGAAAAATGCTAATGATATATCTCTTGTTCATGATACTATTTTTAGAATGAATGAATAGATGGATATCATTAATCGAAGAAACGAGTCACATGGAATGCCATCTTGATATCTCCGGAATAACTACCTCCTACTTGGCGTACCTCAATGAAATTATTACCACTATTGACCCTGATTTCCAGAATCAGATCCGTACCCAAACTGGAACTACCCGGATTGAAATCAACGGTAATCACATTGGCGGATTCCGTAACGGTCCCACCCTGTATTCTTTCGGCTACACTGATGTGGTGATTAATGGCCTTGTTCCATGAAGTATTGAATGAACCGGCAATGGCATCTCCCGTTGTACCCGGATGGGCCATCATACAGAAGTTGACTACTGAGATTCTAGCACCGATATTCGTATTATACCAAGTTCCCAAAGCGGAGGTATTCACGGTCTTGGATGAATACACCACATTCAATGGGTCGGTGCCATCGGCATCCTCATAAACAACGTGGGAAGTATATCCATATCCATCCTGATTATCACTTTGGATATTCAGGGTTCCCTCAGAAACGGCAGTGGTTCCCAAGCCTACATTCCCATCCGTATAGATATCATCAGAAAGCGTTTCGGATGTTGAGCCATCCGTTTTTTTCCAGTCGCTATCCTCTCCTATTCCTTTCCAAACCGTACCATTGAAATAATGATATCCCTCGGATAAGTCACCGGCCGAAGACGGAACGAAAACCATAAGACCGGTAGCCGGGGATGTAATGGTACTCATATCCGTAGAACCTGTCAATTGTACGATGGGTAGTAGTACACCCTTATTTCCATCATCAGACCAAATCTGCACTACCGCACTAGGATCGCATCTATCAGAACCACCTGCATCATAGCCCAGAAGTATACCTGCATCTGATTGGTTGATGGCCAGTACATTTCCATCATAGGTTTCACTACCCGGAGTACCATCCAATCTTTGCATAACGAGTGAATTCGTATTCGGATGTGGCATGATCTGGAAGTACACATTATCGGTTCCATTATTTGCATGCATCTGGAATCCGGAATCCGCACCTCCGCCATTGACACCCGAAGTCAATACCTTTCCATTTTCGACTTCCAGTTTCTTTGCGGGGTTATGGGTTCCTATTCCGACATTTTGTGCCTGAACCCCAACCAAGGTCGATATGAAAATAAAAAGTAGCATTATAGTTCTCATCTTTTAGAAATTTTGGACCATAATCTGAATTTCACTTTAGGGATGAAACATTAGATTAGGCTTTGAAGTAATGCCAACAAAGCTATATCGGGTCTTGGTTTTATATGAGCCATATGGCAATCATCCATACAACTTCCAATGCATGGTATGATATACTAAATCATTCTAAATCAAATCATTATTAACAATGGATATAAAACTTCGATAGCTTAAAGCCCTAGAATGAGTTGAATGGACTTACATTAATGTTCCAATGAGTATTATTTTATTTAAAACACTTGTCAATCAATATTTTATAATACAATTTATTAATATTCGAACAAACAAAATGATTTGTATGCAACATGAGTGATTGCTATCTTTAGTGTAGCGTTGAATATGTGCGTATGAAACAGAAGCAGGACAAGTTGCACCAATTGATACATCGTCTGACCAAGACGGAAAAAGGATATGTCAATAAGGCATTGAAGATGAACCAACCCCATTCCAATCTTTTCCAATTGTATCATATCCTCTCCCGCATGAATGGTTATGATGAAGTGCAATTAAAGAAGAAACTCGGCTCCGGTCAATTATCCAGGAACCTGGCGGTAACCAAGAAACATCTGTTTGATCGTATACTGGAAATCATCCGCAATTACCATTCAGAGAAAAATGGTTATCGCAAGGCGTTGAATCTTATACAGGATATTGATTTTCTTTTTGAAAAGGGCATGTTGGAAACCTGTCAGAAAAGAATAGAGAAAGGATTATTAATTACTGAGAAATATGAATTGCCCGAATTGCATATTCATTTTTTGGAATGGAGGAAAAGGATTTTCAACCATACCTATTATCAGGCGAATGTAGAAATGGAATTGGAGGAAAATTGGAAAAAATCCAAGGAGAAAATTACCCAATTGGAAAAATCCATTTCAATTGAACACCAACAAGTCATCCTCCATCAGAATATTTTCCATAAAAAATGGAGTACCAAGGATAATCATTTACAGGATGATATTTTTTCCCTAGAGGAATATATCGAAACACATCATTCCAAGCCAAGTATTCTACCTACACAAAAAAGGGAAAGAATAGCCTTGGCAGACATTCAGGCCAGAATTCAATTTTTCAAGGGAAACAAATCCGAAACGGATCATATTATCAATGGCATCGAATTCGATGCCGATACACAATTCCATCCCTTGACCATAGAAAATTGGCAAAGGATATTATTGGTAAAATTGGCATTGAATATTATTGTTCCGAACCAATGGAACGAACTTTATGCACAAATTACCTCATTGCATTTAAAGTATCCTTTCCTTAAATCCATCAATCATACGGAACTAATGGTCAGGACTTACACCATGCAACATCAATATATGAATGGATTGGATTTTGAACAGGATACGGTCGAAGCGGCAGAAGAATACTTGGAACAACACGACTTCCAATTACCCATGGGTTCTTGGTGTGCCTTTCATATTTCCAGGTATTATTTTAATTACGGTTATTATAAGGAAGCCCATATTTGGAATATAAGGGCATTGAACCAAACCCAACAAAACATCAAGAATTTCTCCTATGTCTGCAAGTTCAACATGATGATGATTCTATTGGAACTCCAACATTATAATATGCTAAAGAAAAGCATACAGGAACTCAGGCGTTTTCTGGTTAAAAGAGATAAACTATCAGCATTGGACCAAGCACTCATTACTTTTTTCAGAGATGCCGAAAATAAATGGAATAAAAATAATCACACACACATTTCCCATCAATTTTCAATACTCACCCAACCCTATGAAAAGGAATTAAATGCTACTTTATTTTATTTGGAAATTCCGAAGTGGTTAAAGGCCAATGAAAAAGGGATGAGTCTTCATATCTATAAGAATATTGAATCTTAGAATATTCTCCATGATAGACCATTACAAAATGCCTATTTATTAAAAAATAATAATAATTTAATCCTTATTTGAAAATCGATGAAAAATAAAAAAATGAAAATCAACACCACTCTACCAGCCATCTTATTATTGGCGCTTATTATCTCTTGTAGCCCAAGAGTTCTGGTAAAGGAATACAATTCTGATAAAATCAATAAAATATACAGCGAGGGTGTTGGGGATGCTGCCAAACCCCAGCCTTGGGAAATTTCCACCGAACTCATCCCTATATCCAAGGACAACAAGGATTTGGTTTGGAAAGAAATAGAAGGTGAATCCTACCTATTGGTCAGTTCATGGAAAGAAGAAGTGAAATATTACAAGAACGACCCTAACACCGGATTTTATAATACTGGAAAATATCCGATTTGGGTCACTACAGCCCCTCAACTCAAGAACATCTGTAGTCAGAAGTCCTTTGGAAAAAAGGAGGGATTGGATTTGAGGCTGAAGCAAATCCTAGGTTTACCTCCCAATGTCAACAAGTTATATTTCGTTGAATTTTGGGTCAAGCCCTCCGACTTATTCCGTCCATGCCCGGATGCGGCCATTGATGATAATAGTTGTGGATTGGGTTTCCCTGATGGCACTACGGATGAACACAAGACATGGATCAATAACCAGAGACTGGCATCCTATTACAATGCAACCTGGGATAAGAATTACCCTTGGACAGAGTTGGGTTACACCTATGATTGGAATCCGAAAAAGAAAGACCATGTTGGCGTGAGTGAGTTTGTCATCAAGGGCAATGCGGATATCGTTGTTCGTGGTTTTGTATCCACTGAGGATTATTGCTCCTTGGATTCGTCGAAATAAATGGCATTTCTTCCTCTTTAAGAATACATTTCAATCAAATCAAAACACCAAGTATTAATGAAGAAATCTCTTTTAATTATTTTCATATCCATGTTTACCTTGGTTATGGGTGCCCATTCATTGCAAGCGCAAGAAGACAACGAATCCGTCAAGGAGCTCCATCTTGGGTTCACATTCGGGCCACATGCCCTGACCACTTTCCAGGGTGAACAACCCTTTACCATTGGTACACCCCTGTATCTCGGCCCTACCTTTATCAAGGATGCTTGGGGACTTTCACCTTTTTATAATTTTGGTGGCAATAGTGCAGGTATGTTTCTGACCTATCAGGCAATAGACGAGTTAGGTCTGTACCTGGTCTGGGACCAATCCGTTAATTCCAAGAATGGGATTTATGGATTGGGATTGACTACACCATTATACAAATCCTATGTTGTCGGTTTTGTGGAATTCGGTGGCTATTACGGGGATGCGAAAGGACCTGAATTATTAACAGGGCTTTATCTCACTTTTGGCAAGCGGGTAAAGAAATGGTAATTCCCATTTCCCCAATATTCCATTAACCATAAATAATTATTTTGAGAAAAATTAATTCATTCAAAAAAGTAAGCGATGCCATTTCCGAATTGGATAATGGCGGTCGCTTTTATAATATCCTTACTAAAGCAGAGGACGGTGTCATTTCCAAACCCGAAGTGGGAAAAGTAGCCGGATTATTCAGTGACAAACAGAAAATGGTCTTGTTCCTTGATTTGTCCATGATTGATTTATCCACTGACCAAAAGAGTGAGATATTGGCTAAATTCGATGACCAGCTATTGTCCGTTTATAACCAACATCAATCACAACGGCTACTTCCATCCGAAGCACACGAAAAGGGAATTATTTCATCCAATGCCATCCTTACGGGTGTTCCGAAACTCAGTGATTCCAAATCCGATTTCAAGGGATTCATCATGGTACCTATTGTAGTAGGAAATATCACTACATTCTCCCTTATTCCCTTAATTGACCAATATGATATTTATGAAATCAGGGACGAGGATTCTTCCGAGACTTTCTTTATAGCACATGATAAAGGGCAAGCCAAATTACCCGAAAAAAAATTAAGGATTGCAGGAGTATTCAAGGAGCTAAAGGCTGACGAGGAAGAAAAGAAAGCGTCGAAAAAATTCCTTGAAGCGGTTTATTATTCCGAAGAATCCTAAAGCTTTGATTCGAATATATTCTCCAACCAATTTAGTATGAATCGGCGACATGGCTCTGTAAATATCTTCGTATATTGCTACCACTGCCAGTAAGGCATGGGACATTATATCAGACGTTGTGTCCTATTATCCCTACATCAGATAATCACCCAAAAATAAATTATCATGGGCTTGAATATTCTTGAATGCCTTTCTAATTCATTCAATAAGGTTGGATATCCTCTGGAAACCGATGGAGTAGAATTATGGTTTCATCCATTGAATCTTAAAATCAATGGGCATTTGGATTTGGGGGAACAAGTACGGGACGATATGTTTCATGCCCGATTGAAAATCGAATTATTCAATGAGGAAAAATTCGAGGATGGGATTTTCGAGTTTGCTTATGGTTGGGGTGAAAGCCAGAAAGCGGCTGTCGAAAATGCGGCAGACCGATGGTTGAGTTCGGATTTCCCTGCCATCCACGACCTTTTGTGTACACATCATTGTGATACTGAAAAGGAAATCATGAATTTGGTGAGTTTTTCGGGAGAACTTGATGAAGTTCTGGAATGGAAACTCGTCAAGGGGCCCATCGAGGGTATGGGAAAGATTTGTGAAATGGTGGAAGCTGAGGGTTCCCATCTGCTCATTCGGGAATTGTTCCAAGCCATGACAGACGAACTCCTAGGCCGCCCGAACCTCTATGCCATCAAGTGTTTCCTTAGTCAGAATGCAGAGGGGGAAGTGGATATTGATTGCAGGGTGAATGGTGAGGTATGGGAATTGGGCTATCGCTATTTGTATGCATTCGCTGAATCCTGGACTCCTGCAGACCATATGCAATACATCAAGCAATATCTCATCCTGTGTGAGGAACCGATAAAGGATGAGGAACGTAAGCGGGAATTATACGAGGAACTCACACAACAAATTAAGCAAGCATCTCCGGAAACTATTGAACAACCGGAAACCATTGAACAACCAGAACAACTCTCAACATCTACGATTATTCCACCTCCCGAAAAAAAGTGGTGGCAATTCTGGAAATAGCATTGAATCCTTGTGATTCCATCACCTAGGTATCTTCTTTTGTCCTTTCATGAATCGGTAATGAACGATACTTGAGCTGCTTACCATCTCTCTGGCTGAAAAAGGCCCTGATTTCCGCTACGATGGATATGGAAATTTCTTCGGGGCTGGTCGCTCCCGTATCCAATCCTACGGGATTGTAAATCCGGGCCAATTGTTCCTCTGAAATGATATTGAGTTCTTTCCTGATCTTATCTCCCCGTTTTTTGGGGCCTAATAATCCGATGTACTGAATCTCGGTTTCTTCCAACAAACGTTTCAGGTTATCCTTGTCGGTTTGGTAATCATGGGACATGAGTATGGCTACCGTAAACCGGTCGATGGATGGAAACTGGTAATCGGTACGTTGGTTCAGCCGTGCATCAGCCAAGGCCAGGGCCTTGTAGTTAGTTGTCTGAATCTTACAGACAAGGGTTGCTTTCCAATCCAAAAAAGTCTTTAGTTCCATGAGTGGCAGGGTATCGTATTGTCCACCCATCACAATCATATGTACAGGCGGTGGCAGATATTCAATCAGAATCCTACATTCATCCATTGTAATTACTTGTGAACGTTGTTTGAGTCGGGCATCCCTAACTGCATCATTAAGCCGGGTTCTATCATCATCATTCCATTCCCTAAAGGATTCCCATTCTTCCAAAGAATGGATATAACCCGCTGTTTCGGGTGACTCGTCATTCCGAATCAAAGTAATGATAATGTGTTCGGCTCTTTGATCCACACATTCTTCCAGGACATGCATGGGATTCCTATCGGCCTGCTTGTCTATCGGAGTAATCAGTACGTCAATCAGTCCATTACATCCCAATCCGACTCCGATTTGGGATTGGGCATCTTCCCTTGTATCATAGGTCACCACCTTACTTTTCCTACTATGGATTACCTTTTGGGCATTCCTAAGCGCATCCCCCTCCAAGCATCCGCCACTGATACCACCCTCCCATTGTCCATTGGACATCACCAACATCCTAGCCCCTACCCTGCGATAGGATGAGCCCTCCACGAATACCACGGTAGCCAATGCACATTCTATGTTTGCATCCACTCCCTTATAATGACGAATGATTTTCTTGATCTCTTTCATGACAATTATTTCGTATTCCGAATGACCTGATACTCCTCAGGAGTATCCACATCCTGATGGAAATCCTCCTTAAAATGTATGCATTGCCATACAGCCTTGTTATTCAACACTACTTCCTTGCATCCATTCGGTTGGCCATGGGATAGTATTTCTCCTTTGAATGAAATATCAAACAACAAGGGATGACTTCTTTTCTGGTTCACCAATGGCATCGTTATACTTGGTTTGGGTCCCTGCTCATATGCGGCAATCAGGGTATTGATATGATGGGTTGTAACGAATGGCATATCTGATAAACCAATCATGAAAGCCTTACAATCCGGATGTAGAGACCGGACTCCTGCCTGAATCGAAGAAGTAAGTCCATGCTCATAATTCGGGTGATGTACCACCCTCACTTTCCGGTTTCCCAGAGCTGCCACGATGGAATCGGATTCATGCCCCGTAACCAGAATGCATTCACCTGCCCGACTTTTTAGTGCTGCATCCAAAAAGTGCAGATAAAGTGCCTTTCCGAGAAAGGGAAGCAGGAGTTTATTATCCTTTCCCATCCTTGTGGAAAGTCCTGCCGCAACTATGATGATGCTCGTCATGAGGTTCGGATATTAAGGATGGGCGGAAACCCAATGGCTACCATTCTCAAAATATTCCTTTTTCCAAATAGGAACGGTTTCCTTGAGGGTGTCAATAGCGTATTCGCAAGCTTGGAATGCAGCTTTCCTGTGTGCGGCAGCGGCCACTATAATCACCGGAATTTCCTTTATGGCGAGACTTCCTACCCTATGATGAATGATGATGTGTTCGATTTCGAATTGTTCCAATGCTTTTGTGGCAATCTTATCCATTTCAGAAATAGCCATTTTGGCATAGGCTTCGAATTCCAATCTGACTACGGATTGTCCTTGGGAATGATTCCGTACCGTCCCTACAAAAGTAACTACCCCACCCACATATTCATCCTCGACCATAGCCATACATTTTGCCAGATCAAGTGTTTCTTCTGATAATTCAATGTGCTTCATCATTCAAGGTTTATCCTCCTGCCACAGGAGGGATAATGGCAATTTCATCCTTTGCATTCAATACAAAATCATCCTCTTGGTATTCGCTGTTGACAGCGATTCTCAAGGAAGCCAATTTTTGGAAATCAGGATATTGGTCTGTCAATTGTTTTTTCAGATGGCTGACTTTCATTCCTGGACTGAATTCCATTTGTGTGATGGTTCCGCCTAGGATATCCTTAGCTATTCCGAATGCGAGTATGTCTATGGTCATTGGATTCATATTTATGGTTCGTTTAGGCATGGGATGGAGCGGAATGGGATTGAATAACATCCCCAATCAAATCCTTTGCGGTTTCCAACATATCCTTATCATCCAATTCCTTAAAAAAGTAATATCCATCATCCTCAATGAGATTATACTTCTTGATCAAAGCTGGGTTTAATTCGGAATTATTCTCGTCGAGCAATCCTATAGTCCATCCATTATCATCAATTTGGATATCCAACGTTTCGTTGACCTCTATCCGACTCAATTCAGAGAATCGGCCATAGTACAACTCCGTATCATACGAATCTCCAAGGATTTCGTCCAGTGTATCAAGATAGGGATTGTGGTGGTAGGAGTGTAATGGAAAGTTACCCGAATTACCGAGGGAATGAATATTGAAATCACTCTTATAACTCCATGCGAATAAATTCCATTTACTACTTTTTATCATTGATTGGTACTTAATAAAGTAATACATCCAATCTTTTTTCTTCGGCTGGTAATCATCTATTATGGATTGGAGTTTTTCATCTACGGTTTTTTCAGTCCTTACCAAATATGTTTCAAAAAACTCATCCAATGTTTCCGAGAACGAATGGCTGGTATCAGAATTCATTTGTGTCAGAATTGAATTCCAGTTTCCTGATGCACCAAAATACCATATGGAGCCCAAAGCGGAGTGCGAATGTGTTTCTATGCAATATTCATTTATACTCAGCAATGCCCTAACAATTAAATGATTGGGAGTATTCCCTGACCATATTTCAATAAAAGCCTTGATTTTTTCTTTTATTTTTTCATCATCCAATTTAAAGTTCACCGTATTTCCTTGTATTTGGGGATGATTTTCCAATTCTTGGATACAGGTTTTCAAATCGGGTTTCAATAAGAGAATCTTGGCTTTTCTTTTTTCATTATTGATGATTTTTTTACCAAATCCTTTGAATTTATTATCACATAAAATCTGATGGAATGATATATCCTGATTCTTTTTCTTATAACCAATCAATTCATCAATCAACTTACAATAATCTGCTACATTATTCAGACGCAAATTGGATGTGAATTCGATTTTTCGGGATTGATTAGCTTGTCTTACGGAGAAAAGAAAGTTTCTTGATAAGCGAACCAACACCCTGATTTCATCATCCGGTTCTGTTACATCACATTCAATACAATAATGCAAAATGGCATACAATACGACCTTATCCCTGACATCAAAATCCTTGGTAGTAATGGCTCTTAAAAAATAATCCTTAGTTGATTTCTCAAAAAATGAAATCCCCTCAAATGCAGTTTTAAAAAAACCATGAACATCCTCTTTACCCGACAACCAATCCAAGGAATCAAAAAGAAAATCAATATTCTTTTTAGAAGAAAAAACTTGGTTCATAAAATCAAAATCCACTTGGGTTTTGGAACTTGTTTCCTTAGGATTATCCTTGTAATAGAAAAACTCTGCAACGAACCTGATATATGAATAAATATAACCATCCAACTCAGCAGGGTTTTCCTTTCCATACCCCCAGAATAAATCCATCCATACACTATCTATCTTGAATGCAAAATATTCCTTATAACTTACTTGTGACTTACCAATGTATTTTTTCTCATCTTTATAATCCGTATTTTCGGATGATAATAATGTAGAAAACTGCGCCTTGAAGTTTTCGAATGTCGTCAGGGGTTTACCCCTTGAATTCATTTTAATGTACAACTCATCCGTCAGCTTGAACTCCTCTGATTTTATATCAATATAATCGAATGTAATCCGATTCTTCTCTGTTAGATTTTCCCATGCATTTTCGTTTCTTTCCACTAAGTCTGCTATGGCATCAATCATATTCAGCATGGATTTCACGGTAGGGTCAAGTATCCAAGATGCCATGAACCAAGGAGCATCCTCAATTTGCTCACTCAACCTACCATTATGATAATCAATGGGTTTAGTTACCAAGCAATTGCAAAATCGTTTTGATGAAAGACGGGTTTCATATGTGAAACCACGCAGATAAGTCCGGCATTCCTTTTTAATTTGGTGGTGTTCATCCCTTGGGGCGAGATACCACAGGAGGAGCCATAATGTTGTCAAGCGTTGTTGTCCATCCAAAGGAACAAACACCTTACTTCCGGCTTGTATTGATTCTGTATATCCATAAATAAAATCAAGGTTTAGGATATCCTTACCTTCCTTGAGTGTCTGATTTAATTGTTTTACAAATTTCCCCCTGATTTCCCCCTCGCTTTCTCTACCTTGGGCATAATCCCTTTGGAGTTGGGGTATTATAACTTGAAAATCATTCAACAATTCCTTAATGGTATATTTCATTTTTCCTCGTTATTGATTTTCGAAATAAAATAATCATAAGTTGCCTTAATATTCTCTAAGTAAGCAGCCCTATCCTCCTCTGTCCAATAGGCATTACTAACAGGATACTTGGTATAATTTTTCATAAAAACATTGCGAGTACAAATAGGGATATAGTGTCCCTCGATTTCCTGTTCCTTAATTTTTTCCCGTTTCACATCAAATACGGAATTATTCAACTTACTATTGGTGGCAGCATCAATCAGACAAAGGTTGACAATCGAATGCATTTCATTTCCTTTTGCCTTTGGAATATTTCTTATTGCACTGTAAACCTCTCCATACAAAGTCTCGAATTCTTTTTGCTCTATTTCTTTCTTATCTAATAAGGCTTTAATTTTATCAACAATTTCCACAAAATCAGATTCCTTTTGTTTTTCAAAAGACCGGACATGATCCTCAAGCCATGTTCTCTGGTTGGCTTTTTTATTTAATATCTGAGTATTTTGCGCATGTATGTGTTCTAGGCTCCATTTCTCATTATTCTTTGTTTTCTTATAAAGATTAAATGGGAACCTTGCCTTTTCCTTATCACTTTTCAAGGAAGCATGAATATTATGAAGCAATAAAATCCTATGAATTTCAAACTTATCATTTGACGACTGCCCCTCAACTTCATAAACCAATTGTTCCAACTCATTTATATGGACCATATTTCCCTTGGCATCTTTCCGGGATTTATCAATCCATATCATTTCTCCAATTGCTCCCTCCAGGTACTCAATGAATTTTTTCTTTGATTTTTTCTTGGCCTTATTAATGAGTCCCTCTATTTCCCGTCTACCATTTTGTGAAATTAAGAAACCAATGTAGTGATACAATTTCCGGTTATCATACCATTCACTGAAGTATTCGTAATATGTAGTGACGTATTCCCATATCTTATGAACGACATCGATTCTATCCATTTTTCCATTGGACATCATATCATCAAAGTATTTCGACAAGATCAGGAATGTACCATGCTTTATAGGCCTTTTATCAAAATACTTGAATTCTTTCTGTAACCTATCCGCTATCAAATCAAAAATCAATTCGATATGAGTAGGCTTATCATTGTATTGGTTATTCAGGAAATACCATAATTCAGGTTGTTGTAGGGTGTATTCTATTCTATCCCATTCCGAAGCAATTTCAAAGAGTCTCCTTTCGATGAACTTGAGTTCATCCTTATCATATCTATCCCTTTGCAAAAGCAGGGCTTTGGTCAATTCCGCATCCGTAAGTGGAATTTTTCCTACATTCAATCGAATGAACACATCAATCGGAGGTGTATGTGATGCTACCTCGTACCAGATGAATCTGACATTACGATTTCCCTTGGAATCATCATCCAATAAGATGGGAATCAATTTTCCCTTAGCTCCTCTGTGTTCAGAACTGGAAAACCATTCCTTGATGGTCTGGTATGCTCTGGAAATATGGTAGTAATCAATGTTTTCATCCGTTATTCCCTTTATGAATTCCTTGGATTGCAAATATTCTTCGGAATCCTTTCTTGTCTCATAATTCAGTGTGAACATTTCCTGATCATATCCGTCTTCGAATCGTCTTTCCTCCAAAAAGGATAGGATAAGGTACAATGTGGTCAATCTTTGTTGGCCATCCAAGACCTCATAACCCCCAGCATCCCTTTTGAGTACAACAATGGGTTGGATACAATAAAAATCCCCACTATCCACATCCTTACAGAAAGACCACAAATCATCCAATAGTTCATTCACCTCTTGAGGTCCCCATCGGTAGCCTCTCTGATAATGGGGAATGATAAAATCATATGGTTTCCGACTATTGGTATTGTCCCCTAAGAACCTGACTAAGGATTTGGTTGAACTCATTTATTATTCTTATTTATACTCTGTTGCTTCTTCGGATAATTCTTGTCTTTTTGTCTTCCTTACAAGGAATTCCTCCCTTTCCTCGGGCGTATTGATATTCAAAAGTATGGCCGCATCATTGGGTTGGATGACATGGACATCCTCATTGATAAGCATTTTTCTTGGACAAGCATACCCCATCGACAAATAATGCAGCAGTATACCATATGACTTTGGCTCGAAGATGGTAAATAGTGGGTCCGGGAACTGGGTTTCGGGATTCAGGAATGCAGTGGCGCATTTTGATGTATTTCGCTTCGATATGATTTCACTGATTGAATCCCCATTGATATTGGGCATATCAATCGCTACCACAAGCCAAGCAGCATCCGGATGCTTCATCAGTGCGGAAAGTATGCCTCCGTATGCTCCCAATCCCTTGAACTGGTCCTCTATGATTTCATAATTTCCCTGACTACCCTTTTGTTCTGATACGGAAACAAAGGTCCTTTCACATTGGGTCGATAATATGTCATGCAAGTAATCCAACTGGGATTTCCCGTGATAATCCAGGGTTGATTTATCCTGCCCCATTCGGGTACTCTTGCCACCATTCAATATTAAGCTATATATAGGCGCAGGGGTGATTTGTTGGCGAAGATAAGATAGGATGATATCCGTCTCATCCTTATGGATGAAAGGAACACCATCCCCTATTCGTTTCTGGATAAAATCGGGAATATGTCCCAAGCCGTTATCAATCAAAAGGATAATATCTGTCAGTCGATCCAGTTTGCGTAATAATGAATCCAATTTCCCGGGGTCCAATACCACAATTTGCTGTTGGGATTCGAAATGATTGCCATTTACCAATAACAAATCCGCTTCCTGAAACATTCTTCTATAACCAAAATGGGAGGGTTCTGATGCAGTATTGGATTGTAGGGCATTTCCCTGCTTTTCGACTTGCATATCAAAATCGGAATGCACTGTTCCTTCCAAATGCTCTTTCTTGTGTGAAGCATCCAGATAACCTACTTTCATTTGCCCCTGCAATTTGGCCGACCAATTCTTTGCCAATTCCTGAATGATGCCACAAGGTGCACCTATAATCCCCCATTCCTTTCGGGCATACTTGCCGAATGATGGTCTGGCTATCTGGCTATGTTTCGTATGTTTTTTCATTGTTGAATCTCGTTATAGTATGTTAAGTCGATAGGCTGTGAGCCTAAGTATCATATAGGAATGGCAATGATTCCTATTGGGCATTGAAATCCGATTTGCCTCCTCTTTTTTCCAATAATTTGATTTCCCTAATAATGATATCATGTCCAAAGGACTTACACATATCATAGATGGTCAAAGC
This sequence comes from Saprospiraceae bacterium, assembly GCA_020631355.1. Classification (GTDB taxonomy): domain Bacteria; phylum Bacteroidota; class Bacteroidia; order Chitinophagales; family Saprospiraceae; genus JAHDCE01. The sequence goes on along the minus strand of JAHDHL010000005.1, from coordinate 208,960 downwards.
AGCTACGGATACGGCAGTCATTGCTTCCATTTCCACACCCGTTGTCGATTTGATACTGGCTACCCCTATGATTTCGATTTGTTTTTCATCATTAATCCTGATACTGACATCACACTTATTCAATCCGATAGGATGACATAATGGAATCAATTCGCTGGTCTTCTTGGAGCCCATGATTCCGGCTATGATGGCAGTTTGGAAAACAGGACCTTTCTTCGTTTGCAAATCATTATTTTCGAAGCAGGCCAAAACTTCATCAGAAACCTGAATCAGTGCTTGGGCCTTGGCCGTTCTCTTAGTGACTTTCTTCTCTCCCACATCCACCATATTGACCTGGCCATCCGCCTTAAGGTGTGTGAATTTCTGATTATCCATTATCCCAATGTTTTGAATGGGTGATAAGGGTAGGTTTCCCCCCTGTTAAATTTATTTTGTCGGGATGGTAATTCGATGAATCCCTGTGAGGACATCAAATTAGCCAAATCTCCTGAGCCATTGCCTCTGTTGGGAGTGGCCCAAATCTGTCCTGAACCATCCGTATGGATACTGACTTGTAAAAAATAGGTCAGATCCTTTTTGAATTCAAAGTCCTCTGCTAATCGGACTCGAATAGGTTGCATATCCAAGCCCATACCACGGAAATACCATGGTTTGAAATACCTATGCAAACACATGAATGATGAAATCGGATTCCCCGGTAATGCGAACACGAATGAATTCTCCTTTCGGCCTAGCCAGAAAGGCTTACCTGGCTTTTGCCGAATCCTATGAAAAAGCTTTTTCACTCCGAGGGCTTCCAGTACATCGGGTATAAAATCGAATTTCCCCTTGGAAACACCTCCACTCAGAATGACGACATCATAATCAAGAAGAATGTGTTTCATTTTTCTCAGCAATTCCTCCTTATCGTCCTTGAGATGAAAATGATTCGAATGGATATGTATTTCCCTAAGAGCTGCCCCCAGCATATGGACATTGGAAGAACGGATTTGGTGAGGTTCGGGTATTTCATTTACAGGGACCAGTTCGTCTCCAGTTGCGATGACTGCCACCTTGGGTAGCTGCATCACTTCCACATTCGCACATCCGACCGTAGCCATGACCGCAATTTCTGCTGCTGTGATAATCCGTCCCTTGGGTATAAGGACGGTTCCCTTAGTACAATCCCTACCTTTCGGATGGATACTCGAACCGTTGCGGTAAGGTGATAAATCAGCAACGGAAGCTATCCTATCTGTAATATTGACTTCCTCATAAGGTATGACCAAATCAGCTCCGATGGGCAATACCGCACCTGTCATGATTTCTACACAATGGGCTTCATCACTAAGTCTGGTTTGGGCCGAACCAGCGGGAACAATCTCCTGGATGGGATATGAATGTACTTCCTTTTCCAGAGCTGTTGCACTGATGGCTATTCCATCCATCGTTACTCGATTAAAAGGAGGAAAATCCCTATCCGCCTTGATATCCTCTGCCAGAATCCGGCCTATTGCATGCCCCAGTGCTACCTTTTCAAGGGTAGCCTTCCAATGATTATCATGGATAAGTCCATCCGCCTCCTGTACTGTTATCATCCTCCGATGGTTGTCATTGATTCATAAATCGGTATATATCCATTCCTGTCCTTTGCTGCCTCAAAGCCATTCTTCTCTTTCTTCTGTACGACATCACGGATGAGAATTCGTAGTTCGTCATCCGATATCCCACTTCTCATCGGCCCCAACAAATCGAATCCCTTATTGGAATAAAGGCAAGTCCTCAATTCTCCTTTGGCTGTTATCCTTATGCGATTACAAGTTCCACAGAATGTTCTTGAAAATGCAGGAATGATTCCCACTTTCCCTTTGAAGCCCTTGACCTGATACATCATGGAAGTGGATGAGGAAATATAGGGCAGGGCCTCCAGTTCCGTGAATTCTGTCCGGATATGTCCTAGGATTTGTTTGTAATCCCAGTTTGAAATATCGTCAGCATTCCGGGTTCCGTTGAAAGGCATTTCTTCTATGAATCGTACTTCGATATTCTCATTGCGGGTCCATTCCACAAACGGAATAATATCATCAATGTTTTTCCCATCCATCACTACCGCATTGATCTTGACATTCAGGCCTGAAGCTATCAAAGCGGAGATATTATCCCTGACCTGACGAAAATCATCCCTACGGGTAATTTCATGGAAACGGTTCGGATCCAAACTATCCAAACTGATATTGAGGGCATCGAATAATTTTGGAATTTCTTCCATATGGTGATGCAGGAGGGTCGCATTCGATGTAATGGAAAAAGAACGGGGCATGACATCATGTTTAATCTTCTGAAGAAAAGGCATGATATCCTTTCTGACAAACGGCTCTCCCCCAGTGATACGGATTTTATCCACTCCCATTGATTTCAGCACATTCAACAGGCGGTACATCTCCTCATATGACATGATATCCTTACGATCCAAGAATTGTATCCCCTCCTCGGGCATACAATAGAAACACCTCAGATTACAACGGTCTGTCACCGCTAACCTGACATAATTGATGATTCTGCCATGATTATCCTTGAGCTGAGTATGTTTCATGTAGAATAAAGTTAAGGAAAAAGGTCATTATTCGACTATAAGAATCCAAAAGACCTTATCCAACATCCTTTCCCTGAGTGTCACAAGTTTACAAACACCCTTATGAAGTTACATGTTCAATTATTCCACGGTGTCTCCTAGTCCAGTTTCATTGGCAAATCCGTGAGTCGTTTACCCGTGATTCTTCTAACGGCATTCCCTATGGCAGCACCAATAGGCCCTAAAGGGGGCTCTCCGACAGGGAGAGGATGATCTACTCCTTGTATGAGGTGGATATCTATGACCCGTGGTGAGTTTTTCATCAATGCCATATCATAAGCACCATAATTGATTGGATACAGTCTTCCTTCCTTAATGGTCATTTTCTCATGGAGAACAGCGCTGATACCCATGATAATCGAGCCCTCACATTGTGCCCTTACCTGATCGGGATTCACGGCCAAGCCACAATCGAATGCACAGATGACCTTTTCCACCTTAATGGTATCACCCTCCACACTGACTTCGACCACTTGGGCACAAGGAGCACCTGCATCGATGGAAGCAGCGAAGCCCATAGCCCTGTTGCCGGATGCGCCTTCCTTATATCCTGCCTTTTCTGCAGCTACTTCTATTACTTTCCTGATTCGGGACTGATGTTCGTCCGTACCTAACATTGACAATCTGAAATCCACTGGATTCCTACCTGCATTCAATGCCATTTCATCAATGAAACTCTCTATTGCAAAGGTATTGGCCAAAAGACCCAGGCTTCTCCAGAAACTCGTAGCAAAGGGAAGTGTCTTATGCCACTGGACTGCTCGTCTTCTTTCTAGATTAGCATACATGATATTCCCACCTCTCATAGCTCCTACATCCGTACCCAATACAGAAGTCATTACCGAAGGCATAATCAGTGCATTGATGGCTACATCCCCACTTGCATAGTGGTGTTCCAATGCTGACAGTTGACCATTGTCATTCATCTTTCCTCTCATGAAATGATGAGTCGGTGGTCTGAACGTATCATTCTGGAATTCTTCCTTTCTCGTGAAGAAATACTTGACAGGTTGACCGATTTCCCTTGACATGATTGCTGCCTTAACAGCATGGGAGGTATTCAGTCTCCTACCGAATCCACCTCCCAGATAAGTACCTACGATATTCACATTCTCCATATCAAAGCCCAGTGCCTCTGCGACTTGCTTTTGTGTAGCACCAATCACCTGTGTGGAAAGGATTACTGTTGCCTTACCATCAGTAACATGGGCTACTGCCCCATTGGGTTCCAATTGGGCATGGGCCCCGATAGGACTTGAAAATTCCATACTGACAACACCATCGCCATCAGGATCCAAAGGAGCACCTGACTTTTGAGTAATCATCTTATCGCCCTGTCCTACCCTGAGGTAATCCCTCAGTGTTTCCTCTGACCATACCTTAGGTATATCCCAATCGGTTTTGATCTTATTCTTTGCTGCCAGTGCCTCGGCAAAGCTATTGGCTATGACGCCGATCCAATCATCATATTCTAATATCCGAACCACACCCGGCATTTTCTCTGCCTCACTGATATCCGCATGTTTTAGTTTAGAGCCAATATGTTCCGGACGAATGACTGCTGCATGAAGCATATTCGGCATTTCTGCATCCATTCCAAAGATGGGATCACCGACTATCTTGGGTCTTAAGTCTATACGCTTGATGGGTTTACCTACGGACTTATATTCCTTGAGTGGTCTCAACTCCGGAGTGGAGGGTAGATTGAATTCCGTCACCCCTTCCAATGCACCTGCATATTCCAATGTCTGGGTTCCTGAAGTCAATATACCATTGGCTGTGGTGATGGATGAAACATCAACGCCCATTTTCTTAGCCCCCTCGGATTTGACGAATTCCCTCATTGTAGCAGCCATTTCCCTTAAGGGTTGCCACAATTGGGCTATGGACAAACTACCACCCGTACTCATACCGTCCACAATACCCGTAGCTGTTTCAGCAGCCTTTACCGTAATCTGATTGATATTCACATCCAGTTCGTCCGCTAAAATCTGGGCCAAACCCGTAAATGTACCCTGTCCCATTTCCACTTTAGGAGAATGTAACACAACTGTATTATCCTTTGTGAATTCAATCCAAAGATTAGCCTGGGTTCCAGTACCTGAATACGGCACCACGAGTGTTTCAGTCATTTCATACATCTTCCTCCTCATAGGATTCCTGAAGACATAAGTCCCTAAAGCCATCAATCCTAAGGTACCTATCCCTCCTTTGATTAGGAAACTCCTCCTTGACTTACTCTTTGGTTTGTTCTTGCTATTTTGATCAGTCATGATGTATATGCTTTAGGTTGATTATTGAGTGGATTCGGAATTATTCTTCTTAGTATTCAACTCCGCTGCCCTATGAATAGCCTTCCTCATTCTGTAATAGGTCCCACAACGGCAAACATTAATGATATTATTATCAATATCCTCATCGGTCGGATTAGGAATCTTATCCAACATGGCAGCCGTAGCCATCATGAATCCGGGCTGGCAGTATCCGCATTGAGGTACAACCTCATCCATCCATGCCTGTTGGACAGGGTGGAGTACCCCATCATTTGATAATCCCTCAATGGTTGTAATTTCCTTACCCTCGGCCATTCTTACAGGAAACGAACAGGATCTCACTGCATTTCCATCCACATGTATGGTACAGGCTCCACATGCTGCTTTGCCACAACCGAATTTGGTTCCTTTTAATCCTACACCATCCCTTATTGCCCATAACAGTGGGGAATTCCCATCGGATACCTCCACGGTTTTCTGTTCTCCATTTATATTGAATGATACTTTCATTTCTTGTTGGTTTACTTTATGATTTATTCGGAAGGTATGACGGCACCTAACTCAATCCATTGTTTGACTGCCTGGATGTATTCATCCTTGGGAACAGGTGGTTTCTCCCTTGGATTCCCTTCTGCATCCACCCCAGGGTTCCAAGCCCAAAGGACTAACTCATGTTCGGTCAAATGGTGCATGATATCTTCATGACTACGTCCACCATTTCGCTTGGAATCCATCATCTGTGTAGCAATTTCGATACGTGTTTTTCCCTCCCAAGCCATTTCCTCAGGGGCCAATGACCAATGCGGTGCTCCCGGAACTCCTGAATAATCATTATTCTGATCCGAATGGCAGGTATTACAGGAGTATGCTGCCAACCCCTGACCAGCCTCGCCTCTTTTCACATCAAAATTATGCAAGTGGCTATCCTCCCCTTGCCTAGGTATGGCTCCAGACGGATGACAATTGACGCAGCGTTTGTGTTCCAAAACCGTCATCATCTTATCAAAGGCCGCCTTGGATTCATTCTCATCAAAATGGGGGGCCGTGAGTGGGTTATTCTCCTGATCGATTGCAAAATCATTATCAGAAAATGAGGAACCTATTGTGATAATACCAATCAATAAAAAGGTAATCATTGTAAATAGGATGGTATTCTTTTTCATACATGGAATTTTTCTCTCATGTCAAATGTAAGTTGAAATGTGATTAGTAATTTGTCAATTCATTCCAAATCGCTTGTCATTTTGAATGAATTCAAAAAAAGAATCCTCATTCTTACAATGAAAAAGACGGGGTAGGCTTGATATTAGCTGATTCCGAATATGTGAAAGCACCAATATCAAACCTATGTGATATTGATGCGTATTGGAATCATTATTATAGTAGATATATGCTAAGACCGAGGATTCCAGACCACTTCCTCAGCTCCCAAATCCTGAGCTATCTTACGTCCTAAGATGAATAAGTAATCCGACAACCTATTAAGGTATTGAATCACCAATTGTTCTACTGCCTCATTCACGGCTAGTGCAACCGTATTCCTTTCAGCCCTCCTACAAACACATCGGGCAATGTGGCAATACGACACAACGGGATGTCCACCGGGTAGGATGAAATTCTTCAGTGCGGGTAATTCCGCATCCATCTCATCCATCGCTTGTTCAAGGATTTCGATATCACTCTCCTTGATATCGGGTGTAATCATGTTCTTATCAGGGTCGGAAGCCAATGAGGAACCAATAGCGAACAACCTATCCTGTATATCCTTAAGGAGTTTTTTCTGATGCCCATCCTGGATGCTATCCCTTACCAAGCCTATGTGGGAATTCAACTCATCGACGGTTCCGTATGCCTCAATCCTTATATGATACTTAGGCAAGCGCTTCCCGCCGAATAGTGAAGTTTCCCCCTTATCTCCTGTCTTAGTATAAATCTTGAATGCCATTAATCTGAATTGAATGCATAAAATTAGTCCACAACATGGTCTCCGCTCAGGTATCTGTGAGAAGCATCATTAGCGGTGATGATATTCTCATTCTTGGCGTCTGACTCCACCAAACCATCCCGCAAACGGATGATTCTGTGTGCATGGGCAGCAATATCCGGTTCGTGTGTTACCAGGATAATGGTATTACCTTGCTTATGGATTTCCTCAAAAATCTGCATGATTTCTATGGAAGTCTTGGTATCGAGATTACCTGTAGGCTCATCTGCCAGGATAATGGATGGCTTATTGACCAGTGCTCTCGCTATGGCAACCCTTTGACGCTGACCACCTGAGAGTTCGTTGGGTTTATGGTCTACCCTATCCCCCAATCCCACTTCCGTCAGGACTTCCTCTGCCCTATCCAATCTGGCCCCTTTGCTCATCCCTGCATATACGAGTGGCAGGGCTACATTCTCAAGGGACGAATACCTGGGTAGCAAGTTGAATGTCTGGAATACAAAACCAATTTCCTTATTCCTGATATCGGCCAATTCGGAATCGGTCATTACTTCCACATTTTCCCCGTTCAGGTTATAGGAACCTGCTGTAGGAGAATCCAAACATCCCAAAAGATTCATCAAGGTGGACTTACCAGAACCCGAGGGTCCCATCAGGGCTACATATTCATTTTTATGAATATCCACGGTCACGGATTTCAGTGCATGGATTTGTTCCGACCCCATGACATAGGTCTTTCTCAGTTTCTGAATCGAAATTACAGGTTTCATATTTCACTCGTTATGGAACGCAAAGTAACTGGCTATCCATAGATAATACAAATAATTAGATGAGTAGCCCAAATTCATAGAAGTTAAGAATATAAACCTAACAAATGTGGATTCGTTTTTCTTTTTTAGGATGAAAACGTAATTTGCAGGCTCAATCCAGATCACCTTGTAAAAGCATTTAGACTAGTCTATGAGTAACGAACAAAGGATACCGGACATCAAGCATGTTGCCATTGCGGGTAATATAGGCGCCGGAAAGACTACACTATGCAAGTTATTGGCCAAGCATTTTGGCTGGGATGTCCATTTCGAGGACACCGAAGAAAATCCATATCTTAGTGATTTCTACGTAGATATGAAGCGTTGGGCTTTCAATCTACAGATTTACTTCCTGAATAGTAGGTATCGTCAGGTACTTGAAATCCAGAGAGGTGACAAGACCGTCATTCAGGATAGGACCATCTACGAGGATGCATATATTTTTGCTCCTAACCTTTACGAAATGGGACTGATGCCCAAAAGGGACTTTGATAATTATTTCTCGTTGTTCCAATTGATGTCCCAACATGTCAAACCACCAGACATCCTGATTTATCTCAGATCGAGTATTCCCACGCTTGTTGACCATATCGAAAAGCGGGGTCGGGATTATGAATCCAGCATGAGTATCGAATATCTCAAGCGATTGAATGACCGATATGACCGTTGGATTTCTACCTATGATATCGGGAATCTTCTGATTATAGATGTGGACGACATCGATTTTGAGACCAATCCCGAAGATAAGGGCAAGGTCATCAATATGGTCAATGCCAACCTGCATGGGCTGTTTGCGGGGAAGTGATGAAGATTCACTGCTGAAAAGATTGAATATGTCCTCCTTGTGTTACACAAGGGGGATTTTTTATTGTAAGATATCAAAAGACTTCCCAAAACAGCCACGCTATAAATACAACAAAGGACAAGAAGACGAATAGTCCAACAATGAGGAGGTACATGCTCCTATTATCAGGAAAAGGCTCCCTCAGCAGTGACACCACAGCGAGAAAAATGAGTCTTACTGCAGAGATGGCTGCAATGAACCAAGCCAATAATCCTAGTGCAAAAATCAACAGATTGTGCCAACCCGGCTTATCCATGATTTCGCTGAGGAGCAAAATGACCAACAGGCACAACAGCATCATGATAAAGAGTCCGATGCTTAACTTGGATATTCTTTTTGCTTTCTCATAGATAGGCATTGAATGGGATGGTGTGGATGGATGGTCCAGTATATCAGACATAAGGATGTAATTTCCTTAACAACTCCTCCAGTATCCATTCCTTTTCCTGATGAGCATCAATGATGAATGTAGCTTGCTCATAATAAAGATTCCTTTCCTTGATTTTCAAGTCCATCCATCCAAGGAGTTCTTCCTCGGATTTGTTGTGTAGCAATGGTCTTTTTGCAGTTTCATTCCGAAGTCTTTGCAGCAAATCCTTGGGTTCCATTCTTAGATAGATGGTAATGCCATACTGGTTCATTGTTTTTATATTATCATAAAAACAGGGCATTCCTCCTCCCGTAGCGATGATTTGACCTGTACCTGTGGCTAGGTGTTCCAGAGCTTTCTTTTCTAACAATCTGAAGTATTCTTCCCCTTGGGATGAAAATATTTCGGGAATAGATTTTTGGGTATGTTCCTCAATCCAGTCATCCGTATCCAAAAACAAGCTATTCAGGGCTTTAGCAAGCATTCTACCGATAGTAGATTTGCCACTCCCCATGAATCCAATCAAAAATATGTTCTCATTTACACCCATTAGTCCAAAATAGCCTATTTTTGCATTAGAAAAAAGTAATCATATCATGCAAGATAAGCATACTCAACACTTCCTAGTGATATCCCTATTGGTTCTGTTTGCTGCAGCAACCCGTTTTTTGATGATACCTAATTTCACAGCTGTCGGAGCTATGGGATTGTTCGGTGCTGCTTATTTCAAGCGCAAATATCTTGCTTTCGTTATTCCATTCGTAGCCTTATTCCTAAGTGACCTTATCCTTAATAACGTGGTATATGCCCAATATTATGATGGTTTTGTCCTTTTCGGAACAGGCGCCTACTGGACCTATATCGGATTCGGAGCCATTGTCCTTATCGGATTAGGCTTGCTAAGGAAAATCAACATCCTGAATGTGATCGGAGCGAGTATTTCCGCTTCCCTTGCCTTTTTCCTTATCACTAATTTTGGGGTTTGGGCTTCGGGTATCCTATATCCTACAACAGGAGCCGGACTCTTATTATCCTATGAAGCAGGTTTACCATTCTTCCAGTACTCCTTAATGGGTGACTTATTCTTTTCAGGTGTAATGTTCGGCTTGTACGAATGGGCGATCAGGCCATTGTTCCAGACGAACAAACAACATGCATCATCTACCTTGGATGGAGGATTCTAATAAAAAGAAGAAAAAAAGGGCATTCATTCCCAATGTGGATTATTACGTTGAGAATGGCCTTTATGTCTTTACCGAAAAGTACCTGAAAGAACGGGGATACTGTTGTGGCAACGGTTGCAGACATTGCCCCTATCCTAAGTAGCATTTAGGTTCATCAGGATTCGGTATCACTATGTATCCGTTCGAGAATACTGAGTATGCGTTCCCTTACCTTAGCTTCCTCCTGACTGTATTTGTCATACGAAATGGTATCCATTCCTTTTTCGTAGTCTATCTTATTGAAACGAGCTTCAAGGGTCGTAAGTAAACGATGTGCATTCAATTCAGATGAAGGAATGACCTCCTTTAGTTTCCTAATGGCTGAAATGATTTCATTCTCCTCAATTAAGGATTGGATTTCATCTATCTTTTCCTTGGGAATACTCATCATCTTCCGCTTATTCCTCCATTTCAACACCAGCCATAAAAGGAATAGTAACAGGATGGCTCCACCACCCATCATTCCATACTTTTTCCAGGGGATGGGTTCTTCCGAAGTATACACATGAATATGCGATTCATAAACAGGTATTCCGAATTCCTCCTCTCCATCATAACTGGTCCAAACCTTCACATATAATTTCTGTGTATCAAGTTTCAATGGAACAATTGACCATTGCCAGAGATTCTGATAGGAAGAATCAGGCCTTATTCTCACTTTTTGTGTGGAGTCACTCAATTCCCTTATCCTAAAATTCTCTCCACCAGAATAATCCATCAGCTTCACCCTCATGTAATTACCTACCTCTATGGAATCCGTCTCTATCGCTGCAGTGTCCCTGAACGTCTTGATTGCCGCTACCAATTCCTCCTTGGATGTCATACAACTAACCACTACCTCATACAGGTATTCCTTGCTGATGTGCATATTATTGTCATAGTTGTAACTGATGGCCCCTTTCGTTGATTCGGATTGCAAATTATGGGTTGATACCGTTTCCGGTTTTCCGGTTTCAGGATTAGGAGGCAATACACCCACAGTTGTTGGATCATCGACCAATCCATCAGGCTGGTTTACTGGCACATCTCCATTATCCTTAGGCGCATCACCTACTCCATTTCCGTCAAGTGCCGGATCGTTACATGCTGCAAATAGGAAAAGGAAAAAGACAATATGCGCTAGGTACAGATAAATCTTTACTTGACTTTTCATTCGGTTCAATTGATAATTATAAAGTAATTACCTGGATTACAACAGGAGAGAAAACAGATTTGAAATGACTTAGAGTCTAATGATATTAAATATATTAAAACTCAAACTAATATGAAAACACTATGTAACCTTAAGCAAAACCTCCCATCCATTTTGTGAATGAATATATGACAATAAATTTTGGAAACAATTATGACAAAACTTGACAGCACGTTTCATAATTGGTATATTAATTGAAATATTACCAAGCATAGAACATTCTTTCCCCAACATATATACCTACAGGGGAAAACCACACACGACTGAACAAGCACTCTAGTATTCATTGCATGAATATGTTGTACCACAGTGTATTATGCAATACTTTTCAATGACAGGTAAAGCATATTGAAGATGAAAAGGAACTCTACTAGAGAAAGTCAAGTGAGTCTGGTTCGATCATTGAAACTGACCCAACACATTTCAAAGGGACAACTGGAGGATTACATCCAACTAGCCATCAATTTTTGTGACATCCCTTTAGCTTACATTAGTATTTTTGATGAAACGAAAATCCATGTGATTGCTCGCAAGGGGCAGGATCTGGGGTTCGTCCCTTGGCAGGAATCATTCTGCAGGATTACATCAGAAACGAAAGCAACAGTTATCATAGAGGATGCCCGAATGGACCACAGGACCAGAACATTCAATGCTGTCAAGGGACATCCCTCGATTGTCTTTTATGCAGGATTTCCATTATTCAATCATAAAAATGAAGTCATAGGGGCATTTTGCATCATGGATCATGAAGCAAGAAAACTGAAGAAATCCCAGATACATTCCATGCAATTATTGAGTAGGCAAGTGAATAGATGCCTTCAGGATGAAATAGACCTGCTCCATCATATTTCCCATGACAATAGCAAATCAGATGGCAGCGTCCATCCGTCGTCAGAAGCGAATATTGATGTTGAGCAGGAATTGGAAGCAACCAAAAAGAAGCTATCCCATATGGAAACCCTCTTACTCAAGCAGGAATTGAAGCAGGATGGATTCGAACTCCTGATGGACGCCCTTCCGATTTGTGTAACATTCATCGACAAGGAATATCGTTTCCAATATCTCAATAAGACCTATGAGAAATGGTTCTATACCAGTAGTGCGGAGATGATGGGGCAGCATATCAGCAAGTCGATAACCCAAGAATTGTTCAAGGCACACCAACCCTTGTATGATAAGGCATTGGCTGGCGAGTATATCCAATTCGAGGGAGTATTTCCTTTCGGACCCATTACCCGAACCCTGAGAATCAGTTACATTCCGGCTAGGGATAACAATCAAATCGTACAGGGCATTTACATTACCTGTGAGGATATATCCCAATTAAAGGATTATCAGAAGCAACTGGAACAATCTAATGAGAGTCTGATGACCCATGCCTACATTGCATCAGAGGACATTCAATCCCCTCTTAAGACCATCCGTAGATTTGCCGAGTTCCTGGAAAAGGACCTGAACCAAAAGGATATTGATTACAAGAAGGAGTACTTGGATTTCATCATCGACTCCACCAACCAACTCGATAATCTAACTTCGGACTTATTGGAATATTCCAAACTGGATCATATCAGATACAAACGGAGCAAAGCCATATCATTGGGAGACATCATCGAATTTGCAAAGAGTAATATCCAAAAGGAAATCATCAAATCGGATGCTGTCATACAATCCAACATTGATGATGTGAAAATATTGGGGAACCGGAATGAACTGACCCTATTGTTCCAACATCTTTTGTCCAATGCCATCACCTATCAGGAAAAGGGGAACCAACCCATCATCGGGATATCCACCGAAATGGAGAGTGAGCATTTCTGTAGGATTATCATTCGTGACAATGGTATCGGAATTGCTCCCGAGCACCATGAGACCATTTTCAATCCGTTACAACGTATCCATGCCTATCACCAATATAAGGGTTCGGGTATAGGTCTGGCTATTTGTAAGAAAATCATAGACAAGTACGATTCCCGTTTTGAAATACAATCCGATATAGGGAAAGGTACTACCCTATCATTCCTATTGCCCAAACAATAGGAATGACGGGTATATACTGAAAGGTTTACATCAAAACCCCATTTTCTGGTTTGATTTTTTCGGGGAGGTTCTTTTCCCCCAGCATTTCACGCATATCTATTTCGATGGTTCTGCACAGTGCAGTCATTGGAACATCATTGATGAAATTCTCAAAAGGATCCTCACTGTTATCACCGATGGTTTCCATTGTAACGAATATCCATGCAATCAGTACGTACATCGGAACGGTTAGCCAGATGAGATCGTGTCCCATTGAGGCGAATTCACCAACCAATCCGAATGGCATCAACAATACGAATATCCAAACGAATACATTACTAAAATAAGAATACTGCCTTGGGAGTGGTGTGTTCTTAATTCTTTCGCATTTCCCTTGGAGATTGTAGAATTCCTCTAGGGAAGACATCATATCCATGTGTCTGAAATCCTCTATCAATCCTTTTCCCAATGCCTCTTTCAGGTCTTCTCCCTGTTCCCTGATGATTTGGGTCGCAGCATTCCTGTATTTCTTGGTCATATCCACTTCCGTGGCACAGGATAAGAAAGGAACCACATCCTTTTTCCAATCCTCACCATTGGGATTCCCCTTGTAATACTTGGCGGTATGCTTTCTCTTTTCATGACTGATACTGAAACTGGAGGGTCGTCTGAGTTGGAGTCGGAGGGCATTCATCCAAGCGATGTGCCTATAAATGAGTTTTTTCCTTATCCCTTTCAATTCTTCCTCTGATACCTTACCATTGGTATGTAATAGGGTAACATAACTCATGACCTGATTGCCCCAGGTCCGGCTATAATTGACAATCCCTCCCCAAATCTTACGTGCTTCCCAGAACCTATCATAGGACTGATTGTTCTTGAAACCCAAGTAGAATGCAACTGCAATACCAATCACACTGATGGGTTGGAAAGGTAACGCCAGATTAATCTTTGGATTCATATGGTCACACCAATGGTATATGAATACGACCAATCCCCCATAGAGGAAATAAAATAACAAATACTTCCAGGCGAATCTGAAGATAACACGCCAACTGATATTCCGATATACATACATGAGTTCTCGTTTTTTGCTAAAATAGAAAAGAAGTTGGATATCGGGGTTTTATTCCAAAAGGGTTTGGATATATACCGATAAATAACAACCCCAATACTGAAATAGTTGAACGGAAAAACCCCCAGCCTAAATAAAGGCCAGGGGCTGCGATGACATCATACCGTACAACTAAATTATTATTCTACTCTCAGTCTAAATTGCAAACTGTAGGGTTCGGCTTGGTTTGTCGCCCAATTCGTCAGGAATCCATTGACCACGCCTTTCAGATGACCTCCCTGCATGTCCGTCTCTACCAAAAACAGATTCTCATTGCAGGGTTGTAGGAGTACATCCGTGTTTTCCGAATCACACCAAATATCGTAATCCATACCATCGTTATGGCTGAAATAAGTCACAGCTGAAGATGTAGCAATATTGTCTGCATCCGTATATCGGATGTGTAACTCGAACAGGGATGAACCAGGAGCACCTTTGAGATCATACCCCACAACATCTCCATCATCATACTCATCAAAATAGAATACAAAAGGAGAAAATGAGAAGGATTCGCTTTCACCCTCGAATATCAGATATTCCTCACTGTCCTCACAAACATCAATTGTTCCCACATCAGTACTTCCCGTAATATCAATAGTGCTGCTCTTTAACGTATTTTGGAAATCATATATATTCAATGTGTATTCAGTATTTTCCATACCGGGAACATCCACATTGAAAGTGGATTGGTCCAGTATAAATTCCCATGTACAATCATCGGAGGGGTTCTTCACGACCATTAGCCAAGAATTGGCATTTGTTGCACAATCCGAGTTGATATTGCCCGAGATGTTTACCCGAGGAAGAATCTCATCCACGATGATATTTTGCGGTACCACATCAGAGAAGGAAAATGGACCGATATCCGCTTCGAACGATAACCCATTCACATAACAATTGAAGGAAGTCGTGGAAACTATATGTATCAATTCGTCACTAGGAAAATAACTAAAGATTCTTCCATTAATATCCGTATAAGACGATGACGTCATCCCATTGGATAATACCTGTGCCACAACACCATGATGGGGTATGGGGTCCCCATTCTCATCATTTATGATAATGATGATGGGAACGCCATTAAAAAAGTCATCACAATTCCAAAATGTGAAGTGACTTACATTTCCTACATAATTGCTTCCCTCCAGGATAGCTTCTCCATCCTCCTCCCAAAGTCCGGTTTCCTCATTCAGGTACCAAAGCGGGATGGTAGAGGGAGCATTCCCTAGTATATCAGCTGCAATCGGGAAAGTCAATTCGGCAGTTTTTCCATTGCCGATATTCAATTCATTGCCGGCATCATCCCTCAATTCAATGGCCAACATTCCAAAAGAAGCCAATACGCCTGACTCACCCTCAGTATTAATGGCTTCCAAACCACTAGGTAAGATTGTAGTGAATTCCGGGTCATCGGTTCTGATTTGATTATAGAATACATTCACATTACCATTGTAGGAATTGCCATCCTCATCAACGAAACCATTGGCCTGCAATACCACCTTTGCCCCATCAGTACCGAGGGTAACTTCCCCTCCCTGTCCTGAAGCAACTGACCCGGCTGAAATCTTGGATAATAATTTGATGGTATAGAATTCGGTATCCCCTGACTCGGTTATAATCATTCTCCCAGAGGGGAATGCACCTTCTGATTCGACCTTAAGATATGTTTGTCTTAGGGGTATCTCAACCGTACCGAATGAAAAATACCCCTTATCGTTAGTCAGGGTAGTCATTCCATCCATCGTGACCACTGCATTGAAAACCGGTTCGTTATCAGGGCTGATGACCTTTCCATAAATAGTGACCAAACCTGTTTCGCCTGAATTATCCACCCCATTATTGCCTATATCATCCTTACAAGAAGAAAGCAAAAAAATGAGGAGGGGAATAAGGATGAGATATCTTTTCATTTTCTGGATTTTATTTTGATTGTACTTAACAAATCGTTGTCTTCTAATCCTATCTATACAAAAGGATTAATAAGGGTTGTCTGTCCCAAGAAAAATAATTAATCAACCCCTATTAATCTTTTGCACAAGCTAAAGTTATGCGATAGGACAAGTAAGCTACAAACAGGATTTATCCAAAAATTGAATTTTTATAATTATAATTATATCATAAATTATTACTAATCAATTATTTAAAAACTTTTTTAATTGAAATTAATTAACTAAAATCTCATCAGTAAATATCCATGTTACACCTCCTGCACCCAAATGCCAATCAGGGCATTCACCATAATTAGGAGCCTTAATCTTCACAAAACGTGCATTGGTATTTAATTTACCGCTACTGATATCTTGTGTGAAAGCACCATATTCCGTATCGGGAAAATTATTTGGGGTCGTAGCGATTTTCTTGAAATCCTTACCATTATCAGATACGAAATACTCCACTTGCGGAGGGTAAAAAATCCATGATTTGATATCCTGTAAGAACCCTACCTTAATCTCATTGATCTTTTTCCTTTCACCTAAATCCACGATGGCCTCTAAGTCTTCACGATACCCTTGCCAATACCCAGTTCGATAATCATTGCTCCCCCTTAGGTAATCTATCAGGGTCTTATCCCCTGCAGCTGCATATTGGTTGGCATATTCACTGTTCAATTGTATTTCCCGACCTCCATCAATCTTATAATAATCCGCCTCTACGGGTTGGCTGAACTGACCATCGTGTTCAACGATTGCCTTGACGGTCTTGGTTTCACTAATGGAAAATGGTTTCTCATATTCGGTAGCATTCACAGTGGGTGCGGAACCATCCAAGGTATAGAAAATCCGTCCCTGTCCGGGCTGTTTGATACTGATTTCCAAAGCATCGGTGAATGTCTGACTTCCTGTCTCGAAGAATGGGACAGGGACAATCTTAGATTGTTCGATATGAGAATAAGGTCTGTTTTCTTCGTCGGTTCCCCAGCTGGTCTTGCTTCTACCGATGGTAAAGTCCATTTGTCCTCCTGCCATGATAGCATCATGATTAAGGTAGGTATCCTTGTGGTCATTCCCATTCAATGATACAGAATGGATATATTTGAATGTGGTATTCTTCCTATGAGAATTAATCCTGAACGTATTCCCATTCTCCAAATTGATTTCCACCTCCTTGAACAAGGGGGCTGTCAGGGCATATTCATCAGAGCCCGGCGTAACCGAATACAAGCCCATGGATGCCAACACATACCATGCGGACATTTGTCCACAATCCTCATTACCTGATAATCCATCAGGCTGGGTGGTATATAATTCTTCCAGAATCTGCTTGGTTTTTTCTTGGGTTTTCCAAGGAGCCCCAAGGTAATTATACAGGAATGCCATGTGATGACTTGGTTCATTGCCATGGGCATACTGCCCTATCAATCCCGTAATATCCGCTTGGTCCCTACCACTCGTCTCACTAGAGACCGTAAATAAACTATCCAGATAATCCTCATATTTTTTCTCTCCTCCCATCAGTTCCATATGGCCTTTAATATCCTGGGGAGCAAAAAGAGAATATTGCCAGGAATTGGCTTCTGTATAGTTGAAATTCACTTCCTCTGGTCTGAATGGTTCGAACCATCCATTATTCCTCTTTGCCCTCATGAATCCCGTGTTAGGGTCATACAAATTCTTATAGTATTGTGCTCTTTGGTAAAATGTATCAGCAACTCCTACCATTCCTAGCGAATCCGCCATGACTGCAATACACCAATCATCATAAGCATATTCGAGTGTTTTCGATACAGATTCTGCCTCATCACCCGAAGCTATGAATCCATTCTTCTTGTAGAATTCCAAACCCAATTTATCCTGATTGGCGGAATGAAGCATGGCTTTCATGGCCAGTTGTTCGTCATAGTCCCTCAATCCCTTGACATAGGCATCCGATATCACCGGAATCCCATGATAACCAATCATACATCCTGTGTAATTGGCCGATAGTTCCCAAATGGGTATTTCTCCTCCTTGCTCATATTGTCTCAGGAATGTACGAATGAATTCATTCGTCCTTTTTTGTTGCACAATAGTAAACAATGGGTGAGTAGCCCTAAATGTATCCCAAAGGGAAAATATGGTGTAATGATGCTCTCCCTCAGGTAATTGGTGGATTTTCATATCCATACCCAGATAACGGCCATCCACATCATTGAAGACATTGGGATTCAGGAAAGCATGATACAATGCAGTATAAAAGATAACCTTATCCTTTTCACTCTTGCCTTTGACCTTTATCTTATCCAATTCCTTTGTCCATTCCGTTTGGGCCTCAGTCAGTGTCTGATTGAAATCCCAATGCGGTATTTCCTTTTCCAGATTATTACGGGCTCCATCCACATCCACGTGTGATATCCCGACTTTCAATAACAATGGCTGCTTCAATTCTGAAAACACCAATGCACACTTAAGGCTATCCTCTGACCATTCGATTGAGGTAATCTCCTCGGAGAATTGTGCATAGTAGTGCACCCTTTGTTGTTCGGCCCATGCCTTGGAATAGCGAAGCCCTTGGATGGTTTGCTTATCCACTTGTTCAATCATATGATTGAGTACCTGATCACGATGCTCCAGATCCAGAATGACCTTGGCTACCTTTTTCTTAGGGAATTCATATCGGTGGAATCCTCCACGCTGCGTTACGGTGAGTTGGACATTAACATCATAATCATCCAACATGACCTGATAATAACCCGGGCTTGCTCTTTCCTTTTCATGAGTGAATTTGGAACGATATCCGTCCTTGCCATCAGAGCCGTTATTAAAATGTGTCATTCCGGTAAATGGCATGAAAAGGACGTCCCCATAGTCAGAAACACCCGTCCCACTCAGGTGGGTATGCGAAAAGCCATAGATGTATTCATCCGAATAATGATATCCTCCGCATCCATCCCAACCCTCCAGACGGGAATCGGGACTGAGTTGTACCATTCCGAATGGCATTGCAGCACCGGGGTAGGTATGTCCGTGACCGCCAGTTCCGATAAAGGGATTTACATATTCTATTGCAGTTTTTTCATGTTCTGAACATGAAAGCATCCATAGGATGGGTATTAGGTAGAGCCAGTTTTTCATTCAATAAAGATGAGAAAAAATTGGATTGTTGTGGATTCGGAATCGCTCAATTTTGATTTTTGCCATTGTCAAACAAAAAATGGGATGGCACCCATCATACCATCCCATTTCCCATAATCCAATTCCTTCCGTCTAGGATAACATTGCATTTCTTCTGCTGAATCCATACCAGAGGATATATCCATAACAAAGGATACAAAGAATGAATGCCATCTTGAATCCTATATTATCAGTAAGCAAACCGTACATCGGAGGGATGATTGCACCACCCACGATAGCAGTACATAAAATACCAGAACCTTGTGGTTTCAAATCGTCCAATCCCTCTATAGCTAGCGTAAAGATGGTAGGGAACATGATGGAATTGAATAATCCCACTGCCAAAATAGCCCACATGGACACAAAACCTGTTGTTGCCATGGATACGATAATCATTGCAACAGCTCCGAATGCGAATGCGGAAAGTACCTTAGAAGGTTGGAACATTCTGGTCAGACCAGCTCCGATAAATCGGCCAATCATCGCTCCTGTCCAATAAAACATCACAAATGCTCCTACGATTCCTTTTTCATCTACATCCCCTAATTCCTTACCCAAGACCCACTTGGAAATACCGCTCATGGAGTCACTACTCTTTATCATTTCAGCCATATCCATATCAATGAAATAATTCACAAGGAATGAACCAATGGCTACTTCCGCCCCTACATATACGAATATCCCCAGTGCTCCCATTCTTAATTGAGGGAATCTCAGTGCTTCCATATAACCACTAAAGCCATCGCCTCCTGATTCTCCAAGAATCTTAGGTAGCTTGATCACATAAAAGAACACCGCCAACATCAGTATGATGACTCCCAAGACAACGAATGGCATCTGCACCGCCCCCGCTTCACTGGCATAGTAGGTCTCCTTAGCCAATTCATCCAATGCATTGATTTCTTCTGACGTCTTGATATTGTCACTCAATATCAACATTGCACCAATGGCAGGTGCAATGGCTGTACCGAATGAATTGAATGCCTGAGATAAAATCAAACGACTGGATGCAGATGATTCAGGCCCCAACACTGATATGTACGGATTCGCCGATACCTGAAGAATCGTCATACCTGCTGCCACTACGAAATAAGCCAGCATGAATAAGGGAAAGAAACGTACGGAAGCTGCAGGGAAAAACAGCAAGCAACCTACTGCCATCGTAACCAGACCCAATACCATTCCTTTCTGGTAACCTATCCTCGACAATATCCCTCCTGATGGAATGGATAATAAACCGTATGCACCAAAGAATGCAAATTGGACCAATACGGCCTGGAAATAATTCAGTTCGAATACATCTTTCAACCTCGGAACCAAGGAATCCACAAACACTGTGATAAATCCCCAAAGGAAGAATAAACTCGTAATAATAACGAATGCACCTGTATAGCTCTTATTCTGACTCATAACTCCTAATTCTTATTTTAGTGTAATTATAACACTAATTACCGAAGAATTGAACGAATTTCATACTTCTTACCGTCAAATGTTTTATTGCAGGCTAAAATCAACATACAAAATGCATTGATTCACCCAAGATTATGGTGTAAACCCGTAAATATTATTTATATTAGCAACCACTACTTTTATCGTTTTTAAAGTTATCACTCTACCTATACTTCTAACTACTTCATGATTCACAAAGTGTTTTTGTGAATTGGAATTTCTTGTTTTCTCATGAAAGAGAAAATGCGGATTCCCTATGGTTACAAATTCAAATCTTGTATTGGTATACCAGATTTGCACATATCAACATAACTTAAAACTATTTAAAATGAAGATTAGAATTTTATGGATGGGCCTAGCTTTGATATTAGGCCTATTCTTAGTAGAGTGTGACCTCACCCAGTCAACCAATGCAGATGAAGAAATGGTCGAGGAGGTGGAAAATCCAGAAGAAACACCTGATTCGCCTAACAACAAATTTCCGGATTTTTGTCCTATTTACCCTGTACCAGCTGGTACGACTCAGACCTTTGAATTGAGTCAGGATTATCCTACATCATATGATGCCAATGATGAGAAACCATGGCTGGAACATGATTTCAAAACCGACTATTCCGGTTATCTGAAAAGCGTCTTGAGTTATTGTATGGAGGGTAACGTAGAAGTAGATTTCAGTGTACAGGACAATAAGGTAAGAAAATGGTATAGCGCACCCTGGATGCACGATGATGGCAAAACCCCTGAGATGAAAAAGCAAAATTCAGGAAGGGAATGCCTCCATGGCCTTACTCGTGAAATTACAATATCTGCCTATGAATTACACCCATTACAAACCAACAATTATCAAACTTATGCCATTGCATTCTATAATCCACCAGGAGGGCATACCATTGGAAAAGTATGGGCAGACCCGACAAAACCTATCCCTAAGGAAAGTGAATTCCCTGAGGGTACTGTTACGTTTAAGTTATTATTTACAGAAGCTCCCCTGAATGAAGTTCCTTTCCTTGAGGGTTCAAAGGAGTGGACAGCTAATATTTTTGTTCCATACGATAATTACGAAGAAAGAACCAATCATACTGTCAGAATTGTACAACTGGACGTGATGGTGAAAGACAACAGAGCCGATACAGGCTGGGTAATGGGTACATTCATCTATAATGGAGCCAGCGATGGTGCAGAATGGCATGATAGGATGGAACCCGTAGGACTAATGTGGGGTGATGATGCCGGAAACCAGTCCTTACTTAATAATTCCTACGCCTACAATCCAGATTTGAAACAATCCGTCATCAATCCTACTATTCTCCATGCTGGTACAGTACCTGCAAACCCCAAGCAGGGTTTCGTAAGGCATCTTGGCATGGGAGGAAGAATGAATGGCCCAGTTGACAATCCAGTTTCATCCTGTAATTCCTGCCATGCCCGTGCAGCCGTTACAGATGACGGACATACTGCATCTATTGCCAATTTCAAGCACGCTCCTAAAGTCTATGGAGATCCTAGCAGCTACACTCCCGAAGACTTCAACACTTATTTTTCTAATGTGAAATGTGGGGTTTGGCCATTGGAAGATGAGGGTACAACATATACCATGACTGATTTCTCTTTCCAAATTACTAATGGAATCAGAAATTACTATACCGTTAATCACGATGAAACATCTGGCAAAGAAAAACCAATCAAAAGACCAAGGTCAGCTGCATCAAATTAATACCTCTCATTTATTTTTTTGTTTTGAATTGAATTAGACAATGAGCCTGCTCCTATCTTCTGGAGCGGGCCTTTTTTCTTTATAGGTTAACATAAAATGCTATGTGTGTTGCATCTTATGCCGACATACATTATATTTGCAACTAACAAACGTTAGTTAACAACACATGGCTAAAGTTAGATTCCATACCCTTACCGTCAGTAATCTCACAAAGGAAACAAGTGATTGTACTTCCATTGCCTTTGATTTACCAGAGGAACTCAATGATACATTCCAATACAAACAAGGTCAGTACCTAACACTTAGGACCGACATCAATGGGGAAGACATAAGACGCTCCTATTCGCTCTGTAGCAGTCCTTTGGAAAATGAAATGAGGGTAGCCGTAAAGAAAATCGAGGATGGCAAGTTCTCAACTTTCGCCAATGATATATTGAAAGAAGGAGACAAATTGGAAGTAATGCCACCCATGGGCAATTTCTACACAGACCTCAGCCCTAACCAAACCAAGTCTTACGTGGCATTTGCTGCCGGAAGTGGTATTACTCCAATCATGTCCATTATCAAAACGACCCTGCAAACCGAACCCGACAGCCGATTCACCTTATTGTATTGCAACAAGAATGTCCATTCCATCATTTTCAAGGAAGCCATAGAAGGATTGAAGAATCAGTTCCTCAATCGATTCCAAGTTTACCATTTCCTTACCAGGGAAATGCAGGACATTCCCATGTTCAACGGCCGATTCGATAAGGAGAAAATCAATGAGATACTAGGAACACTCGTCAATGTGGAACACACGGATGACTATTTCATCTGCGGCCCTGAGGAGATGATCATGGATATCAAAAATGGTTTGGAATCGAAAGGAGTGGATGGTAAGAAAATCCATTTCGAACTGTTCACTTCACCTGATGCAAAGAAAGGACAACAAACCAAGAAAAAAGAAAAGAAACGCGATGGCAAAGTCAGTCTTGTCACCATCAAGGACTCTGGCAGCAGCTATCAATTCGAATTATCCCAAGGAACCAACAACATTCTGGATGCTGCCCTGTTAAATGGAGCAGACCTACCCTATGCCTGTAAGGGAGGGGTATGTTGTACCTGTAAGGCCAAGGTCATAGAGGGCAAGGTAGAAATGGATGTCAACTATGCCCTTGAACCAGAAGAAGTCGAGCAAGGATTCGTCCTAACCTGTCAAGCTCATCCACTCACTAGTACGGTAGTGGTCGATTTTGACGAGGCAATGTAAATCAGATAGTTGGAAAACAGTTCATATCTTTTCAAGAAGAACACAATCCAAGTATCATTAAATTCTAACAATCATGGATAACATCAAAAGTCTAGAAGAAAACTTCCAAGCCAAGGTGGATGCGGAAATCAAGATTGAAGCCAAGGACTGGATGCCTGAAAAATATAGAAAAACGCTGATACGCCAGATTTCCCAACACGCACACTCGGAAATCGTAGGAATGCTTCCCGAGGGCAACTGGATTACCCGCGCTCCTAATCTAAGGAGAAAAGTAGCTTTATTGGCTAAGGTCCAGGATGAGGCAGGACATGGTTTATACCTCTATTCTGCAGCTGAAACATTGGGTGCTGAAAGAGACCAGTTGTTCCAAGACTTGAATTCAGGAAAGGCAAAGTATTCCAGTATATTCAACTACCCTACCCTAACCTGGGCCGATATAGGTGCTGTTGGTTGGTTGGTAGATGGAGCAGCCATCATGAACCAAGTCATGCTGACGCGCACATCCTACGGCCCCTACGCAAGGGCAATGGTCAAAATCTGTAAAGAAGAATCATTCCACCAGAGACAGGGATATGAAATCATGTTGACATTGGCTAAAGGTACACCTGAGCAAAAAGCGATGGCACAGGATGCATTGAATAGATGGTGGTGGCCATCTTTGATGATGTTCGGCCCCAGTGATAAGGAATCAACCCATTCAGCCCAATCCATGAAATGGAAAATCAAGCGTAAGTCCAATGATGAATTACGCCAACAATTCGTGGATATATCCATCCCTCAAGCCGAATTTCTAGGGTTAACAATACCTGACAAGGATTTGAAATGGAATGAGGAAAGAGGGCATTATGATTTCGGTGCAATAGACTGGGAAGAATTCTGGAATGTTGTGAAAGGAAATGGCATCTGTAATAAAGCCAGACTCAAAGCCCGTAACAAAGCCTATAACGAAGGTAAATGGGTTCGTGAGGCTGCTATGGCCTATGCCGAGAAACAGAGTTACATCAAGCATAACCAAATGTCATCCAACAAGGCAACTGGATAAGACAATTATTGAAAATATTTGCGATAACATCAATTACCTATAACTATAGATATGAAAAATTGGCCGCTTTGGGAAGTATTCATCCGTAGTAAGAACGGTTTGCACCACAAACATGTGGGTAGCCTGCATGCCACAGATGAAGAAATGGCATTGCAAAATGCAAGGGACGTTTATACAAGAAGAAGTGAGGGCGTAAGTATTTGGGTAGTGGAATCCAAGCACATTACCGCATCTAATCCAGAGGAGTCAGGGGAATTATTCGAACCTGCACAGGATAAGGTCTACCGTCACCCTACTTTCTATGAATTGCCGAATGAGTTAGAACATATCTGATATGAACGATACATTATTCAAATATCTCATCCAATTGGGGGACAATTCCCTCATCCTAGGACATCGACTTTCCGAATTATGTGGTCACGGCCCCATATTGGAGGTCGATATGGCCTTGACCAATATTGCCTTGGATCTCATGGGACAAGCAAGGAATTATTACCAATATGCTGCCGAAATAGAGGGTAAGGGAAGAACAGAAGATGACCTGGCCATGCTAAGAGATGCCAGAGAATATCGTAATTGCCTATTGGTCGAACAAGCTAATGAGGATTTCGCATATACCATTACGCGACAATTTTTCTTCGATGCATTCCACCTACCACTTATGGAAGCCATGAAAGGAAGCAATGACGAAAGACTTTCTGCCATTGCCCACAAATCCTATAAGGAAGTCAGCTACCATTACAGATACAGCTCCGAATGGATGAAACGCTTGGGGGATGGTACAGAAGAAAGCCACAGTAGAATCCAAGATGCTGTGGATGACCTTTGGATGTACATTGGTGAACTCTGTGAAGTATCGGATGTAGACCAAGCTGCAATAGATGCTGGCTTGGGAGTGGATCTGAATGCCATCAGACAGACCGTTGAACAAAATATCAAGGAAGTACTAAAGGAAGCTACCATTCAGATACCCGAGATATCATTCAAACAATCAGGAGGCAAATCCGGTATCCATACAGAGCAATTGGGATTCATCCTTGCCGAACTGCAATGGATGCAAAGAGCCTATCCCAATATGGAATGGTAAAACATGCCTTATGACCATTACCAAAGACTATATCTACGAACTACTGGAACAAGTACCGGACCCTGAAGTACCCGTCCTGTCCATACTGGACTTAGGTATCGTAAGGGATGTCGTATTCAATGATGAACTAGTGGAAGTCATCATCACACCAACCTACACAGGTTGTCCCGCAATGGATATGATTAGTGTCAATATCAAGGCCTTACTCCAAGAAAATGGCATCGAATCCAAAATCACCCTAGTCCTAAGTCCTGCTTGGACAACAGACTGGTTGACCGAAGCGGGAAAACGCAAACTCAAGGAATATGGGATTGCTCCACCAGTAGCTAAAACAACTGATAAATTATCCTTAACGGGTGAGGCCAAATTGGTATCTTGCCCCATTTGTGATTCCAATGACACACAAATGATCAGTCAGTTCGGTTCAACGGCTTGCAAGTCATTGTATAAATGTAATGACTGTCTCGAACCATTCGATTATTTCAAGTGTCATTGACATTTGACAAACCAACTATAAACCAACACCAACCATGAGCAGTATCCTACTGGAAAAAATAGATGGAATAGGAAAAATCACCCTCAATCGTCCAAAGGCATATAATAGTTTCAATAGGGAAATGGCCCTTTCGTTCCAAGCAGCACTGGATGAATGTGAAAAGGATGATACCATTAGGGCCATCTTCATCACTGGAGCAGGAAAGGCATTTTGTGCCGGACAAGACCTAAAGGAAGTCACTACTCCCGAACTCAATCCGGGTTTCAAGACCATTCTTGACGAACACTGTAATCCACTCGTCATGCGATTGAGGAACATACTCAAACCCATAGTCTGTGCGGTAAATGGTGTGGCAGCAGGGGCCGGTGCCAATTTTGCATTGGCTTGTGATATCGTATTGGCTCATGAGAAAGTCAGTTTCATACAAGCTTTCAGCGGAATCGGATTGGTACCTGATAGTGGCGGCTCCTTTATCCTACCTAGGCTGGTCGGATTTCAAAAAGCAATGGGCCTGACTATGCTGGGTGATAAGTTGGGTGCGACAGAAGCAGAAAGATTGGGAATGATATATAAGGTATTCTCCTTGGAAGAATTCGAGGAACAATCATGGAAAATCGTACAAAAAATTTCCAAGATGCCTACACAAGGCCTTGCCTACACGAAATTATTATTCAATCAATCTCTCACCAACAATCTGGAAGATCAATTGGAATTGGAAGGTAAATACCAAATCCTAGCCAGTGAAACAGAGGATTACCAAGAGGGCGTATCTGCATTCATAGAAAAGAGAAGACCCAACTTCAAAGGGAAATAACAGCCATAACGGGAATCACAACCACAACCTTTTTCAACATTACATCTTAATTCACTTATGAAAGTAGGAATCATAGGCTCCGGAGCCATGGGAAGCGGAATTGCTCAGGTAGCAGCACAACACGGATGCCAGGTAAAGGTGTTCGACAACAACTCCGAAGCATTGAAAAAGGCGGATGCCAAATTGAGGAAAACCCTTGAAAAGTTAGAAGCCAAAGGAAAATTCTCATCAGAGCAATGTGAATCTATTCTTTCCAATATCCAATATGTGGGTTCTATGGTGGATATGGCCGATAGGGAACTCATCATCGAGGCCATCATTGAGAATTTGAGTATCAAGAAAGCAGTCTTTAAACAACTGGAAGATATGGTATCGGATGATTGTATTCTGGCCACGAATACATCCTCCCTTTCCGTTACATCCATTGCAGCAGCTTGCGAAATACCGGGTCGAGTCATTGGGATACACTTCTTCAATCCTGCACCTATCATGAAATTGGTTGAGATTATCCCTGCGGTACAAACAGATGAGGCCATCACCCAGCAGGCCAAACAAATCATTGACGATTGGAGTAAGGTAACCGTACTGGCCAAGGATACACCGGCATTCATCGTCAATCGTGTTGCACGTCCGTTTTATGGTGAAGCCATCAGGATATTGGAAGAAGGCATCGCAGATATGGCAACAATAGATTGGGCCATGACCGAAATCGGAGGATTCAGAATGGGACCTTTCACCCTAATGGATTTCATTGGGCATGATGTCAATTATCCAGTTACGGAAACCGTGTTCAAAGCATTCTATTATGATGAACGGTATAAGCCGTCATTTACGCAAAAGCGATTAGTGGAAGCAGGTTTCCTAGGAAGAAAAAGTGGCCGGGGATTTTATCAGTATGGTGAGGGAATCCAGCATCCCGAACCAGACACGGATAAGGCCCTAGGCAAAAAAATTGTCGAAAGAATCGTAAGTATGCTCATCAACGAAGCAGCTGATGCGCTATACCTGAATGTAGCGACAAGGGAAGATATCGACCTAGCAATGACCAAAGGAGTCAATTACCCGAAAGGACTTTTGAAATGGGCTGATGAATTAGGAATTGACAACTGCGTTCACATTCTCGATGAGCTCTTTGATGAATATCACGAGCCTCGATACCGTTGTAGCCCCATGCTTCGTAAATTGAGTAAGAAAGGGAAGACATTCTATTAGACTTTTGATTTACATGAGAACAACAACCATCATCCTTTTCGTTTGTTCATATATTCACATATGTACTGCACAAGTCGAATCCAAAAAATGGGAGGCAGGTTTCATGGTAGGGATAGGAATATCCCAACTCCATGATGATGTCGTAGGAAAAGAATTCATCACACCTCGTTTTTCATATATGTCCGGCTTTTTCCTTGAGAAAAAGAACAGAGTATTCTCTTTCAGACAAGAACTGTATTTCCAGCAAAAAGGCATCTACCATTCTCATTCAGAACAGGATATGAAACTCCCCTATTTCATTGGTAAATTCTCTTTAGGATGGGAAATCACACCCATTGATGCACGATTATCCTTAGGAGTTTATGGAGGCATACTCCTACAACAGGAATTCGAATCCCTTTCATCAGGACATCCCTACATCTTTGACAAGAAAGATTTTGGAGTTTCAATGACATATATCCAGGACATTTCCCATACGGCTTGGAATAGATTACAACCTTTCCTCAAAATAGACTACAGCCTGATTTCCGTATATGGTCGTAATGATAAATATGCCTACGCATCATACCTCACCGACCCTTTTTCCAGATGGGTACGAAACTTAGACCTAATCATAGGTATAGGATATTTATTCAATCCAGTCCAATGAAAAGCATGTCAGCCTAAGTGTAGCTTAGGATACATTCAAAAATAATTCATAGAATAATTCAAAATTTTAGGTTTAAAGTCTCAGAATGTACCTACAACATTCCATATCTTAGCCTAACAATATTAATACCCGAATCTTTATCCCTCCATTCCAATACCACATGGTATTAGGAAAACAGCATCAGTCAAACTAATCTTTACCAAACCAATCACAATGAGACACTTTCTAATCATTGGAATTTTCATCTTATCCATTTCCATTTCGCATGCACAAGTAGAGAAAAAGTATCATTCACAATCAGAAAGTCTTCCCCAATGGGCCCAAATGATGTATCAGGAAGATGCTGATATCGGTGCCGTAATCGAAGCATACGAAACCTACTATAAAAACCATCCATTCAGAAAAAATGGACATACCCAATATTACAAAAGATGGCTCAGAACCATCAAAAGGGATATCAATGGTTTTTCTTCAAAAACCAATGATTGGAGAACAGCCAAGGAACTCAATGAGGAATACCAGCAAAGAATCAGTTCCAGAAGTCCAACCTCTCCTTGGACTTGTATCGGACCATTCGACTTTGACAAGGCTGCAGTAGATAGGAGTTATGCAGCAGGTGCAGCACACATTTATACGGTGGAGCAAGCCATGTCCAATACCAATATCCTATATGCAGGTACAGCCACTGCAGGCTTATGGAAATCCACGGATAAGGGGTTGAACTGGACTCCGATGACCAATGATATGCTAGTCAATAATGTCATTGCCATCGAAATAGACCATACCAATCCGGACATCGTCTACTTTGAGGGCGCTGGCATCCTATACAAAACTACAAATGGTGGAACTTCATGGACTGCTATCGGCGATGCTACATTCCAAAGCTCAGGTCATGAACTCACGGATATCATCATGCATCCGACCAATAATCAAATCCTATTCTTATGTGCCAATGATGGATTATACAGAACGGATGACGCAGGTCTTAATTTCACCAGAATCAAAGGTGGTGAATTCCAGGAATTGGAATTCCACCCTTCCAATAATAATATCCTCTACGCTGTCAAAGAGGTAGATAACCGAACTGAATTCTACAAATCAGTAGACGGCGGTTTGACATTCAATCTTACAGGCTCGGGTTGGCCGGGTATAGCTTCTACTACAACAGCCAACTTCCCAAGTATTCAGATGGATGCCAATGGTGAATATCTCACGGCCAATTCCAATATCAATCCGGGAAATGGCAGCCTAGTTGATTTTTCCATTGAAATGAGAATAAAAGCCGGAAACTGGTCAGGTGACCCCGCTTTCTTTTCCAATAAGAATTGGAATAGTGGTAATAACAAGGGATTCGTAATGGCTTGTAATTCTAATGGAAACACTTGGAAATTCAACATGTCCGACGGTAGTAACCGAATAGATGTCAATGGTGGAAGTATCAGTGATGGCGAATGGCACCACATTGCAGTCACTTATGATGCTGATGGAGACAAGCATATCTATCAGAATGGCGAACTGATCAACACCAGTACTGCAGTCATTACCGATGCCGTCAATACTACACTAGACTTAGTATTGGGACAGGATGGCACAACCAGCTATGGCAATAATTTCAATGGAAATATTGCTGAGGTAAGGGTTTGGAGGAGCATTCTTTCAGCTACTGAAATTCAGGATTACAGGTGCCAGACAGTAACCAATACCCACCCACAATGGGCCAACTTGGTTCATTATTGGAAAATGGATGAAGGAACAGGTACATCCATGTCCGATGCCATCGGAGGAAATACATTCACATCCAGTGGTAGTACCAGTTGGAGTACTTCCCAAAACCTGACTTGTGTCACCACCAATCTGTCATCTTCAGATGAACAAAGAAGAACAGAAATAGCTACCTCTCCCGCTGACCCCACCAAAGTTTATGCACTTTGTACGGGTTCAGCCAATGGAGGATCGGGATTGTATGGTATTTATGTCAGTTCGGATGAGGGAGTAAATTGGACCAGAACCTGTTGTGGCCCACAACCCGCAGGAGTACCCAGCCTTACCAACCAAAACCTGATGGCATGGAGTGACCAAGGAACGGATGATGGTGGACAATATTATTATGATTTGGCTTTTGATGTTGCCGATAACAATGCAGATCATCTATTTGTAGGCGGAGTGAATCTTTGGATATCTACGGATGGTGGCAATACTTTCACTTGTCCATCCAAATGGAGTCATTCCTATAAATCCAATTACGTTCATGCCGATATCCATGATATCCGATTTTTCGGAAATGACCTCTGGATAGCTAATGATGGCGGTATTTTTTATTCCAATGATACAGGAGCGTCATTCGACAGAAAAATGCTAGGAATTGCAGGAACGGATTTCTGGGGATTCGATGCTGGGTTCTGGGACGGTGATGTCATGGTAGGGGGAACCTATCATAACGGTACATTATTAAAGGATAATAATGTTTATGACAATGGATGGATATCAACAGGAGGTGGTGATAACACCTTGGGTAAAGTCAATTATGCGGATGAACGAAAAGTCTACTATGATTATGGAGAAAGAATGCTTTCGGGTGACCGAATGACAAGCAATACCAGCCTGCCTTTCAATAAGGATCTCTGGAGTAGACCCTTCGCATTCGACCCCCGGTCATACAACATGATTTATGTTGGAATTGACGCAGAACTTTGGTTGACCATGGATGATGGTGTCAATTTCGAACTCAAGCATACTTTCCCCGCCAATGTCGATAAAATTGAAGTAGCCTGGTCCAATCCGGATGTCATCTATGTCTCTACCCGAGGTGGTTGGTGGGACAAAAAGGATGTCTGGAAATCCATTGATGGCGGAACCAACTGGACCAATATCACACCTACCCTAGCCGAAATCGGAAGTAGGGATTGGGTCAGATATGACCTCACTGTGGATGGTACAGACGTAAACACAGTATGGCTTGCAAGGAAATATCCTTATTCTGGTAATGCCTTGGATGGCTTCCAAGTACTTAAGACAACCAACGGAGGTAGTACTTGGACTACGATTTCCACTTCTGCACTGAATGGGGAAAGTGCAACAAATATCGTACACCAAAGGGGTACGAATGGAGGTGTTTACATTGGTACGAAACGAGCTGTCTATTATAGGAATAATAATATGGCGGATTGGGCATTATTCAATACGGATTTACCCGCCAGCACCTATTCTACCGACCTGATTCCATTCTACAAAGAAGGTAAAATCAGAAATGGCACCAACAGAAGTGTATATGAAGCTGAATTCTATGAAAATAGTACGCCTCTGGCGCAAATATCCGTAGATCGATTTTCTTCCTATTGTGGCAAGGATACCCTTTACTTTTCCGACCATTCCTCATTGAATCAGAATGGAGCCACATGGGCATGGAGTTTTCCCGGAGGGGAACCCAGTACCTCAACCGACAGACAACCCAAGGTTACCTATTCCGATGCAGGTACTTATGATGTATCCCTTACCGTAACGGATAATTTCGGTAGTCATTCCCAAACCATTACAAGTTTGATTACAGTGGAGAATGCCTGTTCCATTGATACGATTCCCCAATACGCATTCCAACCCAACACATCAGGTCATCTCAATCTGGGACAACCATCCGACTTGGATTTCTCAGGTACGGCCCCTTTTTCATTCTCTGCTTGGATTAAGCCGAATACGAATAATATGACAGGCTATATTCTTACGAAATATGATAGGTTTGTAGTCGGCCAATACCAGTTCGGAATCGAAAACGGAAAGGCTTACTGCTCAAGGGAAGTCAGTCCTTGGAGTGTCACGGGAAGTACGGATTTATTGGCTGACCAGTGGTATCACATCGCAGCCACCTATGATGGAACCCAATTGAAAATCTATGTGAATGGCAAGTTGGATGGAACAACCAATATGACCGGTAGTATTTCTAGTATCAATCGGGATATCATCATTGGGGCCCGTTATAGAAGTAGCAATATCGATGACCATTTTGATGGATTAATAGATGAATTATGCGTCTGGGATAAGGCATTGGACCAAGGAGAAATCAGGGATACAAGACACCTTACCAAGTACGAGGATGAAGCTGGTTTGGTCGCCTATTTCCAATTCAATGAAGATATCTCTGAATCCCGTGTCCAAGATAGGATCAAGGCCAATCACGGTGATATGAATGGTGATGCAGCTCGTGTGGTATCAACAGCACCCGTTGGGGGCGGAAAGAGTTCAAGGCTCAATGTCAATTCAGGTGGCATGTTTGATTTCAATGAGGCTGATGTCAGTATAGATTTCGGTGGTACACATCCGAATGGTGAAGTTGTCGTTACCCGAATCAATCTCAATCCCGATGAACTACCCAGTGCTTACCCTGTAAGTAATTGTTATTGGGTCATCAATAATTATGGTAGCAATCCTACTTTTACCGAATTGAATGGTATTACTTTCAACAAAATAGGATATGTTTCCAATGCTGATGTCACGACTCCCAACACATTCAAATTATACAAAAGGAATTCCAATGATGACGGAACAACCTGGGGAAGTAGTATGGATGACGGAGACCAAACAACTGCTGGTCTTGATGGGAATGTATCATTTTCTACCGGAAATGGCATTACATCCTTCAGCCAGTTCATCGTTAGTAATGAGGGTACATCACTACCTGTAGAATTATTATCATTCCAAGCAAGATTGAATGAACAAAACCAAGTCCGCCTTACATGGGAAACCCGTTCAGAAATCAATTCTGATTACTTCATTATCGAACGGAGTAAGAATGGGACTGATTTCGAGGAAATCGGTCAGATAGATGCTGCCGGTGAATCGAATGAAACCCTCCAGTACCAATCGCTCGACCCCTCCCCTTACAAGGGGCAGTCCTACTACAGGCTTAGGATGGTAGACCTTGACGCTTCATTCGAGTATTCTTCTATCAGAACAATATTCATCAATGGGAAATACAATGATATCATTGTTTACCCGAATCCCACAGAATATTGGATGAATATCGAAACCGAATGGAATGAAAGTTCAAGCTATGTACTTTTCAATGCCAATGGTAAAAAAGTCAAATCGGGTACGTTCGAAAAAAGCACCAGTATAGACACCAGCGATTTGGCCAAGGGAAGTTACATGTATAGGATTATTGGCAATCGCAGAATGTTCAATGGTATCATCATTATCCAATAAATAACACATGGACCAAATACCGAAAGCTGTATTCGAAAGAATGATGTCCACTGATTACTTCAGTCAATGGATGAATATCGAGGGACTGGAACATCGGGAGGGTTATGCCAGGATACGCATGGAGGTCAGGAAAGAAATGCTGAATGGATTCGGGATTGTACATGGAGGAATTACTTTCAGCCTAGCGGATTCGGCCTTGGCATTCGCATCCAATTCATATAATGTTCTGAGTGTTACACTAGATGGATTCATTACCTATCCCAATCCTGGAAAAATGGGTGACATCCTCACTGCCGAGGCTACCGAAACATCCGCTAATAGAAAAACAGCAACGTATGATGTAAAGGTTACCAATCAGGAACAAAAGGAAATCGGACTCTATCGAGCTACAGTTTACAGAACCAAGAGAACCGTACTGGATGAATAAGAAAGATATTCCGTACCAATTATTGGAAGCCGTTCAAAATACCATTGGGAAAATGGATGAGTTGGTTATTCCCGTGGATGACACCCAAGCCTACATCCATCTCAAGGATTTGGATGAATCCTCCAAGTTCTATTTTAGGGTCTTACCCAATAAAAATTCACTTTATCCATATGATATTCATCATTTCCCAAAATCAAAAAAAGAATTCAACGATGATAAACGGGAAATGATTGGTATCAAAAGTGTCGTGAAATACCTCGAACGTTGGTTGGAACTCATTCGGGAATACAATTTCAGCAACACCATCTTTGACGATGGCATTGTCATCGGATACCAAGAGGATTTCTTCAAGGATTTTGAGGCGGTCACCTTTGAGATTCCCCAAAGGGCCTTTTCCTACGAACAACAAATACAACTCATCGGATATATTGATGAATTAATTCCACTCTTAATGGCATTCCGGGACAACCCATCCTATCCCGGAATTGTTTCTCAAGGTAAAAGACTCCAAGAAACCATTTCCGAACGCATGAAAACAGATTGGTTGAAAAGTTTTGCCTTACTTTTGGCTAAGATTTTCAAAATGGGAAGCATCCCATTGTTACAAAAAGTATATCTCGTTCGGAAAAACGAATTATTAAATACCATTTTGCCTACTAAAGACTAACCAGATATTATGAAAGAAGCATACCTCATTGATGGAATCAGAACCCCAATCGGAAAATTCACTGGAACATTATCCCCCATCCGTACGGATGACCTTGGGGCACATGCCATTGCAGAAGTAGTCAGAAGAAATCCCAACATACCCAAGGAGGCCTATGACGATGTCATTATGGGTTGTGCCAACCAAGCAGGAGAGGATAACAGGAATGTAGCAAGGATGTGTCTGTTACTAGCTGGATTACCTTTCACTGTTCCTGGGGAAACGGTCAATAGGCTTTGTTCTTCTGGCATGTCGTCCATCATCCATGCCAATAGAGCCATTAAGGCCGGGGATGGGGATGTATTCATTTCAGGAGGATTGGAACACATGACCCGTGGTCCCTGGGTGATTTCCAAGGTATCCAAACCATTCGGCCGGGACGCACAGATGCACGATTCCAGTTTTGGATGGCGTTTTGTGAATAAGAAACTACACAAGATGTTTGGTACAGATGGAATGGGTATCACTGCCGAAAACCTAGCGGAAATGTTCAAGATTTCAAGGGCTGACCAGGATCAATTCGCCTATCGTTCACAAATGAAAGCTACTGCTGCACAAGCATCCGGCAGATTGGACAAGGAAATCATTCCTGTAAGTATTCCACAAAGAAAAAAGGAGCCTATCCTATTCAGTAAGGATGAGTTTATTCGTCCTACTACCACCTTGGAGGCCT
The DNA here is from genome assembly GCA_020631355.1 of Saprospiraceae bacterium. Lineage (GTDB taxonomy): Bacteria > Bacteroidota > Bacteroidia > Chitinophagales > Saprospiraceae > JAHDCE01. The sequence continues at coordinate 172,756 of JAHDHL010000005.1, read as the reverse complement.
TGGCCAAACTGAGGACCGCATTCAAAAAAGCGGAAGATGGAGGTACTGTAACCGCTGGTAATGCATCCGGACTGAACGATGGTGCTGCCGCTACTATCATTGCATCCGAAGATGCCGTAAAACAATACGGATTAAAACCTTTGGCCAGAATCGTATCCTCTGCCGTTACGGGTGTGGAACCGCGTATCATGGGAATCGGTCCCGTTAGTGCCTCCAATAAGGCCCTAGCTAAAGCAGGCTTAAGGATGGAAGATATGGATGTCATAGAATTGAATGAGGCATTTGCCGCACAATCACTTGCATGTATCCGAGAGTGGGGATTGGCTGATGATGACCCAAGAATCAATCCGAACGGAGGAGCCATTGCCATTGGTCACCCATTGGGAATGACCGGAACCCGTATCATGTTGAGTGCCGCTTTGGAATTACTAGAAAAAAATAAGCGGTATGCACTCGTCACGATGTGCATTGGTGTAGGTCAAGGATATGCTGTCATCATAGAAAGGGTCTGATTGGACTAAAAACTATTTCCAGATATTTGAATAGCCTGTGATTCCTACTTGGAATCACAGGCTATTCTTTATTCAACGCCCCAAACAACAGGCACACAAATTAAAAAAATTGACATTAACATAACCAAATTGAAAAATGGGAGTATAATATATTATCCCCATGATTCCGTGAGTTGAACAAACATTCATCATTGTATTCTCTGAGTTAAAATCAACCTAATGAATCAAAGTAAGTACGATCTAAAGAACCTCAAATTCATCAGACAAGCATTCCTTGGAACCATCAGTAAATTCTCCAATGAGCAATTGAATCATATTCCTGAGGGATTCAAGAATAACCTCATTTGGAATTTTGCACATTCTGTTGCTTCGACACAAAGCATGTGCTACGGTCCGTCAGGAAATGATATTGGTCTCTCACCCGAACAACTTGAAAGATACAAAATGGGCTCTAAGCCCGAAGGACCTGTAAGTGATGAGGAAATTGCATTCTGGAAGGATTTTGCAATGAAATCCATAGAACAATTGGAAAAGGATATGGCTTCAGAAAAATTCAGCCAGTACCATGCATGGGAACTTTCTCCCTCCAATAAGGTCAGTTCAGTACAGGATGCCCTTGACTTCAGTTATTTCCATGAGGGTACCCATTTGGGATATGCACTGGCGATGAAGAAATTATTATGAAAATAAGTGTGTTCTAAATATTTGGATAGGGCGGTACAGAACTTCTGTTTTGTACCGCTCTTCCTTTTTATTATTGTAAATTTGTGGAAATTCATAAAACCAATATTTCCATGTCGAATTTACTCCCTAACTATGCCCTAGGACAATGGATCACACCCAAAGGTGGTCAGGAAATCCCTCAATACGATGCCATCAATGGCGAACTGATTTCAGTTGCCTCAAGTGGAGGGCTGGATTTCGGTGAAATGATGGATTATGCCCGGAAAGTGGGTAATCCCAAGCTACGAAAAATGACATTCCACGAAAGGGGAATGATGATTAAGAAACTCGCATTACATCTGTTTGAAAAGCGAAAGGATTATTATCCGATGAGTTATAGGACGGGTGCCACCAAGATAGATTCATGGGTTGATATTGAGGGAGGGATAGGTAATCTCTTTGCCAATGCCAGCCTCAGGAAAAAATTCCCCAACCAACCATTCGATGTAGATGGTGACTACATTCCACTATCCAAGGAAGGAACATTCATCGGGCATCACATCATGGTTCCACGCAGAGGTGTGGCGGTTCACATCAATGCATTCAATTTCCCTATATGGGGAATGCTTGAAAAATGTGCAGTGAATTGGTTGGCAGGAATGCCTGCTATTGTAAAAGCAGCAGAGTCCACTTCTTTCCTCACCCAAGCTATGGTTAGGGATATCATAGATTCCGGCATATTACCAGAGGGTGCATTACAATTGGCCTGTGGTACGGGATTCGGAATCATCGAACCATTGACTTCGCAGGATGTATGCACATTTACAGGGTCGGCAGATACGGGTAGGATGCTTAAGGCACATTCCAATATCATTCAGAATGCCATTCCATTCAATATGGAGGCTGACTCACTCAATTGTTCTGTCCTAGGGGAAGATGCAACGCCTGATACGGAGGAATTTGCATTGTTCATCAAGGAAGTGGCAAGGGAAATGACTGGAAAATGTGGACAGAAATGTACTGCTATCCGTAGGGTCATTGTCCCTGAGAATCTCATTGAGGATGTTCAGATTGCACTTGGAAAGAGATTGTCCAAAACAACCATCGGTTCCCCTTTCGAAAAGGAAGTCAGAATGGGTGCATTGGTTTCCAAAGAGCAAGTTGAGGAAGTGAATAAGCAAGTGAGAAAACTCATGGAGGAACAAGAAATCGTATATGGCGAATATGGTAAGCAATCCAACTTGATTGGTGCAGAATGGGACAAGGGAGCATTCTATCATCCCCTACTCTTTTTGAATAATGATCCTTTCAACAAGGTTGCGGTCCATGAAACGGAAGCATTCGGTCCTGTCAGTACATTGATGCCCTACAAGAATATGGAAGAAGCCATCACTTTGGCGCAAATGGGTAAGGGTTCGTTGGTCAGTTCCATCTGTACCAATGATGATGATATGGCAAGGGAATTCGTAGTAGGAGCAGCGTCTCATCATGGTAGGATTCTCGTTCTGAATAGGCGTTCTGCCAAGGAGAGTACAGGGCATGGTTCCCCTATGCCCTTATTGGTACATGGTGGACCGGGACGTGCCGGAGGCGGAGAGGAAATGGGAGGCCTGAGAGGTGTCAAACATTATCTGCAGAGATGTGCCATACAAGGAAGTCCACAGACGCTTACAAAGGTTACAGGAGTATTCCAACCCGGTGGCGATTATATTGAAAAGCCGATTCATCCATTCATGAAGCATTTCGAGGAATTGGAAGTAGGAGAAACGGTATTCACCCATAAGCATACTGTTACGGAAACGGATATTGTCAATTTTGCGAATGTCTCAGGTGATAATTTCTATGCACATATGGATGCAACATCCCTTGAGGGAACCATGTTCGAGGGTCGGGTTGCACATGGATATTTTGTGCTTTCAAAGGCTGCAGGATTATTCGTTGAACCGAAGAAAGGTCCTGTCTTGTTGAACTATGGGTTGGACGAATGCAGATTCACCAAGCCCGTTTATCCGGGTATGACCATTGGTGTGAAATTTACCGTCAAGGAAAAACTAGACCAAGAAAAAAGAGAGGATGAACCTGCCAAGGGCATTGTAAAATTCCTAGTGGATGTCTATGACGAAACAGGAGAAACCGTTGCCATTGCTACCATACTTACTATGGTCAAAAAACTGAATCAGGCGTAAAAAACGCACATGGATTCATATATGGAAAGCCACATGCTGTAAAAGTGTGTGGCTTTTTACGTTCCATATGACGCCAATTGTCAGTTTAGGACACTAATCCTTTCTATCTGCCAAAAAACCATCATTTTCTCAATCATTCCGAAACCTAGCATAACAAACAGCGTACAAATTCTCAAGCATGATCTAACTAACATTGAGTAACCTATCTGGAAAATTCATTAAATGAAATAAAGAACAAAACCAACACAAAAGACTATGCTTGACATTCGCACTATCCTACTACTATTCATAATCTTTCTGGAATATGATATAAAAGCACATGATGCTCCCTCGATATCCATTGAAAAGGATGTCCAGAACGTCATGAACCGATATACATCCATCCCTAAAGTGGATTCGGTATACCAAGAACTTACCCAATCTTCCAATTTCCAGGATGTAATACGTCATTCCCAAAATATCAGTTTACACTATTATTTGAACAACTACTTCGTAGCCTCAAAAGAAGTATCTGAAATTCTTCTCCAACACGAAAATCAAATCCAGTCACCCGAACTCAATGCGGATATCCATTTCATCATCGGACTCTCCTATTTTGCTACGGGATTATATGCCGAATCCATTTTCCATCATAATGAAGCCAGAATCATTGCTGAGAATCACGGTTTGGATTCATTCAGACAAAAAATCATCACGAACCAAGCTGCATCCTACAGAAATGCAGGAATGTTGGATAAATCATTGGAGCTTCTGAATTCATTACCCGAGGAGAATGCCTATAATACTTTCTGGAAATATTACCACAGGGGGTATACCTACTATAAAATGGGTAATATTGAAAATGCACTTTCGGATTATGACTTTGCACTTTCCATCAAAACCGAAAAATTCGATGCACAGTATATGGTCCATAATGTTGTGGGCGACCTCTATGAGGAAATCAATGTGGATTCTGCCATCATACATTATCAGTTGGCCATTGATAAGAATGGATACGAAGATGGCGAACAAAAATGCCACGCACTCATCGGATTGGGAAAAGCGTATCTGAACCAAAGGGAATATTCTAAAGCGAAGAATTATCTGACCGAAGGCTATGAAATGGCCTTGCGATTCAAATTCAACAAACATACGATTAACGCTGCCAAATTACTGCTCAGCATTTCTGAAATAGAACAAGACAGTGATGCCATTGCCAAATATAGCCAAGCTGCCATTAAGGAATTAGAAATCAGTAACCAACAACAAACAGAGGAATCCATAGTCATCAAACTCAAGGATTTACTGGAATTACAAGAGGAAAAGAGTAGGATTCTCCAACAAGAGAAAGAATATACGGAATGGAAGCATCAAAGAAATCGAAGAATTATCTTCTTTTCCCTCGGTGTCATCGGGCTCTTAGGATTCATGATGTTTTCTTATAGACGTTTGGCAAGTAGTCGAAAAAAGAAAATCGAAACCATCAATGTCCTATCCAAAGAACTGGAAAAGACCAATCAACTGCTGAACCAGTCCAATAGTAAATTGGAACATTCCAATCTCAAGCTCGAACAATCCAATGAAAGCCTAAGGAACTTTGCTTCCATCGCAGCACATGATCTCAAAGCTCCCTTGAGAACCATCCATTCATTTTCGGGTCTGCTTTCCAGAAAGATTGCAGATGAACCCAAGAATGTGGAGCTATTGGACTATATCATGGATTCGACAGAACAAATGTCATCCTTAGTGGATGACCTCCTCGTCTTTTCACGGTTAGATAAGGACTTGCCGGATATGCGGGAAGTGAACCTCAATATCTCGCTGGAAAGGGTCATGTTGAAATTGCAAGCGGATATCAATCATACGGATGCTCAATTCCACATCAGTGGGCTTCCCAATATCACAGCGCATTCCTCACTGATTGAAATGTTGTTTCAGAATATCCTGAGTAATGCCATCAAATTCAGAAAACCCAATGTCCAGCCACATATCCACATCCAATCCAAGAATAGTCAGGATAATGTGGAAATTCGTATCTCTGATAATGGAATCGGAATCAAGGAAGAATATCTGAATGAGGTTTTCCTATTATTCAGAAAGCTTCATTCTCAATCCACATACAAGGGCAGTGGAATCGGTCTGGCTACTTGTAAGAAAATTGTTGATTTCTATCATGGCAACATTCATATCGAATCTGTTTATGGTGAGGGCAGCACTTTCATCATCAGATTTCCCAAAAGTGTAGGTGCAGGTACAAAACAAATGCAGGAAGTTGCCTAATGGAATGGTATTCCTTTGTAAATTCGCGTGTCCAAATCAAAGAATACCATGCAAGACAATACGCAGTTAGGAGATATTACCCTAGAAGTCAACGAGGGAATCGGAACCATCACATTCTATCATCCCGCACACAATTCACTTCCGGGTAAACTACTCGCCAAATTCACACAAACCATTCATGATGCAGGCCAAAGGGACGACATCGAAGTCATCATCCTTAAATCTGCCGGAGACCGTACCTTTTGTGCAGGTGCAAGTTTCGACGAATTAGCCAGCATTGAGGATTTCCCTACGGGAAAGCAATTCTTCATGGGTTTTGCCAATGTCATCAATGCTTGTAGGAAATGTCCTAAGATTATCATTGGCAGGGTGCAAGGCAAGGCCGTGGGAGGTGGTGTCGGAGTGGCATCCGCAACAGATTATTGTTTCGCTACCCAATACGCATCAGTCAAACTGAGTGAATTGGCCGTAGGTATCGGACCTTTTGTTGTAGGGCCTGCCTGCGAACGAAAACTAGGTCTTTCTGCCATGAGCCAATTGGCTATCAATGCCACTGCCTGGCGTTCTGCACAATGGGCCAAGGAAAACGGTTTATTTGCAGAAGTGTATGACTCAGCAGCGGAAATGGATGAAGCCATTCAGGTTCTGGCTCACAAGTTGGTACATTCCAATCCAGAGGCCAAAAGATTATTGAAAAAAGTATTTTGGGAAGGAACAGAACATTGGGATACCCTTTTGGAAGAAAGGGCTGAAATGTCAGGTAAATTGGTTCTTTCTGATTATTCGAAGAATGCCATCGCCAAATTCAAAGGCAAATAATACTAATACAGGAAAATGAATGATTGCCGAATAGGTAATCATTCATTACTCCATCATTCCATTCATCATGGTCTACGAATTCAAGGGTTTCAAACCTGTCATACATGAATCATCCTTTATCCATCCTTTGGCAGCCGTCATAGGTAATGTCATTATTGGCAAGGATGTTTACGTCGGGCCGGGTGCGGCCATCCGTGGTGATTGGGGTGGCATCATCATCGAGGATGGATGCAACATCCAAGAGAACTGTACCATTCATATGTTTCCCGGCGTGACCATGACACTCCATGAATCAGCACACATTGGTCATGGAGCCATCATACATGGAGCCAATATCGGGAGGAACGTCCTTGTAGGTATGAATGCCGTAGTCATGGATGATGCAGTTATCGGTGACGAATCCATTATTGGTGCCTTGTGTTTCGTTAAGGCAAAAACCCAAATTCCGCCAAGGAGTCTGGTCGTAGGAAATCCGGGGAAAGTCATTCGCCAGGTATCTGACGAAATGATTGCTTGGAAAACCAAAGGAACCCAATTATACCAAAGCTTACCCAAGGACCTCTACGAATCCCTAAAGGAATGCGAACCACTTAGGGAAATACCCAAGGATAGACCCTCACAAGAAGCCTTATTCTCCACCTGGGAAGAAATCAAGAAAAAATAATTTGTAGTTGGGATAATAGAATTTTGGGACTAACTTGGACTCATTCATCATTGCCTAGAAACAGTCTCATATGAAACCGACTCATCTATCCATTCTATTCCTATTTCTTTCCTATCTAACATCATGGGGGCAGGAGTTTACACCGGGTACATCCTATTTTGATAATACGGGTTATGTAGAATACATCCCGGGCAATACGCCCTTGGTGATTTCAGTACCACATGGTGGCTATCTGGAACCCGAATCCATTCCCGATAGGGATTGCGAAGCCTATACTTGTACTAGGGATGCATACACCCAAGAACTAGGGCGAAGTATCGGTGCGAGTTATTTTGAGGAAACTGGATGTTATCCGCATATTATCATCAATCTCCTTCACCGCAAAAAATTCGATGCCAATAGGGATATAGATGAGGCAGCAGGTGGTAATGCGACGGTCGAACAGGCCTGGTATGCTTATCATGCTTTTATTGACAGTGCCAAAATGAAAGTGGAAACACAATATGGCAGAGGATTATTCTTGGATATTCATGGTCATGGGCACGAAGTCCAACGTTTGGAATTAGGATACCGGATATTTTCCAATGAATTACAAATGGCAGATGACAATCTGAATAATCCCAGTCTGGTTGAAAAAAGCAGTATCAGAAAGTTAGTGGAGGATAATCTTCAATCCTTGAGTCATGCAGAACTTCTGAGAGGCTCACAAAGTTTCGGGACCTTATTTGATGATGCCCTAGTTCCTAGTGTGCCCAGTACGGCCGATCCTTATCCGGGTGAGAATGAAAGTTATTTCAGCGGAGGGTATAATACAGGAAGACATGGTTCTTCTGATGGAGGAAATATTGATGCCATTCAAATAGAATGTCATCAGGATATTCGATTTGACGAGGATATCAGAGCAGCATTTGCGGATACCTTGGTACTTGTTGTGAATGATTATTTGAATTATCATTACAATGATGATTACAACGATAATTATTGCAATATAATTACGAGTATCAACGATGATTTCCACAAGGAAGATATCCATATCTATCCCAATCCTGCGACCAACCAATTATTCATCGAAAGCAACCTACAAGAATTTCAGATATCTATTTATAATGGAATCGGACAGGAAGTCTTAGCTACGGAATGGAATGGTCAGGCCATTATTTTGGATACACTAAAAGACGGTTATTATTTCATTCGTTTTCATCAGGATCATATTCCTATCAAAACCCTAAAATTAATCAAGCAATAATTCATTATCCCATGTTTCAATCCTCATTCAGATTCACTTACGTCCTTATGCTTCTAGGCATCCTAATGTTAGGATATTACTGTACCGGACAAGGAGAAAATACCACGGAAGAATCCACAGTTACTGAATCACCTTTCATACGTTTCAGAATCAATGAAAATATTCAAAATGCCGATGAGGATTATGCTAAGGAAATTATACAGTTATGGAAAGATTATCTATCATCCTATCGTTATGTGAATGAACAAAATGAATATTGGTCTTACGAAACATTACCTGCTCCTGACTATCCTTATATATCATTATTATTGGATTTAATAAATGCCAGGAATAACGAAGAAGTTTGGAACTGTAATATTATAGGAATCACTGCCGTGGAAAATGATTTCAAATTATTAAAATCCATGTTTACCCAGGTTGATTCCAATACCCAAGAAGTCCGTCTCAAATATATTGTTTCCGTCTATGCCAAGGAAACCGATACTGGATATCGTCTGCATAGTGGCTCGGATTATCATAAACAAACACTTGAAAACATCAAGGTTGGAAATATTAATTATGTCGTACATCCGAATCACACATTCGATGTATCCGTTGCTAAAAAAATGGATCAATTCAATACCCGAATAGCCAATCAATTTGGCGTTGAGCCCATTTCATTCGATTATTTTGTAGCCAATCATACCGATGATTTAAGTCAGATGATGGCGTATGATTTTTTCAGTTTTTCCTACCAACCGGTCCGTACAGGTGGCTTGGCTGACAATTATAATAATATCATTCTTTCGGGAAATAATTCCGAATATTACCCGCACGAGGTTGTTCATTTATATACCAATGCCATTAAGAATGGACGCAAGAATTTTCTGGTAGACGAAGGCATTGCTACTTTCCTTGGCGGCAGTTCCGGATATCGCTTGGATTGGCACATCCAAAAGTTCAAGGTTTACCTAGAGGCTCATCCTGAATTCAGATTTGATAATATATTTGAATTAAAGGAAAAATACATCCCCAATGGCGAATACCTTACTGATTTCAAGTATGTTATCGGAGGATTCATCATCAAAAAAATTCATGAAAAACACGGAATGGAAGGTGTGAAAAGAATTTTGGAAACAGGATATTTCGAAGCAGATTATTTCCAAATGGTGGAGGATGAATTAGGAATATATAAACGAGATTTCGAAAATTATATCAGGGAAGAAATCAAGAAAATCGAATTAGTAGATAAAAATGAACTGGACCAAATGCTGGTACAACCATAGGAATTATAAATTAATATTCCTACAAAAAGAAGTCCCGCATTTCAGTATTACCTGAAATGCGGGACTTTCATTTTATTCATGAATGAATTATTCTGATTTCAATTCATATGTCTTTACTTTGGTCTCATTATCATTGATGAATTCTTTCAGACTGTCATCTTCATATAGGATAGCGAATTTATATTGTCCCCTTTCATCATAATAATTCCATTGACCATTCATTTTACCATCTGAATATTGGCCATCCTTTAGAATGAATCCTGTTTTCTCATCAAAATAAATCCAGTCCCCTACTTCGTTGTCAGCCTCATAACGGCCTATGGATTTCACATTACCATCAGGATAATAAAAATACCACTTACCGGATTTTTTACCATCCTTGAACTGACCTTTTACATGTAAGGTACCGTCATCAAAAAAATGTTTCCATTCTCCATCTGCTACATTTCCATCCAATTCAATATTTTCCTTATCGAATTCCCTTATATAGGATTTATCGGATTGAGTAAAAATATAAGTATGGAATAAAACAAAGACTGAAACAAAAAATATACTTTTCATTTTTCAGGTTTAAAAGATTGGGAAATAATTGTTTTAAACCCATAATGAAAAAAATAAGATACGTTACAATCAATTACCTCTAAGCGCTTCTATCTTCTTGAGGATTTCTTCCGCTTCATTGATTTTTTCTGCATAGGCCCTCAGGTCGCCACTCCGTTGGATGTGCATGGCTTCTTCCTGTATCTTCTGGTATTCCTTTTCCAATTTCTTAATGGGATCTTTCTTGAATATTCCAAACATAATATCATCGTTTTATAGGAAACGGGATTCTTGTTACTTGGTTCAATCACCAAAAGGCAGTACGCAATACGCACTGCCTAGAATCATAGACTAGCTAAAGGTTAAATCTGATTCAATTCACTATTCCATCGAGTATCCTATTTAGGAATCACTACCGAATCAATCACATGGATAACCCCGTTGGAAGTATCTACATCCGTTTGTGTTACGGCAGCTACATTCCCTTTCTCATCCGTTAATAAAACAGTACTTCCCGACAAACTGGCAACCAATTTATCACCACTAACGGTTTCTATGGTGAAGTTGCCGTTCGAGGCCTTGATGGCTGCTACAACATCCTTGGCCTTGAATTCCCCTGCTACTACATGATAGGTCAGAATCTTAGTCAGTGTGGACTTATTCTCAGGCTTCAATAAGGACGCTACTGTTCCCTCCGGCAATTTATCAAAGGCAGAATTCACAGGTGCAAAAACGGTAAAGGGGCCATCTCCTTGTAAGGTACTGACCAGGCCCGCCGTCTTAACAGCCGCCACCAAGGTAGAGAATTGGTCTGCATCCGCAGCTGTCTCTACAATATCCTTCTGATGGCTCCTGTTGTAATGGTGAGTGGTCTTCTTTGCATGGCTATTTCCGCCACATTGTGCCTCAATTTGTCCGAAAACAGTGAAAGTGATTAAACAAAATAACAAGAATCTCATTTTCATAACGATTTCAATTTTGATGATAAATAATACAACCCACATACGAGTAAGCACCACCATGCAGATTTCGATGAATTCTTAAATAATTGTTAAAAGAACATGAGTGCAATTGAAAGGATAATCGTTCCGCTACTGCGGAAGCAACATAAAAAGAGTATAGAACTCGTCATGGAGTACTATGGCGATACACTATATGGTATTGCATTGAAAATGATGGGGGATTCCGCACAAGCAGAGGATGTCATGCAGGAAAGTTTCATTAAGATTTGGAAGAACGCAAAGAGATACGACCCGAAGAAAGCCAAGTTATTCACTTGGTTACTGAACATCGTAAGGAATACGGCAATTGATAAGATCAGGAAAAGAAATAATGATAGGGATAATACCCTTAAGCACCATACCCTTACCCAACACGATCCTATCCTTGAACACATCAGACCCGAATATATTGATGTCAGGGACAAGGTGAACATGATGGAAGACAAGTACAAGGAAGTTATTGAGGTACTGTTTTTCAAGGGAATGACCCAGAAAGAAGCCAGTGAATCATTGGACATTCCGCTGGGAACCGTCAAAACGCGACTAAAAATCGGGTTAAGGCAATTAAGGCGTGTTTTCATTGAACACCAATTCAATATTATCATTATAATGGCAGCATTATTTTAACATGGAGCATAATATTCAGTCATTTTTAGAATCCGGACTCCTAGAGGAGTACCTAATGGGCCTGACTTCCGAAAGCGATACCCTAAAGGTAGAGCAGTATATCGAACGATATCCCGAAGTCAAGGAGGTGTATGAGAAACTACAGGATGATGTAGAACAATTCGCCATGAAATACAGGGCTACGATGCCTTCTTCGCTCAAGAAGAAAATCATGGGTAATATAGAAGCCTCAACAGCTTCCAAATGGAATGGCCTTACTTCCATTATGGCTGGTGTTGCCATGGTATTTCTGGCCAGTACCTTGTTCTTGTTTTATCAGCAAAAGGATTTGCAGAACCAATACTCCGAAACAAAGGAGCAGTACGCTGAACTTAAGGCTGCATGCGAAGCCAAGGATAAGACCTTTGCAGAATTGGAAAAGGAACACTTCATTCTGAGTCATCATCTTACTGAAAAGGTAAGCCTCAACGGAAATGGAATGGGTTCCGGCCTGGAGGCCAATGCCTATTGGAATAAGGCTGCAGAAGCTTCCTTTATGAACATCGTCCACTTACCCGAACCACCCGAAGCACATTGTTTCCAATTATGGGCTGATGTGGATGGGGAAATGGTCAATATGGGAGTCATCAAAAAGAATAGTGAGGGATTATTCACCTTGCCATTCAAGACGAATGCTACGAGTCTGAATATTACAGTAGAACCCACTGGTGGAAGCCACCATCCTACCGTAAGTCGCTTGGTTGCGAGTACTCGTATATGAAAGATGGAGTGATATTATCCATTCCTGATTTTTAGAAACTAATAATTATCTTTGTTCAAAATTTTTAGTTTTGGGCAAATACACCTTACGGGACTTCATTAGTATCAAATCTGCCACAGCGGGTGCACTCATCATGGGTGGAATGGTGTATTTCGTCAATCGGGAATTCGGATTCGACCAAGCCATTGTGGCGGCGCTCAAACAGGCATTCTATACTTTCTTCTTCGGTGGTGCCTGTGTCAGGATTTCTGAAATCATTGCTGTCAAAACAGAAAATAAGTTCATGGGTATCGCACTCGGCACACTCGTAGCCAGTTGCATCACTACAGGAGCAGTATATACCATCCATGTGATGAAAGGAACTCCACTTCCCATCGAGAGTACCATTCCTACCCTAGTGATGGCCCCTCCCGGATTCATATTCCTTGCTTGGATTTATCGGACCAAAAAGGATAAGGAAAAACTCAAGGAAGCTGAATTATCCAAGGTTTTGGATCAGGTATAGACAACTTTCAACCTTTCTGATTTGTAGTAGAATAAACGTCTTTTCATTTGGAAAAATGGATACATATCCGCCTACAACTTATATGCCTACTAGGAATGACCATCGGTCTGTTCTTCGGAACAGGGTATGATGCAGGTGGATACTCATATGACTCAGTAGGAGATGTGGAAGTTGCCTTGGAGAAAGGAAAATCCTCCTTTGCTCAGCCATCTATTATTCCTTTCCAAAAAGCAGTTTTCCTAGGAAAGACTCCATTCTTCTGCTTCAGACAAATAACAAGTCCATTCACATTCCGAATCCTGAATCCTGTATCAGGTTTTAGGGATGTCCACCATCATTCATCTTGGATGATGCAATGGCTTCTACAATCTACTTCTTCCGGATGTATCCCAGAGATGACTGGCCTTTTTCCTCTTATCAAAGGTTGAGATACCATTCTATTTCTTACGATTCAGTTGGCCTAGCTACTTACATGTTTGTTAGCACCATCATTTTGGAATGATGCATTCATGCATTCATGTGGTAGGGCTTCTGATATCATGTTCCAAAGTCATTATTATGCAAAAATTCAGAAGATTCCTTAGACTCTTGCTTTTTGCCCTATTCATATTACTAGCCGGTTTTGCTGCTTCATTCGGGGCCATCCTAATTCCATTATTCAAACGTGACGAAAAAAATAAATCCCAGAATGAATGGGTCATTTCCAATAAGGAAAACAAGGATGATAGTGATGAGTATATCCTATAAAAGATGCGCCTCACCGAATACTAACTGTTCGGTGAGGCGCACATAACATTGGCGCTGATTTATTTCAAGGCCTCCTCCAATGCCTTGAATCTTTTCTCAAAATTCGCATTCTTTTGCTTCAACTGTTCAATCTCTGCCTTTTGGGAATCAATGATTTCCTGTTGTTCCTGAATCGCCTTGATGGCAATAACTCCAACTGTGGAATAGGTCATTCCCAGCTTACCATCCTCTCCGGTCACCACCATTTCTGGAAATAATGGTGCTACTTCCTGAGCAATGAATCCCAAGACTTTTCATCTCCATTCCTTTGGTATATGCTACCCTATCATCACCCTTATTGAAACTCAGATAGATACCAATATGGAAAACCCTCCAAGTATCCGTAGCATCACTCGATTCCTCGAAAGTGATACCACCAGTACCTCCCGTTATGTTTTGTTGGGATTGGCGGATATGAAAATCAGTAGCAGGAGATACCTGGTCCAGACCTACCCGACCTACACTATTGACCATCAGTTGGCTATTGCCCGATGTGACAAGGTGAATTTCATCAGCACTCTCATAGGTCCAGATTCACATGTGTTCCCGAATTAATTTTAATGGTTGCTCCCTTATTGACGAGGTGTTGTGCAGGTAATATCGGGATACCGACAAAATACAATAAGATAACAGCCAGCCCATAGCTGGTGAGTGATTGTTTTCCTTTCATCCTTTGGTTTTTAAAAATTGGTTCGAGCATTGATGGTTCCAAAATCGGAACCTAACTGATGTCGAAACAGACATTCTAATGAAAATTGGGACATTTACTCAAAATCCAGTACTCGGAAGCGAATTGTTATCCTACTTGGATAGTAAGAATGTAATGATGAGAGTCTGGGGATGATGATAAAAGTCAGATGCGACCTAGAAAAAGCGGTCCTTGACAAAACGAACCACATACCCAGGTGTCTTCACCCAGCTGAAATGATTGAGTTGATCCACTCCGAAATCAGATGGTTGCGCTCTATAATGCAATCGTTCCTGACTGGATTGGAATTTGAGCACAAGATTATCCACTGCTTCCTTGGGTGCCATATCATCCCCCTCTAGGGAAATGGCATATATGGGATTGGTACACTTGGCCATTGCTTCCTCATAATCAAAATCCACTCCTTTCGGCTTGTAGTTGCCTGTTAAGGCATTGGCACACCAGTCTGCCATAACACCTCTGGCTTCCCTACCTCCGAATCCTAATCTTTTCCCCGGGAAATGACCAAAGAATGTGGATACAGCAGGAAAAATCCATTTGGCAACCCTTCTGATTTTATTGGCTGTCTTTCCGAATCCCTCGTAATACACATTACATCCCGCCACGATATACAATTGTTCTATCAAAAGTGGATGCTGTGAAATAATGAGCGAACCCAACTGTCCCCCAAGGCTATGGCCAACGATGATTTTTCTGGACTGGGGAAAAGCCTTATCCAATTGGAATATGGCCTTGACTGTGTCCTCTATTAATTCCTTGTAACCAAAATCCACTTCATAGGATGGCCTCACGTTAGAAGTTCCGTTGCCCCGCCAATCCACGGTGGCCGCATGTAATCCATTCTGGGCAAATGCAATACACAGGGGTTTGTAATATGATGCACGCACACCTAGTGCAGGTAATACCAAAACTACGTTATTGGTATTCTCCACTGTACGATAAATGGACAACTCATTGGTCAATCCATTACCCAAATCCAAGTTTTGCGTAATTGCCTCCGCCATTGTAAATATGATTTATACTCAGAAATAATTGGATTATGTACTCCAAGGCATCCCATCTGTATAGAAATACCATTGACTAATCTCAATCCAAATACCAATCAGTATAGCTTCCTTTTTAAAGGACATCCTTATATTGGAAAGGATGATTTTCTCATTTGTTCAAAAGTAGTAAATATATGAATAAACCATCATATAATAAAAAGCTATTCTTTATCGGAATAGTCGCAGCTGTACTGGGTTGTATTGCAGATATATTGTTATTATATCATCCTGATGGTAATTATCACTTAGGGGATTATCAGTTCTTCAATGGCATTTCAAAGGAACGCATCATCTGGGGTTATTATCTTGGGATTCTTTTCATCGGATTTGAATTGCTAGGATTCAGGGAAATATGCAAGGCCTTATATCCCAACCATCCCTCCAAGGCTAAGCTATTCTTAGGCGCATTGGCATTCCTTTTTTTATTGGGTATCGTGTATCATGCAGTGGTGACTTTCCTAGGAGTTATTGTAAAAACAAGTGAACAGGACCTTGATATTCTTGAGACATATCGTCTGTTATACCAACCATTAGAAATACTAATGGGGACTTGTTTGGTATTCATTACACTGTTGCTTTCCATCAGAATATGGAAAGGTAAAACCCTCTTTCCCAAATGGGTTATTGCTTTCAATCCTGCATTCATCTATGCCTTGCTTATTCTTTTGTATGTAGCACTTCCCCTAATTGGAAATGTATTGATTGTTGCGGGATTCAATCTATCCAATGGAATATTCATTGCTATCTGTTGGTGGGCCTTATCCAAAAAACTCCATGAATGAATAAGAGTAAACTCATCGTATTTGATATTGATGGAACATTGACGGATAGTGTAACGATACACCAAACTGCATTCATCCAAGCACTCAGGCAAATGGGCGTTCAGGAAATGGATACCCATTTCAAGGATTATAAACACCATACAGATTCCTATATTGCCAAGACCATTTATGAGAATGATACTCATCTTATATTCTCTGAGGTGGAACTGAACCAATTCGAATCTTATCTAATGGAGGGAATGGCATCCATTCCTATCCAAGAAATTCCAGGAGCCAGGAAACTGATTCATGATTTAGAAATTCACTCGGAATATCATGTCTGTTATGCAACAGGTTCCTTATGGCAAGCTGCCAAATATAAACTGGATTCCATTGGCATTAGCTATTCCGATGCAGTACTTGTTGCTTCGAATAACTTACAGGGCAGAGCGGATATTGTACGACAAGCCATTCAGAAAGCATCCGAATTTTACGGTATCCAAGCATTCGAAAGTATTATATCCGTCGGTGATGGACTTTGGGACCTCAAGACTGCTAAGCAACTCGATATTGAATTCATCGGAATCGGTAAGAAGCATAAGAAGATACTTTCTGAACATGGCATGAAACATCATTACGACGACTTGACTACATTCAATATATTCCAATTATATTCATAAAATTAAATCCTAAAATAGACATGCTCCCACACAACCAATTATTACGAATCACTCTTTGGGTTTCCCAATTATTTTTGTGTGTCCAATTATTCGCACAAGAACCGAAACCCATTTACCTCTGGAATGGCTTCCAACACGAATGGACCTATAATCATCGTATCAACCGAATTGGTAATTATTATGATGATGCAACCAATGAAATCGTTTACACTTCCGCATCTGGCTTAGGAGCTGATAGTACTTACTTCACATCAAGATTCCAGAAGATAACATCACAACACCTTAGTGTTTATTATGGTAAGGTTCGTTTGGAGTTAGAGGGTAAGGAAGGGGAAACCATATCACAATCCAACATCATCGAAAACATCAACATCCAACCGGAGGATAAGGGAAAAAAAGTATGGGCCTGTCTGAATGGTTTTGATTTATTATCACTGCGCCAAGCAGATAAACTAGAGCTATTTTCGATGGAGTTGCAAATACCCGAACAGGAATCCACAAGTGATTCCTTATTGGTCCCATTAGAATTCAGTGCTGCATTCCGAGCAAATTGTTCGACATTGGAATGTGCATGGTTCAAGAATAAAGTACATTATCAATTGGATATTTATTATGTCTTGCTACTTTCCGATACGGATGATTGTCTGGTTCCTGAAACTAATCCATCAACCACTATCCATTTCGAATGGGATAAGGAAACAGAAATGGCAGAGGAAAATCCACCCATTAATATCATGAAAGCTGAAAAGGCATTTCCTAAGTCAGTCTTAGGATTGCAGGCTGTTTTTATTGAATTGGATAGCGAACATTGGATTAAGGAGTGGCACTGGGGAATCAAGGAACAAAAATACTCATCCATCAATTCCAAGATGTATTGTGTATCGGATTTGTATTTCAAGGAATGGAGTGCCCGCATGAAAAAGCAATCTGCCTATCCAAAGCATTCCAGATTCTCAAAGAGAGGTGGAGGCGACGGACAACTAAAAATCAAGGTGGGCATGTTTCAATTCAAAGAAGGTAAGATCGAATCCATGACTTATAAAGGAGGTATGTTCTGGAAAGGCCGCAACCAATCAGCAACAACGGAGGCTGCTGTCAGTAGGATGCACGCAGATACATCCACGAGTAATTTCTGATTGGATAAGGATTAGCTCCAAACACCTTTATCGGTTGGCATTTCGGACAGGATGGAGAATGTATCTCCTTTGTCTGACATACAGATTTGCCACATATCATCTGGTAGTACATCAAAGAGGTAATCCTCCAGCATATCGGAGACAACCCAGGAACCCATAATCATTTCGGTATCCAATTGGCCTGATTCCCAACCAGAATAGCCTACAAAGAAACGAATATTGTCTTCTCGAATCATTCCGGATGAAATCTTGAATTGGAGCTGGTCGAAATCTCCACCCCACCAAATGCCATCGCATACCTTGATACTTCCCTCGAGCGCTTCGCCCACATTATGGATATAATGAATGGTATCCGTTGCTACCGGACCACCAAAGAATACATTCAAATCAATGGATGGAAAATCTGCGAGGAGGTCATTCAGGGGGATATCCAATTCTTTATTAAGGACAAAACCCAAGGTTCCGCCATCATCGGAATGGTCGCAAAGCAATACAACAGATTTCTTGAAATTACCATCTATCATGAATGGCTCAGCAAGGAGTATATTTCCTGAATTGATTTTATATTTTTCCTTCTTCATCTGTATAGTGCTTAGTAGTTATGAGGAAATAGAATGGGTGTTTGTACCCTAACAGTGCAATCACTATTCCATAATCTACTGATTGATTCTAAAATAATGGATTTGATGTAAAAGAAGCAATAAACAACCTTTCTTTTAGAATTTTAATAACAATTCACGAAAGTATGAATTCTTAAATAGCATTTGGCAAGTAATCCCCCCTATCCGTTGGGAAAACATATTTTTCGTATGGACTAGATCGAATCCGTAGGGAATTTTCTATCCACCCTACGTACGAATCCCCTGAGGACCTTTGCACCGGATTCCACGAACATCTCAATTCCATCATCCATCATATTATGCATGGTTTGTGTCCACTTGACAGGTGAGGTCAACTGAGCTACCAAATTGGTCTTGATGGTTTCAGGATTGGTTTCTGCCTTGGCACTCACATTTTGGTATACCGGACAAATCGGCATATTAAAAGTAGTCTGCTCAATGGCAGTCCTGAGTTCATCCTCTGCCGGCTTCATCAAAGGAGAATGGAATGCTCCCCTTACAGGTAGAATCAATGCTCTCTTAGCACCGGCTTCCTTGAGCTGGTCACAAGCGGTAGTTACACCGGATACCGAACCGGATATGACCAATTGGCCCGGACAGTTATAATTGGCAGCCACCACGACATCCTCGATTTCCTCACAAACCTTTTCTATGACCTCATCATCCAGACCTACGATAGCAGCCATGGTACTTTCTTCCAATTCACAGGCTTTCTGCATGGCTTCAGCCCTTTGTTGGACCAATCTTAGACCATCCTCAAAAGACAGGGTTTTGTTGGCGACCAAGGCTGAAATCTCTCCCAGAGAATGTCCGGCTACAGCAGCAGGTTCGAATGCTTCTCCCAACATCAACACCTTGATGACAGAATACAAAAATACAGCAGGTTGAGTAATACGGGTTTCCTTCAATTCATCAGCAGTGCCATTGAACATCACATCGGTGATACTGTATCCCAATATCTCATTCGCCTTATCGAAATATTCCTTTGCTATGGCTGAGGATTCATACAAATCCTTTCCCATACCCTCGAATTGTGAGCCTTGTCCGGGGAAAACGTAAGCCTTTTTCATATGTGCGTATTCTCTTTGACCCTAAATGGGAATTAGGCTGGATTACTCTCCGTAATACTCAGCGTAAATGTTTTCTGTCTCATATAATTTGACACAATGCAGTGCGGCACCATGTTCCTTGATCTGTTCCTCAATCTGTTGCCAGATGAGTACCACCAAGTTTTCTGTTGTGGGTTGCATCCCCTCCGGAATGAAATCCACATCCAGATTCATATTAGAATGATCCAACTTATCCACTACATGCTTCTTCAGAATCTTACTGAGGTCCTTGACATTCATGATAAAGCCAGTAACAGGATCGGGTTGGCCTTTTACTGTTACATAGAGATGGTAGTTGTGTCCGTGCCAATTCTTATTGGAACACTTTCCGAACATTTCCCTATTCTTCTCATCCGACCAATCCTTGACCCATAACTTATGGGCAGCATTGAATCTTTCCCGCCTTGTGAGATATACTGTCATTCTAAATTTTCAAATGCGAGTGCAAAAATACGACAAAAGGAGTCTTGATGTGTTGTTTTAGTGTAAAAAAGTGCAATATGGCCTGTGGGACAGGCATTTCGGATGACGTAACCCTGTATGAAAGGCCAAGTCTGCTGATAAAGAAGCTGTTGTCCATACCTTTTGAAATACGGAACAACAGCTTACAACATCATGAATTACGCTTTCAGATCAAAATCCTTTCTTTTGATTTTTGCCATTTGTCCATTCGGATGATGCCAAACAATTCCCTCAATCAATGCATCATTTCCAATGAAACTCTTTTTGTGTCTTAGGTACGACCTTAATGCTTCATAACTATGGGGTGCATCATCCAGAATGATTTTTGTCCTCATTTGGGGTAAGGAAAAGATGAAGACCTCATTGTGATCCAAGTTCAAGGGATTTCCTTGGATATTCTTCCCTAGTGCCTCAGCTGACCATTCACCATCAGGCACATCCTTAAAATCCGAATGTTCGACTGCATCAAAAATCCACTTATCCTCAGGTGCGCCTTGGATGGCATCCACATACCAGGGATCGACGATACCTTGCTTCTTTTGGATTTTGGTAGGGTTCCTTCTTTTTTCTACCCTAACGATGGTTTCGTTCCGAATGGTCAGACGTATATTCATCCCATCCAATTTTTCAGTAGCCACTGCATTGGCAAAATCAAAATCTACCACCAAATTGGCATTTACCTTTCTGTTGGTTTCCCAATTGCGATCAAAAATGGTTGGAATTTTCCTCATGATTCAAATGAATTCAATGTTGATAATAAAATATGAAATTGTCACCTGCCCAAGTAAAATACAAAAGCCCCTTGGGATGTCCCAAGAGGCTTTTGATTGATTGATTCTGCATATACTCAATACCATACCCTCTGGAACAGGATTCCATTTTGTATGTAGTATATGAATATGTTGATGAAAAATCTCATTTCAGTCAGATGTATATAGTTACAACACTCATATGGTATTGAATAGTTCCATAGCAATGCCTCCATCAAGCAAATCGCTCCCTTCATCCCGTATCATCAAAGGAATGTCTGATTTTTAGTGCGACTTGCCTAGAAGTGAATATATTTGCCTGACATGGATAGGACAACCAAGCAGAATATCACCATCACTTCAAAAGTGTATGACTTTCTCACCAAAAGAGTGGTGTATCATGCCATCTTCTGGGTGATATTCTTTTTGGCACTTTACTTTACTGAGAGTAGTAATAATCCCAACGAACATTTCCTGTTTGTTTTCTCGAATGAGTTGATTAATATCCTATTCTATGCCGCCATCATTTATTTCAATCTATTCTATCTGATTCCCAATTATTTCAGGTGGGATAAGTTGCCTCATTATCTGGGTTTATTGATGTTGTCCGTCATTATCATTACCCCTTTGAAAATGATGGTATTCTACCTCAAGTTCCATGAGTTCCCTGTTATGCAGGAAGCTTTGATTGAAAGGCAATACAGTATTTTCACCCTACACTTCCTTGTAGCTGGATTTTCCACCATTTTCAAGATTGTATCCGACTGGGCCAAACACCAAAGGGAAAAGCAAGTATTGGAAACCAAAACCATGGAATCGGAACTGAATTTCCTACGTTCGCAAATCAATCCTCACTTCTTATTCAATACCCTCAACAATCTTTATGCATTGACATTGAAAAAGTCGGATAAGGCACCAGAGATTGTCATCAAGCTCTCGGAGATGATGCGGTATATGTTGTATGAATGTAATGAAAAGGAAGTCCCGCTCATCAAGGAGGTCAATTACCTGAGGAATTATCTGGATCTGGAAAAACTAAGGCAATCCAAGGAAATTGATATACAACTCAAGGTGAATGGTATGGTCACCAATCAAAGGATTGCTCCGTTGATGTTCATTCCTTTCATTGAGAATAGTTTCAAGCATGGACTCAAGAACCAAATCCATGAGGGTTATGTGCACATAACCCTGGATGTCAAAAGAGAGCAGGTTCACTTGAATGTCGTCAACAGCAAGGCGCCGACGCTTCCTGTCAGAAGTGGGAAACGAAGTGGAGGTATCGGATTGGTGAATGTAAAAAAACGTTTGGGCCTTATTTATCCCAAGCAGCATACCCTAGAAATACAGGATAATCCCAATGACTATGTAGTCGATTTGACCATAGACTTGGACTAGAATCGAGTTGTACAACTATTCGATTCTATTATCTTTAGGGTTGAATAATGTAATGCTCATGAAAAAAACAATATTACTCCCTACCCTAGGTATTTTCCTTTCCTTAATATTCTATTCCTGTGGTTCTTCGGAACCTTACAGTCCCTATGGGATTTGGCAGGAAAAAAGTGGTTCCCAGAAAAAGTATATCGTTCAGAAAGAGGGAAAAACCAAATTGGCCATGAGGGCCAAGGACAGTTACTATTGGGCTATTTTCAGGGATGTGGGGCAAGAACGTTATTTCGGGGAA
Organism: Saprospiraceae bacterium; assembly: GCA_020631355.1. Taxonomy (GTDB): domain Bacteria; phylum Bacteroidota; class Bacteroidia; order Chitinophagales; family Saprospiraceae; genus JAHDCE01. The sequence continues at coordinate 149,967 of JAHDHL010000005.1, read as the reverse complement.
GAAGGGGATGATTTATATATGCTATCCAATGACAGCATGCAGATATACAATAAGAAGTTTCCAAAATTCAAACGGACTTTCATTAAGACCAATTCAAAAATCGAGGGATTTTGGTTGCTCAATATCAGAATGAAACCCGATATGGTCAGGGAAATCGTGGGAGAACCCGATTCAACATCCACGGCCAAATCCCTAGAGGAATGGTTTTATTTTCCAAATAGAATCATTCGTTTCGACAAGTATGGAGTCAAGACCTATTCTGAGAATAACATCATTAAGCCGGATTATTATACCGTGAATGATGGGGACCATTATGATACGGTCATCGAAAAATTAGGAGAGCCTGATTGGGAACGGGAGAATTTCAGTAGGAACGGAAAAAGAGTGGATGATTTATTCTACAAGGAAATAGCAAAGATTACATTGGAGGATAGCCTTGTCGTAGGAGTCATTTCGGATTTGCATAGGAATACGGAGGAATGGATCACACTCATTGACGATAATGCCGAAATGATTTCATTTACATCATTGCCCGACAGCCTAAAGAATGGTACGGTCAAGGTAAATGAAAAAGCTAGGGATATGGATGTCCTAAAGCCCAAATTCAGAATGGATGATGAAAGAGGATTCCTGACATTCAAGGGAAGAAAATATCATCTCATTATCAAGTTCCAAGGAGATAACATGTACAAGGCCATTTACAGTCGATACGAGAAGAAAAGACGAAGATCGGAAGAATTGACATTGGAAACAGCTCCCATCGAACTCATGAATTTCAGCATCGATCCCGATATGCTGAACGAGGGACGATTAGCAGGGAAATTGCATTACATCATTCCTGAAAAGGCTCAGAAGAATACAATCATTCACGGCAGCTTCAATGTACCGATACCTGAAGTTGGCATTGATTAATCGTTGTGTATAGTAGTTAGAGTATATAAACCTTGGTGAAAAAAATCTTCTAAATCTTAAGTACATAATTCCATCTTCACGGAATAAAATAGATAATGAACCTACCCCACTTAATAATTTGCTTATCAACCACGCTTTTACTGATATCTTGCCAATCAAGTATTGAAAACAATACAAAACCTGAACAAGCAACATCTGAAATTAGGACCAGAAAAATCGAATGGGCAAAAAATCTAAAACTAGAAGAATTCAAATCTTCTGAATGTCTTGAAAATTGTGATTTAAATAAGTACCAAAACAATCTGGTTCAGAAGACACTCAAGGATGACATACTCTATCTTAAAATTGGTGTGATAAAAAATTGTTGCATAGAATTCACACCTCAAGTTTATAAAAACCAAAACTATCTGGAAATATATACTGACACAAGAAATGGTATTACTGAGAAATGCGCCTGTGATTGTGCTTATGATATTGAGCTATATATAAGTAGCGTAATTGATACCTCTTTCTCAATACTATTGGATTGGGAACCAATTCACTAAGACATGTTTAAATTGAAATACAATTAAAACATACTCTAACAATATACATATGCCATACACAGCTCACAGTGTTTCGTATCCAGAGCAACAGTTTTCTGGTGGGGTAACGCCATATTTTGTCCCTAAACTGTCAACCAATTTAGTTTAGCTCAACAACATGGCTCAATGCAGATTCCTGTATATTATACTCTCATTCGCTTGGCATGGACACTTGTATTAGTCGGGCTGCAGCATTTAGCCATAACAACATATCCAACACGAATGAAGCAGATTAGGAAACAAATCCTAAATCAAATAAGTACCATCTTTTTCCAACCTGACCATCTTCTGCTTGTATAGACTCCCTAGTGCTTTCTTGAAATTCTTCTTACTCATTTCGAATGTCAATCTAATGTCTTCGGGGTCACTCTTATCGGTGTATGGCATATACCCCCCTTGGTCATTAAGATAATCCATGATGCGTTGCGAGCTGGGATCTATCATATTCTCATAGCCCTGCTGGGATAATACGACATCCAGTTTATTTCCCTCACGTATCTGTTTGATGAAACCCTTACAAGTGTCCCCTGTCCTGATTCGCTTAAAAAGTTGGTTGTGGAATATGAGGCCCTTGTGTACTCCATTCACGATGACATTGACACCGAGGTCAGTCCTGTTCAAGACGATCAAATCCACTTCGTCTCCCTCATTGACGGTCAGGTCATCATTATCCAAATATTTGGAAATCTTGGTGGAACCAATCAGTCGTTCGGTTTTCTCATCCATCTTGAGATAAATCGGGTGGAACGAACCCACCTGAAGACTTTGCCTTTGTTCGGAATAAGGCACCAACAATTGCTTATCCAATCCCCAATCCACAAAGGCTCCTACCTTATTGACATCCATCACTTCCAAAACAGCCACCTCTCCTATACCCAGTTTAGGAATCTGGGTCGTAGCCGTATTCCGTTCCTCATTATCCAAATAAATGAACACTTTCATTTCGTGGCCCTTCTCCATTCCTTCAGGAACGAATTTATTGGGCAACAAAACCTCCTCGGCTGTCTCATCCATCAGGTACCAACCATGGTCTGTCTGGCGGATTGCGACCATATCATTGAACTGTCCTAGTTTCATGAAAGATTGTTTTAGGTTACAAAGGTAGGATTAAAAAAATGCCCGGCAACTATTGTTACCGGGCAAAGTATCTTGTTTAAAACTATGTAGATGATTAGAATAATCCCTCAATCACCTTTTCTTCTGTAATGCCTTCTGCTTCGGCCTTATAATTCCTTACGATTCTGTGTCTCAACACATAATTGGCAATTGCCTGGACATCTTCGATATCAGGTGAATACTTACCATTGATGGCCGCATGACACTTCGCTCCCAATACAAGATATTGGGAAGCACGAGGCCCTGCACCCCAAGAGATATAATTATTCACGGACTCAGGAGCCCTAGGAGTTCCGGGTCGGGTCTGTGTAGCCAAACCTACGGCATATTCCAACACATTATCCGCAATCGGTACTTTTCTAATCAGATTCTGATAGAAAAGAATTTGCTCTCCGGTAAGGATATTATTCAATTCTACCTTATTATCCGTCGTTGTGGCCCTTACCACAGCTACTTCTTCCTCATAGGATGGATAATCCAATTTGATATTGAACATGAAACGGTCCAACTGTGCCTCAGGCAACGGATAGGTACCTTCCTGTTCTATCGGGTTTTGGGTAGCCAACACGAAGAATGGCTTAGGAAGCAAATGCCTTACACCACTGACCGTCACGGATCTTTCCTGCATGGCTTCCAATAGGGCCGCCTGTGTTTTGGGAGGTGTACGGTTGATCTCATCCGCCAATACGATATTAGAGAACAAGGGTCCCTGATTGAAGATGAATTTCTTATCCTCATTCAGTATTTCGGAACCGGTGATATCCGTAGGCATCAAATCCGGTGTAAATTGGATTCGCTTGAAATCCAAATCCAACACCTGTGCTATGGTACTCACCAAAAGTGTCTTTGCCAATCCGGGTACACCTACCAATAAGGAGTGACCATTGGCAAATAAGGATATGATGACGGCCTTGACCGTTTCTTCCTGTCCCACGATGATTTTTCCGATTTCTGATTTGAGGTCTTTGTAGGATTGCGAAAGTGCATCTATGGCTTCCGCGTCTGATTTGAAATTCGTCATGTATGTGTTTCCGATTTTCGGTTTAATCTGATGACGCCAAAGCGCCATGGTACTGAGAAAAAGTACAGAACATCAAGAATGGCTAACCATCGAGCATGTTTTGTTGTACTCATTACTTTTGCTCAATCTTCATACCAATAAACCTTGGTTTTCATCAGTATATCCAATTCACTGGCTAATTAGATTGCTCGCAAAAATATGAATTTACACGATATGAAACGTATTCATAATATGTAATGTTTCGCACAATGCGCATTCATTAGACGACAAGGCATAAAAAAAGGGACAATTCCTCATCATGAACTGTCCCCAATACGGTATGAAACGTATACTTTATATGTCTAATTTAAATCAATTTCTATGCCGAAATCACTGATTATCAAGCAGCATAACGTGGAGCACTATGAAATACATCCCTCATGGTCATGATTAACCACGGTTTTACCCCTCTGTGCTGTTTCACACCACTAAGGTCTTTCGTTGCCTGATAAATAGTTTCCAAATATAGTTTGTGTGCCTCCTCTTGGCTCGTAGCCAATTTAGATGCTAAGAATTGCAAGATATTTGCATTGTCATTCAAGTGCTTGAAAAATTCTGCTTTAGTCATCATGGTTTTGTGGTTTTTGTCTTTCAAATCTTATGTACTTACAACGTATATAGAGTACAAAGTCGCACAATGTGACGCATCGTTAGGAATTTTTTAACAGAAATTAAGAGAAGTTTAGAAGTTACCTACTGGATTTGTACCCTCAGATGTTAGATAGCTGACATTTCACTGTAAGTCAGGCATTCACCGAAAATATCATGTCGGGATAGATTCCTGCCTCCATTCTTGGTAAAGTATTCATAATTGCTTCCATATCTAGATTCTAATGATTTTCTTTGTGTCGTAATTCCAATATGGTATTGCGACCTATTGTTTTCCTAACATTCATCCATTTCCCAAATCCTCATTAAGTGGAATCGTGCCATGGTTTTTGGTGGTACTTACATTAGAATGGGGGGAGTGGCGGGACTTAAACCTTTTGTATTCATGCATCCATACCCAAAGGTCTTTTTCATTTTTTTATGGGCCCTAGCTGGTTCGTTTACACTCTTAGGACAGGTTAATCCTGAAAATGTCACTATCATTCGTGACAATTATGGCATTCCGCACATTTATGGAAAGTCAGATGCCGATATGACCTACGGTTTGGTGTGGGCTGCCTGTGAGGATGATTTCAGAACCCTACAGGAGAGCCTTTTGGCAAGTCGTGGAAAACTAGCCAGTGTCAATGGTAAGGACGGAGCTATTATGGATGTCCTCTATCATATTCTACAAGCCAGGGACCAGGCAAAACTATTATTGGAATCCACTTCCTTGGACCCTGCTTTCATGAAGCTCATCCAAGCCTACAAGCAATCCATCAATGAATATGCAGCTACCCATCCCAAGGAGGTATTGATGAAAAATATTTTCCCGATTGACGAAGTGGATATCGCTGCCACCCAACTCGTAGGAGTCTGTATCATATCAGGTGCGCCTTACGATATCATCAGAACCTTAGACAGAACCATCAAGCATTATGAAATGCCGCAGACTGCGGGCTCGAATGCATTTGCCATCAATAGTAAGAAGTCTGCGGATGGAAGTACCATGCTCTGTGCCAATTCCCACCAACCCATCACAGGATTATATTCTTGGTATGAGGCACACATCAACAGTGAGGAAAGTGGTATCAATATGTACGGAGCTACCTTTGCGGGAGGAATGACATTGTTCATTGGTGCTAATGAGCACTTAGGATGGAGCCATACCGTCAATTTCCCTGACCACAATGACACCTACAAATTAAGGATGCACCCAAAGGACCCCATGAAGTACGAATTGGATGGACAATGGGAAACATTGGAACCCTATCACATCAAACTGAAAGTGAAGTTGGGTCCCATTAAGATTCCCATCAAGAAAAAATTCTATAAGAGTAAGCACGGAACGGTCATCAAGAATAAGGATGGTTATTATGCACTCAGTTTCAGGGGGAATCGAGATATCCGTTCGGCTGACCAATGGTATAGGATGTGTAAGGCTACCAATATGGAGGAATTCAAGGCTGCGATGGACCTGCAATACATCCCTGCACTAAACACTATATATGCGGATAAGGCGGAGAATCTGTTCTTTATCAGTTCTGGTAATTTTGCTTATCGTGATAAGAGAGTGGATTGGACCAAAATTCTTCCCGGGAGGTATTCCGGAATGATTTGGAATGATAAGTTCCATCCTACTTCGGATTTGCCGCAAATCACCAACCCTCCATCCGGTTATATCTATAATACGAACAATGCTCCATTTGATTGTACATCAGAGGAATACAGTTTGGATTATAATGATTACAATCCAACATTCGGTTACCAAACCAAGGATAACAATAGAAGTATCCGTTTGAGAACATTGATAGAGGAAGAAGATAAAATCGACTATGAACGGTTCAAGGCCATGAAACAGGATAATTCCTATCATGCCCCACTCTATTCGGGAAGCATCCAGAACATTGAGAAAATATTCCATTTGGATGAAACGAAATATCCCGATATGGCCGAATCCATCCGGTTATTGAAAGCATGGGACAGAAAGGCTGATCCTGACCGCAAGGCGGCCATCTTCTCGATTACGGTATATTTCATCTTGGACGAACTCTTCAAAAGAGGGCTTCTTCCGGGTGAGAATACATTGGATGAAGCCATTATTGTCAAGCATCTGAAAAAGGGACAAAAACACCTGAAGAAACATTTCAAGAAAGTGGATGTCACCCTAGGTGAATTGCAAAGGGTCAAAAGGGGAAAGAACGATTATCCCGTAGGTGGAATGCCTGATGTATTGGCAGCAATGAATTTCAAAATGGGTAAGAAAGGTAGGTTATACGCATTCTTGGGTGATGCTTTCTACCAATTCGTTGTATGGAAAAAAGATGGCACCATCCTGATGGAAGCCACCAATATATTCGGCTCGTCCAATAAGGAGGGAAGCCCCCATTATAATGACCAATTACAGGATTTCCTACAACAGAAAGTACGAAAGGTCTACCTGGATAAGAATGAGGTCATAAAAACAGCCGAACGGTCCTATCATCCGGGAGAATAGGTATCGCTTTCGCTATTCCATTGGAACTAAATCCGACCTTATGGTTGTTCATTATACTTTGAACAACTCAATGGGGAAATGGAATATAGAATCGATGCATGGATAAGGGAAGCCAACGAATATGCTCGAGCTGACCAACCCTTTTCCAGCGCTTTTGTCTGGCAGAAGGTGGTACAGTATTCGCCCGAACCCTTGTACCAATTCTACCTTTGTCAGCAGTTACGGCATTGTGGCGATTACGAAACGGCCATGAATATTCTGGATAACATCCTTTTTGATGGTATTCCCAAGGGCTTGCAAAGGTATATCAAGGAACTCTATGGATTGATTCATCTTGAATTGGGCCATTATTCCAAGGCGATAGACTGCTTCTCCTTTTCCATAGAAAACGGGAGTAAGGAAACGACTCCGTATATTTTGTTGGCCTCCTGTTATAGGGAGCAAAACCAACTCAATCTTTCACAACAGATACTCGAACAGGCCCTTGAACAAAAGGGTGACCTGGACGAAGCCCATTACAATCTTTCTACGATTCATGCCCGAAAGGGAAATATCAGAAAAGCCATCTACCACATCAAGGAATGTCTCAAAATAGACTCGGAATATCCCAATGCCAATGAATTCCTCAGGGATTTCGAAAATCTTCAGTATTGTCTGAAATGATGCATCATAATGCCATCAATACACTGTTCTGATAATGTTCTGCTGTCTGGACATATGCATATACCTCCCTTGGCCTAGCCCCTAATTTCTTCTTTTCCAACTCAGCCGTAAAGGCCAAATCCAAGGCCTTAGCACCCAGACTCCTAGCTCTTTTCAAGGTTTGATATAAGATTTGCTTGTAAGTATTGTGCGTATATACATATTCGTAATCCAAACCTACAATCATGGCATTATACAAACCATCATTGATATAACTGTACATCGTAGCAACCAAAGTGGGTTCTGTTCCATCCGTAAATTCAGGTTTCAGATACAATTGGATGAAATCGTAATTCGGATGCTGCGACATTGCCTTGAAATACTTGAAAGGCAGTTTGAATACATTCAATTCGAATGATTTGTCGAATACGCTTTCATACAGTTCGTAATGCTTTTTCAGTTCATCATCAGACTTAGGCTTCTTGTATTCGACGATGAATCTATCTTCGAATCTTAGGATTTCTTTCCTGACATTATATCTGTATTTCTGATTCAATCCCCTAAGGAATGTTTCAGTGGAATCCCATTGCAAATCATTGATGAATAGATTATTGGGCAACCTCATATGAGTCAGTCCCATTTCCAGCATCGTTTTCTCAAAATCGGGTTTTTGCTTACCGATAAAATCCCTCAGCATCATATTCGTAGCCCGGCTATTTGCCATTGTCTGATTCATCTTATCCATGAGTATTCCCAGGGCTTTCTTCCAATTTTCATGATGATAATTAATATGGACCTGATTCCCTTTGGTAATTAACGAACCAGAAACCACGGTCTTGGATGTCAGGTAATACGGATTCTCGATTGACCTGTGATGCTCCAACTTTCTGGATATATGATCCGGTGAAAGCATATCATCCTTTACCAAGGCAACGGTATAGAATGTCTTGAGTACTACCTCATCTTTCTTATCCTTGATGGTGATATAATGGAATTCCCAATTGTTCTCAGATTTAGGGTTATCCCTGAATGTTTCTTCCAACATTCTGATGTGGTCATAATCCAAATTCCCATTATTCAAAAAGTAGGCATTCCATTCCTTCTTATCACAATCCTGAATGGTATGACAAACCTCATATACCAATTCAGCATCAGACGCATCGGATACATTCGTTTCTGGTATTGTAATCTGGAATGCTGGAATACGGAATACCTTGGATACATGTTCACAACTACTTCCGGCTTCCAGTAATGTCTCGATGTAATGTTGCTGGAGTTTTTCCAACATGGACTGGATTTCTGCCTTACCCAGCTTATTATTAATCATGAATCTGATACCACTCTTTTTCATGGGAACAGCCGGGAAAGAGGCCGTATTCAGATAGAATCCGTCTGCTTTCATCTTCTGAATGATATCATATGTCAACTTGGGAAGTCCGACGGGAATGAAGAATAATGGGCTATCCGTTTTCATATACTGGGGTAATTGCAGTGCATCCAATTGATGATTCGTAAAATCAATCAGAGACTTCAATTCCTCTTGCTTCGTACGGATGGCATCAGATAAATGCAAATCAGCTGAAGCACAAGCTGCACCTAGCATCGGAGGTTGTATCGGACCACAGAAAATATAGGTAGAACCACAATTCCGCACCCTTTGTTCCATCTCCTTATTCGGGAAAACAATACAACCGCCTGCAGCAGCAAAGGATTTATTAAGGGATACTGCCAACACCATCCTTTCATGATGCTCCATATGACTTCTGACTACACCCTTTCCTTTCTCACCCATCCAACTCATTCCATGCGCATCATCGATGTACAGATGGAACTTCTTATAGGTATCCAATAATCTGTTCAATTCGCCGAAAGGCGCATAATCACCATACATGGAATATACACCATCCGCGAAATACCAGATTCGTTCGTATTTATTGTTGAGATTCCTAATTTTCTTTTCAAGCGCTTCCATATCATTATGACGAATGATATATACGGGAATTTTCTTGGCTTTCAGTAATTGTACCGTCATCTGGATACTTGAGTGAACCTGCAAATCCAGAATAACAGCATCATTCTCCCCTACTATCGTCGGAATCGTAGCCAAATGTCCCAATGTGGTACTGGCTGAAACCAATAATGGCTTCTCAAAAACCTGGTATAACCGATCCTCCAGATCCTTGTATAAACCGATGGAAAGATAGGTTCTTGAGGAGGAAAATTGAGTGCCATATTTCATTGTGGCCTCAATCGCTCCTTTCTTAAGTACCTCATCATTTTCCAATCCGAGGTAGCTACAGGAACCAAAATTAATCAGTTCCTTTCCGGCAATAGTCACATTCCCAAGGTTACCGAAAGCTTCATCTTCAGTATAATTGTGTACTAATTTTCTCTCATGACCATCTTCTATGATCTGATTCAGTGTATCAAGCATGTTTAATTCATTTGATTGTTCATTCAACAGGTAGTTCAATATGACATTGAATTGTTACCCATCCCTCCAACTTTTCCTATTCGGAATTCAATCTGGTAAAGATAATTACCCTCTTTCCTAATCATCCTTTAGGATTGCTGAAAGTAGTATATAAACTTTTGAATGGGGAGTATTATTATTTGCGGTTGATTAGACCATATCCTGTATCCTATTCATTAGATGGAATTATTATTAATACAATAGGGTTATATTGTAGTACCACAATCCATGACTATGTTATTGACAAAGAAAAAAATCAAGAGAAAGGGAAAGGAAATAGAGGCTATTACCTTTGAAGTTGAAAAACTCGAAAGAGCCAAGGAAGCGCTGGAAACCAAGGATGCCAATACATTACTCGAACATTTTGAACGCAAGATAGAGGCTCACGCCCCCATCGAACGACCATTGGTTGCGCATGGCTTTCACTCATTCCTCTATTCCATGTACAGGGCATATGCCGAACATCGTCCATTTGTTCTGTCTCCGGATATGATATGGCTATTGATTTGTCAGGGATTCGCCCAACATGTGAATTTTTCCAAGGGGAAAGACAAGGATTTGTTCCCATTCTTATTGGAAAAGAAGCAGCTGACTTACCAGACTCAAGAAATTATTCTGGGTAAGAGTGATAGTCCTTGGCACAAGAGCACCCAAGGATTCGTAGAGCAGATTGGTGACCACATAGGAAAAGAATTGATTGATGTATTACGGGCTGATTTCAGTACGACAGGGATAGCTGAAAGAGTAGCCAGTGAAATCACGATTATGGATGCATTGAAATCCTATTTCGAATACATCGTCGTTTATTGCGTATGTGGTATTCCTGAAATCACATTGGAGGGCACCAGGGAGGATTGGCTTAGTATCAAGAATAAACTCGATTATTTGAGAAAATTCAACTTGGATGATTGGATCAATCCCCTACAGGGCATCCTTGACGAATTCGTTGAGACAGCAGAAGGAAAAGTCAAACCAGTATTCTGGATGAATATGTTCAAAGTACATACTTCAGACAGTTATGGTGCTCCAAAGAATATCGATGGATGGATCAGATATTTTTATCCTTATGACCGTAAGGGTAATAAGCTTGATATGAGGAAACTCCAAAAATTATCCATTGATGATATCTTTAAGGAGCTACCCAAGGAACTTGCATGTGTGGATTTCAAGTATTTGGTCATTGATATGAATGGAACAACAATAGCCGAATATGATATGGAATATTGGGCGGGATTCATTGGTGCGGACCAAGATGAGGACAGTCTCGCTCTGAGACCGGAAATCGGATGGTTTGTAGCACATCAGCCAGTCAGCCAATCCGAAACCCAGGATGAAAATTCATCTGCTTTCATGGATGGAAAGAAATATTACAACCTTACAAAATTCCCTGATGAGGTTTTCAATGTTAAGGAATGGTATGAACTTTACCTCAATTTCAAAGGTAAGGTGGATATCCCCAAAAAAATCCGAAAATTGAATGTCCATTACCTTCATATCAATGGTGATATAACGGAAAACGAACTAGACCATTGGAGATCATTCTTCAAGGGAACAAAGTGCTCTGTTCACATCAATGGAAGCAAAATCAGCAAAGAATAGGTGTAAAAAATACACTTACCTTGATTTTCCCTTTGGATGGTTTAGCTGTCCAAAGGGATTTGTTTTTTTCACATCAAATCTTTCCAAAACCCTCAAAATCAACCTTTAGCCAATAAAGATATCATTCTTTCCTATTGACATGGATTCCATCAGAGGTCGGTTTTCAGGGCAATTAGGTTAAAACGAAATTAATTTCTTTAAAAAAAAGCTTAAAGTTGTATTTATTGGGGAATATGGCCTAGGTTTGCGTATCATGTGCCCCTAGAACTACGTTGTTAAGGTAGTTCAGAACTCTTGCCCTTACATTGTTGCCATTTTTGGTGAAAAAACGCATATTTGATACTATATCAATCAAAAAACACAACGCTCTATTTCTTATAAAATCAAATACTATGATCTTAAGTCTACCAGTAAGCTCGAACTCAAAATTAAGCCTAAGGAAAGACTTCCCTTTTTCAAAAGATTCCGTTTTCAGAGGACTACTGATGGCTAGCCTCATCCTGATTCCATTCTTCGTTTCTGCCCAAAACGATACATTGGACTCATTGGATTATGACAGTGTCTGCCTATTGGTGTACCAAGGAGATTTTGGATATAAGAATATGGAATCTCCCATTCCGCCCTTACCTGCCAATGCTTCAAAGGATGAGAAAAAAGCACATAAGAAACTCATCAAGGAGAAGCAATTGGAATATTACGAATACCGACAAATCCTTTACAGGTATACCGGCAAAATCAATAAGAATTCCGAATTCGAGGATCGTTCTGTCCAATCCTATTCCTTTTTGGGTAACAAATACAGCCCGACCATCATTTGGAAGAGTCAGAAACAGATGATTAACAGTCAGGTTTCCATCTTGAAGACATTACTCAGCAACCCAGTGGAACAGGATAGCGTGGAAGAAGATAAGCCGGCTCCTAAAATGTGTTTTGTTCCATTCCATAGCATTCATTTCTATAAGAATGGAAAGGTCATCCGTTTTTATGACATCAGTTTCCAATGTAAATCCGTATCCCTGAATGGACGTGACAAGGAAGCCTTGGAAAAACATGCTGAGATTGCACAGCTATTCGAAGAACTTGGAATTCCTACCAAAGGACAAAAATTCCATGAATTCATCGTGGATGAACAAAGAAAGAACATACAGGAATTCGTGAATCTGTATCCTACCCCATCAAGAATAAAGGTTGAATAAGATTCGCATGACCCAATTCCAACAATAAAGGATTTAATTTTCAAAACGGATGGGCCACTCGGTCCATCCGTTTCTTATATTTGGCTATTCACCCTATTACTTATTCTCTAAAGGATGGATACCCGACAGAATTGAACCGGATCCCTCCTAACTCAAATCAACTAACTACCTGAAACGACATTCCATGGACGAATTATTAGATGATTTTTTCCTAGAAAAGGAAATACCCTACAAGGATGAAGTGACCCTATTCGAAAGGTGCAGGGTATCCGGTATGGAACTTATGATTTCTGCTGCTTTCACACATTTCATATTTATCATTCTATCTATTTTTTTCGGTATAAATATGACAGGAGATGATCATCTGATATCGCTTACTGTAATAACATTCTATTTCATCAATAAGGACATGTTCAAGGGACAGAGTTTTTTGAAGAGACATGGTGGACTGATTGTTATAGATACCAAAACCCAGGCCCCTGCCAGTGCCATAAAATGCTTGCTGAGGAATTTCAGTCTGATCCTTTGGCCCCTGGAAATCATGGTTCTTATGTATAGCCCAAGTAGGCGGATAGGTGATTATCTGGTTGGAACCAAAGTCATGAACTGTCCAACCAGTAATTTCAACAATATGGTGGAGGACATCAAGGAATTCAGATTTATCAGTATCAGATTCTTCATAACCCTTATCTTAGGATTGCTTTTCACCTATTATTGGTGGTTTGGCCTATAATGAGATTACAATGGAATCCTATACCCTTAGCACAGCCGAAAAACAACTCATCAGCACCCTCCACTGGTTCAGAAGTAGATATGCCTTGTATCTCGGCCTGGAACAAGACAGGATAGCAGATAGAACTTCCATATTATCCTTTGGTCGAGAATGGATTGGCAAAGCCCAATTGGATTGGGTGGATACTTATGAACCGTTAATATCCAAGGGGATTATCCAATTTTCGGATGGCCAATATTCATTTACCGAAAAAGGGGAAATCGTCAAAATGGAAGTGGAAGCAGAAACTCCATTCTATCGGTATGAGTATGATAACTTTTTCTCGCAAGCAAAGCTTTCCAAGGCACACCAAACTTTTTGCAGAAAGGTGTATGGTCTGGATTTGACCCAGCATGGATTGGCAGACCAAGAGGAATTACAGCATGTCATCCGGGCATTGACGGAAATCAAGCCAAAACGTATTCTGGATCTAGGATGTGGCAACGGTCAGATTACCCATTATCTTTCCCAAGTAGTCCAAGGGCATTTTATGGGAATTGACATCTCTGAAAAAGGAATAGGACAAGCCAAAAAACTGGAACACCAACTGCTTTCGTTCCAAACAGGTAATATGAATGACCTTCAGGATGAACTCGGAACCTTTGATGTAATCCTTTCGGTTGATACCCTATATTATGCACAGCAATTGGATGACTTAATCCCCCGACTCAAAGATAGATTGCAAGCCAATGGAAAAATATTGGTCTATTTTTCCCAATGGATCATGGATTCATCCTACGATGATTATCTCGATGTGAAACAAACCAAACTAGCTCGCATATTGAATGAATGCTCCTTGGAATATGACGCCATCGACTTGCGCATTTCAGGTCTGAGGCATTGGAAAACGAAACTCCAAGTACTTGAGGAAATGAAAACCGAATTCGAACAGGAGGGTAATGCATCTCTTTGGGATTATAGGTATCGGGAAGCATATAGGTATGCCAACTGGGGTGATAATCTGTATACCCGTTATTTCTACATCATACATACCTAGTAGAATTATTTTGTTAAGACCATCATACAAGCATTTAGATGGCAGTTTAATGAATGTACTCAAGACAAAATGGCGATGGAAAATACCTTATCATACTCCCCGAATAATAAACTGAAAGAAAACACTCTCATCTGCCTCATGCTGATGCTAAGTACCATTCTCATGGTAACCATTATCGGCTATTTTGATGAGGGACATGCAAGAATCTATGGAAGTTTCAGCAATTATATTGCACAGGGAGGATATCCCCCCATCAATGATTACGTACTCTGGATCGGTATCCTAACCACTGCCGGAATGATATGCTTCAACGCATTATCTGCATTCGCCCCAGACCGTTCCCTAACGCTCAGAGCACTATTGACCCTATTATCTGTACCTTTTGTATTCATGTTCACTGTTATATTGTTGGTGATTTTCATCCAAATTTTCTGATTTAAGCGAAAAAATATGTCACAAAATGTTAAAATACGACTTGAAATGTCACTGTAATTTTTCATGTGTAAAATTTATTATGCTCTTTCCTAGCAGTTTATCATTTGTTTCAAACATATTTAACACGCATAAATTCAGACTCATTTATATTAAATAAATTATAATTTATTTAAATTCATATCCCTTTACGCTCCAAATATAAATTTGTATAATATGTTAGCAGGGAAACTTTATTCACCGCAGCCTCCAATCGCCTACTTTTTTCCAAATAAAGTCATACCTTTATAGGACTAGAACTTACTGAATCAATCTACAGAACTAATACGGAAAGCTATGAGACTGTTTTGGAAGAAACGCAAGCCCAAGTTACCCGTCATCAAAGATGATTTCATCAAGGAAGACAAAATCCTTGATCGTATATCATCCGAGAAAGTAAAAGGTGGTAACAAGGAGCGTAAGAATCGAATTTGGAATGGATGTGGAGGTATCATCCCTCAATAAGATATACATCCCCCCTTATTCTAAAGCTGCAAAGGTCATACTTTTGCAGCTTTTTTTATATCCCAACTCTCCCTCCGATTCCTTATCTTGTAATGAACTAAACCATAGATAAATGATATCGCCGGATGATATGGTTAACGACTATATTGACAAAAAAGAACATTGGAGAGGTGAATTGATGTTCCTTAGATCCATCCTGAAAAAGAGTGGAATGGAAGAAACCATCAAGTGGGGCGCTCCGACCTACACCAAGGACGGGAAGAATATCGTAGGTATCAGTGCATTCAAGCAATATGTGGGTCTATGGTTCTTCAATGGCAGTTTTCTCAAGGATGAACACCAACAACTCGTGAATGCCCAGGAGGGAAAAACCAAGGCACTCCGCCAATGGAGGTTCAAGGGTATCGAGGAACTCATGGAAAAGAAAGATTGGATTGCATCCTATATCCAAGAAGCCATAGATAACCATGATGCGGGATTGGCCCTCAAACCTACCAAGGCCAAAAAGAAACCACTGGTTATCCCTGAATTATTGCAAGACGTCTTGGATGAGAATGAAGTATTAGCCCAACAATTCGAAAGTCTGAATCTAACCCGAAAAAGGGAATACGCAGGTTATATTCATGAGGCCAAACGAGAGGGTACAAAAATGAAAAGATTGGAAAAAATCATCCCATTAATCCAAGCGGGTTTGGGATTATACGACAAGTACAAAGCATGAAAAGAGTATCCATTTTCGAATTCGAGGATTTATCATGGTTTCCCAATGCACTCAGGAAACCCATGACACGTTATGTAGCTGCTGTACACAGGGTAATGGGAACCAGCGAATCCATTGCCGACCTACTCCAACAGGTCATACAAAAAACAGGTAAAAAACAAGTCATTGATCTTTGTTCAGGAAGCGGTGGCCCACTCCCCCAGGTACAGGAAATCCTAAAAGAAAAACATGGATTATCCGATGTACGCATACGAATGAGTGACCTGTATCCGAATCTCGAGACCGCTGCAGCCCTTAACAAGGAGGCAAGCTCCATTTCCTACCTCACCACACCCCTGAATGCTACCGATGTCCCAAAGGAACAGGATGGAATCCGAACCATGATATGTAGTCTTCATCATATGGAACCACCTATAGCCCAAGCTATACTTAGGAATGCCAAGGAATCGAACCAACCGTTTCTTGCATTCGAAATCAGTGACAATAGCATCCCACTTTTCATTGCATGGATTGCCATACCTATCGGATTCCTAATGACGCTGCTCATCACGCCTTTCGTCCGACCAATGACTTGGCAACAAATCGTATTCACCTATATCATTCCCATCCTCCCGATATTCATTGCATGGGATGGTGGTGTTTCGAATATGCGAACCTACACCTTGGAAGATATGGATATCCTAACCCAAAACTTATCAGATGAGGATTACCAATGGGAAAAAGGAAGCATCAAAGGCAAGGGAGGAAATCAACTGTATCTCATGGGAATTCCAAAAAAGAAATAAAAAAATCCATCATTTTGTAACCACTCCCACACCATCCATCGTCTTACCTTTCAATTCACCGATTTCGCTTAGACCTCAAATCTTTTTTCTTAACAACCTAGTGCGCATCAAAAGCAGTGTTTGGGGCTGATTGCGTCTATTACAAGCATTACATCATGAAAAACTTCATTCTGACTCACCTGGTCGGGCTACTCTCCCTATGTGCCATTTCAGCACAAAACAACATCCAAGGAAGTATTATCGATGCTGATAATTCACCCGTATCCTTTGCCAATGTCATATTGTACCAAGCAAGTGATAGTACCATACTCAAAGTCGAAGCCAGTGACTTGGATGGTTATTTCACTTTCAATGATATTCCCGACAACTCGTATTGGCTCAATATAAGTTATGTGGGGCTAGAGGATTACTCCTCTCCTATTTTTGAACTTTCCCAGGATAAGGATTGGGGAACGATACAAATGTCAACCCTGGACAATGAACTCGCAGAAGTTGTTGTACAGCGTTACCGGCCGATTCTGGAAGTCAAACCGGACAAGGTCGTATTCAATGTCGAAAGCAGTGTGAATGCAGCAGGTAACGATGCCTTGGAATTATTGAGGAAAGCACCCGGAGTGGTCGTTGATAATAATGATAATATATCCTTGGCGGGTAAGAATGGTGTTCGCATTTTCATCAATGGGAAACCCTCTCCATTAAGTGGGGACGACCTCGCAGGGTACCTTAAGAATCTGAGGAGTGATGACATTGATAATGTTGAAATCATAAAGAATCCATCTGCCAAGTATGATGCCGAGGGTAATGCCGGAATCATCAATATCATCATGAAAAAGGATAAACGATTAGGTGCGAATGGTCGTATCAATTCAGGTTTTTCATATAGCCAGAGATGGAGATACAATGGTGGTATAAGTGGTAATTATAAGAATAAGAAAATCAATATTTTCGGTTCGGCCAATGGCGGGCATTATGAGGGTATCAATATTTTTGATTTGTATAGGGAACAAGCCAATGCCATTTACGACCAAAAAACAAATCGCAATTTTGAGGGGGAATATCACAATTATAATGCGGGGCTGGATTATTTCATTAATGACAAGCAAACCATTGGCATATTATGGGATGGCAACTTTGGAACCCACCGCAATAATGTAATCGGAAAAACGCTGATTTATGATGATTTTTCCCAAGGAGTGGATAGCATCCTAATGGCGGAAACATCTTCCGTCAGTCAGAATTATAATATCAATACCAATATTAATTATCAATTAAGAATGGAAGGGGAAAAATCCTTGAATATGGATTTGGATATTGGGCAATATATGAACCAATCCGACGAGGACCAACCCAATTATTATATGGATGCCAATGAGGCCGTTACCCTCTCCGAAAATATTTTCAATAATTTATCCGACACCAGAATAAATATCGGAACATTCAAAATAGATTACAGCCAACCCCTTGGCAAGGGGCAAATGGAAATGGGAATAAAATCCGCCTTGGTCAAGACCCAGAATGAATTCGAGGTTTATGACATCAATAATAACCAAAGGAATCTAGATGAGGATAGAAGCCGTGAATTTTATTATACAGAAAATGTCAATGCTATTTATGCCAATTATAATATTCAAATAAAAAAAATAGGCATACAATCAGGATTAAGAATGGAACAAACTTATTCCAAGGGAGAATTGATGGCTAATATTGAAACAGAAAATGATTTGGTGACCAGAAAGTATGTCGGTTTTTTTCCATCATTGGGCCTTTCTTATCAAGTCAATGAAAAACACGGTTTACAATTGAATTATTCAAGGAGGTTAAGAAGACCCTCCTATCAGAATCTGAATCCATTCGAATTCAAATTGGATGAGTTGGTTTTCGAAAGAGGCAATCCTTTCTTAAATCCAGAATACTCCAACTCCATTACCATTTCACATGTATTCATTCAACGATTCAATACAAGTTTATCCTATTCCCACACACAGGATATGATGGCGGAAATCATTCTTCAGGAAGATGATAAGATATTTAATTCATGGAGGAATGTTGCCCATCAGAATAATGTGAACCTGAACATCAGCGCACCAATAACCATTACGAAATGGTGGAATGTATTTTCCAATTTATCCGGAACCTACCAAGCCAACCATACGATTAATCCCGTTTCGGGAGCTAGGGAAAATGTGGATATCTACATCTTCAACGGTTATGTCCAAAATAATTTCAGTCTACCCTGGGGAATGAAAATGGAGGTATCCGGATGGTACTCCTCTCCCAATCTTTGGGGCTTCGTCAGAATGGGCCAAATGTTCAGTGTGGATGCAGGGATACAAAAAGCCTTTGCTGACGGCAAGGCTAAGCTACGCTTAGGAATTGATGACATTTTCTATAGTCAGAGGTGGAACGGAACCAATCAATATGGAGAGAGTTTCGCAAGGGCTGTGGGCAGGAATGATTCAAGGCGAATCAAATTGAATTTCTCCTATTCATTCGGAAACCAAAATGTAAAAAGCCGAAGAAGAAATAAGGGAAATGAAGCCGAATCAAATAGAATCGGAGAATAGTAATTTCCTAAATCATCCGTACATGGAACTTATTTTCGCTCACATGTATTGTAGTGTTATTCATTCATCAAAACCCTACAACAATGAAAAAGAGAGAAAAAGGTTTCTGGATTAAACAGAAAGAAAAATATACAGATGCCGAGAAAGCAAAAGACCGTGCAGGTACATTGCGCATCTATGCATCCAATCAGGTGAATCACGTTACGATTGACAAGGAAGATGGTACGACCATCCTGAGTTATTCCGTAGCCACTTGGTTCAAGAATGAATGTGACCGTGCAGGCATCAAGATATGATGTATGGATTATATCATTCTTTGGGTCATCGAAAATTATATTTTAAATATAGGAATTCACATTTCATATCTGATGGGATATTCTTAAGATGACCTTATCATAAAACACCGATTTAAATGCATTTAAATCGGTGTTTTTACTTCTATATATTTCCATTATCCAACCATCTCCAAAAATCAGAATATTTTTGTTTTTCCTTTTTGACCTTGCCATTTTTTACCAAATTTTCCAATTGGGATAAAACTTCCTTTTCATCCAAGGATAGTACAAAGGAAATTTCCTTGGTAGCCAAATAATCATATTTATCCAATAAGGTCTCAATATTATATCGAATGGGTTTAGGATTTATTTTTTCTCCCATTATTTCTTCTAAAGCTAAGATATAATTATCATAACCGGACATACCTGAAATCCTGATTCCTTTTCCCCCCTGATTCACAAATATAAAAGTCGGGAAACCCCTTACACCTAATTCCCTACCCTCTTGCATTTCATTCTGAAACTGCTGTTCTATTTTCTCATTCTGATAATCTTCCAGGAATTGCTCGGTATTACCATTACAATCTTTCAAAGCAGCAATTAGTACTTCGGTTTTGGTAATATTTTTCTTTTCCAAAAATACCTGCTCCCGAATTCTTCTAAGGAATCGCAATGCCAAATCCTCTCCTTGCTGTTGTACCGCCTTGAATGCAATTGAAGGTGGAAAGGAAGAATCCAATGGGTCTTCCAACCAGACATCACCATCAATACTCATTTTCGTATATTCACCTACCTCGTCCCAATGATGTGCCACATCACTCGGTTTCGAAATGCCATTCGACTGATCCTCAAACCCCTCCCATCCGGGAAGCAAACCACCCATCTTATATTCGATATCCATCAGATGGCCATACTCCAGTTTGAATTTCCTCAACTCGGGTTCAATAGCCCAACACGCAGAACAAATCGGGTCCGTATAGTACAATAACCGGACTTTCTTCACTGCATCCAATGTAATTTCCTCCATCCCCTTATCCGCTGTCGGAGCGCAGATTCCTGTTTCTATATCACAGGCCAGATTCTTTAGATATTCCTCTTTCATATCCTTGGTCTTAGTAGCTGTATTACAGGACCAACCCAATGTCAATCCCAAAATCCCCAATAAGCATATCATGTGCAGTCTCATAGGACAAAGTTGGGTCGAATCCATCATAAAAACAAGAGGGAACATTCTGCATACCCGACACTATCACCTAAAAACTATTCATCATCAATGGATCAATCCATCAAGAAAAGGTCGGGAAGATGAACAAATGGAATTTCTATTTCATTCCTTTTATAGGATTCCCTACATTGGGATTCAGAATCAACAAAAGCAAAGTCATGGCAGTACAAAATCCTCCCGGAATAGAGAAAATGGTCAATTATCCGCAATTTGATACTGTGGAAGCCCAAAGACATTATCTGAAAATGATGTTGGCAGGAGCTTATCGCATCTTTGGTAAGTTCGGTTTTTCGGAGGGTGTTGCCGGACACATCACTTGTAGGGATCCTGAACATACGGATTGTTTTTGGGTGAATCCCTTTGGTGTTTCATTCAGAAGAATGAAAATGTCCGATTTGATATTGGTGAACGAGGAGGGCGAAATCGTGGCAGGTAAGCACCAAGCACTGAATAAGGCAGCTTTTGCCATTCATTCCGCCATACACAAAGCCCGGCCCGATGTCATTGCTGCTGCACATTCCCATACCATATACGGAAAAACCTGGTCTGCCATGGGTAAGCTACTTGACCCATTGACGCAGGATTCCTGCATTTTTTATCAGGATCATGGGTTATTCAACGATTATACGGGTGTAGTGGGAGAATTGAGTGAGGGCGACAGGATAGCAGAAGCCCTGGGTGATATGAAAGCAGTCATTCTTCAGAATCACGGACTTCTTACTGTTGGTAAAAGCATAGAGGAGTGTGTCTTTTGGTTCACAACCATGGAACGTACCTGCCAATCCCAATTATTGGCGGAAGCCACTGGGAATGAACTGATTTCCATCGACCATGATACAGCTCTGAAAACCCGCAACTACGAAGTAGGATTCCCTCTGGCCGGCTACTTCAGTTTCCAACCCATGTGGCAGGATATCGTCCATGAACAACCCGACTTCATGGATATCAAGACTCCTGAAGGACAATTGGTATTGTGATACCCAAGAGTGCGTATCCATTATTTGAGGATCGAATGGCCATTCGTAGTGAATGCGAAGCCCTTATTGCCTTTCTCCCCTATCATGATGGCTTGGACCAAGGGCTTTATATTCCGGTTCTTGGCCTCTAATTCAATGATGAAATTGGCTCCTGGACCTCCTGTGTCATCTTCTTTTTCGATGACATAGTTCACCGTCGCCATGGGCGTAAGGGAAATGGGATTCTCGATGTATTCCTTGACGAGTGTCCCCTCAGTATTATAATACTCAATTCTGGAAATGAATAAGGAATCCTGTTCGCTGGTATTCCTGATGCTCAGTGTGGCTGCAAGCAGGTTGTTCTGGTTTTGGGCATCAATATAAATATCGGAGTAAATGGGTACATATAGGATATCCTTGTAAGCCAATTCCATTTCATCCAAATCATGGTCCAATTCCAAGGATTTCAATTCATCCTTTCCCGTTTCCACATCCACATTCGGATTATCCATCTGGCAGGATGCCCAAATCATAGCAAAACCCAATATCAATATGATTACCTTTCTCATCGTTTTAAAATTCTTCAAGTGGTTTACAATCAGAGAGCGATATCCTCAATTTGTGGCTTCCGTCTCATCTCAGGTGCTTCCGAAATCAATACGAAACCGAAAGTCAGCACACCCAATCGTCCTATGAACATCAATAAGGAAACCAGTAGTTTACCTCCGTCGGATAAATCACCGGTTATCCCTGTGGATATACCTACCGTACTCAAGGCAGATGCACATTCGAATAGTACATTGGCGAAGCCCAATCGGTCACCATCGGTTATCATGACACCCCAGGTTCCTAAGATAAGTAACAGTAAGTAGAATGCCACGGTTGTGATGGCAAGGTATAAATTGTTGTCGGGAAGTTCTTTTCCAAGAAAAAGAATATGCGTCCTTTTCTTCAGTACGGATTCCACTACGGCATAAATCGCAGTAGCTGAAGTCGTCTTGATTCCACCTCCTGTTCCTGCAGGTGATGCTCCCACAATCATTACGATAATCAATACGAAAATGGATGCCGTTCCCAATTGTCCCAAATCATAGTTGTTGAAACCAACGGTTGTATGTGCGGATACACTCTGGAATACCGCTTCCATCCATCCTGCCCACCCTGATTGGTACAATGACGCATCGGAAATGAATACCAGGACTGCGGACATAAAGCAGATGAAAAAAGTGGCAATAAGAATGATTTTGGAGGTAAGTGTAATGCGTTTCCTTTTACGGGTCAATCGATTCCAAAAATCCAATAACACAATGAATCCGATAGAACCCAAGAGGGAAATCACCAATATTGTAGTAGTGATGAGGCGGTTATCCTTGAATGATGTCATCGAATCACCAAACAGACTGAATCCTGCTGTACAAAAAGCGGAGATACTGTGGAATACAGCATTCCATATGGGATATTCCATGCCCTCATTCCTAAAACCATAATACAGGAAAACAGCACCAACGACCTCAATCAGTATCGTGAAAATGATGACACTATAAATGAACTGTAACAATGGGTATCGTTGGGGCAGATTGAATTCCAAACGCAACAATCGTACTGAAATGGATGGCAATCTGGATACCTGTTTCAATATGATGAACGAGGACAATGCCATATAACCTATGCCACCCAATTGGATAAAAAACAAACTGACCACTTGCCCAAACGTAGTATAGGACGAAGCAAAATCAGCAGGTGCCAATCCAGTGGTACTGACAATTGATGTAGCAAAGAAAATCTGATCTACGATGGATAATGTCCCTTGCTGGGACCAGGGTAACATCAGGATGAGAAAACAGGAAAGTGTAAGTAGGAAATATCCCTTGATGAGAAATAAAATCACGGATTTCTCATCCGTTGCCTGTTTCCTTAACCATGCCTTTATACCTTCTTTCATACTATTCCCTTACCATTCCACCTATGAGTCGAATCAATTCCGTCTCGGTATTCTTCAAATTGAATATGGCATTCAGTCGGGATTGGGACGCATTGATATAATTCAATTGGACTGCCCGATAATCAAAGGAAGTAATCAGGGACCCCTTGAATCTTTCCTCTGCAATCTTCAGGTTCTTATCCGCACTTTCTATCAATCGTTCGGTCAAATCAACGAGTTGCAGCTGATTATTATAATTATCAAGGGTAATCCTAAGTTGTGCCGATAGGTTCCGTTTGAGATCCTCGATATTCATGGCAGCGATTTCTTCCTCAATCTTGGCATTCTGAACTGCCCTTTTCCTGTTACCTGCATCGAAGATATTGTAGGTTCCGGTGAGATTGAGATAATAATTCACATTACCACTCAAATCCCCTCCGAATGGTTCCTGTGTGAATGGATTGGTACCACTCTGCCAGAATGCAGAACCGTTGGCGGAAATACCGGAACCCAAGGATATGGTAGGATATTTCCTTGCCGCTTTTTGCAGGTCCGTATTCAATTTGGATAATTGCTGTGCAATGAGGAGCTGGCGAATATTCTGATTCTCAACAAACATCTTTTGCTCCAAATCTGAAAATTCGTAATTGGTCTTGGGCAATTCCAAGGATTCGTTCGGTTCATATAATACATCAGTATCATCCACTCCCATTGCCAGCTTCAAATTAAGCAGGGCCGATTGGTAGGAATTATTTTGAATCACCAACGAAGTTGAATCATTCAAATAGGCATCCTCACTCTGTAATACATCAAAAGTGCCCGCCTGTGCAAATTCCTGTCTTACCTTTTGGTATTCAATCCTAGAACGGGACAGGTCTATCACCTCATTCAATACGCCTAACTGTTCCTTTTGTATCAATGCCTGATAATAGGCCAAAATGATGGATTGAATCGTATTCTCAACAGCCACCTTGACCTGTGTTCCACCCTGCATCTGCAACTGGTCCAGGCGTTGCTTATTGATCTTGAAAGTGAAGCCATCAAAAACCGTCCATCTTAAGTCAACACTAGGCGTAAGACCAGAATTGACATTGGTTACCTTAGGAACGAAACCTGCCGGATTATTACTTCTTGTGAATGTATTATTCGAAGAAAGATTGAAATCAATCACAGGGTATCTACCCGTGGCCTTGAGGGTATTGTTATTCTCCGCAATACTGAGTTCCTTTTCTGCAATCTTAATCTGGTAATTGTTCCCCAAACCAATTTCTATCGCTTCTGACAGGGAAATGGGAGTCTGGGCCATCAAACCCGTTGAAAACCAAAGTAAGGCAGATGTATATATGATTCGATATAAGTAAGTCGGCATACGAATGCTATTTGATGATGGTTGAAACTGGATTCATGAGTCTACTATCCAAATCTCATATTATAAATGACTACCAGGATGTACACCGCAATCAAAGCGGTCATCAGTCCTAATACCCAGTGGCGTTTCCCTTGATAGTGGGGTTCGACGGATAGATAGGTGGGGGATTCACCTCCCAGCGCTACCGTGAATGCCCAAACCAAGACATATTTCATACGATTCAGTATAATGAGCAATGCAGGCAATAACAATAGGATGATTACGGTAATCATCATCAGACCGAATGCTACTGATATGGCCATCGGAATCAAGAACTGCGCTTGTGTACTTTGTTCGAACAGTAATGGAATCAGTCCCGCTACTGTTGTGATGGAAGTCAGGACGATGGGTCTGAAACGACTGATACTGGCATCAAATGTAGCCTGCCATTGGGTCCTGCCTTCCCGAACCATA
Source organism: Saprospiraceae bacterium (assembly GCA_020631355.1). GTDB lineage: Bacteria > Bacteroidota > Bacteroidia > Chitinophagales > Saprospiraceae > JAHDCE01. Next base: position 124,326 of record JAHDHL010000005.1, on the reverse strand, counting down.
TCATTATAAGTAGATATATAAACCAGTGCATCATTCACAAGAATACCCACCAATGCGATGATTCCAAGGAAAGAAAGCATACTGATAGGCTTCCCCATCAGGTAATGCCCTCCCACTACTCCAATAAAGGAGAATGGAATCAGTAGGAATACGACTGCGGATTGGCTTACGGAGCGAAATACGACTGCTATGACCAAGAACATGGCAAAAAGAATGATGGGTAGGACATTCATACCTGAAGTCTGCATTTTCATCTGTTCTTCTTTTTGTCCACCATAATCCAAGGAAACACCCGGATATTTGGCCAAAACTGCGGGTAAAATCGAATCGTTCACAACGGCATTCACTTCGGATACGGAGACATCATTCGATGCGACATCCGCCGTCACATTCACTACCCGTTTTCCATCCAGGTGCCTGATATTGACTACCCCACGGTCTATCTTCAAATCAGCGATTTCCTTTAGGGGAAATTCCCTACCATCCGCAAAACGGACACGCATTTCCTCCAACTTATTCAGATTGGAACGGTCAGCATTCTCATATCGAACCCAGACCTTGACCTCATCCCTACCCTTTTGTAGGCGTTGGACCTCGTAACCAAAAAATCCCTGACGCACCTGACCGATGACATCATTCAGGTTCAATCCAAGGAATTTGGCCTTAGCATTCAATTCTATATTAACTTCCCTCAAACCCTCTTGATTATCATCAACGATATCCTTAAGGTCCTCCATCTTTTCCAATTCACCTGTGAATTCTTCGAGGGCATTATTCAGTTCTTCCTTGTCAGCTCCCAAAAGAGATACGGAAACAGGAACACCGAACGGACTGATATTCTGCATAGAGAAGTACTCCTCTCCTTCCAAGGGTTCCATCGCTTCCTGAACTAAATTGGAAAACTCCCGTTCTGTCATTTCATCACCCCGGATTTCTGCACTTTCAAGATTGATGGTCATCCTACCATCGTAAGTGGTCGGCCCTACCGTCTTCTGTACGGAAATCACATAATCATTCTCACCATTATAAATTTCCTCCTTGATTTTCTTATTCACCTTGACTACTGCTGCTTCCACCTTATCCAATTGGGCTTCGGTGATATGGGATGGGGTACCTGCTGGCATCTTAAGTGTGGCATTGACGGCATCCAAGGGAATATCAGGAAAGAATGTTCCCTGTACCTTACCCGAACGGAAAGCCCCTACACTCAGGTAAATGAGCGCAATCAGTACAATCGGAGTAGCGAATGCCGTAGCGGCATTCATCGTAATCAATCGCAATATGGGTGCATACAACTTATCCCTTAGGAAAAGCATGAATTGATCCAACCATTTTGAGACCAGATTCTTTTTTTGTCCCAAATCCATTGCCTTGGAATGAGCAACATGTCCGGGTAGAATCAACGCCCCTTCCACTAGGGAAAACAAGAGGGAAAACATTACGATAATGGCCATGGAGGAAAAGAATTCTCCGATGGCGCTATCCAGAAAGAAAAAGGTACTGAATGCAATGATGGTTGTGATGATGGCTGCCGTAACTGCCGGGAGTACATTCATGGTTCCCTCTATGGCTGCCTCATCCTTATCCACACCTTTCTCATGGAGCTGATAGATGTTCTCACTAATGACAATCCCATCATCCACAAGAATACCGATTACGAGTATCATCCCAAACAGGGAAATGATATTGATGGTTTCTCCCAACATCGGAGCAAAGATGAACATACCCGCAAAGGATACGGGAATAGACAGGGCTACCCAGAATGCTAGTCTCCAATTCAGGAACATAGCCAATAAGACCACTACTATCAGGAATCCCGTCACTCCATTCTTTACCAATAATGCAATACGTTGGTTCAGTGCTATCGAACTGTCCCTTAACTTGGTGGCCTTGTAGATATTGTTGGGTTGCGCATTATATTCCTCAAAATAATCCTGTACGTTTCCGCAAATGGTCAGTACATCCTCCGCCTTTGTATGGAAAACATTGATGATGACTGCCTTGGAATCGTCTATATATTCCCTGTTGGGATTATCAGACCATTTGTCCTGGACCACTGCCACATCAGAAAGCCGAATGACCGACCCTCCTGCAGAACTACGGATTACGATATCCTTGAGTTCCTCGGCCGAGTATTTTTTGTTATCCGCCCTAATGAGCAATTCTTCGGTATTCCCCTTGATGGTTCCTCCGGTTGTAATCAGGTTATTCCTTTGGATGGCTTGGGCTGCTTCGGCAAAGGTCATCCTGTATCGACGCAATGCATCTTCCTTGAATGCAATCTCTATTTCCTCATCGGGAAAACCACCCAGGCTGATATTCGTCACTTCTGCCTTTTCCCGCAATTCATCCTCAATTCTTCTGGCTTCGGTCTTCAGTGTTTTCAAATCCACATCCGCACTAAGGCCATAAGCTATTGCAAAATCCGTTCTCTCAGCTACAAAAATGGTAGCGGGTTCCATTCCTGACGGGAAAGAACTGATGGCATCCACGGCATTTCTCACATCCTGTATGACTTCATTGGCATCATAGCCTTTCAGTACCTGAACGGATACCGTGCCTGCATTCTCCTGGGAGGATGAGGTGATTTTTTCAATCCCCTCCAATCCCTTTAGATTTTCCTCAATCTTCAGTACGATTCCCTCCTCAATTTCTTCAGGTGATGCACCGGGATAGAATGCTTGGATCTGAATCAATCGGTCTTCCACTTCAGGGAAGAATGTCGATTTCATCATGGAAGCTCCAAATATTCCTCCAACAAGAATGGTGAACATCAATAAATTGGCAGCGACCGGATATTTGATAAAATATTGTATAAAATTTTTCATGTCTAATATCTTTATTCAGCCACTTTGACTTTCATGCCCTCAAATGCACCTGATACCTTATCGGCAAGTAGGCGATCACCGTCATCCAAGCCCTTTACGATGACATTATCACCAGCCACTTTGACAACCTCTATGGTTTTCAGTTCCAGCTGGTCATCCTTTACCACATATAACTTGTCATTATTCACCAACCAGTTCCTCGGAACCTCCATAGCCTTAGAGATGGCTGAAGTATTGATGATGGCTCTTAGGTATTGTCCCTCACGAAGTCCCTTTCCGCTCAATCCTATATAAACAGTAGCCGTCTGGGTAGTGGCATCCACGATATCCCCTATTCTTTTGACCTTACCGTTCCATGATTTACCTGAATCATCGGACACCACCTTGACACTACTGCCATTCTTGATATATTTCAAATCAGCGACCTGTACGGCTGCTTCCATTTCATATGTCCCTGAATTCATCAGGGTTCCCAATGGTGTACCTGCGCGAACCAGTCCGCCCTCATTCACATTTGCTGCCACCAAAACACCTGAGAATGGTGCCCTGACCTGATATTTGCCCAATCGGACTTCGGCGCTCTTGATATTATAATATTGTGTATGTAGATTTTTGGTAGAGACATAATACGCTTCCCTATCAGATTTGGACTTTGGAAAATCCTTAATCGGACGATTAACATCGAATGCATCAAGATAGGACTTCCATTGGTTATAGCTTTCCGGCATATCAATCTTCAAATCCGGCATCATGGCAGTAATGGCTGTGTGGAGTTGTGCTTTCTGTGATTTGAGTCCCAGTCTTGCTTCCGTATCATCCATTTCTATCATGACCTCATCCTTGGCATATCGGGTACCGATTTTGAATCTTTTGTCGGTAGGTTTCATCATCCCTTGCACTTCTGCCACGACATCTGTCTTATCATAAGCCCTGAGTCTTCCTTGGGCGGAAAATCCGGACTTCACACTTTCATTGGATACTAGCAGCACTCTGACCTCATCCCCGATTACCTCAACGGATTCTGCTTCCTTCTTTGCATTTTCCAATTTCATCTGTTCTGCTTTTTCTTCAGAAGCTCCCATCCATGCGGAAACAATACTGGAACACAACATGACGATGATAAAAGAAAAAACAAGTGTTAGAATGGTAGCTATAATCCTTTTGAGCGGCCATTTGGAAGTTTTGGAAGTGGATTCCTTGGAGGCATCGGATTTTTCCTGATTATTGTTCGCTTTCAAAACGTTTTGATTTTATGATGCAAGGTAAAGGAAAGACCAGAACTAATCTATTCCTATTTGCAATGGATATTATGATAAGACCCATAAACACGAATATAGTTTAAGATTCATCCATGCTTTAGGTACGAAAGAATGACATAATGGACAATCGCCAAGATTATGTTTAACAATATTCTTGTATTAGATGACAAAGGATGGCTTTCCACACCATTTTCACACCCCCATTCCTAAAGCCTATTTAGGCTTCAGCCTTTTCCACACTTGAACGAATAATCAATAAGATTAAACGAATAATCATCCTTGGACAACCTACGGTAATAATTCACCATATTCGTGTATGGAAATGATTTCAATCCGAAATAGATACAGGATGCTCATCCTATCGCAGCTCATCCTCATCATGGTCGCATGCTGTATGCCAGTGGATGGGCAAAGATTCGGTTTTTGGGATAAACCCATACATTTTCTGATGTATGGGATATTGACGTTTCTCATTACTCGGATACATCCTTGGCATTGGAAAATGCTGAGTGGTTGGCTCTTTTCAATATTCCTAGGCATTGCTATCGAATACCTACAAGAATACATTCCAGGTCGCCGATTCGAATGGGAGGATATCATTGCCAATAGTGCGGGTAGTAGTTGCGGAGTCATACTCGCCCTTATTCTTTTTCAATTTGGAATCTTACAAAAACTCAAATCATGATCAGATTCATCTATTCATTCATTCTTATCCTAGTTATCTACTCCTGTGGAAATAAGGACCAAACAGAAAACATTCCTACACCTGATAATCATACGGAATTCAAACATGAACATGTAAGTGTCATTGATAGTCTCATGGACAGTCTTCAGCTCAATGGGACCGTACTTGTTTATGACGCTCATTCCAACACCTATTTTTCGAATGATTTCGAAAGGGCCAGAACGGGATTCCTACCTGCATCCACGTTCAAGATTCCTAATTCCATTATAGGATTGGAGACCGGTGTCATCGAAAATGAGGATATGATTTTCAAGTGGAATGGAGAAAAAAGGAATATGGCCATCTGGGAAAAGGATATGAATTTGAGGGAGGCGTATCAGAATTCATGTGTTCCTTGTTATCAGGAAGTCGCCCGAGGTATCGGTATGGATAGTATGAACCATTATCTTGAAGCATTCGACTATGCTAGAATGGAGGTCAAGGAAGACAACATGGATGTTTTCTGGTTGGAGGGCGCTTCAAGGATTTCCGCTTTTGAACAAATCAGATTCCTCAGAAAATTACAAGAAAGGACACTCGATATCAGTACTCCAACTTATGAAATCATGGAAAAAGTAATGCTCATTGACCAAAAAGGAGATTACATTCTAAAAGGAAAAACAGGCTGGTCTATCAGGGATGGATGGAATGTAGGATGGTTCGTGGGCATCATTGACAAAGGGGATAAAGTTTACTATGTTGCTACGAATGTTGAACCCAAAGAAAACTTTGACATGAACCAATTCGCAAGGGTCAGATTCCATGTAACACGTCTATCCCTCCAAAAAATGGGTATAATTGACTAAAAGTGTGACATGATATTACGATTTTTTGTAATGTATAATTAAATTGAATAATCCCCAAGATGTCTTTATTCATAGTGTTTTTTGTACAAAAAGTACTTTTCCATACTTAACCCATTGAAATTGAACATATATGGTTCTTTGGTCATAAGAACATTATTGTCTAAATTTGCAACTGTTTTTAAATGTTGTTTTAGCAACATATAAAATGTAGGCACTATAAGATACGGATTAGGGGGAAGAAATTTGCCTGCATATGGACCATAAATCATGAAATTTAACGACATCTTGTAATGCAAGTTATCATCAAAGCATTTGCAGTGTTCTGGCTCTCCCTCTTTATGATGCCTGATCACGCACCAACCGAAAATCCATGCAACATCATGTTTCCCAGAACGGGAACCGAAGATTGGGGCAGTGGACTCTATCTTCTACCTAACAAAGCCCAAATCAATATCTATTCAGGTACGAATGGCGAGCTGTTCGGCAAATTGGCTAAGGTCAATAATTACCTGAAATTCTGGGATGAGAATGGGAGGAGAAGAAGTCTGAAGAAAGGCGATATCGAATACATTGGGCATTATTCCATGTCTTTTCTCAAAGTCAGCGGAAATGTACAGAACGGATATATCAAGGTATTCTGGAATAGTTTTGACGAGGGACTTTATGTCAAGAAATCGGAATTGGAACGGCAAAAGGCTAAGTTCTATTCCTACAAGGAATTATTATACAATAAGAATATTCCGATAGAGATTGAAGAATTCAGGAACTGGGCCAGTATCGGAGTCAATCTGAGTAACAGTTGCCTCAATCTTAGAAAGGGGCCGTCCACGAGTGATGGTGTCATCAGATGTATATCCAGCAACAAATCATCTACGAAGCAGTTCTCTCACTTTTCATTGTTAGAAACCAAGGGAGCTTGGGCCAAGGTGGAAGTTAGTACCTATATCATGACTGATGAGGCACAATCCGAGTGTGACTATAATGAAAGCAGTAGGGAAGTCGGTTGGATCAAGGCATTGGATGACAATGGTTTTCCTAACATATGGTATTCTGTCATGAATTACTAGGCAAATGAATGCCACTGGTAAAAGAAAGGGGAATCTGCTAGCAGATTCCCCTTTCTTTTATTTAGAAGACCACCCCATTCCAATCTAAAATTGATAAATTGTGGACGATTTATACAAGTAGTCCTAACCGAATGATCTAATTTTCATATCAATTGAGTTAATTTTGCCCCTTAATCCATCGACTATGAAATCTAGGAAAACACTCATATTCTTCATTTCCCTATTCTGGGGATTCCATCTTTCCGCACAAAATCCCTCATCTCCGTACAATGTATTATTCATCGGAGTGGATGACCTCAATGACTATGTAGGATTCATGGATGGACATCCACAAGCCCTGACTCCCAATATGGATCGTCTAGCAGAGGAAAGTGTCATTTTCACTAATGCACATTGCCCAGCCCCAAAATGTGCCCCGTCCAGATCCGCCCTGATGACCGGTGTTTATCCTCATGAAGAATATGTTCCTGTTCCCAGATACTTCAGGGATGTCCCAAGTCTTAGCGATGTAATCACACTCCCCCAACACTTCAAGAATAATGATTACACCACACTTTCCATTGGGAAACTATTCCATCATTGGGATGGGGATGGTGCAGACATTCCACAATCATGGACTTTCCATAAATCTCTGATGGGAGATAAGACAGGTTATCTGAATACAGGACCCTTTGCACTACCGATTGAAGAAAGCATGCTGTATGGAGACCCTTGCATGTTGGAAAATAACTTTACCGTTCCACCGATTGGTCCCATTGATGTACCAACGGAGGACTATGTCGAGACCCATTCTGCCAGATGGGCTGCACAGCGACTCGGTTCCGAATACAACAAACCATTTTTCCTTTCCTGTGGATTCTTCAAACCCCATATTCCGTTGTATGTACCACAGGAATGGTTTGACTTATTCGAGGATACGGATATAGAATTTCCTCCTATCAACTATGAGGACTATGATGATATTCCTGAGTACGCATTGAATTTTGCCTACACATTCCAATTTGGGAAGTATGATGAATGTGAAATCAAGGACGAACTAATTCTGGCCTATTTGGCGAATGTAGCCTATGTTGATTATTGCATTGGAATCATACTCGATGCACTCGATAACAGTATTTACAAGGATAATACGATTGTCGTATTGTGGTCCGACCATGGACATCATCAGGGGGAAAAATTACATTTCAGTAAGAATACACTCTGGGAGGAATCCACACGGGTACCTTTCCTGATGAAGATTCCGAACTATAGCCAGAATGGACAAAGAGTGGATTCTCCCGTCAACCTTATGGATATATATCCAACACTTACGGAAATATGTAATTTGCCACCAATCGAAACAGGAGGCAGAAGCCTGTTACCACTCATGGATGACCCTAGGAACAAATGGGATTATCCTTCCATCACAACCCTGGATACATTCAATCATTCCATCAGAACGAGGGATTGGAGATATATCCGTTATAAGAATGGAAGCGAGGAATTATATAACCTACCTACTGACCCACAAGAATGGGATAATCTAATAGGAGCAGCCAACCATCAGGACATCCTGGATAGTCTTTCCATGCAATTAGATGATATTCTTGATGGTGGTAATGGCTTATTGAATGAAATCCCCCGAGTTTATTGGAACGAACCGGTCAATACTGTATTCAATATCACGAATCAGGATATCCAAACCATTCCCATCAGTGTTTCTGCATTTGATATCGATGGAGAAATAGAAAAGGTGGAATTATGGATTAATGATGAATATATCTCGGAGCTGGATCTGGATTCGGATGAAGTCTTCAGATGGTTGCCCAATGCAACAGGCACCTTCGGACTCAAGGCCAAGGCAATTGACAATCAAGGTAGGGCCACATGGTCCATTGGTAAAACCATCACCGTGACAGGTTTTGATTTTACACTGTTGCAATTGGAGGATATGAAATACATCCTTACCCCAAATCCGGCCAAGGATATAATGCGCTTTGTCATTTATGATAACTTTGAAGTATTGGATTTGGAATTGTTCGATGTGAATGGTCGGAAAAGAGATAGATGGAAACTTTTCAACCAAATCAATGAATTGAAATTACCCCCGCTTTCCGATGGCATCTATTACCTCAAAATCCAACACCCATCGGGAGCATCCATAACGCATCCCATTTCCATACTGAATTGATTCGAATGAGATACATAGCCTTACTCCGAGGGATTAATGTAGGAGGAAAGAATAAGGTCAAGATGGCTGATCTTCGAGCCTCCTTTCAAGGATTGGGATTCACGAATGTGGTAACTTATATCCAAAGTGGCAATATTGCGTTCGAAACAATAAAGGATGACATAGGTAAACTAGAACAGGATATAAAGAGTGACATTGCTGATACATTTGGGTATGATGTTCCTGTGTTAATACTTCCACGGGACGATATCAAAATCATTATTTCAAATAATCCATTCCTACCCGACAAGGAAATGGATATCAAATTCCTACATGTTACACTTTTGTCTCATCTACCTGAAAAGGAGCGCATTATAACTATTGATGGATATAATCACAAGGAAGATCAATTCGAAATACTAGGAAAAACTGTTTATATTTATGCTCCAGGAGGATATGGTAAAACCAAATTCAATAATTCTTTCTTTGAGAAAAAATTAGGTGTTCCGGCTACCACAAGAAACTGGAAGACCCTTAATAAACTATTGGATTTGTGACCTTGATTTTCTAGACCAACCCAAACCTTAACACTATATATCATTAGAAAATATTCTACTTTTTTCCATATATCCTATCTTCGCACTAGGAAACAATCATTCCGAAGGAAACAAATAGAAAGAAATCTGTATAAAGGATAAACCAAGCCCTACCCTATTATTACACCTTACAGATTGACTTCCCTAACATTGTTATGTTTTGATTTCCTTACCCGATTGATTATCTTTAGTAAGGTACCAAATGCTTTGTAGTGCTATGAAAAGTTGTATTATTAGTTTACTTATCCTGTTCATTTCTTGTGTAACCATGGCTCAGTCCAAGGTTTTCCAGGAAGTAACAGTAGCTGGCAATAGGGTTAATATCAGGACAGAACCCAATCTGACCTGTAAGGTCAAATACCAAAAGAATTGGGGTGCGAAATTCCTTGGTGCCAGGTATGATGATGAATGGATTGAGCTGATAGATGATGATAACAACGTTTTGTACGGATACCATAAGTATATCAAATTCGTAGACCCCGAAATCGTACAATCACCAGCCAAAGAAGTACTGGTACAAGAAAGTACCACAATAAGTACCACAACACGACCCGCTACCTCATCGGTACCCAGTAGCAACAGTACGTTCTCTCCTACCATTTCCAATGAGACGTTCACTTTGGATGAAAAACCCGGAATGGAAATCAAGATTGCCAAGACATATCCTATTGGGCAGACTCCTCCTCCGGGCAGTAACAGCCAACCTCTAAATCCTAAAACAACTATCATAGAGTCTCCTCTTTCAGAAGATACTGCTGAACGACTTCCTGATGTCGAGGAAATTATAGATGAAACGGATGCTCCTTTTGCGAGTACTTCCCAAGATATTCCTGAAATGCCCGAGGAAGTAGAAATAGTGGAGTCAGAAATACCTGAGCCCGAAATTATCGAGGCAGTAACTGATACCCCTTTGGGTACGAGTATGACAAGTGAAACGGCTAGTACAGCAGTAGAAAATAATATCCCGGATGTAACTCTTTCTACATCAGAACCGGTTGAAACAATAGTCGAAGATGTGACGACAACTGATTTGCCGGATGAGGAAATCGAAGTACCCGTAGAGGAAGTCATGGAAGTTGTGGAAGAAGAAATACCTGTACCCGAGACTCCTGTGGTAGAGGAAGTGGAATTGGTTACTCCCGTAGAGGAAATCAAAACTACCAAGGAAAGCATCGCCACCACATCAACCAAGGAGGCCATTCCTACTGAAGAAACGAATATCGCTGAAGAAATCATTACAGAAACGGTTAACGAGCCTATCGAAACGGTAATCGAAGAAAGCCCAGCGACTGAACTGGCTAATCAGCCTGTCGAACTGGAGACAACAATTACGGAGCCTACAGAAGTAGAAACGAAAGTTGAAACAGGAACAGAAGAACCTGCTGATGCAGCAAGGGAATATGCACAATCCCAAATGGAGGAGCTGACCCAATTCATCCAATTGGAAGAAAAGGAAATGGCCCATGAGAAAGCTGTCGAAATCATCAATAATCATGTAGACCAGAGTGTATATACCCACTTGGGTTCATGTGTGCTTATTGGTGAGGAAGCCTATGCCCGCTATCGTTCCTTGTTCCCGAATGATGCTTCAAGGATTCCTTATCTTAGAAGAATGCTGAATGATGTTTACGACCCATTGATTGTGAATATCATCAGATTGGATATCGTAGACCATTGGATTCAGAAGGAAGAATACCAATATGCATTGGATATCATGGAAAATATCATGACACATAATTCTGAAAGTCTGGTATTACCCAAGCATTGTGAGAATGATCCGAATAGGAAAGCTTCACCCCAAATCGAATTGAAGAATAAGTATTTCCTTGTCTATCACCTTTTGGATAAGAAAAAGAAAGAGGAAATCCTGAACAAACTCAAGGAACTCACCAAGGCCAAGAATGAGATTACCCAGCATATTGCCGAAGATATTTACAACAAGATATCCGGTGAATTCTGGGAAAAGAACTAATTCCAAACTTTAGAAAAGTTCTTAGTATTTAACCAAGGGTTGTCATTATCAGGCAACCCTTGGTTATTTTAATACCTTACAAAACAATATAGCCTATGCCATTAGCCAGAATGGGATTCTTGAACGTCTAATCGAAAGCCAAATCAACAGGATTGACAAAATCCTGAATATATTGGGCTAGAATATAACATTACCCTACCAGAATTATTTTCCCTCCTGACAAACCATTCAAATTATATACATATTCTTAATCCCTAAGCTCGCCCTACATCAAATTTTGATGTAAATTTGGTACAAACACAGGATACCTATCGAAAATCAGGAAAATAAGTGGGTCAACCTTTTGCAAAAAGGTGATGAGGCTGGATTGAGGGCCATCTTCGATGAATATTACCAATATCTATTCGTAGTCGCTTCGCAATACATCAAGGATTATGATATCTCCAAGGATATCGTACAGGATGTATTCTATGAATTATGGAAAAAAAGGGACCGTATTGACATACAGACCTCACTTAAGGCTTATCTGAGGCGGGCCACTATCAACCGATCCCTCAACTGGATTAAACGGGAACAGAAATTACAATGGGGCGATGATTATGTGGATAACCAAAGAGAGGATGAGGACATCAGTCCACAACAACGCCTAGAACTCAAGGATTTACAAGATATTATCAACCATACGATAAACCAACTACCCGAGCGATGCAGGGTAATATTCAAACTCAGCAGAATAGAACAACTCAGCCATAAGGAAATTTCGGAGCAACTGAATATTTCCACCAAAACCATAGAGAACCAGATGACCAAGGCACTGAAAAGTATCAGAAAGGCCGTACAACAATACGGCCTGAATCCCGTACTCATCATTATCTCACTTTTTTTTAGCTGAGGCATAGGGGATTAGGTCTCCCCGATTGTCATGGATGTGATATGTTATGCCCAAACAACTCGAACATTTAAGGATTTACGGATATGGATAATGACGTTTACATTATATTGATTTACAAAAATCTCAAAGGGGAGATATCACCACCTGAATCGGCACGGCTTCAGGAATGGTTGGATAGCAATCCCGAACATCAGGAGATTGAACGGAATCTAAGAATGGATTGGGAACTCAGTGGAAACTACGAGCCCCAAATCATGGTGGATGATATTGACCTAGATGAGGAGTATGCCAAACTCCAAAATAGGATTCAGGCAGATGAACCTACGGAAGAAGCCGTGGTGAAGTCCATTCCCCAATCACGTTCTTCGGGAAGTTGGATGAAATATGCAGCGGCAGTAGCCCTATTGCTTGTCGTTACTTTTGTCCTTTTCCAACAATTCGCCGATACATCCATACCATTGGCTACTCTGGAATCCAATGAAAAGATTGAAACCGTGACACTCCCTGATGGAACACAGGTTACATTGAATCATCATTCTCAATTATCCTATCCTGAACAGTTCGCTGATGGACAACGTAAGATTTACCTCGAGGGAGAGGCTTTCTTTGATGTGACACATGATGCTCAGCGTCCATTCATTATCGAAACACCATCCGCACTGACTACCGTATTGGGTACCTCCTTCAATTTGGAGGATTATCCAGACCAGCAACAATCCAATGTTTCCGTTTATTCCGGAAAGGTGAAATTCGAATCCTTGGAAAAGGAAAACGAAGTTGCCATACTAGCTAAGGGACACTGGGCCGGTCTTTCCAAGGGTGAACAAAAAATCACTACAAGGATTACGGACAACTTCAACGCAGATGCCTGGAGAAGCAAGACCATGACTTTCAAGAATGTTCCTCTGGAACTCGTCGTTCGTGACCTTGAGAATCATTTCCAAGTAGAAATCCAACTGTGTAAGGAATTAAAGGATAGAAAGTATAATTCAAGATTGAACCTGAATAAGACAGATTTGAAAGAAATTCTTGATAATATTACAACAGCATACGATGCAACGTTGTTAGAAAAAGGGAATCGATATACCATCGACCTCCCTAACTGTCAGTAAGGAAAAATCTATATGATTGTTCGTCATTGGGTTCTGTATCCGGGAATCCTTATGTTGGTTCTCTTTCTATCCTGTATCCAACTACAGGCCCAATCTCTTTTGGACCAATCCGTATCCAATTTCAAATCAGATGGTTTATCTGCCATCGATGCCATTATTGAAATTGGCGAAAAGGCAGACATCAACATCTCCTTCAGCAGTGATATATTCGAAAACAATCATCCTGTCTTCATAAAGAAGCGGACGGCTTCCATCCAAACCTTACTGGGCTTGTGCCTCAAGGAGGAATTCATCCAATACGAAGTCAAGGGAGAAAGCATTATACTGACGGCTCGCCCTAGGAGGCAAAAATCCATCAGTGGTTTCATCAGGGATGCTGAATCAGGAGAACCCCTGATCGGAGCCTATGCCATACATTCCACATCAGGTAGGGGCACGACATCCAATGAGTACGGCTTTTACAGTCTGACCCATGCCGAAGGTTATCATCACATTACAGTATCCTATGTCGGCTATCAGAGCATTACCAGATACATCAAACTGGATGGGAATAAGAATCTCAATTTCAAGCTCGTCCCTAATAATAGTTTAATAGAAGTGGTGGTTGAGGCTAGCCGTTATGACTCCATAGACTATGAAAAAATTCCTCATTCCAGCCAAAGTAACAAGCCGTCATTAGAACAGAAGGATATCAGCGAGGGTGCATCTCTTGGAGGAGAAAAGGACATCTTACAATTGGCATATCTGAAACCCGGTGTCCAGAGTGGTGTAGGAGGACTGGGAGGCATGCACGTCAGAGGAGGGCATGAGGATCAGAATCTCATTCTCATGGATGGTGTAACGGTCTACAACCATGCACATGCCTTGGGTATCATTTCCATTTTCAATTCCAGTGCCATCAATCAATCCCAACTTATCAAGGGAGGCTTCTCGGCCAAGTATGGTGGTCGGCTCTCATCCGTTTTGGATGTTAGGACCAAGGAAGGAAATATCAATAAATACCAAGGAGAACTCCACTTGGGAACATTTGCTTCCAGATTGACATTCCAAGGGCCATTCAAACGGGGAAAAGCAGGATTTTTCCTTTCTGTAAGAAGAACCCATCTGGATCCGATCATCAAGGGCATTTCCAGATTAGCCAAACAGAATGAATCCACAAATGGTGTGACCAATTATACGTTTTATGATATCAATGCCAAGATTCATTGGGCAATTGGAAAGCGGGATAAGCTTTATTTCAGTTTTTATAGAGGGGGTGACAACTATAAGGATGAAAACATCAATAGCGAGTTCCAGAATGTCAATATTGATGGCCAACTCCTAGCTGCCAATGTATTCAGAACCACCATCCAGCAATTGAAATGGGGAAACAGGATTCAATCCATTCGTTGGAATCGGAAAATCAATAATAAGATGTTCATGAATATGACTACCGTCTATAGTAATTATAATTATGGTAGTTTACAGGGAGCAGAAGTAGAATTAAAGATTTTTCCTGATAATGAGATTGATGATTATGCCAATACCTATTCCAGAATCAGTAATCAGGTACAGGAAACAGGTATCAAGCTTGATTTCGATTATGTCATCAATACCGTACATGCACTTGAATTCGGTACGAATATCAACTTTAAGAATTATAGTCCGAGTATCACATATGTCGAGAATACAACCATAGCACAGGATTCCATCTTCCAAACCATCGGAGGGGCCTCAACTTCCAACAACCACTATTCCAATGAAATCGTATTCTATGCCGAGGATAAGATACATGTTGGCAAATGGTTCCTGCAACTTGGATTATATGCCTCTACCTTTGAGAGTGATAGCAACAATCGCTATTACGCCCTGGAACCCAGGGTGAATGTCACCTACCAATACCGTCCCAAACTCAATTTTAATTTCACGGCTACAAGAATGACCCAAAACATCCATCTTCTTTCTAATGAGGGTGTCAGTTTGCCTAATGACCTTTGGGTACCCGCAACGCAGAACGCCAGACCCCAATCTGCTTGGCAAACGTCCTTGGGAATGAATTGGGATTTCCATTCTGATTGGGCTTTCAATACCGAATTATATTACAAATATCTCAAGAATGTGATTGCATTCAGGGAAAGAATCGAGAATCCGCAGGTTACCGATATTGTGGTGACGGATTGGGAAGATGAGGTGATACAAGGAAATGGTAAGGGAATGGGTTGGGAAAGCATGATTAAGAAAAAAAGTGGTAATACCAATGGATGGATCAGCTATACCCTATCCAAATCCAATCGAAGATTCCCATTATTGAATGATGGCAACTCGTTTCCTTATTCCTATGATAGAAGACACCTGATACAAGTGGTATTCAATCAAAGAATTTATGAGAAACTGAATTTTTCAGCCAATTGGGTTTATGGAACAGGTAGACCGATTACCCTTATTGCCACGAATACATTGAGTTTCTTCCAAAATAGCGAATCTGAAATCATAGGTAGCATCAATAGCTACAAACTTCCGGATTATCATAGACTGAATATTGGATTCGACTTCCACTTCCCAAAAAAATGGGGGGGGCAGAAATTATCCCTCGGATTGTATAATGCATACAATGAAGTGAACGTATTCTACCAATACTACCAAAAGGAAGTAGGTGACGAATCCGGATTGGTACTGAACTCCGTAACCTTTCTGCCCATATTCCCAACGCTGGGATACAGTATCTACTTCAACTAGGCCATTCCCAAATCCGGGAATCCAGCAGGATCAGTCTCATTCATCATGCGATAAACCATTTCGAAGATATTCTCGACATTGGGCTTAGCGAAATAATCGCCATCAGAGCCATAAGGTGGTCTATGTGATTTAGCCGGAAGTGTGGCAGGAGCTGCATCAAGGTAACGGTAACCACCTTGTTCCTCAATGACTTTCTGCATCATATAAGCCGTTCCTCCACCCGGGACATCCTCATCCACAAAGAGAATCTTATTCGTCTTTTTCAAGGATTCAACGATTCTATGCTCCATATCGAATGGAAGTAGGGTTTGGATATCAATTACCTCTACAGAAATGCCATGCTCCTCTAGTAATTGGGCACCATCCATCACTACTCGAACACAGGAACCATAAGTAACAATGGTCATGTCATTTCCTTCCCTCAGCACTTCGGGTACACCCAAAGGTACCGTATACTCTCCAATGTTATCAGGTAGGGTTTCCTTGAGTCGGTAGCCATTCAGACATTCGATAACCAATCCCGGATCATCGGACTGTAGTAATGTATTGTAGAATCCTACGGCCTGGGTCATGTTCCTTGGTACGCAGATGTACATTCCCCTTAGGGAATTCACTAGCATACCTATTGGTGAACCAGCATGCCAAATTCCTTCTAACCTGTGTCCTCTGGTTCTGATGATGGCCGGCGCGGCCTGAATACCATCACTCCTGTATCTCAGGGTAGCCAAATCATCGGACAAGGGTTCCAAACCATAAAGCAGGTAATCCAAATATTGAATTTCTGCAATGGGTTTCAATCCTCTCATGGCCATACCAATGGCTTGTCCCATAATGGTCCATTCACGGATACCTGTATCGAATACCCTTTCCTTACCATATTTTTGTTGGAGTCCGGCGAATCCTTGGTTCACATCACCAATCTGACCCACATCCTCTCCGAATGCATACAATTCCGGTAATTCTGATAACTTCATATCAAAGAAAGTATTCAGAATCTCATATCCGTTCTTCCTCGGGGACTCCTCCGTATAACTCGGATGAATGATGGGTACATTCAGGGCCGAATTCGGTGTATCACTATAAAGGTGGGTATGGTATCGTACATGGGCTTTTTTCCTACCCTCTGCATACCAATCCTTGAGTGCTTGTATTTCATTGGAATGCTTACCTCCAGATTGGAAAATCATTCTCCTCACGTTGGCTACCAAATCACAAAGTAGAGGATTCAATTCCCTTTTTAGTGCATCCGCAACAGCTTGTCCCTTTTCTGGGTTTGGCAATTGTGGAATGACTGTTTGGTACAAGGATTGGACGTGCTTGACCTCTTTCTTGATTGGGTCCATATATGCAGCCCATGCCTTTTTTTGGCAATCCTTGACATATTTTTTGGTCTCGGCTTCAATCTCAACCAATTGTTCCTCTGTTGCAATGCCATTCTCAAGTATCCATTCCCTCATGACCTTGATACAATCCCTCTCCTTTTCCCATTCTAGACGCTCCTTGGTCTTGTAGCGTTCATGTGAACCAGAAGTGGAATGACCTTGGGGTTGGGTCAGTTCATCCACATGAATAACCGCCGGTTTGTGGGTTTTCCTCATTTCCTCCACTGCAGCCTGATAGGTCGTAATCAAATTGGGGTAATCCCAACCCTTGACCTTGTATATCTTGATGCCTACCCCGTTTTTCTTACTCTCGAATCCTTTCAGGATGGCAGAAATACTACCTTTTGTTGTTTGATATTCCTTTGGAACAGAGATTCCATAACCATCATCCCAAACAGAAACCAACATGGGTATCTGCTGCACACCCGCAGCATTGATGGATTCCCAGAATACCCCTTCTGATGTTGAAGCATCACCTATGGTACAGAAAATCACCTCATCTCCATTATTGGAGAAACCTGTGGATGAATTCAGGGATTCATTCTCCCTATACTTCTTGGAAGCCAAAGCCAATCCTACGGCACGGGCCATTTGGCCGGCAGTACATGAGATATCCGATGATACATTCTTGAGATTCTTATGTTCCGTCCAATTGCCATCACGGTCCATAAGAGGTGTAGCAAAGTGACTATTCATTTGTCTTCCACCCGAAAAAGGATCATTGACTGCATCTGCGTAAAGCTGGGCAAAGAATTCCTCGACAGTACTCAGACCTGCGGCAAACATGAATGTCTGGTCCCTGTAGTATCCCGAACGAAAATCACCATTCTTGAATACACGGGCCATACAGACCTGTGGTACTTCCTTACCACCACCTGTAATACCGAACTTGGCTTTTCCTGTTAATACTTCCTTGCGAGAGAGTAAACTAGCTTCTCTACTGATGCAACAAATCTTATAGTCCTTGATTACTTCACGGGCAAATTGCTCCTGATCAAATTCGTTGGTTTCAACCAGTTGAGTTTCTAGCATATCTTAGAATAATTGGCTTGGTTAAGAATCCCACTCTGTTTGGATAGGGCTTGGTTATTTCAAACAGGTATGTTTCACGCTGCAAAATTACAATAAAATAACGATTCTACATACCTCGGAACAGACATTTGAACGAGTAAATCTGGTCTAAGGTTTTGTTATTTCAAAATTATTTTAAAATATAGGGTTCTTCTCAGAATTTAATTTTACACATCAGCTATAATTGTCACTTAAATTCTAAAATGACTATTACCGGCTGTTTCTCTAATACCCAATCTAGCATGACTGACCCCATGAAACAATACGATAAACGTATGATTTATGAAAACCATAACACATATTGGAATGTATGAAAGTCAAATCCTATCCTGAACGGACATCATACAACAGGCTTGTCGTATTGCATTCATGTTATTTATGTGAACGAATATCATTTAGGTGATTTATTATATATTTGTAATCCCTATACGACGGGCATTTTGAAGAACATTATCACTTGTTAACAGACGATTAACAGCATATCAGATGTGCATTCGTTTATCTTTGTATCAGCAAGATTATAGAAACATAATCACTTTATCTAATAACACATTTTCTAAAATATTATAAAATGAAAAAGTTCACCTTAATACTTTTCTGTTTGACCTTAGGATTGAGTTTCTCACTTTCTGCCCAGAATGGCAAGAGTGTGAAAGAGAATATAAGCGTAAAAGGTCCTAACATGGATTTGGAAAAGACCTTGATGGAATATGGTACCATCGAGCAGGATTCCGATCCTTACCGTTATTTCAAGTTCACTAATACAGGTTCCGAACCATTGGTTATCAAGCATGCCAAGGGAAGTTGTGGTTGTACTGTTCCAGAATACCCAAAGGCTCCAATCATGCCGGGCGAGACTTCTGAAATCAAGGTTCGCTATGCAACCAATCGTGTAGGGCCATTCACAAAGACCATTACATTGACTACCAATGAGGGTGATGATGTGAAAGGAAAGAAGCGTGTATTGACCATCAAGGGAAAGGTTACTCCTAAGCCAGCTCAACCAGCAGGTGTTCCATCCAGCTCTCCGAGCATCCTTAATGGAGGAGGACAATAATATACCTTTAGAATTATAAATTCGGTAAGCCACTGGGGATTTCCTCAGTGGCTTTCTTATTTTTGCGGCACATTAGACATTATTACCAATTGTTTAAAAATCGTTTAAACCAAATCTTATGCCTACGATTTCTAAGAAAGGTGCTAATATGCCATCTTCCCCTATCAGGAAGCTAGTCCCATTCGCCAATGCTGCGAAGAAGCAGGGAAAGAAAATTTACCATCTCAATATCGGACAACCGGATATCAAGACGCCACAGGCTGCATTCGATGCCGTAAAGCAGGCAGACCTTGAGGTACTGGCCTATTCCCCATCAGAGGGTTTCGAATGGTATCGGGATAAGATTGTGGAATATTATGGCCGAGTCGGTGTGAATATCACCTCATCTGACATCATTGTAAGTACGGGTGCTTCCGAAGCCATCAGTTTTGTGATGAACAGTTGCTTTGATGCAGGTGACGAAATTATCGTTCCAGAACCGTTCTATGCCAATTATAATGGTTTCTCAAAGGCGGGGAGTGTCAAGGTGAAGCCCATTACTGCACAGATAGAAACGGGGTTTGCACTACCTCCCATGGAGGATTTTGAAAAGGAAATCACCCCCCAAACCAAAGCGATTCTTATCTGTAATCCCAGTAATCCTACGGGCTATCTCTATTCCAAGGAGGAATTGGAAGTCCTGAAGGATATTGTTCTCAAGCATGACCTATATCTCCTTGTGGATGAGGTATACCGTGAATTCGTTTATGACGGTAAGACACATACTTCGGTCCTGACCTTGGATGGACTGGATGAACATGCGATTGTATTTGATTCCGTATCCAAGAGATATTCCGCATGTGGGGCCAGGATTGGAATGGTCATCAGTAGGAATAAGGAAATGATGGCCACGGCCATGAAATTCGCACAAGCCCGATTGAGCCCCCCTACCCTTGGACAAATCATGGGTGCTGCCATGTGTGATGTGCCACAATCCTATATCGATGAATGCATTTCCGAATATGACAGCAGGCGAAAGGTTTGTATAGAACGCCTCAAGAAAATGGAGGGCGTGACCGTACCCAATCCGGGCGGTGCATTCTATCTGTTTGTCAAATTCCCTGTGGATGATACGGAGCGTTTCTGCAAATGGTTATTGGAATCCTTTGACCACAATGGTGAGACGGTCATGATGGCTCCGGGAGCTGGTTTCTATGCTTCTGACTTGGGTAAGCAGGAAGCCCGACTGGCCTATGTATTGAATAAGGAGGATTTGAACAAGGCCATGGATTGTTTGGAAGCTGCATTGAAAGTATACCCCGGGAGAGTGTAGGGAGTGGATATGATTGTTATCCCAGTTTATTTACCGCTATCCTCAGTTGCAGACTGAGGATAGCAATCATCTGTATAATTTTAATAAATCCATTTTAGCCCACGACTATCAAATATCAATTCCCCTTGGGGATTGTAGTACCTATTTTTGTTTCCCCTAATCAAATAGCGATCTACTACCTCTAGTTTTATTTTTGAATACTCAACCAAGGGATTATTATCAAAATCATATAAAATGAAAACTCATAACGATTATACTTCCCTCGCCTCTTAATTAACATATCATAGTCCACCCGGTAAGCCTCCTCTCCCAATGCCTGGATAAAAGTTCCTGTCTCATCTATAAGCCCAAATTGTTTATCTTTCATCACTTCAAATAATTCCCTAGAATTATTTTCACCATGATATCCAACATAATCATATCCTTTATCTGTTATCCATTTCCCCTCTAAATTTAATATGCCACAGTCATTTTTCTCCTTACATACGAGAAAAGAACGTTTCCCTAATTTATCGATTCTGAAATAATCTCCCGCAACAAGAATAAACTCCCCCTCATAATTCATTATTCCTAATTGACCTAACGAATCAGAGTAGGCAGCATATCCCTCTATTTCACTGCCTCTGACATATTTAATAGTATTATTATTGATAGGAACAGAAATAACGTCCCCTCTGATATCAAA
This sequence comes from Saprospiraceae bacterium, assembly GCA_020631355.1. Taxonomy (GTDB): domain Bacteria; phylum Bacteroidota; class Bacteroidia; order Chitinophagales; family Saprospiraceae; genus JAHDCE01. Next base: position 102,699 of record JAHDHL010000005.1, on the reverse strand, counting down.
GAATTCAAGGTATTTATTATTCCTATTGATATACCCCACAATCTTGGAATCTTTAGAGGTATTTTCTAAGAATGTATATTGTAAAGAACAATCATCGTATACATAAATCATTTTCCCTCTGGCATCAAGAATCCCACACTTATCATCATTACTCACAAAAGCCAACCATTCTTTATCATCCCCAAGGTTTAATAACTTATAATCATCATATTTATTCCGAGAGACATATTCTCCTTTCCTATTAATCAATCTAAATTTACCATCATCATCCCGAATCCAAATTTGTTTCTGATTCTTAAAAATTGGTTGTAAACCATTCTTATTAAAAGGCTTCGAATAAACAGGTAGTTCTTGATTTGTTATATAATTATAATAATAATACCGTCTATTTAAATTATCATAATAGGTGAGTATATCATTATCCACAGTCTCAAAAGATGGAAAATCCAAAGAAGCCAATACTTCGTTGGCATCATTGATGATATTGAATGCCCCAAAGTCTTTATTACCCGGCAAATACTTACCCGTAATTAAATTACTACTGGTTGTCAATAAGTAAAAATCCTCTTCTTCCTCTTTCTTGTAAATTACCTCATAATCCTTTCCCAGAATATATTCCGTAATATTACCACTCTCCTCCCTATATTTTGCTAAAATATAATCCCCCTGAAAAGAGTTGGACTTTGTAGATAGATTTGTAATTTCAACATAAATAGGTGGAACTATAAATTCACCATCCTTCCCTAGTAGGCCGTATCCTTTCCTGTCAAAGGAAGCATATCCATTTTCAAAATCACTTATATGGAACGTACTGGGTGAAATATCTTCTCCCTCTTTATTGATCAACCTTACATGATTTAATAACTCCTTATGAATACCTAACCAAACAGTCAATAGTCCTTTATCATTTTTTACCTGCTGTCTCTTTTGATTAGATCCTAAATTATAATTAAGGATTATATTACCTTTTTTATCAATCAGACCTTTTCTGTAATTCAGACCGTTAGAATACTCTACATCACTAATTATGTTAAAAGGGTATAATCTCCCATCCTCTTGGGATATTAGAGCATGAGCTATAATCAGACAAAAAAAGAAGGAAAAATAATATTTCATAAGAAGATGTCGTATGATAATTCAACAAATCAGTAACCGCTACTCTCAGTTGCAGACTGAGGATAGCGGTAAATAAAAACGGTTCTAGTTTGAGTACTAGAACCGTTTTTGAATGGTAGTAAAGAATGGTTACTTATTCAACTCCTTAAGTGTAACTGTCTTGGCCTCAAACATGTAATTGCTTGGGAAATAGGTCACTCCTGCAGCATTCTCTGCTACGATGTAGTATTCTAAAGTGCTATCCTCGTCTTCCGGCTTGATTTCCAGACCGAACACCTTATCTCCTGCCCTACCGTCATAATTCTCGCCATCATCCAACATGAAGCTGTATTGGAATTCATCCTCAGCATTGAAACGGTAGTATATCCTCACCCTTTTCGCATGCTTCTCCACAGTAGCGGAAACCCTGAACGAGTTAACTTCCTTTCTTGCAAATTTTTCACGGCTGGCCAATGAAATATCTTCTATCTCTGGTGCAAAACCACGAATCTCCGGATGCTTCTTCAAGAATCTCACACGCTTGGACATCAATTCCACGATTCCTGGAATCTTTGACTTCTTACCCTGTGTCTCCGTCAATGAGGATAGGAACTGGCTATGGTCATAGTATTGGAATTTATCACGCCTCATGTCATTCGTAATCAACTTCTGTAATTCCTTGGCCCTATTCTCATACTGACCATTCAGGAAGTAATCATCCAATATGGTCTTGATATGAGAAACGTACTGCTTCTTGTAATATTGATTGTTCAATAACTGACTGATCAGCGGCTTACTCTTGTTATCCTTGTGTAGGAATGGGTCAAGGTTCTGAAGTTGTTCCAAACTCATGGTGGAGGACTTGAACTTATATTTCTTATAAGAACCGAAGCAAAGATTCAAATCCCTAACAATGGGTACGAACTTACCATGCTTGTTCTTGTAGAGGTAATAATTCTCACTCACATCACCTGAATAACTGTTCAGATTTACTAGGACATGGTTGAATGCATGCATCCATAATACCTGGTCCACATCAAGATACTTCTCAATGTTCTTGATATCATTATTCAATACATCGGTCAGTTTCATCAAATCATCCCAGCCATTCTCGGACTTCAATTCGTAATTACCCAGGTAACAGGAAGCATCATCCTCATAAATCAACGAACCTGATACATTCTTCTTACATCCATCCGGTGTGGACAACTCATCGTTGACATTCGTACCCTTGACGAATGTATTGTCACCCATTCCGAAATTCTTATTCAGGAATTCATCATCCACATATTCAACATTCACATAAACGCCCCTGAATTCACCATTAACGTACAGACGGGTATAGTTTGCCCTTGGTGCAGCCATGTAGTTCCTGGCAATCTCATAACCCAAGACCTCCCTGACCATACTTGGATCACGCAATGCATTGGAAAGTTTGATTTTCTTAACTCCCTGGTGATTTTGCTCCTTATTGATTTGGTTCAGCTTGATTTGGAATGAATTCCTATCGCCGCCATACTTGAACGACTTGGAACCACTATATCGAACACCTACGTTCTTATATTCCTTGGCTCCGATATTCAATGTACCAAGAAGCATTTCCTCGCCATTCAGCTTTAGGGAATCCAGTACGTCCTTCCAATTCTTTTGCTTGAATCGGATCCTTACTTCTTGTACCCTATCCGTATTGTAAAAGTCATTGAATTTAGCGTCTTGGGCATTGAGGGCAGTTGCAGAGAAAATAACTGCCAACAAGAAGAAGAGTGTGATTTTTTTCATCTCAGAATAATTCCTGTTTATACAAAATTGGTCAGCAAAGTTAACAAATTTTCCTTGCCTACGGCTAATATATTAAGACTTGGACTATATCCCCAAGACTTAACATTTAGTTATCATGAAAGTAGTTTGATTTAGGAAAAGAGTAACAAAAACCCAAGGCTTTGAACGGTAAATGACATTTATCAGCTACCAAATGCCCGATGAACGAACTGTGCCATCCCTCTGACGGATATCTGGCCGGTATAATTCCCCAATAATCCGACTTCCGGAAAGTCCTGTTTCAGTAGTGTATCCATTCGTTGCCAAGACGCAGCCAATCCGGGACTGTAGACCGGGATTCCCTTTTCCCATTTGAACATCTTATATCCCAAGGGTTCCACATCTATACCTAACAATCGGGATAAATCAGGTAAAAGGACATGTTGTAGGATTTCATTCTCGGATAAGGGCAGATATTTCAAATCATTATCCCTGAAAATGCAAGTCAGACTCAGAATATCCTCATGTTCTACCCTATCGGGAAAGATACACGAATTGAATAACACCCCTAATATTTCCAAGCCCTCCGACCTAGGAATCAGACAACCAAAACCTTCCTTGAATCGTTTGACATCTGTTTTTTTGAAGAACAAAGTAGTTGTTATGATGGGGGTGTAGCGAACTTCACCCAATAAATCCGCAAGCGGGCCATCCAAATACTGTCTTGAAATATGGGCAGGTGTCGTCAGTATGGTTGGTGCTGATCTGACATCATCTATAACCGAACCATACCTGATATGGTCATCTAGATGTTCTGCTAATCTTTTTGGCAATTCACCAAAACCGCCCTTGAAACTTTGCGTTCCCGATAGTTTTTTTCTGGAGGAACCATTCGCCTTGACTTGTTTTCTCCACCTGAGTACAGCTGTAGGGAAATGATTCGTATGGTTGAGTTGTTCTGCGAATGGACGAAGTACCGCGCTGAAACTTAAGTCAGATATAGGCGCACCGTATATTCCAGCGAAAGCAGGCTCCAAAACTTGGTTGGTCATGGTCTTTCCCAAAAAGGTATGTCCGAAGTCTTCCACGGTTTCCAATTGATGGCGATGTGGGAGTATGATTCGGAGCGTCATAGCAATCGCCTCAGCGATTCCAAGTGGAAACTTCCTCATCCTGTTCTCCCTTACCAGATAACGCGCCTTGGATGATGGATCAGGGGATTGGATATCCATTCCCAAATCCTCACAGAGCTCCGCTAATTCATCACACCAAATGAAGCCATTGGCCGCTTGTTCGGCCCAACCCAAATCTTCAACCTTATGTGTTTTTATCAAACCTCCCGCAGACTGGCCCTTTTCATGGATAGTGAATGGGATTCCTTTCTTTTTCATGTGATACCCAAGGAGTAATCCTGACATTCCCGCCCCTACAATCCTATATTCCTTATTGGAATCAGGATGATTTCCCAGTAAGATTTTTTGGACAATTGGATACTTCATAAGTCAGACCGTTGTTGTTTATCACAATTATGAATGAGTTCATCTAAAGCTTATAACCAAATATGGATGATTTGCGTTTTTTTGTTGTCAGTTAATTGTCAGATGACTAACTCAATTATTTTATTTAATGATGAAATGGTTCAAAACCTAATATTCGGAAAGGAATCTATCGTTTCAACCAACATTCATCAAAGAACTGAATTAAAATTCGAATTCGAATGAAAAAGTACCTATTCATGTTTTTTGCCGTGGCTGCCATAGCATTCACATCCTGCAAGAAAGATGCAAGCATCCAAATGGATGCTGCCGTTCAACACATCCCCTCTGATGCCTCACAAGTTACGGTGGTCCGCATTCCAAAACTCATGGAAAAAATGGATTTTGAAAAGGTCCGTGATATGGATTTCTACCAGCAAATGATTAAGGAAGCTGCCAATCAGGACCAATTGATGGGCAAGATTCTATATGATCCTGCTGAAAGTGGGATTAACATCAAGCAGAATGCATACTTCATTTCTGATATCAACCCTAACAATGCGGGTGAGATGCTGAACGGAGTCATGTTTAATATCGGTGACCCTGCAAAGTTTGCGGAGTTGGTCAAATCCACTCCCATGTCTATCAACAAGAAAGCGGGTGATGGTTATCAATATGGTAGGGAAGGTAATGGGTTCCTTGCCTGGAATGATGAGATTGCCTTTGCTGGACAATCCAGAGGTGATATAGATGCACAATTGGATAAGGTGTTCAACCTCGGTGATGGTGCATCCGTATTATCATCCAATGCCTTTGAGAAAACGGGAAGTTCGAGTAGTGACATCAGTTTCGTACTGAATTCGGATGCTGTAGCCGATATGCAACAAATGAAGCAGGCTCAATTCCTATTGGGATGGGATGAGGAATCCCTGAAAGGAAACCATATCAATGGTGATGTAGATTTCGATGAAAAGAAAATGAAAGTCAATGCTGACATCATCCTTAAGAAAGATATCGAAGCAGACTTGGGTATGCCATTCAAATCCAGCATTTCCACCGATTTCTCTCCTTATATCCCTAAGGATAATCTAACCGGAGTTTTCACATTCGGATTGGATACGAAAGGATTGCTACAATTATTGAAAGAGAAGAATGCATTGGGCTTGATTAACAGTTTTTCCAATCTGGATCAAATGGGTATCAACCTAGATGAAATCGCAGCAGCCATTGACGGTGATATGTTCCTTGCCATTCAGAAAGCTGGTGACAACAGCCAACCTGCCGGTATCTTCGGATTGAGTGTGGATGGTAAGAAATTCCAACCACTTCTGGATAAGATGGTGGAAATCGGCATCGTGACTCCAAGGGATGGTGGAGTATACCAAATCAACGACGAGAGTCTTTCCCAGGATTTCAATGCCACACTCGGAGGTAGAGGAGAAGCTATGCAGCCTGTACTTATCATGAAAGATAATATCCTATTCGCTTCTGCGGACCCTACACTAATCCAAGGTATCAAAGACGGAGGTTTACCTAAGGGTAGCAGATTGGACAAGAGTATCTACAAGGAAATATCCAAAGGATTCCTTGGCGGTAGAGGATTTCCCGAGCAATTGAAAGGTTTGGTACCTGGTGCTGAAACGGGTGAAATCGAGGCATTCTTATTCAACCTAAGTGATGGTAATATCCAAATGGAAGTTACTTCCAAAAAGGACGGTAATTTCCTTAAGAGTATGATCGAGAGTGCTGATGCAGCCAGTGGCATCAATCAGTAATAGACCCATTCTATCCTGAATGTTTGTAGGGGATGATATTCTTAATGAATATCATCCCCTACTCTTTTCTATTAATTCTCATGAATACTTGGCATCTTTGGCATACAATCATAAGGAATGATACAACTGAAACATATCCGTCCTAGGCCTATTTTTTCCAAACCCCAAGCTCCCACATCTTCCATGATTTGGAATCAGGAGCTTTCTTGGCAGAAAGGAGTCAGATATTGGGTAAAGGCACCATCCGGAGGTGGAAAGTCTACCTTGGTCCATATCATCATGGGATTGAGAAAGGATTATGAGGGTTCCGTAATGATTGACGACATGCTCTTATCATCATCCGATGCCAACCAACTGGGGCAGTTGAGGCGCAAAAAATTATCCGCCATTTTTCAGGATCTGAAATTGATACCGGATTGGACGGGTATGGAAAATATAGAAGCAACCCGTGGATTGGAGCAAGAAGTCGATGCTTCCGAAATCCAGCGAATGATTCATGCATTGGGTGCGGAATCATTCGTAGAACAAACCGTCCAAACGCTATCCTACGGACAGCGGCAGCGCATTGCCATCATCCGGGCCTTATCCAAGCCATTTGACTTCCTTCTGATGGACGAACCCTTTTCCCATCTGGATGAGGAAAACATCAAGGCAGCTTGTTCCCTGATTCAGGAGGAAGTCCATAAGCGAGGAGCAGGAATGCTATTGGTTTCGCATGAGAGCCCTTATCATTTTGAATTCGACACCTCATACACCCTTTGAGCCACTGCTCCATAAAGTCCTCAAAATGAGGCATTCATTCTTCCCAAACATCCCAAATGGATTGGAATTCATCCCAAAGTCCTGCATTTCATCCCAAAATCGAGTCATTCGTACCTCATTCCTGCAAGGTCCGTTTCTAGTCCCTAAAATTGTATCATCAAAATTATTGAATGATGGAAGATGTTTATAAATACTTACTGATCGGACATGTAGCAAGCGGTTTCATTTCCTTGTTGTTTGGTTTGCTTGTTATCCTTGCCAAGAAAAGTGGTAAGATTCATGTCATCTTGGGGAATGTATATTTTTGGGCCATGACGGGTGTATTCATTACAAGTGTCATTATGTCCCTGATGAAATTCAATCCATTCCTTTTGGGTGTTGGCGTATTCAGTTATTATCTGGTCTTTACCGGATTTCGTTTCGGGAGGCTGAAAGGTTACCATCGATTGGAAGTCAAGGACCGTTGGGTATTCATTCTTACCATCATATCCAGTGTAGCGATGTTGGGTTTTTCATTGTACCATTATATCCAATATCAGAACATCATCATTATTGTCCTTGCCATTTTTGGTAGCCTTTCGTTGAAACAATCCATACAGGATTGGATGAGATGGGGAAAAGTACGGGAAAAACATGATTGGCTGTTTGAGCACATCACAAGGATGCTGGGTGGCTATATCGCTACGGTAACGGCATTCCTATTGACTGCCATGAATGGCATGCTTCCGGACTTGGTTTTGTGGTTGGGTCCGGGTGTGGTAGGCGGATTCGGCATCAGTCTGACCGTAAGGCACTATAAAAAAAAGTTGGGTGCGAATAAAAAAGCGAAATCATCAACATTTCGCCAAGCAGCTTGATGATTTTGGGGCTCGGATGTATCCTTTATCACCTGGAGCCCCTTTATTTCCATTATACATTGGTATTCAATTACTTAAGTACTAAAAATGAATGTATTTTGTTGTAATTCTCAGGAATGGGTTCGTAATTAATCGAAGAAGTTGGATGTTTGGGAACTTTATTGGTAAAATTTCCATTAAAAAAGTGCGGATGTTTCTTGAAAAATTGAATTCCTTTATAGTATATTTGCCCCGCGCTTGAACGAAAGGGTTCAAAGTTATGCGAAAGTAGCTCAGCTGGTAGAGCACGACCTTGCCAAGGTCGGGGTCGCGAGTTCGAATCTCGTCTTTCGCTCAAAGGAGCCCTCCTCAGGAGGGTTTTTTTATTCCATCAACTGCCTGGATGGTGGAACTGGTAGACACGCAGGACTTAAAATCCTGTTCCCGTTGAGGGAGTGCGGGTTCGATTCCCGCTCCAGGTACACATTAAGCCTTTTTGTCGTTTGACAGAAAGGCTTTCGTGTTTTATGAATTGTTATTGTCGGATGCTGACATCATTGTCAAATGCAATTTTATGAATTGCTATTGTCAGATACAATCTGACAATAACGTGAACAATAGCTAATACACATAGGATATGTACAGAATTACTTAGAAAGTGCCTACTAGGTATTAAAACAACTTGACATAGACATAGATCAGTACCTCAAAGAAAATTTTGATATTAAATAGAGAACCATCTACCCTACTCTTAATTTTTCCTGATGGATTTCCAGCATGGGTTTGCCTGTGATTTTGGAATGTGTCCATGTATGCATTTCCATTAGACAAATGGGTTTAGGTATGTGGGATTCGAATTCTTCAAGTTTATTTTCTAGGGATTTCAGGATTTCAAGACGGTTGGTTTCATCGGCAGCCCCTACTAGCTTTTTTAAATGTTTTATTACCTCATTCATATACTCCCACTGGTTCTTTTCCCTCCTGCATTTTTTCCTGATATTTTCCAATGCCGTATCAAGATGCTTATGTGACTTCTCATCGAAATGTATCATCCATGATATCAGTTCCGCAAATAATTGGATATCCATCCATTGGTTGCTCTTTTTTAGTTGTAACAATCTAGTTGCCCAATTCAGACAGGCTTCATTTTTCCTATGTAAAAAACAAAGTATTGTGGCGTTATATAAAATCACCCTGAGCTGAGTTGGTGTCATGTCCTTTTCATATTTATCCAATCCTGTTTCTATATTCGATAACATAGGAATAAGATCAGTCGTTGTAACTTGATAATCCCTTAAGGCATGGAACATTTTTAGGAAATAAAAATTCTGGAAATACTCTAAGGACTCCTTATAACTTGTAGCCTGAATAGATCCTAATACAGAAAGATATTTCCTTACCGTTTCCCATTCCTGCACAAGAATGGAATTGGTGATGTAATTCGATATATTGATATAATATTTTTTAGGGAGGGCTTTCTGTATTTTCGGATGAGATTCCCAATGTGTAATGATATTAGAATAATGCAACTGGGCTTCCTGAAGATTTCGATTGATACGGCACTCTATTGCCTTTGCATTCTCTAATAGATAAGAGCCAAAAAAAGTACGCTTATCTCCCTCTTTTCGAATTAATTCATCTACCAATAAAATTACTTTTTGAAATAATTCCCTATTTTCTTCCTTGATGTGTTGTCTATCAGCCCGGTAAATACCCAGTAATAAATGGTTGTATTCCCTGATTCGAATTTCCTCGGATAACCTTTCTATTGTTTCAATCAATTCCTTATAATCCAATATGATTGTTTTCAATAAATCCTTTGGTCTGGTCGCTAATTTCCAAGTAATTTCCCTTTGGTTTATATCTACCAAGGCGGACAGATAATGGAGTTGTTCGGCTATTTTTTTTGCCTTGGCTAATCGTTTAACAGCTAATTCTGACAAACCTTTTTCGTGTAGGATATCAGCTTCTATCATAATGGAATGTACAGAATAAAACGGATGCCTTTCCTCATGATACAATCTCAAACTACGGAGGATATTCTCATAAAGATGATGCTGTTGTACTGCGATATTTCCCTTTGGGAAAGTATCCGGCAAACTCCTGAGTAATTTTTCCTTATCGTATTCTTTCATCACAGCTATTTTTTTAAATAACTGTATATGATTATTGGCCTTACCGCTTTGTTTCATGAAACCTAGGGCGTAAGCCTTTTCTCTTTTCCCCAAGGAATGTATCAGTTGGAAAAGTATATTTCTTTGTATCCCCCTCATTTTTAAACTATAATTACATTCACATCTAAATATTTGTAAATTAGCATTTTATAAGATAATTAATAGAAATCAAACTAAAAAAAAGAGAAATAATAGGTTTGTACAAACCTCATTATATATGGATGTTTGTATTATGGAATAGTCAACATTCATGACGCTTCTATTTTGATAAATTAAACCAGCACTTTCCATGAAACTTAGAATTTTACCTGATAGGTTAACCTTTGCCTTAAACGAAAGAAAAGAAAGCGGGAATAGTAAGGACAAGAAATACAACACAAGAAGTTCTACCAACATTGACAAGGAATTACTAAAAGCTTGTGAAGCTATTCCTAGAACCTCTTGGAGACCCTTGAATGACTCGAATGGGCGTATATTGTGTATTGCCATTAATTATCCCAGCCCCAACGAATTCAAAGATAGGAAAGGTCGGAATGCCTATAATAAGATATATACGGATTTGGTATTCAAGCTCATGGATACTTTCAACGACTTATACGGTGAGGAGAATAAACTCAAACTGTTGACGGTTTCGCCTTTTGAGATAGGAAGTAGTTTTGAGGGCACACTATCAAAACTAGAGGATGTGAATTCATCCATACTTACACTCAGCGGATTTATAAACGATCAGGAAAAAGGAAAAATAAAGGCAGTTTTCCAAGGAGACCGGACCCAACCTGAAATGTGGTTACAAGATAGAATGATCATCGCAATCAACGAAACAGGAAAATATAATATGAAAATTTGGGTTCCGAATGAAGTGGATTACAAAGATGCGACTGCTTATTCACTCATAGAAAAGTGGGAAGATTTCGGATTGGCAGATTCCTGTCTCACAGCAGAAACCCATTCCTATTCCCGATTGGTAGGTGGCAATGTTTTATTCGTAGGCGATTATGTTCTAGTGGGAGCTGACAATATCAATTCTGACAAGGAAACAGAAGAAGATTTAAAACAATTCTTCTCCAAGAATTTCAACATAGATCCAGAGAATGTCATCATACTCAGGAATCAACAAAAAGAAAGTATCAAGGGCTGCCTTCCAAAAGAAAACGTATTCATCCCATTAAACAGTGGAAGTTTCCAACCACTCAACCACTTGGATCTATTCATCACTCCACTTGGTAAGGATAAATTCAAAAATGATGTACTTGTTATAGGAAAACCCATCAACCTTTTCAACATAGATACCGGAATTTTCAAGCACATAGAAGAAGGAATAGAACATTTCATTCGGATTATTCGAAATAAAATGGAAGGTCATGTTTCTATTTATCGCAACCCTATGCCATTGATTTACATCGATCAGAAAAATAAAGATTCAGAAGACCGTTACTCGAGATACTGGTGTATTGCACCGTATAATAATTCCATTATCCAATTCACAAAAGTAGATTCTGATAAGAATGTCATATGGATGCCTACTTATGGCAAGGACATGAGTAATGAATATGCTGATAAAAAAAATGGAATCAAAGCGGGTAATTGGGAAGATTTAAAATACTATGATGATGAGAATGAAAGGATTTTCACCAATCTGGGTTTCAAGGTTGTCAGACTGACGAATTACCTACCATTTTTAATAAAAAGAGGAGGGCCAAGGTGTTTGACCAAAGTTCTTGTCAGGCAAAACAGAGCAATATCCTAATCTGAAAATAAAATATCATTTAATCACATTTAAACTTAATATTATGTACGAAACAATAGAAGATGTAACCTCGGTGAGATACCAGGATAATGGCAATTTGGTCATTGAAGCAGATTCCTTGGCGAGCCCTAAAGTTATCAAGACCACTGGGGAAGGATTAACCATTTACTTCAAAGATAATGGTAAAATAATGTGCCACAAAAAGGGCAACCACCTGAAATCCACAGTATTTACAGTAAGTACACAAGCAAGATTCCATAAACTCAGGTTCGGTGTACTTCAGTCCACCATGCAAGCCAAACTTCAAATCACCAATTTTGCAGGAGGAGGAGAGGAAACCATCAGGGATGGTTACAACAAAGGGAACAGGACATTCTATACTGGGGCCGGAAATGAGGATGCAGTAGGGGATATACGCAAAATGTACCTACTGACTGAAGTAACTGATCCAAGCGATGAAAACCTCAACATCATCACCATCAAGAAAGAAGATAACTAACCATCAGAGTTGCTTTTTAGTCAACTCATTCTAATTCACTAATCCAAGTACGGCAATCCCTACCATTCCGAAACTTGCCTGACTAGTTTCGGATGGGCTTGCCTTGCTTTTTCAGCAATATTGAACCCAACATTTTCCTCATGGGAATAAAATGAATTGCAAACCAGGCATTGAATCATTTCCCAACGAACACTCTATTCAATAATGATGCAGATGCATCCCATAAATTATTTCAAAATGAGAAATTTAATCATTATTCTACTCAGTATGTTTTGCTATGTGGCCGTAAAAGGACAGATCATGATAGAATACCATGTCGTGACGCCCAAGAAATCATTCAAAACCAACATGTATAGGTATAATGCTGAAACAAAAAAATATGAGTCTACCAAATACATCAAAAAAGGTGAGGATGTCTTTATCAGGGTTCATGGTGTGAATACATTAATCTACACACCTAAAATCACTTGGAATGAGAGGAATTTCATTACCCTAGCTCCTACATCGATGAATACGCTGTTTGGTTTGGAAGAAAAGGGAGGAACAGCCGAAGCAGCAAAGACGGAATCCGAAAAAGGTGGGAAAACAATGATGAAAGCGAATACATTAGTCCAATCATCAGTTCCCCCAGTAGCATTGGATTCTTCCACTTCATCCGTAGCGGACACAGCAGCGACAAAAGTATTATTACAAGCCTGCCATGGTTATTGTAAGAATCTTGAGAGGATACAACAACTGGACATCACCAAGGAGCATCTCATCAGGGAATTAGTATCCCCTGGCCTGACTAATACGACAAAGTCAAAATCCGTCTTGAGCGTTTTACCTAGCAACCAAGCACTCAAGGATATCATTTCCGATTATAATCGGTCATATGAAAACATAAAGGACGAATACCAAAAGCAGTTGGATCAAATCCAGGATCCCAATGCTAGGAAAAAAGCCATTGATGCCCTAGACTATATGAAGAAAGCACATGAAAAGATTGAGGACGGGCAATACGATGCATTGGCAATGGAAATCATTCAAATCAAGGAAAAGCTAACTGATTCTACTACTTTCGTCTTTGAATCAGGTGTATTTGTTCCCAAGAGTGACCAACTGGACATCATTATAAATTTTGAAAGGCCCAAGGACTCCAAAGCACCTGACTTGGATAAATCCATTCTCAAAAAAAGGATTAGGGGCGGTTTGAAAGTGGACTTCAGTGTTGGGCCTGCCCTATCATTCGGACCCAATGCCGAGAATGTCAAATTCGAACCCCTGGACACTCCCGGAGATAGCGTCACGATCAAATCATACCGAACAGGATTGGGTGTGCGTCCTGGAATTGCGGCATTCATTCATATCAGTCCGAGAGTCCATAAGGATATCTCCCCCGTATTCAGCTTTGGGATAGGTGCGGATTTTGATGGGGCATTGGATACCAATGTATCCTACTATGTTGGTGGCGGAGCCATCCTCGGCAAAAAAAAGAGGGTCATCATCCAGTTAGGTTTGTCCCTAATCAGAACCAACCGTCTGAATCCCCTGATTGAAAATGACGGAGAATACAAAAAGGAATTCGTTAACCAATTAGATAATGATGGCCTTATTAATTCCTTGAAACCATCCGGTTTCTTCAGTTTATCTTACAATATTACTGGCGGGGATAATTAGAAAAGATTCTTGGAATCCAATCCTATACCATTATATTCCTAGAATGGCATTTCATCCTCCCAAACCACCATGAATCGATTGACAAGAAAGCTGCTTCATTCAGATGAAGCAGCTTTCTTTTATCCACACCTTAAAACAAGACTAACATTCTACCCTCCCTTAGCAAAAGCCTCGAAGATAGTCTTACTATAGTAGTAGATATCCCCCCAGTTCAGGCCTTTCGGTGTGTGTATGCCATTACCGCCGGCATAGGATGACTTCCTGAGTAATTCCGTTTCCCAAGCACTGAATTGGTATTCCCAAGTATCTTTTCTGGAGCCGTATCCGTTTACGCCATAGCTGGGTGTGTAAATGGAGAATACATGCCTTTCATTCTTGTCATAAAACTTGAGTTCGATGGCACCTGTGAAGCCTTGTGCCCTATTGGAACTCGTAACGATACTGGCCCTTAGTTTTCCGTCATTCGTGATGACGAAATGTCCCTGACACCTGAATGACTTGCCACTGATTCTGTTGCCGGGTGTCTTGAAATTATACAAGATGGATGAATACGAAGAACCATCATCATGTACGGGAATGGTAATCAATCCCCCATTTTCCTTTTCTTGTATGAATCCTTTCTTCATTTCTTGCATCTGGTACGAAGGAATACTAAAAACACCTTCTTGATACATCTTTAAGGGTAGCGTGTCCATCCCTCCTACGGTACTGCTACATCCTAGTAGCGATAACATCATCAAACTTACAAATTGAATTAACCTTTTCATCTTAAAAAATTTAACTGTTTAAAATAAATAATTTATAAAAAAGGAAATCTTGTAGGAACGATATATTTGTAATATATTTAAGACGGTCAAATCTGGAACTTCCTACAAAGATGTTCCTTTTACTCAAGCCTGCCTTTTTTAAGGTGGGCTTTGTTTTTGAGTACATTACAAATATCAGTAGAATTCATTCTTGATGGAATAGAAATAGAATTATTATAAGTGTCTTGTTTTTATTTTAATAATAATTAAAATGGCTTAGTATAATATTTTACACTAAGCCATTCAATGAATTTTCAGAAGATTTCCGAGCATCATATCTTCTTGATATATTCCATCATAAAGGGGAGTTTATGCCGTATGGCTATAATGGGCCATAAATGGGTATCAACGGTTTCTATTCCTAGGTATTCCGTTGCTATCTTACTGGTATATTGATTGAAATATTTCTTAGCACCACCTTTCATTTTTTCTCTTGGTATGCCAATACACCTATCCTTAAAAAAAGGACCATAAACATCATGATTCAATAATTCATCCATTCGCAAATCCGTTTCGACATATTGTTTGGGATTCATGATACTATCTCTTTTTTCAAGCCATGCATTGATGGTAGCCATATCAACACGGGGATGCTTCCCGCCAATATTTTCAGGATATAATATCGACCCGAATCTGGTGGATAAAATCCATCTATTCAGATAATCCACCAAGCTTTTATTGGAGGTATCAAGGACATCCTTTGTCGTAGCGGAAATGGCACCCTCCAACAGCATACCCTCCAGATTATTCAAGCCGGGAAGTTTCACGAATCTGGAAAGCACGACCACTTCCAAATCCTTATATTTTTTCAAATTCGATATATCAGATTCATTCTCCTCAAGATGGGCGAATTGCTTTCTTTTCATTAATTCCTTGAGGATTTTTTCACCTGTATATCCATCCTCTCCTTGGTCCCTATCCTTGAAGTACCAATCAAGGAATATGAAATCAGGAAAGACCGCATTTTCCGAATCCAGATATTCCCATAATTTTTCGGGAGCGTCCAGATGCACATCCAACACCTCTATCTTGAAAGTATAATTATTCTCTTTGTTTAGAAAATAGTCAAAATACTCCTGGATATCCCTGTTCAATCGCAAACGCGTTACATCATCATCGACTACTAGGATTTTTTTAATCATTACTTATGAATTTGCGAGGTATTAATATCTCTATCAATGTACCATCCGTCTTATTCGAATGAACCACACGAGCATCACCCCCGAGTTTCGTAACCAAGTACCGTATAATCATACTACCGAAACCTCCTCCCATACTCTTGGCTTGGTATTCACTCGAAATGGATTTGGAAAACATATCCTTTTTCACTGAGTCCGGCATACCGAGACCATTGTCCCAAAAATCAATCACCAAGGAATCATCATTAATTCTACTTGAGATGCTAATGCTCGGATTATCTATCCTGATACTTGCAAAATGTTGGATACTATTAATCAATAGGTTTGAAATAATTTCCCCTATATATATTTTAGGAAAATCAACCATCAAGGATGCTTTCAGATTTGACAAATCAATATTTACACCTTGTTCTGTAATGGGAAAATGAAGTTGTTCTATTTCGTCCTTGATGGCTTCTTTCAATATGAATTCCTCTATCTTGGAATCGCCCCTATCCTGTAGTCCCAATATTTCTACCCAATATAATAACCCCGTAAGGGTTTTCTTTAATATCTGGGAATCACCACCAAATTCAATCAGTTTGGTTTTCAGGGTATTCTCATCCCATTTTTCCATATTCCGTTTGATATTACCCAATGACCTGACATTCATATCTATATAATTCCCGATTCGATGGTCTATCACTCTTAATAAGCGGTGTTTCTGTTGTATGATTTCAAAATTAGAAGCAACAATTGTCATATTATTGGATAAGGATTTAATTAAATTGACATGCTCCTTTTTGAAAAAATTCTTCCTGCTACTTTGTAGTGTAATAATTCCTAGAGGGAGTTTATTTTTTCCATATAACAAGGGAACACAAATCAATGATTCCGTATCTACTTCCTTTTTTGTCAGATAATCCTTATCAATGCTGGAATTATGATTTTTAAAATTTCGTAGGAATTCTCCCTCTACATAATCATCTATTTTTTCTCCTATAAAATAAGGATAATAAATACTCTGTTCATCTACCTTTTCGACCTTTGCACTCAGGTCTACCAATGCGCCGTCTTCGACATAAACCATTTTGGCAACAACCGTATTATCATCCCGATTGAATAATATAATTGTAGTGGCGGAACTCTCCTCCAAATGTTTTTGGAAAAAGGAAAATTGTTCCGGCAGATAGGAATCCAGATATTCCTTTATTCCCTCTCCCTCCTTGACGATTTCGGTCGATTTCAATAAGTTGGATGAATTACTTTGCAGGACTTCCAGAAAAGAAACAATTTTCTGAAGTTCATTTTCTCCTCTCCTTGACCTTATCATTAATGAACTTGATATGAATAATAATCCAACCAAAAAGATAAAAGCTGCACCCAACCAATTATCCATATCTGTGCGTTCATCATTTTGTTCTGCACTCAGCGTGACATCCTCAATAACTTCATAATCCCGAAAATCCTTAGCTATGGATCTGAACATATAACCATAAATGGCTTTGTCCTTTTCGGAAAAACAATCTTCGTAGGTGAATTTTCTGACTTTTTCCTCAAGGTCCAGAACTTTGGTCTTATTTCTGGTCAAACGAGCAGTGACGTGCAGCTTACGCTGATATAATTCTTTCAAGTGCCTTGGGCTACATATCAATGTTCCATTTTCATCATGAAGCAAGTCTATTGCTTCATCGAATTTCGAAAGGGCAATTTTTAAATATTCCTTATTATTTTCCAAAATTCCCCAACTCAGATACACACGGCCCAACTCATTGATGGAATTGGATACAATGTCTACTTTCCTTTCTTCCGAAGAAGTGAACGCTACCCTATCCATACTCGAAATGGATTCAAGAATACGTCTGGCTTCATCAAAATCCCGCAAGTACCGAAGAACGACACCCATATTATGCTTTAGGATGTGTTTTGTTTCCAGGATTGAGGGTGAGTCGGATTCAATATTTTCTATTTCTTTAGCTATTTCATCAAGTTTGTTTTTTAATTTTCTTTGCTGTTTCGTATCTACCTCATTGGCTATTTCTACAAAATAGGCCAAAACCAAAGATTTGTAACACCCTAAACTATCTTCCTCCGTCTTGGCAAGGCGGAGTCCCATATGTAAGAAATCAATGGATGTCATTTCTGCATACCAACGATCTTCCTCATAATCCAAAGCCGCAAGAAACCTGTAGAATGTGGTACTATCACTTGTTGATACCTCAAAATCCCGGTATCCATTCCCAGTAATACCAGTTGCTTCTATATCCCTGATGAATGCTCTTTTATTGGGATTGGTATTGTCCTGATAATTCTCAAGGATATCGCTTGCTGCTTTCCAATCCTTTGCATGGGAAAAGGTGCAGAAGAATAAGAATGGAATCAGGAAGTATAATTTCGTCTTCATTTATTCCAGATTTTTTCTGAATGAAGATAAGCCAGTAATCACGAATCTGTTCTGATAATAATAATTACTTTCGATTATAATACTAATTCAGTGCATCCTCATTCCCTATGGAATTCCTTGGGAATGTTCCAGTATCCCGATGGGATTGATACATAAAAATAACTTGGTAGGAATATATTTTATGATGAAGAATAAATACATCCGAATGGCAATGGTGATTCCCACCATTCTTTCCATTCCCTTGATTGCCATGCGATTCACGGAGGAGGTCAATTGGGGTTTGATGGATTTCGTCGTAGCAGGAATACTGCTTTTCATCCTAGGAATAGTCATGGATAATATTCATAAACGAATCCCATCCAAACATCAAAGAATATTATGGATGATTCTTGCATTATTCGGTTTCATTCTTATCTGGATGGAAATGGCCGTAGGAATATTCGGAACTTGCTTGGCAGGAGATTAGGACCCAAGTACTATCCTCAGTTTCTAACACTGGGATTGTCAGATTGCATCTGACAATAGCATTAGTCTGACGATAGTAAAGATTCACTTTTGATGTACTCCATTTCATCATCCTTATTGAAACAAGAAACAACAAAAAAGCCTACCATTAAAAGTCCTCCTAATCGCTTCATGGGTATAACTTCATTTTCTATTCGTAAATTTAACGATTCTACATCTTAATTCCTTTACATGAAAGATATCGACCAACTCATCAATGATGCCCTGAGTCCCATTGCGAATGGACTCAGCAAATTTATTTTTTACGAGATTGAAATCCTGGGTGTCAGCTTCCCATGGATTGTCATGTGGTTGGTCATTGCTTCTCTCTTTTTCACTTTTTATTTCGAATTCCTCAACCTCAGAGGGTTCAAGCATGCATTCCAATTGCTTCGTGGGGATTTTGACAAAAAGGAAAGTTCCGGTGAAATCAGCCATTTCCAAGCACTGACCACAGCCTTATCCGGTACGGTGGGTATCGGTAATATCGGAGGAGTGGCCATCGTGATATCCATGGGAGGTCCGGGTGCATTGTTCTGGTTGGTTGTAGCGGGATTATTGAGTATGTCCACCAAATTCACGGAATGTGTTTTGGGTGTGATGTACAGAAAAGAACACGAGGATGGTTCGGTTTCGGGCGGACCGATGTATTATCTCGAACAAGGACTCCGGGACAGGGGGCTGGGATTCATGGCCAAACCGATGGGATATTTTTATGCAGCAGCCATTGTCATCGGGTGTCTGGGTATCGGTAACATGTTCCAATCCAATCAGGCATTCGAACAATTTTCCTATATGGTCGGTGAGGATTCATTCCTCAGTCAGGGATGGCTTTTCGGAACACTGATGGGTGTACTCGTCGCCGTTGTCATATTGGGAGGTATACAAAGTATTGCCAAGGTAACCAGTAAGTTGGTTCCGTTTATGGCGGTCATTTACATTACTTTGGGATTGGGTATCATATTGATGAATTATGATAAGATTCCGGGGGCCTTGTCAGCCGTCTTTACCGAGGCATTCTCACCCAAAGCCATGAGTGGCGGTTTTATAGGTGTCATGATATTGGGATTCCAAAGGGCCTTGTTTTCCAATGAGGCGGGTATCGGTTCAGCACCCATTGCACATGCGGCAGTAAAGACCAACGAACCGATTTCTGAGGGTTATGTCGGATTGATGGAACCATTCATTGATACGGTGGTGATTTGTAGCATTACGGCATTGGTCATCCTCACTACGGTATATGACCCTAGTCTTGCAGGAACGGAAATCCAAGGCGTCAAACTGACGGCCAGTGCATTCAAGGGTACTTTCCAGTGGTCCGTTATTCCATTATCCATCATTGCCATCTTATTTGCCTATTCCACCATTATATCATGGTCTTATTATGGGCTTAAGGGATGGACCTATTTATTGGGGCAATCCAAGCAAAAAGAAAATATATTCAAGGGTATTTTTTGTGTATTCGTAGCATTGGGTTGTTCCATAAAATTGGATGCGGTATTGGATTTTTCAGATGCCATGGTCTTCTTGGTTGCCTTACCGAATATCATCGGCTTGTATATCCTGGCACCAACGGTCAAAAAGGAATTGAAAGCCTATCATAGAAGATTAAAAAGTGGAAAAACTTTATAACATCATCCGATTCCATCATTATTCAAAAAAAGATTTTATCATTTTATTAATAATCATGAAGCAACTCATTCGGCCTTATCCGATACTATAGGGGCATAGCTATACAATATCGGATAACGCGTTATTCCTATTTTTTCATTTAGAAGTTGTATGGAAATGATTCAATTGCAAATCATTCCGCAAACAACCTCCAAGAATAAAAGGAATACAATATGATTTTTCCAAAACGTCTGAAAATTAATTTTTGCATCCTATTCGCATTCTTATGTTTCAATCTTGTAGGACAGGAAGAACAAAAAAAGGAAGCATTCGAAAACCATAAAAAGGGTAAGGTATCCATCGGTATCAACTGGGAATACCGAGGTGAACAACCTTTCCGAAATTTCGGTGCCAAAAGAAACCATCTTGACATCGGATATCACATCACGGATAAATGGATGATAGGTACAAGGCTACATGGCGGATTCAGTTCACAAACGATTACATCTGATGACGTTTCCTATCAATTCAGATTATTCGATTTGCAAAGCCAATTATATTCCAGATACTACATCAAGGATTTCGGTAAACGAAAAAGGGCCAGTTGGTTTGCTGAGGGAAGCATCATGACAGGTAAGGTATTCAGTAACAGAGGCGGTAGCGAATATGAATTCAGTCCACCCGAAGAATACCGTAACCTCGGTTTCCAGATAGGAACGGGTGTGGATGTGGCATTATCCAAGAACATCCTCCTGACAAGTAGCATCAATTATGGTCGGAATCGTTACTTCGGAGAATCCAAGGATTACAACTTCAGTAGCAACCATGTAAATCTATCCCTCGGTGTCAAATGGCAAATCCAAGCCAAGAAGAAAAAATAATGGAATAGCAGCGTCTGAACCGTGAAAAACATATCCCGAATTCCAGAGCCATCCATAGCGTATTAAAATTCGGGATAGTTTATTATGCGACCTTGAATTCACTGTGTTTTATTATCTTAGTCCGAGATTTTATCATTCACAAATCCAATATCATCATGAGTGAAAGAAAAATTGATTGGTTCCTGGAAAAATATGGCGAGAGCCATCAGAATGCAACGAATAAATTCATTCATTGGATTTGTGTTCCGACTATCATGTTCAGTTTATTCGGAATGATTATGGCCATTCCTTTTCCGGGTGAAATCAGTCTTTTCCTTAACTGGGCTGCAATTGTATTCGTAGGTACTCTACTCTACTATCTCAGACTTTCCATTCCGATGTTCTTGGGATTCATCCTTATCGGAGGCGGAATCGTATTCGGGAATTGGGCCATTTTCCAAGCTGTGGGAATGGATGCCGGCACCATGGCCCTCATATCCTTGGGTATCTTCGTAGTGGCTTGGATAGGGCAATTCATCGGACATAAGATTGAGGGAGCCAAACCCTCATTCCTTGAGGATGTCCAATTCCTTATGATCGGACCTGCTTGGTTATTGCACTTCATCTATAAGAAAGTGGGCATCAAGTATTGATACTTGATTATAAGTCCGGCCTGTAATTCATATCTGCATAATAAATCAGATACCATCCATCATGCAATTTGGCGAAACGCCTTGATATGCAATACTTTTCTGGTGTGCAAATATATTCATTCACCACTCCCAAACCTGTCGGTTCCAAGGTTCTGGTAAACATGGTCGATGTATCCCAATCCACCTTATGTAGCATTTTCCAACCCTCCTTTTTGTAGTAATGTTTTCCATAATTGACCAACATACTATCCGCAAAACTGGGTAGTCCCTCCAAAGGGAATGTAATATGGTCTAATTGGTATGTAGAATCCGTATGGAATGCTTCGTAAAATTCGGTAAAACCATCATCATCCGCTGATACGCTCACACTTGTTTCCTGTTGGTTGGAATTATTACAGGAAGTGAAAAGAGGCAGAATCATCAGGAATACCAAAATGATATTCAACCATCTGAATTTATTCATTGATTTGCATTGCATAGACTAAAATATAGTTTTCGATTAAGCGATAATGGATATCAAACACCATCCTTGTTTCATCCTTGACTACATAACCCTTACATGTACCAAAAGATACATCATACTCAAAAGGGGCAATCAGAATATGTTCCCGGAATTCCAGCTTTTTCTTTCCATAAGCCTTGTACAAGGCTTCCTTTGCGCCCCAATATACATGGAGGTGTTCAAGGTAAAAATCCTTGGATAATCCTTCCAAATCCTCATCCGTCATGAATTTCCGTTCGATGCGCTTCAGTTTCGGAACCAGATGCTGTATATCAATACCTACGACACAAGGAGCTGCAATCACTGCTGCAAAACGCCCAGAATGACTCAGGGAAATATCGAATTCAGATTGTCGAATATGGGGTTTTCCGAATTCATCCTTGACAGGCTTTTCCCGTTTGGAACGACCGGACATCCTATGGAGCAGCAAACGGCCGGCCAGCCATTCCTTCCGCCTTTTTTCCACCACATCCCGAATCTCATCACATTCATCATCATCCAAATCCAGTTCATTCCTGAAAAAGGCTTCTTCTTCTGTGATATCCCAGAGTCCTATCTCCCCTTGGGATGGTATGGATTCATGTAAATAAATGGGCATAACTAAGATTTATATAAGGATACGATAATCCCAACAGACCGATACACATGGCGAATATATCTGATATTGTCGATAGTAAGGAATGAAGTTCTGAAAACCTTGGCGAACATTTCCATACCTATCCGGTAATTCTTCTAGCCCCTGAGAACTTTCTTCGCAGGAAAACGTCATACATTTGCATACCAGAATCATTATCATTGAAAATCAGTATACACCAAATATCAAGGCTCCAGGGACACAATGGTTCCATTTACACACTAGCCAGAGGGCTCAAGGAGGATAGTTTCTATTCCTCAGGAGGCGACGGATGGGTCGTGGAATGGCATCGCAACCAACCCGACGGACACCTCATTGCCAAAACCGATCAAAAGATTTATTCCATTGCTTCCTTTCCGAATCATGGACTGATTGCCGCAGGCAATATGGAAGGTGGGCTTCACTGGATTGATATCGAAAAGAAAGAGAATATCAAGAATGTAGCCCATCATGAACAAGGTATTTTCAGTATTCTACAATGGAATGAAAATACAGCGATTTCTGGTGGTGGTATGGGCCGCATTACTAAGTGGGACTTAGGAAAGCTGCAAGTCACAGAGAGTCTGCATCTGACGAATACCAGTATCCGTTCCCTTGCCAAGAAAGATGGCCGGCTGATTGCAGGAAGTAGTGATAATGGCATTTATATTCTCGATGAGGATTTAGAGATTTTGAGGCATGTGGAGGATGCACATGACAATTCCGTTTTCTCAGTTGTTCCCTACCCTGACAGGGATATCATCGTCAGTGGTGGACGGGATGCACAATTGAAGCATTGGGATGCGGGATTACAGGTCATTTCCCAACAAAATGCGCATTGGTATACCATCAATGATATAAAATTCAGTCCTGATGGCCGTATCTTTGCGACCGCCAGTAGGGACAAGACCATCCGACTCTGGAAAAGTGTTGATTTTACCCTATTAAAGGAAATCAATACGATTAAGCATGGATGTCATATTAACTCAGTGAATTGCCTTTTGTGGCTGGATAACCAAACCCTTGTTTCCGCCAGTGACGACAGGAGTATCATCATTTGGAAAATAGAAATTGAAGCATGATCTTTTCTGATAAGAAAATACTAGCCTCCATCGAGGAGCAACAAATCATCATCGAACCATTCGATCGTTCCTGTTTGGGAACCAACTCTTATGATGTCCATCTCAGCAAGTATCTGGCCGTATATAAGGACGAGGTATTGGATGCCAAGAAACACAATCAAATCGAGGAGGTCACCATCCCAGAGGATGGATATGTATTGCTTCCGGGACAGTTGTATCTTGGAGTAACAGAAGAATACACGGAAACCCATAATGCGGTGCCGTTCCTTGAGGGGAAATCATCTGTGGGGCGTTTGGGTATCGATATCCACGCCACGGCAGGTAAGGGAGATGTGGGATTCTGTAATACCTGGACCTTGGAAATTTCCTGTGTCCATCCGGTAAGGGTCTATGCCGGGATGCCCATCGGCCAATTGATTTATTTTGGAGTGGATGGTGATATTGAGAATTATTATAATAAAAAGAAGAATGCCAAATATATAGAAAGAACCATCAAACCTGTGGAGAGCATGATGTGGAAGAATAAGTTCTGAGAAAGCGTAGGAGTGAAAGAGTGAGGGATATGTAGGGTTGTTCTTGAATTGATATGAACTGAAAAACAATGGAAAGCGGATTACTTGCGGGTATTGAAATCCTCATCAGTAGGGGTAAGTACCGTATTGCCTTGGATAGGTTAATGGATGTCCCGCATGACTTCCACTCTAATGATTACTATCATCTATTACTTGGAGCCTGCTGGTTTGAACTAAAGGATTTTAAAAAGGCATTGGCCAGTATCGAAACCTCCATTTCCATTCATCCCACATCCCATCTTGCATTCATTTTTCTGGCATTGATAGCAAGAATGGAGGGAGACCTGAAAAAGGCCGAATCGCATATCAATGAAGCCATTAGGCTAGAGCCTAAGAATGAGCAAGCCTATATGGTCAAGGCAGGTATCCAACTGTTGAATCATCAGACGGAGGCAGCACTGGAATCAGCCAATAAAGGACTGGAAATCGCTCCTGATGACATTTTTCTAAGGAATATTATCATTCTTGGTAAAATTGAAAAAAATGATTTGGAGCAAGCACAAATCATTTTGGAATCCGTGCTTCACCAAGATCCCAATGATGCTTTTTCCCTTGCCAATCTAGGGTATATCCAACTACAACAGGGGGATAAGGATTCGGCTAGGAGTACACTGGAAAACGCACTTCGGACCGACCCTGAAAATGAATATGCACAACACATTCTCGGGATGGTACTGAGTGCCAAGTATCCCTTATATTTGAGATTGAATATTCTCCGTACGACCATCCAAAAAAACATCAATCGATTCAAGCAGGTCATTTCTGCGGCATGGAGAATCGTGACCCTTATCATGGCTATCCATTTCCTTGTTGCGGATCCCCAACCTATGTTATATCTGACTGTAATGGTGGCATTTTACCTGATTATTTCCATTCCAATCAAATGGGTATCCGTGTTACCGCAATTGTTCCTCATTTGGGAGCCATTGGGTCGGCTGTTGATGAATAAAAAAGATAGGATATTAACCTATGTTACTTACGCTTTCTTAGCCTTGGGTATCTTGATTCATGTATTACACGTATTCCAAAAAATTAGCCATATTCTTATCTGGGCTATAAGTCTGTTACTTATTTATTCTGGATTCAGTGTCATGGAATTGAATATGTATCCTAATAAATCCGTACGGCGATTCTTTATATTCAAAACCATCTTCCTATTCATATTGGCTATCATTTTATTGGTATTTCCTAACATGCAATTCATCACAGCAATCATTGGTTGTATATTCATGTACATCATTCCCATTATCATAAAATCAATTCAGAATTAATTATGGAAAATCAAATTCTTGACGATTATCTATCCTCGGAAAACTATAAAATACACGAATGGATCATAATGGGATTTTTCCTCTGCATGCTCATTCAAATCGTAGATGCCTTTTCCAAAATATTCATTACTGAATCCATGCTCATTCTAGGGGCAAATAATTACATATTCTTATGCTCCAATTATTTTCTCCCCATTTTCATTACCTCTTTTCTGATTATTATATCCAGGGATAAGATACTCAGTCTGGTGATATCGAAAAGATGAGAATTCTGGAATATTTTCATTTTTGCGTCCATCGCATTATTTCTTCTGAATATCTACATACATGTACATTACAGCATAGGAGAGGACTTCATCAATAATCTATTCGGAGTATCCGAACGGAGGCAGGCATATAGTATTTTTCTATTCGGGGAGAACATCAACACCTATCTCCGAACCCTGATTTATTCGTTCAAGTTCATTCTTTACACTTATCTGATGTATTCCAATAAACCAGTGGTATAACTGAAACTGGGCAGCTAGGTGCTTTTTCTTATCTTTATATCTACAACACCAATAATTCGTCACTTCATGAATCGTTTTCCTTTCATTACAAAATGGAGCATACCCATACTTTGTGTATGCTACTCCACTTTTACCTATAGTCAGAATCATCCAGCTTGTGACTCCTTGGTCATTGACTGTTGCGAAATATATGCGGAAGATGATAATTTCCTGACACTATATGCATCGAATAATAATCTGGCGAATGAACTGTTCGGTTATCCATCTTTCATCCTCATTAATGACGAGGGAGATACCATAGCACAGGAAGTCGTCAATTATTTTGGAATCGGCGGTGGGCCACAAGAACATCTACTGACCTTGCAAGAACCCTTTGTACTCCCCTTTTCCGGAACCCTCGAACTCTATGTCGGATTCATGGATTCCTTGTACTGTACCTTTCCCATTACCATCAATGACGGAACGAACTCCAGTGGACTGACCCTTTCGCAGGAAACCATTCATATATACCCCAACCCCGCCAATGATTTAATTTGGGTGGACAAGAAACTTTTACCCAAGGAAAACGATTATACATTGGGTATCTACTCAATGGATGGAAAATTGGTGCAACAACAATCCCTAACGGAAGACATCATGACCATTCCCTTGGAGAATTTATCAGGAACCGTGTATATCATTATTGTGGAAGACCAGGATAAGAATATCATAGCCAAGAAAAAAATCATTAGTAAATAAATCATTATGGCATTCCAGCCCCAACATACATTCAATGACCTCAACCTTGAAAAGGTCAGTAAATGGCTTAAGTTGAGTCTGGCTATTTTCGTAGGGATTTTCCTCACCTTACTAAGTGCCTATAATTACCTGGACAATCCGATTGGTGTTTTTAATTCGGCCATTATCCTTTTCGGATATGCCATGCTTTCCGATTTCATCTTTTTCTTCCTTTATCATATTTGGAAAAAAAATAAGAAAAACAGAATATCCATTTTTAATTCGGATGCATTCGATGGCATTTCGGAAAAAGAAATGGAAAATGAAATCATCTTCAAGAATACAAAAGGAAAATTCGTAGAGGAAACATTAAAAATCCATATTGCACCATTTGATATCATTTGTAACCCCAATGAAGAAAATAAGGATTTAATTGATTTTAATTTCCAAGCCCTCATCAGAATCAGAAAGGAAAATGTAGAGAATATCATTTCATTCTACAATGAGAATCAAATTGATATTTATTCCTTGAATCAAATTACGGGTGTCAGTAAAACATTATCCGTCCAACAAAAATCCAGCACAGAATTATCCGAGGAACTAAAAAGAACGGCAGCATTATTGCACCAGAATGGTTTCGAACCCTTTGACCGTTGGGACGAATCCGAGGGGAGTGCCATTTATATTACCGGAGAATAAACAACAAATCTAAATCAATCCAAAACAACATGAACCAACTCACAGAACTTACCCAAGCTATTGAGAACCACAAGATAAAAGTAAACCGTACTGCATTTATAGCAGGCTTCATTGCATTTGTCTTTCCCATTTCGATTTCATATGTTCCCTTTGGTATCATCCCGGGCAGACGAGCCTCTAGGATACAAGACCCCAGTGGTACCGTGGTAGAGATGTTCGGTACGTCAACCACTTGGATGATGGTTGCGCTTTTTTCATTATTTATTGCAATCATAACTCTGGCAGACATGGGTTATTTCAAGATGAGAAAAGACCTGAAAGAGGGAAAATATTTCACTTTCAAGGGCCGTATCAAGGAAGTACTCATCAATAAAAAAACCTCACCCGTTGAAATATTTGTAGCGACCCAACCACAATTGGATGACATCGAACATTTCGTCTTTATGGACTATCCCGATTTCCCATCATTGTATCAGGGGCAGGAAGTAGAAATTACCCTAACAGAAAATGCTCGTATCCCATTCAGAATCATGACTAAGAATGAAGCAAGGACCAAAGAAATGGACGATATGCAAATCATGCAGAACCTGTTCAAGGCCTTTGGGAAAAAGGATGCGTAAAAGTATCAATAGCGATACCAACCTTTCCACCAACGCTTGAGTCGGTCCCTCATTTTCAGTTCAGCAGGATTATTTCCCGGTTCGTATAACACTTTCTTTGTAATGGCATCCGGTAGGAATTCTTGTTGCACGAAATTACCATCATAATCATGGGAATACTTATAATTCTTTCCATAATCCAAGGATTTCATCAATTGGGTGGGTGCATTCCTGATTTGGAGTGGAACCGGTAAATTACCAGTTTCCTTGACCAATCTCCCCGCCTTGTTAATGGCCATATAGGATGCATTGCTCTTGGGTGATGCAGCCAGATAAATGGCACATTGCGAAAGGATAATCCGTGCTTCAGGCATACCGATGACATTCACGGAATCAAAGGTGGACTGCGCCAATAACAAGGCATTCGGATTGGCCAGACCGATATCCTCCGAAGCAGCGATGATGAGCCTGCGGGCAATGAACTTCACATCCTCTCCCCCATTGAGCATCCGAGCCAGATAATACACGGCCGCATTCGGGTCGGAACCACGGATGGATTTGATGAAAGCAGAAATCATATCATAATGCTGCTCCCCTCCCTTATCATACATGAGGATATTATCCTGGAGAATGTCCACGGCTGTCTTATTATCAATGGTAATGGCCTCATCCTTACCATGCGCATTGATGACAATTTCTAGGATATTCAGCAACTTCCTCGCATCACCACCCGAAAAACGAATCAGGGCATCGGTTTCCCTTAATTCGATTTTCTTATCCTTGAGGAATTCATCCTTTGTAATGGCCTTTTCCACCAGACTGACCAAGTCCTTTTCTTCCAGATGCTTCAATACATAGACCTGACATCTGGACAACAAGGCAGAGATGACCTCGAATGACGGATTCTCCGTTGTGGCACCAATCAGGGTCACGATTCCTTTCTCCACGGCACCCAATAGGGAATCCTGCTGCGATTTACTGAAACGATGAATCTCATCAATGAACAAAATCGGCATGCGACGATCAAAGAAACGGTTGCTTTCCGCTTTCTTGATGGTTTCCCTCACATCCTTGACACCCGAATGCACGGCACTCAGGGTATAGAATGCCCGATCCAACTGGTTGGACATGATGGATGCCAATGTGGTCTTGCCCACACCCGGAGGGCCCCAGAAAATCATGGAGGGTATATTCCCGGATTCGATGGCTTTCCTGAGTACGGCCCCCTCCCCTACGATATGTTGCTGACCGACATAATCATCCAGGTTCTGGGGACGCATCCTTTCTGCAAGTGGCTTCATGGTATCAATGGATTGAATAGCAAAGATATGGAGATGTATGGATATGGTGGCATAAATTATGGAATGGGAAAGGGTCTGCCTGATGATACATCAGACAGACCCTTGATTATTTAATGCCCCATCATTATATGGGAAGTAAGTACTTTCTATGCCAATACATCCTCGGACAGAGTATCTGGTGCAGTTTGGAAACTGCTGTCTGCCATATCACTGTTATGAAAAGAATACTTCACGACCAAGTCGAACTCTTTAATTTGAGGAACAACTTTCAATTCTACCTTTTCCCCATTATCCGAATAGGTTTTGGTCAAATCAAGTGCATTACCCTCATATTGAAATACATATTCCATATCCAATGGAGGTAGTGCCACCAATTCCTCATCCAAATATACATTTTCACCGCCACCCATAATCTTGGCGGTATCATCGTCGGTCATAGGTTTATTGTCTGGCGTAATGGATCCTGACTTGAAATTATACTCCCAATAAAACCCAAATTTAGCTTCGGGTTTGAGGAAAACGGCTTCACCATCATTCTTTTTCACCATACCACTGCCCTTTGTGAAAATGCGTATCCGATGTGCCCCATACAAACTGTAAGTGAATTTTCGTCCATCACTGTCTTCAAGAACCTGGCTGTTCTGTTGAGCAATATCATAAACCTGACCATCGGCACCCACCACCGAATATTTCAAGGAAGGTGAGTCGCCCTCATCATTTGAATGGAGCCTGAAACCAGTTAATCTGGAATTGTATGAGTACTTCACGGAATCCGTTAGTCCCCTTAGTTCACTGATGTCAAAATTGATTCGCTTATATGAAGGATAATCAGAGGATACTTCCGGACTCAATAAATCCTTGAGGAATTTATTGGTTGGCCCAACCAAGGTTTCCTTAACCTGACAAGACCTATTTGAAGAACTCTTATTGGGTATGTTTTTCAAATCACTGGGAACTACAATAGTCGTATCAAAGAACTTCTTGATAAGCTCTGTTTTTTTCAACAAATCACTGTAAATAGACTCTGTATCCATTTTACCTTCATTCAGTTGTTCCAATGAATCATCTAAGGTATCAATGAAGTTTTCCGTATTCAATTCAATAGTAGAGGGCTTTAGGAAATAAGCCTCATATGACTTATTCAATAAATAATGATAATAGTATAGCTTGTCAAAAGCAGCCCTCTTTTGCTTCAGAATCAGATTACTTACTGAATCATTAAAGGCAGCTGTGGCAGCATTATTCTCACTTGAATAATATAGCAATAAACACTCGCCCTCCCTTATCATTGCAAAAGCATCATCCAATATCTTATGCTGTTTATTCAGTTGGAAAGTCAGCAAGGATTTTTTATGATTGACCTTTTCCAAGCAATCTGCAATCTTACCTAACTTATCATCATTCTTTCTCATCTTCTGGTAAGCGGCCTGTACCTCACTCTCTGATACTGCCCATCCCTTGTATAAGTCTTGCGCACCATTTATTGCATCACTGAAGTTGGCAGCATTCAAATCTTTTTCTTGGCTTCTTAGCCTATTATGCATACTTCTTAAATCATCTGTCTTGCTTTTATACCATACACTTGAAGGAACATTAGTGGCTTTACCATCTTTTTCCTCATATTTGAAATCGTTGTAAATAGACTTCAAATCCGTTACCCCATCCGATATCTGTTCTCTGGTTTTCTCATGGGTCTTTATCATTTTTTTCTTGGACTTATGGTACTTATAATAGGCCCCAAGTCTATCAAATTTGACGGCTTTTCCCCAATCTACCTTTTTTCCATTGGAATAGTCCAAATATGCGGCTGTACCATCGAGGGCTGTGCCACCCACAATACCCAAGGCCGGTTGACCCACAGGAATCACCCGACAAGCCACAGCACCAACCTTAATGACATTCTTGTACATCTTAAGCTGTTCTTCATTATCTTTTGCTTTTATATACAGTTCCTGTTCTCGTTTCTGCATCACCTTGAGCAGAAACTGAATCTTTTCCTCTATCGGTTTGTACTTCTTGATTGCATTGTCCAAATCATTGATATCCACATTTTCTGCGGCTGTATCTGGTATGGGATTCCTGGCCTCAAACTTATCACCGAATAATTTTTCTTCACATTTGTCTAACTCCTCAAGCGCTTTTTTTATAATTATCCCTGCCTCATCCATATTGGTTTGGATATTCCCAATAGTCTTGACCAGAAGTGTCTTGTAATCCGTATTCTCTTTCATCTTCTTCAAGATCGCAGCCGAAACCAATGCTACCGGAATGTTACTATCCAAATTCTTTTTGTAATAATCCAATGCGACTGAAAGGGATGGAGCAGGCATGTAACTTCTTGAATTCCCATAGTAATCAAGTCCCAATGCTAAATTATGATGCATGGAATTCAGCTGGGCCTTGGCACTATCTATGGCTACGAAATAGTTTTGGTTCCAGAGTTCATAGCCATCTTCCCAATTTATTTTATCATATACAAAGCCATTTGTACTAGCGTCATATTCCAGCTTATTCAATACATCAGCATAAGAACTCGTCAATCCCATAAGGTTCTGCTTGGCTTCGCTGAATTTCATAGGTGTCCCTACACCATCCGTCCCTTGTGCATCTGTGGCAGCACCTATATGCCCCAATACATAGGCATCCTTGGTATAGCGAATCATCATTTCCACAAGGGCAGGATGCAACCAGGAGCATGCAGCATTGCCGGTAACTATCGTACCTTTTCCACCCGATTTGCCTGATTCAGGCTCAAAGGTATATCCATCGCTGGGGTGTTCCAGATTGTCAGTGGTAATTTGATCGTATGTGAAGTAATTGTTTCTCGCATTAATCTTAGTCGTTTCGTCCATTCTGAAAACTAGTCTATGATAGCTGCCATTTGGTACATGCGTATCGGAATTCCACATGGCATGATTTCCATCATATAATACGATGTTACGGTCGTCCTGTAGGATAAATTCGGTACATGGACGCATCTGGTCGTAAACATTAATGGAATAACCGTAAAAAGAAATTTCCTTTGCAACAAATCCATCTACTCGCACTCTATCTGACAAGTCTGTTTTAAGATACGCTTTACACAAAATACGTACAATCTTATTATTCTTATCTAGCAGGACCAGCCTACCATTATGGTCCATTCGCATGGTTTCTATACCCAGATTGTGAGTCATTGCGGCCCATTTCACATCATCGGGCGAAAGAAAATCGTGAAGTATCAGATTTCCATCTTTTTGCAGCTTCAACTTATATCTTCCGTTCAAGGATACAAGAGATTCGCCCTTGGATATGGATTCTCCCCTTCTCAAACTGTTTTTACCACCTGAAAACATGGATTTATTGATACCATTCTTTCCTCCCTTTCTTTCTGAAGTCTTCTGGCCCTTACCCGGCTCATTCTTGAAGAATTGCACCAATCCATCTTGATTCGTGGCCAAACCACCTGAATGCCCTCCATCACTCGGACGACTATCACCTACGGCATTCTTCCCATGCTCTGCCTTGACATCAATTGTACAACTGACATCATTATAGGCCACCCTACTTTTAGCTCCTAACTTTGTGTGAAACTTTATCTCTCCCACAAAGCCACTCAACTCTTTCTTAATTCGATCGTAACCAGACTTAGAGTGAGAATTATCTACATTTACACATAGTGAATTATAGTTATATGATGACATATCACCTTTACCATGGAGGTAATTAAGTAAATCCCTAGGGGTACCGAACCTTTTCTTGATGCCTGCACCATGATTTCCGGGGTTCCCCTTGAGGAGTTCCTGACCATCCCCCCCATTGGAAACAAAGTGGGCTCCATTTGTTGTTTCACAATGAAAGGTTTCACAGAAAATCCGGAAGTCACCTCCTTTTCTTCCGTTCATTACACTCCTTTTCCGGTATACTGTTTTTCCATTCCCACTATCAATTCCCGTATCTACCAATGAAGCATCTCCCTGGGTATCATCAGGTATGATATGGGGCTGGGCAGATATATCTATACAGCCATTCTTTCCAATTTCTATATGTCTGGCATAGATATTCACATGCACTCCGGGCAGTTTGACTTCCCTATTCAGTATGAGGGTGTCACAAACGAGGGTGATGGATTCCAAATCAGTATTATTATTCAGAATACTGTAATCATCATTATTGGGATTCAAATCAATGGATAAGTCGGTAAAGAGCTTGTGCTTCTTCTCTCCTTCCATCGACATTTGCGAATCTTGAATGGATTTGTACAAACCCTCGGTAGGTACACTGAAATGGGATTCAATGTATGTGGGTTGCAGTTTTTTCATCCTTTTTGCAAAGGGCGTTTCCTCTATATCGAGGCGGTCTTTATTTTCCATAGTTAGTATGTTTTAAAAAAAATATAATAGTAATCCTGCTTATCAACCGACAACTTCGGTGATAAGGATAGCGTGATCCAGATGGTTAACAACCATAAATAGCTAGTAAGTGAGCGTATTTAGAACAGAAAAGTAAGAGAAGGAAATGTAAGTGTATGTTGTATGTTATGTGTCTTATCTATTATGTTTTCCCACTTTTCAGTCTGCTGCCTAAACATAAAGATTATATTTAATATAATTATAAGGTGTGACATGATAATTATCATTTCCTCCCAAGAAAAGAACTAGAATGACAAGCCCTGTCAGATACGACTGAAAACTCGCTTCCATTCCACGATACGGCATGTGTTATTTATCATAATATCCTGTCTCTTGTAAATCTCCTTGAATAATCCTACATTTGCACCACAATTTATTGATTATACCAAATAGTCCATAGTTGGAGTTACCATTCGGCGCAAGCCGACCCTTAAAAAAGGGATGGGGTTCCAACTATGGACTATCAGTTAAAATACCTATTACAATGGCTGAATTGAACGAGGCATACAAGGAGCATTTGCTCAAAATTGCAGAAGCAATCCAAGCATCCGAACAATTGGAGACTTTCATTGATACGGAGGAACCAGAGGATTATAAGGCACTACAGGAACAATTCGAACCTGCCATAGAGGAACTTTATGGCGTAGTGGCTGAAAATGAGCCTTTGCAGCTGCAAGCCTTGGAAGAAGTTTTGCTAACTGATGATTTCGCTGGTCTCTACCTCCCAAAGGTTTTGGGATTCACCATTCTAAGGGGACAATTGGATGTCAATTACAAGTATGTCCAATCACAGGATCACTTCAGGAACATATTGGTATTCATCTGTAATTCACCGAACTTTGATGTCCTCAAGGCAAGAATCGGCCAATCCATTCAGGTAGGATTCTCCCTAAGTAGTGATATCTGGATTACGAACATCCTTAAGGACCTGACCAATAAGCGTGTGAAGTGGTGGTTGCAGAACCAAAAATTGTCCGAGTATCGCGATATCAAGAACAGAAAGGCAGCTTATCTAAGGTACCAAAGACAGTTCAAGGGATACAATTACCTTTCTACCAAGTTCCCAACCACTCAGGCGGATTTGAAAATCACCTTTGGTGGTATCAGGAATTTCCTGATGTATAGAATCAGTCACCAACTGAATAATGTTACGCTTTACAATCCCGTCACAACCATGTTGATGGATGATAAGCTCAAGGGAACAGAGGAATACACATACTTATTGGGATTATTCCTGAATTACTTCGAATTGAATGAGGACTATGTCAATATCCTGGGACCTATCCTGAATAGCCAGAGAAAGGATAATCCTAATTTCTCCGAATACTACTTCAACTTCATCTTGGATTTGCACGAACGCCAAGAACCTGCATTGAATGCTGATGCTGATAGACGATTCAAATCATTATTGGATGAAGAACATGAGGATGAAATCCTTTCTTTCTATGAGACACTGGATGCCATCCATTCCAAAGGTTATGTGAATGATGAGGCCATGGCTGTCGTAAAACGATACCATGAATCCAATGAGGGACTTTCTGATAACAACATGGCTATCCGCCAGTCCATACTTGTTTATGTCAGAATCCTGATGGAAAATCTGGAAGAAACGGACTATTCTACTTGGTTTGAAATGCACAAGGTATTCGTTTCATACATAAATATCTTCGGTAATGAGCAATTCAACCAAAGCATCAAGGTATTGTACCTGAAATACCTAAAGCGACTATTGAAGCGATATACGGATAAGCGTGGTGGTGATTACCAAGGTATCAAGAAATTCACTACGGCTACATTCAAGGAATGTGAATTCATGAAAGAAAAGGACATTAAGGAATTGTTCAAGACTAAGCGCAAGAAGCGACCTACACCGTCTAAATAATACTTACTGGCCAATGACCATAGAGTATCCCGAATTTTCATCAAGTAGAAAATTCGGGATTTTTTATTGGAATGAAATGGGCTTTCATCCGTTTTGAAATCAGGCTGCCAAAATCCTTAACAAAGGTTTTTCTAAAATTGTGACATGGAATATTGTTCGTATCAAACAATTACATATATTTGTTTCCAATTAGCAATCACAATTTTTAACTACTACTTATGTTATTTAGCCCAAATCGGTTAGGCATAGCCTTACCCTCATTGTCCATTCCCCATTCACGGACCATTTCGAAAATCTTCATTCTTCTCATTGTATTCTCCATGTATTCATTCAGTATGAATGCACAGGATATTTGGCAGGATGCACCCTCTGAAAGAATCATTAGCCCTAAAAAGGAAAGACTCAGCCAACCCACACAATTCAGGACCTTATCATTTGATAGCGGTACATTCCTGAATCAGTTGCAGGAAGCACCTTCCAGAGACCAACTTGGTTCGGGTAATGGTATCGTCATGGGTTTTCCATTACCCAATGGTCGATACGGTCAGTTTGAGATGGTCAATGCAGAACTCATGCATCCTGATTTAGCCGCCAAGTTCCCAGAACTAAAGAATTATATCGGTAAGGGAATAGAAGATAAGACTGCTTCAGTACGCGTTAGTTATTCTCCTTATTTCGGACTGAATGTAATGATACAATCAGGAAAACACAGTACGGTTTATATCGACCCTTTCACCAAGGACCACCAGTATTATATGGCCTATTATCGAAAGGACATCACCAATCCTGATACCAGCTTCGAATGCTTCACGGAAGAACCGCATCCCGGGACACACCACCATGTGGAAAGGCATTCAAGGGTTGGAGCATTGGGTGATTGTAATCTTAGGAGATACCGTCTGGCCCAATCTTGTACAGGGGAATATGCCCAGTATCATATCAGTCAAGCTGGCGGTACTACAGGAACAACAGCAGGTGACAAGGCCATTGTTCAAGCAGCCATGAATGTCACCATGAATCGTGTGAATGGCGTATTTGAGAATGACATGGGAATCACCATGCAATTCATTCCCAACAATGATCTCATCATTTATCTTAATGCAGCAACGGACCCTTGGTCCGGTGAATATAACACCACTACTGCCCAAACCATTGATGCTCAGATCGGAGTAGCGAACTATGACATAGGCCATAACTTCAATACCTCTGGAGGAGGAAATGCGGGTTGTCTGGATTGTGTTTGCTTGGCTGTCAGCCAAAATGGTACGCACAAGGGTCGTGGTTATACGGGTAGGGCTGCTCCTATCGGTGACCCCTTTGACATTGATTATGTTGCACACGAAATGGGTCACCAATATGGTGGCTATCATGTTCAGAGTAATGCCAGTTGCCGTTCGGGAAGTGGCGCGACTGAAGTTGAAACTGGTAGTGGTAGTTCCATTATGGGATATGCCGGTATCTGTACTGCCAATGTCCAAAATCAGAGTGATGATTATTTTGCTTATGTCAATATCAGGGATATCGTCACTACTGCCAATGGCGGTAATGCCAGCGGATGTGCAGAATTGATTACTTCGGGCAATAGCGGCCCAAGCTCTGATGCAGGTTCAGATTATTCCATTCCTGTTTCCACTCCATTCAAATTAGAGGGAACCGGAAGCGACCCCGATGATTCAGGAATCACTTATTGTTGGGAACAGAATGACCCTGAGAATCCAAGTTCCAATGCTGCTCCGACTCCTACCCGTACAGTAGGCCCGATGTTCAGGTCACTTCCCCCTGTATCCGAACCTTACCGTTATATGCCCAATCTTGATGACTTGGTCAATAATGTTACACCTACATTCGAAGTATTACCTTCTGTAAGTCGAAACATGGAATTCTCTTTCATCGTTAGGGATAACAATGGTATTGCCGGATGTACATCCAGTGACTTGATGAATGTAACGACTGTTGCGGGTGCAGGACCTTTCCTTGTCACTTCTCCCAATACAAATGTTACTTGGGATATAGGTGATACCGAAACCATTACTTGGGATGTTGCAGGTACAGACATAGCTCCTATCAATTGTTCCAATGTGGATATTCTCTTATCACAGGATGGAGGAATGACCTACCCTGTTACATTGGCATCCAATGTGGCAAATGATGGTACCCATGATATCATTGTTCCAAATAATCTGGGAAATCAGACCCGAATCATGATTTTCTGTTCGGATAATATCTTCTTCGATATTTCCAATGAGGACTTCACCATTCAAACTACCACCCCAACCTATATCATGACAGCTAGTCCAACAGCATTGGATTTGTGTCCTCCTGCCACGGGCGATTATGTGCTGGATTTGGAAGGATTCAGTGGATTCAGTTCATCGGTCAATCTCAGTGTTTCAGGTTTACCGTCAGGAGCAACCAGTAGTTTCTCTGCCAATAACATCACGCCTACTGCTAGTAGCACACTCACCATTGACCCGGGAACTGCAGCTATCGGATCATACACCATAACCGTAACCGCTAATGGTGGAGGCATTACCAGAACTTTGGACTTAGCATTATCAATCTCATCTACAAATCTGGGAGCTGTAAGCCTCAATTCACCGACTGATGGAGCAACGGATGAGGGTGTCAATACCCCACTCTCGTGGAATGCCATCCCCAATGCTGTTTCTTATGAGGTAGAAGTTGCGACAGATATGGCATTCTCCAATATTGTATATACTGAAACGGGAATACCGGGTACTTCCACTACTGCTTCGGGTTTGGCTATTTCCACTACCTATTACTGGAGAGTCAGAGCCGTCAATGATTGTTTGACTGATGCCTGGTCTTCCGTATGGTCATATACCACTCAATCGACTCCTCCTTGTACGACCTATGCCGCCGGGCCATATACCGATTTTGGCAATGCTCCTTGTGCATCTGCATGTGGAATCCCCTATGCACTAGGCTATGAGGTATGGAGTAGCGAATCCTATCTTGTTCGTAATGTCAATGCAGGTTCCGAATACACCTTTGAATTCTGTAATGGATACAATGCAGCTACCTGGGCTGCCAATATTACGGTAGCGTATTATGATGGTTCGGCACCAACTACGGATTTCTTCACTACCTCAGGCTGTACTGCTACATTCACAACACCCATGGATGGGGATATCGTGCTGATAGTTTGGTCTGACCCATGTGGAAGTGCTAGTATCAATACCGATAATGGTATTCCTACATTCCAATGTACAGGTAATGGGACATTACCTCCTGCATGCCAGACTTGTCTCACAGAGGATTTCGAAGCAGGACAACCTGACGGTTGGTATTTTACGAATACATGGAACTTTGATAATGGATCCATCGGAGGAGGAACCACAGGTGCCAATAACGGCACAGGCGCATGGGGATATTTTGATGACGATGCCGCAGGGAATGGTTCTACGGATCAAGCCAAGGCCATATCACCCTACTTCAATTTGAGTAATGCATGTAATGTAACCTTGAGTTTTGACTACACTTACAGGGAGTATAATGATGCAAATCAGGAATTTGTAAGAATGAGGGTTTATGATGGTACCCAATGGCAATATTGGGATGGTACTGCTTGGACGACCACAGCTACCAATTGGTTGGATGTTACAAGCGAAATAGGTACATTCTCGGAAACCTTACCGTCTGGATTCCTCAACGGTGCATTCAGAGTAGAATTTGATTATGACGATAATGGAGGCTGGGAATACGGTTTTGGCATTGACAACTTCAGCGTCTCGAATGATTGTGCCTATTTGGAGCAAATACCAGATGGAGCTGCTGCAACCTATACGGCAGATTCTGAAATAACCGTAGGTAATTGGACCCACTACATTGATGATGCAGGTACGCCTGCCGACCCTTGTGATGATATGTTATTGCTTTCAGTCAAGAAAAACGGTGAAAATATCGGAACCATCGGCGATGGTACGTTCCAATGTATCCTTAGGGTAGACCCTACTGTATCTGATTTGTCAAGTGCAGATTATGCCAGTAATCCGGATGGTTGGTATACGATGAATCGCTACTGGAATATTACTCCTACCAATGAACCGACATCGGATGTTGAAGTACGATTCTATTATACCGAGGCTGATTTTACAGGAATTACTGCAGTAGCTTCTAATGTTACGGCACATGAGGATATGTATTTCTGGAAAATCAATGACATCAGTCCTTGGAATGTGGATCCAACAAGCGGACACACTGGTGTTCCTTTTGCTACCGGACATGCTCAGGATGGCTACCAGCAATACGCAAACGGCGGTTCTGCATCCACTACCACATGGATGAGAATTCCGAACTGGGGTGGTAATTCTGAATGGAATGCAGCCGAATATACCGTTGGTCATTTTGGTGGCGGTGGTGGTGGCGCCGGTGGTGCTACCGGACAAGGAGCATTACCTGTAGAACTCGTACAATTTGATGGAATACATATCAATGATAGATGGAATGAACTTTCTTGGACGACCATTTCAGAAGAAAATAGTAAGACATTCGAAGTACAACGAGCAACACCACAGCATCCAACATTCAGGACAATCGGTCAGGTCGCTGCCGCAGGGCAATCTGCCACATCCGTAGACTATGGTTTCAAGGATACTGATTATCAATTGGGGCATCAGTACTACCGCCTGAAAATGATTGATTGGGATGAGTCTTTCTCCTATTCTGAAATCATTGACATTCATATCAATGAAGTGCAGGAAATCCATATTTCCCCTAATCCTAACAAAGGACAATTCCAATTGAATTTCGGACAAGAGGTTACGGGTGATTTGGGAATTTCGGTTTTTGATGCAACTGGAAAAGTTATGTATCAAAACGAAATCCAGGCTCAAGCACTAACCAACCAAAGTATTGATCTATCTCATTTATCCGATGGTATTTATTTGATTCATATCAAAATTGGTAATGAGTATTTTATTGAGAAATTAATTAAATATCAATAATAGGAACCAATTATTCACTGGTATCAAAAGACCTGAAACACAATAAGTGTTTCAGGTCTTTTCAATTATCCCCTACCCTAGAATCTGATTTCATATTTTCAATATTAAAAAAGAACTTATTAATAAATAAAGAAAGTAGCTTCACTGCCTCCACCAGTCACCCAAGAGAATGTATTCATCCAGCTTGTCCGATTTTGGGAATAAAAAGAGGAACCGAATGTATAATAACTCTCTGCATTTTATATATTTATAAATACAACCCTTTCTGTAAACGACACTTAAAGACAGAAAAACCAAATCAACCTCCCATGGCCAGAACCATAACCATTAGACACCAAATTGGTTTCCATGCCGATTTCCCAGAATCAGATCTCAGCAAAAGACCCTCATCCATCGGTATTCTCCAACCCGGTGCCATCGTACCGATTGTAGGTGAAAAAGAGGGTTTCGAATTCGAAAAGGAATTGAATTTCCTGAATGATACTGGAGATATTAAAAAATTCAAGGTCAAAAGTAATATCTGGTATCAGGATATGAATGGTTGGTGGTATTGGAATGGTGCCACCAGAACATTGGAAGAAGCAGAAAGCGATACCGATTCGACAAGGGACCCCATACCCGGCCCTACTCCTGTACCCATTCCGGTCGACCCTGTTACCGATCCTGTTACACACACATTTGACTGGAGGAAGAAAGCGAGGGCCGGACAGTTGATTCCTGAGGAATGGATGCAACAGAAAGGAGAGGGATTGAATATCGCCA
The DNA here is from genome assembly GCA_020631355.1 of Saprospiraceae bacterium. Classification (GTDB taxonomy): domain Bacteria; phylum Bacteroidota; class Bacteroidia; order Chitinophagales; family Saprospiraceae; genus JAHDCE01. Next base: position 61,096 of record JAHDHL010000005.1, on the reverse strand, counting down.
TCATTGATGCAGGTTTTGACTTGATGAGTCCTTGTTTCAAGCATCTGGAGCAACGATTAAAAACATATGACCCCCGAAAGGAACAATATAATAATCTCAATGACCTTAGAAATGAGCAATTCGTCAAGAATCTGGCCGGACTCGATAAGATGCCAGTCAAATCACATGGTACTTCCTGCCTGAGTATCATGGGTGCGAATGATCCGAATAAGGAAATATTAGGATTGGTTCCCAATGCCAATTTTTTCCTTTTCAATGTTTACGAACATCAAGTGGGGCCTTTCGGATCACCCATTATCAAACCATCCAGGGAATTAATGGATAAGGCCATACTGATGATTTCCCACTTGGAGATGGATATCGTTTCGGTCAGTGTTGATTATCCTGATTTGAGTATTCAGCAGGATGAACTCATCAGTCAGACCATGAGTACGAATACCTTGTGGTTCTGGGCTCTGAAATCATCCGCCAATCCCAGTCTCGACAAATATATCCTGGATGCCAATACCCCAACGCCATTTTTCCCATTGAATAAGGTCGGGGTATTACTAGAGGATAGGTTGAGCCAACCCGATACGATTATCGTATCGGATATCGCTAAGGAAAAGATTAATTTCATCGTACAGGAAAGTGAAATTACCGTAGTGGAAAAAATGGATAAAATCAGTCATCACACACTGATGACCTGTAGTTTTGCCACCCCATACATGGCCAGTCTGGCAGCATTAAAACTAGGCCATGAAAAATCAAAAAATCCCGCTTATTTAGTCGATAGTAAAACGTTTATTTCGGAACTTAAAAATGAAGCCACACGTTTTTATAAAGACTATATTCCTGTAGAGGACACCTACACATTTCTGCATCTAAATAAAAATCCTTTAACGTAATGAAAAACTTATTTACCATTAAGAAATTAATTATTCCAATATTATTTCTACTCATTTTTTCCATCCCAAAATCAGACGCCCAAAAAATATTCGTTGATGCCGACTCCCTTTATCGAATTTATAAATTCACTGGGTCCAACACCATAGAAATCGGAGATAGGGACAACCCTATTCCCATGCGAATCCTTTCTAGGTATGCCACGAATAATCCTACAGTCACAAACATTTCCGCACAGGATTTAATTGACATTTATTACAAGGACAATCCTTTCATCGGTCCGGATGGAATTTTCAAAATTGAAAAATCCTTACAGGGAAACCCAATGCTACGAAAGGCAGCTTTTTCGGGTTTGGATGACTTCGGTACCCAAGGAGCCGATATCTTTGACAACTTCGCCAAGGGACTTACCCTTTTCCTTGTTGATCGTTTCAAACAGGAACTCAGTGCGACATTCTTCAAGGATTTCAAACGGAAATTGGAAAAGCACAGTGATTTACAAATCCTTTTCCCTCATTCCTACAAGACATTATCCACCATTGAGGATGACGTATACCAATTCAATACTTACATCAATGAACTCAGAAGTGCATTCGTCAAGGATATGCAATCCTTTGTGAATCATGCGGAGCAATATCTCATTAGTAAGGAAAAACTCCTGGCCGACCATCCCGAATTAAAATTCGCATTGGCGGATGCATTCCACCTCACGGAGATGCTACTGGAAGAAAATGTGGATGTATTCGAAGTATTCAAATACCTGGGTGAGGATGCTTATATCCAAGGAGACTTTGATACGGATAATCCGACAGTGCAGGATATCAGGGGTATTCTCACTTTCACGAATGAAATCCTACAAACCCTCAGAAGTACGGATCAGGATGAGATTTTCGTAGGTCGTCAGCACATCAGGGATGTGATCAGATATGATAGTCTATTAATTATTTATTGTGGGCTCCAATACCAACGTGTAAAACACATCGAATTGGGTAATGGAGTAACGATAGCCGATGTATTCACACCTGAAAACCGTAGGAAAATCGCTACGGCACTCAGGGAAGTCGTAGCCTTTGCGGACAATATCAATACATACAAGAAAGAGTTGAGAGATGCCGGGGATAATGACTCCCTAAAAACCGAAATCCAGTATAAGATATACTCAGGGGTATTCGATATGATTAAGAGTCAAGTGAACCTCGTCAAGGATTTGGCCCCCTATACCGAACCCAAGATTGAGGTCATTGAGAATTATATAGATTTGGTGGGAACACTTGGCGATATGGGTTTTGATCTCCGAAAGGAACATTATAGTTCTGCCATGGTCAACCTCAGTAAGGCCATTACACTCCTACCCTTTGAAAATAGCGGACAAGCAGCACAGGTGGTCATGAAGTACGGTACTTTCGCATCTGAAGTAGCCGAGGCAAAATCCCCCGAGGAAGCCAAGGATGTCATAGAACGCTATGCCATGCCTGTCGGTGGCTCGTCGAGGAAGAAACGCTCCCGATTCGATATGTCGCTCAATGCCTACATGGGCTTGGCAGGAGGGTCTGAAACCCTTTATACCGATTCCACTTCGCATGTAGCCAATTATGTTGCATTCGCAGCTCCTGTAGGTATAGCCGTAAGCACTGGTTTGGGTAAGGGTGGCTCGGTGAGTCTCTTTTTTCCCATTATTGATGTCGGGGCACTCGCCACCTATCGCCTGAATGATAATAATTTTGATAATCTCCCAAAGTTGAAATTCAGTAATGTCTTTTCTCCCGGTGGTTATCTCGTTTATGGTGCAGGTAATGACATTCCGATTTCTATTGGTTTGGGTGTACAGATGGGGCCTAATCTGAGAGGGGTAACCAATGATGCCCAATTCGATGTAACAGAAGCCAGAGGATTCAGAATGGGTGCATTCCTTGCAGTTGACATTCCCATATTCAGCATTTATAGCAAAGGAAGATAAACCTGGTTTTGTGTGTTGAATGAAAGCCTCTTGTTCCTTGTGGGACAAGAGGCTTTCACACATTAGACTTCCGCATACCTTGCTTGTTATGCCTACAATTCATTACATTTAGCATATGAAATGGTTTATGATTGGATTCTGAATCATGTTGAACAATTCAATCCAACATGGATTTTCACTGGGACCAACCCTAAAATCAATGGAATATGGATGATAAGAATGAAATTCTCAATCAGCTCCTTGCCAAACTGGAAGAACTGACCCAGCAGCAGAATAAGATGACTAAGGAAATGGATCATCTGAGAAATCAGTTGTTTCATCTGAAATATTCCAAGGATGCAACGCCTGAGAAGAAAAAGGAGGATATTCCTGAAAAGTCCAAACAGGACATACCCAAGGACAAGCCCATTCCAATCGAGGAAAACAAGCAGGATAAAGCTCCCTTAAAGCCTGTTCAGCAACCCATAGCAGCAACCAAGGTTCCTACAAAGAAGCACCAACCTGCACAAAGGGATTCTTCCGCATTGGAGCGATTCATCGGGGAAAACCTCATCAACAAGATAGGAATCATCATCACGGTCATTGGTGTGGCCATTGGTGCCAAATATTCCATAGACAACAATCTCATTAGTCCGACCACAAGGATTCTCATCGGGTATATCATTGGCTTCGGATTGGTGGGCGTAGGAATTAGACTCAGGAAAAAATATCCGAATTATAGCGCCGTATTGGTGAGTGGTTCGATGGCTATCATGTATTTCATTACCTATGCAGCCTATCAGTTCTACGAATTGATTCCGCAGGGTCTGACCTTTGGACTGATGGTTTTGTTTACGGTATTTACCGTTGTTGCAGCTTTGAGTTATAAGAATCAAATCATCGCGCTGATAGGGTTGGTGGGTGCCTACACCATCCCGTTCCTCATTGGTGACGATAATGGTAGCGCAACTACCCTATTCTCTTACATGGCCATCATCAATCTCGGCATTCTCATAATTTCCTTTCTGAAGAAATGGCGGATAGTCGAATTGGCCTCATTCGTCATGACATGGTTCATCTATTTCTTTTGGTTTGGGGAAAGCTATGATGATGATGAACATTTCAATACCGCAATGGTATTCAGTTGTATATTCTTCATCCTTTACTACTTACTGATTTTAGGATATAAGCTGATTCACAAGGAGGTATTCCATTTAGGTGATATCATTCTGATACTCATCAATTCGTTCATTTTCTACGCTGTGGGCTATTATCTCCTATATGATTATAGTTATTATGAGGGTAGCAGCATGACTTATCCCTACATGCAGTATCTCGGTATTTTTACCATACTGAATGCATTGATACATTTCAGTGTTTCCGCAGTCATTTATACGCAAAAACTCGGTGACAGGAATCTGTTCTATTTTATTACGGGATTGGTTTTGGTTTTCGTTACGATTGCGATTCCTGTAGAATTGGATGGACATTGGGTAACCCTATTGTGGGCAGCCTTATCAGGACTTACATTCTGGATTGGCCGGAAATGGAAAGTCGGATTTTACGAAGGATTATCATATGGATTATTATTCATTACGGGTATCAGTTGGTTATTGGATTACGGTTACTACATGGGTGATTATTTCTATGATGGTGAATCCGACCAATTCCGTCCGTTATTCAACATCAACTTCCTGGCCTCGATGCTCATTGCAGCCATGTTGGGATTTGTAAGTTATGTGGATGGCAAGCACGTATCCAATCTGTTCGGAGAAACCATGCTTTCCAAACTGATGACCTATCTCATCAATGCCGCATTCATTGGCACATTATTCATTGCGGGCTGTATAGAAATCAATCTGTACTACGATCAGATTTATTATGCTACCAGAAAGGATATCTACGATGCGGAATATGATTATAATTTCTGGAAACATGATTCCGACCTTGAATTATTCAAGAGCATTTGGCTATTGAATTTCACTATGATTTTTGCTGCTGTAATGACGCTGCTGAATCAGTACGTCATCAAGAACAAGGCGTTATCCTATGTCAATAATTTCATCAATACCATTACCACATTCCTATTCCTACTCATCGGGTTGTACCTGTGTAGTCTCTTGAGGGATAGTTATATGGAGCAAACAGATGCGGAATATTTCGACCGAGGAACGGGTCATATCATCATTAGGTACATCTCAATAGCCATCATGGGTCTCATGACATGGGCCAATTGGCGCATTATCAAATCGGAGTATTTGGGAGGATTTTGGAAGTCATTCTTTGAAGTCATCTTGGCACTCACCCTACTTTGGCTCATCAGTAGTGAAATCATCTATCATATGACCTTAGCGGATTATGGTGATTCCTACAAGCTCGGGTTGAGTATTTTCTGGGGTATCTTCTCTCTTATTACCATCGGTATCGGTATATGGAAAAAGAAAAAACACCTAAGGATGGCAGCCATTGCGCTTTTTGCTGTTACATTAATCAAATTATTCTTTTATGACATCGCGCATTTGAACACTATATCCAAAACAATCATTTTCATATCACTGGGTATCCTTTTACTCATTATTTCATTCTTGTATAATAAATACACTCAAGTCATATTTGATGAGGCAGATCATTCTTAATCTAATTGCAATCAGTCTATGTCTTTCCATCCAAGCACAAATGGAGGACTATGGCTACAAGAGGGAAATCACCAATATTGAGGGAAGATGGAATAAAATCATCATTCCGGATGACATGTTCGGCAAGACCAATTCCCTATTGGAGGATATCCGTATTTATTCCATTTCCGAGCAGGATACGGTAGAATCCCCCTACATTCTGAAAATCGATAAGACCAAGAAGTCATTCAGGGATGATATCCAATTCGAATTATTGAACCAGTCGAAAAAAGGGAATGAATTCTACTATACCTATAAGATTCTCAATGAAAAAACCATCAACAGGATACTCCTAAATTTTGATGATAAGAACTTTGATTGGAAAGTAAATCTAGAGGGTAGCAATGACCAGGAAGAATGGTTTACCATTTTGGAACAATACAGGATTCTATCCATCAATAATAACAATACGGAATTCAAATATACGGACTTGGTATTCCCTAATTCACAATATAAATTCTACAGGTTATCCATACTGGCTCCTGAACAGCCTACTCTCAAACAAGCATCCATTTATGAATACATCGTGGATGAGGGAAAAAGATTGGATAAGAAAGTTATGGAGCAACAAATCCTGAATGACAATGGAAAAAAGCAATCCGAAGTCTTATTGAATCTCGGACAGCCTGTCCCTGTTTCCTATTTGGAAATACCCATTCAGTCAGATATTGATTATTATCGGAATGTAACCATATATGTCGCCAAGGACAGTACGCAAACACAGGATGGTTGGGAGTATCACTATGCACAGGCTGGTTCGCAGATTATTAGTTCACTTAATGAGAATATCATTACTTTTTCCAGTAAGATTACCCGACGCATTAAGATCATCATCAATAATCTGGATGATGCACCATTGGATATCGGGAATTGTATAGTCAAGGGATATGAATATTCATTAACTGCCCGATTGCATTCCAGTGATCGGCATGAAATCGTTTATGGCAATACTTATGCAGGAGCTCCTAGCTATGATTTGAGTCATTTCAAGAGTACCATTCCAGAAAACATGAATGTATCCTCCTTGGGACAAGAAATTCAAATTGAGAAAAAACAAGATGGCTACAATGGTTTGAATACCCGAAAAGTATGGGTTTATCTAATGATACTTGTCATTGCAGGCTTATTGGTTTGGTATACCTTCAAGATGATGCGGAACAATGATTATTAATTTTCCTTGTCTATCAATCTTATTATTTTTTATTTTCCAATGCTTCATACTATCCGGACAAACGGAAGTAGGAACGGTTCAAAAAGGGCCAGCGGATTTATCCATTCGTTTCAAGGATTATGGCTCCCATGACATGAGTTTCAGATTCAAGGAATTCGGTTATCATGATTTCAGTGTGGGTTTTACCACCCAATTATCCAAGGCCGATATCAGACCCAGTACTTCCTTAAATCCCGATATCAAAATTCGCATCAAGGAAAGTGGTTTTTCGGATTTCAATATCCGACTAAAAGAATATGGCTCCGCTGATTATAATATCAGAATTAAGGAAAGTGGCAGAATTGATTATTGGATATATGGAAAAGAGTATGATTTTTCTCAGAAAGAAATCATTATATTAATTATATATTTCATTATTGAAGCATCCGAAAAGGATAATGAATAAATTCTTTTTTATCATATGGATATTCGAAAGCATATTCTTTTTCTTTCCATCATTTTGCTTATTTCCTTACTGAATAGTTGTCATTCCAAAAAAGAAGGAATGCAACACCCACCCATCACCCTACATTTGCCTACGGATATCCTGCATCAGGAACACAATGCATTTTGCTACGGTGGCTACAGGGAAAATACAAGAGAAATTACGCCTAGCATCCAAGAGGTAAAAGAGGATTTAAAAATCCTGAATGCCTTGGGCACTACATTTATCCGAACCTACAACACCCAACAATACAGCCATGCCCGCATAACACTAGAAGCCATTCAGCAACTCAAACAAGAAATCCCTGATTTTGAGATGCATGTCATGCTAGGTGTGTGGATGGAATGCCAGGATGCCTGGTCCGGAAACCCTGACCATACCAAAGGAAATATAATTAATAATATTGCTGAAATAACAGCAGCCATTGATCTTACGAGGAAGTATCCAGACATTGTGAAAATAATTGCCGTAGGTAATGAAGCCATGGTACATTGGGCCGGATACCATGTAACACCAAAAATCATTACGGATGAGGTCGTCCGTCTCAAGACGCTAAGGCAGTCTGGTTTATTACCGCAGCATATTCTCATTACCAGTTCAGATAATTATGCCTCTTGGGGAGGAGGAAGTGAGGATTATCATACGGAAGAATTAAATGAATTAATTTCTGAAGTAGATTTTATTTCCTTGCACACCTACCCTTTTCATGATACGCATTATAATGCTTCTTTTTGGACAACGCCCTTGGAAGACATGCATTTATCCAAGGAGGAAAAAATAAGAAAAGCCATAAGACGATCCAGTAATTATGCACAGCAACAATACCATTCGGTAAAACAGTATTTAGAAAAAATTGGAATAAAAAAACCGATTCACATTGGTGAAACTGGCTGGGCCACTACGTCGAATTCCTTGTATGGAAACCAAGGTTCAAAAGCAGCAGACGAATATAAAGCCGCCTTATATTACCAAGCCATCAGGGAGTGGACGAAAAAGGAGAATATCACTTGTTTTTATTTCGAGGCATTCGACGAAAAATGGAAAGATGCAGCACAACCCTTAGGTTCTGAAAATCATTTTGGATTAATCAATTTAAAAAATGAAATAAAATATGCACTTTGGGATGAAGCAGAAAAATTCAACAAAAAGGGATTAAAAAGAAATAACCAACCATTATCAAAATCATATTTCGGAGACAAGGATAAATTAATTAATCATTCCCTTACTCCTCCTAGCATTGAGGAAATGGGTTATTTGAAATTAGAATATCCGAATAATAAAAAGAATACATTAGGAGAAACAATTCTCGGCAAATATTACATCATTCAATATCCTAACAACACACTGGATGCTAAAATAATATCCTACCCTAGTTCTACGATAAAATTGAATGCATGGGAAGGTACTTGTCATATTAAGATGAATATAAAAAATATCATTGAAATACAATCCGGAACAGGAAACTGGTGGGGCTGCGGATTGGAATTGGAAAACACTTCGGTAGGGGAAAATCTCAATCTTTTCAAGGAGGGTTCTATCCAATTCGAAATAAGAGGTAATACCCAATCATCATTTTTTCTAGGATATTTGACGGGGCATTATACCAAGGGGAATCTAAAGGAAAATGCCATATCCTTTGGTCCGGAAGAAAAATATTCCATCCATTCCGAATGGCAAACATTTTCCATTCCCGTATCCGATTTGAATCAAGGAGCAGTTCAATCAGAAAATATTTCAGCTCCATTATTCATCAAGGGAAAAAACAACTTTGATGGAGGCAATATTGAAATCAGGAATATTTTTTATTCACAATAATCATCAATAATGAACATTCGAATCAGACAGGAAACAACAAAAGACCATCATGATGTGGAGCAACTTATCGAAGCTGCTTTCAAGACCATGCCTTATAGCCAACAGACGGAACACCACTTGGTCAGAAAACTGAGAAAGGATGATTGTTTCATTCCTGAATTATCCTTGGTTGCCGAATCAGATGGTCAGATTGTAGGTCATATCCTACTGACTACCATTCCCATACTTGACCGTGGGACCCAATACGAAATCCTTAATTTGGCTCCTGTATCAGTAGCACCAAAATTCCAAAAACAAGGTATTGGTAGCCAACTGATACACGAGGCACATGCCATCGGTTCAGAAATGGGTTATGCGGCAGTCATGCTGATTGGCCATGCCGATTATTATCCCCGTTTCGGATATGAGACCTGTGCTGCGCATGGCATTACGGTACCATTCGATTCCGCTGAAGAAAACTGTATGGTAAAGGAGCTCAATGAAGGAGAACTAAAGGACATCAAAGGCAAGGCCATTTATCCCCCTGCCTTTTTTGAATAAGTAGGTCTATTCGGTCAGTACCGCTTTTTTCTCATCAATGAAAATCTGACTCAGGTGAGCATTCAGAAACATTCCATTCGGATCCATTTCCTTTCTGATGGCATGAAAATCGTCCCATTTCGGATAAAGTTGCCTTAGGGAATCAGGTGTCTGATAATGCAGTTTACCCCAATGCGGTCTTCCTTCATACTTCTTAAAGATGGTTTCCATATCCCTAAGATATTTTTCATAGGGCATCCCCTTGTACATATGGCAAGCCAAATAGGCCGAATCACGACCATAGGCCGGGCTCAACCAGATATCATCCCCTTTCACGAATCTACACTCTATCGGAAAATGGAGGTCATATTGGGTATCTTCGATTTTCTTCTTGATTTCATAGAAACATTCCTCAAAATGTTCTGCAGGAATATTGTATTCCATCTCAGTGAATCTTACCCATCTAGCTGTGGCATATACCCTATGCGACCAAGTGTTCCTTACTGATTCACCGGCAGCCTTACCTGTCAGCTTACTGATAGCCCTGCTGGAAGATGGAAAAATCCGACTCACTTCTGAGAATAATTTGAATGCTCCATTCTCTAGGATGATATCATTCAAATACTGTAGCATACCTCCCTCCTTGGCTTCACCATCCGTAACATTGGATATCTTCTCCTGAACGGTTTCCGTATATGGAAAATAGTAGAATTCGTAATTACGGTGCTGCTTTTTGTTCTCCTCCAATCGACTCATACAGTCCTTGACCGTGTTCTTCACGTTCCTTAATTGAAGTACATACTTCGGAAGACATTTCAACTTGAATTCCGTGATCACTCCCAATGCTCCCAAGGATACTTGTGCAGCCTTGAAAATATCATGGTTCTGGGCTTCCGAACAAGTAATGCGCTCTCCCCGTGCATTGATGAATGTGATTTCCTCTACCTGTGTAGCCAAGTTCCCAAACTGGATGCCTGTGCCATGTGTTCCTGTGGAAATGGCTCCTGCTATGGACTGGACATCAATATCGCCCAAATTTTCCTGGGCGAGACCTTTCTCGTATAGGGATTCTCCAAGGACCTTGATGTTCGTTCCTGAACGAACCCTTGCAGATTGGCCCTCTATATCCACAATGCCATTCCAATGGTCCAATGCCAAAAGTAATGAGTCAGTCCCTACCAATTGGGTGAATGAATGACCATTACCGGCCACTCTGATTTTCTTGCCATGTGCCGCCGCAGCCTTTATGACTTCAATGATTTCCTCCTCTGTGTGAGGAAGAATGATTTGTTCGGGATGACAAACACAGGTCTCAGCCCAATTTTTCCAGGTATTCTGACTCATGGCGTATTTGGTTGTAAGTATTACGAAATTAATTCATACCTGATGGACATACAAATTTTCTATCCAAACATGTGGATTCTGCGTATTATTGCGCAATAAGATGTGAGCTGACCATAGCTTAATGATGACTAAAACAAAAGCGGGAAGTATTGTATTACAATACTTCCCGCTTTACGAATCGGAAAATCAATTCCGGATCAGTACCTATTTAGGTTACAACTTAGAATAGTGGATAACCACACCATTGTGTTGGAATAAATCCTCTTGGTTATCATGCTTTTGGTCTAGTTTGTACTTACTGTTCAATTCGTCTTGGTACTTCACCATACGCTTTACAGAAACCGTAACAGGAGACCCTGTAGTAATAGCATCAGCTACATATCCGTTCAACAATCCATCTGCTTGCTTCTGGAACAAGTTAGGGTGTCCGAATAAGTCCACTCCGATGATTTCGTTACCTGAAACAGCAACAAAACCTACACAGTTTTCCATACTCTCCAATTTACCCTTGAAGAAGTTCATGTATGAATCACGTTGTGTGGTGAATGATTCGGAACCTTCCAATGCAGCATAGGTATGTGTTTCACTTGGAGCATTGTTCTTCGCTGTGAACTCACCTACCTTGGTCCATACGGAACTTTGGTCTTGTGTCGTACGAACGGTTCTACGCAAATCATTGGCTGCTACGTTGTAGTAACCTGAGAATGCGAAAATCTTACGCTTGTGAGTGGATTCAGGATCATTCTCGTCTACTTCATGCTCACGATAATGCCATCTGCTTTTCTCTACACAGAATACAGGAACATCCTGGATTGAACGAGCTACGATAATCTGGTCCTCAGCGATGATTCTGTCCTGGTTACCACCAGTCACTACATCTCCTTGCATCAGGTAGATATCCTTATCACTCTTATTCTGTACAGTCAATGAATTCACTGCACTCATATCGTCTTGTCTACCATATGGTTTCTTTTCGGTTACATAGAAACCTTTGGTATCAATACCTTCCTTTAGGTTACCGACAGTAGCAGCAGCCTCATTGGATTTGTAAAAATCTTCCTTAGCCATAATCGGATACACCTGAAGGTTTCCATGAACCAAGGCAGTGCTTTCCTCAATACCTATCTGGAATGTTGCATCCTTGGAAGTCTGAGGGGTATCAGTATCGACTGTGGAATTGTTTGAATTTTCAGTAGTACACGCAGCCAAAAAGAATACCGGCAGCATGTACAAGAATAATTTTTTCATTATCGTATCATTTTATGGTTAAAATCAATTGAAGCGACAAGTATCATATATTGTAATGAAAGTTGCTTTCAAAAGGTTGTATATCCTTACAAATTTAATGAATTGAACAATAACAAATTGTTAAGATTTTCCCAACATTACATTCACCATACTTCATCTTTCCTTACTAATCAGCTATCCAATCCTAACATTAGACATCCATCTACGACGTTTCTATCCCGAATTATGTCTTCTATTTTCAATTTTATACCGAAAGTATGAATTCTTGTAAACCGAAGCCCGTAATAGATGCTTACATTCGCATACATTTCCCAAGAATTCAACAAACAACATATGATTTCTTTTAAGAATGAATAAATTCTATCCATTCATTACCCAAGGATTTCGTATCATCTTATTACACAAACTAACTTAACCATGCAATTCAAGTCATCTATCTCACTACTATCATTCCTACTGATAGCAGTCATTGGTTTTTCACAAACCATCCACAAGGATTTCAAGGATGGATTCATCTATCTAAAGATAAAGAATGAAAGCCAGATGGTTTTCAGGTCCTTGGATGAGGTACAGGCCAACAAGAACTTCAGAGAGATTTCCTATATCTTCTCACAATATCAGGTAGAATCCGTACAACGACCATTCATTCACTTGAATACGGACATCTTCGACAGAACCTACAAAATTCAATTTGCTTCCATTTCCAAGGCAGAAGCCTTGATTAGGGACCTAGAGCGTTTGGATGATGTAGAATATGCGGAAAGGGTGGAACTCCTACGTCCTACCCTAACGCCCAATGACCCGGGCGTTCCACAACAATATCACCTCAACAACATATCTGCCTTTGATGCCTGGGATATCCATACGGGAGGTAATGCAGTTGTTGCCATCGTAGATGATGCGGTAAGAATCAGTCACAACGACCTTTCTCCTAACGTGTGGGTAAATACTGCCGAGATTCCAAACAATGGTATTGATGATGATGCCAATGGTTATGTGGATGATGTCAATGGTTTTGATGTTGCGGATCTCGACAACAACCCTAATCCTCCAGCTTCAGCGGCTGACTTCAACTTCTCACACGGTACGCACTGTGCAGGTATCGCCAGTGGGGCCACTGATAATGGTACAGGTATCGCATCCATCGGATTCAGTAATAAGATTATGGGTGTGAAATGTACCAGTGATAATGGTAATCCCCAATTCGTGGAAAACGGATACGAAGGTGTGGCATATGCCATGGCTGCAGGAGCGGATGTCATCAGTATGAGTTGGGGAGGCCCACAAGCATCCCAGACAGCCCAGAATGTATTCAACCAAGCTCATGGAATGGGTATCACCCTAGTGGCTGCTGCGGGTAATGATAATTCTTCACAAACATTCTATCCAGCCGGATACAACTTTGTCATCAGTGTCGCTTCAACCAATCAGGGCGACCAAAAATCCAGTTTTTCCAATTATGGTTCCTGGATAGACATCAGTGCTCCGGGTTCACAAATCCTAAGTACGGTAGCGACTTCTGCTACCTCATACCAAGTCTATGACGGAACTTCCATGGCTTGTCCAATGGTAGCGGGCCTTTGTGGTTTATTAAAATCCTATGATGGTTCCCTATCTCCGGATGACATTGAATTCTGCATCACCAATACGGCAGATAACATTGATTCCCAAAACCCAAGTTTCATTAGCCAGTTGGGTGCGGGAAGAATCAATGCGCACCTAGCACTACAATGTTCCAATCCTACAAATCCGCCTGTGGCGAATTTCTCAGCAGATAATCAAGGACAACAATGCCCTGGTGTAACGGTGCAATTCACCGACTTCTCCATCTTTAGTCCTACCTCATGGTCATGGTCATTCCCGGGAGGTACACCAAATGTTTCCACAGACCAGAATCCTTTGGTCACCTATCCCAACGTAGGAACTTACGATGTAACCCTGACCGTAACCAATCAATATGGTTCCGATACCAAAATGGAGACCGGATATATCGTAGTCGGTGTTGACGGAACAGAAGTCTTCTTCAATGAGGATTTTGAGGGTGGATTGGGTAATTGGACCACAGATAATCCTGATAATGCCGTTACATGGGATCTTTGGACTGTAGGCGGAACCCAAGGTGGTGCCAATGCAGCCGGTCTCGACAATTATAATTACGAAGCACAAGGCCAAAGGGATGGTTTGGTTTCGCCGGTACTTGATTTCTCAGGTAGAAGCAATATCACCCTCGACTTTGACTATGCACATAGAAGATATTCCCAGGATTATGCGGATTCATTGGTCATTTATATCTCATCTGATGGTGGTAGTACCTATTCCAGAATTTATCAGAATGCGGAAGATGGTACAGGTAGTTTTGCTACCAATACCACAACCCAAGCACAATTCATTCCTAGCTCAATAGATGATTGGTGTTACGGTGGACAAGTGGGTGCCAGTTGTCCAACATTGGATTTATCCGCTTATGATAACATGTCCAATATTGTATTGAAATTCGAGAATGTGAATGATTATGGTAATAATTTATATTTGGATAATATCAGATTGAGCAGTAATTGTTTCATTCCTCCGGGAGCACCTACTACGGATTTCATGGCTGATATCACCAGTGGTTGCGAAGGTACCAGTGTCCAATTCACTGACCTTTCCTATGGTAATCCTATGCCAACCAGTTGGTCATGGACATTCCAGGGTGGTACGCCGAATACTTCCACGGATGCCAATCCGGTCGTTACCTACTCAACTGAAGGAACCTATGATGTTACATTGACCACTTCGAATTCCGGTGGTTCGGATACGAAGACCCTCAATGCCTATATCGTTATTGATGAGAATGCCACACATACATTCTACATCGAGGATTTCGAGGGAGTGGATGATTGGACCGTCAATAATCCTGACGGTGGTCTGGGATGGGAAAAGATTGCCGTGGGTGGTACGCAATCCGGTTCCCAAGCGTATTATATCAATCATTATGAGTACGACCAAATTGGTCAACTGGATGAATTGGTTTCTCCTGTTATCGACTTTGCTGGCAGAACGAATGTCCGTTTTGAAATGGATTATGCCTATGCGAAGTACAATAATGATTACACCGACCAACTGAATATCTACATCTCAACGGATGGTGGTAATAACTATAACCAAATCTTCTCTGATTCAGATAATGGTTCAGGAAACTTCGCCACAAGGGAAGCTACCACATTGAACTTCATTCCGACCCTTACATCGGATTGGTGCTTTGATGGTAATTATGGTTCGGATTGTATCAGCCTTGATTTGAGTGTATATGATAATCAATCCAATATCAGATTGAAACTGGAAACAGTGAATGGTTACAGTAATAACCTATTCGTGGATAATATGAGATTCACTACGACATGTGGTGAGGTACAGGTCGTCGCACCAACAGCTGCTTTCAGTGCGGATGCAACGACAGGATGTACACCATTCACCGTGAATTTCAGCGACCAATCCACTGGTAATCCAACCAGTTGGTCATGGGTATTCAGTGGTCCTGAAAATCTGACATCGAACGATCAGAATCCAAGTATTACATTCAATACTTCCGGTACTTACAACGTATCCCTGGTAGTTGTTAATGGAGCGGGTAATAATTCATTACAAGAGAATAATTACATCACGGTTTTACCGGAGTCCGAAGCAGGATTCAGTTATGATGGTGACAATGGCGTATTCGACTTCACGAATAGTTCCAATACTTCCGGAAACACAACCTATACCTGGGATTTCGGAGATGGTAATTCAAGCAATGATATGAATCCAACTCATACTTATAGTGCAACGGGTAATTATACCGTTACACTGACCATTTCGGATGATTGTGGTACAGATGTATTCACACAAACCGTGGAGGTCATTCTTGTGGGAGTGGAGGATATAGCCAGTGTGAATGCTTGGAGTATTTTACCGAATCCTAACAATGGTCAATTCGCTATCAAATTGGAGGGATACCTGAATGACGAATTACAAATCGAGGTAATGGATTTATTGGGTAGGAATGTCCAATCGATATCAGTACCACAAGGTCAGCAAGTCGTTGGATTCGACTTGGATCATCTTCCAAGGGGAACATACCTTGTCAGACTATCCGACCAAAACGGACAGGATGTAAAGAAAGTGGTCATCCACTAATTCATTATTGGATATGATATTGAGAACGGCAGCAATTCCAAAAAGAATTGCTGCCGTTCTTATTTTATTACAGGTGTTGGGTAGTAGATGATTATTCATTCATCTGCAACAATATTATTTTACAAATGGAGCATATGACTACTTCATTATACGATACCTTAACATTTGATAGATACTTATGATTATAGTAAATATACCAAACACAATACATGAAACTCCTTGGACATAAATACATCCTCTATCGAAACAAAGGAAAGTTTTCTCTCTAGTTTCATCATCAATCATCGAAAAACCAGAAATGATCATAAGGAACCCTAAAAAAATAAGTATCCATCCAAAGTTCATATTCCTTATAAAATCCAACATAAATCATTTTTTGAATAGATAAGCTAACCATAATTTCATCCTAGTACTTTTCAATACCAATGACTATTTCCGATTGAACAAATTGTCAAAGAATTTCTTCCTTTTCTTTTTCCGTTCAGCTCTTTTCCTGGCCTTATTGGCTTTCTTCAATGCTTTTTCTCTTTCCTTACGAGCTTCCTCCTTGGTCCGACGATTGGTATTGCGTTGGGGTTTTTCATTGAATATCCTATCCGGAACATCAAAAATATCCTGAACATCAAAAGACGAGCTATCATCATAGGTGATATAAGTGTCCTGTATCACAAACTGATTCTGGAGATAATAATATTCTTCCTCGGTGATTTTGGGCGGACATTCCATATTCCACGCAATCTCCTCTGGTAGAGTCTGGAATGTGTCCTTTTCCATGGATTTGAATTCCGGATCCTTATACACCCGTTTCATGAATTCAGCCCAGATGGGCAAGGCCATATTCGCACCTTGTCCCAAGGAGATATCCCTGAAGTGGACTTTCGGATCTTCCGCACCGACCCATACACCTGCTACCAAATTGGGTGTATACCCCATGAACCAACCATCGGCCTGTGCTTGGGTTGTTCCTGTTTTTCCTGCTATCTGATTCCTAAAATCATATTTCCACCTCAGTCGTTTGGCAGTACCGGAGTCCACTACTGACCTTAGGATATCAGTCATAATCAGGGCTTCATGTTCTGAAAGCACCCGTGTGGTATCCGCTGCCATTTCAGCTTCAGTCTTGGGTAGGAACTCACCAATCAGATTGCCATTGGCATCCTCTACACTTACTAGATACTTAGGTTTGACGTGCATTCCCTTATTGGAAAGTGTGCCATACACCTGCAACATTTCATACAAGGAAATATCCGCACTACCCAAAGCAATGGAAGGAACATCAGGAATATGGCTCTTGATTCCCATTTTCTGGGCCAGATTAATGACATCCCTCGTTCCTGTTCTCATGATGAGGTCTACTGTAATGGTATTCACGGAGTTCATCAATCCCCCCTCCATACTCAAGAGGCCACCATATACACCATCGGAATTCCTCGGCTCCCAATTATCATAATCCGTGTAGATGGTATTCCTATTATAGAAATAATCACAAGGTTGGTATCCTTTCTGAAGGGCCGTAGCATAGACTAAGGGTTTGAAAGTAGAACCTACCTGTCTCTTGGACTTTACATGGTCGTACTTAAAATACTTATAATTCGAGCCACCGACCCATGCCCTGATGGCTCCGGTGGAAGGTTCCATGACCAAAAATCCGGTATTCAGTAAACAATAGTAATAACGAAGTGAATCCAATGGACTCATTTCCTTTTCTACCGCTCCTTTTTCCCAATCCAGAATGGACATGGATACTGGTTCATTAAAATTCTTCTTGATTTGAGAATCCGTCTTTCCTTCTTCCTTGAGTATCTTGTACCGCCGCGTCCGTTTCATGGCTTTGTCTATGACTCTGTCGTCTCCCCATGGTTTTCCATCTTTCCAATGATTATCAAAGGATTTCTGCAATGCAGTCAGATGTTCCCTCACCGCTTCTTCTGCGTAGGCCTGCATCTTGGAGTGAATGGTGGTTCTGATTTTGAGTCCATCCGTATAAAGATCATAGGCAGTACCATCGGGCTTTTTTTGGGTGGCAATCCACTCCTTTAGTTCCGCGCGAAGATGTTCACGAAAATAAGGTGCCAATCCCTCATTGGTTGAAATGAGGTTATAATCAATATCCAATGGTACTTGGGACAAACTATCATAAGTAGATTGGTTGATCTTCTCATAGGTCAACATTTGTTTCAAAACTACATTACGACGGGTCAATGCCCTTTCTGGAAAGTTCCTTGGGTTGTAATAGGAAGTGGCTTTCAGCATACCAATCAGAACGGCTGCCTGTTCTGTCTTAAGCTTATCGGGCGAAGTATTAAAATAACGTTCGGACGCCACTCCGATACCATAGACTTCTTCTCCGAAAGAGACGGTATTGAGATAAAGTGTCAGTAGCTCCTCCTTGGTATAGACCTTTTCCAATCGCTTGGCCGTTAGCATTTCCTTGACCTTGGAAACGAGTAATGTATTCGAACGAGGATATAGGTTTTTGGTTAATTGTTGGCTCAAGGTACTTCCACCACCAGAACTTTCATCACCTCCTAGTATGGTTTTGAAAAACACCCTGAACAAAGACAAAAAATCAACTCCTGAATGCTCATAAAAACGGGCATCCTCCGTTGCGATTAATGCATCAACCACCACAGGTGAAATCGCCTCCAAGGAAGAATTGGTTCTGTTCTCCCTATAATATTTACCCAGAAGTACGCCGTCAGATGAGTAAATTTCAGAAGCTACAAGATTATTGATGGATGTCAGTTGCTTGGTTGTGGGCAACTTTCCAAAGCACCCCAAACTTACACTATTGATGAATAAAAGAAGTGACAAGAATATCGCTAGTATTCCTCCTCCTATTAACTTACACCAGAAAACAATCTGTTCCTGATGCTCTATCAAATAAGTTTTGATTTCCTCCTTTGTCATGATGTCTTAGGTTGGTACAGAAAGTATGGTTCTGTCTAATACTACAAAAATACCCTTTGTTTCCAAAGACAGAAAAACGAAGTCAAGGTTGTGGATATTGCATTTTGTAGTTATATTTGTTTTGTCCCAAGTATATATAGAAAGGTTTCCCTTTCTAATTAAATTATCTTTTATGTCAAGAAGTAACCTTTTTTGTAATGGGACATTTATACTCCTAATATTCCTTTCATTTAGTACCATACAAGCCCAAAACTGTCAGGAATTCAATGTCCAACTAGCTAGTTCCTCTATAAATCCTGGTTAGAATCCCACAGGTTCCCTTATGGTATGGATGGGATAACAGACCGGATCATCACCCTCAGAACTGGCAAAGGGAAAATCATCAATACGGACTTGGCTATTTACTTTTCTACCTCACGGAAGCTTTGGGTGTGCCCAGGAATAATATTTCGGGTGGTTTCACAGCCAATACGAATCTGACACCCCAGGAGTTCATTGTTGAGTCAGTAGGCCTTTCCACATTCAGATCACATTTCAAGAATTGGATTGCAGACATGTTGGATGGATTCCAATTCATACCAAGTATCCAAACCGAATTAGCCCTATTGGAATGGGAAAATATTGCAGACCTTGCAGATGACAAAAAATATGTGGCTGAATTCACCAATGATGGAACCAATGGTTGGATAACTCCTCCCGATTCGGTCGTTACTGCTGCTTGGGCATTCAATACATTCAAATTGAATAATAACATCAATCAGACATATCAATTCGAATATAAGGGAAACCCACTGAGTAATGAACAAGATAATTCCTATTTCGAGGGTGTGGTCGTTGTACAGAATAATGTTACGGGTACGACCATATTCCCGATGGAAGTTCTAAGTGACCAAGAAGGATCCCTTGCCCTTAGTCTGACTCCCGAAGATACAGATGTCTTTTTCATCGTTGTATCCATGCCTGAAGTATACATGGGAACAGAAAAACTATTCTCCTACGAAGCTCGTATACAAACCGGTGTATCCGTAAGTACCACAGAATTGAACAAGGATGTCAGTTTCGAAATCACTCCCAATCCTACAACGGATGAGGTTTCCATCAGCCTTACAGGAACCAATCAGCAGGATACTCAGATAAGGATAACGAATTTGGTAGGCAAGCTTCTTTCTTCACATGAATTAAAAAATAATGAATCAAATCTCATCATACCCGTGGATACATATGCACCGGGTACATACTTGGTTCATGTTGATTATGGGAAGTATCGAGAAGTGAAGAAGTTGATGATTGTCAGATAAGGCGTTTGATACCTTAAACTATTAGAGAGACAAGGCGGTAGAATAAAATATTCTACCGCCTTGTCTTATTCTGTTTACGATACCCTTTCCCTTAATATCGGATACATGACTGGAGGACAGTCAAATGGGCCTAACCTATATTCTTTTGTTACCCGTTTCCCTTTGGAATTGATTTCATAGTATCCCAAATTAATCAACCAAGATGGTTTTTGGATAAATCTGGCCCAACCTCCTTTTACACCACCTGTATATTGGATAAACTCCTGATTCACATATCGCATGTGCTCATTGGGAATGAGTAGGGTTCTATCCCAATTTTCGATATATAAGCCATCTTCCCTTAGGATATACCTTGTATTGGTGGAAATGATTCTATTTACAAAATAGAATACACCAACAAGAAAAACGACCGGAAGGAATATGCTACCCAAAATCCGGATGGGCATGGCAACATCAAAGTAATTCACAACCAGTAGAATGAGGCAAATAGTCACTCCCAACATTCCCAAAAAAACCATCTCATCCGCAGCATAGTAAATAAAAACGGATTGACTCACTACCTCGGGATGGTCTTCTTTCGCATATTTCTCATCTAGAATGGGGTCTTGCATAAAACTGGAATCAGTTGAATTTCCTACTCATACCTCAATGCCTCTATTGGATCTAGCGCACTAGCCCTCGCAGCCGGATACAAACCAGAAACCACACCTACGAAAAAGCACAAGCCAAAGCCCAGAGCAATCCAATTCCAAGGCATGACAAACTGCCCTCCCAAAGCATAGGCAACGCCCAAACCGGCCAGTATTCCCAATAGGATACCTACGATTCCTCCAAGGATGGAAATGGATACAGCCTCCGTCAGGAATTGTAATAACACATTACGTCTTGATGCTCCCAAAGCCTTACAAACCCCGATTTCCCGGGTTCTTTCCGTTACGGATACCAGCATGATATTCATCAGACCAATAGCAGCACCGCAAAGTGTGGCCAGACCAATGAATATGGTTGAAATACGGATCGTAACCGTATTCTCCTTTAGTACCTCCATGATACCATCACTCTTGAAGATTTCAAAATCATTATCCTGTCCCGCTTTCAATCCCCTGATATTTCGGAATACTCCGATAGCTGTGGATTCTGCAGGTTCCATTTCAATGGCATCACTTACGGAAACGGATACATCATAACTGGAGCGGTCAGGATTATCATAATACCTAACGGCATTCGTCAGGGGAATCAAGATCATACGGTCCTCATTGGAACTCATGCTACTTCCCTTGGATTCCATTACTCCGATAATCTTATATTTTACATTTCCATTTGAAATGGACTTTCCTATGGCCTTTTCAGGTTTACTATCGAACAAGAGCTTACAGATATCCCATCCAATCATGGCCTTGTGCGAACCGTGTTCTATTTCTGACTCAGAGAATATACGGCCTGCAGCCATCTTGTACCCCCGCATCTTCACATAGTTGACATCACATCCTGAGACACTGACATTGGGATTGGATTTTTCACTCTTGTGTTTTATTGTGGCTAGGGATGTACAGAACAAAGCCAAACTGACCTTCGCATTCGGATAATCATACTTTTCCTTGAATGATGTAGCCTGATCGTAGGAAATCACTGCGGAACGCTTTGCTCGTCTCCCTCTCCGATTCCCTTGGAGGTCCTCATATTTCCTTTCGATATTGAAAGAATTGGCTCCCATATCCGATAGGTTACTAGACAGGCTCAACAGTAGAACATCCAATGCTGTCAGAATTCCAACCAAGGCGGCAATACCAATGGCAATAATGGACAGGGTAATGAGACTCCTCAGTAGATTATGTCTGATGGATCGAAGTGCCAACCTTATATTTTCGAATGAATTCATGGAACGGGTACGTTATGATGCTGAAAATTAAGAAGAATTAGTAGAGTTAGGGAATTGAATAGAGGTACTGACCCCATCACTCGATGAAAGGGAATTTTTAAGGGATAAGCATCCAAAATCTGCGTTAAAAACCAACTGCTATGGTAGGATTATGCGATTAACAATTACTTTTATAACTTTGGTTTTACTAAACGCTTGAAGAAAAAGCATGGAGATTACCGACTTTAAGAGAAAGACCCATATTACCATGATGAACAGAACCTTATTACTTCTCTCCTTTGCCATTGTTTTCATAACATTACAATTGGATGCAAGGGAATACACCATCGAATCGGATTACCTGAATCCGTATAATCCGGAAAGGAAAGCTTATATCCAACGATACAAGGATATTGCCATTGCTGAAATGGGCCGTGCAGGAATTCCCGCCTCTATCAAGTTAGCACAGGGAATACTGGAATCAGGTGATGGAAAAAGTTCATTGGCCCGGGAGGCCAATAATCATTTCGGTATGAAATGTGGTGGCCAATGGGATGGCGAAACTTATTACCTCAAGGATGATGATTATGACACCAATGGTAATCTGGTCAAATCCTGTTTCAGAGTATTCGAAACACCTGAGGAGTCCTATTATGCACATTCCGAATTCCTACACAATCCGAAGAAAGTCAGTCGTTATGGTTTTCTTTTCGACTTGGATATCAGGGATTACAGGGCTTGGGCCAAGGGGTTGAAAAAATCAGGTTATGCAACGAACCCTCGTTATGCACAATTGCTTATCGGTATCATCGAGGCCAATAAATTATATGAATACGACCAAACCGGTTTCTTCGAGTTGCCATTGGTGGCAACCCAACCCAATACGGGACCGACCAAACCCAATGTGAATGAGGGGCCAGCATTGCCATCGAACTATTCCAAGAACGAGGTCATTCTCAATAATGGCATCCGAATGATTTTTGCACAAAAGGGCGATACTCCTGCAAGTATAGAGGATTTCTTCGGGGTAAAAGCGAAGAAAGTGACCATCTTCAATGAGTTGTATGAGGGAGGTTCCCTTACATTCAATGAGGGGGATAGAATCTATCTCCAAGCCAAAAAGAAAAAATGGAGAGGTAATAACGAATTCCATAAGGTGAAGCCGGGTGAAACCATGTATTCCATTTCGCAATTGTATGGTATCAAAATCAAGCAACTCTATAAGAAGAATAGGATGTTTGTTGGAACTGAACCCGCATTCGGACAGAAGCTATCCTTGAGAAGGAAAATCAGTAAGAACATCAGAATCAAACTCAGGGATCCGAGTAAGGACCCCGTTGCGGATGATGCAGCACCTGTTGATGCTCCGCCTAAGTATGACTTAAGTGACGGAAAGAATATCGTGGATGTCATCAGAACGAATGTGAATGCATTTGACATGAGGGAAAGGACACAGGCTTATCTGAAAATTACAGAGGGAGCAACCAATACCGCACCCTACACGCCTCCCACAACACCAACGCCACCGACACCGACTACACCGTCTCCTACCACACCAAATCCCAGTGGTCCGGACATCGTAACACCACCCTACCCAACTGCACCAACACCTCCGAGTCCACCAACTGATGTGATAACGGTTCCTGTTCCTACCACACCGCCATCACCAACAGAACCAGGTGCTCAATTGTACCATACTGTGGGTTCAGGGGATACCTTATACAACATATCCAAACGATACAATACTTCGGTTGCGGATATCAAACGTCTGAATGGTCTGACCAATAACATTATCAGTATCGGACAGCGATTAAGGGTAAAATAAACAGGTTCAATACCTTACAAAAACGCCTTTGGAATGTACCAAAGGCGTTTTTTATTTTCTTGGTTTTAGATTAGAAATACATTCTTCCACTAAGGCTGAGTAGTCGCACCTTACTATTATAACCAGTTGTAACGGCCCTAAAACTATTGTTATTCACGGAACTGAGATCAAAATTCCTGAGTTTGTATCCCATATCATAACGCAGACCTACCTGCCACTTCCTTTTCCATCTATAATCGATTCCCACACTCCCCAATACCTCAAAATTCGAACTGAATGAATTGGATACATTGTAAGACTCGGCCAATGGTGGTGTCAATGACAAATCCTCGGATTGCCCCATTGCAATGCCATTCCTTTCAAAGAGCATGACACTTGCCACGGCTCCCCCCTTGAAAGAAAGGCCATTCTTCATTTGATACCCGAAGTGCATTGGTATCCTCAGGTAGTGCTGATTAAGATTTGACAACCGATTAGTAATGGCATCCTGGACAGCCAATTCATCCTCAGTATTCGCTCCACTAAATTCAGCATCAACAAATAGGTTATTCACATCGGAGTTTCCATATCTAAGAAATTGGACATTATACAACAAGCCTGTTTCCAGATAAAATCTGCTCTTGAAGTTGTGCCTTGCAATCAGTCCGAGGGATATTCCCATTTCGTTCTTACTCTGGAAATTATATGCTCCCTCGACAGCCCATTCCCATGGTTTCCTTAAGGTTGGAACTGCCAATTCCTTGGCATATGATTCATATGGAATTTCGGATACCTCAAGGAATGCAACTGGCGTTATATCCAAAATGGGTTCCTTATTCTTTTCAGTGGGTGTTGTTGCCTCCTGAATAATTGGTTCTTCGGTTTCTGGTTCCTCTGAAACATTAATGACAGGCTCACTAGCCCTTACTTCCTGGATAGGTTCCATCAATTGATAATACGTCGGAATGAGGGAAGTACCAAAACCTTTATTTTGTAATTGACGCTTGGTGAAATTGATGCCATTCCCATTCATAGGGATGGATTCGGAAATCGTATGAATTGAGTTATTCTTTATTCTATAATCAATGGTCGTAGGAGTATTGGATTGGATTGTTGGGTTCGAATAATGGGATGGATTCGGAATCTCGGACACAACGGCGGCGTCGTTTTCAGATTGACTCGTTTTTTGCTCTATATCAAGAGATGAATCATCTTGGTATTCCTTCATTTCTACTTCGGAAGATACCATTTCTTCCTTTTCGATATTCGTTTCCGACTCATCACTGGCCAATTCCTGGTCAGTCATCATCCAGCCAATGGCTGAAGACAGACCAATCACTACTCCAAAGAATAGTAACCAGAAGCCCAACCTCCGTTTCTTTTTCTGGGGCATCTCCTGATCCAAGATGGCAGACATATCCTCCCATCCTTTTTCCATGAGTTCCTTGTTATCCAACATCTCTCTGCGTATCGTAATGTTCGTGAATTAATTCCCTGAGTTTGCTCCTCGCTGCGGAAAGGTGCCACTTGGAAGTTCCAGCACTGATTCCCAAATGTTTCCCAATCTCATCATGTTTATATCCCTCTACGGCATACAATCTGAACACCTCTGCGGTTGCCGGGGGCAAATGATCCAATAATCGGATGATATCCTTGAAATATAAATTACTCAAAGTGTTATTCTCTGTTCTATCATCCGTTGCTTCCTCCAGAATAACGGACCGGAGATACCGGCTGTCCTTGCGGAAATAATCCGCTCGGGTCCGCATCATAATCGTCTTTATCCATGCCTCCAATGCCTGTGCATCCTTGATGGTCTGAATTTTTTGAAAGACTTTCAGGAATCCCTGATTCACTATTTCCAAAGCCTTTTCCTGATCCTTGACATGATACATCACCAACCCCATTGCCTTGGGAAAATACCGCTTATACAGTCGTTCCTGATAGCGACGGTCATTCTTCGAACAACCCGCTACCAAATCATGGTCCGTATATGTCTTTTTCCTAAATAGCATTTAGCATTCAGTGCTGTAAGTCTTTTAAGTTAGTATCATTTTATCAGAATAGGAATTCAAATCAAAATTCGAATCCGAATTGAACGAAATAGCGTTGGTACTTTCGCCTGATATCACTGATATAAATATCATCCCCCCAACTATTATCATACTTGGATCTGGATGTCTGTAATACATATCCCACTCCCACAGTCGATGCAAAACCACTCTTACGCTTGAATTTCCATCCCAGCTGAGGTCTGAAATAAGCCCCTTTGGGTTTATTATCATAATTGGAAAATCCATTCCTTAATTTGAATCCCATTCCTACCTCCACTATATAGAAAGGTGTAACCCTCCAATTTGTCAACTCTCCCCTCATTTCAGCATATAATGGAATAAAGACCGTTGGAGCATCAAAGTCATAGAACTCAAAACCGGTTCCGGCCCCGAAATTCATCCATTTATTCAATTTATAACCTGCTGCATACCTGAATCCCAAACCACCTTGCATGTATACCGCATCTGTTCCGGGACGTCCCATATTGAAACCGAATGCTAGAGAATTGTAAAACCTAGGTGTTTCGGATTGTTTGGATAAAGAATTGGATAATGCATTCTCATCCTGTGCCTGAAGTGACAGTACGGATAGAATGAATAGAAATATGATATAATGTCTCATGTTCTTTTGGTTTGAAGTAGGGAGTCGGATGCTATTCCGACTCCCGAACTTACAGACTGAAAAAATAACGTATTCACTTGGGGTGTCAGGGGTATAAACAATTTCAATATGATTATTGTACCGGCAACAAACTCAGCTGCTCAATATTTGATGGGTCAGTAGTATCGAATTGGAAGAATCCATCCTTGCCTATGACCATCACATGATTTTCTCCCAAAGCAATGGCATCATATGCATCAAATCCATTCACCCTACCCAATTCCACAACATTATAACTATCACTGACATCCAATATCTTCATTCCGGCGGTTCCCTCACACAAGAACATCTTATTACTTGGTGTAACAGACAGTCCATGAGGATTCACCATAGAATGTGATCGCATCAACCAAGGATTATTCAAATCCTCAATATTCACGATATCCAATTGGTTATTGAATCCCTCGCATTCCGTGCCATCCCTAAGTGTTACAAAAGCCCTATCTTCCCGGACATACACAGGATCACATGCTCTTGCGTGCTGAAACAAGGACTGTTGGACAGGTTCCTGAGGATTGGAATTATCGAAGATATACATACCATCCTCTGCACCAATGAACAAATGTTCTCCATGTGGAAATATAGTTTCAATACCCCATCCTACATGAACTGTATTCAAGAATTCAGGACAGGTGACATTAGATATATCGAATACATCCAAATTGTACTCATCTATACAATAGAGATAATCATCAGAAATACCGAATCTGGCCATTGAACCGGCGATATTGGCATTCCCCGTAGATGGATTCACTCCAGCATCAACAGTACCCTGTAGTTCGAGCGCATCATTCGCAAAAAATCCGCCACCATCAAACCAGATGTCTACCATATAATTATTACAATCCCTTACATCTGTCGTCGTCGTTCTTCTGTACTCTACCGTATAACCGAATTCCTCATGATAGCTGTACCAATTAAATACATCCTCAACTCGTTTCACCAATTCAGGTGCTGTAGGATTGGTTATTTTCAAAGCCACCAAATCCATATAATTATCAGCATATAGAATATCATCCTTAACTGACATATCCACATTTCCAGGAATGGGTATAAATGAGATGGGTGTAGGTTGGGTGGGGTCTTGATTATCAATGATATGAATTCCCTCATTCACCTCATTTATCAGTACATAATTATTATAGAAATATAATTTGCCCGGATTGATCAATTCCCTTGGTCCCTCTGCCTGGATTTCAGTTCTGATATCTGTGGTTAATAGATAAATAGGTTCGTAATAGGTATAGGTAACTTTTTCCTTGCATTTATCTTCCACACAACTCTGAAAGAATGTGGCGGTAATCACTGCCATTACGGCTATTAAAAGAATCTCTTTTCTCATTTCAAATAATTCATTTCGGATTAATAATGATTGTCGTCCATAAGGACAGGAGGCTTTCTGGAAATGGTTGGGGCAAAGGGTGATTTTTTTGAATAAAAATTCAAACTGATAAAAAAATGTAGGATTCGATAAGCTATGGATGGGGAGAATTCTAAATAGATAGAAAGGAAGATGCCTAGGGAAATGAAGATTTATCTATTCCGTTCCACGTCAAATACGGCACCGTCTGTACCCAAATGGGTATTAGGAAAAACCGTTCTGGCTTCTTCCAGATGACCATTGATTTCTTCGTATCGAGCAGAGTAATGCCCGATGACCAATTGCCTTACATTGGCCTTGGAAGCAATTCGTCCAGCTTGGAGTGCTGTGGAGTGGTTGGTTGCTATCGCCTTATCTATGGCTTCCTCCAAAAAAGTAGCTTCGTGGTATAAAAGGTCTACCCCCTCAATGATAGGTACGATATCCTCCTTATAGGCCGTATCCGAACAGAAAGCATAAGACCGGACCGGAGGTGGAGCAGTAGTCAATTCAGAGTTAGGTATCATATTGCCATTGGCATCCGTCCAATCATTCCCCTCCTTAATTCCTGCTATATCCTGAAAGGGAATATTGTACTCCTTGATCTTCTCCTTAAGCATTTTCCTCTGCTTCGGTTTTTCCTTGAACAGATACCCATTACAAGGAATACCATGCGACAAGGGAATCGTCCATACCTCTACATCCTCATTCTCAAAAACCATTTGGTGAACGGTCGTATCCAGTTCCCTGTAAATAATTTCAAAGGATGGTCCCTTACCCTCATATGGAAATAAGCCGTCAATCATTTGCTTCAGGCCGGGAGGAGAATAGATATAGAGATTTTCGGTCCTTAGATTCATTCCGAAAGAAGTCAACAGCCCCGGCAGACCGAAAATATGGTCGCCATGCAAATGGGAAATGAAGATATGATTGATTTTGCCCCGTCGGACCCTGAATCGGGACATTCGCATTTGTGTGCCCTCACCACAATCTATCAAAAACAACTGCTCACGTATGTTCAGTACATGAGCAGTCATATATCGGTCCTTGAAAGGCATAGCCCCACTGGACCCTAGGATGGTAAGTTCGAATTTCATAAGATACGGAACAGACTATTCGTCATCTCCTCCTCCCAGTTCTTTTTCCAATTCTTCCATTTTCACATAGTCGATGGATTCGGACAATGTGGGGATTATGGTAAGTACGGTATGTAGTCTTGATATTTCAATCAATTTCTTCACATGCGGATGGCTCGCACCTGTCAATATGAATGTTCCTATATCTTTCCAAAGCCTATTGGCTGTCAATATGGCACTTAATCCTGAGGAATCCACGAATTTCACTTCACTCAAATCCAAGATGAAATTGGGAACACCCTCATTTCGCAGAATGACGAATTCCGACTTCAAGTCAGGAGCCATCAATGAGTTCAGATTCTCCTCTTGAAGCGTCATTACGGTGTGCTTTTCCTGCTTATCTACGGAAAATTTCATAAATACAAATCTTAGTTATCAATTAATTCGAGTCATTAGGTACAACAAGGTAATTATTATTTGGTGCTTGACCAAACAAAACCTTTTGTCAATATTGTCACAAAAGTAATACTAAAAATCGTAAACCCAATAGAACCTATATACGTTTATATCGTATTGAAACTTGTATACATGCGAAATCACCGCATTGGATGGAAATCCTGCAATTTTGGCGGAATCTGTATGTTGGCACTATTTTGTTGGTAATAAGTTGGTAATACATGACCAATTAGTTTTCTTTGGTTATATTGGCGATGATTATCATACAAACAAAACCTACTAATAGGGATTTCAAATGTTAAGATTTTTTTATTCCATTATGAATCATCGCACAAATAATGGGATATAACCGTTTAAAGAACCAAAGTCCCTCGAATTTTGGGACAGTATACACAAGACAATAATAAATGAAGAAATTTTCGCCTAAGGTTAAGATGGTCATTTCTCGAAGCATGGAAGAAGCCAAGAGACTGGGACATGACTATATCGGCACAGAACATCTGCTTCTGGGTATCGTCCAACGTACCGAGAGCCTTGCCTGTAAGGTGATGGACTCTCTGGATGTGGATAGTACCGAATTGAAGCAACTGATTGAGGATTCCGTATTCAGAAGAAGAATACCGAGTGCACATCTTAAGATTGGGGAATTGCCCTTGGACAAGCATGCGGATCGTGTTCTGAAGGTTGCGTTCCTAGAAGCTCGTCAGATGAAAAGTGAATCCATTGGTCCAGAGCATCTGATGCTTTCCATCCTAAAGGATAGGGACAATAGGGCTTCTCGTATTCTTGAGGAATTTGATGTCAATTATGATACATTCAAATCCGAACTGGCATTCATCATGCAGGAAGAGGATGTTGATTTCACAATGCCAAACATCAGTAATGAAGCACCGGGCCCCGGTGACCCAGAAGAACCGTTCGAGGATGACGAACAAAGATACCAGCAACCCAGAAAGGGTGGTTCCAAGTCACGGACTCCGGTTTTGGATAATTTCGGTCGGGATGTAACCAAACTGGCTGAGGATGGCAGACTGGACCCTATCATTGGTCGTGAGAATGAAATCGAAAGGGTATCCCAAATCCTAAGTAGAAGAAAAAAGAACAATCCGATACTTATCGGAGAACCTGGTGTGGGTAAAACGGCTATTGCTGAGGGCTTGGCCCTGAAAATCATCAAGAAGCAGGTATCCCGTACCCTTTTCAATAAAAGGATCGTCATGTTGGACTTGGCTGCTTTGGTAGCGGGTACCAAATATAGAGGACAATTCGAGGAAAGGATGAAAGCCATCATGAATGAATTGGAGAAGTCGAGGGACGTTATCCTATTCATTGATGAGATACATACCATAGTTGGTGCCGGTGGAGCAACAGGCTCATTAGATGCATCCAATATCTTCAAACCGGCACTTGCCAGAGGAGAATTACAGTGTATCGGTGCCTCAACACTCGATGAGTACAGACAGTACATCGAAAAGGATGGTGCCTTGGATAGAAGATTCCAAAAAGTGATTGTGGATCCACCATCACCTGAGGAAGCCATTCATATTCTGACTAATATCACTCCCAAATACGAGGAATTCCATAATGTGAATTATGCGGAAGAAGCCATTAAGGCTTGTGTAACGCTCAGTGATCGTTATATCAGTGACCGATTCTTACCGGACAAGGCCATTGATGTGCTGGACGAAGCGGGAGCAAGGGTACACTTGAAGAATATTCATGTCCCTAAGCATATCCTTGATTTGGAGGAGAAGATCGAATTGGTCAA
Source organism: Saprospiraceae bacterium (assembly GCA_020631355.1). Classification (GTDB taxonomy): domain Bacteria; phylum Bacteroidota; class Bacteroidia; order Chitinophagales; family Saprospiraceae; genus JAHDCE01. Next base: position 29,619 of record JAHDHL010000005.1, on the reverse strand, counting down.
GGAGAAGAAGAATAATGCCGTAAAGAATCAGCAGTATGAAAAAGCTGCCGACCTAAGAGACCATGAATCCAAACTCTTGCGCCAATTGGAATTTGCCAAGCAGGAATGGGAGGAGGAATCCAAGACCAAGCGCTATCCTGTAACGGAGGAAGACATCGCAGAGGTCGTGGCCATGATGACCAATATACCCGTACAAAAGGTAGCTCAGAGTGAGAGCAACAAGTTGGTAAAAATGTCTGATGACCTTAAGGGTGCAGTAATCGGACAGGATGAGGCCATAAAGAAAGTAACACGCGCTATCCAAAGGAATAGGATCGGGCTGAAGGATCCATCCAAGCCTATCGGCTCCTTTGTTTTTCTGGGACCAACCGGTGTGGGTAAGACAGAGTTGGCCAAGGCTTTGGCTAAGTACATCTTTGATTCTGAGGATGCCCTGATTCGAATCGACATGTCAGAATACATGGAAAAATTCGCTATCAGCCGACTGATTGGAGCGCCTCCGGGATATGTGGGTTATGAGGAAGGTGGACAATTGACCGAAAAGGTGAGAAGAAAACCTTATTCTGTTATCCTTTTGGATGAAATAGAAAAGGCACACCCAGATGTTTGGAACGTCATGCTACAGGTATTGGATGATGGGCAGCTCACTGATGGATTGGGCCGTAAGGTCAACTTCAAGAATACGCTTATCATCATGACTTCCAATATTGGAATCAGGGATTTGCAGGATTTCGGACAAGGAGTGGGATTCGCTACCAAATCCAGACAGGAAAGCACAAAGGAAGATGCCAAGCGGGTTATCCAAGGTGCATTGAAAAGTACATTCTCTCCTGAATTCCTCAATAGGATTGACGACATCATCATATTCAATAGTCTGAACCAGGATGATATCACATCCATCATTGACATTACCTTGAAGGACTTGTACAAGAGATTGGAAAATATGGGCTTCAGCTTGAAATTATCCGAACCGGCCAAATTGTTTGTGGCTGAGAAAGGATATGATCCCAAGTTCGGAGCCAGGCCATTACATCGGGCCATCCAAAAATACATCGAAGATCCTTTGGCAGAATACATCCTTAACAATAATCCCAAGGACGGGACAAAGTTCGAGGCAGTACTCAACAAGGAGAAAGATGGATTGACCATTAAGAAACTGAAAAGTTCGGCCAAAAAGGAAATCTAATTGGTCCGAAATAGAGTGATAGAATCAGTAGTTGCCCATATTGGCGGCTACTGATTTTTTTATTTACCCTCCACCTTTATTTTATGACTAAAAAAACCCATATTTGTCATAATCTTGTAGGAGGGAACTAAATCATCCTATCAAAACGTTGAACTAATTGTATACTAAAGGCTTAAATGCCCATTGATCATTAAATAATTTTATATTGGCTAAAAGATTTAAGAGGAATAACCGACAAGAAAGGGAAAGACCCCAACACAGAATCAACCATCAAATCCGTGTACCTGAAATCCGTCTGGTTGGTGATGATATGGATGCCATCAGTAAGGCAGCTGGCAGAACCGTCGAGCCGGGCATCTATGATACTCGAAGATGTCAGGATTGGGCCAACACCATGCAATTGGATTTGGTAGAAATCTCTCCTAAGGCCAAGCCACCTGTTTGTCGAATCATTGATTACAAGAAGTTCCTATACCAAAAGAAGAAAAAGGAAAAGGAACTCAAGGCCAAAACTGCCAAGACAGTCATCAAGGAAATCCGTTTCGGTCCCAATACCGATACGCATGACTTCGAATTTAAACTGAAGCATGCCAGAGGATTCCTGGAAGATGGTAACAAGGTTAAGGCATTCGTCCAATTCCGTGGACGTTCCATCGTATTTAAGGAAAGAGGGGAATTACTCCTTCTGAACTTTATCAAGGAATTGGAGGAATTGGGTTCGGCCGAGGCACTTCCCAGATTGGAAGGAAGAAGAATGTCCGTTACAATCCAACCGAAGAAAAAGAGTAAGAAATAAGCTCATATCACACTGAGGACCAATAGATTAAAATAGTCCTTAGTGTACATATACGACAGCGGGAAATAAAATGGCTGCTTGCCTTTTATTTCTCGCTGTTTTGTTATACATTTGCGTTCCATTTTTAAAAATAAAATGAAGTCATCATGCCTAAAATGAAGACGCACTCAAGTGCAAAGAAGCGTTTCAGGGTGACTGGTAAGGGTAAAATCAAACACTTCCAGTCAGGTAAGCGCCACTTATTGAGGAAAAGATCCAAGAAGGCAAAGACTCGCTTGACAGGGCCGGATATTTTATCTGCCGGTGATGCAAGAAGAGTAAGAGCATTACTTTGTATCTAATCCCATTAATTATCATTTAACCGATTTTTTAACGAGGATACAGGAAAAAAGCGTTCAAGAACGGAACCCCTGTATCGAACAAAAAAGTCTTAATTATGCCTCGTTCAGTCAATCATGTAGCGTCAAGAAACAGACGTAGGAAAATCATGAAAATGGCCAAAGGTTACTTTGGCGCCAGATCAAAGGTCTACACAGTAGCAAAGAATGCTGTAGAAAAAGGTTTGCAATATGCATTCCGTGACCGTAGAAATAAGAAACGTGCTTTCCGTAGATTATGGATCACACGTATCAATGCAGCCGCTCGCTTGAACGGTACGACTTATTCCAAGTTGATGCACGAACTATCCCAAAAGGATGTCCAATTGAATAGAAAGGTATTGGCTGATATGGCCATGAATCACCCGGAAACATTCAAGGCTATCGTTGATAGCACAAAATAAGTTGCTGGAGCAACATACGGTATGAAATAGAAAGAGGTGGATGTATCCACCTCTTTTTTTATTTCACATATCAATAATTTATCATATTCAAAAGACAATCCTAAAACATAAGACAATTATATTTGTGGCAAATGCCATTAATATTGAGAACTGAATATTTCCTAGCTTTTATTCTATCCATTCTTATCTACTCCTGCCAAAACGGTAGTATAGCCGAAGCCAACCACGAAACCTTGGATGAGGTGATTGAGGCAATCCCCGTAGATACAGTTCCCAAATCAGAAAAGGATTCCAATGGCTATGACATTCTCGTTTCGTTCAGGGATATTCCGGGCTACCAACAGCCTACACTGGATAAAAGTAAGTATGAAGAAGAAGACGGCCATCTGGTACTGGAATGGCAACACCTTTCCAGAATTGTTTTCGAAGATAAAAGAGTAAGTGACACCCTTCTGCTCATGTTCCCCATATTCCATGATGATATCAAGGCCTTGGATGGACAAAAGGTACAAATCAAAGGATACGTGATTCCCCTTGGTGAAGAAACAGGCAAATTACACTTCCTGTCAGCCTATCCCATGAGCCAATGCTTTTTCTGTGGCGGTGCAGGGCCTGAATCCGTAATGGATGTACAAACCCATAAGATTCACAAGGAATTCAAGATGGATGACATCCTAACATTCAGAGGAACCCTACAATTGAATGATACCAACCTTGATTATATGAATTATATCCTCAAGGATGCAACATTGATAAAAAAGTAAGATAAAAGGAATACATATTGCAATCCAATATGCATTAAGCCACCAATCACCTCCCAACCAGTTTAAAACTCATCTATTCCTACCCGATTTCAGATAATGATAGTTATTTGAAAAATAATGGTTAATGCAGGAATAATACTGTGGTTATTCTGGTCAAACTTGACTACAAACAACAAATACTCCCTGAATTATAAATTATCAAACGAAAATCATTTGGCATGAAGCGAATCATTTACCTTATTATTTTTTCCCTATTCTCCCTCACACTAATTTCAGGAATAATCGACTTGGCTAATCTTTTTGATTACTCAAACCAAACCATTCCCAATTATATACAAAAGGATAATACGACCTTAGGAAACGAAATCAATAATACAACGGCTACTCTGGGACGGGTCTTATTTTATGATAAGAATCTTTCGGATAACAACACCATCGCCTGTGCCAGTTGCCACCAACAGGAATTCGCTTTTGGTGACCCTGCCATTCAGAGTGTAGGATTGGATGGAGGATTGACCGGAAGACATTCCATGAGATTGGTAAATGCCCGCTTTGCCAATGAGGTGCGATTCTTCTGGGACGAAAGGGCTGCCACACTGGAAGCCCAAACCACACAACCCATACAGGACCATGTGGAAATGGGGTTCAGTGGTACGAATGGCGACCCTGATTTCAATGACCTCATCACCAAGCTGAGTGCGATAGAATATTATGAGGAACTCTTTACTGCTGCATACGGTGACGCCACAATTACCGAACAAAGAATAGGTGAGGCATTGGCACAATTCGTAAGGAGTATACAATCATTTGATTCCAAATATGATGCAGGGATTGCCTTGGCGGGTAATCCGGGGGCTCCATTCCCTAATTTCACGAATCAGGAAAATATGGGTAAGCAACTCTTTATGACTCCTCCCCAAAATGGAGGAGCCAACTGTAATGTTTGCCATGGTGCCCCTGAATTCGATATTGTTCCCAATAGTATGAATAATGGAGTCGTAGGTGTAGCCGGAAACCCCACACTAACCGATTTTACCAATACCCGAGCGCCCTCATTGAGGGATGTTGCCAGAACGGATGGTACAGAGAACGGGCCATTCATGCATGATGGAAGTCTGGCTACCCTGGATGATGTCATGGACCATTACAATTTGATTACCAATGTTCCGGGACTGGACAATAGATTGGGCGGCGGACCGGGTGGCCCAGGACAAAACCTACAACTGACACAAGTCGAAAAGGATGCAGTGGTGGCATTTCTACATACCTTATCAGGCACGGACGTATATACCAATGAAAGATGGTCCGATCCATTCGATGAAAATGGTGCATTGACCATATTGAATGGAATGTATGACATTTACGTCGATGAGACTGCTACGGGTAATAATGATGGTTCCGATTGGGAAAATGCCTATACGGATTTACAGGATGCCCTGGCAATGGGAGATAATTTTGATGTCCATATAGCACAAGGCACCTATAAGCCAACCACCAATACTGCTCGCGGAATTGCCTTTGAGATGCCACAGGGAATAGAACTCCTTGGTGGTTATCCATCAGGAGGAGGCGAAAGAAATCCGGCCCTCTACCCTACCATACTATCAGGGGATATTGATAATGATGGCACATCATCAGGTAATTCATTTCATGTCGTCCTTATCAGGAATGTCAACCAAGTCAAATTGGATGGTATCGTTATTTCCGATGGCAATGCGGATAATGCGGCTTCTTTCGCCAGATCACGGGGAGGAGGTATCTATTCTTCTGGTTCGGAGTTCGTCATTTCTGACGTAACACTCAGTAACAACAAGGCCTTATATGGAGGTGCGATGTTCGCTACTCTATCACCGAATGTCACCATTACGGATTGTAGCATTGAGATGAACGAAGCGAATTATGGTAGCGCCCTTTACCATAGTAATGAAACACAAATGTTCATCAATAGGACGAGAATCATCAATAATAATTCCCTTATCAGATGTGCCATTGAAATCAATAACTCATTATATACCAAAATTGAGAATTCCATTATTGCCAATAATGATTCCGCTAATGCGAATGCCATCGGCTCCATTGCTACGAATAGGAATCAAACTTGTGATATATTCAACACGACTATCCTGGGTGAGGTGGCCAATAAGAACCTGATTACACTACAAATCGGATATAATGATGTACTTACATTCAATATCAACAACTCCATCATCGCCCATCAGAACATCAATCACAACAAGAATGTCGTGGCATTCAATAATGGCACCCTGCATTTCAATCACAATCATTGTTATTTCCAAGGAAGTAGTGTAATAGGAACAGGGACGAATACATTGTATTCTGCTACCGCAGGTGATTTATTATTGGATTCAGATTATGCATTGAATGAATGCTCCCCGGCAGTGGATGCGGGTGATGATGCCCTAGCATCAGGAGAAACGGATATTGACGGAAATCCAAGGATTTTCGGAGTCGTGGATTTAGGAGCTTATGAAGCCCAAGCGACCTGTTCCTCTGCTCGGATGACACAGGGTCAGATCAGTTCGGAGACAGAAGATGGGCCGATTGCAATTCGTGTTGCGCCTAATCCTGTTATAGGAAAGGTACACATCATGACTACAAAGGACAACCTGCATTATACCCTAATGGATGCATCAGGTCAGATCATTGCCCGTACCAATGAGCAATACTTTGATATGGCGGGTCTATCCTCGGGGATATACCTGATTCAGGTACATGACGCAACCGGAATCATAGAGACCATCAAGGTACTGAAGCATTAATCCGATATCATGGAATAGGTAAATGCCTTAGAATCTAAATGAAAGAAGTCCCCCTGCGGTTATGGAACCGTAAGGGGACTTTTCTATCCAATCCCATCATAATACAAGCATGCATGTCCCATAACAATGAATTGACACATTAAAAATAATTACATTGTTAATCTACAATTCGTTATATTTGTAGTGAAACCATTACTTCTAACAAAGTAAATAAAACATACGCGCGAAATGGGGATTATCATTTCACTGTTGAATCATAAAGGAGGAGTCGGAAAAACAACATCCGCAATCAATATAGGAGCAGGATTGGTAGAATTGGGTAAAAGGGCCCTTTTGGTGGATTTGGATCCGCAAGCCAACCTAACCTTATCCCTTGGCATACCACGTCAGAGATCCACAATTTATGAAGCCATAAGAGGTGAAGCCGACTTGGAACCGTATACGGTCAAGGAGGGATTGGATGTCATTACATCGACATTGGACTTATCCGGTGCCGAAATGGAACTGATTAACGAAGCCGGTAGGGAATTCATACTAAGGGAATTATTCGATACCGTCATTGAGGAATATGATTATATCATCATTGATTGTCCGCCGTCCTTGGGTCTATTGACCCTGAATGCACTGACTTCCAGTAATTTCGTATATATACCATTACAGACAGAATTCTTGGCTCTGCAAGGCTTGGTCAAAATCAAGCAGGTCATAGACAAGGTGAGATACCGTTTGAATAAGAAACTTCAGATTGGCGGGGTAATTGCGACCATGTATGATAAGAGAAAAGTACTGAATCGTAATGTAGCCGAGTCCATTAGGAAATATTTCGGTGACAAGGTATTCAATACCTATATCCGTGATAACGTAGCTTTGGCAGAAGCTCCTACCGAGCGAAAGGATATCTTTGACTACAACAAATCCAGTAATGGAGCCAAGGATTACCTTGCATTATGCAAGGAAATACTGGAAAGGACGGAAGAAACCGTCGAAGCTTAAACATACACCTGAGAAAATCACAAGGAAATAACATTGGCTAAGAAAAATTTCATACAAGGACTGGACAGTATCTTTGGTGAGGATCAAAACTCAGAGGAGTTGAGTATCATTACCAAGGATAAGGAACAGCCCAATACGAAGGTAGCAACCCGTAAGAAAAAGAAATCCTCCAAGGATTTCACTGCTGATCTGGACTCCCTACTCCAGGAAGCACTTCAGGAATCTGTGGAAAAACATAGTGCCAAGAAGAAAAAATCCCTACCTGTTGCTAAATCCAAACGTAAGATACAACGAGGACGCATCAAGAGAACCCTAAGTGGCTTGGATGCATTGATTCGCCAAACGGTAACATCCAGCGAAGTGGAAATATCGGAGCAATCCAATGACCCGTCCAGACCCAAGAAAAAGAGAGTTACTTTCTCCTTTGATAGGGATAAGGTGGAAAAACTCAAATCCATTGCCCGTATGGAAAAATCCTATATCAAGGATATCGTGAACAGTATCGTTACCGAATATATCGAGGATTACGAAAAAAGTAAGGGGGAAGTTGATTAATCATTTGTCACAAGACTGATTTCCCGCCGTGGGATAACCATTTTTATGCCTAAAATAAATCAACAATAAAATCTATTTTTTGGGAACCAAACCCCATTTCTCCCTGTTATATAGAACGTTGCGAATAGCGAGAATTTTTTTTGAAAAAATCCCTACAAAAAGGTTGTATAATTCGAATAACTACTCGTATATTTGCACCGCACTTTAAAGAAGTGTTGGATAGGTTGCGTAGCTCAGCTGGTAGAGCATTTGACTTTTAATCAAAGGGTCCTGGGTTCGAACCCCAGCGCGGCCACTTCAGAATCAAGCAGTTATGAGATTTCTCATAGCTGCTTTTTTCATTCTGGTAATTCCTCTTTCTCCTTTTTCATTCTTTCAAATTGATATATTTACCAAAAAGCCGCCCCAAGTCAATGGGACAGCCTATACGAAGATGAATTTAGTTCCTATTAAGTCATTTTTGAATAACTCCTATATCCATTATCCAAACTGGCATACCAAACCACTCATTAATGTAATGGTAACTATCCAATATCCACCATTCACAAGGATATACTTGAATCCCTTGGCTTCGAATAATGCATTCGTAGCCAAGACAGGTATGGCAAACATAATTGCTGCAATCGCCCCATGTAACGCACCATGACCGAAACTTCGGTGTCTATGACCGTGTTCAGCCATAAAATCAGAGAAATACTGGAAAATGGCAGATCCCTCTTTGTCTATCCCCTCGACACCTGCCAAAACCTGAAATACCCCGAATTGATGGATACTCATTGTCATGAGTGTAATCGCAAGAAAACAACTCAAAATATAGGATACGCCAAAAGTCACAAGCATATTCCCATTTTGGATTTTTTCGGGTGTCATACCCGCAGCACTCATCCATGCCTTTCCGAATACCTTTTCATGATACCAAATGAAACCTATTACCATAGGTATGATAGCAGCAATGGGCGCTATCCACATATTCAATTCCATAAATAATGATTTTTGTTTGTCGAATGATAACAAGATAATACAAAGCAATCTTTTTTAAAACTTTTAGTACAGTATATTTAAAACAATTAGTTAAATAACTTAGGGTGATATGATATACACTTAATCAAAAAAGTACTACGAATTCTCCAATCACAACCCCATCCGCTAGACAGCCACGCCATTCGCTTACATATGCCGATACCTTGCATTCAAATCAAGGAAATAACCAAAACCATTGATGTATGAAAAAGGGAATTATCGTTATAGTATATAGCATCGCATTCATCGCTACAATAGCATGGGTAATCCACAGAAACCAAACCCTCCAAGGTTATCAGGGGCCAAATATTAATAAGGCGCCTGCCATGGAAAATGAACCGAAGTCGATTCAGGTATTCGCAGAGGATATCATCTACGAAGCTGAAATGGCGCTACCAGAAAGGCCATCCATTACCTTTATTATGAATCTGGAGGATAGCGAGTCCTATCAGGAAGCCGAATCGTATTATCAAGACCATCCATTAACTGATAATGAGGAATTTGTCAACCATTGCGGATCCATCATATCTGTCATTGACCACCTTAGGAAAACTCCTAGACAACAACCTTGGGGTACCATCAGAATCGTACAACGCAGTGAGGATTGGAAAGGCATTCATATCCTATCCGAGGAACAAAGGAATACAAGCCAGGAAATATTGATTGCCATGGCCAGCCAACAACTGAATCCATTGGAAAATGGTATCGTGGATGCCAATACCGAAATCCTTGTCGAAGGAATGGGCATTGGCAACAATGAGGAATTGATGAAACTACTGGCAGTGGCTTTCGGAGGAAATGACGACGAAAGGCCATCAGTGACCTCATCAAAGCTCATGGATACCTATCACTTTGACAGCGTGGGTTCCTATAAATATATCACTGAAAGTTTCTTTAGCTTTTTCAAAGTAGAGGATGCTTTGGTCGAGAATAAGATCATCCAACAATTCAAAACCAACTATCCCCATGAAGAAATGGACTGGAAAACCACACTTGACCGTTTGGAACCCAGATTCCCCGGGGATAGTTACACTCGGTACCAATATGATGGGGACCTAACTACCGTCAGTATCCATAGGGCATTGACCATTCAGAATGATGAGGCACCATATACTCCACTACCATTCGAACCCGACATGGAAGACAATCGCTTTTTTACCACTATATCAACTACTCCAAAAAACGACATCCTGAGCTGGAATGAGTAGGTATGGTACATACCATATCTACCTCATTTCAGTCCATCATTCTCAACAATTAAATCGAATTCATATGAGAATCCTTTTCTTCGCAATTCCAATATTGATACTTTCAGCCATTTCCTACAAGGCATTGACGCATCAATCAACACAAAATATACATTTCAATACAGCTCCCTCCATGGTACAACCCTTGGTCGTGAGCCATATTCCCTTGAAACAACCCAAGGTCATTACCACAAAAAGAAAACAATGGGACTCTTATTTGGAATTCCTAGGGCATGCCCGCTCTTTCGAAACATTCTCCAAGCCTATCAGCTTGGCCAGATATCTTGAATTCAAACCTGAGACAACCGAACTCGATGAATTACTATCCGAACAAATATTCAAAGAAGCAGCGGACTATCAAAAATTCTATTTCTTGGAAAATAAGGGCGCATTCAGTGTATTCTTATATCGATATGACAAAGATGACCATACGACCATCCACCTGACCACAATAGATAACGAAACCATCGAATTGATTGATAATATCCTACTAGAAGAAAGGGATATCTTTGAAAATGAAGTGGTAGGAACCACTTCACTACAAGTAGGTACATCCTCTTTCTTTACCACTTTTTACGAAAAGGGAATGGATTATGAAGACATTCGTATCTGGGAAAATGACGAATTCAAAATCGAGTATGATATCAATGAGGACGGAACCATCAATGAACATTATTCAGATGAACATTGGGATTCCTAATCCAAGCAACATTCCTTACATTTACCATACATGAGAATCCTATTCCTTATATTATGTTTAGGCTTGGGGCCTTTCCTTAATGCGCAACAGTACAATTTCATTCAGTACTCAGTATCGGAAGGACTGGCCCAATCCCAGGTGTATGCAATGGAACAGGACAATAAGGGCTATCTATGGCTAGGTACACAAGGAGGAGGACTCAGTCGTTTCGATGGCCAACAATTCGATAATTTCTCTACGAAGAATGGCCTCCCATCCAACACCATCAATTCTATTTATGAAGACCATAATGACCAACTCTGGATAGGAACCAAAAGAGGTCTTTGCAAATATGACGGACAGGATTTCCATCCCATCCAGCACAATGGCGAACCCATTGTCAGGGTTGAGGCCCTATTGCAAATCAATGATAGCACCCTTTGGATTGGTTCACGGAATGGTATCCTTGAATATTCCTATACACAAGATTCAGTCTATCAAAAATTACTGACCAGAAGACTTGATAGAAATATTGTCCATAGCTTTTTCCAGGGTAAGAACGGCATATGGATTGGGACTACAGTGGGCGCATGGCATTATGGATATGATGGCAAACTGGATCATTTTCATAGCGAAAACGGACTAGGAGGTGATGAGGCCCTTGACTTCGAGAGAACAAAGGATGGTATCATTTGGGTAGCCGTACATGAGAAAGGTATTACCCGTATCCATGAGGATAAATTGAGTATTATCAAGGATGAGGACATTCCCAATATGGATGAGATTTGGTGTATCCATCAAGATAACCAAGGAAACCTATGGATGGGACGGGAAGAAAAGGGCCTTTATCTTTACCAAGCACAGGATTCGTCCTGGACTTCCATTACTACCCGTGAGGGATTACCCAACAATAATATCATTTCCATCCTACAGGATGATTGGGGAAATATCTGGATGGCCACTTCAGGTGGTGGTATCGTCAAATATCTGGGTCAGTTCTTTGTACATTTTGATGAACGGGAGGGTGTCCATGGTGATCGAATATATGCCATACACCAGGCCAAGGATAATAAGGTCTGGTTTTCTGCTTCTTCGAATGGATTGGCTTACTATGATAGCCTGGGTTTTCATATTTCCGAAGCGGACAGTGGTTTTCTGAATGTCAAGTGCAAGGCCATACTAGAGGATAAGAAAGGGCGGATTTGGGCCGGAACAATCGGTAAGGGTATCATCGTTATGGATACCATTGGAGTTGACACCATTGACATAGAGGACGGAATGGAGGGAAAGGAAATCATTTCAATGGCAGAGGATTCCTCTGGTGACATTTGGGTGGGCACCAATTATGAGGGCATTTTCAGAATCAGGGACCGGGATAGCCTAGGCTATTCCATTCTAAGTTTCAGCAGGAAACAAGGGTTACGGAGTAATCGCATCACGACCATCAAACAAGGGCCTGACAAGCATATTTGGTTTGCCACCCGATTAGGTGAAATCGGTTATTTCCAAGATGGAATGATTAAGAAAATATTCAGTCAGACAGAGGGTTTGACGTATGACATCGCCATTCGTTCCATTGCCTTTGATAATTTGGGAAATATCTGGGTTGGTACGGCCGGTGATGGTATCCTCAAGGCTGAGTTGAGTAAGGACTCCATCCAATTCAAACCGATTGAACTCAGGGAGGAATTACATTCCTATAATATCTACCTCTTGATTTTTGATAATGAGGGTAACCTTTGGGCAGGTAACGAACAAGGTGTGGACAAACTGAGTATCAATGAATCCGGGGTTGTTACCCAAATACAATTCTATGGTAGGAACAAAGGATTCCTAGGTATAGAAACCTGTCAGAATTCGGCCATTTGCGATCAGGAAGGCAATGTTTGGTTCGGAACCATGAACGGCCTTACGCAGCATATCCCATCCAAACAACAAATCCGGATTTCACCGCCACTGATTCACTTCAAGGATGTATCCTTGTTTTATCAGCCCCTTAGAGAAACACGTTTCAGTAGCTTTGCCAATCCGCAAGGTGGTATCATGGAGGGACTCCGACTCCCCTACCACATGAACAACATCAACTTTGAGTTCAAGGCCATTAATATTTCCAACCCGCAGGATATCAGGTACAGATGGAAATTGGTAGGTGCCGAAGAAACTTGGTCACCATTCTCCAAAAAGGAATCCGTGGATTATTCCAATTTGCCTCCCGGCGAATACACCTTTGAGGTACAGGCCATATCGGGCAAGGATCTATTGAGTCCTCCCATTCGGTCATCATTCCAAATCAAACGCCCCATTTGGCAACTGCTTTGGTTCCAACTTCTAATGGGTACGGTAGCCCTATGTTTACTTGGGTTCATCCTTTGGAATTGGCAGAGGAATATCAAGAAAAAGGAAAAGGCCAAAAGGGAACAATTGGAAATTGAGAATCACATATTACAACTGGAACAAAAGGCACTGCAATTACAGATGAATCCACATTTCATCTTCAATGCCCTCAATAGTATCCAAGGATTGGTTGCAACCAAGGACTATTCCACCGCACGTTCGCAAATCGGTAATTTTGCTACACTGATGCGAGGAATCCTCAACAATTCGAGACAATCCCGAATCAATCTCCAAGAAGAAATCAATACATTGGAGCATTATCTCAAAATGGAACAATTTTGTCAACGGGTAGAATTCAATTACCAAATCATATCTCCGAATAACATTGATCCTGAGGAAGTAGAAATTCCACCCATGCTACTCCAACCCTTTGTCGAGAATAGCATCATACATGGCATTTCCCACCTCAAGGAAAAGGGCCATATCCAGATTGAATTCCAAGTGTATGAAAAGTTATTGGAATGCAGGATTACCGACAATGGAGTCGGGAGGGATAAAGCCAATGAACTCCGCCAATCCAAGAAACCCGGTCATCAGTCCGTAGCCATGGAAGTAACCAAGGATAGATTGAATGCCCTTAAGGGAAGCATGAATTATACCCCCTTGGAAGTCAATGATGTATTGGATGGCAATCAGGAGGTCAAGGGGACGAAAGTGGTGGTAAGATTACCTTTGGAAGTGGGATTCTAAAAAACTTGAAATCAAAACATTCATCTGATTCTTCCTTGGATTCATCCAAGAATCCCAACATTATCGGATACTTCTTCGTAATAAAATGAATAAAGTGTTTATTTGCTTTTGTACCTTTCCTATAGAATCAATCCGAAGACACTTTATAATTATATCACATAAAAAACAATATTCTTATGGTGAGTGGTGGCTCAGAATTCACAATACTCTTAATTGTATTTCTCTTAATCGGTCTAGTTAGTTTTATCATTACAGTCGCAGCACTGATTGATATTGTAAAGAGCGAATTCAAGGGAAACAACGACAAACTCGTCTGGATACTATTAACTATCCTAGTCAGCCCTATTGGAGGAATACTCTATTTCATTATTGGACGACAACAGAAAATAGGAGCATAATCATAAAAACCCACCTTGGAAGCTATCCAAGGTGGGTTTTCATATCCTATGAAAAAACAACTGACTTACCTATTCTTTACCAATCGTTTGGTTACGACTTCATCAAAGGCATGTACCCTGACGTAATAGATACCTTTCGGTAGTTCGGTCAGGTCTATCTTGTCATTCAGTACCATTTTTTCCCTGATGACCTTGCCATAACTATCTATGACTTCCACAAGGGTTTCCTCGGAGTCAATGCCTGTGATACTGAATTTCCCCTTGGTCGGATTGGGATAGACACCTATGTCTAATTGTGCATCAAACAGGACGGTTATGATTTCAGTATATTCGAATTGACCATCAAAATCCACTTGTTTCAAGCGGTAATAATTGTGCTTCACCTTAGGAACGGGAGCTACGAAAGTATAATCATGGGCCTCAAGGGTCGTCATGTGTCCCTGGACAAAACCAATCTGCTCCCAATTTTCCAAATCATCCGAATACTCCACTTCGAATCCCTTATTATTCAGCTCTGAAGCTGTGGTCCAGTCCAGAACAATCCTATCCGCAATCATATTCCCCTCAAAGGAAGTCAATTCCACAGGCAAGGGATTGATGGCTGAAAGCACGAAGTTATCCATGGCCCAATGGTCCATCCCACTGATGATTTGCAATTGGATTTCCTTGAGGTCCACCCCAGACCAAATTCCGGGAGAGAATGTAAAAGGCACGAATAGTGTCCGGTCTACGGATGTAAGTGTAAAATCCTCGGTCACCGTGGTATTATCTGGTTTGATACCGATGAATCGAATGGTTCCTGTAGTTCCATTGAATCCGTCATTGATGCCCGGCCAACCACATTGTGCTGTTGTGGTGGATACTTGGAATACCCTTGACGAATTCGCAATGGATATGCTACCGAATACCCCACTGGACAAACCGTTCAGGTATCCAGTACCTAGGAACAGGTTAGAACCCGTACTTCCATCACAGGAAAAATCAGTATCAGAATTGATGGCCAAATCCCCTGAGACATTGAACACGTCAGAACCCAATGTGAATGTTTTGTTATTCACAGTTTCTGTTTCGAAGTCTTCCGTCTGAGCCAGCAATCCTACAGAAATAAAAGAAAAGAGAAATAGTAAAATTTTAGTCTTCATTGCTCAATTGTTCTAATTCAGTTTTTTATTCATTCTATATCGGATATCCCGATATGAATGGATGTCGTAGAGGTTCAATATAGTGGGTCTAAAACGGGGCGATGTGCAAGTTGAAAATTCGGGATTACCCTTTGTAACTACATAAGTATCTGTAATATACAAGTTTTTCTAAATTGTTGCAGAGTGCTATCAAATTTTATTGACAGAATAGGTTTACATATCAAAACGGATTATCATGTAAATGGAATTACCCTAAAACGGTAGAAATAGGAACATTTCTCCTGTTCGGATTGCATTCATTCTCACATATGGCCAAGACCTTTCAATTTTTTATGACAACTATGGAAAAATTGGATTACTCTTTGCAGTTGTTATCATGTTAACCTATTTCATAATAAGTAATGGATTACTCCACAGGTAGTGACTTATGTTTCAGTATCTGATTGTTTGTGAAAAATCATTACGCTTAACACATTTCCTATGAAAGTATTGTTCTTATTCTCCTTGGTAGGAATCATGGCGCTGGGTACATCACCTTTCCTTGATGTCAGTGAGGACAGAATCATTATCGAATTCAATAACGATGTGGAATTCGATGATTTGATTGAAATGAAAAAAGAATTAACCGAGGCCGGTGTCACTATCAGATACAAGGACTTGGAATTCGACGAATACAAGAAACTCAAGCGAATTTCCTTATATGTCGATTTTGAAGATGGATTTTCGGGCAATCTCCAGACTCCGCCTCTCGAAAAAGACAGTAAGGTCGGATTCATCAGGGATTATAAAAGTAAGGATACGCCCCTTTTGATTGGGGATTTCAAACACTTTCAAATCAAAAGATAAAACAGCCTGAATTTCAGAATAAAAAAGGTGTTGTGGAATCCACAACACCTTTTTTATTCGTATCAATATTGGTTTCATCATCTAGAAAATCAAGCTGCCACAATAGGAAATTTCAATGCAAAGGTTGTGCCTTGCCCCACTTGGGAATTGATATCTATCACCCCATTGAATTTCTCCACAATCTTCTTACAAGTAGCCAAACCCAAACCAGATCCCTCATATTCCTGCCTATCGTGCAATCTTCTGAATGGTTCGAATACCTTTTCCTGATTTTCAGGAGAAATGCCTATACCATTATCCGTAACCTCTATCACATGGAAACCATCCTCCACTCCTGAACGAACCTCGATGAAAGGTTGGTGGACGAGATTCCTCTCCTGATCCTTGGGTTGGTACTTGATACTGTTGGATACAATATTCTGGAATAATTGTACCATGGCATTATAGGCTCCCTGAACCTTGGGTAGGGAATCCTTTACCTCAACCTTGGAATCCGTCTCATGAATCATGAGGCTCAGGTTACTCTGGACAGTTCCCAAAACTTGGTTGAGGTCCACTATCTCGGTTTCTATATACTTGATATCCGCCATCGAATATTCCAATAAATCATCCAACAACAAGGACATCCTCTTGGAAGCATCTTCTATAAAATCAACGGATTCCATTTCAAGACCTGCATCATTGCCCGACCGATTCAGTTTCCTTTTCAGCAAGCCCGCAAAACTCGAAATAGTTCTTAGTGGCTCTTTCATATCATGGGAAGCCACCCTGGCGAAGTTCTTCAGTTCACTGTTCTTTGATTCAATATTATCAATATAATCCTGGATCATATTCCTATACTCCCTACTTTCCTTGATATAGAATAATGCCGTAAAATAAGCAGCAACCAACAAGGCCAGATAGGTCAGGATTCTTTCCGTCGTCGTATTTGATGTCAATACTAAAGAATCGTAATACAAGAAATAAATCTCAATCAATACGAATGAAAAGAATGATGCGACAGCGGTAATGACCAATAATCTGATATTGTCAAGATAGAATACCGCCCCTAGAATGGGAAATAGCACAAAGACATATTCCATACCACTCTGATTACCTATGGTAAGTACCAAAATGACATCAATCAGCATATTCGCGAAGATAAAGAATACGAATGCTGAATGAATTTTGCCTTTGTATACAATGTATAAGGTCAAGGTTGGCATTAGGGTACCCAAAAGAGCCAAAAACCCACTGGTGTACATTCCGATGGAACACATTACGATGAATGTGACAAAACAGATGAGTATGATGGAAAGGGAAATCCGATTGAGCATCTTAAGCTTCAATATTTCAGAAGTACTCCGCTCAGGTGTAATGCCAAGTTGGATGAGTTGTCTCAGTATCTTTCTCACGATGAATATTTGTGTCTATTTCTTAATTTGTTTTCCGGGCCTTGGGTTAGTGAGGGATTGACATTAGCTTTGTTATTATACTGATGCATTCAAATTATGTTCCAATTTGGGAGTGATTTATCATCACTAGTGCATGTGTGGTTGACGTGATTTATCATAAGTTGTCTTTCTTTCCCTA
This sequence comes from Saprospiraceae bacterium, assembly GCA_020631355.1. Taxonomy (GTDB): domain Bacteria; phylum Bacteroidota; class Bacteroidia; order Chitinophagales; family Saprospiraceae; genus JAHDCE01. Next base: position 11,776 of record JAHDHL010000005.1, on the reverse strand, counting down.
ATTTCCAGACTCATAGAAACTCAATTAGGACTACCACATTGAGCGGCAGTCCTAATTCGGATAGAATTGGATATTTCCCTATTCCGCTTAGTTTCTTCCTGCCATTACTCCTCCATCCACATCCAAGATGGTTCCTGTAATCCAAGCAGCATGATCAGAAAGCAGGAACAAAATGGACTCAGCGATATCCCCTGCTGTTCCATTCCTGCCTATGGGATGAAAATTATTGAATCCAACCAATGCTTCCTTGGCAGCTTGCTCACCTCCGAATACACCATGGTATACCGGTGTATCCACTACGGCAGGTGATACCGCATTCACTCTAATCTTGTGCTCGGACAACTCCATTGCCATATGCTGTGTCAAGGAATGCAATCCTGCTTTCTGCATCGAATAAGCTGATGAGGGAGTAGCCTTGACAGCCTGCTTGGCCCACATGGAACCTACATTAACAATAGAACCACCTCCACTTGCTTTCATCGTCTTGGCTGCGGACTGACTGATGAAGAAAAATCCTCTATTCAAGTCCAAGTAAGCATCATAATCCTCTGGAGTATGGTCCAAAAATGGTTTCGGGCCAAAAATACCCGATGCATTCACCAAGTAATCAAGGTTAGAAAGGCCAGCTATCTCCGCGGTCAGTCTAGCAACTTCTTCCCGATTAGTGATATCTACCTTGTGCTTGATGAGATTGGGAGCATCTGCAACTTTCTGTGGATTTCGACCCACGATATGAACGGTCGCCCCTTGGCTCAATAATGCCTCTGTCGTAGCCTTACCAATACCACTTGTTCCTCCGATGATTAACGCTGTTTTTGATGAAAACTGTGTCATAATTGATTACTTTTTATACAGACAAGTCTGTCTATTAATTATTAAAAAAATATTTATTCAAAAATTGCTTGATATCTACTCATCTTATATGTGATTTAACAATGAAGCACCACCATTCTTAAAATGCATTACATTATGGATATCATAACAATGAAAACAAAACAGACAGGTCTGTCTATTGTTTGGTAAAAATTTTATTCATCGCCTAAGATGTCCCGCAAAAGACAAATTGAAGTCTCGATGGGCCACTCTGCGCCATGAATATGACTTTCTGTAAGTGCACCCTCGTAAAGAAGATAGAGTTGATTACCCAAAGCCTCCTGCTGTGCAGCACTCAAATCAGGCTTATTCCTCACGACCAGTAGTTTCAGGAAATTCCTGAATTTCTCTTTGTTGTCCCGTATTTTCAATCGTACTCTTTGGTTTTCCCTAGGCACCTCTGCTACGGAACGAATACACCAGCAACCATTGAAATTTTCTTGATTGAAGAATGGAATGAGGAATTCCAACACCCCCACCAATTGGCCATTCCCCCTTGGCAAACCATCACAGTGTTCGCCCAGACTCTCGATTAGTTCCGCATCCTTAATTTCGAGATATGCAATCAATAAATCTTCCTTGGAAGCAAAATGACTATACAGTGTTGCTTTTGCAATACCTGACTCCTTGATGATTTCATTGATACCGGTTGTATTGTAACCTTTTCGATAAAACAACTCCGAAGCTGTTTCAATTATCTTATTCCGAGTCTCATTCTTCATACCTATCACAACAGACAAGTCTGTCTATAGTTTAGTCACATCCCATTTTTCATTCTTTCCTACAACATCCTATCCAATCGAAAATCTATGTAACAGATATGTCCCTGACAGGCTATTAAAGCTACAGATATGAAATGGAACATGTTTGTTATGGCCGAATTATTTCATACATTTACGCCCATCAAAAAATCCTGATGCACCGTCCTTTTATAGATGACCAATCGTTTGAGAATCTTGACTTCACCATTACAGGCATTACCGCAGCCATGTATGATGGCTGTTCATTCTCAAATTGTAAGTTTCCCAATCTGGATTTATCGGGTTTTGGGTTTTCAGAATGCACATTCAGTCATTGCGACCTGAGTATGATTACCTGTTCGGATACCAGTTTCAAGGAAGTCCGTTTTCAATCATGCAAATTGATGGGTATTGCATTCCATCATTGTAATGACTTATTGCTTGCTTTCGATTTTGAGGATTGTATCATGGATTATTCCTCATTCCTTGGGATGAAATTGAAGAATACTTCTTTTCATGAGTGCAGAATGCAACAGGTTGATTTTACGAATACGGGACTTCAGCATACCCGATTCAATCATTGCGACCTCAAGGACAGTCAATTTGAAAATACCAATTTGGAATTCGCTGACTTCAGTCAGTCATACAACTACAACATCAATCTTGAAATTAACAGAGTCAAGAAAACCAGATTCTCCCACGAAAATATCAGGGGTTTACTAAACCATTATGACATTATAATCGAATGATGAAGAATACGCTACACCCTTTTGTACTAGGATTGATACTTTCCATATTCCTAGTAGCATCTTGTTCTGTCTACAAGGAAGATTTTCCACAAAAAGCACAAGTCATGACCTTTTCTGATGGAACCAAAACCATCAAGTACATACCCATGAGTCATGTGGCACATCCCGATTTTTTTGAGGATGTCAAATCCATTATCCAAAAATATAAGTCCGAGGGCTATATCCATTACTACGAATTTGCTAGGAGCGAGGATGTATCCGATGAGGAATTCAGGAAAGTCAGGAAATTTCTAGGGTTCATGCCGAGTAATGAGGGCTACATGAACCGATTCCAAGGCATCATCAAGGATAAGGGACTCACTGTACAACAAACCAAGGAATTATTGGACATTGAGAATGGCAGGGATTACAATATTGATCTGAGTTACTCTGATATTGTCAGGGAATATGAAAAAAGATATGGTGTAATAGAACTGGATGGTGATGATTATCAGACACCACTTCATATGCCGATTAAGAATACCTTACCGAGTAAGAAATTCAATAAGGTCATCCTAGAACATCGGAATAAGCTACTTGCCAAGAAAATCGAGGGTACGCATTTCGACTACATTCTGGTGACTTACGGATATCAACACAAATCTGCCTTTTCCAAGGAATTGAAGCGATTAAATCCAGCTTGGAAATTGATAAAAAAGGAATGATACCCTAAATTGTAACCCTAAACTATACACCATATGGAAATGATAAAAAATACTGTCAGCTGGTTCGAGATACCAGTGACGGACTTTGAACGGGCCAAGCAATTCTACAGTACGATCTACGAATACGAAATGTCCGAACAGGTCATCCTGAATGACCGAATGGGATTCTTACCCTTCGATGCGGAAAGTGGTGGTATCGGAGGAGCCATTGTAAAGGCGGAGGGTTACCAACCCGGAAAAGATGGGGTCAGGCTCTATCTCAATGGAGGTGATGACCTCAGCATCTTCCTTGATAGGGTTGAGGGTGCGGGAGGAAAAGTGATCCTACCCAAGACAGAAATCAGTCCTGAGCATGGTTACTTCGCCATTTTTGAGGATACAGAGGGGAATCACATTTCCTTTCATTCCCCAAAGTAAAAAACCAATGTGATAATGGTCCTTGAATTCGAGTCCACACTCAAGCGGTATCATGATGAGAATTATCATTCCCATTATATTCCCATACCCAAAAAATGGGCAGAAAAGGCTCAGGCATCATTCGGAAAAAGGTTGGTCTGTCAAATCAACGGGGATGCCCTACTCCACTGTGCCATAGTATATAGCAAATCCTTGGGACACCTGATTACCATAGGAAAGCAAACTAAAAAGGATATCGGTATAGAAGCGGATGAGGTCATCCATCTACAACTTGCCAAAGATGAATCCAAGTACCAGATGCATGTTTGTGAGGAATTTCTTGAGGTTCTTGAAACTGATTCCGAGGGATTCGGGTTGTTTGAGCAGTTAACCCCCGGAAGACAACGGGGATTGATTCATCATGTGAATAAGGCCAAACAGTCCGATACCAGAATCAATAGGGCCATCAAAATCATGGAAAACCTGAAACTCGGTTATAAGGACCCCAAGGACTTGATCCGATAATTTGGCGATTCATCATATCATCAAAAGAAAACCATGCTCGAACAAATCAAGGAACACCTCGATCTCTTGGAAAAAGAGAGGAATATCAAGATACTCATGGCCATCGAAAGTGGCAGTCGTGCTTGGGGTTTCCCCTCTCCGGATAGTGATTATGATGTCCGAATCATTTATATGCATCCTATGGATTGGTATCTCTCCATAGGGAACAACAAGGACCATCTGGAATATTTCCATGGTGAATTAATGGATATCGGAGGATGGGATATCAGAAAGGCCTTAGGTCTACTGAGAAAATCCAATGCCACGCCATTCGAATGGAACCAATCCCCAATTGTTTACAGGGATAATCCTGAATTCCAGAAAGCATTCCATGAATTGGCCGGACAATTTTTCCAACCCAGGCATACGCTGAATCATTATATCGGAATTGCACTCAATTCTTATAAGGCGCTGGATGGGAATCACATCAAATTGAAGAAATTATTCTATGTCATAAGACCGCTGTTGGCCGCCAAATGGATTGCCAAAAAACAGACGATACCTCCTATGGATATCTTCAACCTAATGCCCATGATTGAGGATGATGCCATTGAACAAAAAATCAGGGAACTCATCACAATCAAATCCACTTCCAATGAGGATTTCATGTATGATATGGATGCCGATATCAAGTCATACGTTAATCATCTGTTGGATGATATCCGTAATGTAGATATAGAAAATCCGGTTCAACACCTATCCGTGGAACCACTGGATGAATTTTTCAGAGCATTATTAAGAACATCATGACCATAAAGGAACTCAAGGAAAGGAATCTCATCATTTACGAATGTATATCAGGAAGTCAGGCTTACGGTACGAATATCCCAACATCGGATACGGATATCAAGGGAGTATTCATTCTTCCGCAGGATGATATTTATGGTTTTGAATATCTCCCGCAGGTTTCGGATGAAACCAACGATACGGTGTATTATGAATTGGGACGTTATATTGATTTATTGAAAAAGAATAATCCCAATATTCTGGAATTATTGGCTACACCCGAGGATAAGATCCTATACAAACATCCCTTGATGGATAAAATAAATCCGAAAACATTCCTTTCGAAAAAGTGTAAGGATACATTCGGTGGCTACGCCTTTACGCAAGTAAGGAAAGCAAGGGGATTGAATAAGAAGATTGTCAATCCGATGGAAAAGGAAAAAAAGAATGTGCTGCAATTCTGCTATGTACTACATGGACAGGGTTCTATTTCCCTGATACAATGGCTCAACGAAAAACAAATCGACCAACTGGATTTGGGGTTGGTGAATATTCCGCATTTCAAGGATATTTATGGTATATATCATGATGCCGGAAAAAACTTGGAATATAAGGGTATCATGAAAAAGGAAAATGCCAACACTGTTCTCCTTAGTAGTATTCCGAAAGGAGAAAATCCGATTGGACACTTATATTTCAATAAGGATGGATACAGTAAATATTGCAAGGATTATAAGGAATATTGGGATTGGGTAGAAAAAAGGAATGAGCATCGATATCAGGATAATCTGAAACATGGAAAGAATTATGACTCCAAGAATATGATGCATACTTTCCGGCTATTGGATATGGCCATTGAAATATTGGAAGAAGGAAAAGTCATTGTCAAACGACCGAATAGAGAAGAATTATTATCCATTAGAAAAGGGGAATGGAAATATGATGATTTAATCGAAAAAGCCAATGAAAAAATGGAAAAGGTAAGAACGGCTTATCAAAATAGTTTACTACCTGACGAACCGGATGAAAAGGCTGCTGATGATTTATTAATCGAATTAAGGACTTTATTTTATAAGGAAAAATAAAAATCCAAAATCCAAAATGAGTATAAGAACATCCTACAATGAATGGTCCAGAATTTACGATGATAATGTGAATCCCACACGGGATTTGGATCAGGTAGCAACGATGGAATCCCTTACTGATATTGCTTTTGGAAAGGTATTGGAATTGGGTTGTGGTACAGGGAAAAATACCATTTGGTTCCTCGAACGAAAAGCATCGGTGGTCGGTCTGGATATCTCGGAGGGAATGTTGGAAAAAGCCCGCATGAAAACACAATCGGACCAAGTAGAATTCATTCAGACTGACCTATTGAATCCTTGGCCGGTTCACGAACACACATTTGACCTGATTTCTACAAATCTGGTTTTGGAACACATAGATGACATCCGTCCCATTTTCACCCAAGCCTATACGAAGCTTAGGAAAGGTGGTCATTTCTTCATTTGTGAACTACACCCTTTCAAACAATACCTAGGAAGTAAGGCCAGATTTGATGTAGGGAAAGGGGAAATCATTTGTGAGGTCTATACCCATCATTTCCAGGAATATTGGGATGCTGCTCATGATGTGGGTTTCCAGGTCAAGGCCGTCAAAGAATGGTGGGATGAACATCCTAAAAAGCCCATTCCAAGATTGATTTCTTTCCTTTTATCCAAATAATTCAATACTACTTTTCGGATCTATTCAGATAATGAATTTTCGTGCTGAATATTCTGGTCATATTTTCTGCTCTTTTCTTGATTTCATCCGCCTTTTCTCCTTGGAAATTCTGATTCATAGCATCGTGGAATAATTCAATCCATCTCTCAAAATGATTCTCATTCACAGGAAGTACAATATGCTTTGAAAAAGGATTACCCTTATAATTCCTTTCGAAACATATGACTGAATTCCAAAAATCACACATGGTTTCCAAATGTGCATCCCAACCCTCATCGGGTATACGAGATGAGAAGATGGGGGATAATAATGTATCTGCTCTAATCATTCCATAAAAGGTATGAACCATTTCCCTTATATCGTTTGTATTTTCAATATCACGCATTTTTTCTAGGATAAATATGCTTAAAAAGAATTTCAATTTTAAAAAAATTAATAACCAACAACACCAACTTAGATATTTCACAAATGATATAAATTAAATGGTGATAGCTAGCTGATATATCCTGCCCCGAAACAATCATCGAAACCCTGTCATTCAGTACAGGTAATAAGACAAAGGATTGGAAATAGAGTATAACATATAATAAGACCCAAGGGAATTGCAACCTGAATCTTACCCGAATAAATCTAGGATACACCAATACCATTAAAACAATAGAAATGAATATTTCAATCCCGTTCAATGCATTAAATACGAGTTTCCCTATTCCCAATCCTAGGATTGTCGTAATTCCCGGTGCTTGGAATTTCAAGGGAGCTTCTAGGAATGAAA
>JAHDHL010000005.1:0-4424 GCA_020631355.1 Saprospiraceae bacterium | reverse complement strand
AGGATTGTCGTAATTCCCGGTGCTTGGAATTTCAAGGGAGCTTCTAGGAATGAAATCCCTAGTAACAAACCTATCCAAATACCAATCATCAATAATATGACTAAACGTCTCATGCCCATAATACCATCACGACCCAACTCAACAACGGGGATAAGAAATTGAACAATACCGTCAACAAATAAAAAGTGATGGTTTTTCGGGTACCATAACCTGCAATATTCAAAATGATATTACCGAAAAACATCAGAATGCTTATTCCCACAAATAAGATGTACCAACTGAAGTAGGACATCAGTAAGATGCTCATGGGCATGATGGCCGCAGAAAGGGACATTAAGGGAATCAGGAACCAAACCGTACTCATCCGCATTTGACGATCACAAAATTCCCAGTATCTTTGGACCATTCCTTTCTTTTTTTCAGATGCTACATGGGGTTTCCGAATAGCCATTTCATAAATCATAATACTATGTTTTATAATGATTCAATTGATATATCACAAAGCTATGACCACATGGCTCCTGATATTTATGACCTAAATCATAAAGCATGATAAATATTGAATTACTGCTGTCGTCCGGAGCAGTCAGGATGGAAATCCCCAAGGGTAAATTGCTGTTTCAAGAAGGGGATAAAGCCATTTTTTATTATCAAATCATACACGGCAGCATCAAAATGAACAACTACAATGAAAATGGCGATGAAACCATACAAGGCATATTCGGCGAGGGGCAGAGTTTTGGTGAACCAGCCATCCTCGGACATTTCGAATATCCTGCTAATGCAGAAGCCGTTGAGGATTCGATGCTTATCAAATTGGAAAAGAACCAATTCCTTTCCTTATTGAAAAAACATCCGGAAATTTCCATTGAATTATTGGCTACGCTATCCAGAAGGTTACGTTTCAAAGCCATTCTTTCCAAGGAGGTAAAAAGTTATGATGCGGAACACAGAATCATGACCCTGTTGGAATTATTCAATAAGAATGAAGAACGAGACATCACCCAACCGATTGATATCACTAGACAAACCATCGCCAATCTTACGGGACTCAGGGTTGAAACCGTCATTCGGGCCATTAAGAAACTGGAGCAACAGGGACGATTATCCATCCGAAACCGAAAAATCTATTGGGTAGAATAAATCCTGCAACAAGCAACCCTATTCTTTGGAATTCCATCTATCTATTAAAATATTATGGAAAGAATCATTCTGTTCATCTGCCTTTTTTCGAGTAATATTCTAATGGCGCAAACCACGATTATCCTACCTGAAAATGATGGAGTACGAAGTACGACCTACTGTTTCGGTAAAGTTACACCCAGAGAAAACTACCCTAGCAATAGTAGTCAATTTATCATTCGATGGCATACCGCTACTTTTGAAGAACAGGATAGTATCATCACCTATGACCAATTGACCCCAACTGATCTAGAACAAGGTTATATCGAGTTAGAAATAATTCCTGAACATACCAATTACCATAGAAAAAATGATTACGAAAAATGCATGAACACGCAGGGAGGATTATGTATTTATCAATGGAAAAATCCCAGGGAAATGATCAGGATTCCCATTGATAGTATTCAAGAAAAGGAACAAAGAATAATTATTAAAAAATTAATTGATACGGCCAGAGTCGAAAAAATAATCTTGGAAAAACCACCCAAGGTGATAAGGGAAAATGAACACTATCACACTAGTGCTATCTGGCATATGGGTAGTGTCGCTTGCTGTCTATACAGTAGACCCTTATTTTTGATAGAAGACTTGGAGCAGGTCCTCCTTAAAAAAGGATATGCTGTAATATTAAATGGAAAATTGGACACGATTGAAAAATCAGCACTTACCATGTTCCAAGAAGCCAATCAATTGCCTGTAGGTAACCTAAATTTGGAAACGCTAAGAGCACTGGGTTTTGAATAGTAGAAATATGAATATATATCTTATTCCCGGATTAGGTTTTGATTGTAGGATTTATCAGAATTTACAATTACCTTATCCCAATATCCATCATCTGAATTGGATAGAACCCAAAAAAAATGAAACCCTTTCTTCCTACGCTGACCGAATGGGAAAGGAAATCAATGATACAATTTCCAATATTATCATTGGTCATTCCCTGGGTGGTATAATCGCACAGGAAATTGCGAATCTGAAAAAGATTGATGCCATTTTTATTATTTCTAGTATTCAATCAGAAAAAGAAAATCCTTTACAATTCAGAATATTCAGGTACCTGGGATTACATCGTCTTTTTTCCAAGGAGATGACCCTATTCACCTTTCCTTTTTGGGCCAAGCAGCATGGTTATACGACCCAATATCATCGTGAATTATTCAAGGATATGGTTTCCAAACATAGTAATCATTATTTGCAATGGGCCTTATTGAGATTGGCACAATGGAAAAAATCAGATACGAATACAATTACCACTATTCATCAGATTGTGGGTGACCGAGATAAGAATTTTCCGATACAACTTATTCAACAAGCCGATGTCATTATATCCGGTGGAACCCATTTCATGGTTTTCAAAAAACCCGAAATAATTTCGAGCTTTATTCAGGAAAAAATTGATGGCATTTACCATGGCTAATACCTTATCCGAATCCGTTCTAAGAGCAGCTTGCCAATTATATCCAATCAAAGGGACTCCTACCCTGATTCGGGATAATAGCAATCTCATTTTCGAAACGGAGGGTATTATTCTAAGGGCAACACATTCGAGTATCAGACTCCAACATGAAATGCAGGCCGAATTGGATTGGTTGGATTTCCTTGGCAGTAACGGATTGGATGTTGTTAGGATTATTCCGTCCATCCAAAATAATAATTCAGAAATCGTCAAGGATAAAAATGGTTATTATACCTGGGTCGCATTCGAAAAAATATCAGGAGATACAATCACATCGCAACAGTGGGACGAAAATCATTTTGAAAAACTGGGTCAGTTAACCGGACAACTACATCGGATAGGCAAGGAATATGCGTTCAAAGATGAAACGACTTATCTGCACTGGAATGAAATCATGGAACATCGGGTTTTCAGACACCTCCCAGCGGACGACAGAAAACTACCGGAACTGAGTAAGAACGTCAATCAATACCTTGAACAAATTCCTCGGAATGAAAAATATTATGGTCTGATTCATTATGACATCCATCATGGCAATTATTTATTTACACCCGATAACAAACTGATTCTTTTCGATTTTGAAATGACTTGTCTTTCTTGGTATATCAACGACATTGCAGCAGTTATTTTTTATTCCATGTATTTTCCTTTCAATGGGAATCAAAAAACATACATTGCATATTTTCTTTCCGCTTTCAGAAAAGGATATGAAAAAGAATATGACATCCTAGAATCCGAATTGAAATATATCCCACATTTTTTATTGTATAGATATTTGATGGTTTATGCTTTCCTACTGCACATATGGCGAGATAAAACCTTGTCAGAATCCGAAAAAAAATATTTGGATAGAATGGAAAAAGGAATAGAATATTGGAGAATGGAATTGGAATATTAAAAACGGCTCATGCATGTGCTTATGTTTCTAGCACGAGAAATCCAAGATACAAATATCTATAATTAGCCATATTCTCCTGGCAATAATTTTGAAACCATTGACCGAAAATATGGCGTAGTCTTGACCAAGATTACTGTTGCACCGAATCCGCACTATTGTGAACTGAAAACATAATATATGACTCTTTGTTATCGCAATTTTATTTTTACGATTTCATTATCAAGTCTTTGAGTTAGCATTGATTTTATTTTGTTAGCCCAACTTTCATCTAATTCTATCAAAGTAATTCTCTTTTTAATATTTGAGTTATCCGTAATTTCTATTTTTTCATTATAAATCTCTACTAATTGAATTTCGGACACTTCAATTGAATCGTTTGCTCCCGCAAAGTAAATGCTATCCTCTTTTATATGCAAACAGCCTTTGGGTAAATCTAAAATTCCATTTGTTAAAAGAATTAATCCAATTACTAATCCTATAAAGTATGAAATTGAATATTCTTTAGTAACATAAATCATCAAAGCTACTCCAGTTATTATTAGGATGCCGAAAAATAGAGATGCTACTTTAGAATGAGAATCGTTTTGTGTAGGAAATCTTAGTTGATTTTCGTATAAACTATTTCTATACTTTACTTTGTCATAGATGTTGTATATCCAAAAAAATACTGTAATGCAAAAAAATATGCCTGAAAATAAATGGTTATTAAGACTGAGCAAAACAAAATAGATAATTATTGTCGCTATTACTGTAAATATTGTTTTAATATCATTTTCTTTCATGCTATACTAATTGTTGAGTTTTGAAATTCAAAGTGTTTATTCGCTTTCTATAAAGTTATTGTTTTAAACTGATATAGGTAGCTCTTTGTACTAATTTTGCAATAAC
>JAHDHL010000104.1 GCA_020631355.1 Saprospiraceae bacterium | reverse complement strand
AACCCCAAACCCCAAACCCCAAACCCCAAACCCCAAACCCCAAACCCCGAGGAATCTTTAGTTCATTGTTATGTTAGGTGTTAGAAATCGACCTTGATTCCTCCTTTGGCAGCGTCTTCCTTCTCTTCAATCATTTGGTCATAGAGTTTTGCAGCCAATTTATCTTCTTCGGAGTGTTGAGGAGTCTCAATAAGTTGTCTTTCTTCTTCCTCTGGTAAGTGCCCTGGCATACCTGGGTGCATATAGGCTCCACCCATCATACCGTGCATCATTCCACCCATCATGTATGGGTTCATCATCCCCATCATGTAGGGGTTCATCATGCCTCCCATCATACCCATCATTCCACCCATCATATATGGGTTCATCATCCCCATCATGTAGGGGTTCATCATACCACCCATCATGTAGGGGTTCATCATACCTCCCATCATACCCATCATTCCACCCATCATGTAGGGGTTCATACCATATGGACCATGGACGACATGGAGGTTGTGTTTGACACTGTACTTCTTATCTGAATTGAGAGGGAAGTGCATGGCCATTGGGTTCATCATTGGATTCATGGCAAACATCAAAGGGTCGACAAATAGTTTTCTTTCATCTCTACTTGGGGCAGATAACTCGAGTTTCCTTTTTCTGTGATGTTTGGCCAGAGTGACCTCGGACAACACCAAGAAGATCATCAACAAGAGAGCTAGTCTAGTACAAGGGTTCATTTCAAATTATTAACAGATCATTTTAGTTATATCCAAACTGGGCCAAGCACACATATCAGTTATTGTCTCTAATACTTAACTGAGTGTTTGTTGAGTAACACTGTCATCCTTTTTTAAATTAACAATTTCAATTTAATTTAAAATTTTTTTTCTCTTCTGCTTCTCATTTTATTCTGTTTAAAATTATTTTTCCTATATTCTGGAGCCATCATTTCGGCATTGAAACAGTCCTTTTCCAACATGCATTGAGCTTGGTAATACTTTTTGGAAGATTGAAGATTGCTGACACTGACTTTCTGGAAGAGTTCTTTCTTGAATTGAACTCCAAGGGATTTCAATTTGTTTGATTTTTGGACAAAGTCATCTACCATCCATTTGGACTCTTTTTCTTTGCCTGCATCCATTTGTTTTTTGGCTTCTTTCATAACTTCTGAGGCCTGGAACTTGACATAGTTCTCTTCCACTGCGATACACACTGGTCCTTTCTCAGTGTCTGTCTCAACCATTTTAATTTTGAGGACCTCATCGAATGTGAAGACTTGACCCAAACTGTTGAATGTCATATCCAGTGAACCGATTTTAAGCACCCCATCTTTTTGATATTGGATCTTCTTCTGGTCAAATTTGATTTCAGCAATGAAGTCAATGGATTTACCCAATGCAAGAGTGGGCACTTGGATAACACCCACTCTGTTTGTTTTCTTTTCCCAAGAGCCTTCTTGGGTTCTTCCGAAAGAGATTCCATTGGAGAGATGGACTTCCAATTCAACATTTTTACCAAAACTACTCATCAAGTAACCGAAACTGTCAATGAAACACTCATCAATAAATGACGGGTTTTTGATGTAGTAGAAATTGCCAACTGCCGATCGAGATATCATAGCGAGGACTTTCTCATCATGGTCATCTCCATACCCGAATGTGTGGACTTGGACCACTTCATTTTTCTGTTTGATTTTCTTAATTTTGTCATTGATGGCATTCTCTATGTGGATCAAATTGTTGCCACATGTGTCTTGTCCATCTGAGATCAAGAAGATAGCTGATGAGTCATTGGCCTGAGTCCTTTCAATTAGGACATTGTAGGCACTTGTCATGGCTTTCTTGATGTTGGTGCACCCTTTTGGGTTCAATTTTGTTTTACAGAGATCTTTAAGACCCTCTTTGTTTGACTTGGTCATACTCTTCAATCCACATATTTTGTTGACATTAGAGTTGAAGGTGATGATGGAGATCCTGTCTCTTTCATCCAACTCGTCAATTACGAAATCCAATGTAGTCTTCACCAGCTCTATTTTCTGTCCTTTCATCGAACCAGAAACATCAATGACCACGACTAGATCAAGGGCTTGTCTGAAGTCTTCATTCTCGACATCTTCAGTTTGGACAGAGACCAAGAGAGGCATCACGAATTTTGGATCTTCCAAATTTTTTTTTGATATTGCCTCATTCAGGCATTTCATTTTCATTGTGACTAAGTTCTGCACAGAAGGAGCTTTTTCCATTTTATTATTTTTTAAAATAATTTAGAGGATCACTGGGGTTTGGGGTTTGGGGTTTGGGGTTTGGGGTTTGGG
>JAHDHL010000069.1 GCA_020631355.1 Saprospiraceae bacterium | reverse complement strand
CCTTGAATTTTTTGGTTCGTTTTTGTTTCAAGACAAAAATGAACAAGAGCATAAAAATCTACCAAAACACTCCCAACTACTCCACATACAACACCAACCCCTTCAAATACGCCCCCTCCGGATGGAACAAATTCACCGGATGATCCGCAGGCTGCGTCAAACGATGCAGAATACTCACCTTACGACCCGATTCCAGGGCCGCTGCTACAATCGTATTCTGGAATAAAGGCGTATCCACCACCTGTGAACATGAAAACGTAAACATCAGTCCCCCTTGCTTTACCCTTTTGAAAGCCAACGCATTCAAACGCTTATACCCCTGTACCGCATTGTGTCTTTTCCTGAGATTCTTGGCAAAGGCGGGAGGGTCCACGACTACGATGTCGTACATTTCCTTTTCCTCTTTCAGATAAGCCATCACATCTGCCGTATGCGAAACATGTTCCCCATCGAATGGCTGATTCAATGCGACATTAGCATCCGTGAGATCCATCGCCTTTTGGGAAATATCCACGGAATGAACCGCCTCAGCTCCTGCATTCAGGGCATAAATAGAAAAACCACCCGAATAACAGAAGGTATTCAGAATCCTTTTTCCCTTGGCATAATGACCCAGCAGTTTCCTGTTTTCCCTTTGGTCGAGGAAGAAACCAGTCTTTTGTCCGGTTGCCCAATTGACCTTGAATGCATTACCATGTTCATGGACAACGGCTTCATCGGCATCCATTTCACCCAATAAATACCCATTTTCAAAGTTATTACCATAAGATTTTGGCAATACCTCCCTGCTCTTGTCATACACGGCCTTTACATGAGGGGAAGAATGATGAAGAATGGCTTCGGCTATGGCCCTGCGATCCTTGTGCATACCAATGGAGTGGCATTGCATTACTGCCACCTGACCATAGATATCCACAATCAAACCGGGCAGGGCATCTCCCTCGGCATGAACCAAACGATAGCATTGCGTGGCATGGTCCCAATCGAGAATGGCTTTCCTTTTTTCAAAGGCAGTTTGTATACAATCATTCCAGTATTCCTGACTGACTTCCAAATCCCCGAAAGAGAGAACCCTTACCATGATGGAGCCATTGTTATAGTGTCCGGTGGCAACAACATTGCCATGCGAATCACAAACCCTGACCCAGTCCCCGTCCTTGGGTTGGCCATCCATTCGATGTATCGCACCTGAGAAAATCCAAGGGTGGAATCTGGCAACGGCCTGTTCTTTTCCTCTCTTTAAATGTATGGTTGTCATATTATGATTGTTTTGTATTTGTTTAATGGGGAGACAAAGATACGATTCACAAAAAAGGCACAAAGATTGTTTTATCCTAATAATCATGTCTGATTAGGTCATAAGCAGGTATAATTAATTACATTTATCACAGCTTATCAGAATCTACTCATTGAAGTTGTTTAAGAATGGCTCAATGAATTTATAACCTTGTAATGTACTCTTTCAAATAACAGTATACCCATAGCATGTTATTAACGCACAATCAAGATGTTTTTAGGGATAGGCTTTCTGCTTTGGAACATTTGACTGAAGAAGCCAAATCCAAGAAGAATAAGTTTAAGGTTTGCCAGTATATATTGGAAGCATCCGAGATAAGGATACAGATGGGAGACTTCCTGACTGCAAAGGATAATCTTTCTGAAGTATTAGCACTTACGAATCTCCTTTCTGATAAGGAATCCAGAATGTGGGCGGAAACATACATGGGATGGATTTTCATGCAGGAGGGCTATTGGGAAACAGCAGTCGACCATTTTTTCAGGGTACTGAGTTTTGATTATGATAAGGTCAGTTTCATACCGCAGTGTTTCATCAGCAGGATATATGTGGAGAGGGAGAATTATGAAAAATCCGGCATGTATCTCTCCAAGGCAGATTTGACAGCTGCTGTTTTTGATTCTCCATCAAACCAAATGCAACTATCCATTACCCGTGGTATATACTACAGATTTCTGGGTAAGTACAGGACGTCTCTCCAACACTTCAACGAGGCTTACTCCTATGCGAGATTGTACAAGTATCCCTATGTGGAAGTAACTACACTATTGGAATGTTCGATGGTGTGGTCTGATAATGGGGTGCATACAGAAGCACTCAGGTTGACGATTGATGGATTGGAAACGGCAAAGGCCTATGGTTTGAAATTCCTGGAAGCTGGATGCGCCATAAGGATGGCTGATGCACTGATTGGGTTAGAGCGTTTCGATGAGGCAGAAAAGATATTATTGGAATATGAGAAACTCACTAGGGAACATTCCTTTTCCAAATTGTGTTTGGGTTGTAAGGAAATGAGGTGTATTGTTTATGTGGAACAAGGTCAGACTAAAAAGGCAAAAGCACTTGAGATTGAAATCGTAGAGGATAAGGAAGCTCTTGATGTTTCCAGTACTGATAAGATATTGGAGATATTAAACAACAAGGAAAAGGAACTTAGATTCCTACTCCAGAAGAACAGGGCTGCTGTCCAGCAACTCGAAGATTTGGAAAACCTAAAGAAAATTGTGGCACATGACCTCAAGGAGCCTCTTAGGAACATTGGTGGTTTTGCAGGCTTGCTAGGTAGGAAGATGAAGGACAGGATAGAGCCCGAAGAATTGGATTATTTAGATGTCATCAACAAGGCCACGAAACGAATGGATGATTCCCTAACGGCCCTTTTGCGTTATCTGACGGTATCCAATGAGAATACCGAATTCACGGAGCAACGGTTAGGACATATCATCGAAAGGGCAATAGGCTTTGTGAATCCTCAATATGGTTTGGTTTCGACTAAGATTGATTATGAGGAATGTGCCAATCAATATATCTTATGTGATGCCAATAGCATACACGTGGTATTCAAGGAATTATTTGAGAATACTATGAAATTCCATATGTCACCGTCGAATGTGAGCATCAAGATTCGTTGTGAGGAGGAAACCGAATGTCATGTGATTTCTGTTGAAGATAATGGAAGTGGGATAGCGCCGGATTATCATGATAGGATATTCAACTTATTTACACGCCTGGATAGGCAATATGATGGCTTTGGAGTCGGTTTGAGTATCATACGGAAAATCATCAGGCAACACGGTGGTACTGTTTCTCTGGAATCCGATGAGAATCAGGGGGCCAGATTCATCATGACGATCAACAAGGTCAAGTAGGATAACCCCACTGCGGGAAATCATTAGAATTGTCCTCTAAACCTGATAGAAAAGGATAATTCACAACATATCCGGGATATGTTGGTAAATAATTACGCAACAACTGAAAATTGTGCTTAGTTTTGCGTGGTTTTTAAAACAATGCAAACCCTCAATCAAATCTACCTTATGGTTAAAAAGGAAGTAGGAAAAGAGCTGTATGATTATCAACAAGAAGATTTGGATAAAATCTTCGATAAGATTGATAACTGCCCACAAAACTATAACCTTTTGTATCAGCTTCCTACCGGGGGGGGGAAGACCGTTATCTTTTCAGAGATAGCCAGACGTTACATCGAGACCAAGAAGAAGAAAGTGATGATTCTGACCCATAGAATCGAACTTTGTAATCAGACTTCCAAGATGTTAGCTGAATTTGGTGTCAAGAACAAAATCATCAATAGTAAGGTTAAGGATCTACCGGACCAAGGAGAATATGAATGTTTCGTGGCGATGGTGGAAACCCTCAACAATAGATTGAATGATGATAAGATTGTCATTGAGGACATCGGTTTGGTCATCATTGATGAGGCTCACTACAATTCATTCAGGAAGTTATTCAAGTTTTTTGACGAGTGCTTTATCCTAGGGGTTACGGCTACACCCCTGAGTTCCAATATCAAGCTTCCAATGAAGGATATCTACAAGGAACTCATTGTTGGTAAGGCCATTGGTTCCCTTATTGAGGACGGTTTTCTGGCCAAGGCTACTACAATCAGTTATGATGTGAGCCTGAGTTCACTGAAAATCGGTATCAATGGTGATTATACCGTAAAATCCTCAGAAGTACTATATACCGATTCTTCCATGCAGGGTAAACTCCTGTATGCCTACAAGCAGAATGCCTTGGGGAAGAAGACATTGATTTTCAATAATGGTATCGTTACTTCCCAGTATGTCTACCATACTTTTGCTTCTGCAGGTCTGAAAATCAAGCATTTGGATAATACCACTCCCAAAAAGGAAAGGGTCAATATCCTAAAGTGGTTCAAGGAAACACCTGATGCTATCTTGACCTCTGTCGGATTATTAACCACAGGGTTCGATGAGCCTACCATCCAAACCATCATACTGAATCGAGCCACTCGTTCATTGACCTTGTATTTCCAAATGATTGGTCGGGGTTCAAGGGTGATTCCGGGTAAGAAAACTTTCGATGTTATCGATTTGGGTAATAATGCTGCCCGTTTTGGTTTGTGGTCAGCTGAGGTGGACTGGCAGAAAATCTTCAGATATCCCAGCTATTATCTGGAGAATATGATTTCCGATGAGGAAATTGAACGTAAGTTCACCTACAAGATGCCGGAGGAACTAAGGGAAAAGTTCGCCAAATCCGAACATGTTGATTTCGATATAGATGAGGAAAGTGATAGGGTCAAGAATTCAGGAAAACGTTCCTTTACCATTATTGAACGTTCCATTGACCAGCATGCTGAAATCATTATGGAAAATAGTGATGACCTCATGACAGCCCTTACTTTGGCGCGTGAATTGGAGGAGGATATCGCCGATAGGGTAAGAAGGTATTGTTATGTCATCTGTAAGAGTACCAAGAATTATCGTTCTTGGGTGGAAGATGAATACATGAAGAAACTGCGCCAGAAAATCATGGCTTCTTTCTAGGCCGCTTTGGCGGTTGTCTTACCTACAAGTCTCCGATAAATTATGCCACATATGTAACATTTGTGTCGGATGTTCCTTAAATTTAGGTCATGTTACCTACTGAACCTAAGGTTGATATTCGGATACAAAGAACCAAGGAGTGGTTGTACGAGGCACTGATTATCCTAAGTAAGGAAATGGATTATCAGCAGATATCCGTATCCAAACTTACCAAGAAAGCAGGTGTTGCACGTCAGACCTTTTACAGGAATTACCATTCCATAGATGATATCATTACCGAAAAGCATCAGCGTATATTCAGTAATGCCAAGGAAATGATGAATCATAACGTTTCCCTTAAGGAACTGATTAGTTATGCCTTTGATATGTGGAATGAGAATAAGGAGTTGTTCCTGCTTTTTCAACGTGCCAAACTGATGCCCGAATTTTTGGGTATAGGTAAGGAAAGGATTGCCTATATCCTTAGAAAATACAAACCTCATTTATCTGATACCGAACTCAGATTCATGGCCTCGTTCCTTTCTGGAGCAATATTCATGACAATAAACGAGTGGCTGAATCATCCCTCTAAATTGGATAAGGAGGAGGTGAAATCCATGTTACTACAATATGCCGAATCCGCCTTGAATTATGGTGCCCATCATCCGCCTGCATCCTAGTATCGGGAATTAGAATAGATTCTGGTTCGGTCCTTATCGATGATTAATGCCTAAGAATATGGCATCCCTTATCGTATCAATCATTTCTATGATATGCTCCAATGAGCTAGGATTAACTCAATCATTATTTAAAAATAACCCATAGTATGAGTCCCCAATACACCGAACATCCAAAAACACAGGTAATTAATTCCTAATATCAAACAACTTCAATACCTTAGGCTATACTGGAAACATTTTCTATGAACAAGTATATGTTATTCTTGATTGAATAATGTAAGCCAAGGATTTACCGGATACCATATCTGATATCTTTGGTTCGAACCATATATCTACCTAATAAATTTCAAATCATGCCTGTTTACACCTTACATGTCAATGGACAAGAGCATCAAGTTGATGTGGATGCTGATACGCCCATGCTTTGGGTTCTGAGGGACCAGCTCAATCTGGTCGGTACAAAATACGGATGTGGTATCGCCCAATGTGGTGCTTGTACCATCCATATGAATGGCACAGCCATGCGTTCCTGTTCTCTGCCGATATCATCTGTCGGAGATGCCAAACTGACTACCATCGAGGGACTTTCCTCTGATGCGAAGCATCCCCTTCAAGAAGCATGGAGGGAACACGATGTACCTCAATGCGGCTATTGCCAAGCCGGTCAACTCATGTCCGCAGCATCATTATTATCCAATAACAAGCGGCCATCTGATGATGAGATAGATGAGGCCATGAACGGGAATCTATGTAGGTGTGCGACCTATACCCGTATCAAATCAGCCATTAAGACTGCATCCAAGAACATGTAATCCTAAAAAGAGTGAAAATGAAAGATAAGCATATCGAAAATAAGAGTAGAAGACATTTCCTCAAGGTGACCACGGCAGTAGGTGGAGGAATGCTGATAGGTATCAATTGGTTGGGATGCCAACTTGATAGTGTTCCTGAGGAAGTGGCCAAGGCAATGCCTAACGAATGGTATAGTTTTGATGCGTTCATCAAAATAGGTGATACGGGGTTGGTTACCATCATGTCGCCCAATCCTGAAATTGGCCAGAATGTAAAGACATCCATGCCGATGATTATTGCGGAAGAATTGGATGTGGCATGGAAAGATGTCATAGTGGAACAGGCCCCCTTGAATACGGAATGGTATACCCGTCAGGTAGCCGGAGGCAGCCAATCCATTCGTCAGGGATGGGAAGCCTTGCGTAAGGCCGGAGCCAGTGTACGGAAGATGCTATTGGACACAGCGATAAAACAGTGGGAATGCCAGGCAATTGACTGTACCATTAAGGATGGAGTCATCAGTCATTCGGATGGTAGGACATTGGGTTATGGAGCATTGGCTAATGAAGCAAGTAAGATGGATGTTCCTGAAGAAGTAGAACTCAAGGATGCCAAGGATTTTCAGATTATTGGCAAGAGCCAATCCAATGTGGATATGGAAGGAATCCTGAAAGGTGAGCCCCTATTCGGATTGGACTACAAGGAAGAAGGAATGGTCTATGCCCTTGCTATAAGGCCACCTGCATTCGGACAGATTCTTGAAAGTTTTGAGGCGGATGAAGCCAAGGCTGTGAGTGGGGTGGAGGATGTTTTCCAATTCGGGGATAAGATTGCCATTATTGCTAATTCGACCTATCCTGCAATCAAGGCACAAAGGTTGGTCAAGGCAACTTGGAAGCAAAAGGACTCGGCAGAGGATACAGCCTATCATTCCAAGACACTATTGGAGCATTTGGATAAGAAAGCCAAGGAACCCCGTAGGGTGGATGGTGATGTCCAACAGGCACTAAAGGATGCTGATGAGGTATTGGAAAGGACATTTGAAGCTCCGTTCTTACCACATGCATGCATGGAACCCATGAATTTCTTTGCGGATGTCAACGAAAAGGAAATCAGAATGGTTGGCCCTATCCAAACACCACAATGGACACAACAGCGTATTGCAGATTTATTGGAACGCCCGGTTGAACAGGTCACCATTCAGATGACTCGTATGGGAGGCGGTTTCGGTAGGAGACTGTATGGGGATTTTGCCTTGGAAGCTGCTGAGATTTCATCAAAGATCAATAAGCCGGTTAAGTTGACATTTACAAGGGAGGATGATATGCTGGCAGGAACTTATAGGCCGGCATCGGCATACAAGTTCAGAGCGGGTATCAAGGACGGGGAATTGACTGCATACCACCTGACGGAAGCTTGTTTCAATGGTCAGATGTTCGGTCAGATGCCAAGTAATTTCCCTTGTGGAGCCATAGCGAATTACCGGGTGGATTGCCATAATATCGAAAGTAATATTACTACGGGTGCCTGGAGGGCTCCATATGCTAATTTCCTCGCTTATGCCGAACAGGCTTTCTTGGATGAATTGGCAGAAAAAATGGGAAAGGACCCGGTTCAGTTCCGTTTGGATCTTTTGGCTAAGGCCAAGAATACACCGGTTGGCGAAGCCCATAATTACGAAGTTGAAAAAATGGAGGGTGTAATCAAGAAAGCTGCCGAATTGGTTGGTTGGGATACGGCTGCGCCTAATCAGCACTTAGGATTCTGCGCATATTACTCACATAATACTTATGTGGCTGAAGTAGCGGAGGTCGTTATGGAAGATGATAATCCTAAGGTCAGTAAGATCACATGTGTTGTGGATTGTGGTATAGTCATCAATCCTACCGGGGCCAAGAATCAGGTAGTAGGAGGAATTCTGGATGGTTTGGGACATGCGATGTACAGTGACTTCAAATTCATTGACGGACAATCACAGTCTTCGAATTATCACCAATACCGATTGATCCGTATGCCCGATGTTCCCGAAGTGGACGTTCATTTCATAGAAAGCAATAACGACCCCACCGGCTTGGGAGAACCAACATTACCACCTGCTGGCGGAGCTGTTGCCAATGCCATCTATTCTGCTACCAGACAGCGTTTATACAAGCAGCCTTTCGTAAAGGAAATGGAAGTATTGGGGTAAAAATGGGATTAAATAGAGTATCAATACTGATACATGAAATAAAAAAGGGTTGCATAATAAATTGTTATGCAGCCTTTTTTATATTTAAGGGATGATTTATTTATAATATCATTCAATTATCATCCGAAACCAATGAAAAGAATTGCCCTCGTTCTCATGCTATCTTGCATGTTGTCCTGTACTTCATCAGACCAACGGGATAATCCTATTTCATCCGTTGAGACAAATGATTCCAAGGCAGAATCGCCCCCTGTTCCTGAAGCACCTAGGACATTGACATTTGATGAGGCATTGGAATTATTCATAGAAAAGAAAGAGGATAAGGATGCGCTATCTGACATGGTGCATTTTCCATTTATGAATGATGTATATGAAATGGAGGGAATTGAGGAAGCGGTCTTTTTGGAAAAGAATGAATTCTCCAAAATCCTAGAAGAAATTAAGGAAAGAAAAGGAACCGATAGATTGTCAGTGGAACAATTAACGGACGAGAATTATATCCATCAATTATTGTACGATCACGTCATGGATGAATGGGGTGATACAAAAAATATATACAAGGCCATTGGTCAAGCCGACCCGACTGGTTTTGTCGCTTATTTTAGGAAAATCAAAGAAGAATACAAATGCATCGGTTTTGAAACAACACAGTCAGCCGAATTTTGATTTTTCAGAATGGATTAATTATTTGAATTAAATTTCAAATCAATGCTTGAATTAAATTTCTCCTATTGGATGGTATAGCATCTGAATATGCTCTCCATTCGATTGAATAAGAATCAAGTACATAATAAAATGAAAAACTAAAAATATGAACACAATTCGAAAAAATGCTTCCGGCACCACTGTCCAACGATTACAATATTACCTGAATCTGGCTATGCCGGATGCCCATCTCATAGAGACGGGTGTTTTTGATGATAAATTAGTGGATGCAGTCAAGACATTCCAAAAAGAGCAAAAACTCAGGGATGTCGATGGAATTGTAGGCCCAGCTACTTGGAATGCCATTTTCAAAGCAGTCTACAAGGATGATTTCTTCTCTAGGCAAATCATCAATCAATTCCTGACGGACAAGCAATACTATCACGACCTTTATCCTAAGAAAGCGATTTACCTCCATCATACCGCAGGTAATTTCAATCCCAAGAGTACACTCAGATGGTGGGAAGATATGAGAAGCAGTAGTGGTAAGGTACAACACATTGCCACGGCTTTTGTCGTGGGTAGAAAATCATCCATCAAGAACCAACATTCTGAAGAATATGATGGGAAAGTCTATAGGGCTTTTAATGAAATCAATTGGGCACACCACTTGGGATACAAATGGGATATTGATAAGCGTACCATAGGAATAGAAATATGTGCCTTTGGTTGGTTGCACAAGGACGAGAACGGCTTTTATTACCAAGCAATGCCGCATACCAGAAAGGTCTACCTCAATGATGATGATGTACATGTATTTGATACTCCTTGGAGGGGACAGCGTTATTTTGAAAAATACACGGAAAAACAAATTGCGGAAACCAAGCGATTGGTCCTGACATTGGCTTACCTATTCGATATCCAATTACCCGATAGGGAATACAATAGGGAATGGTTCGGGACGAATAAGGAAGCATTGGCCGGTGCACCCGGATTATGGACACATGTCAATGTGAGAAAGGATAAGACAGACTGTTTCCCTCAACCTGAATTCATTGATATGCTCAATAGTCTGCATGAGGCGCAAAAGACTTTCCTTCCGAATCTGAATGAGGAAATTGCAGAGGCCGCTCCAATGGTTGATCTTGTCGTTCCGGCAGCACCTGATACGATATCGAGTTCGGTAACAGCAGAAGTGGAAGCAATTCCGAAATCATTTACACCCAAGAGTCCGGAGCTTAATTTTGAGACCCATGATTTATTCAGGCATAACGATTTGGATATTGGTGATGAGTAAACCGAAATCCTAGGAAATCATCAGAATAAAAAAGCCCTTGACAAATTATTGTCAAGGGCTTTTATGATGAGCTGCAAATATTGGTATTACTTCACAACAGAGAATTTTCCTCCATTGGCAACGAACCCTTCCTTACCTCTCAATTGATAGTAATAGAATCCCTCTGTGAATGAGGTCACATCCAAACGGGTAATGCTACCATCCACAGGAATCGAACGAACCAGTCGGCCATTCACATCATGTATGTCCAATGAAATCATATCCAATGCATCTTCCTGTGCCATTTCAAAATTGACATATTCGGTGGAGGGGTTTGGATAGATATTCACACTGACCTCAGGCATAACAGGAGAAAGGATACTAGATGTAAGTGCAAAATTCAATCCGTCCAAATAATACTCCGAACCAATCGTAGCAAAGATGTTATCAGGACCATTCGGACCATTCAAGGTAATGGCTACGAATACGGAATCGGGTAGGGTGGTCATATCCGTCCATACAACTGGCACCTCAAAATTATCATAGGTAGCGGATGTACCAGAGAATTGTACCAAGGCTGCACCAACGGTAGTTCCGTTATTCGTAAAAGTCACTGCAATATTGGCAGTATCCTGTGCGGATGCCATGGTTCCCTTATGACTCCCTTGGATGAATTCAGGCCTGTCTGTATAAGGCTTGGGTGCGGAGAAAACATTCGGTAATTGGTAGAGTCCGGAAATACAGAAAATCCCTGAGGTATCTGTCAGTGCATTCATTTTCATTGCGGAATTGCCATCCACGGCATCACTGGTTTCCTCAACAAAAGGACCCATGGGTAGGGTAGCACCCGTAAAAGGAACTACATTGGTAGTAATGAATCCGTCCGGTTCCACTAGTCCTGTAGTAATGGTACTCCAATTATCAAATGAGGAGTTTTCGTGTTGTGCCTGCCCAAAAAGCTGCGCAGAAAATAAAAGGGAAAGTAAAAGACTGAAGTAAAAATGTAATTTCATAATAAACATGTTTTAAGTGAAAGTTGATGTATCAATTTTGCGATGATTTGCAATTATTTAATTTTTTATCCGAAATGAAACCCAAGCATGGTGCATACGAGGATACTCAATCAGATTAGGATTCTAATTTGGCTTGGAATGGGAATGGGGATTCAGA
Source organism: Saprospiraceae bacterium (assembly GCA_020631355.1). Classification (GTDB taxonomy): domain Bacteria; phylum Bacteroidota; class Bacteroidia; order Chitinophagales; family Saprospiraceae; genus JAHDCE01. The sequence continues at coordinate 3,589 of JAHDHL010000069.1, read as the reverse complement.
TATGATAGAATTACCATTCTAAATTTAACTTTTTTATTTAAAATCGCTGATTCCTATACAAGTTATTTGAACAAATGACCAAATTTGTCAATTGGTTACTCACTGATGATAAAATAAATAAGTTGGTAGTGTACTTGGAATATTGGGTATGCATGAAATTTGGAGAATGAATTCCATGCTGTTTTTCCTTGGTAAATAAAAATAATAAAGATTGAAAACGATATTACATTTCATATCCCTCCTTTTCATTTTGGGTTGTTTTGCGAATGAAAGGAGTTCGGTGCAGGAAAGATGGGAAACCGAACAATATCTATTTGATGAATATAAGGATTCCATTGCCGTCGTTTCGTGGAATATCCGTGATTTCGGCCAAACAAAGGACGACGACGAAATTCGTTTCATAGCCCGTACAATCAAGGAGGCGGATGTCGTGGCACTACAGGAAGTCGTTGCAGGACATGGTGGAGCCCAGGCCGTTGCACGATTGGCTGCTGCACTGAATAGGACAGGAAGCCAATGGGATTATAAGGTCAGCAATCCTACGCCTAGTCCGAGTTACAAAACAGAACGATATGCTTACCTATGGAAGACCTCGAAACTGTCCATGACCCGTAGACCCGAACTCTGGACAACGTATAAGGACGTGATTTATCGTTCGCCATTCTTGGCTTTTATGAAGTTGAAAAAATCCGGAGAAGCAATCCTTCTGGTGAATTATCACTCAAGAAAATACGATGAATATCCGGAAGAAGAATTGGAAAAACTTATCTTGTTGGACCAGCAATTCGCTAATGAAAGAATTATCATTGCAGGGGACTTTAATATAGAATACCATAAGGATAAAAATGATATTTTGGCACAGGAGGATTTTTATCCGTCCATTAAGGAACAACCCACTACGATAAAGAATAAAAGAACCAGTGAGGGGCAATACCTGAATAAGGCCATTGATAATATTTTCTTTGAGGATGAGGATTTTGATTTGGGATATGCGGAGCCCCTTGATTTTATACCTGAATTTCAGACCCTATCCGATGCCAAGGGGATTTCTGATCATCTGCCAGTATATTCCCGATTATTGATAGGAGAGAAATAATAATGAATCTTACCCGGTCTAAATAATAAACACAAATACTTAAAAAAGAATTTTATTCATTGATATCATAATCATCCAAAAACCAACTTTAAAAAATAAAAACGGATGAAACAATCAAAATTCTTACTGATAGTCTTGCTATCATTATTTACCCAATTGTCTTTTTCTCAAAACGAAAGTGTTCCGGAATCATTTATTGCATATTTTTTAAATGCTGATAAATATACCCTTAAAGGATTTGATATAGGTCATTATAAGAGTAGACCTGTTCTTGAAAGTTGGAGGGATTCCATTGAGCATTATAATGAGTTTTATAGCGCTGTGCATGAATCCTATCCCGATGACTTATACACTGCCCACCAATATTTAATGTTGAAGATGCATTCTGCCATTGTACTTACTGCATTGAATGATATTGATGATTCCCATACTTTTCTAAATCAAGTCCTTGAAGAATATGAAGTCATCAGGAATCACTTTACGGATGCTCCTGCATCTAATTATAAGAGTGATTTATCCCTTTTTGGATTAATGGCGGAGATATTCATAGGTATCAATTATTTACAATCAGGTGAAATCGATTTAGGTAAATTCCATTTTGAAAAATTAGCGAAAAAAATTAGCGAATTAGAAAATAACCTCACTGGAAATAGGGTCAAATTACTCTATTATGGTGCCTTGGATAATATCGCATTACTGGATATGAATTGTAATTCTTTATTCGAGTTGAGTGAAAAATCAAAAAAAACCATGTTGTCTGTATCCATGATGTCCATGGGTAATATGGATACGGATAGACTCAAGGGAATCGGAGATGCACAATTGTTCCATGCCATAGAATGCACATGCGATAGTTTGGGTATCCTTGGTAAGGAAGATGAGATAAAATTGTTTTTACAGGGCCATGAGGAAGCATATGAAAAGAGTTTGGAACATTACCGTAAACTAAAAAAGAAGAATGGGAAAATGGCTTATTCTTACATGACTTCAGTCATCAATGGAATATACGCTTACTATGCCAGGATGGGTAAGAATACGGATGAGATCAAAGCCATTTTTCAAGAATTGTCCGAGGAAAGTGAAGGGTCAAGGGAAGATGTTTGGATTAGGGAAATAGGTAGATTGATCAATACCGTAGGGAATAAGGATATCGAGGAACTGGATATGGTAGCAACCAAGAAAGGATTAATCAAGGAGGATCCTTACGATTTGGTTGGGAAGATGCTCCCAGCTCTGGTTTTGACTAAGAATTTGTCAATTCTTATGGGCAATTATAAGAAAACGGATGATATCACTTACCTGTATCAAGCGGAAGAATTGATTTCGATTTTTGACCAACATCATTCTAGGGATGAATGGTTGAGAAAAGGTATCGAACAACTGGCACTTCAGATGTATGAGGAAAAACTCAATAGCGTAAGAATTCAGGTTTATGACCAGTTGTATCGCCAAACCAAGAAGCAAACTTATATAGAAAAAATTGTTGCATTATCGGATAGGACGAAGTCCAATATCCTTTCCAAACGTAACGAATTTCTATCAAGACAAAGCGAGGATGCAAAAAGGAACGGAAACGAACTCTTTATATATGAAAAAGTATTGAATGATAAAATAAGGTATTTTCAAAATCAGCAATACAAAACTTTGGGGATGTATCCTGAAATTCAAGATTCATTGATTCTATACACGCAACAACTTTCTGGGTTGATGCAGGAAATCAAGGAGAAATATCCTGAAAGTTTGCAATGGCGAACGTTCCAGCAATCCCTTAATTTGAAAGAGTTGCAATCAAACATATCGGATGATACTGCTATTTTGGATTATCATATGATGAATGGATGCTATTTTCTATTGGTCATTACCAAAAATAATATCCATTCTATTCCCATGCGGAATGCCAGGTTTTGGATTGAACCGTTAGAAGCAATCATTCAATCCACCAAGGAGGGAGGACGAAAAAAGTATAATAAGTACGCAAGGGAAATAAAAGATGAGTTGTTGAGTAAAGCATTGGGTGTTCTTCCTGATGAAATTGAGCATCTCGTTATTATAAGGGATAAGATTTTGCATTATTTACCTTTTGAAATATTACCCTTGGAAATCAAAGGGAAGAATCATCAATATCTCATTGATGAATATGCTATTAGCTATCAATTTTCCCTGAGTAATTATCTGTCATCAAGGAAAATGTCTGATGGGAATGAATTTTCCAGTAATACGGATATTATCGCATTGGTACCGGAGTATGGTAATAATAAATCTTCAGAAAATAAATTGAGTTGTAGTGATGAGCCATTGACTATTGCACATGATTACACAAGGAAATTAAAAGAGATTTTCCCAAAAACAACCATCTTGGAAAACGCCGATAAGGAAGATTTCTCAACGTTATCAAACCAAGGGGATATCATACATTTTTCAGCACATGGATGCGTCGGAGATAATATTAATCCATTACTCTATTATATCCAGCTAACATCATCGGATGATATA
>JAHDHL010000068.1 GCA_020631355.1 Saprospiraceae bacterium | reverse complement strand
GAACAATGAACAATGAACAATGAACAATGAACAATGAACAATGAACAATGAACAAATAATTTAAAGTACTATATTTCAATCATTTACAAGGTCATTTCCTTGGTTTGTGCTCCTGACAGGATTCGAACCTGTAGCATCCTCGGGTTTAAACCAAGGTGGTCTTCCAGTTGCCTACAAGAGCCTTATAATTAGGGATTATCAATTAAGAATGTATCATTATTCCCATTCCATATCAATATTCCTTTTAGTGGGCAAGGAAGGACTCGAACCTCCAAACCAAGTGGAGCTGGTTTACAATCAGCCTGCGTTACCAATTTGCATACTTACCCGTGTTAGACAGTTCATTCACTGCCAACTTTTGTAGTCACGTAGAGATTCGAACTCCAACCTGAAGGTTCGTAGCCTTCTGTCCTGACCGTTAGACGACGCAACTTTTACGAAAGGGCGCTCACATCAGGAACAGTCAAACGAATCCCCCCAGGACCGCCAAGTTCCGTGCTGCCTACCCTTTAATCTTATGAGTCTTCCATGCTGCCTCTTGTTGGATATACATAAGCATATCCAACTCCAAGCATCTTGACTCCGACTTTTTGGGACAATATCACAGATGAGGCATCAAACGTTTGGTACATACCCTCACCTTTAGTACCCGTTGTTTTGTGCAAGAAGTCAGACTCGAACTGACACCCCCTAGGTCCCAAACCTAGTGCTCTTAGCCATTAAGCTACTCCTGCATGTATTGTTCGAGGATTTTAGCCCTCTAACAGGATTATTGTGGAAACAATGGGTATCGAACCCACCTCACGTTGATTGCAAATCATCGTCGCCTTGCCTTGGAACATGTGTCCCCATTCTTAATCCATTGTTGTTTACAGTTCCCAGTAAACAGTTATCAGCAGGGATTGTCATAGTTGTTTGCTGTAACTGCTTACCGTTGACTGCGAAGCGGTAACGACGGGATTCGAACCCGCAATACTAGGGCGACAACCCAGCGTTTTGCCGTTGCTACTACGCTACCGTAATTATTCCCATTTGGGTTTGTCCGCGTCCTAGATGAATTCTCCCCGTACAATTAACAGTACCCCTAGGGAATCCATGAGGAAACATCAGACCATAGTCAAATTTTGAGATTGGATTAATAACCATACAGGCTATTTATCCGTGTCGCTATCATGAGTTGGAATCATCCAATCATTTTTCTAAAACAAAAGAGGTAAACAAAATTTGGAAGTGTTAGTGTTACAGCCAATGGCTGTACCGACAGGAATCGAACCTGTGACATATAGAACCTAAATCTAACGCTCTACCAACTGAGCTACGAAGTAACACGTTCCGTCAGTATTACCTTTTTCTTAAAAAGTGGACATAATTAGCTTGCGTACAGAACCTTTCGGCTCGGAGGGAATCGAACCCTCAAGTCCTTTCGGACACAAAATTTCAAGATTTGCGCGTATACCATTTTCGCCACGAAGTAACGCAAATGCTTCAGTACCACCTATTCTATTCATTGGGATTTAATCATCCTGAAAAATTCAGGTTTATCAATTCCCATCATTCAAATTTTCAAATAAAAAACCTTGTACGACTACGTTGAACAGAAATGTTCCAGACTTATAAAAAATGTATTTTGGTTCGTAGCCGTTTCTCTGACTACGAACCACCTTTGTGGTAGGAAATCAGAGAAGGTTGATATCTCGTGTATCCGTGAGGACCGATTCCGAACTAATGGGCCAATGTTGCCCCGCCGGCTTGGTCTCCTGGCCTAGAATGGCTTCGGATACTACTGGATTATTATGTAAATAAAATCGTTTCACCTTCATTATTTTTATGTGATGATGTGCTTCATTTGCAAGCACACATAAATAAGCGAAATAGAGGTGTGTTTTGTTCCCGAGGGTATAATTTTTTTTCATAAAAATGAATCAATAAACCATAAACAATTGATTAACAATTATTTAGAATATTTAGATATTTTTAAAAAAATAAAACATTCCTGAATCAGGAGACAAACAGAAGACAGAATATCCTTTTTAGGAGCCATCCATATCTATTTATATGTAGTTTTATTATCACTCGATTACATCATGGAACAAAGAATTCATTCATATGAGAAATAGTATTCTTCTTTTTTTCCTATTCATCACATCCTTTGTTTCTTTCAATTCCAATGAAGAAGCAAAGGATGTGATTGTTATTTTCAAGGAGCAATTGGATACAAATCAGATACCATCATTTAGGAATAAGGAAGATAAGGGACGGTATGTTTTCGAACAAACACAAAAAATCGCTGACCAGAGTCAGAAAAGGATAATCCAATATTTAAACCATGAGCATTTAGAATATCAGTCCTTTCATATTATTAATGCCATTCAAATAAAAAAAATACACCCCAACCAATATCAATTCTTAACCCAATTCGAAGAAATCGATTATATCCAAGAGGACTTCCCAGTACCGAGTATTTCATATGACCGGATTCCTAATACAAATAATTACTCCAGGGACATACAATGGGGCATCTCTAATATCAATGCAGATAAGGTTTGGGAAGAATTAGGAATTAGAGGCAAGAATGCCGTCATAGCCGGACAAGATACCGGATATGATTGGACACATCCAGCATTGATGAATTCCTATAGAGGGTGGAACGGTATTATGGCAGAACATGATTACCATTGGCATGATGCCATAAGGGAATACAGTGCCTTACATTCCAATCAAACAAACAACTGCGGATTGGATATCAAGGAGCCTTGTGATGATAATGGACACGGCACCCATACCATGGGTACAATGGTTGGAGTAGCTGATGATATGCAAATCGGAGTAGCACCTGAAGCCAAATGGATTGCTTGTAGGAATATGGAACGAGGATGGGGTACACCATCCAGTTATATTGAATGTTTCGAGTGGTTTTTGGCGCCTACCGATTTGAATAATGAACATCCCGATGTGACCATGAGTCCACATGTCATCAATAATTCATGGGCATGTCCGGCCATTGAGGGGTGTAACCCTGATAATTACAATACGATGAAAGTAGTCGTGGACAATCTGAAAGCTGCGGGTATTTTTGTAGTCGTTTCAGCAGGGAATAATGGCTTGAATGGCTGTGGAAGTGTAGATGCACCTGCTGGTATTTTTGAAAGTAGTTTTACTGTTGGGGCAAGTGATATTGAAGACACTCTGGCATACTTCAGTAGTATGGGCCCCGTAATGACAGATGGTAGTGGCAGGTTGAAACCCAATGTGGTTGCACCTGGAGTGGATATCCAATCCTCAACACTGGGCAACGGATATGGGAATTCTTCGGGAACGAGCATGGCCGGACCACATGTAGCAGGTGTGGTGGCATTAATGATTGCAGCCAATCCTGATTTAGCTGGTCAAGTTGAACAATTGGAAACTATACTGGAACAGACAGCGGTCCCAATCCACACTCTTATAGACGAATGTGATGGTATCAGCAGTAACCGTATTCCCAATCCTATCTTTGGGTTTGGAAAGATTGATGCATATGCTGCAGTAAAAGCAGCGATGGAATATTCTTTTGATTATAACGAACAGGATGTTTTCGTTTATCCTAATCCATCCAATGATATTTTTCATTTTCTGATTCCGGAATTCAAAGGGCAATATTCGATTTCCATTTGGAATATGAAAGGAGAATGGGTACATGAGCAACAACTGACATTCGGAGTCAATGGTAGCTTCCTTTCCCTCGGCCACCTTGCTAATGGAGTATATTATTATCAAATCAATGGTTCTGAAGGAATATCCAAAACGGGTAAACTGGTGCGAATCTAGCTAGAATAACAATGGCCTATCCCATGATAAGAATAGACCATTGACGGGTATGGATTCGAACAATTTCATCAATCAAGTACCACTTCCAAATCACAACATTCCACTTTGGTCGGAACTTCAATTTTCCTAGACCATCTATTGATGATATTAATTGGAACCTGATCTTCCCGATTCCTATTTTGCTTCAGTATGTTGGCATATGGTGTCTCAACATGGATAATTTTGGTCCTCATCTTATATTCAAAGAATAGGTTGATATTCTTTGACCTCAAATCCTTTGTAATATTGGTTGCATTCAGAACGAACGATTCTCCCTTTCTCAAATATACCCTCATGCGTTCTCTGGCAATCTGGGCCACCTTACCTTGGGCCTTACCATCTCTAGGAGAAATCTTGAATTCTTTTCGTATTTCATCCAAGGAGACCATCGGATAATCCCCAAGATTCTTTTTGACGAATGTATCCTTACCTGCCCCAGGTAATCCGCACATCATAATTACTTCACCTTTTGTATCATCAAAAGGAATATAATCCGGATGTGTATTTGACTTATGGAAATAGGTAAATCTCGAAAGGTCATCAACAAAGGGACGGGCTTGTCCCCAACAATTCTGTTCAATACAATATTCCTTGAACAACTCCACCCTGTCCAGAAAGTCATTGTCATCCTTTGAAATCCTACCCAGCACATCTGCCTTTGAAAGGATATATAATAATCGAGTATCCACTTCCCAGCTACATTGTATCAATTTCCTTAATGAATGATTCTTCTTGAAAATCCAAATCGGCAATCCATGATACTTGACCAATTTAGCAATCATCTCCCGAATACCATATGGCGTAGGAATATCCCGATACAATATATCCCTTGAAGTGTATTCCCCTTTTTTCGCATGACGGGGAGAGGATACCCTACCCTTATCATCCGTTTCGGTTGTACTTCTCTTTTCGACATCATGCAATAACGCTGCTGCAAACATCAACTCCTGGGTTTGTTCATCCAATTCGGCAAACTCATCCAATTTCATCATTTCCTCTATCACCATCCGGGTATGAGTAGCGACATCCCCCTCCGCATGGAATATGGGATCCTGTGGAACACCAGACATATCTGCCACCCAATCAAAAGCCTTTTCTAAATCAGGCCACTGCTTATTTATTGTTAATTGCCACATTACTTAATAATACTTAAATTCATGATAAGAATAGGTACGAGTAAAGTCAGACTCCATTCCTCGTACCATGATATGTATTGAGATAATCCTATGCCTCGTCATCAATCGGAGGTTTTTCCCAGTTCAATGTTGCACGTTTCCATTTTCTACGCCAGTGTTCGTCTGTCTTAACGTGATCCTTTCTGACATATTTGAAAACGTGATGCATTGCATCTTCCACAGGATATTCCCCCTTGTTTTTCGTAACAACCCCCTCCATACAACAAGGTGTTTTGGTAAAGTTATCCACGGATTCGAACACACTGGGTTCTCTTACGATTTCCAACAGGTCGGACTCAAAGGATTCTGCATCCAACGGTTCTACTTCCTGAACAACGGGAACCGTAGGTAAGCCAAAATATTGAGCATAAAACTCCACTTCTTCCCAAGACAACCATTTGTCCAGATGACGTACACCAAACACAAAAAAGTGCTCATCCAAGTCTGTATACTCAATGGAATGAATAGCATAAAGATTCTCTCCGAATATTTCCAATTCTCCTAGTTCATGCCTCATCCATGACCAACGTTCCCTGAGGTAATTCGCCCAGGGATGTCGGGTTGGAGCAGCATGGGAACGAGCAAATACACCATACTTATTCAAGCATGTATTCTCTCCGTCCAATTTTTCAGTATGGATAAGGGTTTCTATTTGAGAAACATCATCCCACCAATCAAAATTGATACGGTCATCGCTCGTTGTTCCAGGAGAAAACGGAAAGTGATAGGTCCTTCCATATTTCCTTGACCAACTCATTATAGGTAAATTTAAAATGCTTAGTTTCCGGCCTTGGGGGGCCGTACTTCGAATACACCCTTATCTTTCTTAGCTTATTACGAAGTAATTAGAATTCGGGTATTTAGTCCAACTATTATATGTAATTGAGTATTACAATTTCCAAGCATTTAAAAGGGTGAAGAATCATTCCTATTATGATACAAGTTCTCAAAAAGAATAGTTCCAAACATTCCATTTAAACATCAGGGGCTGAATTCACATTATAATCCTACTACTTTTTACCAATTCATTCATTCTATCTTACCTTTGCGGCATGCAAGAAAACCTGAAAAGGCTGTTGGAGCTATACAGAGAAGATGAACGAACCCAAAAACTGGTTCAAATCACTTCCACTGACCAGCCTGCTAGAGTCAAACCCGAGGGAGCCATTGGTTCCATTCCTGCATTCCTCCTTACCGGCACTTATATGAATGACCCAAGGGTTCATATCTTCATTGCCAAGGATAAGGATGATGCCGGATATTTCAAGGAAGATCTCCAAGCCCTTTTTGGCCAAAAAAGCATCCATTGGTTTCCTGACTCCTTCAGAAGGCCCAAGGATTTTACGCGCCTAGAAAACAACAATGTCCTACAAAGAACCGAAACCGTAAATAAGATTACCTCAAATAACGTCTTGGGGGAGATTGTGGTAACCTACCCTGAAGCCTTATTCGAAATGGTGGTCGCACCTGAAATATTAGGTGAGAACAGAATTAAGATAAAGGTCGGAGAAGAATTGGATGTCAATTTCCTTATTGAAATCCTTACGGAATTCGGTTTTGAAAGGAATGACTTCGTTTACGAACCCGGGCAATTTTCTGTTCGAGGTGGAATCGTGGATATCTTCTCTTATGGTAATGATTGGCCTTACAGGGTTGATCTTTTTGATGAGGAAGTCGAATCCATTCGCCTTTTCGACCCTACAACCCAACTCTCCAAAAAGAACATTGCAGAAGTCAACATTATTCCCAATATCAATACCCGATTCGAACAAAGTCAGAAAGTGTCCTTACTCAAGGTACTTCCTAAGAATGCGATAGTTTGGGTTAGGGACGTGCAAATGTTATTGGGTGCATTGGACGAATGTTTTGAAAAGGCCATTTCATTCGGAGAACTTGTCAACGAGGAAGAAGACGATGAAAACAGAGCTGCCTTACTTAAGGACCGTGCATTCGTAAGACCAGATAGTGTGGTCAGGGACCTAGAGCGATACCATACGGTCATTTTCAAGAGTGTCGATATTGATTTCAAGCATGATCTAACCTTGAAATACAATGCTCATCCACAAAAGAGTTTCAATAAGAATTTCCAATTACTCATCAGTGACCTCAAGGAAAGTTCGAACAAAGGAAATGACAATTACATCTTTGTACCACACGCCAAGCAAGCCGAGCGTTACTATCACATCTTCGATGACCTGGAAGCCAATATCCAATTCCATCCGATAACCAATGTTATTCATGAGGGATTCATAGATGAGGATTTGAATGTGGCACTATATACAGACCATCAGATTTTCAATCGTTTCCATAGATATAATCTGAGAAAGGGATTCAGTAAGACCAAGGCGATGAATTTGCGACTCCTGCGCGAATTGACACCCGGGGATTACGTCACCCATATCGATCACGGTGTAGGAAAATATTCAGGATTGGAAAAACTGAATGTGAATGGAAAAATACAGGAGTGTGTCAGATTATTGTATAAGAATAATGACCTATTGTATGTCAGTGTCCATTCATTACACAAGATTTCCAAGTATGTAGGTAAGGACGGAAAGGTACCTGCCATCAACAAATTAGGATCAGATGCTTGGGCAAGGATCAAGCGGAAGACCAAGCGTAAAATCAAGGATATTGCCGCCGACCTCATCAAGTTGTATGCAAAGCGCAAGGCGACAAAAGGGCATGCATTCCCTCCCGATGGTTATATGCAAGCCGAACTAGAAGCATCATTCTTGTACGAGGACACTCCGGACCAATCCAAAGCTACTCAGGATGTCAAGGAAGATATGATGAAAGAATATCCCATGGATCGCCTGATTTGTGGGGATGTTGGTTTTGGAAAAACAGAAATAGCTGTTAGGGCTGCTTTTAAATCCGTAGTGGATGGAAAGCAGGTCGCAATACTGGTTCCAACGACCATCTTGGCACTACAACATTTCCAAACATTCGATAATCGTCTCAAGGATTTTGGCGTAACAGTCGATTTCATCAATCGATTCAAAACAGCCAAGCAAAAGCGCATCATATTTGAAAAACTGAAAGCGGGAGAAATCGACCTTGTCATTGGTACACATGGATTATTGAATAAGGAAGTAGGATTTAAGGATTTGGGACTCCTCATTATTGACGAGGAGCAAAAATTCGGGGTTGCGGCCAAGGAAAAACTAAGAAACCTCAAGGTCAATGTGGATACATTGACACTCACTGCCACTCCCATTCCCAGAACCTTACAATTTTCACTGATGGCGGCAAGGGACTTGTCACTTATCAAGACACCTCCTCCTAACAGGCAGCCCATTCATACGGAAGTGAGGATGTTCAATGATGATGTGGTCAAAGAATCCATCTATTATGAGATTTATCGAGGAGGACAAGTCTTCTTTGTTCATAATAGGGTCAAATCCCTACCTGATATTGCGGCTATGGTCAAAAGGTTATGTCCTGATGTGGATGTGGCCATGGCCCACGGCCAGATGGATCCTAAGAAACTTGAATCGACACTTGTGGATTTCATCAATCGGAAGAATGATGTATTGGTTTGTACCAATATTATTGAAACAGGGTTGGATATCGCCAATGCCAATACCATTATCATCAATAATGCCCATCAATTCGGCATGAGTGATTTACACCAGCTCAGAGGGCGGGTAGGACGATCCAATCGAAAAGCATTCTGTTACCTGTTCTCACCTCCTTTATCCGTGCTTACCAGCGATGCAAGAAAACGGCTGCAAACATTGGAGGAATTTTCTGATTTAGGATCAGGTTTTGACATCGCCATGAAAGATTTGGATATACGGGGAGCGGGGAATCTACTCGGTGGCGAACAATCCGGATTCATTGCTGACATCGGATATGAGACCTATCAGAAAATATTGGACGAAGCCATTCATGAACTAAAGGAAACAGAGTTCAAGGATTTGTTTCAAGACGAAGAAGGTGTGGAACGGAATTATGTCAAGGATGTCACCATCGAGACCGATGCCGAAATGCATATTCCGGACCACTACGTTACCAGTATCCAAGAGCGACTCAATCTGTATAACCAATTGGATAAGCTGGAAACAGAAGAAGCCATTGAGGAATACATCCAACAATTGACGGATAGATTCGGCAAGGTACCCAAGCCTGTGTTCAATCTATTCGAAGCCCTCAGAATGCGTTGGTACTGTAAATTATTGGGTTTCGAAAAACTGAATCTGAAAGGAAATAAACTCAGGTGTTATTTTGTGAATGACCCCCAATCACCATTTTACGAGACAGACCATTTCAACCAACTCATTCTCTATGTGAATGGTTTGGGAAATCGCAGACTCAGGTTCAAGCAATCGGTGAGGCATTTCTTCTTGGTATTGGATGATTGCAACAGTCTGAAAATGGCTGTTCACACCCTCAAGGGAATCGTAGAGGGACTCAGAAAGAAAAAAGGCATCAAAGCTTGATGTCTGACTTGTCTTTGTACCGTGGATTATCACCATCAGGAATCATATATCCACCATAAATCATGAATCCCCAATTATACATGCTATCCACATCCGAGGGGCGGGTTTCGTATCGGTGGTTCGGAATCAAATCCAACGAGGTCCTACTTCCGATGATAAAAGTACCTACTCTGGTTTCGGTAAGGATGGATACATCCGCTAGCCATGATACATCCCATCTGTTCCAGCGATACCCGTTGGCATTGAATTCCTTGGATAATTCCAAATCATACTCCTCATCCTTTCCCGATACATCATTCCAGGAAAGAATCCTTTTTCCACCCAATAAAAAGGCAGGTTCTATTCCTGTTCCAACCTTAAAACCTCGTCCCTCCTTACCCAGTTGGAAATATTTTTTAAACATCACAGCCTGTCCCAAATAATTCAATACTAGGGTATTGCTCCTGTAATCATCAAAATGGGTCGGATGCTCTGGAACGATGATGGATACATTTCCCTTTTGGGAAAAATTGGGCTCGAATACAAAAGAATATCCTTTTCCAATCTCCCACTCCAAGGGAATACCCAAATAGAAGCCAAACTGTTTCACCTGTCTAGCTCGTTCCTGATGCTGGATTCCCACATCCTTATAATTTTTGATTTGAAAAATTGATAATCCTCCCTGAATCCCGGACGACACCTGTCCTGAAATTACGAAAGGAACCATAATGCTAAAAACCAATGTTAATAAAGTAGACGATTGTATGTGCATGAGGTTGTTGGTCTTTGAACTGAGAATAATGGGGGATAAAATGTTAACGTAGTTTCTTTTTTTGTATCTTCAACATTGTTACTTTTTAACACCCCGTATTTATTTTCTAGTAACGCACACACATATAATGCTTTTTTCTTATAACAATTAATTCATTGAATAGCGTAGTATTTGTATATTTAGCGCTACAGAACTAATTAGGGTACAATGAAGGGGAAATCTGTCTTAATCACTGGCGCCAACTCAGGTATTGGAAAGGAAACAGCCAAGACTCTCTCAAGAGAGGGGGCTACTATCCATATGGTATGCAGAAGTAGGAAGCGGGCGGAGGATGCCAAGAAAGATATCATCAAATATAGTAAGAACGATGACGTTCACATCCATCTTTGTGATCTTGCTTCCATCGGTTCCATCAAGGAATATGGTCTAAAATTGAGGGAAGAAATCGATAGCTTGGATGTTCTCATCAATAATGCAGGAGCCATGTTCGGTTCAAGGCAACTGACACTTGATGGGCTTGAAATGACATTCGCCCTAAATCATATGGGATACTTCCTCAATACACACTATCTATTGGACCTCATCCGAAAGGGGAGCATGAAAAGGATTATCAGTGTTGCCTCCGTCGGACACCGTTCTGTCAGTAAGATTGATTTCAATGATCTGCAATCATCCAAAAGATACAGCCAGATTCCTGTTTATGGCCGTTCGAAACTCTATAATATCTATTTCACCCAAATCCTAGCAGACAAAATCAAGGATGAGGGCATTATGGTCAATTGCCTACACCCCGGTGTAGTGAGTACCAATTTTGGAAATACAGCCAATTGGTATATGAAAGTGGCTCTTCCTCTTGGAAGAAGATTCATGATTAACGCAACAAAAGGGGCTACTACATCCGTTTATCTAGCATCATCCCCTAAGGTCAATGGCATTACGGGAAAATATTTTGATAAAGGAAAAATCGCCGAACCCAGTAAATTGGCAAGAAAACGTGAGCATGCCCAAAGAATTTGGGACATCACCATGGATATTTGCGGAATCAATGAGTTTGGTGTGATCGACTAACCATTCACCCATGAGATTCGGTTTTTCTCTATTGTTTTTTATTCTCATCCTATCCGGCTGTCAGGCTCAGATACCTGCGGATAAACCATCATGCGACAATGATGATTTTGACCGGGAGGTTTCCAGCCTCCTGAGCTTCACCGTACCACTCAAGAGTGTGGAATCATTATCCAAGGAAAACTTGGACGATTACCTCATTCTCGATACACGGGAGTCAGAGGAATATCAGGTCAGTCATATCAAGGGAGCAGTACATGCAGGCTATGATAAATTTGATATTAACCAGTACGCTAATGTGGATAAGGAACAACCCATTGTTGTTTATTGCTCCATCGGTTATAGGAGTGAAAAAATAGGTGAAAAACTTCAGAAAGCAGGATTCAAACATGTATATAACCTGTATGGGTCCATTTTTGAATGGGTTAATCAGGGACATCCTGTAAGTGACTCCTGGAAAACCAATACTAAGAATATACATACCTACAATCAAAGATGGAGTAAATGGGTATTCAACAAGGAGTTCGAGAAAATTTGGTAGACCACCAAACACCCATCTTGTTATTTGATGGAGTCTGTAATTTGTGCAACCATGCCGTACAATTCGTTATCCAACACGAGAAATCGGCTATTATCCACTTCGCCCCCCTACAATCCGAGTTAGGGAAATCATACCTACAACAAGCCCAGCTCCCAGCAGACGAACTAGAATCCCTCATCTTCGTTGAAAATGGACGCTTGTACACCTATTCCACTGGTGCATTAAGAATGTCCCGATATCTCAAGACTCCTTGGAATTGGGCTTATGGATTTCTTATTGTTCCACGGCCCATAAGGGATTTTTTTTATCATTTCATTGCACGAAACAGGTATAGGTGGTTAGGCAAAAAAGAAGAATGTATGCTTCCCAGCCCTGAAGTAAGGGCTAGATTCCTGAGCTGAATACCAAATATCTATCTATTCCAAGCAGTCGTATATGAAATTAGACCCGTAGACATTCTTTGTGTATATTGAATACTAACACCCCCTCCTTAAATCTCAGAACAATGGCCAACAATTATTCCAACATCATTCAGTATTTCAAATCGTGTTATCAGGCTGATGCAAGGGACATCCAGTTGATGGATTTCTTTGGTAGGAAAATTGAACATCGGCTGGTTCTACCCGATTCAGATCTCCTAACAGGAAAGAATCTACATTACCCAGTCCCTAGTGTCTGGGGTGCGGATGTGGAAAAAGATTTACACATCTACGCCAAGGAAAAAAACCTGTATGCATTCTCCCTTTTTCTTGTCGGTAGATATAACGTGGCCGGAAAAAACCAACGGGTTGTCGCACCTTTGATTCTCCATCCTCTGGAATTAGAGGAAATAGATGAAGTATATTATCTAAGCATCAAGGAAGGACATCATATTTTCAATCCATTCTTCTTCCAATTGGCTAATTCCGAGGGAAGTTCTTCTGAGGCCAAGGAAGATCTCTATCAATATGTGGATAACAACTTCATTGGATTTGATGATTGCGTATTCATTTCGGATATTATCAAGAAACACTTTTCCAATATTGATACTACGGATTTTCTGCAGTTCCCTGACCTCATCAAGGAAAAGGATATCAAGAATTTACTCAAGGTCCAAAAAGGAGATAGCTATGTTCTTGTTTCGGCTGCGGGTGTTGGCATGATGAAGAAATCATTGGGTAACCAAGGTATTTATACCGAATTGAATGAAATTGCTGCTGCGCCCTCGATTTCGAAACCACTGTGCTATTTATTCGATGAATCCATTGAGCCCCAACAATATAAGATCAAGAATGAAATGGTTTATGCCCCTGTGTTACTCAGCCATGCACAGGCTCAGATATGCAGGAATAAGGAGCAGGATGTATCCGTGGTGATAGGACCACCAGGAACAGGAAAATCATTCACCATTGCCGCCTTGGCTACCGATGCAGTAGCCAATGGACTTTCCGTGCTCATTGCCTCTAAGAACAACCAAGCTGTAGATGTCATTGCAGATAAGATAGACCAGGAAATGGGCTTACCGGATTTGCCTGTAAGAGCTGGTAGGCGGGATTATCTCAAGAAGCTAAAAAGTAAGGTTGAATCCATCATTCAGTATCGTTATCATGGTGATTCCATAATGGGAGTCAAAAGGAATAGGATGCAAGAAGAACTATATTGCAATAGGGATGACATCCAATCCATGGAGCATCGCATCCTAACCAAGGAAAACAAAGAAATTGACAAAGGGAAATTCATCACCAATGATCAACTTTGGTTCAAGAAATGGAGACTTAAGGCAATGGCCAATGCTTCCAAGGGAGCTACCCCCATTTCGACCTATTTCAGGAATTATTCAAGATTATTGAATAATAGGAATTGGTTGATGAATCGATTTTTAAAATACCACATAGAGCACGAATGGAAATGGTCGGATTATACCTCCTTAATCAGATTCCAAAAGGCCATCAGGGCTAGAACAGGTAGCAAAAGGGATCAGTTATTCAATGAGATTGAATGGAATGAGGTTTTCAAGGCACTTCCCATCTGGTTGGTTAATTTCCAGGATATACACAAGGTACTTCCCAACATCCCCGAAATGTTCGACCTCGTCATTATTGATGAGGCTTCGCAATGTGATATAGCCAGTGCCATTCCCATATTGCAACGAGGCAAACGGGCCATCATTGTGGGAGACCCCAAACAACTCCGACATATCTCATTCTTATCAGGAGCCGAACAACTGACCATCAGAAAAAAGAAGTCCATAGAACATATCAATCTGGAATTATTGGATTATAGGAATATGTCCATTCTTGATTTGGCACTGGAACGATGTGATAAAGAGCAACAAATGCAAGTTCTGAATGAGCATTTCAGAAGCCAACCTGACATCATTGCATTCAGCAACCAATCATTCTATCATAATAGATTGAAAATCATGACTTCCTACCCTGCCAAGGAACACGAAAGGAATCTCTTTCTTCATATTGTCAAGGATGGAAAACGCCATGCGAAAGGATACAACGAGGAAGAAGCAGCAGCCATTATACAGCATGTACTCCGTATCATACAGGCGGATACAACCATTGATTCGAAATTATGTAGGAGTATAGGTATTCTTTCTCCCTTTAGAGGACAGGTCGAATTCATACAACAATTGGTACATGAGCAAATCCCATTGAATGAAATAGAACGACATCGGATTCTCATTGGAACGCCACATTCTTTTCAGGGTGAGGAAAGGGATATGATGTTCCTTTCTTTCACCATTGATTCCGATTCGAATCGGAATGTCATTCGGTATATGGAAAAAGAGGATGTACTGAACGTGAGTATTACCCGTGCAAAGAACGAGCAACATGTATATGTATCACGTCCGCTGCGAACACTTGGTCATGATTCCATAGTTAGTAAGTATCTCCATCATATTGTTGAGACACCCCAATCATCATCGAGCGCATCCATCTCAACCATCAAGGATGAGTTCATGGAGGAAGTGGTGCAAGAATTGGAAAATATGGATACATCCACCATTCATCAACATTACGAAGTGGCGGGTTTGGAATTAGACCTAGTGATTGTGCATAATGGACGGACCCTCTCCATCGACTTGGTAGGATTCCCGGGGGCTTATGAAAGTACCTATCATATAGAATGTTATAGGTTATTGAGTAGAATGAATATTCCAGTCTACCCTATTTCTTATAGCGAATGGTATTTCAATCGTGAATATGCTATACAGCACCTAAAGAGATTCGTTCAACACGGCGATTGATATGATACTGATGAATAACAGAAGCACCTACAAATCCAAATGGGTCCACTCCACACCCCAACAGATAGACCAGTATCTCCTATAAATGGGGTATAATGGCCTAGTTGAACTCGTGGATATATTCCCTGAATTGTAAAATGAAAATGCCGGATAGGAACATCAGTTCCTATCCGGCATTTATTTTAAAGTTGGGCTTTTATCTGTAGTGGACAATGCACGTTTCTCTTAATCTTCACCTATGCCGCTTCGCGGTTCCCCCCCTTAGATGTCTACCAGACATCTATTCTGCTTGCGCAGAAATCGTTCACGAATCCTATCTGTAGTGGACAATGC
>JAHDHL010000103.1 GCA_020631355.1 Saprospiraceae bacterium | reverse complement strand
CCCCAAACCCCAAACCCCAAACCCCATTTGAATTCCTGATTTGTTAAAGAGGTTGAACTTTGCTAATATAAATTAAGTGTATTTATGCAGTTTTAACCCGATTAGTTAGCAGATTCTCCAACAATGATTTCAGCATGAGAGGCCCCATTAATACCGAATTGCTTCTCAATATATTCAAGCAGCTTTCCAAGAGTGAGTCCCTTGAACATAATAGAGGATCTGGTCACGACTCCCTTTGAAATCATTCCAGTGAAATAAGTGTAGAAACTCTGAGGTTGTAAACTGATCAGAGTGAACAACTTCTCGAGACTCATTTGATGGTCCATCTTCAAGTGGATTCTTTGGGTCATGTCAGTACAGCTATTGCAAGCACTTTCGTAGAAGTCTGCTTTACCCAGAGTTCGAGTGGAAACACTGTTATTATTCACTTCAGTCTTGGTTCCATCAGGATTGACGAACTGAAGGTTTACATTAATTGGTTCTTTCTGAGCAGGGGCGATAGGTGGTAGCACGACAATAGTCTGAGATGGTTTGGCTTGTTGAGCAAGTTGGATATTAATCATCTGTTGGATCTCTTGCATACTAGGAGCCAGAGCAGCTGCGGGAGCAGGGGCGGGAGCGGGGGCTCTGGGATGAGGAGCGGGAGTCATGGGGACATTAACATTAGGAGGCATGGGAGTAAACATAGTTTGATCAGTTCTTCCGGCAATGGGTCCTCCAGCAGTAATCTGTCCGGTTTTGTAGATGGCTCCAGATTGGGACTTATGCATATTACAAGGTCCTTCCCAAGCAATACTAACTCCTGCGCATTCGATGGCGCATTTATTCAAATAATCTCTTCCGTCGACTCCACAGACAGGCATGGGTTCATCAGAGCATACACAATGAGTATTGTTTTGAGAAGATCCACAAGGTCCATTGGCAATGATGGACATTCCTCCGCATCCGGCATCACAACTGTTATTATAAGTGGTTCCGTTTCCTCCACAGACTGGATTATAAGCCTGGTTTTTGCATTTATTCTTACATGAGTTCATTTCTCGTTCGTAAAGATAACAGGCCATATTTCCCTTCTTAGGCATTCCCTTGCAGTTGAGTTCACATTCGTTTTTGTAAGTGATATTATCGATTCCACAAACGGGCAAGTCGACATCCAAACAATTACATGCTTCTCCTTTCTTTCGAGGACAGGCACCATCTGATTGCTTTTGAGAACCTCTGCAAGTCATGAAACATTCGTTATCATAAGTAACACCGTCATTACCACAGACCTTCTGAATATTCCCCTGACAGAAGAAACACTGATCAACTGAGTTTTTGTCACAGATACCTTCATGGAGTTTTGTAATTCCGAGACAATCAGATTTACATTCATTATCGTAAGTGGCTCCATCTCTACCACAGACTGGTTTGAAGTAATGAGCACATCCACATTTATCTTTGCAGAAACCACCTCCAGCGACGGGAGTGTTAACACACTTGGCAACACATTTATTCTCATATGTTCGTTGATTGACTCCACAAACAGAGTTGCTGGTGTCGATTTCGAAAGGACAAACACAACTCTGAGGACCAGGCCACTGGTAGTTGTAATCTCCACATTCCCCATATTTGACAGCCTTGATATTGGCACACTCAGCTCTACACATATTAGCATAGGTCATCCCATTACTTCCACAGACAGGCAACAGAGAGTCATTACAAGGACATCCAGTGTATCTTTCCCCTGGGGCCAAGTAACCGTTATGTTCATTCCTCCACCATTGAGTGATAATGAGCTGAGACCCAGCGAATCCAACCTGAATGTTGGTGGGAATAGCAGGGGCAGAAGGAATACTGGAAGGAGGGTCGATGACAGCACCTGGGTTGAATGTGGCCGGCATGCTATTGTTTTGTCCATTGATGCACCAACCATCATAGGCTCGGGCGACTCCGGCTTGGTTCATATAGCATTGGTTTTGGTAGGTAATGTTGTTCACTCCGCAGACCTCATCGTCTAGAACAGGGCACTGTCCATGTGCGCCCACCTTGTTGTAGGGCATGGTCAGGGCCGCAGTCGAGGAAAGCGCGGCGGCAAGAGAGAAAAGAATCACTGTAGGTTTCATTTATAGGTTTGATTGGCGTCATTTCAGAGGGTGCCAAGATTTCATTCAAAATTAATTTTTATAATAAAAACATTTGATTGCCAATCGTTTAAATTGGAAAATTTTAGGCTCCCAGTTTCCTTGGATTTAGTTTGTTAAGCGTTTGGTTTTGGAATGGGAAATCAGTACCATTTTGAACTGAGCTATATCATCAGGGGTAATATACTTTTTTTTTGGTTTTCTTTATCTATCTATTTGTCTGATGGACCCATCCAATTGAATTGGAAATAACTCTCACTAGTTTTCGAAAAAAAGGCTCGACTATTTGGGGTTTGGGGTTTGGGGTTTGGGGTTTGGG
>JAHDHL010000067.1 GCA_020631355.1 Saprospiraceae bacterium | reverse complement strand
CGATATATTTTTTAACATAATTCAAAAAAGCATTATCTGTCTTAGGACTCATGATTTGTAAGGTCCAATTATTGGAAATTATTTTTTCTAAAAAATGATTTAAATACAAATGATCATATGATAGGACATCCTCCTCATTATAATAATATTGATAAGGAAGATATAAATTACTACCCAGTGTTTCCCATCCAATCTTATCAGAAAAATCATGGATAGAACTTAAATTCTCCAATAATTCCTTTTCTTTAGGAATTGATACATTCACTTTTTCCGACAAACAATCAATCGGGGTAATCGGGTGGAAATAATCCACCAGGATATGACCATTGGTCGGTGAATCATGTTGGACCGATTCCACTGAAATCAAGATATAATCATAATTCTTCTCCGCATGAAATATGAATTTATATCGTAGCCAATCTTCCTGTTGGTGTATATTCTTGGCTACGGCCAATGCTTCCATCTTTTCACAGGAATTACTCTTGGCCCCATAAATCACGACATTCACAGGATTGGTAAATGATGCAACTTGCAATGTAGTCCTGGAAATACTTTCGTAATGCGGGGATTGTGCCATATAAATGACCCATTCGTAGCAAGTACCTTTTTTCAAGGATTTATCCAATTGCTTAGTCAGCACCTCAAACGACCCATCATCACGTGTCACCATACCACAATAGGTATTCCCATCATAAGCCTCCTTGTCTATATGGAATGCACCCGGCTGGATATCCGGCGGGGATTGTCCATTGAAGACGCAAGCATCCCATTCATTAGCTACCTGACTATGACCATAAAAGTCCTCGTAAGACGGATTGGACAATTCTATGATATCTTGTCCTTTTAAATGGAAAAAAGAAAAGGTGAAAAATAGAAACAGGAAAGAAAGGTATTGTATTTTCATGGTTGTTATTTTTCATAAATATAGATATCCTAGATTAGAATAAGAGTAACAATAACAATTCATTAACCATGGAAAACATCCCCAGTTATATCAGTATCCTTTTCATCATCATCACTTTGGTGACTGTCATTTGGTTTTATCTAACTGCCTCCAAACCTAAGCTATTCTTAGGATTAGCGCTATTGTGGATAGCATTGCAGACCTATCTCGCTTCCTCGGGGTTCTATCGGGATTTCAGTGTGGCACCACCTCGACTAGGCTTTGCTATCATACCTACCCTAATTCTGATGTTTAGCATATTCCTAACAAAAAAAGGTCGGGATTTTATTCAAAAAATAGATTTGGAAAAAGCTACATATCTCAGTGTTGTCAGAATTCCTGTAGAAATCGTATTGGCATTATTATATCATCAGGGAGCTATTTCCATTTGGCAGACTTTCGAGGGAGCCAATTTTGATATCCTATCGGGTATCACTGCACCCATTGTGGCGTATATGGTTTTCAAAAAGAAAAAATGGGGTAAGAATATTTTATTATCGTGGAATATTATCTGTCTGATTCTACTCATCACTATTGTACTTATTTCTACATTTGCATTCCCTTCTCCCATCCAACAACTTTCCTTTGAACAACCGAATATAGCCATGGCTTATTTTCCTTTTATATTATTACCGGGGATAGTGGTTCCGATAGTCATGTTCACACATTTTATCTCTATTTATAGAATATTAAAAAATCAGGTATAGCATGCCCAATATCATAGAAATCAAAGCACGTTCCAATCAACAGGAAAGAATCAGAGAAATCCTACGAAATAAAAAAGCATTGGAAAAAGGAATCGACCATCAAGTAGACACCTATTTCAAAGTCAACGAAGGCAGACTCAAGCTGAGAGAAGGAAATATAGAGAATCACCTGATTCATTACCATAGGAATAATCAAGCCGGGCCCAAGTTATCACAGGTAACATTATATCCATCCCAACCTGCATCCAATCTCAAAAAAATACTTACCGATTCCCTAGGCATCCTAACCGTAGTGGATAAGAAAAGAGAAATATACTTTATTGATAATGTAAAATTCCATATTGATATCGTAAAGGATTTGGGTACTTTCATCGAAATCGAAGCCATTGATGACAGCAATGAAGTCCCTTTCGAACGACTTCAGGAACAATGCGAATATTACCTGCAATTATTTGATGTGCGAGAAGAAAACTTGGTGTCTGTTTCCTATTCTGATTTATTGTTGAATAAGGTAGAATAAGAACATATTTACTCAGCATTAACCCCATAAATCACAGACAATGCTTTTCGAATCACTAAACCCTATCCATTTTTAGTTGTTTAATCAATACATAACAACACAACAGACCTATGCCTGCTGCCGTCAGAATCATCGACCCTTATGCAGATTTATCTACTTACAAGAAGATTGTTGCCAAATATGGCGGTGAATATTCCTTTTTTGATAATCTCAGAATGGGAGGCATTGGTTCACCGAATATGGTTTACCAATCTGGTCTGGAAGCATTTGATGAAGTAGCGCAACTGGACAGTCCGGAAATACCATTAGTTAATATCGCCTTATTGAAAAAAGGAGTCATTGTCCGTATCAATAAAAGGCAAAAACTAGCCTCGGCCATCTGCCTGACTGAGCACATCAAGCACATTCACATCCAATCTTTCCAACTTCCGCATATCGAATTCAACCATGAGGTGACTGTCGGTATAATCAGTGTGGAGATGGGAGAACACCTCCTGCAACTTTCCATTCCCGCCAAGAACCACGCATCCACAATCAAGTTCTTCGAGAAGCCATTTTTCCAAGGAAAATCCAAAGCTACCCTTTTGCATGAAGCACCGAATGAGGCACTCAGAAACAAGGAAATTTTCTTTTCCTAAGCGCATTGACAAATCATTAAGTTAATGTTGACTAATCGTTGCAGAGGGATGTATTAAAGTTTTACTAAAAAATCGCCGGAATGGATTTCTTGGACTAACTTTAGTAATAATTAGGCGTTTTTGACGTCTAATAGACGGTTCTTAACTCGGATGACATGAAACGAATATTCTTGACCGCCATCATATCTTTGGCATTCCTTTTCGCCTCCAAGGGTCAATCCCTTAAGGATATATTCATCAGTAAGGATTTTTCCAAACTGAAGACCTATATCGCCAACAAGGGTGTCAATACCCCTGATAGGGGTTACTACCCGATTGTAGTTGCTGCCAAGTTCGGTGATGCCAAGATCGTTCAGGAACTCATCAACGAGGGTGCCGATATCAATGCCAGAGGTTTCCAAAAAAGAACCGCACTGATGGTTGCTGCCAAAAACAATCATAAGGATGTCGGATTACTTCTTGTACGGAATAGGGCCAATCTGATTCTGAAAGATGTCAGTGGTGCCACAGCCTATGACATAGCTATAAAATCTGGGCATAAGGATTTTGCAGAAGAAGTCATCAGGGCCAATCTGCATCTTTATGCAGGAACGGATGGTCCTTATATCTTCCAAGAGGGAGGACAGTACAAAGCTTACTATACCCTACCCAAGGCAGGGTCCATACAGACCGCAGTCGAAACGGTTGATCCATCAAGGATTGCACTACATGATTTTCATTGTCACGATGCCAAGGGGAATACTCTGTTTTCATTCAATGTGAATGATACGGAACAGATTTATCCGGATACTTATGATGACAACGAAGCCATCTACGCCATCTCTGATATAGAGGGTAATCTGCCCGCCCTAGTGAATCTTTTGAAGGCAGGTGGAGTCATGAATAGTCAATACCAATGGTCCTTTGGTAGCGGGCATCTGGTACTCGTAGGTGATTTCTTCGATAGGGGCGATCAGGTAACGGAATGTCTTTGGCTGATTTATAAACTCGAACAGGAAGCCAGAAGACGAGGTGGCAAGGTCCATTTCATCATCGGTAACCATGAGCTGATGAATTTGAGTGGTGATATCCGATTTGCCCGAACCAAGTACAAATCCAATGCAAGATTGATGGGTAAGTCCTATCATGCACTTTATGGTGAGAACACGGTTTTGGGTCGTTGGCTAAGAACTAAACCGGCCATGCTAAGAATCAGGGATATCCTTTTTGTACATGCGGGATTGTCCACTACGTTCCTAAAGCACAAATTAGATATAGGCACCATCAACGAAACCATGATGACTTCCATAGATTTGCCAAAGGAAAAAAGAACGGGTCTTGCCGCTAAGGTACTGGGCAAGGAGGGGCCATTGTGGTATAGGGGTATTGCTAGGAATAAAATAGCTGCTTCCGAACTGGATGCCATCCTTTCTTACTATCAATCCAAGACAATTATCATCGGACATACGAAAGTGGATAACATTGAAACTACACATTCGGGAAAAGTCATCAACTTGGACGTACCGCATGAAAAGGGTTCCAAATACCAACAGGGATTACTTATCAATGGTAATACCTTTTACAGTGTCAATACAACAGGAAGAAAAACCACCGTTAAATAATTCTTCCTTTTCAAAATATACAATAACGCAAAATCAGAGGCAGTATCAATTATGGTACTGCTTTTTGTTTATTGGTTATTCTCCCTCGTACTCACAAAGAGCATATACTTTCAGGCCGGCTTCCCTTAGTTTATTACTACCACCCAGATCAGGTAAATCAATGACCGCACATGCCTCCACTATTTCTGCATCAAAGGATGCAATGAGTTTTTGTGCAGCTAGAAGGGTACCACCCGTAGCAATCAGATCATCCACCAACAATACCTTACTTTCCTTGGAAAGGGCATCAGTGTGCATCTCTACGGTAGCCTGTCCGTATTCCAACTCATAGGTTTCCCCTATCGTTTCGAATGGCAACTTTCCCTTTTTCCTGATAGGTACGAATTTGCAATCCAATAGATAGGCCAATGGGGCACCAATAATGAATCCTCTGGCATCCAAGCCTACTATCGTATCTATATCCAATCCCCTGTATCTGTCAGCCAAGGCATCTATCATTAGTCGGAATCCCTCCTTATCGCCAAGGAGCGTGGTAATGTCCCTGAATTGTACCCCTTCAATTGGCCAGTTAGGAACGGTTCTGATGTAAGCCTTGGGATCGAAAGTTGTTGTACGCATTAGATATTGGATATGAATGGTTATCTTGCAAAAGGTTGCAAAGGTATCAATTGTAATGGAAGTCACCTTTGAATTAGTCTATAAATTGGAAATCCCATCACATGGCCATTCCTCAGAATAAGTCGGAGCTCAAAGAACAAATCCAAATCCATTATCAAAAATTAGCCTTGGATTTGGAAAGGGTCCCGATTGGCATTTCCCGTGAAATAGGCATTCCCGGAAACGTCAAGGGAACTGCAGTCAGCCCCTCTGATGTGGTCGCCTATCTTGTTGGCTGGGGTGAATTGGTCCTGAAGTGGATTGATGGCAAGGAAAAGGGACTTGACGTTGATTTTCCGGAGACAGGCTTCAAATGGACTGAATTAGGCGCTCTTGCACAAAGTTTCCATCAGAAATATGAACAGCATTCCTACAATGAACTCCTTGAATTATTGGAACAGAATACCTTGGAAATCCTTTCCATCATAGATGGATATAGTCAAGAAGAATTATACGACACACCATGGTATGACAAGTGGTCCATGGGCAGAATGATACAACTGAACACCTCATCGCCTTTCAAGAGTAACAGGACGAAAATCAGGAAATTCCTAAGAGAAAGAGAACTCTGACATCCTTACTTCCTGTGCTTGATGAATTTCTGGATGTCCTTACGACCGACCAAGAGTATGCATATTGAAAATATAAGGAATTGAATCCATCCCATTGTTCCCAATGCCAAATGCTCCAGATAGTAAGCATAATATAGCAAGGACACGATACCATAAAAAGATAATAAGAGTAGGAACAGGGTCCTGAGGTCATGTTTGACCGGATAGTATTTATTTCCAAAATAATAGAAGAAGCACACTACTACCATATTTCCTAGGATATTCACCCATAATAATCCCTCTAATTGATACTGCGGAATCAGTAGATAGTACAAGGGCAAAATGACCATTAATGAAATGAATGAAACGAATGATATCCGTTTGGCTTGTTTGGAAAAGATGAGTTGCTGATTGAACAACATCGCCAATCCCATCGAAATGGGTATGGCTGTAGCCAATGGAATGAGATACATGACCTCCAGATATTTTGGATTCTTCACTATCAGATTGAGGTTGGACCCGATAAGTACGATACCTGAGGCTGCAAGGAATATCATGTAAAGGAATACCCGTTCCAATGTGATGATGCGCTTTTCATTCTTTTTCCTCCCCTCCTTGAAATAGGAGAATAAGAAAGGACGGAATGAATTGATACCTGCATTAACCACAATCATTATCAGGTGACTGATAGCAAGTAGAGCGGCATACTTACCTACCCATGACAAGTCCAGCAGTCTTTCTAGGAAGAAACGGTCAATTTTTTGGTTGGCCCAATAAAAGATGACAAACGGGAGCAACACCACTGAATACTTGATGGATGGAATGATATATTCATTGTCCCATCTGAGTCGGAAAAGTGAGTTATTCCTATAAATGAAAAATAAACATACCGTGGAAGTACCGATGAGGCTACCTAGGAGTATCCCTGTAATCCCCCACTCCATCACGAGGAGAAAGTACAATTGCAGGGGAACATTCAGCGCTACGAGTGCCAGGGAATAACAAGCATATTCCAGAAACAATTTCTGGTTCTTTATATAGGCAAAATATATTCGGATATTAATGAGCAGGAACGAAGTCACCAATGCGATGATGACATCCGGATAGAATTCCACTTCGTCACCCTTGAGGACCCAATCCAGAACGGGACCGCCGAAAAGTAACCAAAGGAATAAAAAAGCTGCTGAAACAAAAACAGAAAAGGAAAAGATGCTGGAAATATAACCTTTCAGTTTTTCGGGTTGGTCCACATGGTCGAAATAGAAAGTTTGTACAGCAGTTTGCAATCTTAGATTCCCAAATAACTCAAAAAAACTAGCAACTATGTATATTAACGCCAAGATTCCATATACATCGGGTTCGAGGACACTCATGTATATGGGAAGTAAGAAAAACCGAATGGCTAATGGCAGAACGTTCAGTCCCGTAAGTAAGACGGAAGCTGAGGCCGGATTCCTGAATAACTGACTCAATCGTTGCATCAACCGAATTTAAAGCAAATCAAACAATGGGATAATTACCATGCATTGGCCCTCCTGATTTCAGGAGCCGTATCCCTATATGCCCAGAACCTGATACCGATTGCGATAACCGCATTCTGTTCGTTCCTAAGTCTGGTTTATTCCCATCGGCATTTCATGGCACAATATACGCCTTGGGGAGGATATGCCAATCTTGTTACCCTGACCAGATTGTTTATCCTTATCATAACAGCCTGTTTTTACACCTATTGTTCGGAATGGGTTCTATTCGCTATTTTTTCCGGTGTCATTGCCCTCGATGTTCTGGATGGTTATCTGGCGAGAAAATTGGAGACTTTCAGTGATTTGGGTTTGTATTTTGATATGGAATCGGATTCACTTTTGGTTTGTCTGATTTCCATGATACTATTCCTCGAAGACTATATGCCGGCATGGATACTCATTGTTGGTTTCCTCAGGTACCTCAATGTATTCGTATTCTTCATTTTCCAATTGAAACCCAGAAAGGAACCCAAGAGAAAGTACGCCAGCTACATAGCAGGTTTTTTATTTTTTGCGGTACTCATGCCATTCGTTTTACCCCAAAATCTGTATTTTCCAATCGTTACCTTGGCTTCTGTATTGGTGACACTCTCATTCATTGTCTCATTCATCCAATACTTGAATGCAGAGGAAATTTAATGAGACGATGAATGATTAGGAATCATATATGCTAATCGTGTTATCCCTCATTGATGAAACTCACCAACTTGTATTCGAATGCGCCTTTGTTGTAGAAATAATCCATGATTAACCCACCTTCATAGATATGACTGAGTTCCTTTTTCTCCCCTTTCAGAAAATGGGATGCCAAGTGTGTTGTGGTAATCTTAGCCCTTGTGGTCCAAGCTCTTTTCTTATAAATCATGGAAGTGAAATCCTGGGTTTTCAATGGTTTTAATCCCAGTTCGCTGAGGTAATCCGTATAATATGCCTCATCATACAAATCAGAAACAGACCATTTTTCCAAGAATGTCTTACCCAGTGATGCACTGACCTTATTGGGGATATAAAAATCCTCCACAAAAATGAATTGTCCTCCTGATTTCAAGTGTCCCGAAAGGTTGGCAAGGGTTCTTTTCAAGTCAGGGGCATGTTTGAGGGATTCTATCGCAATGATGACATCGAACTTCTCATTCAGGGGTAAGGCATAGTCATGCACCCTGAATTCACATGAAGCAGCCAGATTCATTCTTAGTGCGGATTGGTTCGCACTATGTACCTCACGGCTACTCAGACTGATTCCTATGCCACTCCTTTTCGTATGCTTACAACATTCCAACAAGGTATATCCCGTACCACAACCCGCATCCAATATCCTTGCATCATTCGGAATATCGAATTGGTCCTGTATCCATTCCGTGATATCATTGTATTCCCCTTGGAATTTCAATCTCTTGTGAATGGGATAACTCCGTCTTCCCTTTTTCTTGTGTTCCAAGGAAAACAGACTATCATATATCGATTTCACCTTATCCATTCCTCAATATTACTTTTTGGATAAAATGAATATGAATTCATAAGCCTGTTCCATATTGGATACCGGTTTCATGATTTCCTTGTAGTCCACCTTGGTTATCCTATCATTTAGCGAGAGCCATCTGGACCATCTTTTCTTTGGCCATTGATCCTGGTGCACACGATCCACTTTCAATCCTTGCTGATTGAATATTTCAGTCCATGCCTCCATACTCTTAGCTCCTTGGTGTCCTTTTTTATTGATGATTCCCAATCCCTGCTTTACGATTTTCCAAGACATCCTCTCCGAATTCCTTACCATATAGCAAAAACGGGCACCAGGCTTTGCTACCCTTACCTGTTCGGACAGTACCTTGTCCAAATCCAACATGCGTTCCAAGGAGCCCAAGCAAGTAATGAAATCAAAGGTATTATCCTCAAATGGTAATGATTCTGCATTTTCAACTGACAAATGGGCATTGGGTAAGGCTTCCTTGGCCATACCGATAGCCACATCCGAGATATCAACACCATACAAATCCATATCATAATCCTTGGCTACCTTGAGCATCTGTCCCAATCCACAAGCCACATCCAATATCTTTCCCCCACTTTTCGCACCCATCAATTCCATGAATATGTAATATGCCTCCTTGGGCCTCAGGTAACTCGTACCCCTTGATTTATATGTATCGTTAAACCAATCCTTAATCGTTTCCTGATTCATAAATACCTTTTTGTCTTCTTAATGTATGATTGATAATCCCCCTCGAAAAACTGCCTTAGAAAATCCTCCTCAATCAATATCTTAAAGTGGATGTTCCCAAAATAGAAACAAGTCAGTAGAATAAATAAATAATTCGGAATTAAGATATTCAAGCCTATGATTCCCATATGCAACCCCACTACGATGGGATTTCGGGAACGGGAAAATATCCCTTGGGTTTTCAGATCGAAATCCTCTCCTTTCTGTGAATTATCCTTTCTGATACTCAATGCACTCCAAATCGTAACCAAACGACCGGACACCAACAAGGCTGTCCCAATCAGGATATTCCAGAATGTCATCGGGAAAAGGTCGAACTGGGAGAGTACCCCAATGACCAACCATAGCAAGGGAAATGCATACCCCAACATCGCTAGGATGTAGGGAATGACAATGGCCCATAATTTGGTCCAATGGGAATAATCCTGCACCTTACCAATCAAGGAAGAACGTTCTATTTGATTTCGGATACCGTCATCAGGGAACATGAGTTGCCAGGTTGATGCCACACTGGGCACAGGTATCAGAGCTATCTCAAGTATAATGCTCAAATAATAGGCAACAATGATAATGTAGATATAACTTTCCAAATGGTTTCAATGGGTTTTGCAGTCTTGTCCTGTAAACTTAGGAATGAATTTCACAATAGACAATCTAAATGTAAACTGCATTAATACAATTTCAAAAATTCATACATAAATAGGCAGTTTTATCTCCCAGTAAACAATTATGGTCATCTAAGTCCGAAAATACGAAGATATACCCCGTGCATTTTTATATCTGACCTGCTTACATTAGTTTTGAATGAATGATAAAGGGCTACAACCTAAATTATACTTAGGATACAAGCCCTTGAATAGATAGAAGAACACAAATCCATATTGGAGATGCCCGAAACCCTTTGGAAAATATTATTGGATCTCAAGAAAGAGATTTATGGCCACCAAGGTCCTATCAACCAAATACTGATACGCCAGGAACAGATTGTCATCAATCCTGCTAATCAACCGGCACAGCATGAAATTCTGGTACAGGTCAGCCATCAGGCACCGGATTCCCAATGGACTTGCTGTATTCTTTATGTCAAGGAAAATGGATTGGTCCAACTCATACAAAGAGGAAGTGCCGACCAGAACCGCATCAATCAACTGTTGTTGTTTCTTCCATTCTGTATGGCTCCCATTCTTACCCGCAATAAGAAGAAATCCCTGAGTATTTCCCACTTTGCGCAAAGTCTGGATGGACATATCGCTACCAATACCAATAACTCCAAATGGATCGGCAATGATGAGAATCTCATTCATGCGCATCGTTTGCGTGCCTTGGTGGATGCTGTCATCATTGGTAATAAGACCTTGTTGGAAGACCAACCCAAACTGACTGTACGTCATGTGGAGGGACAACATCCTGTCAGGGTAGTTATCGGGAGTAGTGATTATTCAGCTGACTCCCTTACCTCATGTTGTGGGGGAAAAGTCATTCGAATAACTGGAACGGAAAATGCGGCATGTGAGCATCAGGGAGTGGAATACATCCAATTGGAACGCAAGGGTAAATATATCCTGAGTGCGGATATATTGCATTCATTATATGAAAAGGGCATCTATTCCGTTTTGGTGGAAGGAGGTTCCTATACATCTTCGATTTTCCTTAAGGAACGAAGTATTGATATTCTTCAATTGCATATCTCTCCCCTATTGTTCGGCTCCGGAATCAAGACATTCAATCTTCCTACCATTGACCAGGTAGATGAATGCTGCTCCTTCGAACACCATTTCTATCACCCTGTCGGTGATGCCATCATGTTTACCGGTTTTGTGAATGGCTAAGGCATTATGGCATATCAATCCCGAGTTTTCCGAACTGCGGGATGTGGACGCACCTATTGATAAAACAGGTCTTATTCGGGTCGAATCCAAATACTCCCTTATCAGTACGGGTACCGAAAGATTGGTCTCATCCGGTCTGGGTATGGCTTCATTGGAAGCATTCATGTCTGTCCCCTATATGGAGGGAGGATTCTCATTACCCATCAAATATGGCTATTCCCTTGTGGGAGTCGTCACATCCGAGGGGACACTCAAGGGCAAACATGTACATCTGATGCATCCCCATCAGTCCGAATGTTGGGTAGATGCTTCCAGTGTCACTGTACTTCCTGATGATATACCACTTTCCAAGGCTCCATTGATTTCGAATCTGGAAACCATCATCAATGCCATTTGGGATAGTGAGGTCAGTATCGGTGAGCGAGTAATGATTTGTGGTTTTGGAAACATCGGTGTGTTATTGGCAGAAACACTGAGGCATTATCCCGGGATAGAGATTTGCATCATGGAAAAGCAAGCATACCGTAAGCAACTTGCCAAGGATGCAGGGTTCCAAGTCGTAGAGGACATTCCATCCGGTTTGGATGTTACTTTTGAAACGACCTCATCCGCCCAAGGATTGCAAAATTGTATCCAAGCATTGAAACACGAGGGAAAGGTCATCAACCTCAGTTGGTATGGTTCCAAAACCATCACATTGGATTTGGGAACGGATTTCCATTATGGAAGAAAACAAATCATCAGTTCACAGGTATCCCAGATTCCACATTCCAAAAAAGACCAGTGGTCATATGCGAAACGAAAGGCATTGGCCATGAAATTACTCATGGAATATCCTTACGAGAACTATATCTCATCTTTCATTCCTTTCGGTGATAGTCCCGCTTTCTATGATTCACTTAGGAAAGGAGAACAGGGTGATGGTTTGATTTGGTGTATAGCATATTAGTATTTCTGGATTCAATATCAAATTCATGGAGCATCTCAAGCATTCCCTTTGGGTCATTCCTTTTCTTTTCATTCCCCTGATATTTTCATGTGAGGGCACGAAACATACCGAATCCGCAACAAGTCATTCCAGGCTGCCTGCACCTGTACCCGAACCCTCATCAGAACAATCCAATCTACCTAAGACACCTTTGGTACTAAGGGATACAGACCCATATTTCATGGAAACCCAAGCCGCCGTATCACATTGGGGGCCCAAGAGTATTTCAAGGAATATCATTCAGGATAGAAAAGGGAATTTTTGGATGGCTACCTGGGAGGGTATCATCCAGTATGATGGAAAACAGTTTACGAATTTCATGAATAAGGAAGGACTGAAGCGTTACCATACCTTTTCTGTTTTTGAGGATAGCCAAGGCGGACTTTGGTTCGGAACCATTGGTGCAGGTTTATATTTTTATGATGGAAATACATTCACCAACCTCACTACGGATGATGGTCTAATTGGAAATCAGGTTACCTGGATTTCAGAAGATACCCAAGGGAAGATTTGGATCGGGACAGATTCTGGCATCAGTATCTACAAGGATGATAAATTTTCTAGTATCTCCACCGAAGACGGGCTTCTTGATAATGACACCAATGTCGTACTGGAAGATAGGAAAGGGAATTTCTGGATAGGCTCAAGAGGGCAAGCGAGTTTCTATGACGGAACGACTTTCAAGGGGCTTTCACATGAGGATATGCCATTCGTTAATGTACGTTCTATGGTACAGGATGACGAGGGTTATATCTGGTTGGGAGGGAACAATGGCCTTTGGGTTTGTGATGGCCGGACTTACAAGCAGGTCAACAGCCACTTCACGGGTTACATCTACAAGGACAGTAAAAACAACATCTGGACCAGTTCTACCCCAAATCTTATGAACTGGACCCTTACCCAGCACAAGGGCCATCCTTTTGATAACCATCAAATTCTTTCCGAAAAAATCCATCTACAAGATGGACAGCTATTCGGTATCATTGAGGATACATCAGGACATATTTGGTATGGAACAGAAATGGGTTATTGCAGATTTGATGGGGAAAACCATGATTGTTTCAGGGAATGAGGATATGATTGGAAATGACTATTTATTCTTAGTAAGATCAAAAAATAGCACTTTCAAATTATACAACGGAAAAAATAACCATAAGAGAGAACGACCAGTGTCCCTCATTCTTTTCTGGCTGATATTCAAATAAACAAGCCCCAGTAAGGTATATCCTACGGTATGAACAAATGGTGCTATGAGTTGAATCATCTCAACAGACAACACAGATTCACCATCATTTGTAGTAAGTACATAATCAGCTCCTCCCAACAAGACTCCAGGTAGAAAATATATCACAATCAACATACCTATTCCCAAAACAGACAAAGCCCTGAAATTAGACCGATTGATTGTTCCTTGTAAGGAATAAAAATCCCTAAGATACAAGTCCTGTTCTTCCTCCATTATTCCAATATCAGGCATTCAATTTTTTCCAATAAATAATCTTATCATCTCCCTCCTGCCAAAAATCGCGGATGACTGCCTCCTTGGTATATCCCAATTTTTCATAGAATGACCTAGTCTTTTGATAATCATCCGTACCTGATGTTTCCACAATCAGAATCCTGTGACCCTGCCCTTTCAGGTATGTTTCAACATATTCCATCATTTGCTTACCAATCCCCTTACCCTGATAGGAAGGATGTGTACCAATGGCATAAAGATTATATGTCCCATCAGTCAATTTTTCAGGTGCACAATAACCGAATGAAACCAAATCATCATCATTTGTAGCCGTGAACCAATATTCTCCATGTTCCGGATGATTCAAATAATCGGACATCATTTCTTCCAACATCTCAGAGGGAAATAAGTCAATCGTATCCAGTATATCCTTTATCTTTTGGATATCTCCTTTTCTTGCTGACCTGATAGATACATTCATGTAAGGTATTTTGGATGGATGAAAAATACTCCCTTTTAATTCGAAAGACATTTCCACTTATGAAAGAATTCAATTATTTTCGTAAATCTACATTATTACAACTTTAAAATACAACTCGATGAAAACATTCATACTTCTCATTCCTTTTGTTGCCCTAACCACATTCATGCATGCACAAATCATTGCCGGTACGCATGTCGAACTCACCGATGCACATAATGATGCCAAGGACCTTAAAGCTGCCGACATAGATGGTGATGGTATTCTTGACCTAGTTGTTGCATCCAAGGAAGCCAACAGCCATTTGGTCTGGTATAAGGTAATCGGTAATGGAACGCTGAGTCCACCGAACATCATTGATACGGGAGGGCATCCTTTGGACTTGGATGTCGGGGATTTGGACAATGATGGCGATATGGATGTTGTCATCGGACAAGGTTTCACTATAGACAAGGTCGTATGGTATGAAAACGATGGAAATGGGAATTTCTCAAGTAGTCAGACCATTGGTACGGTTTCCTATCCACATGCCATCAGTCTGGCCCATATGAATGGGGATGACGATTTAGATATTGTTGTAAGTTCCCTTTCTGATGATGAAATAGTTTGGTTTGATAATACGAATGCCTTTCTCTTTACCAAACGTGTGATAGAGGATGAATTCCATGACAACATGGCCCATGTTACCATAGATGTGGATAATGATGGAGACCTAGATATCGCAACAATTACCAACACTCCCAGCACAGTGAGTTGGTTCAAGAATTTCGGTAATGACAATATCAATACGGAAACGGTGATTGATGACAATGACCTAACCATGACCCGGATTCTTGCACATGATGTGAATGAGGATGGTTATGACGACCTGATTATCAAGAAGAATACTCCCAGTGAACTCATTCTCTATCGCAATAATGGCAATGGTAGTTTTCAGGATTATGAGATATTGACTTCTGATATCAATGGTACAACAGGCATATTCCTACCCTTGGATATGGATGGGGATGGCGATTTGGATTTTTTCATTAGTGCGGTTATCGATTTTTATTGGATTGAGAATGTAGGCGGAACCGATAATCTGGGTACCATACATGAATTCAGTGATGCATTCTCAGTGGCATTGGAAGCTGTTGCCTTGGATTTCGATTCGGATAATGACCTCGATATCGTTTATATGAATACCAACTCAGGAGAACTCAACTGGTTTGAGAATATTGCCATGAGTAGTTCGAATGAAAACCATCTATGGGATGGCCAAGTGAGTATTTCTCCCAATCCAAGTCAGGACGGATTCGACATCGAAATCCAAGGAAATCGCTCCGATATAGGAAACATCCGGGTCTTGGATATTTCCGGAAAAACCATATTCGAAGCCAATTCGGAAACCAATATTCGAATCCCATCGGAAAATTGGTCTTCGGGAATATATTATCTCAGTATCCTAAATACTGACGGGATGGTTATTTATCGGGATAAGTTGATGAAGTTGTAATGGGTTGGGAATGTTTA
>JAHDHL010000027.1 GCA_020631355.1 Saprospiraceae bacterium | reverse complement strand
TAAGGAGTTTGGCTTCAAAAAGTTCTTCTTCACCTTGTTCATCCAAGTCTTCGAAGTATTGGATTACAGCCTTCCATCCTTTATTTACAATTTCAGGAGAAGGGTGTTGGAGGGGGTTGTCGTGTAAAATTATGGAAGTATCATGATACCACCACCAACTAATATTTCTGTTAGAATGAATTAATCCTAATAAAGGTTTAATAGTATGTATTTCATTGTGACTAAGCGTTAGTGTATGCAATTTTTCGAAATCCCGTAGTGGGCTAATATCTTGTATTTTGTTATTGTGAAGATGTAAGAATTCTAACTTAGATAGTTTTTGTAAAAAATCGATATTGCTAATTTTATTAAAACTTAAATCTAAATATCTTAATTGAGTTAGGTGGATTAGTACACTTATATCAGTGATATGATTATTCGTTAGGGCTAAGGATTTTAATGATGTTAAATACTTAAGGTAGGTAATGTCTTCTATACCGTTTGCTCTAATATCTAAGAATTGTAGTTGCTTGAGTGCTGTGATTTCAACTGGTATTTTTCCCAGATTTAAAGCAAACAAATTTAACTTTCCTGTATTTTCCTCCCTCTCCCGCTCAATCCTTGCCAAAGCAATTTCTAACGACATGTCTTTTTTCCCAAATATAACAAAACCCTACTACATCCTAACGGCTTTCAGGTCCTTGAATCCACCTTGGATGACTTGTGCATAATAGATGCCCTCTGGGAGGCCTATGAAATTCACAGGGAAACTGAGTGTACCTTGGCTAAGCGTACCGAGATTTTTGGTGACACGCGTTTTTTCAAAAACAATGATAAGCCTAACTTGCAGGAAAATACGATAGAACGAATGATCTCAGATAAGGAAAGCCGATTTATGAGTTGAGAGGAATGATTATTATTTTATATTGTATCAATAGTATTTTGACATATGACTTGATAGGACTGGGTTTTGATAAGGATAGGAGGATATCTTTCAATTTCTAGAATGATTCAAGAAATTAAAATTCGATTCCATCCATGATTCATAAATAAAATAAATATGAATAAAATAATAGTTGTATTTATCATCACAATGTGGTTCTCAGGAATAAAGGAGTTTCAGATTGAGAATGGAAAATACATATATGTTGAAGTGTTTAGTGATGTAGATTTTAAAGTTAAACATCATTTGAATGATAGTGCTGTTCTTTTACATAAGAATGGTAAATATGATTTTGAAGAAATTGAAAATGGACTTTATAGAATAAATAAAGGTAAGGAACTCAAACATCTACAACTGCAAATAAATGGGGAATTATTTGATTTCGATATGTGCAGATATAGGAAGAAAAAGTTCTTCCATTTAAAAGTCTATTATGCAGGAAATGAAGCGAGCGGTTACTTGAAGAAAGTATTAATAGGGGACTATGTTAGAATAATAAATCATTGTAAGTCTGTTGATTGTAATATTTTACAACTTGAGTTACCTTATATTGTTCATGTTAATGATAGCATGTTACTTGAAGGACATTCCATTTTCAATGATTATATGGGTGAATAATAATTTGATATCCCTGATATCTCCAAAGTGATTTCTAACAACATATCTTTTTTCCAATATAAAAAACTACCAGACCCTAACGGCTTCCACCTCCTTGAATCCGCCTTGGATGACTTGTACATAATAGACGCCCTCTGGCAGGTCTATGAAATCCACGGGGAAACTGTGTGCGCCCTGGCTGAGTGTACCCAGATTTCTGGTGACAAGAGTTTGGCCCAATGGCGTTACAATACTGAGTTGGGTTTCGGCTTCCTCATGGACGAGGATATTCACCGTAAAATGTTGATGGGCCGGATTAGGAATGATATTGAGCCCTGAAATACCCTCCTTGGCTTGGAAAATAGCCTTGATGGTACTGTCATCATTGAATGCGCCTTTCAGAATGGCATTACTGGCTAGGATATTCCCATCCTCATCTTCCCAATGTAGGAATGTATGGAATGGGTCGGGATGAGCCACCAAGTCGATTGGTAGGTTCTTATAGTAGATGCCATTCCAAGGGAATCCTAAGCTGGACTTAGGAATGGTGTTGATTTGTATATCTCCCGTAGCAGGTGGGAATACCTCGAAACGCAAATCAATCTGGTCTTCCAATCCGAATGTATTCTGAATGTCTTCCCTGATGATATCAGGTCGCAATTCCAAGAATGGCTCAATGTGTTCATTGATATGATAATACCAATCATTCACGGGCGTATTCCATTTATTGAAATGTCTGGGGACGTGTGGTTCTATTCGTTCCTTGGTCTCCGTGAGGTGTTCCATATAAAAGTCAGTAGAGAAGATGGTATTCACCAAATCCGCATACCGATTAATGAAATACCTCCGGAATTCATCATTTTCCAAGAACCTAAGTAATATCCTGACATGCCTGCTGGTATCCTTATAATAATCCAATGTAAAGGACAATAGCTTGATTTCGACTTCCCCGGGTTGCAGGGGATTCAATCCGTAATCAAGGTCGAACATGATGTATCTCCATTGCGCTCCATCCTTTCGTTCCCGCCAGAATTTCAGATTGTTATTCGGCCAATCATAATTATTATGGAAAGTCTGTGTGATGAAATAATCCGACATGCTTTCCAAATCAAACCATTGCGAAGCCACATCG
Source organism: Saprospiraceae bacterium (assembly GCA_020631355.1). Taxonomy (GTDB): domain Bacteria; phylum Bacteroidota; class Bacteroidia; order Chitinophagales; family Saprospiraceae; genus JAHDCE01. The sequence continues at coordinate 67,281 of JAHDHL010000027.1, read as the reverse complement.
AAGTATTCCTGTTGGTTGAGGTCGTGATTCAGGATGTATTCCTCATGCATATCGAACAGGTCAAAATTCCCAACGGTAATTTGGTCATTCTCCTCCAACAAATCCACATTGCTGATATCCACACCATGATTGGAATAGAGATAATATTCATCCACCTTTTCACGGATATTGTGCAATCCCCAATATTCACCATTCAAAAAGACAATGCTCGGACGGTATCCACTTACGTCAATATTCAAACCCGTCTTCAAGGCTAAGTCATGAACGATACCATCCCTAAAATAGGTCTGATTGAAATCCGAACCCGAATTCCGAAGCACCAATCGCTTGAATGTATCCGCATCCTTTCTGGGGAATACCTGATGCTGTATGAATGGCATTCCATATTTGTTCTTGGCCATGATGCGTAGGGGACGCATATCCCGGGTACGGGCTCCCTTTCCTCCGTGGGCTTTCATGTCGAATCGACCCTCGAAAGCGAGATTGTGATCCTCATCAAAGAATTCCAACTCAATGGGTACTTCCCACCCATTCCAATAATTGGCTCCCCAAAATGGGAATATCGTATCCGCATTGGGCCCTAGGATATAAATACCTTTCTCATCCGACCATAAATTACAAGGGTCGGTACAGATAGAGATAACAGGAATATTCTCCAACCCCTCATCTATGATATAGGTGTGACTCTCAGGTAGTGAATAGTATTTGGTAGAGGAATTGTAACTGATGGCCCGAATCACGGTGGAAGTGTCCACCTGAATGGGATTTTGATAGGGATAGGATTGTGTGGTGGGCGTACTGCCATCCAAAGTATAGAAAATGGAATCCCCACTATTGGATAGGATGGTGAGTTGGACGCCATTGTCATAAAAACCACTTTCCAGACTGAACTCAGGTGCTTCGATATAACATTCTACCAGACCATCACTCAATATATTACTTGCATTGGGAGTCGGAATGGAGAAACAAGCCCATGTATCACTCCCGTCACTCAATCTGCCCAAGGAAAAATTAGGTTCGGTGGGGCCGTAGTCAATAGAGTCAATGGTGCTCCCGTCCGCATGTGAAAAAATGATTTCCTCCCCATTGCTACTCAGCTTGAAATTGGTATGGGGAGCATTGGCCAGGGTATCCTTGGATGAGGCAAAGACCAAAATCCGGGTATTGGGTTCCAGGATAGTATCCGGAAACTGCCATTTGTATGGGTCTGTGAAATTATCACTCAGATAATGTCCCGACAAGTCATATGCTGTCGGATAACCATTGTATATCTCTACCCAATCAGGCAAATCCCCATTGAAATCAGTGATGATACTCAAGTTCTTGGCATTGAATTCATTGATGACCACTTGTCCCATTCCTAAGTGTGGAGTAAGGAAGAAGCCGATAAACCAAAGTATGAGTAACCTGTCTTTCATGGATTCAAGGTAATTATAGTTTGTTTGATTTGGTAGCGTTTCTGCGACAGCAATATTGAATTTGTTGGTTAAGAGTGAATCATCTCTAGGTCTAGTATCTTCCAGTCTGGCGCTTCCAAGTCTAGCACCTAAAGTTGATCTCCGATTTGTCTGAATACATAATGCCAGTTCAGATTCTTATACTTGATGCGTTTCTCCCTATCATTGAGTGCAACGATAATGAGTTGTTTTTTCGGATTGACATAGATGTATTGTTCATTCAGGCCTGCAGCTTGGTAGTCGCCATATTCCTTGAGTCCGATTTGCCAGGAGTAGCCATATCCATAGCTGCTTCCATCGGTGGTATCCCGTGCGGTACTCTTTCTGACCCAATCCTCACTCACGATTTGTTGGCCGTTCCAATCTCCCATATTCAAATATAATCGACCCAGTTTGGCATAATCCCTTGCAGTGGCAGACAGGCAACAGTAAGCCTTGGTAAGGTGGTTTTTCTTATCCACAGACCAAAGGGCATCGGATTCCATACCTATGGGTTTCCAAAGTTTCTCTTGTAGGTATTGGTAATTGGCTTCGCCGGTAGCTCGTTTAAGGACAATACCCAATAGTTGGGTATTGATATTGGCATAATATTGCTTGGTACCCGGAGGATAATCAAACTTGATTTGGTTGATTCCTTTCCAGATATCATTACCATAATACAAATTGGCATCCACTTGTAACTTGACCTTAAGTCCTGAAGTGTGATTCAGCAAATGCTTGATGGTCAATGTCTGTGATTCTGGGTGTTTTTCAAGTTCGGGGATGTATTGGAGTACCAAATCATGTTCATCCCTAATGAATCCCTCATCCATTGCAATACCGACCAAAGCCGAGGTGAATGACTTGGCTACGGAGAAAGATGGATGATATGAATCTTGGTCATACCCCGATTCGTAGCGTTCATAGATGATGGTATCATGTTGGATGATGAGGAATCCGGTATTGTTGTGTTCCTCAAGGGTCTTATCCAGATGATTGAAAAGGAAAACCCCATTGGTCTCATCATTCAGGAAAAGGTCCGGCCTATCTTCTAGTGGCATTTCCTCAAAGGAAAAGGGAGCCTCACTCCTCTCAATCACCTCGTTGACGAAAGTCTTGTAATCCTGATTACTGGGGTAAGCCCGATAAACGGATTTGACCGGAAAATTACAACTTGAAATAATGAATATGATAGCAAAGGGAATCAGTAGTGACTTGTTCATGGATGTATAATGCGTACTTGGTTTTGTGAATGTCCTAATTGGAACGAAAGAAAACGAGACAGTGTGAATGGAATTCCCGGATTATGTAGTAATTCCAAATCCTTATTACCATTCATGGGAGTATCCTAACCATTGGTTGAATAACCTGACGTTCCACTCCGATAATCGAAGATATTACGGATGTATTCATTTCAATTAAAATTAGACGATTTACAATGGAATTATTCAGTATCATCGAAAGTATACCCACACAAATACTAACATGGATGGGTTTGAGTACCATCATGTTTGTGCGGTATGCCATTATTGCAGGAATCTTTTTTAGCCTATTTTACTATGCTTTTGCCACAAAGAAATACCATAGGAAAATTCAACAGAAATATCCCAAATCCAAAAAAATATGGGAAGAAGTAAAGCATTCATTCTGGACGGCCCTGATTTTTGGTTTTTTGGCCTTGGTCATCACTTGGATGACGGATTGGGGCTGGACGAAAGTATATACCGATTTTTCCAGTTTCGGATGGGCCTATGCAGGATTTAGTTTTGTGGCCTTATTAATGATTCATGATACTTATTTTTATTGGATGCATTATGCGATGCATAAAATCAAACCCTTACAGAAATTCCATGCCATTCACCATAAATCCCATAATCCTACTCCTTGGGCTGCGATGGCATTCCATCCGATGGAGTCCTTGGCAGAATTCGCTTTCGTACCGATAGCCGTATTGTTATTGCCTTTCCATCCGGCGGTATTGGCGATTTTCGGAGTGTTTTCTTTCGTGTTCAATGTCATCGGTCATCTGGGATTCGAGATATACCCCAAGTGGTGGTTGAAGCATCCGGTTTTGAAATGGGTGAATTCATCCACACATCATAATATGCACCATAAGAATGGAAATGGTAATTTTGGTTTCTACTTTAATTTCTGGGATACGATTATGGGAACGAATCATAAGCATTATGAATCAAAGTTTGATGAGGTAGTGAATCGCCGGGCCGTAGCCAAGGATAGGGTGGAAGATGCTATATTAGTGTAATAGAAATCGAGACGGAAAAATCACATGACAAAGGAACCATCCAAGTATATTATTTTAGGACTGCATCTGGTCGTTTGGTTATTCCTGTTTGTAGTTTCCGTCTCGATTCAGTTAAGGGATTATGGATTTGAGAATTCATTTCTAAGGGCTATTGTTAATTTATCCACAATCGCAGGTTTGTTTTATATCCATTTTTATCTGATAGATTATTTATTCGAAAAAAAACGCTACGTCCTGTATGCCATAACGGTTATTCTGATTATCGGAATCACTACGATAGGTAGGGTATATTTCAATGAGGAAATGATGCGTTTGCCTGTAGACCAAATTATCATTGATCGGACATTGAGTGTTTGGTTGTTTGGGGTCGTGACTTGCTTTGCAGCACTGGTTGTCAGTTTTTTATATCAGATGATAAAGAACAGGTATGCCAAGGAACGCCTGCATTTGGAAATTATTAACCAACAAAATGAAGCCAAGATCCAATACCTCAAAGCTCAGATTAATCCTCATTTCCTATTCAATTCATTGAATAATATTTATTCACTTTCCGTCATTAAATCCGACCAGACACCGGATATGGTTTTGAAATTATCCTCCTTGTTGCGATATGCGATTTATGAGGGTGAAAAAAAGAAAGTACCATTGATTAGAGAGGTGGAACAGATCAAGGAATTCATAGCCTTATTCGAAATGAAAAGCGAAGAAAAACTGAATGTGGATTTTCTGGTAGAGGGGAGTATGGCCGATGTGGAAATCGAACCGATGTTATTGATTCCATTGGTGGAAAATTGTTTTAAACATGGTAATTTTGAACAGAATCCGGCGGCCTTTGCCGAAATTAAATTGGAATTGAATCAGGGTAAGCTTTCTTTTTCGACCAAGAATATCATGGATACCAACCAACAGAAAGACGAGGTAGGCGGAGTGGGTTTGTCGAATATCAGAAAGCGATTGGATTTGAATTATCCGGATAGGCATACCTTTGCGACAAAATCGGATGATGGATTATTCATGGTGCATCTAAGTTTGAATCTAAATTGATGGAAAGAATCAGAACGATATTGATTGATGATGAATTCCTAGCCTTGAATTTATTGGAAGAATTCACAAAGCAGTTTCCACAGTTGGAAGTGGTAGGTAAATTCAAGTCAGCCTTGGATGCTGCTGCTTTTATGAGAGATAATGATGTGGATGTGATGTTTTTGGATATCCAAATGCCTCATTTATCCGGTAATCAATTCTTAAAGACACTAAGTCATCCTCCTGTTACCATTTTTACAACAGCCTATTCCGATTATGCAGTAGAAGCCTTTTCGCTTAATGCAGTGGATTATTTGTTGAAACCTTTTTCATTCGAACGTTTTTTCCAAGCGGTACAAAAAGCAGAGGAGGCACTGGCGAAAAAAAATCCATCAAATCCTATTGGTACTCAATCAACTGAACAACCATCATTTATTACGATTAAATCAGATGGAGTCTTATCCAAGGTTAAGATCAGTGATATTCTAATTGTGGAGGGCCTCAAGGAATATGTAAAAATCATTACTCCGAATAAGAAATATATCCAACTGGAATCCATGAAAAATATGGAGCTCAGTTTACCTGCTGACCAATTTATCCGTGTGCATAAATCCTATATTGTTGCTAGGAATCAGATTACTTCAATAGAGGGGTATTTTATCTATTTGGGTAAGGTGAAAATCCCCATTAGTCGCACGAAAAAGCAAGAGATTCTGGAATTGGTTTTTGGGGTTTAGGCATCCGGTATCTCTAAGTCTAACATCTCAGAACATACCTGCAATCTGTTGGAATAATTGGATGCACATCAATTTGGATGTGTCTCCCTCCTTTCCGAAGTGGGGATTGGAAGAATTAAAGGCAATAACCATATTCTTTTTTCTATTCACATATATGGCTTGGTTGTTCCTGCCTGATGCAAGAAAATCTCCTTGTGGTTCGACAGGCAACCACCACTGGTAACCATATCCGCAAGGACGGGTAGAGTAGGGGTTGTTTCCGGGTGTTAGATGTGGTCCATCCGGATTGGTGGAAGCCTTACACCAATCTGCAGGAATCAATTGTTCACCATTCCAATTACCATCATTCAGATACAATCTTCCAAAACGGGCATAATCCCTCACTGTGGCATTGAAACCACCCAAGACGAAGCTGGCATCCGCATCATCCTTAATCCAATATCCATCGGATTCCGTACCGATTTTAGACCAGATTTTTTCTTCCATGTATTGATGGATGGGTATGCCTGTTGCTGCCCTGACCACCATTCCCAGAACATGCGTATCCACACTGACATATTGGTTGAATGTGCCCGGTTCCCTCTCATTCTTCAGGGTCTTGGCAAATGCATCCATGGATGAACCGAATGCAACAGCCCGTCCCATTCGGTTGATATCGGAATTGAAGTCGGAATAATCCTCATTGAATGCTACGCCAGAGGACATCTGTAAGACATCCTTGATGCGTACACCATCATATCCGCTCCCTTTGAGTTCAGGAACATAATCCGTTACGGCCTCATTGACATCCTTTATTTTTCCTTCCTCTATGGCAATGCCTATTAATGCTGAAATAAAGGATTTGGAAACCGACCAGGCTGCATGTCGGGTGTCTTGTTGATGACCCAGACGATAATGTTCATAGACAATGCTATCATTCTGTATCACGAGGAATGCACTATTATTGATATGTGAAAGGAATTCCTCCGTATCATGTTCATTTCCCTCAAATGCTATCTGGGAGGGAAGTTCAATGGCATTTCCTTTTGGGAAAGTATGAATGGTATCGGATTTCTTCACCCAATGAATCGGAAAGGTCTGGTCCATACCCATGAAATTCTGGGTAATCCTATCCTCATCAAAGAACTGATTGACCCGTTGGACCCGTTGGATTTTATCCTTGTAGATGAATCCCAAGACCAAGAGGACAGCCAATAAGGCAAGGAGGCCTATGCCCAGATATTTCAATACTTTCTTCATGTTTTTCTTGGGTTATATTTGTTCCAGAATGCCCTCCTTTTCTTCCGTTTTTATGTCAGGGAAATCCTTGGCCATATGTTGGAATAGTTGGATGAACATCATTTTGGAATTATCATCCGGGTCATTGAAATGTGCATTGGATGAATTGAATGCAATGACAAGATTCTTTTTCTGATTCACATAGATGGATTGGCTATGTATGCCCACGGCAAGGAAATCCCCATCCGGATTTTCGGGTAGCCACCATTGATAACCATATCCCAGATTGGTAGTGGAATTCGGATTAGGGCCGGGTTGCAAATGAGGCGCATCAGGCGTAATGGAAGCCTTGACCCACGAAGCAGGTACAATCTGTTCACCATTCCAATTCCCATTATTCAAGTACAATCTTCCGAAACGAGCATAATCCCTCAGCGTGGCGTTCAATCCTCCTAGGACAAAACTTACATCATAATCATCCTTGATCCAATAAGCATTGGATTCCATACCGAGTTTGGACCATATTTTTTCTTCCAGAAGTTCATGCATGGGTTTTCCTGTAGCGCCCCTTAGTACCATTCCCAACACATGGGTGTCAATACTGACATAATGGTTGAATGTGCCCGGTTTCCTACCATTCTTCAGTGAAGCGGCAAAGGCATCCATGGAAGAACCAAAGGCAATGGCCCGTCCCATTCGGTTGATATCAGAATTGAAATCGGCATAATCCTCATTGAAAGCCACTCCTGACGACATCTGTAGTACATCCTTGATGCGCACACCATCATATCCGCTTCCCTTGAGTTCGGGAGCATAGTCCGTTACGGCATCATCCAAACTTTTGATGTGTCCCTCATCAACTGCGATTCCCATAAGGGCGGAGACAAATGATTTGGAAACCGACCACGAGATATGATGTGATTCGGGTTGGTGCTCCAATCTATAATGCTCGTAAACCACACTGTCATTGTGTAGGACAAAGAAACCCGTATTGTTGATATGGGTCAGGAATTCCTCCGTATTTATGGTTTGTCCATAATAATCGAATGTCTCCGGCAGTTCGATGGCTTTGCCATTGGGGAACATGAACGGTTCACCTGCTTTCTTGATTTCATTGGTTGGGAAATCCTTGGCGATATTGAGGAAATTATGTGTAATCTTATCCGCATCGAAAAGATGGTTCACATAATTGACCCTTTGGATTTTATCCTTATAAAAGAATCCGACCAAAAGGGCTACAAGTACGAAGCCCAGTAGGGCTATACCAGCATATTTTAAGAACTTTTTCATGACAATGAAATGATATTAGAGTAAATGAGTTGAATCGGAGTGGATTTCGATTCATTTTTTAAAGATAATGAAGTCATTTGTACTTTTGGAAATAGCCCATCCTTAATTCTCGTATGAGAATGCTAAGGACCAATGTATATTCCAATGCAACAATCCAAAGGTTTTCTCGATAGGGTTCATAGGAATAATTGATATAGGTCAGTAGGATTAGACCTGACCAATAAATGGTGTATCTGAATGGTGTCAAGGAAGCCAAGGCAACAAGAGGGGCGATATACCAAGGGTGTACGGTAGTCGAACAAAGTTGGTATAATGAAAGGGCCAACAGGAATAATATGGGTAATCTTTCCCAATGTTGGTTCCTATCCCATAATGCCAATGATATGATGCCCAATGCTGAAAATAAAGCGAGTCCGGGGCCAATGGTCGCAATTTCGTTATAGCCTCTGAAAAGATATCCGATTTCACGAATGATATAATATATCCCACCATTGAATTCGAAACTCTTATAATACAATCGGACACTTTCCCTGAAATGTGAAAGTAATTCGATATCCCAAAGCATAAAAAAGGAAAGGAATGCTATACTTCCTGTAACCAATCCGTAAATAAATGCTTTTTTAAATCCGAGTTTATGCAGGAAAAAGGGAAGGAAAATCAAGGGTAATAATTTGGCTCCTACTGCCAGACCCAAACATATGGATGATGGTATGAATCTTTTTTGGCAAATCAGGAAATACAAACTTCCGGTCAGGAAGAAAATCATCATTCCCTCGAAATGTAGGTTTCCTGATATTTCAACAATAGCCAGTGGATTTAATGCATAAATAAGTACTTGCCAATTCGGAAGTCGTAATTGTTGGATAATTCTTGAAATGAAAAAGATACTACCGATTTCGAATAAGATGAGACTTGTTCTCATGGTAATGACCGAACCCATTAATTCGTTGGGAGAAATCCACGTACCAAGTGTGAAAATACCTTGGAGTAAAGGTGGATAAACGGAATAATAAATAGTGGAATTCAATTCTGGATAAATATCCTTATACGGAGAAACATTATTTTCCTGAATAAAAATTTCAGGCTTGAATTGGTAAGGGTTTATACCATCTAAATTATTGAATCCATCCCAGATGAATCGATAGAAATCATCCGAAAGGGGAGGGTAACTGGGAATAAGGATACATCTTAGGAGAATGGCTATTAGAATGAGTATCCGTATTGGATTTTGTTCTCCTTGTTGAAGAATAAAAATATAGAAAGACCACATGAGACCATAGCCCAGACATATTTTCGGAAATTCGTTTTGTTCCGTAAAATATCCTAATATCACGACACCAATAATAGCGACGAATGAAAAGATATAATATTTAGCTATTGCTGTCAAAGGTGGTGATTTTGAATGCAGTACTTTTGACCCTTTTGCTGATGTTGCCATCATTCATTTCTTCTTCGAGAATCATGCTTTGGGCCTCAGGTATTTCGAATACTTCTTTCATATTTCTAACCCGACCGTAAGGTACCTCTCGTTCTAGGAATAATTGTTCTAATTCCTGGATTCCGAAGGTAGCAATGGCATGGGAAATATGTTCGGAGAGTGCTGTCCTGTTCCTGACTCTTTGGGTGTTATTATTGAATGCATCCAAATGATAAATATCTAATTCAAGGGCATTGCAAAGCGATATGAATTGTTTTTCAGTTCCTACGGCCAATACGATTGCACGCTCATCCTTGGAATAAAAAATATCACCATAAGGAGCAATGTTCGGATGTTGCGTTCCCATGGGTTGGGGTATGTGTCCGGCCATGAGCCAATTGGTAGCCTGATTGACGAGGGAAGCCAAAGCAGCTTCGTACAAGGATATCTCGACATATGCACCCTTGCCTGTTTTTTCCTTTTGTAACAATGCAATCAGAATGGCTTCTTTCATTTGGTGTGCCGCCAATACATCAATAAGCGCAACAGGCATTTTTACAGGTGGTCTGTTAGGTTCCCCGGTCATGAAAATAAAACCTGCTTCCGCTTGTAATACCACATCGAATGCAGGCCTTGTATTTCCCTTGCCGAAACCTGTGAGTTGTGCATAAATGATATCAGGATGAATCCTTGAGATACTTTCATAATCCACACCCAGCCGATTGGCTTGTATATCCCTGAAATTGGAAAGAACAATATCCGCATCCTTGATGAGGGATAACAATTGTTGGTGGTCTTCCTTATTTTTTAAATCAAGAAAAAGATGTTCTTTTTTATAATTAATACTAGAAAAATAAGCAGAATAATCACTGGATTTATCCTCTTGTGGCAATTTCCATTTGCGGGTAATATCACCGCCCACTTTTTTATTTTCAATCTTAATGACCCTTGCGCCCAGTTCTGCAAAGAACATCCCTACGGATGGTCCTGCCAGTACAGATGCTAATTCAATAATCGTAAGGTCCTTAAAAATAGTATCCATAAAAAATAATAATTAAAATCAATCTCCTTGAATTATTCACTATCCAAATCCAGGACACCAATGGCTTCTTCGTGTAGGGTTCCTAGATATAATTTATTACCGTATTGTTGTACACTGGCGACTTGTGCATATCCTCCATCCTTATCATGGAAATGTTTGATGACATTCCCATCCTTATCCAAACCTATAATCATGGTCCAGCTTTTGGCAGCAGGTTGCATGAAACCAGGTAGTCTTACCAATATTTTTCTAATAAATGGTTTTGACATAATACCGTCTAGTGCAGGGTCTCTGGGAGAAATAAGTGTCAACCAAAAAATACCATCTTCTCCCCTTGAAATTCCATCAGGAAAACCACAAAGTTGGTCAGCGAATATTTCCTTTTGTCCTTTTTTCGAGCCGGTAATCCAGTATTTCCAAACCCGATAGGTTCCCGTTTCATTAATGAGTACAAAATCATTATCATGACTTACAGCGACACCATTCGGAAAATACATGTCATCAATTAATAATTCCACCTTTTGCGTACTTGGGTCATAGGATAAGAATCTTCCATTGGGTTGGTGTTCCAACAAATCCAGTTTGAATTCCTCCACTGCGAATTTATCCGAAGCATCCGTAAAATAAATGATACCACTGGAATCTATTTCCAAGTCATCTGCAAATAAATAGGTTCTATCATCATGTGTGGTGGAAAGCGTCGTTACTTTTCCTTTTTTATCAATGGATAATAATCCCTTGGGAGAATCCGCAACAATCAAATGTCCTAGGGAATCAAAATGAATACCCAGAGGTCTCCCTTTTGTATCTGCGAATTCTGTTGAATTTCCTGCAGCATCCACCTTGATAATCTTACCATCGACTTGTGCACCATAGAGTATGCCATTGGCATCCATGTCCACATCCTCACAGTGTATGCAATTACCCAGTCTTTTGATGGATTGTTTCAGGTTGTCATCCATGAGTTGGGTCCATTTTTCAGCAGCCGGTTCCGGATGGTAAACAGTAGGGTCAATCTTCACAGGATAGAAAAGAAGATACAGGATTCCGATTAGGAGAATCAATAGTATGCCGCTGATGATGTGTTTCAATTTCATGGTATCAAGGATTGGAATATTGTAATAATGAGTATGTTAATACTCCTCTGGATGAGCCATCTCCTATCGTAGGAAATAGAACAAAGGCAAGTACAACAAACCCATCAGCATAATGCCTTTCATCAAGGTACTGATTTGGTGGTAATCTTTCTTATCCTTGGCACGGATTAAAAGTACGATGAGATAAATCATGGGTAGCGCAACAAGTATGATGGGACTGAGCCAGAGTATGAAACTCGTGTTATTGTTATAGGCAATCCATGATATCATTAAAAGGATGGGCATGAGTGATAGGCCGGTGAGGAGGGAAAGTCCCTTGGTTGTCCTTACACCTGCTACGATGGGTAATGTCTTACAGCCTCTTTCCTCATCCCCCTCCATATCTTCGATATCCTTGACCAATTCCCTGAATAGGGTAGTCAGGAAAGCAAAGATGGCATATGCGGCAAAAGCCCACCAAACCTGGTCCTGTGCCTGACCTGATAATTGGGAATAAGCATCTTTTTCCGCAAATAGAATGATGCCCGCAACACCTCCGCAGAAAATGCTTACGACAAGATTTCCGATCAACGCTTTCTTTTTGAAAAGGGTAGAGTAAAAATAGAGTAATGCCACAGCAAAGGGATAAATCAGAACCAAGGGGAGTTGGTCTACATAGAATGCCAAGTACAATGCGAGTAGGAAACCGACTCCAACGACACTCCAGTATAGTTTCATGGCAGCCGGCACTGTAATATGTTTGGAAACAAATACCGTATCCGGACGATTGATGATGTCGATTTCATAATCCTCTATGTCATTGATGATATTCCCCGAAAGGGTAATGATAATGGTATCCAATACAAATAGGAAAAAATGAAGATGGTCTAGGGTCTTACCGATTCCCTCAGGAACAAGGAATGGAACCAAAAGACAATAGAGTAACAGGTATTGGGTCAAACCCACAATGATGAGGTTGGGAAAACGAACAAACTTGAGGAATGAACCAATCATGTGCAACAGGATGTATCTGAACCCCAAATGTAGAATATATTTTTTGCTTGGAATGGCTTCTAGTCAATGAGTTTCAGTTTCCGCAAATCCTCTTGGAAAATGTATTTGTTGAAATACGCAATACCCTCATCACTAAGATGGTCGGAGTCCTTGAAATAGTCCGCATTGAATTGCAATTCGGATTTGGATGCGTAATTAAGGTATTCCACTTGGTGTTGCTCCGTAATATCTTTGATATGCCGATGGAAATGTTCACTCAGCCATACCTCGTCGAATAGTGTATTATATTCCGCATGAAATGGAGCCGTTACGAGAATAATCCGAAATCCATTGGATTGTATATCCTCAATCATTTCGGATAAATATTGCATATTTTGTTCGGAACTTCCCGGAGTGATGGTTTCTATATGGTCCTTGAATCGGATAGCAGCATGTTCTTTTAGGTATTTTGATTTCCGTTCTGATAAGCGTATGGAATCTATACTAGGCACAACTGCTGCTGTTGTTGTACGAGTTGTATCCATATTGACCTTGGGTTGGCTTTGGGATTGTTTGGGAGGTGGCACCGGAGTTTTTTCCTTGGGTAACCAATCCTGTATCCAAATGATTGCATTTTCCCTGATTCTGTCCATTCTAAGTTGGGATTCCTTACTGAGATTATAATCATGGATGCTCGATGCGGGCAAATAGGCATAGAAATCATTGATAAAGGAATTATTATAACCTCTGTCACTACGATTTTCATTGGCTCCCAGGGAAAAATATGATAAGGGAAGTATGATGAGTGCATTGGGGTTTAGCCTATTCCTCTCCTTGAGATACTTATAATTCTGATAATCATAATAGATGGTGTTACCCGCTTTGTTGAAATGCTCTCCCTTGAGTTCATTGATATTATGGTCGAATGACCAGGCATGTGAGGTACCCAGTACGATTACATCATAGGCATCTGTTTTGTACTTGATTTTATTGATGTAATAGGAAGGGAATGGTTGATGATATTGATACAGGTAGTAGAGACTGCTTCCGATGGCCACCAATAATAGGATACAATATGTGATGAATCGTCCCATGGATTAGAATTGGAAGTATATGAATGCCACCTCATAGCTGGAACTCAGTAGGATAATGGTCATTATAATGATATAATAGCATAGGAATGATAGGAAAACTGGACGTATGGAATTGATGCGTTGTATGGCAAAATCACTTTCCCTACCCAACCATTCAATGACTTGGAAAACTAGAATGTATACCAATACATAGCACATACCTTCCATCTCGGGATGTTGGGGAACGGTATAGAGTGCAAAGGAGAAGATTCCCGAAATCATATCGGTTGCTTGTTTCACGGTTTCTGAACGAAAGAATATCCAGGCCAAGACCGTAAGGATGAATGTGATTCCCATTCCACCCATTTCCCTCAATGATGGCCAATATTTACCCTTGGCTACGATTTCCAAGTGATTCCTATTCCTTTTGAGTAACAATAAGGGAAGAAAATAAATGGCATTCAATGCTCCCCAGATGATGAATGTCCAATTGGCTCCATGCCAGAATCCACTTACAATGAATATGATGAATACATTCCTGATTTGCATCCATTGGTTACCTCTGCTTCCGCCTAATGGGATATAGAGATAATCCCTGAACCAAGTCGAAAGTGAGATGTGCCATCTACGCCAGAATTCTGCAATATCCCTCGAAAAATATGGGAAAGCGAAATTCTTCATCAAATCGAATCCGAATATCCTCGCCGTTCCTATGGCAATGTCCGAGTAACCTGAGAAATCCCCATAAATCTGAAAGGTGAAGAAAATGGCACCCAACAACAACATTACAGGTGATTCCGATGTGTAATTATCGAAAATCATGTCGGCATATCTCGCACAATTATCCGCTATGACAATCTTTTTGAATAATCCCCATACGATTTGGGCCAAGCCATCCATTGCTTGGTTATACTCGAATCTACGGGGTTGATGGAATTGTGGTAGGAGTCTGGTCGCCCGTTCAATCGGCCCCGCAACCAACTGCGGGAAAAAACTGACATAGGCCATAAAAGAGACAAAGTCTGTCGTAGGTTCCAGTTTTTTTCGATAAACATCAATGGTGTAACTCAAAGTTTGGAACGTATAGAAACTAATCCCAACAGGTAGTATGATATTCAGGGTGTTTGATGGAATATCCGCACCAAAGAATGAGAACGCACTGACAAAATTCTCAACAAAGAAATTGTAATACTTAAAGAATCCAAGGAATCCCAGATTCACAAGGACACTTGTATATAATAGGTATTTCCGCTGTTGGGGCCGTTCCTCCTTGGATAGTTGCCTGCCAATGGAATAGTCTATGACAGTACTGATGAAAATCAGGGAAAGAAAACGCCAATCCCACCAACCATAAAAGATATAACTTGCCAGAACAATGAATGCATTCTGCAATTTCATGTTCCTATTGAGCAGCCAATAGATGGCGAATGCTACAGGTAGGAAAATGGCAAAATCAATGGAATTAAAGAACATTACGGATAGGTCGGATATGCTTCATCAATGTAGTTCGAAACATAAACTTAGGAAAAAATTACGGATGGGTTGTAGTGTGTCAGGATAGTTTTGGGCATGACACCCTGATTCGGAATGGATATGACAAACAGGCTTTATGAGGCTTATTCAATCTCAAGTTCTATATCCCTTGGGTCATCCCGCCAATCTCCACGGAGTTTGAGCACTTTTTCCACCACATCCCTGACACATCCGTGTCCACCTTTTTTAGGGGAAACATACTGGCTGATTTCAAGTATTTCGCTAGCAGCATCAAAAGGACAGCAGGGTAGGGCCACTCGTCTCATTACCTCATAATCAGGAACATCATCCCCCATGTATAAGATATGTTCCGTTGGGATATCGTAGGCATAGATGTATTCTTCAAAAGCATCCATCTTATGGCTAATCTTGCTGTAGATATCCTTGATACCAAGTCCTTTGAGCCGTTGTACCACACCGGATGAACCACCTCCGGTAATGATACACACCCGATATCCTTTTTCTACGGCCCTTTTCAGTGCATAACCATCACGGGTGTTCATCTTGCGAAGTAGATGACCATTCTCTAGAACAATAAGTTCCGAATTGGTCAGTACCCCATCCACATCAAAGATGAAGGTATCAATACTCCTGAATCGTTCCAGTTCGTTCATAAGGGTATGAGGTGATTAGCTACAGAAAAGGAATGGGATTACTGATTGTCCCTCCATTCATAGACCCACTTGGCCTGGATTTGTTCGAGATGTCCCTCGTTACAATCTTCTCTTTTTCCCTCGAATGTCGGGATTTCCATAATCCAATCCAATAGGTCGGTAAATCGGATTCTGTATATTTTGGATTCCGTGAAGTCATCACCGAATTTCTCGTACAACTTCATCGCAATATCCTCGTGCTCGTGCCAGTTGATTGGCATATCATCAAATTCTTCGAAAGCCATTTCTCGAATTAATTATGAATGTGAATTAATGTGTCGTTCAGCTATATCATCAGAAATACTCGGAATGCGTGGCACCCATCTCAATACCTCTAATGTTCGTGTCCTATAATTTGTGATTGATCCGGTATTTCTACCTCGTATTCACCGTTCGGATCCTGTATCAGACATTGGCAAGCCAATCTGGATTCCAGCCTTGGATTGATAGCTCTATCAATGAAATCCTCCTCCCTGTCCGTAATCTCAGGGAGGTCGTCCTCACCCTTGTTGATATAAACATGACAAGTGGAGCAGGCACACACAGCACCGCAGTTATGATTCAGATGGACATCATTGTCCTCCGCAATATCCAGAATGGATAATCCCTCCTCTGCATCCTCCACAATTTTAGTGGGAATGTTCTTATCCTCGAATGTAAATGTAATCTTCGCCATAGAGACTTGAGTTTCAAGACCGCAAAGGTAATGTTGTTTGTCATTAAATCTATCAATTACTCAACAAATATCTAAGGAACTGGTTCAACGCTTCCATTATCAGTTTTTTTAACGTTTACTAGCCAATTGCGACAGGGAAATACGCATTCATATACTCGTAAGTGTTAATATATCAAGTACTTATAACGTCACGTTTTTTGGAGTGGTTTTTGTTGATTTTAAATATTTGTACGAAATTAGCAATCAAGGAGTTCCCCTTTCCTAGACATTCCTACTTGCTAGCTTCGGCTAAAGAAGCATCATAATACATATTATACAAAACCAAAGATTATGGGATTCAAGCCTTATACCTTGTTATTGGGTATCCTATTCACCCTATTTTCCCTTTCACAAGCACTGGCTCAGGATAACCTGGTGGTCGAGTACGATGGTGCACTCGGACTACCTAACTTCCTGAATATCTGTGGAGAACCAGATACTGCCAGGATGACTGTAAGGATTACAGGATTGGAAATAGAGCCAAGGGAAAACATTGTAGCTACAGTCAGCCTATTCCAGGGTGCACGATTTTCAGAATTCATTGCGGCGGAGTCGGATGCGGGTGTGACCTTGGTCAGCTCCGGATTGGATAATGCAACATTCACAATTCCTGATTTGGACCCATTTGTTACCACCAGTGTGGATTTGGTCTTCACATTGCATGCGGATTGTAGTTATGTGGATACCATTAATGCGAATAATCAGGCACTTGTTTTCGATACTTGGGACTTGAGTTATGATTTGGATGGTTCTTCCTTGATGGAAACGGATATGACGGCTGAATATAAGGATGCCTTTGCTGTTCCCAATCTGACCATTTCCAATACCAATAATGTCACAATATCCAGTATAGGTGAATGCTTCGACAGAGATTTGATTCTCTCTAATAGTGGTTTGTCAGGATTTATTGATTCCTTGGAATATTCTGCCATATACGGAGAGGGAATCACAGTGACCAATGTTCAGGTTAATGGTATTGATTATCCTTTGGTCAAAACAGCCATAGGAACTGATACGCTCTATGAAATGGTAATAGTCGGTTCATACTTAGAACAAAACACATTAGGAAATGGCATGGGAGATGGTGACCAGTCACTCGATCCGGATGAATCTCTCGTAATTACGGAGACCCTTTGTGTACTGTCTTGTGATGATGATCGCTCTAGTAACCATGAAGTATCCTGGGGATGTTATGGCGCCGTTTGTGAAACAGAAACCATTACCAATTTTGTGACTATTGGTTCCGGTACTGCGAACCCTGTTGCAACGAATTCCGGAACGGTTGCCAACGAAACTACTGGGTATTGTAAGGATGGTTCCCAAACCGTAACATTTACCAATGCTGGTAATGAAATTGACCCAGGTTATGGTACCATGAGAGATGTGGAATTGGGCATCGGACTCGGAAATGACTTCCTTTTGGATGTGGAAAGATTCGAGATTTTTTCTGTCACAGTTGCCGGTATTACAATTACAACATCGGATGCATTGATAAAACTCGATGATTTTGTCGAATTCCAAACAGATCCTGATGGTCCGGGTGGTCTTCAGGATTGGGATAATGATGGTTATTTTGATGACTTGCCAATCAATGAATCCATTGAAATTACAGTCGGATACAGATTCGATTGTACGGAAGCGAATAGCTTGGATGACAATTGCGAAAATCCATCAGCTGAATCACTCCACTCCCAAATCCTATATACAAACTCTTGTGCAGAAAGGATACTGATGGAGAATAATTCAGTAATTCGTCCATCGAATATTACTCCGGATTCTGAAAGCTCCACCGATACGGATGCCATGATTGCTACGGAAACATTCCATGTGCAATATTTCCAATTGAGAACAGTAAGTAATTTCGATAAGGCTTGTTCAGGAGATGAAAGAATGATTGTAACGGTGGATTTGCCTGCAGGTGTCTCTGTTGATTTGGCAGAAACCAATCTCTTTAGAAATACAAGTATCGCACTTCCATTGGTGTCAACCAATACGGTGGGTACGGTAACGGAATTGATTTATGATGCTTCTGTTTCCAACTTCATTAGTGGTTCCTTCACAATTGATTTGGCATTGACCTCCGATTGTACGGCTGAACCCGGTGCTACCACATTCCCAGTTACATTGGCTCATTACTGCCCGGATTGCGATTGTACCCATACTTGGTTCTGTGGTGATTTGGATGGCCCGATACTTCACCCTTCGGTTCCTCCTTGTACGAATCTTCCTCCTTGTCCTAATGGAATCAGAGCTTTGGATTTTGAAGTGAATAGAACCACCTATGGTTACACTGATGAAACATATACACAACAGGTAGACCCTAATGATCCTGACGTGAACAATAAAGTAGCTCTTTCTTGTGATTCCGTAATGATGACTGTTACCTCTGTAGTAGGTGATGATGTAATCACGGATGATGTAGGTGTTATTATCCGATATGATAACCCTGAGGATATCATGGGAACGGATGAAATCTTCATATTTGATGGAGCGGAAGTAGAGGTGAGACAAACCAATGGTGCCGTAGCAACATGCTCAGTGGATGCTTCTGCCATTACTGTTTCAGCAGTGGATTTGAATAAGACATTGGACATCGAACTGGATGCTTGTCTAGCTAGTATCGGCCTAACATTGAGTCCTGATGATACCATTATATTCAATGGTATTTTCCACATGAACCCTGATGGCCCCTATAATGAACAGTTCAAATTGGTACCAAACTTCCGTGGTGAGATGTACCACACATTCGCCGGAGACCAACTGTCCTGTGATAACTTTGGTGAAACATTCACGATTGCCAAGACAGGTTCATTATTCACATTCCCATCCACACCCAGCTTCCCTTCTGGCTGTAGGGAAAGTGATTTGGATTATAAGGTAGTTGTCTTCAACAATGATTTTGGTGATTTCTACCCTGATGAATTCATCCCTGCTGCATTCGTTGACTCCATGACTTTCACTTTCGATCCTGCCATCCTCGATGCGTTTGAGGATTTGAAAGTAGAAGTGCAAATTCCGAATCACCCGATTCATGGAAATGATTTCTATGAAATCCAAGGATTGGATGCTTTCCCTAACGGGGAATATGTAGCTGCATTCGATACATTAAATTACATTCCTTCCTATAACACATCGTTCTCCGCCGCATTTACGCTTAGGGTTAATCTTGTGGCCAATTGTGGTTCTGAAACAGCAAGTTCGAATGGAGACAACCTCTTTACATTCGTTCCTACCATCTATTATAGGGATAGAATTTATGCGGAAACAATAGGTGACGGCTCATGTGCGAATTATGTGGAGGAGTCCGTTAGTAATAATATCTTCTACACGGAAGCACCTACATTCTCATTACAATCCTTATCCAACCCGAATCCGCAGGTAATGCAGGAAACCGTAGAATGGGTACTGCAACATTGTAATACGTCGAATGAATCCGATGCCGGTCTGAATTGGTTTGCATTGGATATACCAAGTACTTCCATTACTATCGAGAATATTCAGGATATCAGTACGGGAACACCCGTAGATGTTCCTTTCACACAATATGGAACGAATAATAGTGTATTCGCTTATGTAGACCCTCTTTTGAGGAATTTCAGTAGCAATGCTCCTGGTGATATTTGTAATACCTATGTAGTGACGGCTTCGTTCAATGAATGTGGTACATTCCCATTGGTTGCTCGTACAGGTTGGAATTGTACCGAATTCGATGATGTGGACTGGACTCCGCTCGATTATGCTCCTTGTTCAGAGGATACCGTTAACCTATCCGTTACGACCCTTCAGGGAGCCTTGGATGCAGAAGTACTTTCCCAACCAACGGATTCTGTCCAATTGTGTGATACCCTGACCTATGAGATACTGGTTAGGAATACGGATTTGGGTAATGTGTATGATATGAATAACCAATTCTTCCTTCCTTTATTAGGATTGGATTTCGTACCGAATTCATTCGAAGCGGCTTATACCCCCAGCAATACTTTTGTACCCATTTCAGACCCGACCTTATTGTCCATTACCCCAAGGGGAGAATCTTACCAATTTGAGGATTTCTCAAATGTGAATGCATTTTTGGATTCGAATGGTTTACCCGGCTTTAATGCCGAAACCCCAACGGATTCGAATGAATATGTCATTCGATTCAAGGTGATACCGAACTGTAACTTTGTTTCTGGAGAACAGATACCATACAGTTTCCAAGGATCTTCTGGATGTGGTGATTCAACGAACATCGAGT
Source organism: Saprospiraceae bacterium (assembly GCA_020631355.1). GTDB lineage: Bacteria > Bacteroidota > Bacteroidia > Chitinophagales > Saprospiraceae > JAHDCE01. The sequence continues at coordinate 46,575 of JAHDHL010000027.1, read as the reverse complement.
TTGGTGAAACATTCCCGATTTTCATTGAGGGTGTTCCAGAACCTACCCAATTCTTCTTGGCAGAATTCGGTCCTGCTTCTTCTTATGATCCATCAGGTACGGGAACATTGGAAGTATCTATTTCCAATATCACGGGCCAACTAACAGATGATAACGATGTGATAAGGGTCATCTTACCAGAGGGTGTCTCTTACACGGATAATTCCGTAATGCCAACTTCCCCTGTCGGATGGATTCCGGGCGAACCTCAGGAAGAAGTAGAGAATGGTTTCAATGTATTGTATTGGGATATGCCGGTAGGTTTGCCTCAGGCAGGTGTGATTAATTTCACATTCGATTATACCGGAGACCCTATCCTTGAATGTGAAACGGATACACTTACATTCAATCTGTTCACAATGGATATGTATGAAATCAATTGTGGGGTAACCAATGAAATCTGTATGATATTCGCAGGTACTACTGAAGGTGGAGAGCAGAACTTGGATTTGATTGTCACTAACGGAATTACCTTTGAAATAACGAATGCTACTTCCGATTGTGTGGATGATTCCAATGAATCCGTTACCGTGAATGGTAGTGTGGATGGTATCCCAACCCTATTGGATGATGCCGAATTACAATTCTTTTATGATGCGAATATGGATGGAATGGGAGATCCTGCCGATGATGTATTGTTGGCAGAATTCGTAATTCCACAAGGAACATCAGGTGATGTTACATTCAGTGAGACTTTCAACGTATCGAATACACAATTGTGTGATCTGATAATGGTTTTGGATACACTAGGAACAGGTGCATGTAATCAACCTGATCCATTGGTGATTAGTCCTCAGTTACAGAATGCAGGATTGGATGCCAATTATTGTGGCAATTCTATCCAAGTAGGAAATGATGGATGTGGGAATATAGGAACGTACACCTATTTGTGGTCTGCGATTGCACCTGCATCAGATACGGATATTAGTGATGTGACCATCCTGAATCCAATCATTACCTTGGATCCTAACTTGACAGTAGGTACAACAGTACAGTACGTTCTCGAAACCACGAGGGCAGGCTGTGGCTATGCATCAACGGATACGATTGATATCACAGTTTTACCTGATTTGACAGTGGATATCGACGATGGAGGAAGTACAGTAGTTTGTAATGGAGTTGCTGCAACTCTTACTGCAAATGCTTCTGAAGCCGTTACCTATTCCTGGTCTGATGGAAACAATGAAGTAGGTACCAATATGACCTTGGACGTTTCACCGGCAACAAATACGACCTATACGGTTGTGGTAACGAATCCGGGAGGTTGTACTGCAACAGCTTCAGTCGATATTACGACCAGTACAGGGCTGACTTCAGTTGAAGCAGGTGATAATGAAACCATCTGCTTGGGATCATCCACTACTTTACAAGGAACTGCAACGGGAGGTACAGGTACATTGACCTACGAATGGACAGGCCTTGGTTTGGATAATCCTAATATTGCCAATCCTGTGGCTACGCCATCTGTTACTACAACCTACACCTTGGTCGTAACGGATGAGGATGGTTGTTCCGATACAGACCAAGTTATCATTACGGTGGATAATAATGTCCCTGAGGTATCAGCAGGAGCTTCTGATATCTGCGTGGGAATGAGTACGGAGCTAACTGCATCCGGTGGGACCTCATATACTTGGACAGAAATGCCTACCAACCCTGAAATTGGAACATTGGAGGCTCTTAATATAGCTAACCCTACATTTACACCTTCCCAATCAGGTACATATGATTTTGAAGTATTGATTGAAGGAGGTTGTGAGGATATAACCTTACCCGTTTCCGTAACGGTCACCAGTATCAGTATCACAACAACCCAAGGGAATTTGGATCAGTGTGATGGTGATGTACAGTCTGTTACGATAACATTAGAAGAAAATATTCAGAATTACACCATAACTGGTGGACCAGTGAATAATGAGGTAGTCAATGATGCCACATTGACCTTTGATGCCATCTATAATGCAGGTGCGAATAATTATACTGTTGAATTGGAGGGTGTCTCAGGTTGTATAGCAGAGAATACATTCGAATTCACTCCTTGTGATTGCGTTCCGACCATTGTTACCGGAACTATCGTTGTCAACTCAAGTTGTGATGAAAGTTCAGGTAGTGCAACCATCAATATTACAGGTAATCCAAATGACTATTCCTTTACTTGGACACCCAACCAAGGAACACCTAATGCTTCGGGTGATAGTAGAACGGGATTGGAGGCAGGAACCTATCAGGTAGTGATTGCTGAGAATGGCAATACGGATTGTACGACATCAACCACAGTAGTGATAGGTAATTCTGATGGCCCGATGCCTACAAGCGTGATAACGACACCTGCAACTTGTAGCAGTGCGGATGGTACGGCTACCATCGAACCATCATCATTCACATATGATTGGTCTGATGGAGGAACAGGAGATATAAGAACAGATTTGACTTCAGGGATTTATGGTGTAACCGTAACTGACCCAGAAGATCCAAGCTGTATCAATGTTATTCCTGTGGTCATCCAAGAAGACAATGATTTGGTTGTGGATCATAATGTTATCCAAGGACCTACTTGTGGTAATAATGACGGTAGCGTAGAAATTACAGTGACAGGCGGTTCAGGGAATTATAATTATGTATGGAGCAATGGAGGTACTGGAAATAGCCAAACAGATTTGGCAGCGGGTACTTATGTTGTCAATATCTCCGAAATAGGAGGTGATGAATGTACTACGAGTTACATCTTCGCAATTGTGGATACGGACGTACCACAGGTAGATGTGGTATTGGATGAGGTGAATGATGTTTCTTGTCCGGGTGATACTGATGGTAGCGTGGAGTTCACGGTTACATTACCCGGAGGAATTGCAGGCCCGGTGGATACCATCATTACGGATGGCTTTACGGAGTGGACCAATGGAGCATTGGCTCCTGGTCAGTATTGTGTAGAAATTAGAGATGCCAATGGCTGTCTCAATGGAGCGGTATGTTTCGAAATAGAATCCCCGGAACCATTGATGTCCAACATCAATACTTCTGGTGCTTGTGGAGATGGAGGTTCCGTTACCGTCAATGTGATGGGAGGTACGGGCATCTATACCTTTGATTGGGCGCATATCCCAGGTACAAGTAATCCGGCAAACCTAACCAACTTGACAGCAGGTAATTACGACCTCACCATTACCGATGGGAATGGTTGTTCCATGACCCTGGATGGAGGTATAGACATTGATGTTTGTCCATGTGATGTGGAACCTGAGATTGATGGAGTCATTATTCAGGAAGCAACTTGTGGCAATGTGGATGGTGAGGTAACGATATTAGTAAGTCCTACTTCTGCAGGTTTGGAGTATACTTGGGAACCTGATAATGGTAACCCAACAGGAGATGGTAATGTCAGAACTAATCTGGTAGCCGGAGGATATACGGTAACCGTATCTGATCCATCAGGTGTATGCTTTGATATTGTGACATTCGCAGTGAATAATGAGGATGGCCCTGAGTTGGATGGCCCCATTGTTACAGCACCTGCCAATTGTGGTGCAAGTGATGGTACCGCCACTTTAACTCCTGCCAATTACACATATGATTGGTCAGATGGTGGTACAGGGAATTCAAGGAATGATCTTGCTGCAGGAACCTATTTTGTATCCGTTTCGGATGCAGATCCGGCATGTTTCTCAGTATTCGAGATTGAAATAGATTTGAATAATACATTGGACGTAACAGTCGCCGTAACGAACGACCCAACTTGCGGTAATGCAGATGGAGAGGTTACGGCTAACCCCATCAACGGTAGTGGTAGTTACAGTTACGAATGGAGTTTCGGAGGTACAGGCAATGCAACCGAAACGAATATCCCATCAGGTATCTATGCTGTAACCGTAACGGATGACAATGCCACGGAATGTACGGCTTCCACATCATTTGTATTGGTGGATAGTGATGTGGCTGGTGCAGATATCGTTATTAATGGAGTGACGGATGTCGGATGTGGAGGAGAGAATAACGGAATGGTTGATTTCACCGTTACACCCCAGGCTGGATTCCAAGGCCCTGAAACAATCATTATTTCTGATGGGAATAGTGTATTTGAAAATGGACAATTGCCCGGAGGTGATTTCTGTATCGCAGTTTTGGATGCCAATGGCTGTGTAGCTGGAGGTGCTTGTTTCACAATAGAGGAAAATGAACCATTGGATGTTGAATTCTCCATCACAAGTGGATGTGGAGATGCAGGTTCCATTGATATCAATGTGAATGGCGGAACAGGGATGTATACCTTTGATTGGGCAGACTTACCCGGAACCAATGACCCAGAGGATAGGGATAATCTTACAACGGGTAATTATAGTGTAACGATTTCAGATAGTGATGGTTGTACGGTTACAGGTGTCGACTTACCGGTGCTTTGTACCGATTGTGATATAGAACCTACAATACTTTCTACGACCATATTTGAGGCAACCTGTGGAAATGCTGATGGTGGTGCTATTGTCAATTTGGATGTAGACCCAACTCTTGCAGTCTTCACATGGAACCCGGATATAGGTACGGAAGGGGCAACGGGTAATATCAGAACGGATTTGCCATCTGGTGACTATGAGGTAACCGTATCTGATGCCACAGGTGCTTGTTCGGATGTTGTAACATTTGCCATTACCAATCAGGATGGTGCAGAATTGGATGACGACCCAGCAACAACAGATGCTGATTGTGGCACAGCCAATGGTACAGCAACACTATTACCTGCTACCTATGATTATTCATGGAGTGATAATGGAACAGGTAATGAAAGAACAGACTTAGAAGCAGGAACGTACTTCGTTACATTCTTCGACCCTGCGGATCCTGTCTGTACAGGAATGGTAGAAGTCGTTATAGGTCAGAATAATACGTTGGAAATAACAGTTGCTGTCGATACAGCACCTACTTGTGGTAATGCCGATGGAGCAGTAACGGCAACAGTAACCGGAGGAAGCGGTAACTACCAATATAATTGGAGTTTCGGTGGAACCAATGCTTCTGAATCAGGACTTTCAAGTGGCATGTATATGCTTACGGTTACCGATTTGGATAGCCCGGAATGTATCAGTGAGGAAGCCATTACACTCATTGATTCTGATGTGACTCCCGCCAATATTGTTATTAATTCCACAACGGATGAATCCTGTGCCGGCTTCGCAGATGGTGAAGTAGACTTTACCGTTACGCCTAATACTGGCCTAACCGTGGTGATATCCGACGGAACCAATACTTATACCAATGGTGCATTACCTGCAGGTGAGTATTGTATTATTGCTACGGATGATAATGATTGTGTAGCAGGCGAAGCTTGCTTTACCATTGAAGCTGCGGAAGCACTGGATGTTGAATTCAGCATATCCGGAGGTTGTAATGATGATGGTGCCATCAATGTTACAGTATTCGGAGGCACTGGAAATTATACCTACGATTGGTCAGATCTTCCAGGTACGAACAACCCGCAGGATAGAACGGATTTGGTAGAGGGTATCTATACCCTAGAAATATCTGATGAGAATGGTTGTACGGTAATGGGATTAGAATTACCAATCGTTTGTGATGATTGCGATATCCAACCCACTATCTTGTCCACCACTATTTTTGAGGCGACTTGTAATAATTCAGATGGAGGAGCCATCATCAATTTGGATGTTGACCCATCATTGGCAGTATATACATGGAATCCTAATGTAGGTACGATAGGAGCTACGGGCAATATCAGATCTGATTTACCATCAGGTTCCTATACCGTAACTGTTGCTGACCCATCAGGCTTATGCTTTGATGTCGTGACATTTGCCATTACGAATCAGGATGCCCCTGAATTGGATGGTGACCCAGTTACGACCAATGCTGACTGTGGCCAACCAAATGGTACAGCTACATTGCTACCGGTTGGTTATGATTATTCATGGAGTGATTCTGGTACAGGTAACGAACGGACAGATTTATTGTCAGGTACTTATTTTGTTACTTATTTTGATCCTATGAATCCGGATTGCTCTGGTATCGTTGAGATTATCATAGGCCAGAATAATACCTTGGACATTGTAGTAGGTATCGATCAGGGCCCAACATGTGGAAACGCCGATGGTGCAGTTACCGCAACAGTAACAGGCGGCAGTGGTAATTATGAATATGCTTGGAGCTTTGGAGGAACCAATGCTTCTGAAACGGGTATTCCAAGTGGAATTTATACCCTTACGGTTACCGATTTGGACAGTCCTGAATGTGTGGCCACGGAAGTCTTCACACTCATTGATACGGATGTGACACCCGCAACAATTACGATTAATGGTACTACAGGAGAGACTTGTGCAGGTCAGGCAGATGGTACCGTAGACTTCACGGTTACACCCAACACAGGTTTGGATATCGTTATTACAAACGGATCTAATACATTTGAAAGCGATGCTCTACCCGCAGGGGATTACTGTATCGTTGTGACGGATGATAATGGTTGTATTACTGGAGAGTCTTGTTTCACTATCGATGGAACTGAGCCATTGGATGTTGAATTCAGTATTTCAGGCGGATGTGGAGTTGATAATGGAGCCATAGATGTAACAGTATTCGGAGGCTCAGGAAATTATACCTATGATTGGTCTGATTTGCCTGGGACCAATGATCCACAGGATAGGGAGAATTTACCTGTTGGAATATATACACTGGAAATATCTGATGATAATGGATGTATGGTAATGGGCTTGGAGTTGCCAATCGAATGTGATGATTGTGATATTGAACCCAATATCCTTTCCGTTACCATCTTTGAGGCAACCTGTGGTAATACAGATGGAGGAGCTATCATTAATTTGGATGCTGATCCATCATTGGCAGTTTATACTTGGGAACCGAATATTGGTACACCAGGTACAACTGGAAACATCAGGGAGAACCTACCCGCAGGTGCTTACACTGTAACCGTCTCTGACCCATCGGGGTCTTGTACGGATTCAGTAACATTTGCGATTACGAATTCCGATGGACCAGACTTGGATGATGATCCGGTTACCACTCCAGCGGATTGTGGCGTTGCCAATGGTACTGCTACCTTATTGCCCGCAACCCTAGACTATGTTTGGTCTGATGGAACAACAGGTAATGAAAGAACGGATCTGAATACAGGAACATATTTCGTAACGATCTCCGATCCAAGTGATCCGGAATGTATCGGAATAGTTGAAATATTCATTGACCAGAATGATGTATTGGAAGTAAGTGTCACTGTAGACCAAGCTCCGACTTGTGGTAATGCGGATGGTGCTGTAACAGCTGTTGTTGCAAACGGAAGTGGCAATTATGCATACAATTGGAGCTTCGGCGGAACCAATGCTTCCGAAACTGGTATTTCTAGCGGAACCTATACATTGGAAGTAACGGATTTGGATAATCCTGATTGCTCTGCTACGACTGCATTCATATTAATAGATGGGGATGTAACTCCTAGTACGGTTACCATTAATGAAGTAACGAATGAAACCTGTGCAGGTGAATCCGATGGTAATGTTGATTTTGATGTGAATCCATCCGCCGGATTGAATATTACAATTACGGATGGTACGAATACATTCACGAACGGAGACTTACCTCCGGGAGATTATTGTATCGAGGTTACCGACGACATGGGTTGTGTCGCAGGTGGAGCTTGCTTCACCATAGAAGCGGCTGATGCCCTGGATGTCGAATTCAGTATCTCAGGTGGATGTGAGAATGATGGCGCAATAAATGTCAGCGTTCTGGGAGGAACAGGAAACTATACCTACGATTGGGCGGATATTCCGGGTACGGATAATGACCCTGATAGGGTAGACTTGGAAGAAGGTACTTACACCCTGAACATCATGGATGAGAATGGATGTACGGTAGATGGAATAGATTTGCCTGTGGAGTGTACGGATTGTGATTTTGATCCGAATATCGTTTCCACTACCATTTATGAAGCTACTTGTGGTAATGAAGATGGTGAGGCCATCATCAATATTGATGCTATTCCTGCACAAGCAGTTTACACATGGGAACCTAATGTAGGTGCCATCGGTAATGCTCCGAATGTAATCACAGGATTACCTGCGGGTGCTTATACCGTTACGGTATCTGACCCGACGGGACTTTGTTCAGATGTTGTGACTTTTGCTGTTACCAATGAGGATGGTCCGGCCTTGGATGATGATCCGATTACTACGGCAGCCGATTGTGGTGCAGCCAATGGTACTGCTGAGTTATTGCCGGCTAGTTATAACTATGCATGGTCTGATACAGGTACAGGTAACTTCAGGGATGATTTGGTAGCAGGTACTTATTTCGTAACTGTCACGGATACAGATCCTGATTGTCCTACCATAGTGGAAATTACCATCGACTTGAATAACACCTTGGAGGTAACAGTCACTGTTGACCAAGCACCGACTTGTGGAAATGCTGACGGAACAGTCACCGCTACCACACCTCAGAATGGTGCGGGTAATTACGATTATAATTGGAGCTTCGGAGGTACGAATGCAACCGAAACTGGTTTGTCTAGCGGTACCTACGCAGTAACAGTAACAGATTTGGATAATGCTGGTTGTACTGCTTCAACTGCATTCATATTGATAGATGGGGATGTGACTCCAAGTACCGTAACCATTAATGATACAACCAACGAGTCTTGCGCAGGAGCCAATGATGGTTCGGTTGATTTTGATGTGAATCCATCCGCTGGATTGAATATTACAATTACAGATGGTATCAATACCTACACGAACGGAACATTGCCTCCGGGTAATTACTGTATCGAAGTAACTGATGATATGGGCTGTGTCGTTGGTGGTGATTGCTTCACGATAGAAGCTGCGGATGAACTGGATGTTGAATTCAGTATCTCAGGTGGTTGTGCCAGTGATGGAGCCATTGATATCTCAGTGAATGGAGGTACGGGTGATATTACCTTTGATTGGTTGGATATTCCGGGTGAGGATAATGATCCGGATAGAACAGACTTGGAAGCAGGTACCTATACCGTAGTGATTGCAGATGAGAATGGTTGTACGGTCCTCGGTTACGAATTAGTTGTGGAATGTGGCGATTGTGTGGGACCATTCATTGATTATACAATCAGCTTCGAATCCCAATGTGGTGCTGCCATCGGTAATGCACAAGTAGTATTGGAGAATGATCCTGCTGGTTATAATTTCACATGGTCTCCTGATACCATAGGAGTAGTGAGTGAGGATGGTACTCAATTATCCAACATTCCCGCAGGTGTATATCAAGTCATAGTGACGGATACTTCAAGTGCATCCTGTGTGGATTCCATTTCTATTCTGGTTACGAATGAGAATGGCCCCGAAGCTGAAATCATCGAAACTACGGCTTCCTTGTGTGGTGAAGCAACAGGTACGGCTACCTTAGCTCCAGACTCATTGGTATTCAATTGGTCAGATGGAGGAACCGGAGCTGTCAGGGACGAACTAGCAGCAGGCATTTATGAAGTCATCTATTATGTGGATGGTGATTCAGCTTGCTATAATGCATTGTTGGTCGAGATACAGGATACATTCGCAACCGAACTGACAGTAGATATTACACAAGAACCGAATTGTGGTGAAGCCAATGGTTCTGCTACCATTAATGTGGTAGGTGGTTCGGGTAACTTCTCGTTCTTCTGGTCAGACGGAGGTATGGGAGCTTCAAGATCAGATTTGTCGTCTGGAACCTACACCGTTTTCGTTACGGATTTGGATAATGGATGTGAAAATCAAATCACATTCACCATCAATGATGATGTACCTGAAACTGCAACAATAGATATTGTTGAAATCAATAATATCGCATGTAATAGTGAGGACTTGGGCTCGGTCGTATTCGATGTGACCTATGATCCTGCATTCAACCAACCAGCCAGTGTAACCATTACGGATGGTTTGGGCTTGTTTGCGGAGGATGCATTACCTGCAGGTGATTATTGTATCGTAGTAAGGGATGCGGATAATTGCATCGTGGTATCGGAATGCTTTACCATAACAGAAACAGACCCATTCGAAGTCAGTATCATCGGCACTTATGCCGGATGTGAGGGCTCCGGGGATTTGGGCTCACTCGATGTGACAGTGATGGGAGGAACTGCTCCATATACGTTCGATTGGGCAGACCTTACAGTAGCACCCGAACCTGAGGATAGGGATAGCCTCGATGTCGGATTGTATGATTTGACCATTACGGATGCCAATGGTTGTTCTTCCTCTATTGATGGAATCATGTTGGATTCACTCTGTATAGCAGAATGTGATTTCTTTGATGGCATTGATACGATAGTCGTTGAGACAATAAATTGTGAGGATACGACCTTGGTTTGTTCAGGTGTTACATTCTCAGAATTCCTATTGGGAGATTACAGCATTACCATAGATGGTGAGGATTATATGATGGATCCAAGTGATGCCTGTGAAAGTGATGTCATTTCCGGATATACCTTGTTCCTGATTCCCGGACAAGGGAATTCAGGTCCCTATACACTTGAATCATGGGATGTTGGTGGCAATATCATATCGGGAACATTCGATGACATAGATGGCCTTGTGGACTCCATGAATGTTTGGGACCCTGCGGGCAATTGGATGTTGAATGATAACTCGTCCCTAGTGATAGGTGGTGAAATGGGCGTTGCCTATGGAGATATGGTGATTTATCCGACAGCAAGTCCGAATCTGGAAGCTACATTGGATTTCAATATCGGCCAATCCGTTTCCAGTGTAGGAATCAATGTTGCAGGAGAGGGGATGCATGAGGTCATCATCATTAATAATGAAACTGCATGTCCGGATACCCTGATTGTACAGATTGTATGCTTGGAATATGAACTAACGGATTCGATTACCCTTGGTGATTCTATATACTTCTGCTTGAATACTATGGAACTGATAGCCAATACGGATTTGGAAGGACCGATTGTTTCTCTTGAGAATGCATGTCCTGAATCCTCAGGTACCTCTGTCATTTTCAATATTGAATCGGAGGTTCCTCCTTGTATTTCCTACTTGGGTATTACGCCCGGCGTGGATACGGCCTGTCTGGTCCTATGTGATACAGCAGGTATATGTGATACGGTGAACTATATCGTTACGGTAGGGGCAACAGGGCCCATTACAGTAACGGATACCATCATTATATCGGAAATAGATACATTCTGTCTGGATACCCTGACAAATCTCTGTGGTGAAATCCAGGCTGTGAATAATTTCTGTGATGACGGAAGTTCCGAAGTCATCTTCGAAATCATTGAGGAAACCTGGTGCGTCACCTACGAGGGAATGCTACTGGGAGTGGACTCGGCCTGTTTGGAGGTCATAGATGAATACGGCAATGCGGATACGGTAACCATTGTCATATCAGTGGAGGAAATACGGACGGATACCATATGTGATACCATATTCATCGGACAAGTCGTACAGTATTGTATTGATACCACTGAATTGCTGGCACCGATCGAATCCATAACGAATGAATGTCCGGACCAATCCGGTGAATTCGTAGAATTCTTCATAGAGGAAGATACCTGGTGTATCATCTATGAGGGAGTCGATGATGTAGGAACAGACTCGGCCTGTATCGTGGTCTGTGATGAGATGGGAATTTGTGATACGACCATTTTCTGTATCACAGTCATAGAATTCTTTGATGCTCCGATTGCGAATGACGACTTCGATACCACCTTTACGAATGTACCGATAGTCATTAATGTTAAGGCGAATGATACGGTGTATGGAGGTATTGATTCTTTATACATCATAGATGGACCTCAGGTAGGTACGGCTACCGTCAACTTGGATTGTACGATTACCTATGATCCTGATGAGGGTGTCTGTTCCGTGGAGGACTTCTTTACATATGTTGTCTGTAATCCGAATGAATGCGATACCGCTACGGTCTATATATATATAGAATGTACTGAATTGACCATTTTCAATGGATTCTCACCCAACGGGGATGGAGTCAACGATGTCTTCTATATAGATGGCATAGAGGACTTCCCGAATAATAAACTCTGTATCTATAACAGATGGGGTAATAAGGTCTATGAAAAGGATGGGTATAACAATGAATGGGATGGTTCATGGTCTGGTAATGTATTACCTGATGGAACCTACTTCTATGTCCTCAATCTCGGGGATGAGGATAATACTACCTATAATGGTTATCTCCAGATATTCAGATAGCGTCGCTAATTAAAATATAAGACCATGGTCTATTAAGAATTTTTTGTTTAATATGATTATGATTGCTAGCACCTCTGCCTTAGGTAGGGGTGCTTTTATGTTAATGCCTTTTAATGGCAGGAATAGATGTTGGAATTAACTAATTTTAAGTGACCAATATGTAAACATGCTACCTCCTGACAATTTCTTTTACTTCGCGATATTATTTACAATTAATATTGCCTGTGCTACTTATTTGTATTTCACCTACAATAGGAACCGACTATTATTCCTGAATGCAATCGGTTTTCTGTTTGTAGCCATGCGGTGTAGTTCAGAGTATTATCTACAAACACTGGATGATTACGAGACAGCCTATCAGCTAACGCTCATCCATAGTTTTTTTACGACTTTTGCTGGCTTGGTCATGTGGGGTAGTGCCTGGTATTACATCCGACCTTTTAAGGATCATCCCAAGGAGAAACGATTCGATAATATTTTCCTGACACTGCTCATGGGGCTACAAATTCCCATTTATTATAATTTCCTGAATAGGATATCATTCAAATTACATACGGTCAAGATAGATGGTTATTGGCAGTTCCAAACTGATTATTCCACTTGGATGACCTACTACCTCTTTACGGTTTCTTTCCTGTATTCCTTACTGATGATTGTTCTCTTTATCATAGACTACAGGAGAACGAAGAATGATAGATTCTATAAAATTATCCTGATCATCATCTTTACCATTTTCCCGGTATTGATTTACTATAATCTGATGCGTGCGGATGCGAGTACGGTTTCTTACAGTATTCCCAATATCTCCATATTCTACACCATTAATATGATTATTGCCAATTGGTTCTATACCAATTATAGATTGTTCAAGGATGATTCGGATCTGATAATCGGGGATACCTTCAATTCCATTTCTGATTTGGTCATTTTTACCGAAACGGATCTCATCATCAAACAATACAACCAACCCGCCAAGGAAATCCTAGGGATAGATGAGCATCATGGAAATATCATCAATATACTATCAGGAAAGCGTAGGGGGCTCGATGAGGAACATCGGGCATTCATTGAACGGCTCATGAAAAATCCGGGCTTGGAGGAAAGTATATCTCTAATGATTAGGGATGAGGAAAGATTGTTTACCATCAAGTCGACAGAGTACCTGAAGAATGGGCAGTTATTCGGATATACATTCACCATCAGGGATATTACGGATCGTAAGAAGCAGGAAATTCTCATTAAGGATAAGAATGAGAAACTGGAAGAACTCAATCTGATCAAGGATCAGATATTCGCCATCATCGGTCACGACTTGAAAAGTCCGGCAAGGGCATTCATAGGCATTTCCAAAAAGGTCAATTACCTACTGGGAATTAAGGATTATCAGCGATTGAATGAACTGAGTGACGTTATAGAACAGGATGCAATCAAGCTGAACGGACTTACTGAAAATCTTATGGGTTGGGCCATGACCCAAAAGCAAATCATGCCCTATCAACCCAGGGAAATGGAACTGCTTTCCATCATACAGTCGGTAGAGGAACTTTTTGATAAGATGATTGCAAAGAAAGAAATCCAATTGGTCAATAAGGTGGATGAGGATGTAAGGTGTTATGCGGATTACAATGCGGTGCAGGCTATTATTAGGAATATTGTGGATAATGCGATTAAATATACACCCGTAGGAGGAACCATCACTATCAGTGCCCTTTCAGAAATCGAACGGGTTCATATTCTGATTAGGGATACAGGATGGGGAATGCAGAATGACCAACTGGAATCCTTATTCCTTTTAAGGAAAAATAAGAGTAAGAGAGGTACTGAAGGAGAAAAAGGAACTGGCCTCGGTATGTATCTGGTCAAACAATTGGTGGAAATGAACAAGGGAACCATACAGGTAAGTAGTCAGATTGGTATGGGAACCAGTTTCAATCTGACATTTCCTATAAAAATTCCAGAGCCATCCTAAAACTTGAAACCATAGCCGATATGGCTTCCGAATGTACTGAGGAAAGTACGATTCAATTGGGTAGGAATATGGTTGTCTCCCTTGTAGACATTGAGATAACCCTGACTACCATGCAAACCAATACTGAAGTATTGCTTATTGATGTGATAGGTCCATTCTAGTTCCAATACGATTCCCATATCGAAATCCGTATGGTCACCGATGTGTGGATTGAGAGATTCCGAGCGGCTATAAAGGGATACATCATGGTAAGTATAGCGGATGTAATTCCCAAGATGTACAGCGGTATGATGACGATTTCCTGTAGGAATCATAAAGCCGAATCCGGTAGTGTATCCCATGGTCTTATAATGATGTTGCTCCTCCACATATTGAAAACGACTCATGACCGCATAGTATGCAAACTCCTGTTTCATTGAACTGAATTCCAACTGATTCCGCCAGATGATATTGGGATGAATCTCGTAATCCAGATAAGAACCAATCCTGAAACCTGGTTGGAGTCGGGTGGAAACCAAGCTATTCTTTCTGGTCGCTTCCTTGAATAGGTTATCATTCTTAATCAGATAATGCAAACCGACATTGAGTCCTATCCGTTTGTTTTTCTTCTTTTCCATCTTGGGGAAATCGTCCGTTATCTGGACGATTTCCAACAAGATTTCATCTTCCTTTTCCAATAATGGTTGAATGGTTTTTGAATTGTTATCCATTGGCCATTGGGCAGGAAGGGGTTGTGGACGAGCCACGAAGTTTGATGGTTCCTCATCTGAGGATTCGGCACCGGAAGTTTTGGGAACATCCGATGCTTTTCTTTTATCCAATAAAAATGGACTTTGGTTTGCGTGCTTGGCTTGGGTCTGCATCCCTATGGTAATATCCGAGTAGGATAAAGGAATTTCAGAACTTGGTTGTAGTTGGTTTTTTGTATCGGATGGACTTATTGTCAATGATACTTCTTCTTGTTCCTGAATATTGTTTTGTGGCGGAGATTCAGTTATTGTAGGAATTGACTGATTCGCTGATGGAATAGTTGGTTCTTGATTCTGGGTCAGATTGGCGAGATGTTGTACCGACCAATTAGAGAATCCCTTAAACCCCAAAATTGATATGGAGAGAAAAAGAATCATAAGGAATGCGCCTTTCCGCCTTTTCCTTTTTTGTAGGGTCCCGTCAATCCTATTCCAAGTATCATCAATATCCAACTGGTCCTCAATACCTCCCCAAAGTTCGTCGGATTCAGGAGGTTCGAGTTTGAATATTTCCTTATAGGATTCGATATGTGCTATGTCTTTATGGTTTTCCAATTAAGATTTAAGATGTTTTTTTAGTAATGTTCTTGCTCTATTCAACTGGGATTTTGATGTTCCCACGGAAATATTCAGTTCATCAGCTATCTGTTGGTGTGAATACCCCTCAAATGCATATAGATTGAGAATAACCCTTGCTTTCTGAGGAATTTGTTTCATTTTTTCCTCAACCAATGATAGGAGATGTTCATCTTGATAGCTTTCCTCAGAATCAGAAATTTCTTCTGCTATCTCATACTTATGAATGAATTCGGAGTCCGAGTATATTATTTTCTTCTTCCTCAAACTGTCCAATATGTTATTGCGGACACATTTTTTGACCCAGCCCTCCAGACTGCCCTTATTTTTGTATTGATGAATCTTACGGAAAACGCGAATGAACCCGTCATGTAGGAAATCCTTGGCTTCATGTCTGTCCTTGGCATAGGATAGGCACATGGCATAGATTTCCTTGGACATATGCTCATACAATTGCCTTTGGGCATTCCGATCTCCTTTGGAACATTTCCTAGCTAATTCTATGTCTGAATAGGTTTTCAACTCACTCGATGACTAATTCAAAAGCATTAAGAATCTGATTATTTATTTGTTCATATAAATCCATATTGTCATCCGGATTGATGCGGATAACAGGATTCTGATGATTACCTGATATCTCGGCATTATTCCATTCCTCATTGGAAATACTTGAGAAAAGAATATTGGAATCAAGTAAGAATGTTCCCCGTAAGGGATTCATTGATGAACTGATTGCAAGGTTGCTTCCACTATTGATGGCATATTTGCTCAGCGTAATGAAATCAAAGTTCTCATATCTTAGGGCTACCTCATCATTATCAATCCATACGGTACCATCTACAGCTATGGTAGCTTGGCCTTGTCCTTGGGAATGCAATTCAAGGCTGATGGATAATTGATTATAGACACCTTGCGGAATATCAAAATCAAACTCATCAGGTAATGAGGGATTGATGATATCAGTCTGTATGCCATCATTGTAATCCAACTTGAAATAGATATCATCAGAACCTTGTCTATTCCCCTCGAAACCCAAGGAGAATATATTGATTTCTCCCTTTTCCAACATCAGGATGGCATCATCGGCCAAGGCAATGGCGTCGAAACCCAAAAGGAATCGGACTGGTTGTTTTTCCGTAGAATCCTTACAGGATGAACCTAGTAATACCAGAAGAAAAACGAATTGGAAATATTTGGCTTTTATAATCTTCATTTGCTCCTACATCTAGTTTTATGGTTCATCAGGAATAATAAGGAATTCCATAGTGAAAATAAGATAATCAGAACAGCTACACTTCATTCCCATCAAAAAGTGCCAGACAAAATATCCGGCACTTTATAAATTGAAGAGAGTGTGTCAATGAATCCATGGATTAATCATTTGGACCCATTATACACCCAGACGTATAATGTTCGAAAGGGTTGGAAAATGATTTGTTGTATTCAATCCTAACCATCCCTTAAAGTAATTCAAGGGCTTCCTTTACACTCTTGACAGGTCTTTTGCAGGTCTTGTTTCGACATACATAAATGTAGGTTTCTCCCTCCATCAATTTGTCCTGTAATAATTCCAGACTCCCCTCGGTCTTTCCACCTAGGAATAAGGAATTGGGCAGATAACCCTTTTGCATTTCATTCCTCAATGATTCATAATCATCACCCATGATGGCAATCTCATGAGGAGCGGTTGCCAAATAACTCATGACAATACCCCAATTGGTAAAGAATGATGCTTGCGGATGTTGCATTACATTCTCTTTCATATTATTGCACATCTGTTGGGCTCTTTGGATGTATGCATTGTCATAAAAATAGGTGCCGACGAGAAATAGGGATTTGGCCATGGATGAATTGGATGAGGGAATCACATTGTCACTCGTATCCATTTTCCGAACCACCAACGGTGGGTCTATATCAGAAGTATAATAGAACATACCATTCTTTTCCTCACTGAAATGTTCGATTACATAATCCGTCATCTTCTTGGCATGTTGGAGCCATTGCTCATCAAAACTGATTTCATACAAGGAAACGAATGCCTCAATGGTCAGTGCATAATCATCCAGGAATGCATTGATGACAGAATTGCCATCCTTGTAATTCCGATTCAGTCTGCCATCCTCCTGAAGGACTTCATTGACAATGAAATTTCCATTCTTCAAGGCAGCATCCTTGTATTCCTTTAGACCCAAGGCCTTGAATGCATCCACGTATCCCTTGCACATGAGGGCGTTCCAGGATGTCAGTATCTTATCATCCAAACCAGGGTATACTCGCTTGGTCCTGGCTTCGAATAAGGCAGACTTACTGGATTGTATGATGGTTTGTGCTTCCTCGAGCGTCAGTCGGTTCTTTTCTGCAATCTCAGCCAACGGACGGGTGACAAATAGGATATTGGAATGTTCCCAGTTCCCTTTCGGAAAGACATTGTAATATTCGGAAAAGACCTTGGCATGTTGGGGGTTCTTGATGACAGTCTCGATTTCCTCCTTGGTCCAGACATAAAACTTACCCTCCACACCTTCGCTATCTGCATCATACGAAGAATAGAATCCTCCATTCTCATGTGTCATTTCCCTTTTGATGAATGCTAATGTTTCCTCAACGACTTCCTTGTACAACGGACTTCCGGTAGCCTGATAGGCCTGGGCATATAAGCTGACCAGTTGGCCATTATCATACAACATCTTCTCAAAATGCGGTACTTTCCAATTCGGATCAGTGGAATATCTAGCAAATCCACCACCCAATTGGTCATAAATACCTCCATTGGCCATATTATCCAGTGTAAGTGTAACGGCTTCCAATGCAGCCTCATTTCCTGTCAGATGATATTCCCGAAGTAGGAATTGCCAATTATTAGGCATCGGGAATTTATTCGGATTATCCTTACCGTCCCTACCTCCTGTTTTTTGATCCACTATGCTGACCATCTTATCCCTGACGCTAGCAATCTCCTCTGCTTTGAAATCCGCATCACTGACTCCTATCGGAATATTGACCTGTTCTTGGATTCCCTCATTCAGTTGGGCTGCATAATCTTCCAGTTTTTCAGGTTCATTCTCCTTGAGATTCTTGAATTGTTCTAGTATTCCCAACCAATCTTTCTTTGGGAAATAAGTGCCGGCCCAAATCGGTCTGCCATCTGGCATAGCGAATGCATTTAGTGGCCAGCCGCAACTTCCTCCACCCGACATATGACAGGCAGTCATATACACATCATCAACATCCGGTCGTTCTTCACGGTCCACCTTGATAGGGACAAAAAATTCATTCATGACACTGGCTACCAGTGAATCCTCGAACGATTCGTGCTCCATCACATGACACCAATGACAAGCCGCATATCCCACACTGATGATGAGTAACTTATTCTCATCCTTGGCTTTTTGGAGTGCTTTTTCTCCCCAAGGATGCCAATCCACCGGATTGTGAGCATGTTGGAGTAGGTAGGGACTACTTTCGTTAATGAGTTGGTTGGTATACTGATGTTCTGAATCCGAATGCGATTCCGTTCCGTTTTGCGATTTACAGGCATAGAATAGAATGGCAATGAAAAATAGGAAAGATATGCTGTATCTCATGTAGGACAAATTGATGAATACTAAACATAGCTTAGAATCAACGCCTAAGCCACTCTACGAATTTACGAATCTTTTCGTGTTCCATAAGTTTTTCCAGGGTGTTGTGGTGTTTGCCGAGTTCTTTCTCCGTAGCGAATTTATGAACATGCTTATGGCAATCCCTACATAGATCCACGGTATCATTCATTTGTTCCTTGGTATAGTTCTTCTTAAACCATTTATTAGAATGCAATGTTCGGGGAATAAGATGATGTCTGGTGGTACTTTCAACTTCCCGTTCACACAATTCACATGTAAGTATATGGTCCATTATGAATCTGATTTAAATTTGGATTGTTTTTTAGAATTTTCCAATCTGAGGAAATACTTATGTGTTTGAAACGAATGGAAAGGTAAAATAATTCCATACCATAGTATGATGAGATTTGACAATAAGGGATTCTCCTCGTTAGGCTTCGCATTAATCCCTTAACTTTGACGTTATTCTTAAAAGACAACCATGATAACGGATACACCGAATTGTATATTCCCTTTTTGGAACATGCATATCCGAGCCCGAAAACCATGTTAGATTCAACTTTTGGGTCCAAGAAAAAGATGAGAAGGTTATGATTAGGAATATTTGTTTGGGAATGATTTTTCTACTGATGGGTTTTTCATCATCAGGACAAACCATCGGCCTCCTTCAGAATGAGGCAGGTGTAGAAGAAGGTTATATCCTTTTTGCACCATTGACATATACCAGTACGTATCTGATAGATAATTGCGGAAAACTCATCCATGAATGGCCGAGTAGTTATGTAGCCGGAATGGCTGCATATTTACAGGATGATGGATCTATCATCCGTGCAGGAAAAACATCTGATAATGAATTTGCGGATAACCGGGGTGGGGGCGGAATCATTGAACGTATAGCTCCTGACGGTACGGTTATGTGGACATTGGTACTGAGTGATTCCGTTCAACTTCAACATCATGATTTGGAGATAATGCCAAATGGTAATATCATGATAATTGCTTGGGATAAGAAAACGGAGGCCGAAGCCATTGCTGCTGGGAGGAATCCCGCTCTGGTCGAGGATGAAATGTGGTCGGATAAATTAGTCGAAGTGAACCCCTTGACGGGAGAAGTAGTATGGGAATGGAAAGCCTGGGACCATCTCATTCAGGATTTTGACCCTACAAAACCCAATTATGGTGTGATAGCCGAACATCCGGAAAGAATCAATGTCAACTACGAAGAACAGGGATTTGATGTGGATTGGTTACATATCAATTCTGTGGATTATAATGCTGAATTGGATCAATTGGCCATTTGTCCGCATGATAATGATGAAATATGGATTATAGATAGGAGTACTTCGATGACGGAAGCAGCGGGTTCCGTAGGTGGAAATGCTGGTATGGGAGGAGACTTGTTGTATCGTTGGGGTAACCCCGCGGCTTATGACATGGGAACATTGGAAGATAAGAAATTATTCGGCCAGCATGATGTACAATGGATTAACGATGGACTTCCTTTTGCAGGTAAGATTTTGGTATATAATAATGGAAATGGTAGGATAGGTGATGATTATTCATCCATTGATATCTTCACGCCTCCTATGAGTGGAACCTATAATTACAATCTTCCAGCCAGTGGGTTATACCCTCCATCCAATTTGGATTGGACATATGAAGCGAACAATCCTACGGATTTCTTTTCCCTGATTCTTTCTGGGGCACAAATGCAACCGAATGCGAATGTCATTATTTGTGAGGGTGCAAGTGGCCGGCTTTTCGAAGTGAATAATTTTGGGAATATTGTCTGGGAATATATCAATCCCGTATCCCTATTCGGTCCGGGGTTCCAAGGAACCAATGTCCAGAATAATAGTGTTTTTCTGGTAGAACGTATCCTGAACGACCACCCTGGTTTATCTTTTCTTGACCTGACGCCCGGAGACCCGATTGAGCAAAATCCCATTCCCTATGAATGTCTAGCGACCACAGATGTGGATGAGTTGGTATGGAATGAATTAAAATACTATCCCAATCCTGTGAATGATGAATTAATCATCGAACTCGAAGCTCCGGTAGAATCTTATGCCATCCTTAGTTTGGAAGGGAGCATGTTGAGAACCGAAAGCAGAACATTCCAGAATGAAATTCGACTGCCTACCACGGATTTGGCCAATGGCTTGTATCTCCTGAGGATTGAGGGCCATGATAGAACGGATATCATCCAATTCGTAGTGATGCATTAGGCAAGAGATGAAACTGCTGACTCCATTCATCCACTTTATATTGTATTCCAATCTATGGATATCCTTGGCTGCTGTAACCATGACCGCCAAGACCATCTATTGGTTGTCCGGTTCCATTGATGGACATTATCCTTTGTATGTATTCGTATTCTGTGCCACCTTGTTCATTTATGCGGGACATCGGGTTGTGGGAATGCGCAAATCCAAGGATTTTGTAGACCAAGGGCGATATAAGGTCATTGCGGAGCACAAGAATCATATTATTGTATATGCTATTCTGGGTGCTATCGGAGCATGCATATCCATTTTTTATCTGCCTTGGAATGCATGGTTGCTCATGGCTCTTAGTGGATTGGTCTCAATGGCCTATATCTTTCCTGTATTCTCATTTCGGAAAGGAACCAGACTCAGGGATATTGATGATGTTAAGATATACTTCGTGGCTCTGGTCTGGACCTTGGTTACGGTAGTCTTGCCCTATGTGGTTCTGGAATCTGAGGATTTGATGTTCCTGGTACTATCGGTATTGGAGGTATTCCTGTTTGTTTTCGCGATTACCATACCATTCGATATAAGGGATTTGAATGTGGATGACCACAATCAGGTCAAGACCATTCCCAGTCGGATAGGGGCGAAAGCAGCAAAAAAATGGTCATATGTACTTTTATTGTTGTCTTTTTTAGCCTTAAATTGGAATATTTACTGTCACGAAATTCCAATGATGGATACCTCAGGAATATGGTTCGGATATCTTCTATCTTATGGACTCACGGTTCTCTTAGTTTTATATTCCCATGAGAATCAACCAGATTATTATTATACGGGTTATATGGATGGACTCATGATTTTATTGCCAATAATGGTGATTTTCATGTAGTTTTGTATTGTCACAATATATAATGTTGTAAACATATGTTTTGGTGACCTAGGAATGGTATATTTGTCAAAATGCATGTATTGCGTCACCTTTATTTTGAAACGTAACTAAGAACTCAGGGAAATGAAAAATTTAAACGCGCTAACACTTATCACCCTATTTTCAGCAGCATTTATCTTCCTACAATCCTGCGCTACGGAAAGTGCCCAGGATTTATCCTCATCCGATATCCAAGGCAAATGGGTCTTGAAAGAGGCATTTAGAGGAGGGAAAGAAACCCAAACGCTAAGTGGGGTTTACTTTGAATTCACTGAAGATGGCAAGGTTAAGACCAATTTCAACAGGGAAAGTCAAGACCAGATACTGGATTATGAAGTCAAGGAAGGTAAAATCAGTATGAAAGGAGCAAGTAACCTCAATGGTGTACTCAACAAGGATACGGAGGGACTCCTAACCTTAAATACCAGCCTTGCAGATTTTAAATTCAAGTTGATATTGGAACCTGCGGCAGAGGATGAATAAGTAAGGATAAATCATCCATTTAATAGATAAAATGAAGCGACTACTCTAGGATATAACCTGTGTAGTCGCTTTTTTTTGTTCGCTTGTCAATGAAATCTTAATTTGGTACTGAAAACCAATAAGACATGTTGAAAGATTTATTCGCAGGGGCATTTTCCTATTTCAAAGCCATTAAGGTCATACATCAACGCCGTTTGTGGGGATATTTCCTCCTTCCGGGGCTCATCAGTGTAGGAGTGATGATGTTATTGGGTGGAATCATTTGGTTCACCTTTGGTGATATCGGTGAATGGATAGCCAGGGTCTGGCCCTGGGAATGGGGGAAGCAGGCGATTGAAATCACTGGAGGAGTACTTTATTCGGCATTATTGCTGGTTACGGTAGCTTTGCTACTCAAGTACATCATCATCATTGCTTTGGGGCCATTCCTGAGCCCGATGTCGGAAAAAATAGAATATTCCATAAATCAGCGACGTTATCCGAAGAATACGTTCAAGGACAACCTGAAGTTGATGGCCAGAGGACTAAGTGTGGCACTCATGCTGATTTTCTTCGAACTCCTATTCACCATTCCGCTATACCTACTACTACTGATTCCGGGAGCGGCTATTTTTGTAATGCCTGTGATATTTGTCATACAGGCCTACTATGCAGGTCGTGGTAATATGGATTTCATATTGGAAAGAAGATTCAATGTATTACCCAGCCTGAGAAAAAGCCGTCAGTACAAATGGTTGGCTATTGGTAATGGACTCATTTACATGTTCATGATTACATCCATTGTGGGGGTATTCTTCGCACCCATTCTTTCCGTTGCAGGCCTGACCCTAGAAATGGTCAATCGACTGGATGAGGAAATGGAGGTGCGACAGGAAGAATTCGTCTAATCGATGATGAGAAATGGAAGTACAACCACACGATTTTCACCAATGAGTCTCAGGTAGTAATGCCCCTTGGCTAAGTGGCCTACTTCCAAGGATGAACGAAATGGGATTTCTTGTATCCATGTACCATCATTTCGTAGGATTTCAATATGTTGATAATGATGGAATGATGTTTCTATCCTTAGAGTTTCACTTACAGGATTAGGATAAAGGATGACCGGCTTCAGTAGTGATGTAATTTGAATATTGGTCGTATTGTCTCC
Source organism: Saprospiraceae bacterium (assembly GCA_020631355.1). Taxonomy (GTDB): domain Bacteria; phylum Bacteroidota; class Bacteroidia; order Chitinophagales; family Saprospiraceae; genus JAHDCE01. Next base: position 22,663 of record JAHDHL010000027.1, on the reverse strand, counting down.
AAAAGATGTGGATGGGTCAACCAGGATTTCTCCATCTGTGGTACTACCTTCCAGAATTGAAAGAGATGTATTGATTGCAGGCTGATACAATACATCAATATGCCCCGTAGACCATATGACCCTTAGGGAATCAATGGCTTCAGCATCACCGATACCAATGATTTGGGTATTGGAATTCTGTCCCAGATATCCCTCACCGCAGTGGGTATATCTCATATACCGATTGCCATTGACATACACTTCTATGAAACTACCAATGGCATCCCTGTTGGAGATGACACCCTCTAATCTGACCTTGATGAAATGATGATTGCCGCCTTGGTTACCCCAAACCCGTGAACTCTGATCATTGTAGGTATTGGTGAAGATATCGGGATAACCATCATTGTTATAATCCCCGATGGCATTAGAGTAAACGGTGACAGTATCCCCCTCGAAACCGGCATAGGGTTCTGAGAATATTCCATCCCCATTGTTCAAATAAAAAGTACTTGTCGGTGCATCTGCACTGGCAATGCTAGCAGATACATACAAATCCAAATCCCCATCATTATCAGCATCCAAGAAATTACTGGCCCAGCCCGTACCATTGAATAAGGTACCCGAACCGGCTGCCACATCCGTGAATGTCCCATCTCCATTATTCTGAAGAAGTGCATTACCTGCCGGTAGATTGGTGACATAAATATCTAGAAAACCATTGTTGTCATAATCCCCGATGGTAGTGCACATGGCATTCATGACAAGGTTCGTTCCTGTTGACATGCCGGCATCCGTAAATGTGCCATCCCCGTTATTGGATAGGAGGGTGTTGATTTTATTCTTATCATGTGCGGTATAGATGTCCGGCCATCCATCATTCTCCACATCAAAGAAAGCCGAACAGAACGGTGCCTTACCCATATCCGCAGTCTGACTTTGTATGGTAACATCCGTGAATGTGAGATTACCATTGTTCTGAAATAAGTAGGATTGATTGGTGTCGAATACATTGTCCTTATTCACATAATACAAATCCAAGAAACCATCCCTGTTGAAATCCCCGAAAGTAGCACCATAGGTCGGAGATGGAATGAATGGCAGGCCACTGTCGGGTGTGATATCCAGTAGGGTTAGATCACCAATGTTCTCAAATAAACGGTCGATTCCATTCAGGACTGTTATGAACAAATCCTTATCCCCATCATTATCCAAGTCAACCCAAAGAATCTGTTTCGTTTCGTTATTGTTCAGTGCCAGATTGGATTGTAATTCAAAGACACCATTGTTATTCAGATAAACCTGAATGACATCCCCCTCTTGGGAAGCAAGGGATAGGTCATCCCAACCATCACCATTGATATCAACCACACTCAATCCGCCACCTGCAATACCTGTCCCATAAGAATGACTGACACCCACATTGGCTGCCTGGTCCTGGAATAGAACCTGGCCTATCAATGATAATGGAGTGCAACAAATCAGGAATGTGAATAATCGTACCATCATGGATGTCTATCTTACGGCGATAAAAGTAAGGGAATTCTATCAAGGGCTTTAATACTTGGGCCTAAAGCTGGTTTAGGTCCAAGTATGATTGGGGATTAATGATGTTTGATGAAAGGGAAATGGTGTATGCCCTCTTTTCCCGACAACCTGAGTAAATAGGTTCCGTTGGGTATATTCCCCAAATCCAATTTGTTGATGAAAGGGATATCGGAAAGAACAGTGCCGTCCAACCCCAATATTTGAACATTATCAAAGCGCTCTTTCGAGTTTTGCGTATCTATATGAATGTATTGATCAGTCGGATTAGGATAGATGTGAATGGATGACGAACTAATCAATGTATTGGAAGTGGTTTCGTTGTCGAATCCGGTTCCGGGTTCTATTTGGATATCTCCATTGGTCGTACTACCCTCAACGATATGATGAAGTTCATTGATTGTAGGATTATAGAGTACATCGATATGTCCTGACGACCATTTGACCCGTATGGAATCCACTGCGCTAGCTTCGCCTATACCTATGATTTCAGTATTTGAATTCTGCCCGAGATATCCGACTCCGCAATGCGTATATCTGATATAACGATTACCATTTGCAAAAACTTCGATGAAACTACCGATACCATCCCTATTGGATATGACACCTTCCAAGCTGACCTTTATAAAATGATGATTCCCACCTTGGTTTTCCCAGACCTTAGCTGGCGCCTCATCAAAGGGATTCGTAAAGATATCGGGATATCCATCATTGTTGAAATCCCCAATGGCATGGGAATGAACCGTTACCGTATCACCAGTGAAACCCGTACTAGGTGGTGCGAAAGTACCGTCCGTAAGATTCATGTAAAGTGTACTCGGTGTACTGATATCCGAGATGACCGTAGCGGTAACATACAAATCCAGGAATCCATCATTATCCACATCCAAAAAATTACAGGACCATCCGATTCCCTCGAATAAGGTTCCGGATTCCACAGCTACTTCATCAAAGGTACTATCACCATTGTTTTGTAATAATGCATTCCCTATGGGCGTATTCGAAATATACAAATCTAGGAACCCATTATTATCATAATCGCCAACGGCGATACCCATGGCATTCATTTCCATATCTGCCCCTGACGAAACACTCGCATCCGTGTATGTCCCGTCGCCATTGTTCCTAAGTAGGGTATTGATATTGGTCTTGTCGTGTGCGGTATAAATATCCGGCCAACCATCATTCTCAAGGTCAAAGAAAACGGAGCAGAAAGGAGCCTTACCCAAGTCTGTGGTATTCGATTCTCCAGTAATCTCAGTAAAGGTCAGGTCCCCGTTATTCCTGAATAAATGCCCTTGGTTGGTAGAAAATACCAGTGTCTTTTCGCCATAGTACAAATCAAGATATCCATCTCTGTCATAGTCCCCGAAAATGGCTCCGTAGGTGGAAGTGGCTGTGAATGGTAATCCGGAATTGGGAGTGATATCCACCATAGTGAGATTTCCGATATTCTCGAATATTCTATTGATGCCCTCAAGTACGGTTATGAATAAATCCTTATCACCGTCATTGTCCAAATCCACCCAAAGAATCTGCTTGGATTCATTATTATTCAAAGCCAGATTGGATTGTAATTCGAAGATGCCGTTGTTGTTTAGATAGACCTTGATGACATCTCCCTCCTGGGAAGCAAGGGACAAGTCATCCCATCCGTCCCCATTGATATCAACCAGGCTCACACCTCCTCCTGCGACGCCAATTCCATAGGAATGATTCACTCCCACCTCAGCTGCCTTATCGACATAATGAGTTTGGGACCATGCTTCCAGAGGAATGATACAAGTGAAAAAAATAAGGAATCGTAACAACATGATTCTGAATTATATATTCTGGATAATTCGATTCGGAAAAGGATTTCAAAATCTTGATGAATAACACGAAGTATAAAATTAGTCCATATTCGAGACTTTTCAGTGAATTCCAAAGAACACTTTCGTTCTTTGTATGTTCCAACTTCTGCCAAATCATTCCAGACAGGCCATTTTCAAGATAATGGAATAGTAATGTTCCCATCAGAAGACGGGCCTATGTTCATCCTAACACTATTAAGCAAAAAATATTAAGAATGAGAATCTTTGCAATTACCCTTTTATTGATACAGTCCGCCTTGATGATGGGGCAGACTACAGGTGCTATCTCAGGTACGGTCATAGATTTATATACAGAAGAAACCCTAATTGGAGCTACCGTTAGGATAGAGGGGACTGAGTTGGGTACATCCACTGATATTGATGGTTCCTACAGGATTGAAAACATACCCGTAGGAAGTTACAATGTGGAAGCTTCCTATGTGGGATTTAAGACGAAGACGGAATTCAATATCGTAGTAACTTCGGGTAATGATAATTTTGTTAATTTCAAATTGGAGGAAGTCAGTACGGAATTAGAGGGTGCAGTTGTGATTGCGGATCGTTCGATTTCCATTACTACTCCTGAGAATCCCAATTCTATCCAAAGATTGTCTACGGAGGAAATCAAGGCCAATCCGGGAGGTAATTTTGATATCTCAAGGGTCGTCCAATCCTTGCCGGGTGTAGCTGGCGCAATAGGTGTCGGAGGTTTTAGGAATGATATCATCATAAGGGGAGGTGCTCCGAACGAGAATGTTTATTATCTGGATGGGATAGAAGTACCGAATATCAATCACTTTTCTACCCAAGGAAGTGCGGGTGGGCCACAGGGAATGCTGAATGTTTCCTTTATCGAGGGAGTAACATTGAGTACTTCCAGTATGCATGCCCGCTATGATAATCCACTGTCCAGTGTGTTACAATTTGACCAACGTACAGGTAATCCCAACCAATTCCAAGGGAATTTCAGACTGTCCTCAACAGAAGCGGCCATCACACTGGAAGGGCCCATCAAGGAAAAGGTGACTTATTTGGCTTCAGCTAGGCGTTCCTATCTGGAATTCTTGTTTGAGGCCATCGATTTGCCCATTCGTCCGAATTATTGGGATTTCCAATACAAGGTCAATTATAAGATGAACAATAAGACATCTTTCAATTTCATCGGTTTGGGTTCATTGGATGAATTCAGTTTTGCAGTACCTAAGAATTCCGATCCGGACAAGGAGTATATCATTCGTTCTAATCCGCTCATTAACCAATGGTCCTATACAACGGGTGTTTCCATGAAACATCTGATTGAGAATGGATTCATTAATGTGGCATTGAGCCGTAATATGTTTGAGAATCGACTGGATAAGTTCTCGGATGGCAATGATGGTGTGGAGGAGTTCAGGACACTTTTATCAGAATCTCAGGAGATTGAGAATAAGTTGAGATTGGAAGTAAGCAAGTATAGTAATAACTGGAAATATTCCTACGGTGCTTCCATCCAATATGTGAAATACAATAATGATTTCTATTCCAAGTTATCTGATGAGGTCGTAGATCCGGTATCCGGACAAGTGGTGCAACCCGAAGTTGTTCTGGATTTCGATTCTGAAATCAATTTCGCAAAATTCGGTTTGTTTGCCCAGGTATCAAGAAGATTATTGGATGAAAGGCTGAATGTATCACTGGGTACAAGAATGGATATGAACACATTCACGAATAATGGAATGAATCCACTTCGTACATGGTCTTACCGTTTGGGTACTTCCTATCAATTGAATGATAAGTGGACGGTCAATGCTTCCACTGGTTCCTATTATAAGATTCCTATCTATACGGTTCTGGGCTTCAAGAATGAAGCAGGAGAATTTGTGAATAAGGACAATGATTATATCCAGTCCTATCATGCCGTAGCAGGATTGGAATTCATTCCCAAAGGAAATCTGAGATTCACATTGGAGGGATTCTATAAGTCATACAATAACTATCCTGTGTCTGATGCTACAGGTGTTTCCTTAGCGAATCAGGGAGGTAATTTCGGAGCAATAGGTAATGAGGCTGTTTCCAGTATCGGAAAGGGGAGGACCTATGGTGTGGAATTCTTCGCTCAACAGAAGTTGACCAAGAATATCTTTGCTGTACTTTCCTACACGGGATATAAGAGTGAGTTCACTGGAGCTGATACCGATGTGTATTTCCCATCTGCATGGGATTATGGACATCTGATTTCACTTACTACGGGATATAAGTTCAGGAAAGGATGGGAAATTGGTGTGAAGTACCGTTTTGCGGCAGGTGCACCCTATACACCATTCGATTTGGAAGCATCCCGTCAGCAATATTTGTTGCTGGGTGAGGGCGTGCCTGATTATGCCCGATTGAATTCTGAAAAATTACCTACGTTCAACCAAGTGGATATCCGTGTGGATAAGAAGTGGAATTTCAAGCGTGTGACATTCGATTTGTATCTGGATATTACGAATGCATTCTACATGACCCAGTTTGCCGCACCAAGGTATACATGGCAGCGTACAGAGGATAATTCGGGATGGGCTACGACAGATGGCCAGGCTGTCTCATCTGATGGTTCCAATGCCATTCCTTTGATTTTGGGTGATGAAACGAATCTTATTACACCGTCATTAGGATTTATCGTTGAGTTTTAATCAAGATCATCCCAATCATAAGGAACAGAAAGGAATATCAATGAAACAACACCTTAGGGTAATAATTGTGGGAGGTGGCCTAAGTGGCCTTACTTTAGCCTACCTGCTTTCCAAGGAGGGAATATCTGCCACCATTCTGGAAGCTTCCTCTAGACTCGGTGGAAGAATACAGACGCTAAAAGGAAAGAATGATACTCCGCTTGAATTAGGAGCAACGTGGTTTTCCGATATCCACCAGAAACTGATATCGATTCTGGAAGAATTAGGATTGAAAAAGTATCCGCAGTATGCTAGGGGGAAATCATTATTCCAGACCAAGTCATTCGAGCCACCACAGGAATTTTATATTCCGGAAACAGCATATCCATCTTATAGGATTGTTGGAGGGACAGCACGTTTGATTGATGCACTTAGGGATAGGATAAATCCTCAACAAATCCATCTGGATACAAGAGTCGTCTCAGTGAATGACAAAGGTGATGAAGTAATGGTCGAAACCCAGAATGGAATGGAATTTAGGGCCCATAATGTAGTCCTATGCCTACCTCCTCAATTGGTGGGTTCCAGAATAAGGTTTTCTCCTGAATTACCGGATGATGTATCCAAGTTATTACCAACGGTACAAACTTGGATGGCGGGGTCGATTAAGTTTGTTTTGGAATATGCTAGACCATTCTGGAGAGAAAAGGGATATTCCGGAATGTTGTACAGTCATTCTGGTATTATTACCGAAATGTACGACCACACCAATTTCGAAGAAAATAAATTTGGTTTTACGGGTTTCCTTAATGGTGGCTCGTCAAGTTATGGTAAGGAAACAAGGAAGCAACTGGTATTGAAACAATTGAATGAACTATTGGGAAAGGAATCATCTCATCCCTTAATTTATTCCGAAAAAGTATGGGTTGATGAATTTATTCTGGATGGTAACCAAGTAGTAAGTAGGCCGCACCAGAATAATGGGCATCCTACATTGCAACGAAATTATCTGAATGGTAAATTGTATTTTTCAGGTACGGAATCTGTTCCTGAATATTCTGGTTACATGGAGGGGGCGATTATATCTGCCAAGAAAGCATGTCATGAAATTTTGGAGGATAAGTAAAGGGTTTTGTAAATTGTTTATTGTCCATTCACTTGGTTCCAGAATGCTTCTTGATAAGTACTTCCGATAGGAATATATTTTTCGTTGATGATGACCCTGTTCCTTTCGATAAAATCAATTTTTTCCAAGGAAATAATATAGGATTTATGGATTCTAATGAATTCTTCCTCAGGGAGTCTTTGTACGAAACTCTTTATTTTTTCCAGTGTAAGGATTTTCCCCTCTAGGGTTTGGATATTCACATAATCCCCCATTCCCTCAAAATAAAGGATATCAGATAAATTAATTTTCTTGACCTTATATTCCGTTTTTACAAAAATATATGGTTTGGCTTGACTGGGAGCTTGGAACGTCAGGGGAGGGGTGTCCGTCTGTAGGATTCTGTCCTTGGCCTTATTCATTGCAATTAAAAAACGGTCTACGGAAATAGGCTTCAATAAATAGTCAATTACATCATATTCATATCCCTCCAAGGCATATTGGTCATAAGCTGTCGTCAGGATGAAGTGGGTTTTTTGATTCATGATTTTCATGAATTGGATGCCAGTGAGTTCAGGCATCTGAATATCCAATAAAACCAAATCTACAGGCGTTTCTCCTAGGAATTGCAAGGCCTCTATAGGATTGGTGAATGTTTTGGTTAATTCAATTCCATCCGTTTTATTCACATAATCGGAAAGCAATTGAATGGCCAATGGCTCGTCATCTATTATGATACAGCTAATCATAGTTGTGTTATTTTTAGGTAAACATGGAATTGCGTATCCGTAGCAACAATATCCAATTCATGCTGCTGGCCGTAGATGAGTTGCAGTCGTTTTTTTACATTATCCAAACCGATGCCTCCTACTTGATCTTTTTCCTGTTGTTTCTTCTTATTTTTTATCGTGAATAATATGCCTGATTCATTTTTTTGAAGACTGATTTCAATAGGTTCTTCCGAATGGTTCAGATCGCCGTGCTTGAAAGCATTCTCAATAAAAGGGATAAAAATAAAAGGAGCTATTTCCTTATGGAATAATGATTCATCCACATCTTTGTTGAGTTGGATGTTATAATCGTGTCTTAATTGTTCCAATTCGATAAAATCCTCTATGTATTTCCACTCTTTTTTGATGCTTACTTTTTCCTCATTCTCATATAATGAATAACGCAATAAATTGGAGAGTTTTTCCACAGAAGTCAATGCATTTTCAGATTGGTAATAAATGAGGGAGTATAAATTATTCAAACTATTAAAAAGAAAGTGCGGGTTAATTTGGGATTTTAAAAAGGATAGCTCGGATTTCTTGTTTTCTAATTCCAATAATTTTTTTTGTTGTTCCGCATACTTGGAATATTGGAAAAAGAAGAAAATAGTTCCGATGGAAAAATAGAGTAGGGCATAGTAAAGGTTGTCAGAAATATAATAAACATAATTCACGGGATTCTTGTAATTGACAAACCCGAAAACCCATTTGCATACCATTTGTTCTAGGAAGAACCTCATTGATATGGCGAGTATCGTAGCTCCTAAAATCATAGCCAGCCCTTTCCATGTTTTTCTTTGTGGATAGGTTTTGTGGAATGTCATATAAACCAGGACGGCATAGGTGCAGAATGATGCGAAGAATGTAAGGAAGAATACCGATGCACTCAGATTGTTGAAATAACAAAGAAATGCCTTTTCGAAACTCATGCTTTCCACCAAATCCCTCAAAGGCCCCATGATGAAGTCGAAGATGAGGACCCAGCCTACCAATTGTTTAATCTTGATTTCCATACTATAAATATAAGGCATCCGAGCCTAGTGCAGGCTTAGGAATAAAGCATTACGATGATTTTATCTGTGAACTGTACCATTTTATCGGTCAACCTGATTTTTACATCTGAACGTGTTTACAGATGAAGTTCCGTCATTCATGGATTTCATTTTCAAACACCTGCAATCACCCCTAGATTTGTTTTCGTCAACTGGTACCAACATCATTATTTCTGAAACATCAAAACCAAATATCATGTTACGAATCAAATTCATATTCACTCTGACCATCTTTTTATTTACAATATCATGTGTGGCACAGAATACCCAGAAAGAAGTATTCCTCATGGGTACGATGCATGGTGTCCCAAAGATTATTAAGCACAGTTACAAGCCATTATTCAAAAGGGCCATGAAATATCAGCCTGATGCGATTTATATCGAACGCATTCGTCCGGAGGATACCTTGAGTCAGAAAAAGGCATATCAACATTACATCACTTACGCGGATTCCATCAAAGGAACATTCGAATATGAAGCATCTCGATTCGAAACCATTCGGAATAAGGATTTGGAACATATGAGTCAGGATGATTTCAGATACCTCGCCAAATCATTCCTGATTAAGATGGATATTTCCAATTTTAAATACTACGCTTATTTATTGAAGCACGGACTCAAGGGAAGCAAAAAGCCCTCAAGGGAAGAAGATGGTGATTTATCTTTCAAGACAGCAGCTCGTCTGGGATTGAAATATATCCATTCAATGGATGACCAATCCGAAAGGGATTTGTACCACCAGAAATGGAAGGAATGTGTGGAGGAGGGCCGAAAGAATGGCAATAATGAAATTGTGAATAAATTATCAAAAAAAGACCATAGGCGTTCCATTATTCCTGCCATTTTTAGAAGATTGGGCATATTGAATAATAAATTGAATGTAATGGAATTATTCCATCGCATCAATTCTTTCAGGTATGTCAAAACTCCATGCAAACCTTGTGAGGAAGGAGGTGTCATCTGGGACAATAGAAATAGGAAAATGGCAATGAATATAGGTGAACAAGTCATGGCAAATCAGCATCAAAGAAACTTGGTTGTGGTAGGAGCAGGCCATGTCGTAGGGATGAAGGCTGAATTGGAAAAACTATATCCCAATATTGTCGTGAAAATCATGGAAGACCAACCACATAAGACAGCCAAGCCCATCCAGCAGACAGAATGGGTCTCCCAGAAATAAACCAGAATATCATTCAATTCTAATACTTTGATAAACGCACCATCCTTACTATTCATTAAGGATGATGCATTTAATCCTATAATATCCAAAATATGAAATACTTCATCTTAGTCTTATTTCTTGGCATTTCACATTCACTTTGTTCACAAGACTCCCTTACGACCGAAGAAATTCGGAGTTACAGTTATCATTTCAAGATTGATGACGGAAAAATGTTAGGAGATGGAGCCGTATTCCTGCAAAAGGAATTCGAAAATTCACAATTCGTTGTTTTAGGAGAATATCACGGTGATGCGCAAATATCAAATTTTACGAATGCGATTCTTCCTGTATTATCAAAATTGAATTTTAAATATTTTGGAGTGGAAATAGGTCCGCATTCTGCGGAAATGCTAATGAATTTATGCAAGGAAAATCCAACTGAAACAGAAATGATTCTTCATCGATTTTATACCACACAATATCAATTGTCCAAAAGTGTAGCTATCCCATTTTTTTCCAATGTGGAAGATGCCCGTTTCTTAACTACTGCATTGGATAATGATTTCGAGTTATTCGGAATAGACCAAGAAGGATATGATGCTGCATATTTTTTATTTGATGAATTATTGAGACAAAACAAACCATCCGTTGCGGATGGAATAGCCAAGGATGCCTACCAGAAATTAATGGATGAAAATGCCAAGGACTTGAAAAAAGACGATCATCCTTTTCATGAGCATTTATTACAGTCGAAAGAAATAGAATTATTTTTTAGTGCAATGGATAAGAAGAATAAAAAAGTGCAGGACATTATTTCTGCCCTTAAGAAAACATGGCGCATTTTCGCTGATTATGGAATTAGACGATACGATAATTTACAAGGGAGGGCGGATTATATGAAAACACAATTCGCAAGGAAATATAAGGAATGCCAAGAAGAACAACTCCTACCTAAAATGCTCCTGAAAATGGGGGCCATGCATTCCCGAAAAGGATTCACTTCCAATAATGTATTCGATATGGGGAATATGATAGAGGAACTTGCCAATGTGAATCAAACACAGGATTTGAATATAGCATTCGAATTCAGGTACTTTTTGGAAGATGGAGTATATGAGGATAATCTGGACGGGAATTCAAAATGGACGAATGAGATGAAACCCTTGTTGTCCCTGGGAGAAAAGGAAAAGTGGACCATCATTGATATGAGGGAACTCAAAAGGATATGGCTCAATGAAAGGAAAATCATTCCAAGGGAAATACTAAGGAGAATCGTATGGAATGACCTCATTATCATTCCTCCTGCCTCGTATGATGGTACACCGAATTATGATGAGAATTAATCCCAATTAAAACCCTTAAATTCGCATCTTAATGGTAGTTGTATCGTATAAAGAGTAGTTGTGAATGAGTGATGGAAAATCACGGTTCATTAATCGTTTTCCATGGCTCATGATTCTGTAACTTTCAAAACCAACACTATGGAAAAAAAGCTAACATTACCTCACAAAATCCTCATTTATGGGGTGCCGCTATTGGTTATTTCATCCACACTATACTTGGCTTTGGGTGGATACCTCCAACAACATCCCAATCTGGTCATGCCCCTGACACTTGACCTGATGATTACGGTCCCGATCATTTATTTCCTTGCTATCCGCAAAACGGATATTCCTAAGTTTTCTATTATCTCCATTTTTGTAATAGGAACAGTCATATCGACAAAGGCTCTGCCTCATGAAGCCTTTCCTGCACTGGACATCATAGAAATGATTGTGTTACCGATTGTGGAGTTAGGTGTCATTTCTTTCCTACTTTATTTCTTCATCAAAAAGAGAAATGAGTTTGTTAGGAAAAAGCAGGATTCCGATGATTTCCTCACAATATTGAATGAAGTGGTCAGGGAATCCTTGGGAACATCCAAGGTGGGGGTTCTACTGGCCACAGAATTGGCATTCATGTACTATGGATTTTTTGTCTGGAAAAAAATCACACCCAAGGAGAATGAATATACCTATCACATCAAGAGTGGATTAGGCATCACCCTTGGAACCATCGGGGCAGTCCTGGTCATCGAAGCATTTGCCATGCACTTCCTAATTGAACTCTGGAGTGTGGTAGCTGCTTGGATTCTGACCATTGGGAGTATTTATGCCATTATCCAGATCATGGCCCACATCAAATCTTGTTCAAGAAGATTCGTAAGGATAGGGGAGCAACATCTGAATTTGAAATATGGTCTTTTTGGTGATGTTGATATTGATTGGAATAATATCATCAGTGCCGAAGCTTTCAGGAAGACACCTAGGGATATGGATGGTTTTGCCAAACTGGCTTTGGTCGATGGATTGGAATCCCATAACATTAAATTGGAACTCAAGGAACCCATAACCATCAAGGGCGCTTATGGTATCAAGAAAGAAGGGAAGTCCATCTTGCTTTTCATTGATAAGAGAGATGAATTCCTAACAGCCTTGAATGCGCGATTGAATCATGAAACCGAGGAATAGATAGATGCAATAAGTCTTCGTCAGAACATAATTTTAAAGGCATCGGGAATATCAATCCGATGCCTTTTTTTACATTTGATAGCCCTAACCGCACTAATGCAGAAATAATGGAATTAACAAATGGACGGTATAGTATCCAAGGTGTTGATATCTTGGATGTAGTCAATGAATTCGGTGCACCACTTTATGTATATGACTTCCAGAAGATGGAGCGCCAATACAAAAGATTAGTCAATGCATTTCCCGATGTCAGGATGAAAGCCTTGTATGCTTGTAAGGCATTGACGAATATCAATGTGTTGAAACATTTCCGTAAGATGGGCGCAGGTTTGGATACTGTTTCTATCCAAGAGGTGTGGTTGGGACTCAAGGCAGGATTCAAACCGGAGGATATTGTCTATACACCCAACTGTGTTTCTTTTGAGGAAATCCAAATGGCCGTAAAGGAGGGGGTGAAGATCAATATTGACAATATTTCCATTCTGGAACAATTCGGTAATGCCTACGGAGGAACCGTACCCGTTTGTATCCGTATCAATCCACATATTCTGGCTGGAGGAAATCCTAAGATTTCAACGGGACACATTGATTCTAAATTTGGAATTTCCATCTATCAGATGAGGCATTTACAAAGGGTCATTGCCTCATCAGGTATCCTTGTCGAGGGGCTACACATGCACACAGGTTCCGATATCTTGGATATAGATGTATTTCTGAGAGGAGCCGAGGTGTTGCTTCAGACCGCCAAGGAATTCCCCAATCTGAAGTCCATAGATTTCGGAAGTGGATTCAAGGTCCCATACAAACCCAATGATGCATCCACAAATATTGAGGAATTGGGAGCCAAACTTTCCGAAAGGGTGCTGGAGTTTATTGGGGAATATGGTCGTGAGGTGGAAATACATTTCGAACCCGGAAAATTCATGGTGAGTGAGTCGGGTTATTTTTTCGTCAGGACGAATGTTATCAAAACCACTACCGCTACGGTGTTCGCCGGTGTGGATTCTGGACAGAATCATTTAATCAGACCCATGTTCTATGATGCCTACCACCATATACTGAATGTAACCAATCCCCAAGGAACCGAACGCTTCTACACGGTGGTGGGCTATGTATGCGAAACGGATACCTTTGCTTGGGATAGAAAAATGAATGAGGTTCGGGAGGGAGATATCCTAGTGTTCAGGAATGCAGGTGCATATGCTTTCAGTATGTCATCGAATTATAATTCCCGCTTCAGACCGGCAGAGGTTGCCATTCAAAATGGTAAGGCGCATCTGATTCGTAGACGAGAGAATCTGGATGATTTATTGGCAACTCAGATGGAAATGGACATATGAACAATTTCCTAGCGTAACATTGATTTTCATCCTACGCTAATCTATCTTTATTCATACGGTATGAAAAGAAAACGGCTACCCATATTGGACGAGATGGTAGAATCGTGTAGGTTGTTGCCCACATGGATGCAATCTATTTTCTTTTTTATCGCAATGGTATGTACGGCATATATTGTACCTGTTGTTACTTTTTCATTCACAGGTATGATAATGACGATACAGGTTATACTCATTATTCTATTGATAAGGAAAAATATGGTATACAGGCAGATAGCCAAAATGAATACTGCCATCAAGAAAAAAATCATTTGGATTCACACAAGAAAAGACAGGAAAGATAGAATGAGAAAAATTGGGGTCAATCTTATTCTGGTAGGATTGACATCGTATTTATTTCTTCTTATTCAGAATATGCAATTTTTAATCATAAATGGACTTTTCTGTTTTCTTTTCTCCTTGAAAATTCTTTTTTATGTTCCACTCGTAAGTGTGAGATTATTGGATGAGGATGATGCTCCCCTTAAATTTTGTGTGATAGACAAGGGAGAAAATATATCCACGGAAATTAATGTATGTGATATCAATTCAATTGAAATGGATACAAATAAAATTATTATAACAACCAAAGAGGAAAAAACAGATGTCCCTATTGATTTTATTTCGAATGATGAAATGGATAGGTTGTTCCAATTTCTGAAAGGATTGAAGCGATTTGATGTGAAATTTCAAGGTTGAAAAACTTCAATACAAATATTTAGTAGTGTCTGGTTTCAATAGAGATATTATTCAATACATAGAAAAATATTCAAAGGATGGCGTACGTCTGAAATCCAAGGATTCAGGCGAAGTGTTGATGATTGATGCTGAAATTTCAGGAACATTAAAATGGAAAAATGATGATAGCAGCTTATTCTTTAAAATAGGAAAGGATAAAGTGAATATCGCCCTTGGAAAATTAAGGAGTATCCTAATGCCCCAAGGATATTATCCATTCATATCAAAACATGATTTGAATAATCATTTAAAAACACCTGAACAGTTATCTGTCATCCAATTCCAAACCCAGTATGATATATTGAAATTCCAGGATGTCCAAGCAACTAATCCCAGGGTTACCCTTGATGATATAGTGGGAAAAATAAAGTATTTTGATGATGCATATGGCATAGAAATATATGGGGCATCCGATAACTGGATACTTGTAAGATTCAAATCATTACCTGATGATATTTCTATTCTGGCAAAGGAGATAATTGCATTTACTCCCGATACACTCCCATATGTGAATAGGGGAATGACAAGGTTTTACAAAACCACTGAAGACCAAATCATGTTTTTATGCGATATCATCAGATACCATAAGTTTGTACATTTCCTTTGGTTGGAAAATGATACCTAGAGTTGAATATTAATCGCTCTATGGGGATTACGTCAATTCAAAGTCAGGATAGAAATGCAATCCCACTGGAACATTCCCAAAATGTTCCCTAACTTCGCCGCATGTCATACCAGCATTTAGAACAGATAGAGCAGCTCATCGAAACGCTTAAGATTGAAAAGGAGGAGGATTTCATCCAATTCCGCAAATTCGTTCAGTCCTTACCCCTCAGTAAGAAAAAGGAAAAGGGATTGTGCTGGTATCCATTCCGAATCAATAAGACAGGATATACCTATGGCGAAAGGGCTTTCATAATAGGAGAACGGACAGCCAATCTGGGTGAGTCCCATCAGTTTCGTTCGGGGATGCCCGTCAACTTATTTTTCAATCGGGATGATAAGCCGCCATACGAAGAATCGGGTGTGATTAAGTTCATTGATAGGAACAGGATGAAAATCATCCTGAGTTCCAAGGATATCCCGGATTGGGTCGATAAGGCTAGTGTAGGTGTGGATTTGCTGTTTGATGAAAGGACCTACCTTGAAATGGAAAAGATTCTTCAGAAAGTCCTTAAGGCTAGGGGTGACCGTTTGGCTGAAATCAGGGATATATTCCTAGGTAAGGGAATGCCGAAATTCCGGGAAACCCAACATCCTATTGAAGTGCCACTACTCAATAAATCCCAAAATGCCGCCATCAATCATGTATTGGCAGCCTATGATATTTCCATTCTGCACGGGCCTCCCGGAACGGGTAAGACCACTACATTGGTCCAAGCTGTGAAATTATTATCCAAACAGGAAAATGCTGTTTTGGTTACGGCTCCGAGTAATGCAGCAGTAGACCTTCTGACATTGAAATTATCACAAGAGGGACTGAATGTTGTTCGGATAGGTAATATATCAAGGGTGGATGACGCATTGGTACAACATACCCTAGAGGGTAGACTAGCAGAGCATCCAGAGGCCAAGAATATCAAGAAAATCAGGATTCAGGCAGCTGACGCCCGTAGGAAAGCCAAACGTTTCAAACGAACCTTTGATGCTGCTGCTCGTAGGGAGCGAGGCGAATTATTTAAGGAAGCTGGCGAATTATCCGCTTGGGCCAGACAATTGGAAGAAAGAATTCTTGACCAGATCATTTCCGGTGCGGATGTGGTGGCTTGTACACTCATCAATACGGTCCACTCTGTTCTGGATGGTTATAAGTTCAAGACTGTCGTAATTGATGAGGCCGCACAAGCCCTTGAGCCCGCCACTTGGATACCGATTTCAAGGGCGAGTAAGGTGGTGCTTGCCGGAGACCCTTTCCAATTACCGCCCACTGTAAAATCCAATAAGGCTGCCAAGAGAGGTCTTAATGTCACACTCATTGAAAAGGGAATCCAACGATTCGACCATGTTAATCTGCTGAATGTCCAGTACCGGATGAATCACAGAATCATGGGATTCTCCAACCAACAGTTTTATGATGGGAAATTACTCGCAGATGTAACCGTTGAACATTGGACACTGAATGTCGAGGGAGAGGAACCACTGGAATTCATTGATACTGCCGGCTGTGGATTTGAGGAAAAGGTAAATAGGGATTCAGGCTCAAAATCCAATCCGGATGAATTCCAAATCCTACAAGAACACCTTTATTTGTTATTGGATAAATTCGAAGCCGATTCACTGCCAAGTATAGGCATCATATCCCCGTATCGTGAACAGGTAAAGGTGATGCAGGAAATGATAGGAGAGGATTCCAAACTGGAATCATTCAAGGATATCATTAGTGTGAATACAATCGATGCTTTCCAAGGGCAGGAACGGGATGTGATTTATATCTCCTTGGTTCGTTCCAATGAAAAGCAGGAAATAGGATTCTTATCGGATTATAGAAGAATGAATGTAGCCATGACACGCGCCAAGAAAAAATTGGTCGTTATAGGTGACTCTGCTACGATAGGTAGTCATCAGTTCTACACGGATTTTCTAGAATATGTAGAACAGAATGGAGTTTACAGGACCGCTTGGGAATTCATGTATAATTAATTTATTACAAGCAATCCTGTATGTGTCATAAGTTGAATGATTTGATTTAACTGACCTTATTCAGGCCGAAGAAAAACGTAGTACCAACAAAGGGTTCTGATTTGACCCACATTTCCCCATTGAGTTGTTCAATGATTCGCTTGCAAATAGCCAATCCAATACCTGTACCCCTGAACTTATCCTCAGAATTCAACTGTTTGAACATCTCAAAAATGAGATCCTTATAATTCATGTTGAATCCCTTACCATTGTCTTCTATGGTAAAGACAAACCGATCCACTTCGTCTATGGCATTAATCTTAATGATGGGGGATTGTCCTTTTTGAGCGAATTTAATGGAATTGGAAATGAGATTCTGAAACACCCTGGTTAGTAAACTACTATTACCTATGATTTTTTCAGGCATTTCCCCTATGATGATCTGAGCATTGGACTCCTTGATTTTTTCGGTTAGATTTGATACGGCATTATCAATTGCGAACTGAACATGGGTGGGTTTTACCCTGTATGTATTCTGGCCCAACTTGGCGTAGGAAAGAATACCCTCTACCAAATCATACATCCTATTGGTACTATTGGCTATGAAATTGAAGCATTCCATAGCATCTTCGTCCGTTTCAAAAATTTCCCGATGTTTCTTATATAAGATCTGACTGAAACTGGAAATGGATCGAATAGGTTCTTTTAGGTCATGGGAAGTGATATATGCGAACTGCTCCAAGGCTTTGTTGGATGTGGTCAGTTGTTGTTTTTGTACCTCGAGATTCTTGGCAAGAATGGTGAGTTCCCTTTCTTTCTCCCTAATATCGGTTACATCCCTTACCACGGCAGTAATTTCCTGGTTGTCACTTGGTATGATCCTGCATTCATGGTCCCTTGGTTCACCTTTTTTATTCATTTGGAAAAATAAAATACCTGGTTCCTTACTTTCCAAGGTTACCAATGATGCATCCAGAATCATTTGGGCAATATCTTCAGGAAGTACCTTGTGGATTTTCTTACCTATGATATCACTCGGCTTTTTATCCTTGTAAGGCGTGAAGCTGTGCCCGATTCTTACATCTTTGAATATACCATCATGACTAAGTCTGAAATATAAGTCAGGTAAGGAATCGAAGAATAGTTGTAATTCCTTTCCTTGGCTGATTACCTTTTTCTGAATGTCCCTGTCTTTCGTAATATCACGCATCACCGCAACTACTTCCCCATTGGATGTAGGCAGGAAGCGGGTTTCGAAAATATTGTTCTTTTCTTGATTGGGGATTTCAATATCCAATTGTAGCGGAACCTTTTTTCCTATTACTTCCTTGATGGTATCCATCACCAATGTTATGGTATGGTTAGGTAGGATGGCACTGATGTTTTTGTTGAGTATATCCGCATCCGGTACAAATGGAGCAAGTGAACCCTCCTTGAAATTCAGGATAGTCCCGATGCCATCCATCCTAAGATAGAGATCCGGAAGAGCCTCGAAAAGTAAGGTCAGGGATTCGTTTTGCTGAATGATTTCTTCTTCTACTTGTTTTCTTTGCTCAATTTCATCCGAGAGCTGTGTTGTCATTTTTTTCAGTTGCTGAGCTTCTTTCATTTCGTTGATATTCACAAATGTAATCACGACTCCCTTGATGTGATTTTCGGATGTCCGATATGGAAGAATTCTCATAAGGAACCATTCCTCGTTATTGGATTGGACCTCTTTCTGGAAAGGAATGAGCTTGTCTAATACAGCTTCAACATCTTTTTGTAAATCAGGGTAAATAAGGTTTGTTGCAAAATGATTGATAGGCCTGCCAATATCTGATTCCGTAATATTGACCTGTTCCTGAATGGAATTGTTGAATTTTCTGATTCTTAGTTTACTATCTAGGAACAAGGTGCCTATCTCTGTACTTTGTAGCAGATTATTGACATCATCATTTAATTCTGTAAGCTCAAGAATATTCGCTTGGTGTTCCGAATTGATGGTGTACAATTCCTCATTGACAGATTGCAATTCCTCATTTGTGGATTGTAATTCCTCATTGGCTGCAATGAGTTCTTCGTTGGAGGTTTGGAGTTCCTCTATGGTAGCCTGAAGATTTTCCCTTGTGGATTTCAACTCCTGTTCAAGGTCATAAATCCGCATCCTTGCATTATTGTCGATATTGTATATCTTGATATCCTCATGCTGCTTCCTGTCCAGTTGGGATTCACTGATGCTAATGACAGCATAAGTCATATACTGGTTGGGCATCTTGTAAGGGATGATGTTGAGGTCGATGAGATTCACTTTCTCTTGTTGCTCAATATCCTGTGACTTATCAAAGGAGATTCCATTATACTGGACACTTTCCATCGTCTCGAATGCCCTTTTGAGTGCTGTACTCAAAGGAATTGAGAGGTCATTATTCATCATGCTGAGAATATTCACATTATCCAGTCTTTCAGGTAGGAAAAGGAATTTTTTGGCATTCCCGAAATATCTGATGAAGTTATTCTGTTGGTCGATGAGTATGGTAAGGGTAGAATGTTCCTTACAAAGGATCTTGGTAACGACCTCCAGTTCCCTCAATTCGTCCGATTTCGTATATCGGGAAGATATCGAACCAAAGAAAGGGTTGGGTGGGGCAGAAGGAATGGATTGTAGTTTGGGAAGATTGTAATCCTTGATGTTCAAAAGTTTGGTCGTCCTGATAGAACGATAAATCTTATGTTTCGAACTCACAGGTGTGAACAGTGCTTTCATATTATCGGCACTTTCGCTGGTTCCTAAAAGAAGGATACCTTTTTCGTTCAGGGCGAAGTTGAGTATCTGGAAAGTTTTTCGTTGAAGTGCAGTTTGGAAGTAAATCAGCAAATTCCTACAAGAGATAAGATTGAGCTTGTTGAACGGGGCATCCTTATTAATATCGTGAACGGTGAATATGATCATGTCCCTCAGGGTTCGGATTACCTGATATTCATCACCTTGTTTTACAAAGTATTTGTTGAGTCGTTGTGGACTCAGATCATCTACGATACTCTCGGGGTAGCGACCGATACTGGCCTTGTTGATGGCATCAGGGTCTATGTCCGAAGCGAATATCTTGATGTCAAAATCATGTTCCATTCTCTCGGAATGCTCATGTAATAGAATGGCAAGGGAATAGGCTTCTTCTCCTGTGGAACAAGCAACACTCCAAACCCTGATTTGGTTTCTTTGGGAATGATTGAATACTTCTGGGATAATATTGGTTTCCATGTAAGAATAGACGGATTCGTCCCTGAAGAATTTGGTAACCCCAATGAGTAATTCTTTCTGAAGAATACGCGTTTCTTGTTCGTTGTGGAGTAGGAATTCTGAGTATTTGAATAAATCGGTGAACTTGTTGATATTCATTCTCCGATGAATCCTCCTGATAATCGTATCCCGTTTGTAAAAATTAAAATCAACCTGTGTTGTTTTCTTTATGGTACGGAGGATATTTTGCAGATGATCCCCAATGTCTGTTTCTAACTTGAGTGGAATATTGATGTTAGCATCATGATTGATGAAATGTAGTAGTTCATTGGGCATTTTGGTAGGGGTAAGGATATAATCCACCAACCCTGTCGTGATGGCATTGAGTGGCATTCCGTCAAATTTGGCAGAATGGGGTTCTTGTACCATTAACATACCACCAACTTCCTTGATCGCTTTCAAACCACGTATTCCATCACTTCCGGTCCCTGAAAGTATGATGCCAATGGCATGTTCACCCTCATCCTCCGCTAGTGATTTGAAAAATATATCTATGGTATAGGATGGTATCTTTTCCTGTTGCCTCTCATGTAGAAAGAGCTTCTGGTTCTTAATGGTCATTGTCATCTTTGGGGGAATCAGATAAACATTGTTGGTTTCGACAGTGATACCATTCTTGGCTGTGTGGATTTGCATGTGGGTATGCTTGGAAAGCAGTTGTCCCATAAGACTCTTATAATCCGGAGATAAATGCAGTATGACTACAAACGCAAAAGGACTTTCTTTAGGAACACTTCCGAAAAATGCTTCTAAGGCTTCTAATCCTCCTGCTGATGCACCAATACCCACTATTCTGGTACTCTTGCCAGAATGCTTGTTCTTGGGAGAAGATTTGAGTAGGTAATCTTTTTTGTTTTTCATATCCGACAGGTTTCATGGTTCGGAGGCATACTGAATAGGGTTGGAAAACTCTGGGTTAAACAGCCTCCTTTGATAAAAATACTAATGTGACAAGCCCTCTTTTCTGACACTAAAAGAGTTGAATATCATGATATCGTTGTCACAAAATAAAAAGTATCGAATTTATTAGTTTGGGTAGTGAATTGACTTGTTATACCTAATTATCATTCATGTAATATATCCTAATTGAATTAAATCTATGTAAAATAAATTAATAAATCAATTAGTGTTTATGGTATGTTGGAATAAGTTACTAACATAATCAGAACAAATAATAGTGTAAAAGTAGTGTCACATATACACTATCTGTTTATCTGTTGGCTTACCTAAGTATAGGATGATGGAGACAATATCCTTTATGTGGCATCCATTCTAATTAGATTTCGTATTTGTATACAATTCTAGGAGGATAATAACCCCATTAAATCATGCTTTTAATTGTTGTTTGGAAATGACTGATATTTTGGAAAACTCATAAAGATTGTTAATTTTAGTAATGAGCCAGTCAGCATAAAGAATACAATTACTTCCCATAGCTTCCTTAAAACCAACACATTGCATTGTCTATCATAACTGCATTATAAAACGTAAGACAAAATGAAGAATAACACACTTGATGACTACTTGGATTGTGGTGATTACTTGGGACATCCTGTGGCAGAGGATGGTTTCACTAAGTTTTTCAGTGAAGAAAATGGCGAGTATTACTTTGCATATATCGAAGCAGGCAAGGTCGTATTTCGTAGCGAGGGGTATACATCAGAAAGAGGAAGGGACAATGGTATCAAATCCGTCAAGAAGAATGAGTCCATTGAAAAGCGTTACAAGCTGCTTGACTTTGGTAAAGGGAAGTATGGATTATCTCTCCGTGCAGGTAATCATCAGGAGATTGCCATCACTTGTCCTGTTGATTCGGAGGAAGCCGCTTGGTTACTACTGCCAAGTAAAAGGGCTGCCTACTTGGCATCCTTGACCAATAATAAGAATGTAGACGAGTATCTGGAGTGTGATGCTTACCAAGGACATCAAAGGGCCGAAACCCACCCCGAATTCAGCAATTTCACCCATGATGGCGAATACTATTTTGCCTTATTGGATGCATCTGGTAACGTATTACTCCGTAGCGAGGGCTACACCTCCG
>JAHDHL010000102.1 GCA_020631355.1 Saprospiraceae bacterium | reverse complement strand
TAATCCACATCCACTTCGATATCCTGATAATCGTTATCATCCTCATCACCTGCAGGATTGTCAATATTGACATCCGTCTGATCTACATAATCATCATTCGGATCCGTACCGAATCCTTGTGCATCATCATTACCTGTATTGGAATCTGGAGTGGAATCCTCATCCGTCTCTCCGAAGCCATAATCCTCTGAGGAATCATCTGTGATTTCTGCCCAGTTACGGAAGTGACGGAATGTTGGGTCATCTATCTGAAGTACAATGGTAAGTGTAGTGATTTCACCTGGAGCCAAGTTGGCAATATTCCAAGAAATCACACCATTGGAGTGTGAACCACCATTAGAAGCGGATACGAAACTCATTCCTGTTGGAATCTGATCTGCCACATCGAAGTCGTAGGATGGAACATTACCCTGATTCTTGATATCAATCAAGTACGTTACCTGATCATTGATACGGAATGGATTGGATTGACCCGGAGCCAAAGTCTTCACTAGGGCCAAGTCATAATCCACATTCACGGATACATCCTCGAAGTCGTTATCATCCTCATCGCCGGCTGGCTCATCCGTATCGACATTATCATGATCATTGTATGGATCATTCGGATCGATACCGAATCCTTGTGCATTATCATTACCCACATTGGTATCAGGAGTAGAATCCTCATCTGTCTCACCGAAGCCATAATCCTCTGAACTGTCATCGGAAATCTCAGCCCAGTTACGGTATTGACGCTCACGAGCATCATCCACTTGTACAATCAGTGTGATGGTCGTTGTAGCTCCTGCAGCTAGGTTCGGAAGATTCCAAGTTACTATACCATTGTTATGTGTACCACCATTGGAAGCCGATACGAAACTCATTCCTGATGGAATCTGATCCGTAATCGTATAATCATAGGATGGAACATCTCCTTGGTTCTTAATTGTAATTCTATAAGATACCTGGTCGTTAGGTTCTACTTCAGTAGCCTGACCCGGGGATAATTCCTTGATTAATGCCAAATCATAGTCCACATCCACTTCGATGTCCTGATAATCATTATCATCCTCATCGCCGGCTGGGTTATCAATATTGACATCTGTCTGGTCTACATAATCATCATTCGGATCCGTACCGAATCCTTGTGCATCATCATTACCTGTATTGGAATCTGGAGTGGAATCCTCATCCGTCTCTCCGAAGCCATAATCCTCTGAGGAATCATCTGTGATTTCTGCCCAGTTACGGAAGTGACGGAATGTTGGGTCATCTATCTGAAGTACAATGGTAAGTGTAGTGATTTCACCTGGAGCCAAGTTGGCAATATTCCAAGAAATCACACCATTGGAGTGTGAACCACCATTAGAAGCGGATACGAAACTCATTCCTGTTGGAATCTGGTCTGCCACATCGAAGTCGTAGGATGGTACATTACCTTGATTCTTGATGGTAATCAGGTAAGTTACTTGCTCATCGATACGGAATGGTTGGGTTTGTCCCGGAGCCAAAGTCTTCACTAGGGCCAAGTCATAATCCACATTCACGGATACATCCTCGAAGTCGTTATCATCCTCATCTCCTGCTGGCTCGTCTGTATCTATATTATCGTGGTCATTCACCTGATCATTCGGATTCTGACCGAATCCTTGTGCGTTGTCATTACCCACATTGGTATCAGGAGTAGAATCCTCGTCTGTCTCACCGAAGCCATAATCCTCTGAGGAATCATCAGAAATTTCTGCCCAGTTACGGTATTGTCTTTCCCTTGCATCAACTACCTGTACGACTAATGTAACTGTAGTCGTGGCACCTGCTGCTAGGTTTGGAAGATTCCAAGTTACGATACCATTGTTGTGTGAACCGCCGTTTGAAGCCGATACGAATGTCATTCCTGATGGAATCTGATCCGTAATCGTATAATCATAGGATGGAACATCTCCTTGGTTCTTAATCGTAATCGTGTAAGAAACATTAGCCAAAGGCTCTACTTCTGTAGCCTGACCCGGAGACAACTCCTTGATTAGAGCTAAGTCATAATCCACATCCACTTCGATATCCTCGTAATCATTATCATCCTCGTCATTTGCAGGCTCATCAATATTGACATCATTATGGTTGGTATAATCATCGTTAGGATCAACACCAAATCCTTGGGCATTATCATTACCTAGATTGGTATCAGGCGTGGAATCCTCATCTGTCTCACCAAAGCCGTAATCCTCTGAACTGTCGTCAGTGATTTCAGCCCAGTTACGGAAGTGACGGAATGTTGGATCATCAATTTGAAGAACTAGTGTGATGGTAGTTGTAGCACCTGGTGCCAGGTTAGCTACATTCCAAGATACTAAACCGTTAGTGTGTGAACCACCATTGGTGGCAGAAACGAAACTCATTCCTGTTGGAATACGATCCTGTACATCAAAGTCATAAGATGGTACATTACCTTGATTCTTGATGGTAATCAGGTAAGTTACTTGCTCATCGATACGGAATGGTTGGGTTTGTCCCGGAGCCAAAGTCTTCACTAGGGCCAAGTCATAATCCACATTCACGGATACATCCTC
>JAHDHL010000101.1 GCA_020631355.1 Saprospiraceae bacterium | reverse complement strand
CCACCAAAAAATCGGACATGAACTTTAAGCCATTCATAGCCCTGCTCATTCTATTTGTACCGTTAATGTCTTCTGGACAATTATCTCAAATTTGGGATAGGAGTGTCGGGAGTAATGTGCGGGACGAAGGAAAAGCGATGACCCTAGCCACAGGCGGCGGTTATATTGTAGTCGGCCAAACAGATGAAAATTATGCTACCAAGAACACAGATATAGAGGTCAGTAAAATAAGTGCCACAGGTGCTGTGGACTGGCGACGTACCTTTGGTTCTGATGATTTTGATGGTGTCAATGCAGTCATCAATGTAGGAGATGGCTATGTAATGGCTGGTTATCAAGATATTTTTAATGAGGGATTTGATTTTCTGATTGCCAAAGTAGATAATTCAGGGAATGCGGTTTGGTCTTGGAATTTTGGAGGCTTCTTTGATGAGGAAGCCCATGATATTATCCAGACTTCGGATGGTGGTTTTTTAGTCGTCGGAGAATCCAATTCTAGTAATCGGGACGTGACCATTACAGATGGTGCAGAAGGTGGACTAGATGTCTGGGTGGTCAAATTGAGTGCCTCTGGCAGTATCGAATGGGAAGGTAACTATGGCGGTACGGGCAATGAAAGAGGCTATTCTGTCCTAGAAAATACGGCTGGTAATTATGTCATTGGAGGCTATTCTGATTCTACCAATGGCGACCCTGGTTTCAATTATGGAGGCAGGGATTTTTGGTTTTTGGAAATCAGTGCCTCTGGTTCGATTGTCCGCTCCAATGTTTATGGTGGCTCTAGTAGAGACGAATGTAATGTGATACGGCAGACTTCCGATGGTGGTTATATCCTAGCAGGACAATCGGAGTCAACCGATAATTTGGCTACGAATACAGATGGTATTTTTGGACAAGAAGACGCCTGGGTCGTTAAAATCACTAGTACAGGAGCCTTTGAATGGGAAACCAATAAGGGCACTAACTTTAGTGAACACTTCAACGATATTCGAGAAACAAGTGATGGCGGCTACATAGGAATTGGTTTGACAGGAGAATATGACATCGTCAACAACCATGATATGTACATCGTCCGAATGGAAGATAATGGGGACGAGGTCTGGACGCAGACTTTTGGAGACGCGGGCAATGTTTATGAAACAGAAGGATATGCCATTCTAGAAATTGGGAATGAGGATTATGTTGCGATGGGCTGGTCGAACGCACAAGGCGGTGACCCTTCCAATCCCGTCGGCACCAATGGTAGCGATGTATGGATACTCAATGCTGCCAGTACTTGTAATCCAGAGCCAGATGGGGATATTTTCGTGACCAATACGAATGACTCAGGAGTTGGTTCTCTTCGAGCTGCCATAGAATGTGCCAATTCGACCAGTGGTGCGAATACAATCAAATTCAATATACCTGGTGGAGGAACACAAACGATAAATCTTATTACGGCATTACCAGCCATCAACGATACAGAAACGGTAATAGATGCGACGACTCAGCCTGGTTGGAGCTTAGGGAGCGTCGTACTCAATGCACCGACTAGCATCATCACAGGTGATGTGGGTATCCACTTCCAAAGCGGTGGTGACCATGCCCTCTATGGCTTGAAAATTACGGGCTTTACGCCTTTTGGTGCAGGTGTCAGAACCAGTGTCAACGCTTTTAGGGTAGATATTGGTGCAGTTGGAAAAGGCAATGTCCTCAATGGCAATGAAAGAGGGGTTTCGGTTCAAAATACGAACGGGGTGAATGTCATTGCTAACTATATCGGAATAGAGGAAGATGGAATGACGATGGCGGTCAATACGGAGTACGGCGTTTATCTCGAAACAGGGGCGTCCAGTGTCAAAATTCAACAAAATTACATTTCCAACCACAGTACCAATGCCATTTTGGTGCAAAGTGGAGGGCATGTTGTTTCTAATAATTTCATCGGTGTAAACACAAGCGGAACTTGTCTAGGCGGAAGCTGTCCGACTAGCTTGGGCACAGCTATTTATCATGGAGGGGGTAATGGTGTACAATATTTGGAAAATGTCATTGCTGGTGCAGAAAACGTAGGGATTAACATCTTCGATGGTATTCAAAATGAGATGTATGAAAACACCTTTATTTGCAATGGAGGCGCAGGAGGTATCGTGCTTTCTGGTACATCCGCCAATAATAACCACCCTGCTCCAGTGATTGATGTGAGTTCTAGTACTTCCATTATTTCGGGGACTTCATCAGGAAGCGGTCGAGTGGAAGTCTTTATAAGCGATAATTCAGATTGTTCTTTTACTGTTCCATGTCAAGGACGTATTTTTCTTGGATTTACCAGTGCGGATGCTTCAGGTAACTGGTCTCTAAATACCTTCAATGCTCCTGTAAATGCTGGGGATTTAGTCACTGCTACGCATACATCCACCTCAAATGGAACGTCTCAGTTCTCAACTTGCGTTGTGGTTCAGCAAGGCTGCCCAACAGGTACAACGGCGACTGTTTCCAACCTCAATGACAGCGGTGTCGGCTCTTTGAGGGAAGCCATCAATTGCGCCAACAGCGACCCAACTTTAGATAATATTGTCTTTTCTGTATCAGGGACAATCAATTTACTA